>NZ_VBTL01000007.1:0-529015 GCF_013277835.1 Rhodococcus sp. MS13
GGTGGCGTCATGGTTACACGTACGGCGGGCATGCCGGTGCTGCTGCGGCGGCGATGGCGAACCTCGACATTCTCGAGCGTGAGAATTTGCTTGGGGAGTCGAAGCGTCTGGAGGCGTCGTTGCATACGCATCTGCAGCCGTTGGCCGAGCATCCGCGGGTGGCGGAGGTTCGTAGTGGACTGGGTGCGGTCGCTGCGGTGCAGTTGGTTGATCCGGCGGAGGCTTTGCCGTTCGTGAAGACGTTGCGTGAGCACGGTATTTCGGGTCGCGCGGCGGGTCAGGGTGCGATGCAGATTTCGCCGACGTTCGTCATGACCGATGATCAGGTCGCGGAGATGGCAGCAGGGATCCTCGCAGCCCTCGGATGAGTTCAGTTGCGGCGCCGGAGGAGCTTCTCTATTCGGCGCCGCACTGCGTTGGGTGCAGGTTCGAGTTCCAGAACCTCTTGTTCCGACTGCTTGGCGTAGGCCTGGGTGTACCGCTCGTGCAGTACCGAGCGAATTTCGTCCGGAGAGTAGGCCCGACGCTGGCGTTCGCCGCGCGCAACGAGAACCCCGGTGGCGGCAACGCCCATTGCACCGGCGAGGCCGACCAGTTTCCAAACGTGCGAGGCGCGCAGAGGAGTAGGGAGTTTCATCCCTCTACGCTAGAGGCATGGACCGACGATTGCTTTCGCAGGTGAGTCTCGAGGAGGCCGCCGCGGCGACCCGCACGGGCGACATCTGGATCTTTCGCGGAGAGTCGACGGCGGACCGGGCCATCCAGACGCTGACCAACAGCCCGGTCAACCACGTCGGAATGTCGGTCGTGATCGACGACCTTCCGCCGCTGATGTGGCATGCGGAACTCGGTCACTCGCTGCAGGACATGTGGACCGGACGCTTCCAGCGTGGTGTCCAACTGCACGATCTGCGATCGGCGGTTCAGGTCTGGGGCGCCAAGTACGGGCAGCGTGGATGGTTGCGCCAGCTCGACCACGAGATCACCCGGGAGCAGGAAGACGCTCTGCTCAAGACGATCGCACGGCTGGACGGTACGCCGTTCCCGTCGACGGCCAAGCTTGCCTCACGCTGGTTCGGAGGCCGAATCCCGAAGCTGCGCAAGAAGTCCGACGTGTCCGCAGTGGCCGTCGAGAGCGCCTACTGCGCCGAAGTGGTTGCCAAGACCTATGAGGCGATGGGTCTGCTTGTCGGTAATCGTCGTATCAACTGGTTCGATCCGGGCAAGTTCTGGAGTGGAGATCAGTTGCCCCTCGCGCCGGGAGTTGCGCTCGGTGACGAGATCTCGGTGTCACTCAGCGCACGTGACCTCGAGGCCGGACGCAATCCCGCCGGGTACTCACAAGGTTCGTGACGGCTCGGCGACGACGCGGCCGCCGACTTCGAGCCACCCTTCCGGAGAGAAGGTGGTGTGAAGCACCGATCCGCGTCCCTGGGTGATGAGCAGTGATTTCCTCAATCGGTCCGTGATGCGCAGCGCTGCAGATCCGGTCGCCTCGTCCTCGGCGATTCCCATCACCGGTGCGAACATGCGTGCGCGGATGGCAGCTTCGAGCTTGTCCTGCCATGCCCACAGATACGAATGATCCGCCTCGTAGTCGGACGGATCTGCGTCGATGACGTCGTCGACCGTGTCCATCGGATAGATCGCGAATTCCGGTGCCCATTCGGCACGCGCGCGTACCCACGTCAAAGCGCCGGATTGGCGGACGTCGACACTGCCGGCAGGAACGTCGAGGGCGCTCACGCGACGACCCTGTTCGCCCAGCCACCACGTGGCACCGACGGTCGGGTGTCCGGCGAAGGGGAGTTCTGCTGCCGGAGTGAAGATCTGGACCCGCGCACGCGAGGCGCCGTCATCCGGAACGTCGATGAAGATGGTCTCGCTGTAGTCGAGTTCCTTCGCGACGGCTTGTCGATCCGATTCTGCAACCGTGGACGCGTCGACGATTCCCAACGGATTCCCGTGCTTGCCGTTCTCGTCCGTGAAGACCCGGACCACACTCACCTCGATACCCATCGGTCCACCCTAGCGCGCGAAAAGCCCTCCCCACCTTCACGGTGGGGAGGGCTCGTCGAACTGCACTCAGGTCCGAGTGATCAGACCTGTGCGGCAGAGAGGATCTCGTTGGCTTCGACAGCCTGTGCGACGCCCGCGACGATGGAACCGGCGCGGATCGCTTCGAAGATGACCTCGCGGTCGACACCTTCCTGGCGGAGGGTGTTCTCGTGAGCTTCGAGGCAGTGGTTGCAGCCGTTGATCGCGGACACTGCAAGCGACCACAATTCGAAGTCGGCCTTGTCGACGCCCGGGTTGCCGATGATGTTCATCCGCAGGCCGGCACGAAGGTCGTCGTACTTACCGTCGAGGTAGCCCTTGGTGCGGTAGAAGACGTTGTTCATGCCCATGATCGACGCTGCGCCGAGAGCGGCGTTGTAGGCCTCTGCCGACAGGTTGTCGGCAGCCTCGGAAGCAATCTCCTTGAGCGTGGACGCAGACTTGGTGGCTGCGGCCGTTGCGAGGAGCGTTCCCCACAACTGCTGCTCGTTCAGGACCGTCGTGCGCGCAATGGAACTCAGGTTGAGCTTGAGGTCCTTCGCGTACTCGGGAAGCGAGTTCTTGAGGTTCTCGACGCTCATACTCAGACGCTCGCAGTCAGGAGCTCGCCGGCGTTGATGGTCGGGTCGCCCTTCTTCCAGTTGCATGCGCACAGCTCGTCGCTCTGGAGAGCGTCGAGGACGCGGAGAACCTCGTCGACGTTACGGCCGACGGAACCGGCTGTGACGGAGACGAACTGGATCTCGTTGTTGGGGTCGACGATGAACGTCGCGCGGTCTGCAACGCCGTTGGCGTTGAGGACGCCGGTGGCCTCGGCAAGCTCACGCTTGAGGTCCGAGAGCATCGGGAAGGGGAGGGTCTTGAGCTCTTCGTGCTGTGCACGCCACTGGAAGTGCACGAACTCGTTGTCGACGGAAGCGCCGAGAACCTGAGCGTCACGGTCTGCGAACTCTTCGTTGAGCTTGCCGAATGCAGCAATCTCGGTGGGGCACACGAAGGTGAAGTCCTTGGGCCAGAAGAAGACGATGCGCCACTTGCCTGCGTAGTCGTCACTGGTGACGGTGGTGAAGTAGTCATCGGGCTGCTGGGCATCGACCTTGGACAGGTCGCCGCCGATGACAGCCGTGAGGTTGTAAGCGGGGAACTGGTCGCCGATTGTGAGCAGAGCCATGTGTCTCATTCTCCTACGTGTCTCGTGAACAGGAATTTCTTGCGCACACGATCCGGCTGTTCGGACTGTGACGGCCGAACGTGCTGGATCGAGAGGGTTTGTCACCGTCAGCGGGTCGGACGGTTTCGACTGGAGTGTCGAGGTTGTGACCGGCGCTTTTTGGTATGAGTCCATTCTGCATCAAACCGTTCAAAAGGTAAAGGTGATGGGTGGCACTACACTGATAGGCATGTCTGATCAGACTTATCAACCTTCCTTGTCACAGCTGCGTGCCTTTGTGTCGGTGGCCGAGTACCGGCACTTCGGTACTGCCGCAGCACGTTCCGGTGTGAGCCAACCCACACTGTCGCAGGCGCTGGCGGCTCTCGAGGCGGGACTAGGGGTCAAACTGATCGAACGTAGTACGCGGCGCGTGCTCGTGACCGCGGACGGACAGCGCTTGCTCGGTCAGGCGAAGCAAATCCTCGAGGCTGCCGACGGTTTCGTCGCGAGCGCGGCCGGCTCCGGCGACTCTCTGACCGGACCGCTACGCATCGGGTTGATCCCGACCGTTGCGCCGTACATTCTTCCGGGGTTGTTGCCGGAGCTGCGCGAGAAGCTACCGTCGTTGGCGCCGCAAATAGTCGAGGATCAAACGGCGCGCTTGCTGGATGCCCTGCGATCGGGAGCGCTCGACGTCGCGGTGTTGGCGCTTCCTGCCGGAACACCTGGCCTGGTGGAAGTTCCTGTGTACGAAGAGGATTTTGTGATGGTCGTGCCGAACGATCATTCCTTGGCCGGACGTGTCGATCTCACGGCGGACGTGCTCGACGCGCTGCCGTTGCTCTTGCTCGACGACGGCCATTGCCTGCGCGACCAGACGTTGGATCTGTGCCGTTCGGTAGACGCCCATCCGCTTGCCGGCGACACGCGGGCTACCTCTCTCGCGACAGTCGTGCAATGTGTGGCCGGGGGACTCGGGGTGACTTTGGTCCCGGAATCGGCTGTTGCCGTGGAGGTTCGACGCGGGGACTTGTCGACGGCGCATTTCGCCTCGCCGGCTCCAGGTCGCACGATCGGCGTCGTGTTCCGCTCGTCGAGTGGCCGAGCAGAAGGATTCCGTCAGCTGGCCGAGCTGGTCCGTTCGGTCAGCCCGACGGTTCCTCGATGACGTAACTCGTTCGACGTCGACGTGAAAGCTAGTCGAGAGAGCCTTCTTTCACGGCAATGACGGCTCCGGGATTGAGAATTCCCAGCGGGTCGAGCGCATCCTTGACCTTGCGATTGAGGGCCATGACGTCTTCACCCAACTGTGACGGCAGCCAGTCGCGCTTGAGTCGACCGACCCCGTGTTCGCCGGTGATCGTGCCGCCGAGCGCGATGGCGAGATCCATCACCCGTCCGAATGCGATCTGTGCGCGTTCGGACATGTCCGGGTCTGCGGGGTCGAAGACGATGAGCGGGTGTGTGTTTCCGTCTCCAGCGTGCGCCACCGTGCAGATCAGGACGTCGAGGTCGTCTGCGATGGCTTCGACCCCGGTTACCAGCTGGGGGAGTGCGCGCATGGGAACGCCCACGTCTTCGAGAAGCAGACTTCCCATCGCGAGCACTGCCGGGAACACTGCCCGCCGTGCCGCCGCAAAAGCGTCACCTTCGGCCTGGTCATCGGTGGCGAATACTTCGGTGGCTCCGTTGTTTTCGCACGCCTGAACAATTGTCTCGATTTCCAGCACGCCTGCTGCGCCGGGTGCGTCGGACTGCGCGAGCAGCAGTGCGTGAGCCTTGCGGTTCAGACCCATGCGCACCGAATCCTCGACGGCATTGATGCTGGCATGATCCATGAACTCGAGCATCGCCGGACGCATGTTGCTGGTGATCGCCAAGACCGCGTCGGCAGCTTCTTGTACCGAGTCGAACGACGCGACGACGGTTGATGCGGGCGGCTGCGCGGGAATCAAACGCAACGTGATTTCCGTGATGATGCCGAGAGTTCCCTCACTGCCCACGAACAGTTTGGTGAGGGAGAGTCCGGCGACGTCCTTGAGAAGTGGACCTCCGAGGCTGACCGCTGTCCCGTCTGCCAGCACGACCCGGAGTCCGAGAACGTAGTCGGTGGTAACTCCGTACTTGACGCAGCAGAGTCCGCCGGCGTTGGTGGCTGCATTGCCGCCGATGGAACAGATCTCGAAGGACGACGGGTCAGGTGGGTACCAGAGTCCGTGCTCTGCGGCGGCTTTCTTGACCTCCGCATTCATCAAGCCGGGCTGAGTAACCGCCACACGGGCGACCGGGTCGATCGTGATCTGTCGCATTCGCTCGGTGCTGACCACTATGCAACCGTCGACGGCGCTGGATCCACCGGAAAGGCCCGAGCCGGCACCTCTGGGAACCACCGGTACGCGGTTGGCGGTTGCCCAGCGCATCACTGTTTGGATGTCTTCGGTGCACGTTGCGCGAACCACGGCAGCGGGATGGCCGGCGGTCGGGTCGGCGGCCCAGTCCTGGCGGTAGCCCGCGGTCACATCCGGATCCAGCAGGACGGCTCCCTCGGGGAGTGCCGCTACAAGTTCGTCCAAGGCGTACGAATTTTCGACCGTCATCACTCCATCATGCGTCCGGCAGCGCCGCTGAGGTCCTGACTTGGTCAGATTTGGGCGCGGCACCGTTGCCCTGGCCCCTACCGGGCCGCATCTTCTGGCCAGCCGGGGTAGTTGGGGAGGACGAGGGGTGGGGCGAAGTCGGTGCTCATCCGGAGTCGATTCCCGTCGTGACGCGATTTGAACCAGTCAGAGCAAGTCTCCTGTTGCACACGGTCGCTGGTGGAGCTGGTGAATTTGTCGACGATCCAGCCGCCGAAGACGTCCCCTTCCGGTGCATTGCGGGGCCCTTCGAATCGAGGGTAGGGGGTAGCCGTAGAAGCGGTGTTGTGCATCCAGATCTCGTAACTACTGCTCGGGAGTCGCGACGAATCCGGTTTGCGGCCGTCGTAATCGGTATCGTAGGCGTCGGAGCAGGCGTAAGCGACCACGGTCGAATCGCCACGGTATCCGGCGGGAATTGTTTGAATACTCAAGATCCGGTTGATGCTGGTACCTCGGTAGACGCGTGGTGGTGTGTCTGCGGGTTCTCCGTAGCGGCGATCGCTCGAGACCGTTCCACGAGTGTTCGCAGTGATTCTCGAGAACCCGTGGTAGGCGTCGCTGCGATCGCCACCACTGTCAACGATGTAGTCGGATTCTATGAATGCTCGGATTATGGTGGCCTCTTCGCTGAAGAGGTCGATGCCGGGGTCTGCGAGCCATTGGTTGTGATAGTCGGTCATGTAGCTCGGTAGTACATAGACGTTTGACGCGGCGGGCGTGGTTGTGGCGCTGACGTTTTCGGTTGAGTTGGGCGCCGCGCAACCCGCGATACATGATCCCATGCTGAATGCCAGTGCAAGAGCGGTTGCGGCGCGGTGGTTTCGCCTTGTAAACGCAGGAAATCTATCCGACATCGTCGAGTCCGTCTCTCATGTTGGTCATGAACGTATCGCGATTGAATCCCCGAAACGTCAAATAGTCCTGCAGCGTGCTGTCGAATTTGCCGTTTAGACCCAGGGTCTCCAGATCGACTGGTCTGAGGGATTCGCTCGGATCGCCATTGACTCGAAAACCGTTCAGTTGCTCGAAGTCTTCTCTTCCGTAGGCGTTGTCGAGTGCCTGAACCAATCGGTAGTCGAGAAGGGTCGTCGAAGCCGAACTCTGGTCTGTGAAGTTGAGTTGTGCCGGAGGAACTTCGACCGGGGAGCCGAGGACGTGATCTTTGAGTTCGACTCCCAGCATGCTGACTGCAACGCTGGTCGGTGGTCCGAAGCCTGGGATCATGGCGGCACCGCCGGAAATCAGCCAACCGAGTTCGTCGTATGTTTTCCCACGTCTGCTGATGATGTCCTGTTGCGCCGCCGCAGCGTCACCGGTTCTGTTGAAGGCTTCTTCCTCCAGAGCGCCGTCCATCAGTGCCTGGACGCGTCCCGCATATATTGCATATTGCGAAGAACCCGCGGCGATGTCTCCGCTCATGCTGGTTTCGACGAAGGTCCCTTGGAGTTGGCCCGCGGCTCCGAGCATGTTCGCATTGAAACTTGCGGCTGCGTGGGGGTCGCTGTCGATGATCGCGATCACCGATTTTGCATTGGCGAATCTGTCGTCGTAGGCATCGAGATTTTCGAAACCGAGGGTACCGGTTTGATCGGGTTCCAATCCGACGAGATTCCCGATGTACGGGGTCACCGCGGAACCAATGGATTGCGTCAACGCGGGATTCACTTCTCCGATGGATCTGTTGTCCAGGCCGGCGATGTCGAGGTAGGCACCTTTGTTGTCGGCGAGATTGTGGGCGAGCGCAAGGGCAGAGGCGCCGGCCCGTTCGGCAACAGCTGGGTTGGAGTTGGTGGCGTCGGGTCCGATCCAATCGGTGAGGCCGCTGACGGCTCGTCCGTCATCGTTCCATTCGCGGGTGAACAGATTCACCACGTCGTCCTGATGAGCAGGGGTGGTGAGGAAGTCGGCGTTCGAAGGTATGTCCCGAGTGGCAACGTCGAGGGCTTTGGTGAGGCTGGAGTCGAGCTCATCGTTGCTGACGGGCTGGCCGTCGTCGTCGAAGACCAATCGCATCGGGGCGCTCGATGAAGTTTGCGATTGGAGAGGGGCGAGATCTGCGCTGCGATCGAGCAGTGCAGAACTCAAAGCGCTGCCGGATTGCGTCGCCGGGTCTGCATTTCGAAGTATGTCCGTGAGTGCATTCGAATCGTCGAAATGGTTGACGTTCACGGTGGTGGAGTACCCACCGGGTTGGAGTTGCGAGCTGTACGCGGGGTCGCTGAAGATTCTGCGGACGTCTGGCGGAAGGTTGTCGAGGCTGCCCGCGTTGCCGTTGCCGTCGGTGACGTTGGGATTGGAGACGGTGAACATGCCCGAGGCGAGGGCGCTGGGGATTCGCGCGTCGGCGGGGACATTCGCATCGGGGAAGTTGACCGTGCGGAATCCTTCGGCTCCTGCACCGATATTCTTCAGCTCGTCGAGGTTGGTATCGGCGTAGAACTCACGTAGGTAGGCGAGTTGTTCCGGGTCGACGACCACGGGCCCGCCGGCAGCAAGTTGCGCTTGTTGTTCCGGAGTGAAAGTCGTCGCGGCGATCAACCGTTGCTTGGCCGCCTCGCTCTCGGGTGTTGCGCCCGGGGACTGCGCGAGAATGTCGGAGTCGTGGGCTCCCTGACCATCGAACCGAACGTGATGTGAAGGGGCGGTCGACGCTGCATCGGGGATCCCGAAATCGGCCTTGCGGTCGATGAGCGAGGTGCCTGCGGCGGTGATCTCCGTGAGGATTCTGGCGGCGCTCGCGTCAGTCTCGTCGACGTCCGTGAGTGCCGTGCCGATGCGCCACGAGTGATATTCGAGGCGGGCTTCTACCCCGCGCGGATCTGTGCTCGCCAGAGATGCGGGCGTCGCGGTGACGGAACCGTCGTCAGAGACGGTGAAACCGTCGGCGCTCGCGTCGTCGACGCGGCTGACCAGTGTTTCGCGGGTGTACCGGAGGTTTGCCGATTGCGCTGCGACACAGCGCCCGGCGTCTCCGACTATCGCGACGGCGTCTCGCCCGAAGGCATGCTGCTGGGTTGCCGAATCCCATGCTGCGGTCGCCGCGCTGCCGCTCCAATCGCTGGTTGCGGTGCCCATGATGCGGTGCGCGATGTCGACGTTGCTGTCGAATACGTCATGTCCGCGGCCCAGGGAGCCGGCATAGTTGTCGAGGGCGTCCAGATTCCAGGATCGGATCTGCGAGATCGACAGTGTCATCGCACGTCTCCCGAATCCTCGATCCGTGCGCCGTTGGCGATGTCGACCCGGGCGAACACTCGTGCGGAGTTTTCCAGTTTCGTGCGGGTAGCAGTGATCCCCGCACCGATCGCGCGGCCGAGTTCGTCGACGGTGACGACGTTGTCGGCTATGGCTGCAGCGAACGCCGACCCGGCGGCTCCGGCCGATGCGGCGGTAGCGGCCTCCGAAGCCGAGAATCCACCGAGTTCCTCGGCAGATGCCGTCAGCCCCTCCGCAGCACTTGCCAATTCGGCTGGATCAGCTGAAAAAGTATCCACACCCATGAACGAATCCCCCCGAATTCATCTGCGAGATCACAGTGAATCGAGGATAGAGCATGCCAGATGACCCGACCTCGAGGGGTGCGTCATCGTCCTCGCGGTCGAGGGGGTTGTGTGAAAGCCCTAGCGGCCCTTCTGCTTTCCGGAGAACCGGCCACCCGAACTCTTGGTCCCACCGGACTTGCCGCTGCCCGATTTGCCGCCGGCCTTGGCCTTGCCGGAACCGGCGTTGCGTCCGGAAATGTTCTTTGCGGTGCCGGCGCCCTTAGCTTTCTGCCCGTTCTTGGCAGCTTCTGCGCGACGCTCGCGGGCCGCGATCTTGGCCTTGACGGAGCCCTTGATCTTCTCCGCCGGCTCACCGTTTCGGCCGCGGGAACTCTGCGCCGTTCGGCCCCGCACGATGCCGATAAGTTCCTCGACCAGATCTGTGGTCTTGGACTCCATCCATGCCAAAGCCACAGGAGCCTCGGGCGCATCGTCCACCGGACGGAAGGTCAGGTCCTTGCGATGGTGGAACCGCGCCAGCGAATGGGGAACCACGACAACTCCGACGCCGGCGGCCACCAACTCGATGGCGTCGGCGATGGTCGCGGGTCGCTCGGCGGCGGTCTTTCCGGGACGGGTCGGCCAGTCGAGTCTGTCGTCGAGCGGATCGAGCACTATCTCGTCGGCCAGATCGTCGACGGAAATCTGATCGACAGTAGTGAACACGTGATCTTTCGCTACCACCACCACCGGGGTTTCCGCATACAGCGAGATGGCGCTGATTCCGGTCCGGTCGATCGGCAGGCGAACCAACCCTGCATCTGCTTCACCTGCGCGAAGTGCAGCTTCGAGTTCGAGTACCGGGAACTGAACAAGTTCCAGACGCACCTCGGGGAGCCGCTCGTGCCACACCCGGACCCACTTGGTGGGCGTCACCCCCGGGGCGTACGCGAGTCGAAAAATTGCCTGACTATCCGCGTCTGTCACCAGGCAAGGCTACCGCCTTGGTAAAAGCACCCGTATCGGCTGGTTACTCTTGTTGCATGACGTCGAACAAAACTCCCCAGACGATGAAGCCGACGACGGCTGCCAAGAAGCTGGGTGTGTACCTGGAAGCAACACCTGCGCAGTTCCAGGAAGGCGACGTGACTCGTGACGAGCTGACCGCTCTGCAGACCGATCCGCCGGAGTGGCTGCTGGAGCTGCGACGCACCGGACCGCACCCTCGCCCGGTCATCGCCGCCAAGCTGGGTGTATCGATCGCCGGCCTGGCCCGCGGCGGCGTCGAAGAAGCACTCACCACGGATCAGATCGCCGCACTCCTCGAAGAGAAGCCTGATTGGCTCGAAAAGGAACGCGCTGTTCAGGCCGACGTGCGGGCCGAAAACGTTCGCATCAAGGAAAAGCGCGCTGCGCGTCGTAACCAGCCGCGGAAGGCTCGAAGGGGCTGACGCCCCCTGTGCGCCTTTCCGGTAGCGATGACTACCAGAAAGGCGCACAGGCGCTAGCCTTCTACGACGCTCAGCTCGTCGAACACGATTTCACCCGCGGCATCCGATTCCGGGATGTCGACGACGGCAAGCAGCGCCCATCCGTGATCGCCCTCCGGATCCTCGAGCACCTGCCGCACCCGCCAGAACTCTCCGTCCTCAGTGACCTGGAAGAGCGCCGGACCGCGCGCCGACGGCCCGGTTCCGATGGTTGCGTACTCCTCGAAGTACGGCAGTAGTTGCTCTTCCCACTCGGCGGCCTCGATACCGTCCTCGAGGTTTTCCAGCTCGTTCCACTGTCGACGCGACGCGAGATCGATGCGTCGGAACATCGCATTGCGCACCATGACGCGGAATGCGCGCGGGTTCGCCGAGATGGGACGGGGAATGTCGGCGCCGAACGCAACCTCTTCCGTGTCTGCCTCGGCTCCGGGGTCGGTGAGTGACTCCCACTCGTCGAGCAGGCTCGAGTCGACCTGACGGATCAGCTCGCCCAACCACTCGATGATGTCTTCGAGTTCCTCGGTGCGCGCTTCGGTCGGGACGGTTTGCCTCAGCGCGCGGTAGGCGTCGGCGAGGTAGCGCAGGACGAGGCCCTCGGACCGGGTAAGTCCGTAATGGCTGATCAATTCGGCAAACGTCATGGCGCGTTCGATCATGTCGCGCACCACGGACTTGGGGGAGAGGGCGAACTCGGTGATCCACGGGTGGCCACCCCGGTACATTTCGAAAGCCGGGAACAGCAAGTCCGACAACGGTTTCGGCCAGGTGACCTCTTCGAGAAGCTCCATGCGCTCCTCGTACTCGATGCCGTCCGCCTTCATCTGCGCCACCGCTTCGCCGCGTGCGAAGTGCTGCTGCGCCATCAGAACCTGACGCGGATCGTCGAGCGTCGACTCGATGATCGAGACGACATCGAGTGCGTAACTGTCGGATTCGACGTCGAGAAGTTCGAATGCCGCCAAGGCGAACGGTGAGAGTGGCTGGTTCAAGGCGAAGTCGCGTTGCAGGTCCATCGTCAACCGAGCCATGCGGCCGTACTCGTCGGGTTCGTCGAGGCGTTCCACGATGCCGGCGCTGAGCAATCCGCGATACAGCGAGATCGCTTTGAGGATGTGCTTGCGTTGCGCCGGACGCGATTCGTGGTTGTCCTCCAACAGATGCCGCATCGCGTCGAAGCAGTTGCCCGGGCGGGCAATGACATTGAGCAGCATCGAGTTGCTGACCGAGAATCGCGACACCAACGGTTCGGGCGATGCCGCGACCAAGCGGTCGAACGTCGCTTCGCTCCAGGACACAAACCCCTCGGGAGCCTTCTTGCGTTGAATCTTCTTGATCTTCTTCGGATCGTCGCCGGCCTTGGCGACTGCCCGCAGATTCTCCACTTCGTGTTCCGGTGCCTGGACGACAACGGTGCCCATCGTGTCGTAGCCTGCACGACCCGCGCGGCCGGCGATCTGATGGAACTCGCGGGCCTTCAGATGCCGTGTGCGGACGCCGTCGTACTTGGCGAGACCGGTCAGCAGCACTGTGCGGATCGGGACGTTGATTCCGACGCCCAGAGTGTCGGTACCGCAGATCACCTTGAGAAGCCCGTCCTGCGCGAGAACTTCGATGAGCCGTCGGTACTTGGGCAACATGCCAGCATGGTGAACGCCGATGCCGTGCCGGACCAGGCGCGAGAGTGTCTTTCCGAACCCCGTGGTGAAGCGGAAACCGCCCAGCGCTTCGGCGATCGCTTCCTTCTCGGCCTTGGAACAGAAGTTGACGCTCGTCAGTGCCTGGGCGCGCTCGAGCGCGGCCGCCTGCGTAAAATGCACGATGTAGACAGGGGACTGGTTGGTGGTCACCAGATCTTCGATGGTTTCGCCGACCGGCGTGGTCGCGTACGAGAACATCAAAGGCACAGGGCGTTCCGTGCCGGAGACGACGGTGGTCGGCTTCCCGGTGCGACGCGTCAGATCCTCGGAGAAGAAGTCGACCTCACCGAGAGTTGCCGACATCAAGAGGAACTGCGCGTGCGGCAACTCGATGAGCGGAACCTGCCACGCCCAACCTCGATCGGGTTCGGAGTAGAAATGGAACTCGTCCATCACGACTTGGCCGATATCGGAGTTCGGGCCCTCTCGCAGTGCGAGATTCGCGACGATCTCTGCCGTCGCACAAATGATCGGCGCCGACGAGTTCACGGCGGCGTCGCCGGTCATCATGCCGACGTTCTCGGCACCGAAGACCTCACACAGCGCAAAGAACTTCTCACTCACCAAGGCCTTGATCGGCGCTGTGTAATAGGTGCGCTTGCCGAGCGACATCGCATAGAAATGCGCGCCGATCGCTACCATCGATTTACCGGACCCGGTCGGCGTCGCAAGGATCACGTTTGCACCCGAGACCAACTCCATGACGGCCTCTTCCTGGGCAGGATAGAGCGTCAAACCTCGTTCGAGGGTCCACGAAGAGAAGGCGTCGAAAACGGAATCAGGATCCGCGTTGTCGGGGAGAAGTTCCGTCAGCAGCACTCGTACAGGCTAGCCGCAACCGCGGATCAGGTTGCGCTTCGCTCGTCCGAGCCCATGGCGTCGAGCACTGCCATGCGGGTGGACGACGTTCCGGTAATGGTGTTCTCGCCGACGCCGGAGATCAGCATGTGACGCCAGCGGGCCTCGTCGAAGACGAGTGGTGCGGTGCTGGAAAGAAAATCTTCGACGATCTGCAGGAAACGCATCGGATCGTCGCGGAACGGGAAGTGGCCCGAGCCGCGGAAGATTTCGAGACGTGAGTTCGGCATCGCCGCATGCGCGAGGTGAGCGTGGGAGACGGGAATGACGGAGTCGTCGTCGCCCCAGATCAGTTGAACCGGCAGATTCTCGGTCAGATAACAGCGGTCGAGCATCGTGACGACCTGCCCGCGCCAGTCCACGACTGCCCGCAGCGTACGAAGGTAAGCCTCGTAGGCAGTGGGGTCGGGGAGATCAGCGAGCACTCGAATCAGGTCCGGCGTGTCGTGCAGCATGGTGCCGGGGCGCAGATTCGAACCGTGGACGACACCGGCAAGGTTTCCGGCCATCCGGACGAGCGGCATCGCGCCAGGTATCCGGAGCAGTTTGACGACCTCGTTGACCACCGGAACGGACATGAGTCGCAGCAGCGGGTGGACGTCCTTGGTGACGCCACCGGCTGAGACCAGCACGAGGCGATCGACCATGTGCGGGAACTGATAGGAGAACTGCATCGCGACGCCGCCGCCGAGCGAATGCCCGATGACGGTGACGTGCTCGATGCCGAGTGTCGACAGGAGATCACGCATGCCGTTGGCGTACGCGGCTACCGAGTAATCGGCGCGCGGCTTGTCGGAGCGGCCGTGACCCAACAGGTCAGGTGCGATGACGGTGTACTTCTTGGCGAGGTGGGGAATGATCTCGGTCCACGTCGACGAGTTGTCGCCGATTCCGTGCAGGAGCAGTACTGCCGGACCCTCGCCGGCTATCCGAAATGCGCGTCGGTAGCCGTGAATCGTCCGGAACATCATCCGCGGTTCCTCGTCGGGGACCGGTCGGAGCTGACGGTTCCGTGGTCTGCTCATGTCGCCTCCTGGCTCGGCGTGTGACCACGTTGACTGTCTGCTCCAGTTGTTGAGCCGTCAACGAAAATCACACAGAGTTTGAGGCTATCCGACGGATGTGTCCTGAACAACAGCCCAGGTAACGGAGGGGTTGCGGAATGCGCACAATGTCGAATTATGCGCCCCGCCCGTCACATTTTCGTCAGTTGTCGCCTCGATCGAGGTCTCCAGCTGAGCCGAAGTCGTCATTTCCTGCCTGTTCGGCCAGGAACTTTTCGAACTCTGCGCCGATCTCGTCACCGCTGGGAAGGTCGGCCTCGCCGGCCAGAAGGGACGACTGTTGTTCCTGAGCGGCGACAAAAGTGTCGTATTGGCGCTCCAAAGCGTGGACTACAGTCTGAACTTCTTCGTTCCCGGCTATGTGCTCGTTAACCTGTTCCCGAACGCGCGCCGCGGCCTCACCCAGTGCAACCAAGGGCAATTCCAGATCCGAAACCTCGGAAACGTTTTCGAGCAAAGTCTCTGCGGCGCCCGGGTAGTCCGTTTGCGCGAGGTAGTGGGGGACATGCACCGAAAAGCCCATCGCCTCGTGCCCGTGCTGAGACATACGAAGCTCGAGGAGTGACGATGCGCTGCCGGGAACCTGCAGTTCACCTGACCAACGCTGATGGTCCTGGATCAGGTCCTTGTTGGTCGAATGTGCTGTCACACCCAGCGGTCGGGTGTGCGGGATTGCCATCGGAATCGCGTTGAGCCCGATGGTTCGACGCACTCCCAGCTGTTCGGACAACAGACGAACGGCAGTAGTGAACCGCTCCCACTTGAGGTCCGGTTCCATCCCTGCGAGCAGCAGGAAGGGCGTGCCGGCCGTATCGCGCAGTGCGTACAGATTGAGCGCCGGAGCGTCGTAATCGGAGAAATGATCGGCCTTGAACGTCATCGTTGGTCGACGTGAGCGGTAGTCGATCAGCTCGTCGACAGCAAACGACGCGACAAGCTCGGTTTCCAGGCTTTCCCGCAGATGCGTCGTCGCCAACTTCACGGCGTGACCGGCGTCGGAGTAACCCTCGAGTCCGTGAATCAGGATCGGTCCCTGGCCGTCGGCAGCCGCCAACTGGGGCGCCGGAAATTCCAGCTCGTACATCCTCGACTGTTCGTCCATCGCAGTCCCCTTCGCTCTTCGGTCTTGATCTCAAGTGTCCACTATCGGCGCACGCTCGACAGCATCGGAGTCAGGTGCCCGACAGCACTGGATCAGACGTTCATCGGTAAGAACACCGAGTCGGTGACCGATCATTCCCGATCCGACGAGACGGACGTTCGCCGAGAGCGAAGCCGAGCGGTATCTTTCGACACTTGGCCTGGGCATTCGCTAGATGTCGGGTGCGCGGCTTCGGACATGGCAGAGTGGAAGACAAGTTCGGCACGGCCGATTTGTCTGAAATGCATTGGTCGATTGTCGGGATCGGTCGAGGTCGAGTGCGGAGGCTTACATGCGGGTGTGTCCACGATCGTCCAGGCGAGTGGCCGCATACTCCCTTGCTGCGGTGGCCGCCGTTGCACTACTCGCGGGCTGCTCCGGGTCGGTCCAAGGTGCACCCGTTCCGGACTCCGCGCCGGCGACAGCCGGTGCGACCGACAGCGGCTCAGCGGCACCGAGTACGACGGCTGCACCCAAATCCTCGACGCCGAAATCCACCTCTCCGAAAACGGCGGCACCGTTGTCCGAACTGCTGCTGACTCCCGAGGAATTTCCCGAGCCCTTCGGCGCTGTTGTGCTGCCCCCGCAGGCCGTTCCGATGGCAGCGCCGGATCTAGTCGGCGTCCCACGCGGTGCCACCGTCGATCCATCCGAATGTGAGCCACCGGAACAGGATTACGGTCCGAACGGGACCGTGATGGCGGTCGGGACCGACAATGCGACGAGGGCAACGATTTCGGTCGAACTCACGAAGGTCGATGCACCACTGGACGAGTTGGAAGCGCAAACGCGCCAGTGCCCGTCCATGACGGTCACTGCGAACGGCGTCACCACTACAGTGACGACGGAAATTCTTCCGCCGTCGCCGATCGATGCCGACAAGACGATGTCACTTCGCCGCACCGTCGTGTCCCCCAAAGCCGCAGCCGGCGATCAGACGATGCTGACATTGATCGCGCAGGTCGGCGACGTACGGGTAGCAACAACACTGATGACGTTCGGTTCTGCGACGCCCTCGACGGCACCTCTGGATCAAGCGTTCACCGCAGCCGTACAGAAGGTCAAAGCAGGCAAGTGATTTCGCAGCACACGGGTCCGACACAGAGCGGACCTTTTCGGTGCGGCGCGATAATTCGTCCCCAACTGACTCGATAATCCACAGACGAATTCGACGTCGCTGTTTTCCCTGGTCGAGCGGATGGCGGCATCGGGGCGATCGGCGAGGGTCTGTGCATGACCACATCACCTCTTCCAGGAGAATTCGAATTCGCCGACGACGACCTGGCCCTTTTCGGACGCGTTGAACGTGTTTCCGATCCAGGCGAATTGATCGCGGCAATACCCGCCCTCCTGGGATTCCATCCGTCCAATTCCGTCGTTGCGCTGTCTTTGATGGGCGCTTCCGCCTCGACGCTCGGCCCGGTAATGCGACACGACTACTTTCCAAGCGTCAAAGGAAAGCCCGCGAGGCAGATGAGCGCGGCGCTGCGCCAGTTCGCCGCCGTGTGTGACGCGGAAGGAGCGCGTGCGGTCGTTCTCGTGGTGATCACCAATTGCTCGACAGCTGAAACTCTCATCGACGAAACCATCGAGCTGGCCGAGGTATTCGAAGACATGCTCGGCGGAACCTGCGTCGAGCTGGCTGACGTATTATGCACGGCCGCAATAGAATCTGACCAGCCGTGGACGAGCGTCACGCGTTCGATTCACTGCGGCACCCTGCCAGACCCGGCATCTTCGTCGGTCGCGGCGGCGCAGGTGTTGGGCGGGAGGGTCATTCGCCGTTCGCGTGAGGAACTGGTCCGGTGGGTACACGGTGCCGCTCGCAATCACGACGCGATTGCCCGACTGATCGCGAGCCGCCGAGAATCGAGTGAGTACAGCGGGGGATCAGGCCGTGATGCAGCAGTTCAGCGCCGGGTCGATCTGGTGTTGGAACATGTCCGCCGTGTGGAGGCGGGCACTTACTACCCTGACCCGCAGGAATGCGCCGATCTGGTGGTCGCTTTGACGGACGTTCACGTGCGCGACGTGGTGTTGGGTCTGGCGATCACGTCGGTTGCCGCACATGCCGAGCAATTGTGGCTCGTACTTACCCATGAAGTACCGTCTCCCGAACGAGCTTGGCCGGCAACACTTCTCGGGTTCTTTGCATACGTGCGCGGCGACGGGCCCCTGGCAGGTGTTGCGCTGTCGGCCGCACTGTCGGCCGATTCGGAACACACCTTGGCCGGATTGCTGGATTTATCGCTGCAATCCGGTGTGCACCCCGATGGGATCCGTGAGCTTGCGGCCGTCGGATTGTCCATCGGGGAATCGCTCGGAATTGCCGGTTTGCCGCCGGCACTGCCGAGTGGAAGCTAGCGAGCAGCGTGTGAGCGGTCGCCCAGATCCTGGAGGAACTGCCATGCATCGGCGACGATGACGTCGAGATCGGTACGCGTGGGCGTCCAACCCAACTCGGCAATCGCCTTGTCGCTCGATGCGATCAGTACGGCCGGATCACCCAGCCGTCGTGACGCGTCTTCGACGTTGATCGGCAGGCCGGTGACCCGCGCACAGGCAGCGATCACCTCGCGCACGCTGAAGCCGGCACCACTTCCGAGGTTGTAGATGCGGTGCTCGCCGGGAACCGAGGATTCGAGCGCCAGCAGATGCGCTTCGGCGAGGTCAAGCACGTGTATGTAGTCGCGTACCGCGGTGCCGTCCGGCGTGGGCCAGTCGGTTCCGAATACCGAGATCTTGTCTCGCTGCTCGAGTGCGACCTGAAGGACGAGCGGAATCAGGTGGGTTTCGATCACCCGGTTCTCGCCGGCGGACTTGTACGCACCCGCGACGTTGAAGTAGCGCAAGCTGGTAGCGCCGAGGCCGTGGGCGATCGAGTACGAGGTGATCGCATGATCGATCGCGAGCTTGGTCGCGCCGTACGGATTCGTAGGGCGGGTCGGAGCGGTTTCCACGATGGGGGACTGCTCCGGCTCGCCGTACGTCGCGGCGGTGGAAGAGAACACGAGCCGGGGAGTGCCGGAGACACGAATCGCCTCGAGCAGTTCGATGGTCGTGACGACGTTTCCGCGCCAGTACTTTTCGGGGTGCAGCACGGATTCGCCGACCAGCGACTGCGCAGCGAAGTGAAGTACGCCGTCGAAAACCGGTGAACCCGCACTGCCGAGGATGTCGGCGGCCAGCGCCCCCACATCCCCTTCGATGAACTCGGCACCGGCAGGCACCGCGTCGGCATTTCCGGTGGAGAGGTCGTCGATGACGACAACTTCGTGTCCACGCTCGAGCAACACAGTGCTGCACACACTGCCGACGTAACCGGCGCCGCCGGTGACCAGGAGTTTCATCTAGTTCCTCAGACCTGCTTGACCTGAACGGCGTGAGCCATTTCCTCGGACAGGTCGAACCCGCTGTGACCCGGCACGATGATGGTCACCGAGCCCGGACGGGTTTCGACCGTCACCCTGGCGTCGGGAACGACGCCGGCGTCACGCAGCTGCGCGATCACCTCGGGATCGGACTGCACGTGCTCGGCGAGTCGCCGAACGACCACAGCTGTCTGTGCGCCGTGCGGAATATCGGTCAGGCGCACCAACGTTTCGGTGGTGGCAACCGGGCCGTCGAGTCCCAACTGGTCCAAGCCCGGAATCGGGTTGCCGTATGGCGACGTCGTGGGGTTGTTCAGAACGACGACGAGCCGACGCTCGACCTCCTCGCTCATCACGTGCTCCCAACGGCATGCCTCGGCATGTACGTCTTCCCATTTGAGACCGATGACGTCCACCAGTAGGCGCTCTGCCAACCGGTGTTTACGCATGACAGAGATCGCGAGATCGCGACCCTTGTCGGTGAGTTCCAGATGTCGATCGCCGGCGACCATCAGCAAGCCGTCGCGCTCCATACGCGCAACTGTCTGGCTGACGGTGGGTCCGCTCTGTTCGAGCCGTTCGGCGATCCGCGCCCGGAGTGGGACTACGCCCTCTTCTTCCAAGTCGTAGATCGTCCGGAGATACATCTCCGTGGTGTCGACTAGATCCTTCACACTCAACCCCTTCGTCAGTTGATCATTCTACCGTTCAGTTCGTGGTTCCGGTGCCGCCTCCACTGCGGCGAGTCCAGCGCGTGTCCGAATTGGATTCGTGTCACTCGATCTCGGTCTCCGAAGCGGGCCGCGAGTGTGGTGTGCGGCACGAAACGAGAAGGAAGTAGCGTGATCCCATGACCGCGTCGATCAGATCTGACGGGGACCCCGCGGCGTCTCGAGCGAATCGAGTCGTGGTGTGGAGTCCGGAGTACCTGAGCTATCGGTGGAGCGCCGATCACCCGATGAATCCCACTCGCCTCGATCTCACGATGGCACTCTCGCGAAGCCTCGGACTTCTCGAGGGCATCGAATTTCTCGAACCGAGCGCCGCGTCCGATGCCGACCTCCTCAGAATCCACACACCGGCATATCTTGCAGCGGTCAAAGACGCTGGTAACTCTGCGAACAACGGTGTGAGCGGCCAGGATGTTCCCCACGGGCTCGGTACCGAGGACAACCCGGTCTTCCCGCACATGCACGAAGCAAGTGCGATCCTCGCCGGCGGCTCGCTGGCCGCAGCGCAGGAAATCGCTTCGGGACGTACGCGTCGCGCGGTCAGCATCGGCGGCGGCATGCACCACGCGATGGCGGATTGGGCTTCGGGATTCTGCGTCTACAACGATGCGGCTGTGGCGATTTCGTGGCTGCTCGACAACGGCTACGACCGCATCGCCTACATCGACGTCGACGCTCATCACGGCGACGGAGTGCAACATGCGTTCCTCGGGGACCCCCGGGTGCTGACGGTCTCGCTGCATCAGCATCCGGCGACGTTGTGGCCGAACACCGGATGGTCGAGCGAGGTCGGCGACGGGGCCGCTGAAGGCACTGCAGTGAACATCCCGGTGCTTCCCGGGACCGTCGACGCGTTGTGGCTGCGCGCATTTCACGCCGTCGTCCCGGGAGCCATTGCAGCCTTCCGCCCGCAGATCATCATCAGCCAGTGCGGAGTCGACTCGCACCGCGAGGACCCGCTCGCGGACCTCGCCCTGACCGTCGACGGCCAGCGAGCAGCGTTCCTGGCAATGCGCGATCTTGCCGACCGCTACTCCGAGGGCCGGTGGCTGGCAGTCGGCGGCGGCGGATACGGACTGGTTCGCGTCGTGCCGAGGGCATGGACTCACCTGATCGCTGCTGCGCTCGATCGCGAGGTCGACGTCGACACAGCTGTGCCTGACGAGTGGAAGGAATCGACGAAGCTGCGAGCGCCGAGCGTCGACCTCCCGCCGACCATGGGCGACGGCGGAGATGTCGCATACACCCCGTGGGACGGCCCGGGTGGTACACCGGAGACAGGTGTCGCCTCGGTAGATCGTGCACTCACCCGAATCGACTCGGCGATCATCGCCACACGCCGCGCTTCGTTCCCGCTACTCGGACTCGACCCGGAGGATCCCCGTGACTGAACAGTCCGATACCGATGCCGGCGGCGCGAGCGACCAGGCGCCGAAGACCGACCCCGCTCACACCTATCCCCATTCGTGGGTAGTCGATGTTCTCGCCTCCGACGGCGGCGCGGTGGCGTTGCGACCCATCGTTCCCGAGGACGCGGACAAGCTCGTCGAATTCCACGGCAAACTCTCCGAGCGGACCCGGTACCTGCGCTACTTCGGCCCGTACCCCACGATGTCGGCGCGCGACGTGAAGAACTTCACGACGGTCGACCACCACAACCGCGTCGCCTTCGTGATGATGCTCGGCGACGAGATCATCGCGGTGGGTCGCTACGAGCGACTCCTCGACGTCGGTGACGGAAAGTCTGCCGAGGTCGCCTTCGTCGTCGCCGACGCACACCAGGGGCGCGGCCTCGGCCCGATCCTGCTCGAATACCTGGCAGCAGCAGCGGCCGAGAACGGCCTGACGATGTTCGTCGCCGAGGTCCTGTCCGAGAACCGCAACATGGTGACGGTGTTCCGTGAGGCGGGGTATCAGGTGAGCCGCTCGTTCGACGGTGGCGTGCTGCGCCTCGAATTCGCGATCGACCCGACGGAAGCGCTTGTTTCAGTACGTAATTCGCGTGAGCGGGCAGCTGAGGCCCGCAGCATGGGAAACGTGCTGAGTCCACGATCGGTGGCAGTGATCGGCGCATCAGCGGACCCCGCCAAGGTGGGTAACGCGGTGTTGACCAACCTGCTGCGCGGCGGATTCACCGGACCGGTCTACCCCGTCAACGCGGAGCATCGTTCGGTTCACGGGGTGCGGGCGTACCCAACTGTTCGCGACATCCCCGACGACGTCGATCTCGCCGTCGTGGCTGTACCTGCAGAATCGATCAATTCGGTACTCGACGACTGCCTCGACAAGGGCGTCAAAGCGCTGGTGGTGGTCTCGTCGGGCTTCAGCGAGAGCGGTCCGGACGGACGCTCGTCCGAACGCAAACTGGTCCATGCAGCACGCGCTCACGGAATGCGCCTCATCGGTCCGAATGCACTGGGAGTGGCGAACAACGACCCCGCGATCTCGTTGAATGCGACTCTGGCACCGGTCTTGCCGGTGGCAGGCAACGTGGGCTTCTTCTGTCAGTCCGGCGCGCTCGGTATCGCCATTCTCGACGAAGCCGCGCGCAGCCGAATCGGGTTGTCCGCCTTCGTTTCTGCCGGCAACCGTGCGGACGTATCGGGCAACGACCTTCTGCAGTACTGGGATTCCGACCAGTCCACCGAAGTGGTCCTTCTCTACCTCGAAAGCTTCGGCAACCCACGAAAGTTCTCCCGGATCGCCCGCCGAGTTGCGCGGAAGAAGCCGATCGTCGCGGTCAAGAGCGGTCGGCACGCGGTTCCGCCGGTTCTCGCCGCCACCGGAGTCGAGATCGACGATTCCATCGTCCGCGCCCTCTTCGAACAGGCGGGCGTCATCCAGGTCGGCTCCATTTCACAATTGTTCGACTGCGCCTTGCTCTTCGGATATCAGCCGTTGCCGGCCGGTCCGCGGCTTGCTGTCATCGGCAACTCGACCGCGCTCGGTGTCCTTGCAGCGGACGCCGCCCGCAGTGAAGGTTTGCAGGTCAGCGACCCGGTCGACCTTGGCGCCCAGGCGAGTCCGGAACTGTTCGCCGCTGCCGTGCGCGACGCGTTGGCGTCGTTCGACGTCGATGCCGTCATCGCCGTCTTCGTTCCTCCGGTTGCCATTCCGGTCGAGCCGTTCGCGAAAGCACTCAAAGACGCCGTCGCCGGCTCGGACAAGCCGATTCTCACGACGTTCCTCGCAGCCGAGGGTGTGCCGGACGTCCTGGCGGTCCGCGACGAAGTCGGAAACCCGACCCGCGGTTCGGTGCCGTCCTACCCGGGGCCGGAGCGCGCCGCACTGGCGTTGGCGAGGGCCTGGCGTTACGCGGAGTGGCGCAGCAAGCCTGCGTCGAAGGTTGTTCGCCCCGCGGGAATCGACTCCGAACGAGCCCAGAAGATGGTGGCCGCCTGGCTTGAAAACTCGCCTGGCCGTTGGCTTTCGGACGTCGAAGCAGCAGCTCTTCTCGAGTGCTACGGGGTTGCAGTCGTCGAATTCCGTTCGGTCCTGAGCGAAGACGAAGCTGTAGAGGCAGCGGATGCTGTCGGCTACCCGGTCGCGGTCAAGGCAACCGGCGAAATGTGGCGCCACCGACCGGATCTGGGCGGCGTCAGGCTGGATCTGAGTGGGCCGGAATCGGTGCGCCTCGCTTACCGAGATCTTGCGGCCGCGTCGGGTGAACCGCTGCTGCACGTGCAGAAAATGGCAACCAAGGGCATCGGGTGTGTGGTTGGTGTCCAAGACGACCCGTCGTTCGGTTCGCTGATCTCGTTCGGTCTCGCCGGTGTGATCTCCGATCTCCTCGGGGACCGTGCCTATCGCGTACTGCCGCTCACGGAAGACGCTGCTACGGAGTTGATCGACGCACCCAAGGCAGCGCCGCTGCTCTCCGGATATCGAAATGCCGTTCCGGTCAACAAGGGTGCCTTGGTCGATCTGGTCCAGCGGATCTCGGCGCTGGCCGACGACATTCCGGAAGTCCGCGAACTGGCCTGTGAGCCGGTACTTGCTTCGGCTACCGGCGCGGAGATCACCGATTCGCGAGTACGCATCGGGCCAGAGCCGAGCGCAATCGACCTGGGGCCCAGGCGTCTGCGGTAGGTACAACGAACAACACCGGCCACCGCACATTCCCGAGGGGGAGGGAATAAGCGGTGGCCGGTGCTTTGTGCGGTGCGTCAGCGCGAGTGGTGTGGCGCGCTGACGCACGTGCTGTGTTGTTTGATCAGCTCGCGTAGGAACGCAGTTTCTCGGCGCGATCGCCGACGCGGAGCTTGCCCATGACCTCACGCTCGATCTGACGAACCCGCTCACGCGAGAGGCCGAAGAGCTTGCCGATCTGATCGAGGGTGCGAGGCTGGCCGTCGTCGAGACCGTAGCGAAGTCGGATGACCTGCTGCTCGCGCTCGTCGAGCGTCCCGAGCACGCTGCGCACATCGCTGTGCAGCAGACCGGCGATGACGGCGTTCTCCGCCGAAGTCGCCTCGGAATCTTCGATGAAGTCGCCCAAGGGAGCTTCTTCGTCGTTGCCGACTGGCATGTCCAGGCTTACCGGGTCGCGGCTGTGGTCGAGCAGGTCCGCGATCTTGTGGGCGGGAATGCCCGACTCTTCGGCCAACTCGTCGTCCGTCGCTTCGCGCCCGAGCTGCTGGTGCAGTTCACGCTTGATGCGGGCGAGCTTGTTGACCTGCTCCACGAGGTGGACTGGGAGCCGGATGGTGCGGCTCTGATCAGCCATTCCGCGGGTGATCGCCTGACGGATCCACCAGGTGGCGTACGTCGAGAACTTGAAGCCCTTGGCGTAGTCGAACTTCTCCATGGCACGGATGAGTCCGAGGTTGCCTTCTTGAATGAGATCGAGGAGCGGCATTCCACGGCCGGTGTAGCGCTTGGCCAGCGACACGACGAGTCGCAGGTTCGCTTCCAGGAGGTGGCTACGCGCCGACTGTCCCTCGCGAACGATCGTTGCGAGATCCCTCTTCTTGGCGACTGTCAGGCGCTTTCCCGTGGCAAGGACGTGGCTGGCGTACAGCCCCGCTTCGATTCGCTTCGCCAGTTCGACCTCGTCTGCTGCTGTCAGCAGTGCAGTACGACCGATCCCGTTCAGGTAGACGCGGACCAGGTCTGCGGCCGGGCTCTGGGCGTCCAGATCTGCGGCGCTCGGACGAATGCGAGTAGTGGTGCTGGGGCTTGTCATGACTTGCCTCCCTATCGGCGGTCTCTCACACAGTTCAACGTGTGAGAGTTCCGGGAAAGTTCCCGCGCCGATTTCCGCTAAAACGCCGTGACCTGCAGTTATTTCCCAGTCGTCCTGAGAAGTTGCTGAGAACACAAAAATCTGCAACTCACCGGGAACTCAGTTAGTGACGGGAAGCACCAACCCGTGCCGAACCAGCGAGACCAGCAATGTGACGACGGCCTCACGTAGCTGGTCCGGGTCTTCGCCGTTCGCCGCGGCGAGAAGTTCCACCAGTTCGTCGACCACCAGTCCGTCCGCTCGGAGCCCGGCCAGCAGCGCAGCACCGAGCTCGTCGATCTCGTGCTGCCAGTGCGGTCCGTTGCCGCGGTGCACACGCGTGACCACTTGCTGCCATCCCTCGTCGCCGGGGAGGTAGACGCGTTCGAGGGCCGTGTCCGGATCGAGGACGAATCGCTCCTCGAGGACGTCGTGTTCACGCAACCAGGCAAGACGGTCGAAGTAAGCGAGCGCCTCGGCCCCGAGCGGGTCCGAGAAGCCGTGCATGAGGTCCTCGGCCATCAGGTCGGTGGGGGAGTCGGTGCGGCGAAGGAACACGAAACCGAAGCCGACGCCCTCGACATCGGCTTCTTCGAGGTGATCCAGCCAGGCGTTTGCTCGCGATGCCGATTCCGGATCTCGCGGATCCTGCCCGCCGTCCTTGAGCCACGTGCCGACGTACAGAGCTGGGTCCGCCACGTCGCGCTGCACCACCCAGGCGTCGACGCCGTGCGCCGGCAGCCATGACGCGATCCGCGAACGCCAGTCCTGTCCTTCGATGTGCACCCACGAGGCCAACAGCGCTGCCGTGCCGCCGGGGTTCAGATAGTCGATCGAGCGCGAGATCATCAATTCGCTCGCACCGTCGAGATCGAGGCCGGAATCGCGGTACGTGTGATGGACGCGTGCCTCGCCGACGACAAACGGGGGATTGGCGACCACCTGGTCGAAGGTTCGACCCTCGACGGGTTCGAACCAGGACCCCTGAAGCAGTTCGACGTCCAGTCCGTTGAGCGCCATGGTTGCGGCCGTGAGGTCGACGGCGCGTTGATTGATGTCGGTTGCGGTGACCGAATCCGCGTATGTGTTCGCGTGCAGGGCTTGGATGCCGCATCCCGTACCGAGGTCGAGCACGCTGCCGACCTTCGCGGTGGGCGTGGCCTGCAGCAAGGACAGTGACGCATGTCCGACTCCCAGCACGTGATCGGCCGTGGCCTTCTTGGGACGGATTCCGCCGTCGAGATCCGAGATCACCCAACGGTCGCCGTCGCCGACGTCGATGGGGCGAAGATCGACCGCGGCCCGCACGAGCGGATTCTCACTGTCGAAGTTTTCACCTTCGAGCAGGCCGGCGTCGACGCACTGCGCAATTGTCAGCGGAGTCAACGCCGCGGCGACGTCGCCTGCTGGGCAATCATCGGCGAGAAGGAACAGTCTGATGAGAACGCCCAGGTCCCCGAGTTCTCGGGTGGCGCGGCGCACGGGTACCGGCTCACTTCGGCCGAGAGCGGCGTGAACTTCGGGACCCAATGCCTCGAGCATGGTTCCCGTGTCGAATCGATTGCGAAGCAGGGCCTCACGCAGCGCAGGGGTGATGGACAGGAGCGTTTCGCTTCTCACCCCGTCATTCTCGCAGGCGGAACTTGTCAGCCTTCGATGGTGTGGTGCGTCGCGGATTCGATCTCGCCTGCGGTCTTCTTTCGTCCGTCGTATCGGCTCGGTTCGTCCTTGGTGCGCGGTGGTCGGTCGTTGGCGATCAGGACGGCGATCCAGGGAAGCGGAATGGATGCACCGATGATGAGCATCGAGATCCAGGCGTTGGCCCAGATGCCGTACGCGATCGCCGCGAGGATCAACGCCGGGAACCGGAAGGACATGATGATCATGTACTTGCGCACTCGGGCTTTGTGCTGTTCTTCGACGGACTTCTGCGCTTCGGTGATCAGTACGGGATTATCGGGAGTCCCGGCCTCGTCGGACCTGCCGAACGCGCCATTTCGTGCCATGACTCCACTGTTCCACTCTCGGCCGACAATTGCACACGACCCGTGGGTCGCACCGCTGTGACGGAGACGGCATTATTGGAGGGGTGAGCACTCAAACCAAGGAACGTCCCGACGTCTCCACCGACGAAACGACCGACGACGACACCCCGAAGTTCTTCCACTATGTGAAGAAGAACAAGATCGCCGAGAGCGCCGTCATGGGAACCCATGTCGTCGCGCTGTGCGGCGAGGTGTTTCCCGTGACGAAGTCCGCCAAGCCGGGATCACCGGTGTGCCCGGACTGCAAGAAGATTTACGAAGGACTCCGTAAGGGCGACTGACCTCGGGTCACGCGAGCGGGAGTACTTCCGGAGCTCGGCGGATCGACAGCCTCGACGCAGTCGGCCGCCGGGCTCTTCGCGTCTGCGTGCGGTTCATCGCAGGGATCTTGGTCGGCGCACGAGTTCTGGCGCGACTCCGTTTGTCTGCTGCGGGGCCGCCCGTACGAGGGGACTGTGGCCGGATCCGCTTTGTCGCCCGAGATGCGGATCGGGCTGGTGGCCAGGTGCCAGGTCAGGTTGGTGACCGGACCGGTCTCGTCGTCGGTGTTCTGAGCCGCAAGCCACTCTCGCATCTGCTCCATCCGAGTGGCACGAGCCGGCCAGAACTCCTGAACCGTCGCGTTGAACTCGGCGCCGAGGACGACGGCAAAACCGAGGAAGAACGTGAAGAGCAGAAAGGCGATCGGCGTTGCCAGTGCGCCGTACGTGTAGCCGGTGCTGGTGACAAATCCCAGATACCAGCGCAATCCGGTACTGGCGGCCATGAAGAACACACCGGCGACCAGCGCGCCCGCGAGCAGCCGATGCCACGGCAGCGACTTCGGCAGAGCGACTTTGTAGAGCGTCGTGAGACCGATGATCACCAGCAGACCGACAGCGGGGTAGTAGAAAGTGTCGACCAGATTCGATCCGACCACGTACCAGGAGGCCGGCAGTGCTCGCCCGACGAGCGTCGGCCCGAGAGCTACCAGCGGCAGGATGAACACCGCCATCACCAGGAACATCACGTAGAGCAGCAGGGCGAAGATGCGCTGCCAGATGGGATTGCGCGCATCCTGCTGACCGTGTGCTTCCACGATCGAGTCGACGAACGTACTGATCGCCGACGATCCCGCCCACAGGGAGAGCAGGAAGCCCACCGAGATGATCTCCGGTCGTCCGCGCTGAAGGACGTCCGTCACCGTCGGGCGGATGATCTGGTCGACGACGCTTTCGCTGAAGATCGTTCCGCTGAACGTGACGATCTTGGATTCGATGATCTCGACGGTGTTGGGTCCGAACCACCCACCGATGTAGCCGATCATTCCGAGAAGGCCCAGAAGCAGGGGAGCCAGTGACAGCGTTTGCCAGAACGCGGCCGTAGCCGCCTTTCCGAAGATGGAATCGTCCCAGGCCTTGCTCAGTGTGCGACCGATCAACTGCCCGGTGCGGCGTAGCGGATGCCATCTGCGGTGGTGCAGATCACTTCCGCTCGACTTCTCGCCTCGCGCTTCACTCATGATGTCTCCAGCATCCCTGACGACACACCCGGTTGCCCAACCATGGCGCCGACGTGTCGCACATTTCTGAGACAATTCGCGTGCAGGTCGGCAGGATGCGAGAGCAGCGAAACCTCGCCGGCCGGAGTGAGAACGGCCATGAGTACGCGCTTCGAGTGCGGCTTTCGTCGGTGGCGGCGGCTAGGCTCGTCGCCGGACATTGATGAAAATTCGAGGAGCGCGAGACAACAGTGCGATTCCAGTGGAGGCGCGGCCTATGACGTCTGAGACCGTGGCAGCCGAGTTCGGCAATTCGCCCGAACCCGCCGGAGCTCAATCCGCGGGAACCCAACCTGGCGCCCCTACCGGTTCCCTTCGTGCATGGCAGCGCCGTGCACTGACCAAGTACCTTTCCAGCAGTCCGCGCGACTTCCTGGCGGTCGCAACGCCGGGAGCAGGTAAGACCACCTTCGCTCTGCGGGTAGCTTCGGAATTGCTCCGTGACCGGACGGTCGACCAGATAACCGTCGTGGCGCCGACCGAGCACCTCAAGCACCAGTGGGCGGAGTCCGCTCAGCGATCCGGCCTGGCATTGGACTCGCGGTTCTCCAACTCGACCGGCCAGACCTCGAGTGACTATCACGGCGTCGTGCTGACCTACGCCCAGGTTGCCTCGCACCCGTCGAAGCACCGTGTGCGCACCGAGGGCCGCAAGACGCTGGTCATCCTCGACGAGATCCACCACGGCGGCGACGCCAAGAGCTGGGGCGACGCCATTCGTGAGGCGTTCGGCGACGCGACCAGGCGTCTCGCACTGACCGGAACTCCGTTCCGCAGTGACGACAGTGCCATTCCTTTTGTCGAGTACGAGCCGGACAAGGAAGGTCTGCTCCGCTCGAAAGCCGATCACTCCTACGGATATTCGGATGCCCTCAAGGACGGCGTGGTTCGCCCCGTCGTGTTTCTCGCCTACTCGGGCGAGGCACGGTGGCGAAACAACGCCGGCGAGGAATTCACCGCTCGGCTCGGCGAGCCGCTGAGCGCCGAGCAGACGACTCGGGCATGGCGTACGGCCTTGGACCCTGCCGGCGACTGGATTCCTGCCGTGCTGCAAGCAGCAGACACCCGTTTGGCGCAGCTGCGCAGTACGGGTATGCCCGATGCGGGCGGACTTGTCATCGCGACGGATCAGACAGTGGCCCGCGAGTACGCGAAGGCGTTGACGGCGATCACCGGCGAACAGCCGGCCGTCGTGCTGTCCGACGACCCCACCGCGTCCAAGCGAATCGCCGAATTCGGTGCGAGCGACCAGAAATGGATGGTCGCGGTCCGCATGGTGTCCGAGGGCGTCGACGTTCCCCGTCTGGCGGTCGGTGTGTACGCGACCAGCGCGTCGACCCCGCTGTACTTCGCTCAGGCGATCGGGCGCTTCGTGCGTTCGCGTCGTAAGGGCGAAACTGCCAGCGTCTTCCTGCCGTCGGTGCCGGTGCTTCTCGACCTTGCTGCACAGCTCGAGGCTCAGCGTGACCACGTGCTCGGCAAGCCGCATCGTGAGAAGGACGGCCTCGAAGACGACCTGCTCGCCGATGCGAACAAGCAGAAGGACGAGCTGGGCGAGGAGGAGAAGGCGTTCACGTCCCTGGGCGCCGATGCCGAACTCGACCAGGTGATCTACGACGGATCGTCCTTCGGTACCGCGACATTCGCCGGAAGTGACGAGGAAGCCGACTACCTCGGTCTCCCCGGCCTACTCGACGCCGATCAGATGCGGGCATTGCTGCGTCAACGCCAGCAGACACAGGTCGAGGCCAACTCGGCCAAGGCCGCCGCACCGCAACCCACGGCGGCAGTGGTATCCGATCGAGCGGCCACGGCAGATCAGCTCGGAGCGCTCCGCAAGGAGCTGAACGGGTTGGTGGCGATGAACGTTCACCGCACCGGCAAACCACACGGCATCATTCACGCGGAACTTCGCCGAGTGTGCGGAGGCCCGCCGACGGCCATCGCGACTGTCGATCAGCTGACCGAGCGCATCGCGATCCTACGCAGCTGGTAGCAGCCGATACCGGTCCCGCACGCTTCGCGTGCTTGCCGGCCCCGGAACGGCAGAACGGGCGATCACAGTGAATGTGATCGCCCGTTCTGGCGTTCATGGCGCGCCTCGTGAAGAGGCCACCCCCGGCTGACAGGTCAGATTGCGGGTTCGCTTTCGGAGACGACGGCATTCATCTCGCGAAGTCGATCCGCGTGTTCGGTTGCGTGGTGTCCGCAGAAGAGAAGCTCGCCGCCGGTGGGAAGCACGGCGCGTACGCGTGCTCCGGCACCGCACCGGTCGCACCGGTCGGCAGCGGTCAACTGTGGGCTGGTCAGTGTTCCGGGCATGACTCCTCCGTACTGGCTTTGCGGCATTCGGGCCGCGTGCCTGGGGCCTGGTCCGCCGCGTCGGAATGGCGCGGTAGATCCACTCTTACAGACGTTTGGGGTTTACGGGTTGTTCCCGAAGGCGTTTCTTAGTGTTGTGTCTCACTGGAAATGCGCTGGGCAGGCATTCTCGGGTGAAGATTGTTCGCTGACAGCTGATTCGAATCGCCGACCTCAGCCCGATATTCTGGGCGGATGAACCCGGGACGCGAACCACTTGTCGACGAGAGCGTCGAGTTGCTCCACATGTGCACGCGCGAGGAATGGGCGCGGGCACAACAGCACGGCGAACGTATCCCCGACGGATTCGAGGCGGAGGGATTTGTTCACATGTCGACTCCGGCGCAAGTTCATCTCCCGGCGAATCGGATCTTCGCCGGCCGCGATGACATAGTCCTTCTCGCCATCGATCCGGCCCTGCTCGGTGGTCAGGTCAAGTACGAACCGGGCGTCCCTTCTGACCCGGAATCGATGCGATTCCCGCATCTGTACGCCCCGATTCCGGTCGCAGCCGTCACCGCTGTCGTCGAGTATCTTCCGGACGAGAACGGCGTGTTTTCGCCGGTTCGGTAGGTCGCCGGTTCGCTCGCCGCGAAGTGCTCCCGGCGGATTGTGGCCCTCACGCGATGCAGGTCGCCGATCGGCGCTACCGTTGGTATATGAACGTAGAAGTCACCCCACTACCGGGGATCGGGACGCGCAAGGATTTTGTTCTGTCTTCCGGTCGTCGCGTGGGTGTCGTCACCCATCGGGACGGTCATACCGACCTCATCGTGTCCAAGGCAGACGACCCTGACGCGTGTGCTGCCTCGCTGCCTCTGACCACAGAGGAAGCGGCAGCGCTCAGCAATCTCCTGGGTGCCCCACAGCTCGTTGCGCAGCTCGAAGAAGAGCACCGTGACCTTCCGGGCATTCGAACCAAACAGCTCTACATCAAGGACGGTTCGCGCTACGACGGGCAGACCCTCGGGGACACCGGCATGCGCACGCGTACCGGAGTCTCCATCGTCGCCGTCATGCGTGCCGGACAGGTCAGCCCGTCCCCGAACCCCGACTTCACCTTCACCGGGGGAGATCTTCTCGTAGCAGTCGGAACGCCGGACGGTTTGGCCGCAGCGGCAAAAATCTTGGCCAACGGCTGACTGGCGCGTGGACACAACCACCCTCGCACTGATCGAACTCGGCGCGGTCTTCTTCGCGCTCGGACTGCTCGGACGACTCGCTGCTCGCGTGGGGATGTCGCCGATCCCGTTCTACCTGATCGGCGGCCTGTGCTTCGGACAGGGCGGTTTCATCCAACTCGGAGACATCGGCGAGTTCTCCCATCTGGCAAGTGAGATCGGGATCGTCCTGCTCTTGTTGCTGTTGGGGCTCGAATACACCGCGGCCGAGCTCGTGACCGGTCTCAAACGCTCACGCGTAGCGGGCATCGTCGACATCGTCCTCAACGCGACTCCCGGCGCGGTGGTCGGCTTGATTCTCGGCTGGGGCGTCGTGGGGGCGACGGTCATGGCCGGCGTCACCTACATCTCGTCTTCGGGAATCATCGCCAAGGTGCTCAGCGACCTGGGGCGCCTCGGTAACCGCGAAACACCGGTCGTGCTGTCGATTCTGGTGTTCGAAGACCTGGCGATGGCGCTGTATCTGCCGATTCTGACCGCGATGCTTGCGGGCGTCAGCTTCATGGGCGGGCTCGAAGCGGTCGGGATCTCGTTGTTGGTCATCACCGTGGTTCTTGTTGTGGCCCTGCGATACGGGCGGTACGTCTCCGCGCTCCTCGACAGTCCCGACAGTGAGACGCTCCTGCTCAAGCTGCTCGGTGCCGCACTGTTGGTTGCCGGCATCAGTTCGGCGATGCAGGTGTCGGCGGCTGTGGGCGCGTTCCTCCTCGGGATCGCGATCTCGGGGTCGACGGCGCACAATGCCAGTCGCGTGCTCGAGCCCCTTCGAGATCTGTTCGCTGCAATGTTCTTCGTGGTCTTCGGTCTCAACACCGATCCCAGTTCCATTCCGCCCGTCCTCGGGTGGGCTGCGATCCTGGCCGTCGTCACCGCGATCACGAAGCTGATCACCGGCGCCTGGGCGGCCAGACGTCAGGGTGTCGCGCGAATGGGTCAAGCGCGCGCCGGTGCCGCCCTGATCGCCCGCGGTGAGTTCTCCATCATCATCGCCGGGCTGGCGGTGTCCGCGGGTGCGGTCGACGCCGAACTGGCGGCATTGGCAACGGCTTACGTGCTCCTGATGGCGGTCATCGGTCCAGTGGCGGCAAGAGTTATCGAACCGGTTGCCTCGTTGTACATCAAGGTTCGTACGAAGTCCTGATTGCGGCCCTATTCTGTCCGGATGTCGAACAGAATCGCCCGTCCCGCCGCGACAGTCCTGTGCGCGGTGATCCTCTCGTGCGGTCCGGTGCCGGCGCTCGCCGGGGGAATACCCGCGCTCGAACAAGCCGGACCTGCAGCTGCGCAGGTTGCCGCAGACCGATCGCTGCATCTCGAGGGTGCGTCGAACGCGCGTGACATCGGCGGCTACGTCACCGAGGAGGGGCGGACCGTTCGGTGGGGGAAGGTGTTTCGCTCGAATGCCCTCGACAAGCTGACGCCGTCGGATCTCGCGTCGTTGAGCGAACGCGGAGTGGAATCGGTGGACGACTTCCGCACGGTCGTCGAACGGACGCTCTCGCAAGACCGCATTCCGAACGGGGCACGAACCAACTGGTTCGACGTCATCGGAACCAACCCCGCCAACCTCCCGGCCCTGGTGGACATGCCCACGATGTACGCGTTGATGGCGACCGATCCGGGGGCGAGCCGCGCATTCCACGATGCTCTGGTGAACGTCGCGAACACCGAGGGTGCAGTCCTCTACCACTGCTCGGCGGGCAAGGACCGTACCGGCTGGATGACTGCGGTTCTTCTGACCCTCCTCGGCGTGAGCCGCGCCGACGTGAACGCCGACTACATGCTCAGCAACCAGTACCTCACCGGACCTCGCACCGGGAGTGCGTTCATCGACGGCGTCGAACAGTCGTGGCTGGACACGTCTTTCGCCACGGTGGATCGGGTGTACGGCAACTTCGACAACTACGTCCGGGACGGCCTGCAGTTGAGCGACGGGGACATCGCACAACTCCGGGACACACTCTTGGCCTGAGGCGGCAAACGAAGAAGAGCCGCTCTCCGGAAATCCGGAGAGCGGCTCTTCTTCGCGTAGCTGGTGTGACTAGTCGAGGTAGTCGCGCAGAACCTGCGAACGCGACGGGTGGCGCAGCTTCGACATCGTCTTCGATTCGATCTGACGGATACGCTCACGCGTGACGCCGTAGACCTGTCCGATTTCGTCTAAAGTCCTCGGCTGGCCGTCGGTGAGGCCGAAGCGGAGGCGAACCACGCCGGCTTCGCGCTCGGACAGCGTCTCGAGTACCGACTGCAGCTGATCCTGCAGCAAAGTGAACGAGACGGCGTCGACTGCGACAACAGCTTCGGAGTCCTCGATGAAGTCACCGAGTTGGCTGTCGCCCTCGTCGCCGATGGTCTGGTCGAGAGAGATCGGCTCACGCGCGTACTGCTGGATTTCCAGCACCTTCTCCGGCGTGATGTCCATTTCCTTGGCAAGCTCTTCCGGCGTGGGCTCACGGCCCAGGTCCTGGAGCAGCTCACGCTGGATACGGCCGAGCTTGTTGATGACCTCGACCATGTGCACCGGGATGCGGATGGTGCGAGCCTGGTCGGCCATTGCGCGGGTGATGGCCTGACGGATCCACCACGTGGCGTAGGTCGAGAACTTGTAACCCTTGGTGTAGTCGAACTTCTCGACTGCACGGATCAGACCGAGGTTGCCTTCCTGGATGAGGTCCAGGAACGCCATGCCGCGGCCCGTGTAGCGCTTGGCCAGCGAGACGACCAGGCGAAGGTTGGCCTCGAGGAGGTGGTTCTTGGCGCGGTTGCCGTCGCGGCAGATCCAGCTCATGTCGCGTCGCTGAGCTGCAGGCAACTTCTCGCCCTTGTCAGCAAGATCCTGCATGATCTGCACGGCGTAGAGGCCGGCCTCGATGCGCTTGGCCAGTTCGACTTCCTCTTCGGCGTTGAGGAGTGCGACCTTGCCGATCTGCTTGAGGTAAGCGCGAACCGAGTCGGCGGACGCCGTCAGTTCGGCGTCCTTGCGTGCCTGGCGAAGAGCCTCGGACTCTTCCTCGTCCCAGACGAAGTCGCCGGAAGCCTTGTCCTTCTCGGACGGCTCTGCAGCGGTCTCTTCGTCTTCGCCGACTGCTACGACCTCGACGACATCGGACTCGACCTCGGCAAGGTCGCCGTCCGTGATGTCGATGTCTTCCAACTCGACATCGCCGTCTTCGGCATCAGGATCGCCGGCCTTCTTGGGGCTGGCCTTCTTAGCTGCTGCCTTCTTGGCCGGAGCTTTCTTGGCCGGAGCCTTCTTTGCTGCTGCCTTCTTGGCGGGAGCCTTTTTCGCCGGAGCCTTCTTGGCTGCCGGAGCGGTGACGGTGGCCGCCTCCACGGCTGGAGATTGTGGCTCTGACTCTGATGGAGAATCAGCAGTCTGACGTGTATCGGTGGCTGCCACGTACGCCCTTTCGTGACGGTGTCGTGCGGCGTCACGCCAGAGTGGTGATCCGGCGGAGAGGTCAATGGTTGTTGGCCGGCGCGCAGCCGGACTTCACCATTGTAACGACTCTCAGGAAACTCTTACGTCACGGCGGGCCGTAACAGGTAGATTTTCCGCTTTTCACGTGCAGGTTTTCTCATCCGGCGACGGGGGCCGGCCTGGTCAGTCCGACCGACGCGAGCGCAGCTCCGGCGATTCCCGCGGTGTTGAGGAGGGTGGCGGGGACGACCTTCGTGCGGTTGGTCAGGTGCGGAATCCACTTCTCGTGCTTGCGGCTGATTCCGCCTCCGGCGATGAAGAGATCAGGCCACAGCAGGTTCTCGAAGGTGGTCAGAACTCGGGAGACCTCGACCGCCCACTCCTTGTAGCTCCAGTCCTTTTTTTCCTTCACCGACGACGCCGCTCGATGCTCGGCTTCCTTGCCGTCGACCTCGAGGTGGCCGAACTCGGTGTTGGGCAACAGAACTCCGTTGTGCAACACGGCAGATCCGATTCCGGTGCCGAAGGTCAAGAGGATCACGACGCCGGAGGTGTCCTTGCCCGCGCCGAACGAGTCCTCGGCAATTCCGGCGGCGTCGGCGTCGTTGAGGACGGTGACTTCGCGCCCGCCCAGGGCCTTGCCGAAGAGCGCGGCCGCGTCGGTGTCGATCCAGGACTTGTCGATGTTCGCGGCGCTGCGCGCGACGCCGCCGGTCACGACAGCGGGCAACGTGATGCCGACCGGCCCGGTCCACTTTGCCTGCTCGACGATCTCGGCCACAGTGCCCGCGATCGCATCGGGAGTGGACGGCTGCGGGGTCAGGATCTTGATGCGGTCACCGATCATTTCCCCGGTGCTCAGGTCGATCGTGCCGCCCTTGACGCCGCTGCCGCCGACGTCGATCCCGAAACCTGTGGTTGTCATCGTCCTGCGCTCCTGAGTGTCGAATTCGAGGTCACGATCTACCGTTGCAAACACTAACCCGAACGAGGACTCGGGCGCGTGCGACTCCAGGCGTTCGAGTGGTGCCCCTCGGTAGAGATGTGTTGCGATGGTCCGGTGCGCCCTTCAGAAAGAACATTGCCCGACTTTTCCGCCGATTCTCTGGACCCCGCACAATTGCGGGCAGTTGCCGTAGCCGTCGCCGAACGCGCAGCCGAACACGTCCGCGTGCGTCGGCCCGAGGTATTCGGCCTGGTGGGTTCCGGTGCCTCCGAGGGTGGTTCGGTTGCTGCGAAGAGCACGCCGACCGATCCCGTCACGGTGGTCGATACCGAAACCGAACAGGTGATTCGCGACCTTCTGGCGCAATTGCGCCCTGCAGATTCGATCTTGGGTGAGGAAGGTGGCGGAGACACCGACGATTCCGCGGGAGTTCGATGGGTTGTCGATCCCATCGACGGCACGGTGAATTTTCTCTACGGAATCCCCGCGTTCGCCATTTCGGTGGCCGTACAGATCGACGGGATCTCAGTGGCCGGGGCTGTCGTCGACGTGTCGCTGGAAACAACGTATTCCGCGCACCGGGGCGGCGGCGCAACCATGGCCACGGCCGACGGCGTCGTCAGCGAACTGCACGCCAATGAGGTGACCGAACTGTCAATGGCTCTGTTGGCCACCGGTTTCGGCTACGGAGCGGATCGCCGAAAGGTGCAGGGCACCTTGATCGGGCAGATCCTGCCGCAGGTTCGCGACATCCGACGCATAGGTTCGGCTGCTTTGGATCTGTGCATGGTTGCCACCGGCCGGGTCGACGCTCACTTCGAGCACGGGCTGAGTCCGTGGGACTGGGCCGCGGGCTCCCTGATCGCTTCCGAAGCGGGCGCCGTGATCAACGTCCCGGCGCCCAATTCCACGTCGGCCGACGGCGATGTCGTCTATGCGGTGGCTCCGGCGATCGCCGAGCAGTTCGCGCACATGCTCAGTTCGATCGGCGCAGATCAGCCGATTCCGAGCTGAGGCCGAACCGGGTTTGTCAGCAGCGCGCCGTGCGCGCTGCTTTGAGCAGTGCGATGTCCATCGGAGCGACTTCGGCGTTTGCGGGCTGCTCGGCCAGAGCATGCAGGATCGCGGTGGCGTCGGTGTTGGGGGTCAGGGCGCCCTTGTTGTAGGTGCCGAGAGCCAGATCGACGGTGTCGTCGCCGCGGCCGTCCTGGACCAGTTCGGCGCAGGGGGCGACCAGCCAGACGGAACTGGCGGCGGCGAGGCCGTTCGCTCCGAAGCGGATCTGACCCTGGCACTCCATGTTCTGGTCGACGTAGACGGGGTCGTTTCCGACCTGGACGTCCGGCGCGCTGGAGAAGCCGAACTCGCTCAGTTGCGCTGCCACCTGGGCGGCCTGACCGTGTTCGCCGTTGGCGTTGAACACACGAACCTTGGTGGCCGCCAGGGGAGCGGGATCCACGTCGAGCAGCTTCGAACGGTCGACGACGGTTCCCAGCGGTAGTGGCGCCGCTGCCGAGGGATCGGAGGAAGGCTGCGGGAGGTTGCAGGCGACGGTGTCACTGACTTCTGCCTCGGCGCTCAGGATGCGGACCCACAAGACACTGCCGATCAATGCGAGTACCGCGAACACGGCGATCACCGGCCACGCGCGCCGACGGCGGAACGGACGTCCCTGGTCATCGGTAGAGCTGCCTTCGGTGATCAGAGAAACCACGGTATCCCTCGACTTTCTTGACGAAACTTCTACTTCGCCATCGGGCCGAGCGGCGCCGGCATGACGTTCGGTGCCTACCTTAGAGGGCTTGTGTGACGACACAGCCGAAGCGCGGCTCGACGCGTCGAGCCGCTGGCGATCGCCCAACGGTAGTTGGGCAACTAGCGGGCAGTTTCTACCCGGATCCGGTCTGAAAATGTCGCCGAAAGGTCACAGCTTGCTCTTGCCTTGGTGACAATTCGCAGTCATTTTTCGGAAATTTCCGATTCGGTTACTACTTTCGTGCTCACGTCGGCTACTGTCTGGCGGCCCAGGTCGTTCAACTGGGCATCGGCCGGACGCCGAAATGACAACCAAATGAGGCGCAGATCACGTTCCCGGAAGGAACTTCCGGGCACTAATTCCAGTCCTGCAGCGTTATGCAGCGACAGGGAATGATCTGGATGCCACGGCGGTTTCCATGCGCATCAAGGATCTACCGGATTCTCGGCGCACACGGGACCGGGATACACGAAGAGGATGGGGTAGACGAGATGGCAACTGACTACGACGCACCGAGGCGTACAGAGTCCGACGAGGTTTCGGAGGACTCTCTCGAGGAGCTGAAGGCGCGACGCAACGAAGCGCAGTCAGCCGTCGTCGACATCGACGAGACGGACACCGCGGAGTCCTTCGAGCTGCCGGGTGCCGACCTTTCCGGCGAGGAACTCTCGGTTCGAGTTGTTCCGAAGCAGGCAGACGAGTTCACGTGTTCGAGCTGCTTCCTGGTTCATCACCGCAGCCGCCTGGCCAGTGATGCCAACGGACAGCTCGTATGCATGGACTGCGCTGCCTGATCTCCCTTCCCGGTGGTCGACCCGTCAGCTCGCGGGTCGACCAAGGGTCGGGAAGTACTGCTTTGCTGTGACCGCGCTGGTCAGCGATCCAGCGCAGCCAGCAGATCAGCGGGACGACGTGTGCTCACCAGCCAGTATGGCGTGGGATCCTCCGGGTCGTCGAGCACGATCAACACCATTGTCTTGACCCATGGGCGATGTTGGACGAACGCCGACGGATCGAGTTGGCGCCCCATCGCCGCACTCTTTGCGGAAGCCGGCACTGCTGCCGCCCGCGAAATCAGTTCGACCGGCAGGTGGGCTCGACCCACGTGCAGTTCTTTCACCCCTGCTGTCTCCACCACCTCGACGCGCATCCGGCTGAGCCAGAATGCCGCCCAGATCGGGATGGGGAGCAGCACGACGTACGCCAGGTACGAGAGAAGCCCCGGGCGGCCCATGTGGACCTCGGCCGCGAGGAGTCCGGCTACGGCCAGCCCGGCGATCCACCACCAGATCGGCACCCACAGGCGCTCGGAGAACAGCGTCGTGGACGGGGGCGTTGTGGTGGCGACGTCAGGTCGAGATGTTTCGGGCACCTGTCAAGGATAGTCCGTCGCTACGAGTAGTCTTGGCCCACGTGAGCGACCATCTCTCCATCGCCTTGAAGCGACTGGATCCAGACCTGCCCGTTCCACAGCGTGCGCATCCCGGAGATGCGGGTGTGGATCTGTGCTCCACCAGCGACGTCACCATCGAACCCGGCCATAGAACACTGGTCGGAACGGGGATCGCGATCGCGTTGCCGGTGGGCACCGTCGGGTTGATCCATCCGCGTTCCGGACTCGCAGCCAAATCGGGACTGTCGATCGTTAATGCGCCCGGAACCGTGGACGCGGGATACCGGGGCGAACTCAAGGTCTGCTTGATCAATCTCGATCCGGCCACAGCCATCGACATCCGCCGCGGTGACCGAATCGCTCAGCTCGTGGTTCAACGAGTCGAACTTCCGGTTTTCGAGGAAGTCGAGTCGCTGGACGACACGACCAGAGGAACCGGAGGCTACGGTTCCAGCGGCGGTCACGCGATACTCGATACCGATGCGCCTGGCGCGGTCGTCGGAGAGGGAGTCTGAATCATGTTCGGACGCAAGAAGAAGACAGACGTCGACGAGGAAACCACCAGCTTCTTCGGTGACGAGAACGACGAGTCGGTGGAGATCGACGAGGTCGAAGACGATCTCGACGTCGCCGGCGACGAGTTCGGCGACGAATCGGAAGGCCCTTACGACATCACGGAGATCGATTCCGATGATCCGACGGCAGGCCGTGACGGTCAGCGCCTGGATCTCGGTTCCGTTCTGGTGCCGATGCCGACCGGCGGACAGTTGCAGGTCGAGATGGCACCCAACGGTTCGCCGCAGGCCGTGCACCTGGTCACCGAACATGGCCGCATCACGGTTGCTGCATACGCCGCCCCGAAATCACCCGGTCAGTGGCGTGAGGTCGTTGCCGAGCTCGCGCAGTCGCTTCGCGACGACAATTCTGCGGTGAGCGTCGAGAACGGCCCTTGGGGCCGGGAACTGGCTGCCGTGACGGCCAACATGGACCTGCGGTTCATCGGCGTCGACGGTCCGCGGTGGATGGTGCGCTGCGTGGTTGCGGGTCCGAGCGGATCCACCGCCGCGAACACCCCTTTGGTGGCAATCGCACGCGACATCCTGCGAGACACCGTCGTCAACCGAGGATCAGAGCCGCATCCGGTGCGGACACCGCTGCCCGTCGTGCTCCCGCAGGTACTCGCCGAGCAGTTGGCGGCCGCACACGAGCAGCAGTTGGCGACAGCGCAGCAGCAACAGGTCGCCGCCCAGCAGCAACAGCAGTCAGCTCCGCCCGCTCCGCCGGCACCTCCAGCGCGACCGACCCCGCCGCCGCGTAGCGGCGAATCCGGTTCTGCCATGCAGCAATTGGGTCAGTAGCAGGGTTTCTTTCAGGCGCTCGCGGTGGTATCGGATTCGATCGCCGCGAGCGCTTTGATGCAGGTGGCCCCGAGAACCGCGGGGTCGCGCCCGATCATGTCGAGCGTCGTCGTGGCGACTGCGCCGCGGGGGAGTGCATTCGCCCAGGCCTGCGCCACTGCCGCGGGATGAACCGGATCGTCCACCGCCGAAGCGATGCCGACCGGAATGCCCACCGCCTGTAACGCGCTCTCGCTGAGCGAGTGGTACGACGCCGCCTCGTCGAGCGCGGCCGGGAGATCGGGCCATTGAGAGCGCCAGGAGCGCTCGAGTTCGGCTCCGAGCCACGCCGGACTCGACGCGAGCATCGCTGCGATCACCGCCTCCAACCCTTCGGAGCGCAGTTGTGCTGCGGTGAACCTCGCGCTCGCTGCAGCGGGTGCGTCGTCCGCCGACCCGATCCAGGCCGGAAGTGCTGCCAACACACTCACGGTTCGATCGGGGTTCTCGGCGGCCCACTGGAGCGCCACGGCGGCCCCGATCGAGACGCCTCCGACGATGATTCGGCCGTGCGTGTCCGCGGCTCGGTCCATCGCGTCCAGATAGCCGTCCACGACACGCCGAGGGTCCGGTTCAATTGCGACGATGCGCACACCCAGAGCCGCTAGCGGCGCCCGGAATGCGCGATCTGCGAAGTGGGCGTCAGAGCCTGTACCTGGGAGAACGACGGCAACGGTCGCCGATTCTGAGTTCTGCATCTTTTGATCTTGCCCGGTGCCCCCGAGACGCGGACTGACCGGTGTGGTTACACGCTCGTAATGGGTCTACAGTGGCGATCACACAGCCCTTCACGTGACGCGAAACCCTTGCGTCACAGATGTTCGCAGGAGCGCGCAATGGCACCCGCCGCCGCAGGATATTTTCGTCGACTGACCCAGCGTCTGACCGAGGACGTCGACCAGTTGGACGCCCAGGAGATGGTCGAGTCCAACAAGGCTTCCGGAGGTCAGAAGGCCTGCGATTGTCGTCGCGGTGAAGAAGTCACGATGGTGGGCCGACTCCGCAGCGTCGACGCGTGTCCCAAGTCGGGAAATGCCAGCATCGAGGCCGAGTTCTTCGACGGCACCGAGGTGATCAATCTCGTCTGGATCGGGCGTCGCCGGATCCCGGGAATCGAGACCGGTAAGACCCTGCTGATCCGCGGTCGTGTGGGCGAGCGTGACGGTCGCAAGGCGATCTTCAACCCTTACTACGAACTGCGCGGCGAATAGGCGCGTTTCCCGCATTTACCGTGCAACTCGGTGACTGTGGCACCCTCGACAGGTGACTGAAACACAACAGCGATCGGTAATCGACCAACTCGGCGGGCTGAGTGGTCTGATCTATTCGTCTTTGCCGATTCTGATTTTTGTCCCGGTCAACAGCATCTGGAACCTCACCGCGGCAATCTGGGCCGCATTGGGCGTCGCTGTCGCTATCGCGGCCTGGCGCCTTTTCCGCAAGGATTCCCTCCAACCCGCAATTTCCGGGTTTCTCGGAGTCGGAGTTTCCGCGTTCATCGCCTATCGCACCGGCGATGCCAAAGGATATTTCCTCTTCGGTATCTACACGAGCCTCGCCTACGGTGCGGTCTTCCTGATTTCCATCCTCGTGCGCTGGCCCCTCGTCGGAATCATCTGGGGTTATCTCAACGGGCACGGCAATCTGTGGCGCAAGCACAGCTCCGCCGTCCGGCTCTACGACATCGCGACGGCGGCGTGGGCGCTGGTCTTCGGTGCACGGTATCTCGTTCAGTCACAGCTCTACGACACCGACCACACCGGATGGCTCGCAGTCGCGCGTATCGGCATGGGTTGGCCATTGACCGGTTTGGTGCTGCTCGTGACGGTCTGGGCTGTGCGGAAGGCCGATCGCATCGTCGAGCCGGAACCGGTTGTGGAGCCCGAAAGCAGCGAGCCCACCGCAACGGACGCAGGGTCCGAAGAGGTGGGCTCGGTGAATCTGACGAAGCCGCGCGAAGACCGCGATCTCAGCTGATCAGGTCCTGGTACTCGGGGTGCTTGTCGAGAAACTTCACGACGTACGGGCAGACCGGGTGAACCTTGAGACCACGGGCGCGTAGGTCGTCCAGAGCCTGGCGGACCAGAATCGCGGCCAGCCCGAAACCTTCGAAGGCCGGGTAGATCTCGGTGTGGTTGAACGAGACGACGTCACCGGACGTGGTGTAGTCCTCGATGCCGGCGAGGTCGCCGTCTGCATGGATCTCGTACCGGCTCTGGGCTGGATTGTCGGTGACTACGGTGTTTTCGGGTGCTTGTGCCATGTGATTCCCTTTCGTCGTCAGTGTGTTCGTCGGTCAATTCTCCAGGCGGAGTGCAACGCGCAACTGATCCTCGGCGTCGACGGCCGCGACGAACAGGAGTTCGTCTCCACCTTCGATGGGATCGTCCATCTGCGGGACGATCACACGCCCGCCCCGCAGAATGGTGACCAGTGCGCAGTCCCGCGGAAGTTCGAGCTTCTTGACGGCTTTTCCGGCAAGAGGTGTGTTGTCGGGCAACGTGATCTCGACGAGATTGGCCTGCCCCTGCCGCAGTGTCATCAGTTTGACCAGGTCACCGACGGAGACGGCTTCTTCGACGAGCGAAGCGAGCATCCGCGGTGTCGAGACGGCGACGTCGACGCCCCACGACTCGTCGAAGAGCCATTCGTTGCGGGGATCATTGACGCGGGCGACAACTCGGCGAACGCCGAACTCGGTTTTCGCGAGCAGACTGAGGACCAGGTTGGCCTTGTCGTCTCCGGTTGCGGCGATCACGACCTCGTAGGACTCCATCGACGCGTCCTCGAGGCGGCTGAGTTCGCACGCGTCCGCGTGTACCCACTTCGCCTCGGGCACCGACTCCGGTTCGATGTGATCGAGTTTGCGCTCGATCAGCATGACGTCGTGTGAGCTTCGAATCAGCTCTCGCGCAATGGAGCGGCCTACGGCGCCGGCTCCGGCGATGGCGACCTTCATCGAGAACTTCCAATCACGTTGTAGTGCAACACAGTCGCAGGCTTGTTGTGAGGGGCGGCGTTTGGATCAGTCATCTGCGGCCTCCGTCAGTCGTCACTCGGCGGCGGGTTGCCGGCCAGTGCGATCGCTTCGGCGACAGTTCCCGATACCGCGGCGATGTAGACCTGGTCGTCGGCCTGGATGACGGTCTTGCGATCGGGGAGCACGCCGGTTCCGAATCGGATGATGAAGGCGACTCTCGAACTGGTCGCGCTCTCGAGTAGTGCGATCGGCTTGCCGGCCCAATCCTCGTGCAGGGCAAGTTCGGTAATCGCAACAGTGCCCGAAGGATCGCGCCACTTCGCGGTCTGACTTTCCTTGGTCAGCGTGTGCAGGAAGCGATCCGTCGACCACGGCACGGTCGCGACGGTGGGGATGCCGAGGCGCTCGTAAACAGCGGCACGCTTGGCGTCGTAAATACGCGCGACGACGCGTTCGACGCCGAAAGTCTCGCGTGCGACTCGCGCCGCGATGATGTTGGAGTTGTCTCCCGAGGACACCGCAGCGAAGGCGTCGGCCCGCTCGATGCCCGCCCGGACCAGCACGTCACGGTCGAACCCCATTCCCAGAACCTTGGTTCCCGGGAAGTCGAGATCGAGACGCAGAAACGCACTCTGATCGCGGTCGATGACGGCGACCTCATGTCCGATCCTGGTCAGAGACGCGGCGAGGGAAGAACCCACTCGACCGCACCCCATGATGACGACATACACGCCCTACTCCGTTCATGGACCCTCATGGCGCGATTGCACGCCGAATCGAACGGTACAGCCCCTCACGGGAAGAGCAAGTACAACGGTCGCCTGCGTGCCGGGTGTCACGACAAAAGGTGAAGTTGGGGCTCTGATGACTCCGAATCGGGCGAGACGGCTTACGCTTTGCACGTGTCTAAGCTCTCGACCGCTACCAAGCGGCTCCTGCTCGGTCGGCCGTTCCGAAGCGACAAACTCGGGCACACGCTGCTACCCAAGCGAATTGCACTACCGGTCTTCGCGTCCGACGCGATGTCGTCCGTCGCGTATGCCCCCGAAGAAATCTTCCTGGTTCTCTCCGTCGCGGGTATTTCCGCGTATGCGTACACACCCTGGATCGGATTGTCCGTCGCCATCGTCATGGCTGTGGTGGTGGCGAGTTACCGCCAGAACGTCCATGCATACCCGTCCGGTGGCGGCGACTACGAGGTCGCGACGGTCAACCTCGGCCCGACCGCCGGTCTGACCGTCGGTAGTGCGCTGATGGTCGACTACGTGCTGACGGTCGCCGTGTCGATCTCGTCGGCGGCGTCGAACATCGGCTCGGCTCTGCCGTTCGTCGCGCAGCACAAGGTGTTGTTCGCGGTTGCGGCGATCGTGTTGCTGACCGCGGTCAACCTTCGCGGTATCCGTGAATCCGGTACCGCGTTCGCAATTCCGACCTACGCATTCATCGTCGGCATGTTCCTGATGCTCGGGTGGGGATTCTTCCGGATCTACGTTCTTGGTGAAGACGTGCACGCGGAATCGTCGTCGTTCACACTCAACGCCGAGGATTCGCATCTGTACGGAATTGCCTTCGCGTTCCTGATCGCGCGTGCCTTCTCCTCGGGTTGTGCTGCATTGACCGGCGTCGAGGCCATCAGTAACGGCGTACCGGCGTTCCAGAAGCCGAAATCGCGCAACGCGGCCACGACCTTGCTGCTGCTCGGGTCGATCGCCATCGTCCTGTTGATGGGCATCATCATCCTGGCTCAGAAGATCGGCATCGTCTACGCACACAATCCGCAGGAACAGCTGGTCGGTGCGCCGGAGGGTTACCACCAGAAGACCTTGATCGCGCAGATCGCCGAAGCCGTGTTCAGTGGTTTCCCGATCGGATTCTTCTTCATGGCGATCGTCACGGCACTGATCTTGGTTCTGGCCGCGAACACCGCGTTCAACGGATTCCCGGTACTCGGATCGATCCTGGCGCAGGACCGGTACCTACCGCGTCAGCTGCACACGCGCGGCGACCGACTGGCATTCAGCAACGGAATCCTCTTCCTCTCCGGTGCTGCGATCGCATTCGTCGTGGTGTTCGGCGCCGAGGTCACCAAGCTCATCCAGCTGTACATCGTCGGCGTCTTCGTCTCGTTCGTGCTCAGCCAGACGGGCATGATCAAGCACTGGACTCGGCATCTGAAGTCCGAGACCGACAAGGCACAGCGGGCCCGGATGCAGCGCTCGCGAGTGATCAATTCGATCGGTCTCGCAATGACCGCCACCGTCCTGATCATCGTTCTGATCACCAAGTTCGCTGCCGGCGCCTGGATCGCCATCGTCGCGATGGTCGCGATCTTCATCGTGATGAAGATGATCCGCAAGCACTACGACAGCGTCGCAGCCGAGCTCGAGGAGCAGGAGTGGGACGGCGTACTTCCCAGCCGCACGCACTCGATCGTGCTCGTCTCGAAGTTGCACATGCCGACGATGCGAGCTCTCGCCTACGCGCGAGCCACGCGACCGGACACCCTCGAAGCCATCACGGTCAACGTCGACGAGCCCGACACCCGTGCACTCGTGCGTGAGTGGGAGAAGAGCGACGTGACGGTTCCGCTCAAGGTGATCGAGTCGCCGTACCGCGAAATCACCAAGCCGGTTCTCGATTACGTCAAGCGTGTACGACGCGATGCTCCGCGTGATGTCGTCACCGTCTTCATTCCCGAGTACGTCGTCGGGCACTGGTGGGAGCAGATCCTGCACAATCAGAGCGCGCTTCGTCTGAAGAGTCGTCTGCTCTTCCAGCCCGGCGTGATGGTGACCAGCGTTCCGTGGCAGCTGAGTTCGTCGGCAAAGGCAAAGCCGCTGGACATCGAGAAGACCGCAGGCGCCACGCGTCGCGGTTACGACACCGGCGAGAAATGATCACCGGCGAAAAATGATCGGCAACATCGAAATGGCAGGCGTAGTTCGTTGAGTGAGAATTGGACCGGGCAGACCTTCGAGGTCGATCTGGGCAACCCCGGTCACGGCGGGTTCGTCGTCGCCCGGCACGAGGGACGGGTCGTGTTCGTCCGTCACGGTTTGCCGGGGGAGCGGGCGCTGGTCCGGGTGACGGAGGACAAGGGCGGATCGTTCTGCCGCGCCGACGCCATCACAGTTCTCGACGCATCTCCGCATCGCATCGATCCGACATGCCCGATCTCCGGCCCGGGCGGGGCGGGCTGTTGCGATTACTCGCATGCGGATCTGAGCGTCCAACGTGAGATGAAGACCTCGGTCGTGCGTGAGCAGCTTCTGCGACTCGCTCGTGTCGAATCGGACGTCGCGGTGGAGGAACTACCTGGAACCGGAGACGGGACAGGATGGCGCACGCGAGTGCGGTTGGCGGTGGACGGGCACGGGGTCGCGGGATACCACGCGTACCGGAGCAACCGGATCGTCACGGACTTGCGCTGCACCCAGATCGATCAGAGCGCGTACGACGGTCTCGGCGGTGCGCAATGGGCGCCAGGGAGCGAGCTGCAGGTCGTTCTCGACGCTGCCGGTCAGCGGCACGTCGTGGAAATTGCCGCACCCGCGGTGTCCAAGACGGGACGGCGGACGCCGGGGCGTCGCGGCGCGATGGCACGCCGAGCGGCGAGCGGCGGCCCGCGAAAGACCCGAGTGGCCATCGGATCGGACACAGTGACCGAGCGCGTCGGCAATCGAGAATGGGAGCTGGCCGCGACCGGTTTCTGGCAGGCCCATCGCGGCGCTGCGAACGCGTACTCACAGGTGGTCGGGGAGTGGGCCGACGCCGCTACCGCGGACACGGCGTGGGATCTCTACGGCGGAGTCGGGGTTTTCGCATCCGTGCTCGCCGACCTTGTCGGGCCGTCCGGCGTGGTGGAGTCAGTCGAATCTTCGGCGCGCGCAGTCGCGGACGGGCGGGCAGCTCTGTCCGATCTCGGTCACGTGCGCTTCCACAGCGCCCGCGTCGAGAACGTCATCGCGGAGCTGGAGCGTTCGCCTGCCGTCGTCGTGCTAGACCCGCCACGTGCGGGAGCCGGCCGTCCGGTCGTGGAAGCTCTCGCCGCAACGGGCGCTGAACGGATCGTGCACATCGGATGCGACCCGGCGTCGTTCGGCCGCGATATCGGTCTCTACCTGGAGCAGGGCTTCAGAATCGGCGGCCTCCGGGCGTTCGACGCCTTCCCTCAGACACACCACATGGAGTGCATCGCGCTCCTAGAACGCTGACGCGTCCCGAAATCTTTCCCTGAAACGGTGTGACGCTTCTCGCGTTCAGAACAGTTGCTTGCATTACGCAACTAATCGTATAGTTTCGTTCTGCAAGTAGTTTTCCGTTTTCAAGTCACGGCTCGTTCGAGCCACTCGAATTCAGGGGTAGGCAATGTCGGTACAGCCGGAGACGGCCCAAGCGCTCGTCGACACGATCTTCATGTTCGGCAGATCGCTGCGAGCCGCGGTCACCACCGGTGCAGACAGCCTGCTGCCGCCTGCGCTGGTCAGTGTGTTGTTCATGCTGGCAGCGCGTGGGGAGTGCCGACAGAACGAATTGGCCGTCGATCTGTGTGTCAGTCAGTCGTCGCTCAGCCGGCAAATGTCGGATCTGGTCGACGCTGGGTATGTCGAGAGAAATCCCGATCCGGCTGACAAGCGGGCGTTCCGCATCCGAGTATCGGAAGAGGGACACGACGTTTTACGGAGAACCACGCAGCGGCGTGCGGCGCGTTTGCGCAACATGCTCGAAGACTGGAGCCAGGAAGAGGCCATGGCCGCAGTGACATCGCTGCAACGTCTCAACGAGACGTTCGGCGCATCGAATCGGCAGGCCTCACCGGCAGTTCCGCACACGGGCGTAGAAAGTATTGGGAGATAAGGCACATGGCAGCAACAGTAGGAGAAACCCGGGCAAGTACCGGAGGTGACGGATCGGCTCGCGAAGCGGGCGCGATGACTCACCGCGAAATTCTCGAAGCACTCACCGGACTCATCGCAGCGCTGTTCACCGCGCTGCTCAGCAGCACCATCGTTTCGACAGCGCTTCCCACGATCATCGGTGAACTGCACGGAACTCAGACGCAGTACGCCTGGATCATCACCACGGCACTGCTCGCCACTGCGGCATCGACGCCGATCTGGGGCAAACTGGCCGACCTTTACAACAAGAAGGTCCTGGTCCAGACCGCGATCGTCATCTTCGTGATCGGCTCGGTCATCGCCGGCGCGGCGCACAATGTTCCGTTGCTGCTGGGTGCACGTGTCATCCAGGGCATCGGCATGGGCGGCCTGACTGCTCTCGTCGTAGCCATCATCGGCACGATCATCCCGCCGCGAGATCGTGGTCGCTACTCCGGATACATGGGTGCGGCAATGGCCGTCTCGATGTCCGGTGGACCGATCCTCGGCGGCGTCCTCGTGGACACTGCCGGCTGGCGCTGGTGCTTCTACGTGTGTGTTCCGTTGGCAGTCATCGCACTGTTCCTGCTTCAGCGCACACTGCACGTCGAGACCGTGAAGAAGGACAACGTCTCCATCGACTGGATGGGCGCCACCTTGCTCACCGCCGGTGTCAGCGTCCTGCTGATCTGGGTGTCGTTTGCCGGTCAGGACGACTACTACGCCTGGTTCTCGAAGGAGTCGGCCTTCTTCGTCATCGGTGGTCTGGCCCTGCTCGGCCTGACGATGTTCGTCGAATCCAAGGTCAAGGATCCGATCCTGCCGATCAAGATCATCACCGAGCGCACAACTGCTCTCGCGATCATCGCCTCGATCGCAGTCGGTGTCGGCCTCTTCGGTGCGACGACCTTCCTGACGCAGTACTTCCAGACCGCACGCGGATTCGATCCCACCGAAGCCGGATTGCTCACCATTCCGATGGTCGCAGGCATGCTCGTCGCCTCCGTCGGCTCGGGACAGCTGATCACCAAGTTCGGTCAGTGGAAGCCCTTCATCGTCGCCGGCGCAGTACTGCTGCTGGTCGGTTTCGGGCTGCTGTCGACGATCGACCACGCCACCAGCCTGTGGACCATCGGAATCTTCATCGCCATCGTCGGTCTGGGTACTGGCATGTTGATGCAGAACATCGTGCTCGCGGTGCAGAACACGGTCAGCGTCGAGAACATCGGTGCGGCCAGCAGTATCGTGGCGTTCTTCCGCACGTTCGGCGGCGCGATCGGCGTGTCGGTGCTCGGTTCGATTCTTGCGACCCGCGTCAAGACACTGACAGTCGATTCGGTCTCCACCTTGCCGCCCGAGCAGCAGGCAGTAGCTGGAAAGAGCCTCCAGGACGGCCTCGACCTGAGCAATATGCCTGACTTCGTCTCGCAGATCGTTCGGTTCGCCTACGGCGACGCAACAGGACGGATCTTCCTGGTCGCAGCCGTCGTCGCTGTGGTCACGCTCGTGTCGGTCATCTTCATCCCGAACCGTCCGCTGCGCACCACGATCGACATCGCGACTCCTGACGCCGAGCAGAAGTACGAAGAAGAGCGCGAAGAGAAGAACGAAGAGAAGAACCTCACTCGCTGATCCGCATGCCCGGCTGGTCTACCGCCGGCCGCGTCTTCTGAACAGTTATGTCACGCCATAGCCCATCGAACGCGGACAGAGATCGATTCTTCGATCTCTCCGCGTTCGACGGCTATCGGGGCCGAATCCGCTTTCATCGCCGCGACACGTCCGCGCATCGGCACGATCTGGTCGAAGTCCTCGAGCACCTCGAGAACTTCGACCAGATCTTTGTCTGCCAGGTCCGCGAACTGTCTGGCTTTCGATTCGGCTGCCGTCCATGCCAATTCGCGTGCTTTTGTCGCCAGATCGCTGCGGTCGTCGAGGTCGAACTCGAGCCCGTCGAGCCGAATCGCGTCGCCGCCCACCGATACACACGCCGCGATGACGGCGGCGGGGGAGTTCGCCGCTTCCGGCTCCAGCTCTCGCAGTACGACTCGGAAAGTTGTCGATGCGGTGAATCCTGTTGTCTCCTGGCGGCCTCCGTCACTCCAGTGAGTCTGCGGATGGACGCTCAGCCCGGCGGTGGTGAGGTCCGCTCCGCGCACACCGCGCGCGTGCAGGGTCTCGGTCAGCGCAGTGGACAGACGCGCGACGGCGTCGAATGCGTCGGAAACGGCCGTCTGTGTCACCGATACTCCGATCGTCAGCCGCACGATGTCGGGAACAGCTGTTGCAGTGGCAGTTCCGGTCACCGTGACAGTGGACGGTTCCGAGGTGAGGGCGGTGGTCGGCATGTGTACTTCCTATCCGATTCGTCCGGCGGATATGACACTCCGCAACATCAGGTCCAATTGCTCGTAGGCGCCCGCAGCCAGTCGTTCGAGAAGCGCAAGTTTCAACTCGGGTGCCTGTGCGGTCAGTTCTGCATATCGCTCCGGAGTCAGCACGGCCACGGTGACCGTGGAATCGGCGCGGATGTCGTTGAGGAACGGAGTGTCGAGGAACATCGTCATCTCGCCGAACGTCATTCCGGCGGAGAGCGTCGTGATGCGGTGCTCGACCCCGTGCGCGTCGGTGAACATGGTGCTGACCTGGCCACTGAGAATCAGGTAGAAGCCAGACGCCGATTCACCTCGGCGGGCGATCTTCTCGCCGCGGGCATAGGTACGAGTCTCCAACTCTGCCGAGAATCCCTCGATCTGTGCCGCGGACAGAGCATCGAGAACTGGGTGGTCCTCGATCGAGATCGTCGACGCCTGCCGTTCGGCCTCACAATGCACCGCAAGCAACGTGTCTTCGCACCACTGCATGGCGGAATCGAGATCCGCAAAAACCCGACCACTTCTTCTGGCGGGGTCGATGCTCGAACTTCGTTGTCCCAGCAGTCCTTGCGGATCGACGACGGCCACCGCACAAGCCTGCTCGGCCAGTTGAACCTGCAGCGCAGTGATCATGCGTACTGCGACGTCGCTGGCGTCGTCGACACGGCGGACGTCGATGACGACAACTTCGAGGCCCTCGTCCACCGAGCCGATTTCGCGGACCGCCGATTCGGCACCGGTGAAGAGGAGATCGCCGTGCAGTTCGTAGACCCGGCTGCGCTTGCCGACGTCGTCGAGCACAGCCTGTTCGGTCGGGGTGCGTCGTACTCGCGACGGTGCTTCGATGACGCTGTATCTGGCCCGGATCGACGAGCGTGACGCCCGCGTCACGTGGAGGAAGTGCAGTTCGAGTTCCTTCGACAGTGCCCGGGCAGACGCAACTCCGCGAACGCTGTTTCCGTGAACGTCGAGCCTGGGGGAGTACACCGCGATGCCGATCTGGCCGGGCAGAACCGCCAGGACTCCGCCGCCGACGCCGCTCTTGGCCGGCAATCCGACCTCCACCAGCCACTTTCCGGCGCCGTCGTACATGCCGCACGTCGCCATGACGCTGAGGACCTGTTCGACGCCCGCGGGGGCCAGCGCGCGCTCGTGGGTGAGCGGATTGACACCGTTGTTCGCCATCGTCGCAGCCATCAGACTCAGGTCGCGGCAGGTCACGTCGATCGAGCATTGACGGAAATACAGGTCGACGGCCTCGTCGGGATTGCCGGTGATGACGTCGAAGGATCGCAGCATGTGTCCGATCGCGCGGTTGCGGTGACCGGTGCGCGCCTCGGAGGTGTAGACCGACTCGTTGAATGCCAGTTCGCGGCCCGCGTACCTCGAGTACGCCGAGCGGATGCGCTCGAAGCGGGCCTCGGGATTCGGGCCGGCGACCAGTGATGCAGCGGTGATCGCCCCGGCATTGATCATGGGGTTTCGTGGCCGTTCGGTGAGCGGGTCGAGGCTGATTTCGTTGAACGGCTCGCCGGATGGTTCGACGTCGATTTTCGCGGCAACCGCCTCGCTTCCCCGATCGGCGAGAGCCAAGGCGTAGGTGAAGGGTTTCGAGATCGACTGAATGGTGAACGGGATTCGCGAGTCGCCGATCTCGTAGACGTAACCGTCGACGGTGGCGATGCAGATTCCGAACGAATCGGGGGCGACCGCCGCGAGTTCGGGGATGTAGTCGGCCAACTCGCCCTCGTCGAGTGATCGGACGTCGTCGAACACTCGCGTTATCAGGTCGTCGACCACAGTTCCCATATGTCGACCTTAAGCCGACATGGCGGTCGTTTTGTGGAACAAGAGTTGTCGAGTCGATTGCGACGGATCCCATTTGTCTGTGATTGCGATCACGAGCGATCCGTGGGATTTCGCTGTTACGCGAAGTCACACCGGATTCGGGCCGAGTCCGCGTGTCGGTTCGCCGGAACGCTCCGTAGACTGGCAGCACTGTCGCGAAGACAGCCGCGGCGCGCACCGGTGCAGCTGTGAAGCACGGAGGGAGCGATCTCGTTGGGTGTTCTTGCCCGCATTCAGGGTCCTGACGATCTACGTCAGTTGAGCCACGCCGAGATGACGGAGTTGGCCGACGAGATTCGTGAGTTCCTCGTGCTGAAGGTCGCTGCGACCGGTGGTCACCTCGGGCCCAACTTGGGCGTCGTGGAGTTGACCCTCGCACTGCACCGAATTTTCGACTCGCCGCAGGACGCGATCATCTTCGACACGGGCCATCAGGCCTACGTGCACAAGATCCTCACCGGTCGTCAGGATCAGTTCGACACTCTGCGTAAGCAGGGCGGACTGTCCGGGTATCCGTGCCGCGCCGAGAGCGAACACGACTGGGTCGAGTCCTCTCACGCTTCCGCCGCGTTGTCCTATGCCGACGGCCTCGCGAAGGCCTTCGCGCTCACGGGCCAGAATCGCCACGTTGTCGCCGTCGTCGGTGACGGCGCCCTGACCGGCGGAATGTGTTGGGAAGCCCTCAACAACATCGCAGCCGGAAAAGACCGTTCGGTGGTGATCGTCGTCAACGACAACGGCCGCTCGTACGCGCCGACCATCGGCGGCCTCGCCGACCATCTTTCGGCACTGCGCACCGCGCCGAGTTACGAGCGCGCCCTCGACAGTGGCCGACGCATGGTCAAGAGACTGCCCTGGGTGGGGCGCACCGCGTACTCCGTCCTGCACGGAATGAAGGCGGGTCTCAAGGACGCTGTCAGCCCTCAGGTCATGTTCACCGATCTGGGTATCAAGTACCTCGGACCGGTCGACGGTCACGACGAAGCCGCCATGGAATCGGCGTTGCGCCGGGCGAAGGCCTACGGCGGACCGGTCATCGTTCATGCCGTCACTCGTAAGGGCAACGGTTACGCACACGCCGAGAACGACGTGGCCGACCAGATGCATGCCACCGGCGTCATCGATCCCGTCACCGGTCGCGGCACCAAGTCGTCCGCGCCGGACTGGACGTCGGTCTTCTCGGCCGCATTGATCGAGCAGGCTTCGCGTCGTGAGGACATCGTCGCCATCACCGCTGCGATGGCCGGGCCCACCGGCCTCGCGGCCTTCGGTGAGAAGTTCCCCGATCGGATCTTCGACGTCGGCATCGCCGAGCAGCATGCGATGACCTCGGCCGCCGGTCTTGCACTTGGCGGCCTTCACCCCGTCGTTGCTATCTACTCGACCTTCCTCAATCGGGCTTTCGACCAGTTGTTGATGGACGTCGCACTGCTCAAACAACCGGTGACAGTCGTGCTCGACCGCGCCGGGGTCACCGGAGTCGACGGCGCCAGCCACAACGGCGTCTGGGATCTTTCGCTGCTCGGAATCATCCCGGGGATTCGCGTCGCGGCACCGCGTGATGCAGACACACTGCGGGAAGAGTTGGACGAGGCGCTTCTCGTCGACGACGGTCCAACGGTCGTACGGTTCCCGAAGGGTGCTGTACCCGAAGCGATTCCGGCAGTGAAGCGACTCGACGGAATGGTCGACGTCCTCAAGGCCAGCGAGGGTGAGCGAGGCGACGTGCTCCTCGTCGCGGTGGGCCCGTTTGCATCCTTGGCGCTCGAGATTGCCGAGCGGCTCGACAAGCAGGGCATCTCGGTTGCCGTCGTTGATCCGCGATGGGTTCTGCCGGTCGCGGATTCGCTGGTGAAGATGGCGGACAAGTACGCCCTCGTGGTCACCATCGAAGACGGCGGTCTGCACGGCGGCATCGGTTCGACGGTCTCGGCCGCGATGCGTGCCGCCGGAGTGCACACGTCGTGCCGCGACATGGGCGTTCCTCAGCAGTTCCTCGATCACGCCAGCCGCGAAGCCATCCACAAGGAACTCGGACTCACGGCTCAGGACCTCTCCCGCAAGATCACCGGCTGGGTGGCGGGGATGGGCAGCGTCGGCGTCCACGTCCAGGAAGACGCGTCGTCGGCTTCGACTCAGGGCGAAGTCGCGCAAGGCTGACGGCTCGTCTCACGATAATCTCGAAAAGCGGTGGCCCTCGGATCAATCCGAGGGCCACCGCTTTTCGGCGTGAAACCGTGAGATCTCGCTACTGGACGGATTCGAGTGTGCTGCCTCGCGTTTCCTTCACGAATCGCAGGACGACGAACAGTGACAACGCTGCCATGACGGCGTAGCCGGCATAGGTGTACGACAGATTCCAATCGGCCAGTGCCGGGAACGTCCAGGAGACCAGGAAGTTCGCGACCCAGTTGGTGGCGGTCGCAATTCCTACTGCTGCAGCACGCACGCGATTGGGGAACATCTCGGAGATCAACACCCAGACCACCGGGCCCCAGGACAGAGCGAAGAAGAACACGAATGCGTTCGCACCGATAAGTGCGATAGTCGCGTTGGCTCCGGTCAGCGTGGCCACCGATTCGCCGATCTCGTTCTTGGTCACTGTTGCCGAATGGAAACAGAATGCCGCGGTGCCCAGTGAGATGGCCATACCGGCGGAACCGACCAACAACAGCGGTTTTCGACCGACCCGGTCGATGACGGCGATGGCGACAAACGTACCGACGATGTTGACCAAGGCGCTCACGACGCTGATCAGAAGGGAGCGGTCGGCGCCGAATCCCACTGCCTGCCACAGGGTGCTGGAGTAGTAGAAGATCACATTGATACCGACCAGCTGCTGCAGTGCGGCCAACGCGATACCGACCCACACGAGGTGGGAGACGCCGAGCCGCTTCGAGAAGAGTTGGCGGACCGTGGTTTTGGCCTGCTTCTCGCTGAGCGAGTCGCGGATCTCGTTCATCCGCTCGGTGACGGCGTCGTGATCGCCGCCTTCCAGGTCGGAGATGATCTTGCGAGCGCGATCGTCCTTGCCCTGCGCTACGAGGAATCGCGGCGACTCGGGAATCGTGGTCGTCATGATCAGATACAGAACTGCGGGAACGGCTTCGAGCATCAACATCCACTGCCAGGCCTCGAGGCCCGCGATCTGATTGCGATCGCCACCGGCCGCGGCCTGGAGTGCGTAGTTGACCAACTGCGACACGGCGATTCCGAGAACGATCGCCAATTGGTACATCGAACCGAGACGGCCGCGAATCGCAGCGGGAGAGATCTCCGCGATGTACGCCGGAGCGATGACCGATGCGAAACCGACGGCCAGGCCGCCGACCACGCGCCAGAACGTGAGGTCGTAGACGCTGAACGGAACTGCGGAACCGACGGCGCCGATTATGAACAACACTGCGGCTATTTGCATGACGCGGATGCGGCCGAGGCGATCTGCGAGTGTGCCTGCGATCCAGGCGCCGAGTGCTGCGCCGAGCAGAGTCAGTGAGACCGTGAGCCCGGTGCCCGAGGCGCCGATGTCGTACTTGTCTCGGATCGCACCGACTGCCCCGTTGATGACAGCGGTGTCGTATCCGAACAGAAAACCGCCGAGCGCGGCGGCGCCGGCGAAGAGCACTGCATGTCCGACGTCGGCGCGAGTAGCGCCGGATCCACCGCCGGAGGCGGTTCCGCTGAATGCCATTCCTGCCCCCTCAAAGGCCCTACGGTCGACACCCCGATGCGTCGATCCATCCGCGAGCACTCTGCACGCTACGCCCACCGGACGAGATTTGGCGGGGACTCACGCGCCGTTATCCAGCTGAGTCCATTCCCAGGTCGAAACAACCGGACGCAGAGACAAGGTATTGATTGCAGTGATTATGCAAACAATAATGTCGGTGCAGGTGAGGGCGGTTTACTTACCCGCGCGACGCTCGGCTTTGGCTGCGATGTCCTCGAGATCCTTTGCCATGAATTTCCGGTCACCCGCGCGCCCAATCGACCGAATACCGCTGTGAAGATCTTCGAGATACGTGAAGTGGATTCGGATTCCCCGGAGAAGTACATCTCGAGGATCGTGCCTGTGGCGTCAGGCTTCAGAGTGAACCCGCTCGTGTAGTTCATGCCGTGGGAGTTGGCTTTGAGGGTGTCGTGAAAATCCCGTTTCTAGGCGGTCGCGCGCTTTGCGGCTTCACTCAACGTCGGTGTGATCTGGCCGAGGACCCAAGGCGTGCTCAGGACGTTGACGTTGCTCAGTCCGCCGATGACGCGGGTGTCGCTGAGGAATGCGGTGGATCCGCGTTTGACCGCGTCGAGTCCACCGACTGCGGGTACGCCGGACGGATCACCGGAACCGTCGGTGAAGCCGACGATCACATCGGCGTCGATGTCGGCGATGTTCTCGTAGGAGATCGTCTTGAAGAACGATCCGCCTGCGTTGTCCGCGGCGAGCTTCTCGACGCCCGGCGCATTGACGAATCCGAGTTCCGTCAGCACCTGGACCCGCGGGTCGGTGGGCAGATAGACGTTGATGTTGCTCGAATCGGTGTCGAAGTTGACCACTGCCAATGTCTTTCCGGCGAACTCCGGGTGGGCTGCGGCGGTATCGGCGAGAGTCGCGTCGAGGCCGTCGACGAGCTTCTCGGCCTCTTCGCTCTTGCCGACTGCCTTGCCGACGATGCGGGTCTGGTCCTGCCAGGACGTCTGCCACGCTGCGCCGGGATAAGCGGCCGACGGTGCGATCTTGCTCAGTTGGTTGTAGACGGATTCCTCGAAGCCCTCGTACGGCGCCAGGATGACGTCGGGGGTCAACGACGCGATGGACTCGATCGGCGGTTCTCCGCTGGCCGGCATGTCGAAGAGCGTTGTCTTGTCCGCGTCGAAGTAGTCCTGGGCCCAGGGCATGACGCCGTTGTCGTCCGCACCGTAGGTGTACTTGGGCTGTCCGACCGGAGTCAGATCGAGTGCGTACAGGATGTCCTGCGCGTTCCATCCGAGGGTGACGAGGCGCTCGGGCTTCGAGTCGATGGTCGTGGTGCCGAAGGTGTTCTCGATGCTGACGGGGAATCCGTCCGTACCTTGGGATGTCGTGGATGTGCCCGAATCCGAGGAGCACGAGACAAGTGCGGTGACCGCGATTGCAGCCGCACCGAGGGCAGTGAAGCCCCGAACAGAAGTTTTCATGAAGGGCAGCCTAACCTACTGAATTTCGGCAGCCAAACGAAACCGATTGTGCCGTTTATGCAGGTGGGAGTCGGATCTGGACCGCGTTTCTCAGGGCGCCGTTTCGGTGGGCGATACTTTCCTCGTGCGATCACAGCAGAAGATTCTCGGCGCCGCCCTCGGACTGATCGAAGGTGGCGGATTCGAGGCTGTGAACATTGCCGCAGTTGCCACCGCGGCCGGTGTCTCGCGCCAGACGGTGTATTCGATTTTCGGTACACGTGAAGAGGTCGTCTCCCAGGCGATGGGCGGTCTCGCTGTCGAGGTTCTCGGGGAGATCACGGCACAGGTGGAGTCGGTCGACACGGCGTGCGACTACGTCGTTGAATTCATCGTTGCCGCGCGAACTGCCGTGCGTGCTCACCCGGTGCTCGCGACTCTGCTCCTCGCCGAGCGGGGAAACCCTGTCTTCGATCTCGAAATGATGAGTCGAGCAATACCTTTCGCTGGTCAGATGCTCGCCCCTATGGTCGAACGTGGCCTCGCCACGGAGGTGGAGTTGGATGAGATAGTGGAAATTGCCGTGCGACTGGGGCTTTCGGTTGTTGCATTCGACAGTGACCTCGTCCATTCCGATGACTCCTTGCGGGCCTTTCTCTCGAGGTGGCTCGGGCCCGCAATCCGGTCGAACTCGTAGTTCCTCGCCTGCTCCGCCAAAACCTTGACACTCGAGCGTCAGAGTGTCTAGTTTTGGCGTGCCCGGAATTCTCTGGCGACATTCTTCGAGGGAGCACCAGTCATGTCCGGAGTGAAACGTAGATCGTTCTTGGCCGGTACGGCCGCCGTGGGAGTCGCGATGATGGCGCCACGCACTGCCAAGGCTGCAACAGGGATTCCGCTGACACGTGAAGTGCACCGTGTCGTGGTTATCGGTTCGGGGTTCGGCGGAGGGGTGACGGCACTTCGCTTGGCCGAGGCCGGGGTTCCGGTCACCCTGCTGGAGAGAGGGATTCGGTGGCAGACCGGGCCGAATGCCGAAACTTTTCCGCATCCCGCCAGTCCGGACAAGCGTATCCTCTGGTATCAGTCCAACCCGACTCTGTTCGGCAGGCCGGCGATCTTCGAGCCATACGCGGGTTTGTTGGAGACGGTGACCGGTGAGAACATGACCGCGATCTGCGCAGCCGGGGTGGGCGGCGGATCGCTTGTGTACCAAGGGATGACGCTGCAACCGGAAGAAGCGGTCTTCAACACGCACTTTCCGGAGGAGCTCGATTACGCACGAATGGACCGCGTCCATTACCCGCGGGTGGCGCGGATGTTGCAAGTGGAAACTGCACCCGACGAACTGATTTCCAGCCCGAACTACGAGGCGGCACGTGTATTCGCGCGTAACGCAACGCGTTCCGGTCTACCCGTGTCGAAGATTCCGATGCCGATCGACTGGAACTACGCGTTGGCCGAACTGAGGGGTGAGATGAAGCCGTCGTACACCAACGGTGACGGCGCGCTCGGTGTCAACAACGGTGGCAAACATTCGGTGGATGTCACCTACATTGCGGCAGCGGAAGCGACCGGATTGGTGAATGTGGAGACTCTGCACCAGGTCACCGATGTCGAGCGGGCGGCCGACGGACGGTGGCGTGTGTACGTGGACCGGACCGACATTTCCGGCAACATTCTCGAGAACAAGATTTTGACGACGGATGCGCTCGTGATGGCTGCCGGCAGCATGAACACCACCAAACTCCTGGTCCGCGCCGCGGCAACGGGGCGGATCACGGATCTGCCCGACGAACTCGGCGCGGGGTGGGGGACCAATGCCGACCGGATCTACATCTGGTCGGATCTCGCGGAGAATTTCGGCGCGACGCAGGGCGGGCCGGTCGTCTACGGCAGCCGGAACTGGGACGACCCGCATAACGCGTTCACCGTCATTCAGGCGTCGTTCCCGCCGGTGGCGTTCGACGCTCACAGCACGGTGATGGTCGGATTCGGGGTCAGCAGCGACCGAGGTCGGTTCGTGTACGACTCAGCGCGAGGCGAGGCGGTGCTCCGTTGGCCGAGGGATGGCGACTCTGCGATCCAGCAAGGCCACATCGGACCTGCGGCCCAGCGGATCGCGGCAGGAGGACTGCTCACCGACACCAACGCATTACTGCCGTCCACCTGGCATCCCCTCGGCGGTGCCTGCATGAACTCGGTGTGCGATCTTGATGGTCGGGTTCTGGGCCAGCGAGGGTTGTACGTGCTCGACGGCGCTCTGTTGCCGGGGAACTCCGCTGCGTGCAATCCGTCGATGACTATCGCCGCCGTCGCAGAGCGTGCGCTCGAGAACATCGTGAAAGACGATGTGGGAACCCTATTCTGAACCTGCGCAAACGCCACGGACGGCGCACCCGAAGGCGCGCCGTCCGTGACGGGTCGATCGACTGACTCAGACGCTGGCAACACCAGGCGCGAGGAAGCGCTTGCCGTTGACAGCCTCGGAGGTACCGGTCCGGTCAAGGTACGGCGTGATGCCGCCGTTCCAGAATCCGAACCCGCCGCCGAGCAGCAGGCAGAGGTCGATGTCCTCGGCTGCCGCTACGACGCCCTCGTCGAGCATGATCTGAATTTCCTCGGCAAACGCACGACGTGTGCGCTCGAGGACCTCTTCCGAAGTGGACACCTTGTCACCCTGCGGCCACAGTGCGGCGACCTCGGGATCGACGGCCTGACCGTTCTCGCCCCAGGTCCACACGCCGGGCTTGCGAGCCTCGACGAGTGCTTCGAGTCCAGGTGAGCTCTTGAACCGGTCCGGGTACGACTCCTGCAGAGTCTCACCGGTGTGCAGAGCCACTGCGGGTCCGACGAGGGCCAGCAAGGTGAACGGCGACATGGGCATGCCGAGTTCGGCGATGGCGTTGTCCGCGACGTCGAAGGGGGTGCCTTCGTCGACGGCGGACATGACCTCACCCAAGGTGCGGGTGACGAGGCGGTTGAAGACGAAGCCGGCCTTGTCGCCGCACAGGACAGCAGACTTCTTCAGTGACTTCGCGGTGGCGAAAGCCGTTGCGAGCGTAGCGTCGTCGGTCTTGCTGCCCTTGATGATCTCGAGGAGTGGGAGAACGGCAACCGGGTTGAAGAAGTGGAAGCCCACCACGCGCTCGGGATGCTTCAGCTCGGACGCCATCTCCGTGATGGAGAGCGACGAGGTGTTGGTCGCGAGGATGGTTTCGGGAGCGATGAACTGCTCGAGTTCCGCGAAGACCTTCTTCTTGACGTCCATGTTCTCGAAGACGGCTTCGATGACGAAGTCGGTCTTGGCAAACGCGGCCTTGTCGAGTGAGCCGGAGACGAGCGCCTTGAGGCGGTTCGCAGCGTCGGGGGACAGGCGTCCCTTGCCCTGGAGCTTCTCGATTTCGGTGTGGACGTAACCGACACCCTTGTCGATGCGCTCCTGGTCGATGTCGGTCAGGATGACCGGCACCTTGAGCTGGCGGACGAAGAGCAGTGCGAGCTGGCTGGCCATGAGACCGGCACCGACGATGCCGACGCCGCTGACCTTGCGGGCGAGCGAGCGGTCGGGTGCTCCGGCGGGGCGCTTGGCGCGCTTGTTCACCAGATCGAAGGCGTACAGACCTGCGCGGAGTTCGTCGGTCAGGAGAAGATCGGCAAGAGCCTCGTCCTCGGCCGCGAAGCCCTTGTCGAGCGAGGCGGCATCGGTGATGTCGGTACTGCGAGCCAGTTCGAGCAGCTCGACGGCCTTGACGGCGCCGGGAGCGTTGCCCTTGGTCTTGCCGTCGACGATCGCCTTCGCACGAGCGATCGCGTCGTCCCAGCCCTGGCCACGATCGATCTCGGGGCGAGCGGGGGTCACTGTGCCGGCGAGGACCTGCGACGCCCAGGCGAGGGACTGCTCGATGAAGTCGGCAGAATCGAGAACGACGTCGACGACGCCGAGTTCGAGTGCCTTCTTGGGGGAGAGCACCTTGTTCTGGTTCAGCGAGTTCTCGATCACCACGGTGACGGCGTTCGACGGGCCGACGAGGTTGGGGAGCAACTGCGTTCCGCCCCAACCGGGGACCAGACCGAGGAATGCTTCCGGAAGACCCAGTGCGCCCGCATTGGCGGCAACCGTGCGGTAGTGGCTGTGCAGGCCGACCTCGAGGCCGCCGCCCAGAGCGACACCGTTGATGAAGGCGAACGTGGGAACGGACGACTCACGCAGGCGTCGGAACACCTTGTGACCCAAGCGGCCCAGCTCGAGTCCCTGCTCGCGAGAGGTGATCGCGGGAACACCCTTGAGGTCCGCGCCGGCGGCGAAGATGAACGGCTTGCCGGTGACGGCGATGGCAACCGGGTTGGCTGCAAAGGCTTCGTCGAGGGCAGCGTCGAATGCTGCGAGTCCGCCGGGACCGAATGACGACGGCTTGGTGTGGTCGAAGCCGTTGTCGAGGGTGATCAGTGCAAACGGGCCCTCGATGCCGGGGACCGAGATGATCTTCGTGTAGGCGTTCGTCACGACCTCGTCGGCGAATGCTGTTGCAATATCAGACATTTAGTTAACCCCTGCCTGGTAGTCAGCGTGGTTCGGGTTCTCCCAGATGACGGTGCCGCCCATGCCGAGGCCGATGCACATGGTGGTCAAGCCGTAGCGCACGTCGGGACGCGTCGCGAACTGGCGGGAGAGCTGCGTCATCAGGCGAACGCCCGAGGAAGCGAGGGGGTGGCCACACGCGATGGCGCCGCCCCACTGGTTGACGCGCGGGTCGTCGTCGGCGATTCCGTAGTGCTCGAGGAACGCGAGGACCTGAACGGCGAACGCCTCGTTGATCTCGAAGAGTCCGATGTCCTCGATCTTCAGGCCGGTGCGTGCCAGGAGCTTCTCGGTGGCGGGAACCGGGCCGATGCCCATGACGGCGGGGTCGACGCCCTGGTAGGCGAAGCCCACCATGCGCATGCCGACCGGCAGGCCGAGCTCGGCTGCGGTGTCCTCACCGGCGAGCAGTGCTGCGGTGGCGCCGTCGTTGAGTCCGGCGGCGTTACCGGCGGTGATGCGTCCGGCCGGGCGGAACGGCGTCTTGAGCTTCGCGAGATCTTCGACGGTGGTTCCGGGGCGCGGCGGCTCGTCTTCGGTGGCCAGACCCCAGCCCGCGGAACTGCGGGTGGCGACGGGGACCAGGGTGTCGGCGATGAAGCCGGCCTTCTTGGCAGCGTCGTACTTGTTCTGGCTGTTGACGGCGTAGGCGTCCGTGCGGTCCTTGGTGATGGTCGGGAACCGGTCGTGCAGGTTCTCGGCTGTGTTACCCATCACGAGGGCGCTCGGGTCGACCAGGCGGTCGGCGAGGAAGCGCGGGTTGGGGTCTGCGCCCTCACCCATCGGGTGGTGGCCCATGTGCTCGACGCCACCGGCGATCACGACGTCGTACTGGCCGAAGCCGATGCCCGACGCGGTGGTGGTGACGGCGGTCATCGCGCCGGCACACATGCGGTCGATGGCGAATCCGGGAACGGTTTCGGGGAGACCGGCGAGGATCGCAGCGGTGCGGCCGATGGTCAGGCCCTGGTCACCGGTCTGCGTGGTGGCTGCGACAGCCACTTCGTCGATCCGTGCGGGATCGAGCTGCGGGTTACGGCGAAGCAGCTCACGAATCGCCTTGACGACGAGATCGTCTGCGCGCGTGTCGGCGTACATGCCTTTCGGGCCGGCCTTGCCGAACGGGGTGCGAATGCCGTCGACGAAGACGACGTTGCGTTGGTTGTTTGTGGATGGAGCCACGCGAATTCCTCCTGATGGAGCTGCCCACCACTCCGAAGTGCGGTGAGACGTTGGTTCGGCGATCACGGCCAGGCGTCCGGCCTCGTATCGAGCGTACTACTGCCCATTACTGACCGGTAACTTAACGTGCCGAATTGCTCCAACCTCACACCGGGGTCAGGTCAGGATTCAGGCTCTTCTACTTCGGGCTCGGCCGGGACCACGGAGTTCAGTGCCTCGGCGAGGACGGGAACCGTCAAAGTGCGTTGCCAGCCACGTGCGCCACCGGAAGTGAGCTTGGTCTCGATTGCGCTCTCGACTTCGGTGATGTCGGAGTCGGGTTCCAACTTCCAGTCCCAGCACAGGCGCCTGACCAGGTCGGGTTGGAGCAGATTCTCCACGGGCACCGACACTTCCTTGCTCAGGTCCGACAGTGCGGCCCGAGCCGCCGTCAGTCGATCGGCCGCCGCCGGGTCCTGGCGAGCCCACCGGCCGGCGGCAGGGGGTCCGACGATCGGCGGGGTCTTCGGCGGAAGCTCGCTGTCCGGGAGCCTGCGCGCAGCTTCCAGCGCGTCCATCCACACACGCGAATACCGGCGTTGACGTGGTCCGCCGAACACGGGAAGCGAACGGAGCGCATCCAGCGACTGAGGATCTTTGAGAGCGGCGTCGATGATGGCGGAGTCAGGGAGAACCCGGCTCGGCGACACGTCGCGCTTGCGCGCGAGATCCTCACGCGCCTGCCACAGCGCCCGTACTGCCGCCAACTGCCGAGTGGTCTTGAGCGAGGTGATGTGCGATGTACGACGCCAACGGTCGGGCTTGGGCTTGGGCGGGCCGGCCAGACGGATGTACTCGAACTCCTCCTTCGCCCACTCGAGCTTGCCCTGGGATTCGAGTTCGGCTTCCATGGCGTCGCGCAGTTCGAGAAGCACTTCGACGTCGAGGGCGGCGTAGTTCAACCAGGCGTCCGGCAGCGGACGTGTCGACCAGTCCGCGGCCCCGTGACCCTTGCGAAGTTCCACCCGCAGGGTTCGTTCCACTATCGCGGCGAGTCCGACTCGTTCGAACCCGGCCAGTCGACCGGCCAGTTCGGTGTCGAACAGCTCGGCCGGTGTCAGGCCCAGTTCGGCGAGGCCGGGGAGATCCTGATCGGCCGAGTGCAGCACCCATTGCAACGGGTTGATCGCCTCGGCCAACGGCTGCAGGTCCTGCGCTGTCGGAATCGGGTCGAGCAGGAACGATCCCGCTCCTTCGCGTCGGAGCTGGATCAGGTACGCCCGTGCCGAATAACGGAATCCGGATGCTCGCTCGGCGTCCACGGCGAGCGGGCCGTGGCCGGAGGCCAGCGCGGCCGCGGCGTCGGCGACACCGGCGGCAGTGGTGATGACGTCCGGAACTCCGTCACGCGGAACGAGCAGCGGAACTACGTCGGAGGTGGGCTCGGTTGCATCATCGGTGACTTCGGACATGGTCACTGACTCTACGTCGCAGTCGAGGCCGGGGTTGTCACCTCAGCGTCGAACAGTTCGTCGAGTGCGGCTCCGAAACCTTGCGCGAGCTGGTCCAATTCGGGTGCCAGATCGGAGCAACTGACGATGCCGACGTCGAGTTTTCCGTCGAGTGACATCACCGTCACGTTGAGTCCTGCCCCGTGAAAGATCGGGCCGAGCGGGAACATTCCCTTGATCTGGGCGCCGAGGAAGTAGAGCGGGACCGGCGGCCCGGGCACGTTCGAGACGACCAGGTTGGACACGACGGGGTGACGCTCGGCGAGTTTGAGCGACGAGTACACCCGCATGGCGGCGCCGAACACCGCCGGCGATGCGAACTGGGACCAGTCCTGGAGCATGTTCGCGCCCAGAGCCTCGTTGTGGTTCTTCGAGGTGGCGTTGTAATCGCTGATCGCGTGCAGACGCTCGACCGGATCGCCGATCTGGGTGCCCAGCTGCGTGAACATGCCCGAGATCTGGTTTGTGCCCGGCCGATCGGATTTACCGTGGACCGATACGGGGACCATCGCGACGAGTGAGTCCTCCGGCAGTTCGTCGCGGTCCTCGAGGTAGGTCCGCAAAGCGCCCGCGCACAGCGCGAGAACCACATCGTTGACCTTGACGCCGTGGCGATCTTTGACGGCTTTGACCTTCGCGAGATCGAGCTGGCTGAAGGCGACGTTGCGGTGGCCGGTGATCGCGCCGTTGAACGAGGTCCGCGGCGCGGTGAAGGGAGCAGGCATCGCTTCACCCTTGCGTGCACGCGTCACCCACTTGGGGAGCATGGCGATTCCGCCCGGGACCAGACGGGCGATTCGTGCGGGCCGGGCGATGACGGCCATGAGTCCGCCGATGGCGATGTCCAGCGTTCCCGCGTCGCCCGCACCCTGTGCGGTGGGATCCACGAGCGCCGGTGAATCCGGTTCGAGGCTGCACAGCTGAGCGAGGATGTTCGCGCCGGTGACGCCGTCGGCAGCGCTGTGATGAATCTTCGACATGACGGCGATCTGTCCGTCGGCAAGTCCCTCGATGACCCACATCTCCCACAGTGGGCGGGAACGATCCAGCGGTTGGCTCGCGATGTGTCCGGCGAGTTCTGCCAGTTCCGCGTGTGTGCCCGGAGCAGGTACCGCGGTCCGGTGGCAGTGCCGCTCGATGTCGAAATCGTGATCGTCGACCCACACGGGGTAGTCGAGATTGAGGCGGGAATCTTTGAGTTTGCGCCGGAAGGTCGGCATGGTGGCCATCCGCGAGTCCAACTCGCGAAGCAGCTTCCGGTAGTCGTAACCGCCCGGAATGGTCGAGGGGTCGAGCAGTACGAGTCCACAAACGTGCAATAGCTGGGTCGGTGTTTCCAAGTAGAGGAAGGTCGCGTCGAGTCCGCTGAGACGTTGCATGACTCATTTTAGAACAGGTTCTAGTATTTTTCCGGGGGAATGCGTAAACGAGTAGTGGAGTTAGTCGCCCTGCCGCGACAGCGTGGTTATCCCGGCAGGCGGAAGTCCTGCCGCGTACGCGAGAACTTCACAGAAAGCCTCGACGTGGTGAGCCAATTCCGATGACGTTGCAGTCCAGGATGCTCGTAACTCGAGTTGGTGGGCTCGCGGCGGGCCCGCGATGTCGCCGTATCGCACGGAAGTTGTGGCTGTGACCGTACCGCCCAGGGCCACAAAAGGTTCCGGTCCGGCTTCGAGTGCGTCCACCAGCCAACTCCAGGCTACTTCGGGAAGTAGTGGATCCGCGGCGACGGCTTCGTCGAGGTCGGCCTGTATGTAGGCCACCAACCGCATGGTGCCGTTCCACGCCTCGTCGCCGTCCGGATCGAACAACAGGATCAGGCGACCGAAAGCGTCGCCTTCGGACTGCTCGGCCACGACGTCGGAGTCCGGGTGCAGAACCTCGGCTCCCACTGCGTGGCTGTACGGAGCGAGACGCTGCGGCGGACGGATGGGACCGACCTCTATCTCGGGCCGAACCCGCGCAGCGGTCATCGCCTCCACGGCGGCACGGAACTCGGCCGGGTCGGCTGTCGATCCGGATGTCGTCACAGGTCAGGACGTTAGTCGGGGATAAGGGCGGGTAGGTGGAGGCGCGCCGACCGAGTGTGGTTCGGGTGTGTGGCCGCTCACGAACCGCTCGGGTGTCCGATCCCGAGTGTGGGACATGGCAGCATTGAGTCGATCGAAGACACACGTTGGCGGAGAGCGCGAGGACTGATGAGCGGGTTGGACAACATGAATTCAGGCATGACCGGGTCGGCGGAATACAGCGCTCGGCGAGTTTTGCCCGACGCACCGTTGCTCGCCGCGGCGACCGGACGCACTCCGAGTCGACGGCCGGTGTGGTTCATGCGCCAGGCCGGACGTTCATTGCCGGAGTATCGCGAGATCCGCGCGGGGATCGGCATGTTGGAGTCGTGTTTCGATCCGGCGCTGGTCTGTGAGATCACGATGCAGCCGGTGCGTCGTCACGATGTAGACGCGGCAATCCTGTTCTCGGACATCGTTGTTCCGCTCAAGGCTGCGGGAATCGATCTCGACATCGTTGCCGGCGTCGGACCGGTGGTTGCCAATCCGATTCGCTCCATCGCCGACGTCGCGGCCCTCCCTCGATTGGTTCCCGAAGAGGTCGGGGCGATCGCGCAGGCCGTTCGACTTCTCACCACCGAGTTGGGCTCGACTCCGCTGATCGGCTTTGCCGGAGCGCCGTTCACCTTGGCGTCGTATCTGGTCGAGGGTGGTCCGAGCCGGAACCACGAGAAGACCAAGGCGCTCATGCACTCCGATCCGAAGACCTGGCACGCGTTGCTCGGAAGCCTGGCAGACACCACGATCTGCTTCCTGCAGACGCAGCTCAAGGCGGGTGTCGACGCGGTTCAGCTGTTCGACTCGTGGGCCGGCGCGCTCTCGCTGGCCGATTACCGGGAATTTGTTCTCCCGCATTCCGAACGGGTGTTTGCCGAGGTTGCCGCTGCCGGCGTTCCGCGTATCCACTTCGGTGTCGGAACCGGTGAACTTCTCGGCGCGATGGGGGAGGCAGGTGCCGACGTCGTGGGTGTCGACTGGCGGATTCCGCTCGACGTCGCGGCCGGTCGTGTCGGTCCGGGCAAGGCGCTGCAAGGCAATCTCGATCCCGCTGTACTGTTCGCGGGCCCCGAGGTGATCGATCGTGAGGTGCGCCGGATCGCCGCTGAAGGTGACCGCGCGATCGAAGCCGGTGCCATCGGCCACATCTTCAACCTCGGCCATGGAGTTCTTCCCGACACCGATCCCACGGCGATCACCTCGGCGGTGGAGCTGGTGCACTCGCTGTGACAACCACTCGGCCGTCGGTCGCGGTGATCGGAGGCGGAATCTCCGGTCTGGTTGCCGCGTACCGGCTTCGGCGCAGTCTGGGCTCCGTTGCCGACATCACGGTCGTCGACGACTCTCCGCGACTGGGCGGGAAGCTGCGAACGATTGATCTTGGCGGTGGCCCGATCGACATCGGCGCCGAGGCGTTCATCGCCCGTCGGCCCGAAGTCCCTGCGCTTCTCGCCGAGCTGGGACTGACCGATCAGATCGTTTACCCCGCGGGGTTGAGCCCGTTGATCTGGTCCCAGGGCTCACTGAATCGACTTCCTGCCGGAACCTTGATGGGAATCCCGGCATCGTCCGAGTCGGTGAGAGATCTAGTCGACGAGCAGACGCTGTCGCGCATAGCTGCCGAACCAGGCGTTCCGTTCGAGTGGACCCGCGGTTCCGATTGCAGTGTTGCCGAACTGGTTTCACAGCGATTCGGTGATCAGGTGGTCAGCCGATCGGTGGATCCCCTTCTCGGCGGGGTGTACTCGGGCCTGGCGGAGACCATCGGAGTGCGTGCAGCTTTGCCGACACTCGCTGCTGCGCTCGATGCGGGCGCTCAGAGCCTCACGGATGCAGTTGCAGCCGCAGTGCCGACACCTGCACCCGGACCAGTGTTCGGAGCGCTCAGGGACGGTTACGGCATCTTGCTCGATGCGCTGCGGCAGGCCGCCGACGCGACGTTCGTCCGCGGCGAGGCTTCCGGGTTACGCAGGGACGGGACGGGGTGGAACGTCGATCCGCTCGGCAGCGTCGACGCGGTGATTCTGGCTGTTCCGGCGCCGCGCGCAGCGGTGCTGTTGGCCGGCGTCGATGCGGATATTGCGCGTATCGCGTCGCGGATCGAACTGGCGTCGTCCGCGGTGGTGGCGCTCCGCCTGCCCGGTCAGGTCGACCTTCCGCAGAATTCGGGGATCCTGGTTGCCACCGACGCCGACCTGACCGCCAAGGCGTTCACGCTGTCGAGCCGAAAGTGGACGCACCTCGCTGATCGCGGCGAGCATCTCGTTCGGGTGTCGTTCGGTCGATTCGGCGCATCGGAGATCGTCGACCGGCCGGATGGTGAACTGATCGAACTTGCGCGCGCCGATCTCGAGACCGTGACCGGAATCACCGAGGAGCCAGGAGCGAGCTTCGTACAGCGGTGGCACGGCGGTCTTCCCCAGTACTCCCCAGGTCACACGGAAATCGTGGCTGAAATCGAGTCCGGGATGACGCAGTTCGACGGCCTCGAAGTAGCCGGGTCGTGGCTGCACGGCGTCGGGGTTCCGGCGTGTGTCGCAGTCGGCACGACGGCGGCTACACGGATATTCGAGCGAGTGGCACGATAGACCCATGGCACGCCTTGATTTCGACAAACTGAACTCTGAAATCCGTTACCTCATGTTCTCCGTGTTCCAGGTGGAACCCGGTGTGCTGGGCGATGATCGGGAAGCTGCGGTCAAGGACGCCCGCTTGTTCTTCGAGGGTCTCGAAGACAAGGGCGTCGTGGTTCGCGGCATCTACGACGTCGCCGGCTTGCGCGCCGACGCGGACTTCATGATCTGGACCCACGCGGCCAGCATCGAGGAACTTCAGGCCGCGTACGCGGATTTCCGCCGCACCACCGTCCTCGGACAGGCCAGTGCTCCCATCTGGAGCAACTCGGCGGTGCACCGCCCCGCGGAGTTCAACAAGAGCCACGTGCCCTCGTTCATCGCGGGTGAGGATCCGGGCGACTACATCTGCGTTTACCCGTTCGTCCGCTCGTACGAGTGGTACCTGCTCCCCGACGAGGAGCGTCGCAAGATGCTCGCCGATCACGGTATGGCTGCTCGTTCGTACAAGGACGTTCGCGCCAACACGGTCCCGGCCTTCGCTCTGGGGGACTACGAGTGGATTCTCGCGTTCGAAGCGCCTGAGCTCATCCGTATCGTCGATCTGATGCGCGATCTGCGTGCCACCGAAGCTCGCTTGCACGTTCGCGAAGAGGTGCCGTTCTTCACCGGGCCGCGCGTGGACATCGAGAAGCTGGTCCTTTCCCTACCCTGATCTACTTCGAAAGTAGTTTCTGTGACAACTGCACCGAACCGGCGTCGTCAACACATGTCCCATTGGGGAATGTTCACCGCCGAATCGGTCGCCGGCGAGGTGACCGCCGTGCATCCCTACGAGGGTGATTCGAATCCCTCGCCGATGCTCGGGAACCTCGCCGGTTCGGTGCGCAGTCGGGCTCGCGTTTCGGGCCCGGCGGTGCGCCGCGGTTGGCTCGAGACCGGACCTGGTCCCAGTGACCGACGTGGCGCGGACGAGTTCGTCTCGGTCTCGTGGGACGAACTGACCGAACTCCTCTCCCGCGAGTTGCGTCGCGTGGTCGACACGCACGGGAACAACGCGATCTTCGGCGGCTCGTACGGCTGGGCCAGCGCCGGTCGATTCCATCACGCGCAGAGCCAAGTTCACCGATTTCTGAATCAGCTGGGTGGATACACCAAGTCGGTCCACAGCTACTCGCTCGGTGCCACCGGTGTCATCATGCCGCGTGTGGTCGGAACTCACTGGAAGTTGTTCGCGCGCTCCACGTCGTGGGACGTCATCGCCAAGCACTCCGATCTTCTCGTCTCGTTCGGGGGAGTGCCGATCAAGAACACCGGCGTCAATGCCGGTGGTACGAGCGATCATCCGACGCGCGGGGCGCTCGACGCATTTCGTACCCGCGGCGGAAAGATCGTCTCCTTCAGTCCGTTGCGCGACGACGTCGATGGTGACTGCGAGTGGATCGCACCCGTTCCGGGAACCGACGTGGCAATCATGCTTGCCCTGGCGTTTGTCCTGGCGTCGGAGGACCTGCACGATCGCGATTTCCTGAACCGCTTCTGCGTCGGCTACGAACGCTTCGAGGATTACCTGCTCGGACGTGCCGACGGTGTACCGAAGGATCCGCGCTGGGCGCAGAAGATCTCCGGGGTGCCGGCGGAGTTCATCACCGACCTGGCTCGGAGAATGGCGTCCGGCCGGACGCTGGTGACCGTCACGTGGTCGTTGCAACGCATCAAACACGGTGAGCAGGCACCGTGGATGGGCGTGACACTCGCCGCGATGCTCGGCCAATTCGGGCTTGCGGGTGGCGGTTTCGGCCACGGCTACGGTTCGATGAACGAGCCGGGTCTGGCTCCGGTGCCGTATCCGTTGCCGACCTTCTCACAAGGTGTGAATCCGGTGCCCGATTTCATTCCGGTGGCCGCGATCTCCGATCTCTTGCTCTCGCCCGGCGAGGAGTTCGACTACGACGGCAGGCGCCTGACCTATCCGGATATTCGGTTGGTCTACTGGGCCGGTGGCAATCCGTTTCACCACCACCAGGATCTCCCGAGGCTGCGACGGGCATTTGCGCGTCCGGACACGATCGTCGTTCACGATCCCTACTGGACGCCGATGGCCCGCAATGCCGACATCGTTGTCCCGTCGACAACGTCGCTCGAACGAAATGACCTGAGCTGCACACGAAATGATCCACTTCTGGTCGCGATGCAGCAAGTAGTTCCACCTTTCGCGAACTCGCGAGACGACTACGACACGTTTGCCGCTCTGGCTTCTGCGCTCGGATTCGGGGAGCAGTTCACCGAGGGGAGATCCTCACAGGAGTGGATCGAGCATCTCTACGGTCAATGGCGGCCGTTCGTCGATGCAGACGGCGGCAACACACCGACGTTCGAGGATTTCTGGTCGGACGGGCACTACCGGATGCGAACCGAAGACAACCTCGTGCTCTTCGGTGACTTCCGCGAGGACCCCGAGAAGTATCCGCTCTCGACTCCGAGTGGGAAGATCGAGATCTTCTCCGAGACCATCGAGTCTTTCGGCTACGACGACTGCGCCGGCCATCCGCGCTGGTACGAGCCCGACGAGTGGCTGGGTGGACCACGGGCCACGCAATTCCCGCTTCACTTGATCGCCAACCAGCCCAAGACGCGGCTGCACAGCCAACTCGATCACGGCGCTGCGAGCCAGGCATCGAAGATTCAGGGACGCGAGCCGATTCGTATGCACCCCGATGCAGCGGCCCAGCGCGGCGTGTCGGCTGGGGACGTGGTGCGCGTATTCAACGATCGCGGGGCGTGCCTGGCTGGTGTGATCGTCGATTCGGATTTGCGGAGCGACGTCGTCCAGTTGTCGACCGGGGCGTGGTACGACCCGCTCGATCCTGCCGATCCCGATTCGCTGTGTGTTCACGGAAATCCCAACGTTCTTACGCCGGACGTCGGCACGTCTTCGCTTTCGCACGGGTGCACCGGCCAGCACGTTCTGGTGCAGATCGAGAAATTCGAAGGGGTTCTGCCGCCGGTCAAGGCGTTCGATCCGCCCGTGCTTCGTTCGCGCTGACGGAACCGATCGGCCACCTCCCGCGTCGAACCTCGTGAGCGCCTGAATCAGGTGTCACGATCTATCGAAGGTGGGGGCCATCGTGAGTGGGGCGGATGTTGGTTCGATGAGGGGACAGGTCGAAGTTCTTCGGGCTCAGATCGATTCGATGCAGGTTGATCTGTTGGAGCGAACGCGATCGCTGGCGGATATGCAGGAGAAGATCGCACGAGCGACGGCGAGCGCGCGCTCGAGTGATGGCAGTGTGGAAGTCGTCGTAGACGCTTCGGGGGCGACCGTGGGAGTCGCCCTCTCCGGGAGCGCTTACGGCAAGCATTCGCCGGTAGCGTTGGGAAATCTGATCCTGGCCACGGCCACATCTGCGGCGGAGGACATGCGCCGACAGATTGCCGAGATGTCGAGGCCGTTCACCGAAGCGGCCAGGATCGATTTGCCCGACCTCGTTCCCGGTGTGCTCGGATTGCGTGAGATTCTCGCGCCTCGTCCGGCGTCGGTGCCGGTCGGCGGCGACGAGCACTGGGACCGCACCGTTCTGAGGAGCTCCGGCAATGTCTGAACTGGACGTGGACGTGGCCGCGATGGGAAGTGCTGCACCAGCATTCGAGGTGGTCGCTGCCGGTCTCGACGAGGCACGGAGTGCTCTGGAAACAGTGGCCGGCGCCGAAGAGGGGTGCTGGGGCGCTGACCAGTTCGGAACCGCATTCTCGGACGCGTATGTTCCCGGTGCGGAGTCAGCAGTCGGTGGGATGACACTGGTCGCGGGCGCGCTCCGCGAATTGACCGCCACGCTGATCGAGATCACCGATCGTTTCGAATCGATCGACACCTCGCTTGCCGACGACATGGCGGGTGGGCTCTGATGGGACTCGAGATTCCAGGCTGGTTACAGGCGGTTGCGTCGGTCGCGGTGGGCAGTGACTGGCCGCAAGGAGACGAAACGGCACTGTGGAGGTTGGGTGATGCCTGGTCAGGCGCGGCTGATCGGATCGAGGCTTCGGCCGCTGCCGGTGGTTACGGATTGCAAACAGTACTGGCATCGATCGACGGTCGAGCCGGCGACTCGTTGTCTCGGTATTGGTCGGAGGCCGGGGGAGTTGCGGATGTCTTCGAGCGGTTGTCCTCTGCCGCGGCCGAACTGGGTCAGTCATGCACCGATACCGGCACGGACATCGAGTACACCAAACTGTCGATCCTCGCGGCGCTGGGCGCACTGGCGCTCGAGATTGCCGCCATGGTGGCGGCCGCTGTCCCGACACTGGGTGCGAGTACCGCCGGAATCGTGGCGGCTGAGGTGGCAACAACACTCACGGTCCGAATGCTGTTGCAGCAATTGTTGATACGAGTGATCGAGGCTGCAGCAGTGGAAGCTGCCGCTGCCGTCTTCTCCGGCCTCGCCATTCAACTCGGGCAGATGACGATGGATCATCGCCAGTCGATCGACGGTGGCAAGGTCGTGACCGAGGGCCGCGACGGTTTCATCAAGGGACTTGCGAACGGAGGGTTGAAGACGACGCCGGATCGTGTCGGCCCCGACCCGAACCCGCTCCCGACCGGTTCGAGATTGCAGCAGATCGCGCGGGGGGCTTTCGACGATGCGGTATCGGGAGCGTCCGCTGCGATCGTGACGAAGGAAGTCACGGGCGGCGATGCCTCGTTGACGGACATCACTTCCGGCGCGATCGGTGGTGGGATCGGGTCAGTCAAGGACGGTCTTGTCGCTCGAAACGAGGACCTGAACGCGGCTGGTCTGAGCCCGACTGCGCTGAACTGGGACTTCTGAGTTGAAGTCTCGAATCGTGGGCTACCAGTGACACGGGGTAGCCCACGACCTGGCTACTGAGCGACACGGGGTAGCCCACGACCTGGCTACTGAGCGACACGGGGTAGCCCACGACCTGGCTACTGAGCGGGCTTGAGAACCAGCGAGATCGAGTTGATGCAGTACCGCTGATCGGTCGGCGTCGGGTATCCCTCGCCCTCGAAGACGTGACCGAGGTGGCTGTGGCACTTCTTGCAGATGACCTCGACACGGCGCATCCCGAGTGAGCTGTCTTCCTTCAGGATCACGGCATCCGAATCCGCCGGATCGAAGAAGGACGGCCACCCGCAGTGCGATTCGAACTTTTCGGTGCTGCGGAACAGTTCGGCTCCGCACGCACGGCAGGAGTAAACGCCTTCCGTGGTGGTGTCGGTGTACTCGCCGACGAAGGGGCGTTCGGTGCCCGCTTGGCGCAGGACGGCGAACTCCTCCGGAGTCAGCTTTTCGCGCCACTCGCTCTCGGTGTACGTGACCTCAGGTGTGCTGTCGATGCCATCGTGTGAAGAACTCATGCCTCCACGCTAATGCTTTGTCGCCGTTTCGGCTTCGTCGGCAGGTGAGACGGTATCGAGCGGGGGATCGAGGAGGTAGGCGGGATCGATTCCGCGATCCAAGCGGCCCTCGCGACGCGCGACCAGATACCGGTATCCGAGGACACAGAAGATCACGATCAGCAGAAGGCTCCAGCCGAGGGTGCTCTTGGTGTATTCGGCTGCCCGGCCGAAGGTCGGCCAGCGGTTCGACCACCAGCTGTCGAACGTCATGAAGCCGTAGACGGCGAGCCACGCCGGCCAGTTCCGCATGACCGAGTTCTTGAGCACCACGGACATCAACAGCGGCAACAGCATCATCGAGTAGTACATCTGGCCGAGCGATGGCAGCAGGAACGACGCGGTCATGATCACACCGGTCGCGGTCGTGAGGAAGAAGAGTTCGTCGTTGCGGTAATAGCGGTACAGAAGCCACAGAGAGACGACGACCATGGCGGCCAACACGACGCGCAACAGCAGGATCAACCATTCGGGCAGACCGAAGTAAGCGCCGTTTCCGACAATCGAACTGTTGAAGTAGTCACGAGATTCGAGCAGGTACGGCACGGTGCGGCGGACGAAGTCCATCGGATCCGACGCAAGCGGCCATGCCACGACCGTGAGAATGAACGGGATGCCCAGGGCGGTGACGAGCACCTTCCACTGGCCGCGAACGAGCGGCAGCAGGAGCAGTGGCGCGAGAGTGGGTTTCACTGCGATGGTGAGACCGATCGCGACGCCGGCCCACAGATCCTTCTTGCGCATCAGCAGCAGGAGGAAGGCAACTTCGCCGAGCAGTACGAGGCCGTTGATGTTGGTGAACACCAACGTGTTGGTGACTGTCTCCGACATGAAAGCACCGAGCACCAGAATCGGCGCCGCGATGGAACTGATCGTCAGGTCGAACAAGCGCAACAGCAGGTAGAGAGCCACGAGAATGGCGACGGCATTGACACCGATGAACAGCCACCGCGAGCGCTCGGGATCGAGGATCGCCAGGGGTGCCATCAACAAGGAACCCGATGGTGGGTACAGATAATGGGGGTCTACGGAGTTGAAATCTGCGGTGTAGACGTCGCGCCCGTTCCAGAACGCCAGCGCGGCGTTGTAGACCGGTCGGAAGTCATCGGTGATGGCGCCGTTGACTGCTGTGACGATGACACGATTGAGCACGGTCATCACGGCGATCGGCCACAAAACGAAGTTGACGACTTGTTGGGTTGTCCGCCCGGTACGCGGCTCGAGCTGTCGAAGGAACACTTCGGCACGGTACACCGGAGCAGGGTGTGATCGGGGGATGCACCCCTTTTCGGTCGTGGTGGACAAGCGCCCCAGTCAGGCCGGGCACACGCTTCCGTTGCTGGGCAGGGAGGCGTCGGTGAGGTATGCCCTCATCGCCTGCTGCGCGCAGGTGGATTGTGCCGCGGGGTGACCCGCACCCTGCCAGTCCAGGGTTGCGAAGCGCGACCCCGCGTTGGTCACGACGCCGGTGACGGTCGAGAGTCCGGAGTTCCCGACGGCCGGGTCGCCCTGACCGCTCAGCACGAGGACGGCGGGCTTCAACTGATTCGGCAGGGGAGAGTTGGCGGTCGACGGCCAGCTGGCGCATGCGAGCAAACCGAGCGCGGCTTCTCGACCGAATACCGGATAGTTGGTGCCCCAGGTGTCCGCCAGTTCGCGGACGCGCCCGATCCCCGGCCACTGCATGCCGTCGGTGCATCGTCCGATGAACTGGCCGTCACCGTCCACCTCGTTCTCAGCCCGGGCGGCGCGCTCTCGAATCGGCGAAGCGTTGCCGGTACCGAGCGCGGACAGAGCGTCTGAGAGCGAGCGGGTCTCTTGCTCACGGTTGGTTCCGGCAGTCCACAGGCTCGCCGAAATCGCGTTCGACACCGCAGCGGCGGACAGCGGCTGGAATTCATCGGCCCGAGCGCGCTCCATCAAGTCCGTGACCGCTTTCTTCGGATCAGGTCCGAGAGAGCACCCCAGCGCCACACATCGCTGAGCGAATGCGGTCAACGCCGCTTCCTCGCCCTGCACGCGGCTCTCCGCCTCGGTGGCAGCGTCGGTGGCCACCGGAGCGGGAGAATCGAGGATCAACCTCGCGAGGTTCTCGGGGTGGGCTGCCGCGTAGCTCAGCGCGATGTCCGAGCCGGACCCTGCCGACCACAGAGCGATGGTCTCGACGCCCCACCGCGTACGTAGAGCGTCGATGTCCTCGGCAGCGGAGTCCGCGCCGAACTTCAGCTCTTGAGGATCGAGATAGTCGGTACAGGCGATGGTTGCATCGTGACCGAGAGCGGCGACCGCGTCGGCGGCGTCGCCGGTGGAGTCCGCGTCGAACTGGCCCAGATCGTGAAGGCCGCGCCGAATCTCCGGCGTCATGCAGTCGATTGCGGTGGACCTGTCGATTCCGCGTCGATCCAGGGCAACGACGGGGTGGTCCGCGAGCACCGTCGTCAAGCCGGACGTAGCGAGCATGGCCAGAGAGTTTCCCGACGAACGGTCGGTGCCGGATGTGAACACGATCGGATACGCGTTGGCAGGCGTCGACGACGTCCGAGCGCGGGTCAAGCCGGCAGTGAAGTTGCCGTCGATGGCGCCGGTCACGTCGATGGGGGCACTGAATTCCGCGCATTCGAGGATGACGCCGACGCTCGACGCTGCGAGAGCCTGGTCGGCGAGTGACGTGCCGGTGCAGTCTCGCCACGGTATGTCGTCGGTCGGGACGCCGGGGTCGACCGGCGGCGCATCGGGTGACGGTCCCTCGCTCTGGGCAGGGCTGCCGTCGGTGCGGCCTTCGACCGCGACGGCGGGCCGAAGCGACGGCCCGGCGCCGCACGCACAACACGTCGCGAGGACGACGGCCATCAAAGCAACTCTGCGCATGCCGACCAGAGTGCCAGGTTCACCGACGTGGCTGCTGACGAACCCATCGAGTGAGGATCGTGCCGTCCGAGTCGCCGAGAATGTGAGCGGGACGCATCGACGTGGGCATTGCATTGGGGGAGAGCGAGATTCGGCCGACTTTGCTCCCCACCAGTTGAGGTGAAGTGGTGATGCAAAGTTCGTCGACGGCATTGTCCTCGATCAACTGCCCGAAAAGTGACGGCCCTCCCTCACACAGCACGCGACGGAGCTTGCGAGCCGACAAGGCCCTGTCGATGTCGCCGCTGCTGACATTCGGTGAGTCCGTCACCTCCACCTGCGCTCCGGCCGATCTCAGCGCTGAAATCGCTGCGCTGTCCGCGGCGCTACCGACAACAAGAATCGGCGGAATTTCGGTATCTCGTAGGAGCTGGCTTTCGGGGTCGATCGACGCGTGCGCCGAGACGACGAGGATCGGTGGGACCGGAGCGAGGCCGCCCGCCTTTCGTCGCGCCCGGGCTGCGTCCGAGATCTGCACACCCCCGTAGTTCTCGGCTCGCGCTGTGCCTGCGCCGACCACGACGACGTCACAAAGTTCGCGCAAGATCCCGAATACCGACTTGTCTGCAGGTGTGCCCAGTCTATGGCTCACTCCGTCGACGGAGACGCACCCGTCGATGCTGGAAACGAAGTTCACGCGCATCCAGGGTTGGGAGAGGTTCTCCGGATAGGCGTACAAGCCGCGGAGTTCGTCTTCGTGGCCTGGTGTGAAGTAGGTCGCAATATCCATACGGTGCACATGAGAGATCACATCACGTAGATACCCTTGACGGATGCATGAACGTCTTGTCGATCGCAGCCCGGTGGTACCCGCCGATCAACTGGTAGCTCAAATGGTGCCTCCCGCAATGTTCGACGAGGTGAGTTTTGCCTCCTACATTCCTGATCCGAAGGAACCGAGCCAGGCAGCTGCTGTCGCCAAGGCCGAGGAATTCTCCAAGCGCGTAACCAAGATCCGTAGTGGTGGACGCCGCGGACTGTTCGGCAAGAAGACCCAGGCGACCGGCGCCGGCCTGTACCTCGACGGCGGGTTCGGTGTTGGTAAGACTCACTTGCTGGCGTCGATCTTCCACAGCGTTCCGTCGCCGAAGGCTTTCGGAACCTTCGTCGAGCTGACACACGTCGTCGGCGCTCTCGGCTTCAACAAAGCGGTCGAAGCGCTCGCCGACCACAGCGTTCTCTGCATCGACGAGTTCGAGCTCGACGATCCGGGCGACACCATGCTCGTCTCTCGCCTCCTTTCGGAGCTTTCCGCGCGCGGCGTGTCCATCGTCGCGACGTCGAACACGCTTCCCGGCCAGCTCGGTGAGGGTCGCTTCGCGGCTCAGGACTTCCTGCGTGAGATCAAGAAGCTCGGCTCGATCTTCGAGACGATTCGCGTCGACGGCCCCGACTACCGTCACCGCGATCTCCCGCCCGCACCGGAGCCCATCTCCTCGGAAGAATTGGTCACTCGGGCCGAGGCGATCGACGGCGCCACGCTCGACAACTTCGACGAGCTGTGCAAGCACCTCAGCACACTGCATCCGTCGCGCTACAACAAGCTGGTCGAGGGTGTGAAGGCAGTCTTCATCGACGGCGTTCACCCGGCCACGGATCAGTCTGTTGCACTGCGCATCGTGGTTCTTGCCGACCGCTTGTACGACGCGAGCATCCCGGTCACCGTTTCCGGCGCACGCCTCGACGAGATCTTCACTCCCGAGATGCTCGCCGGTGGGTACAAGAAGAAGTACCTGCGCGCGACCTCGCGTCTGCTCGCACTTTCTCGTTTCGAGGTCGCGGCCGGCTGATCAGCAGGCCTGTCAGCTGACGGGGCGCTCCATCACGAAATCGTGGTGGAGTTGTGCCCCCACGAGAAAAGTCTTCGTGCCGACCTGGGTGAAGCCGTGTTTGGCGTAGAACTTCTGGGCGCGCAGATTTTCCTGATTGACACCCAGCCAGATCCCGGCACTTCCGCTGCGTCGTGCATGGTCGACAACCGCGTCCATCAAGGATGCTGCCGCGCCGGTTCCGTGGTTTCCCGGAAGCACGTACAACTTGCTCAGTTCCGTCGTCGGGCGAAGTGTCACAGCAGCTTTGACGTCCGGATCGGCGGGCTCGTCGTCGACGAGCATCGCGTAGCCGACGATCGAGCCGTCGCGAATGACCTTGAGAACGGTTCGTGTCGGGTCCGTCAGATACTCGGAGAACTTGTCGACCGAGAGAACGTTGTCGATGAAGGCACTGATGTCGTCGTCGGATGCGTCCGGCGGACAAGCCAGCGGAAACGTCACCGCTGCCACGTCGGCGATTGCTTCGGAATCCCAGATTCCGGCCCGGTCAACGGTGATCGTCACGTCAGTTTCTACCTCTCGCGCACATGATTCGGTTGATCAAGTACACCACCTTCGTCGAGCATGATGCTCAAGCGGCATTCTCGGCGACCGGCGTCGTGGCTCGTTTCGGTGCGAACGCGGGAGCAAGGACTATCAAGATCGCGCAGAACGCCAGCGGAATCAGGAACCCGATTCGAAGGTCACTGAAGGCAGCGACCGCGCCGACGATGCCGCCGCCGACCACCGTGCCGACGTAGTTGAAGAGGTTGATTCGTGCGATCACCGCGTCGACCTGATCCGGGGGAGCCATCCGTCCGGCGGCGCTGAAGCAGATCGGGGCGATTACCGGTACGCCGAGGCCGACGATCAGGAAGCCGGCGATGGCAACGGCGGGAGATTGCGCGAGGACAACGATCGTCATGCCGACCACGCCGATGAGAGAGCCGATCCGCACGACGGTGGTCTCACCGAACTTGCCGACCCAGTAGTCGCCGGTCAGTCGTGCGACCAGTGCCGCGATTTGGTACGCCGCCACGGAAAGGGCGGCCGTCCCGGCGTCGGCGAGCAGTTCGTCCTTGACGTACAGCGTCGACCAGTTTCCGACGCTGAAGTCGACCGCATAGAACAATGCCATCGCGACGCCGAGGAGGACGAACGCGCGGGTGGGTACGGTGAATTTCGCGGTGCTCGTGATGTTTGCATCGGCAACCGGAGACTCGGAGCGATCGAGCAGTTGCGGGCCGAAGGCCAGAAGCATCAGTCCGACAACAACTCCCGCGATCACCTGCGTTATGCGGATCGAGATGTCGAGGCTTGCGGTAGCAGAGATGAACAGAGCGCCGACAATCGCTCCGACGCTCCAGGAAGCATGGAACGAGGAGAGGATGAAGCGGCCCTTGGCGTGTTGGATCGAGACTGCCTGCATGTTGGCGGCCGCGTCGACCATGCCGAGTCCGATGCCGTAGATCGCCAGGAAGACGAAGAACATCGCCGCGTTGGGCGCAATTCCGGTTGCCCCGCCAAAGACTGCGATGACGGCGAGTCCGGTTCGCAGAGTCATCTTGCTCGACGTTCTCACGGCCAGAATCTCGGCGAGCACACTGCCGAGCCCGGCGATGACGGACACGGTGACAACCGCAACCACAACCAGTGTCTCGCTCAGCTCGAACAAGTCCTTGTACTGCGGCAGCTGCGTCAGAATGGCGGCGAGGAGAAATCCTTGAAGTCCGAAGGCCACCGAAGTGGCGATCCGAGCCCTCGTCAGGGTGCGGGTGTTATCCGTCATCAAGCAGGGCCTTTGTCTCGTTCGTTCGGTTAGGCCGAACGGTACTGGATCTTGATACTGGTCGAGTGTCCAACAAAGCTGCGTGTTTTGCACGGTTCTTTGATTAACTGGCCGACATGACTCGGCAGCCGACACCAGAATTTCCGTCTTCCTTCGTCTGGGGAACCGCCACCGCGGCCTACCAAATCGAAGGAGCTGTGGCCGAAGACGGTCGCGGACCGTCGATTTGGGACGAGTTCTGTGACCGCCCCGGTGTAGTCGTCGGGGGCGACACCGGAGCGGTTGCTGCCGATCATTATCACCGCTGGGAATCGGATATCGAGTTGATGAAAGACCTCGGGCTCGACGCTTATCGGCTGTCCCTGTCGTGGTCGCGAATTCTGCCCACCGGATCGGGGGCCGTGAATGCGAAAGGGCTCGACTTCTACGACCGCCTGATCGATCGACTGTGTTCGGTGGGAATTACTCCTGCCGTCACTCTCTTTCACTGGGATCTGCCCCTCGCACTGCAAGAGCAGGGCGGCTGGATGAACCGAGACACGTCGTACCGGCTGGGGGAGTACGCCCAGGTCGTCGGCGAACGGTTGTCCGATCGCGTCGGAATGTGGATGCCGCTCAACGAACCGGTAGTGCACACGCTCTACGGTCATGCCCTGGGAGTTCATGCCCCCGGCCTGGCCTTGGGGTTCGAGGCTTTCCAAGCTGCACATCACCAGCTGCTCGGGCACGGCCTCGCTGTCGAAGCGCTTCGGGCAACCGGATGCACGAACATCGGAATCGCCTCGAACCATGCACCGGTGCGTGCCGCCTCGGATTCCCCGGAAGACGTGATGGCTGCCGACATCTACGACCACGTCGTCAATTGGATGTTCGCCGACCCGGTTCTGGTCGGGAAGTACCCCGCCGACGAATTCGCTCAGCTGCTCAGCGGGCCCGTCGACGAGGACTTGAAAATCATCGGGGTGCCGCTCGACTGGTACGGGATCAACTACTACGAGCCGACGATGATTGCCGCTCCGGTGGAAGGCCAGGGGACCGAAGGTGTGCTCGAGGTCGACCTACCGCCGGGCCTGCCCTTTGCGCCTGTCGCGATTACCGGTTATCCCACAACCGATTTCGGATGGCCGATCGTTCCCGAAGGGCTGGGTGAGATCCTGCGGACGTTCCAGGCTCGGTTCGGTGACGCACTGCCGCCGATCTACATCACGGAAAGCGGATGTTCATTCCACGACGCACCGGACGCCGCAGGCGTCGTCGAGGACGAAGCGCGAATCGACTACCACGACGCGCACCTTCGCGCCCTCCGATCGGCCATGGACGACGGTGTCGACGTCCGTGGCTATTTTGTGTGGTCACTCCTCGACAACTTCGAATGGGCTGCGGGATACAAAGAGCGATTCGGCCTGGTACACGTCGATTTCGACACCCAGAAGCGCACACCGAAGACCTCGTTCGAGTGGTATCGCGCCCTGATCGCCGAGCATAAATCGGCTCAGGTCTGACCTGTGCGGAGGCGGTCCGGGTTGCATTCTCGAACCGGGCCGCCTAGCCTCGTCTCTCATGAAGCGAATTCTCGTAGTAAGCCGCCGTAGCGGGGTCTGAATCGGACCGACCCCTCGCTGCGGGTCGTCTTGCTACCAGTTGGTCCTCCACTTCATTCCAGGAAGACCACGATCATGACTTACAACTTCGCCTTCGCTTCTGATTCCGCCTTCGCTTCTGATTCTTCTTCTACCGCTGCTGATCCTTTCGCGGCGCGTCACGGAAAATCTCTGCCAGCCGGCCTGCGTGCCGAATGCTCAGCGATGTCTTGGACCGAGTTCGAGTCCACGTATGCGGCAATGAGCGGCCCGATCCGTTTGGGCGCGTGGTCCTCCGAGAAGATTGCGCCGGGTCGTTGGACTTTCGAAGCGACTCTCGGTCTGGGGGAGCGCATCCAGAAGGCTTCCGCCACCTCGACTGGCGCGATCTCGGCCATGACGTCGATGCTGCACGACGCGGGAATCTCGCTCGAGATCCTGTCTTTCCATCAGCACCAGATCGGCCACCGCACGGCGACGTTCATCTTTACCGAGTGCGACGGCCGTCGGAGCTGGGCGATGGGGATTGCGGAGTCGTCGACTGAGTCCTCGCTGCGCGCGATGACTTCGGCAGCGAACCGCTTCTCTCACTGATCAGTTACAACAATCTGATCAGCTACATCAACCGCAGTACTGACGTGGATTCCCGAGAGGGCTTGCGTCTGTACTGCGGTTGATGTGTTCGGCGCTCGAACGCAAAAAGCCGGAACCCTGAGGTTCCGGCTTCTTGCAATTTCAAATGGTGCGCGATACTGGGATTGAACCAGTGACCTCTTCCGTGTCAGGGAAGCGCTCTCCCGCTGAGCTAATCGCGCGGGTTCTGGAGAAAAATGGAGCGGACGACGGGATTCGAACCCGCGACCCCAACCTTGGCAAGGTTGTGCGCTACCAGCTGCGCCACGTCCGCATGAGCAATGAACTCCGTTACCGGAACTCAGTACTTTTCTAACTTATCAGACCTGCAAGCAGGCCTTGACCATCAGGCCCGAGGGCCTGACGTGGTGCGCGATACTGGGATTGAACCAGTGACCTCTTCCGTGTCAGGGAAGCGCTCTCCCGCTGAGCTAATCGCGCGAGGTGGAGACGGGAATCGAACCCGTGTGCACGGCTTTGCAGGCCGTTGCCTCACCACTCGGCCACTCCACCGTAAAAGGTTGAGTCACACCTCTCGAGCGGACGACGGGATTCGAACCCGCGACCCCAACCTTGGCAAGGTTGTGCGCTACCAGCTGCGCCACGTCCGCATCGCACCGTGTTGCTTGGGGAGCTGCTCGCTCTCCTCGGTGCGTTGGAAACATTAGCCGACCGTGTCGGATACACACAAATCACCAGCTCAGTGGCGTGTTCGGAGTCGAATCGGCCCGTCGCGCGCGTTGCAACTGTCCGTCTTGGCGATGAATACGGTCTGAAATCAGCTCGAATTCGTAGATTTCGGGGTCGCCTGGAGCAAAACGAATGCCAACCTGGTGATTCGTATTCATCGCGCAGCCGTGTTAATGTTCCAACTCGTTCGAGCGCATGCGTTCGGATGACTTACGGTCCCGTGGCTCAGTGGGAGAGCGTCCGCTTCACACGCGGAAGGTCGCTGGTTCGATCCCAGCCGGGACCACAGAAAAACACTGAAGGCGTTCCCGATCATCGGGGACGCCTTCAGTCGTTTGAGAGCACAGCTGTTTGAGAGCACAGTCGTTTGAGAGCACAGCTGTTCGAGGGCACGGTTGTTTCGGCATGCAGACCGTCGACGCAGGTCGCCGGGCGACGATTTCGGTAGCCTGGTCGAAGAGACATTTCGCGACCGAAAAGGTGACCGACTTGAGTACCGAAAAGGTCGATTCTCCCGTCGACGATTCAGACCTGTCCGTCTTCCAAGACGCAGAGTCCCGCTGGGAGCGGTGGCGCGCTGGAATCGCCGCGCGGCCCACCCTCAATCTTGCGTACCGCATCGGCGTCGGAGTCGTGGGCACGATCGTGTTCGCAGCAGGCATCGTGGCTATTCCGTACCCCGGGCCCGGTTGGCTCATCGTCTTCGCCGGCCTCGGCATACTGGCGTCGGAGTTCGCGTGGGCACATCGACTCCTTCATTTCGCGAAGGCTCGATACGACAGGTTCATGGAATGGTTCGGCAAGCAGTCGCTGTTCGTCAAGGGGTTGGGCGTTCTGTTCACCACAGTGATCGTCCTGGCGACTTTGTGGGTGCTCGGCACCTTCGGCCTGATCGGGACATGGGTGGGCCTGGACTACTCGTGGCTCGAGTCGCCACTGTGAGCTGAACGCGGCCCGGTTTCCTTCACTCGGTTGTCTCACCATGTCGGTAGGGCCGATAACATGATCGTGCGCGTGCTCGCAGTGGGTACGACGCCTGTCTAACTTGTCGCAATACCTTTAGGAGCACATCGCCGTGACCAGTCCCGCGCCAGAGCACTCAGCCGCCCCACTTCGGGTGCCCGCGGGGACGACCGCCGGGACTGCAGTGCGCGAAGCCGGATACCCCACGAAGGGGCCCGACGTGATCGTCGTTGTCCGCGATGGCGAGGGAACGCTCAAGGATCTGTCGTGGACACCTGAGGTCGATGTCGACGTCGAGCCGGTGGCAGCATCCACCGAGGACGGCCGCAGCGTCATCCGGCACTCCGCGGCTCACGTCCTCGCGCAGGCGGTCCAGAAGGAATTCCCCGACGCGAAGCTCGGGATCGGTCCGCCGATCAAGGATGGCTTCTACTACGACTTCGCAGTGGATCGTCCGTTCACTCCGGAGGATCTGGCCAAGCTCGAAAAGCGTATGAAGCAGATCATCAAGGGATCGCAGCGTTTCTCGCGTCGAGTGGTCGATTCGATCGAGGACGCTCGGGTCGAGTTGGCCGACGAGCCCTTCAAGCTCGAATTGATCGACGACAAGTCCGGTATCGACGATCCCGAGATCATGGAGGTTGGCGGCAACGAGCTGACCATCTACGACAATCTCGATCCGCGCACTGGCGACAAGATCTGGTCCGATCTGTGCCGCGGCCCGCATATTCCGACCACGAAGCACATTCCGGCCTTCAAGTTGACCCGAAGCTCCGCCGCCTACTGGCGTGGCAACCAGGACAACGCCGATCTTCAGCGTGTCTACGGCACCGCGTGGGAGTCCACCGAGGCTCAGGACGAGTACCTCGAACTGCTCGCCGAGGCCGAGCGTCGTGATCACCGCAAGCTCGGTACCGAACTGGACCTCTTCAGCTTCCCCGACGAGCTCGGTTCGGGCCTGCCGGTGTTCCACCCCAAGGGCGGCATCATCCGCACCGAGATGGAGAACTACTCGCGCAGCCGCCACATCGAGGCGGGCTACGAGTTCGTCAACACTCCGCACATCACCAAGGGACATCTGTACGAGGTTTCCGGTCACCTCGACTGGTACCGCGACGGAATGTTCCCGGCGATGCACGTCGACGAGGAACTGAACGAGGACGGCACCGTGCGCAAGCCGGGCCAGGACTACTACCTCAAGCCGATGAACTGCCCGATGCACAACCTGATCTTCCGTGCTCGCGGACGCTCGTACCGTGAATTGCCGTTGCGGCTCTTCGAATTCGGCTCGGTCTACCGCTACGAGAAGTCCGGCGTCATCCACGGCCTGACCCGCGTGCGCGGCATGACCCAGGACGACGCTCACATCTACTGCACCCGTGAGCAGATGCGCGACGAGCTGACCACCACCCTGCAGTTCGTTCTGAACCTGCTCAAGGACTACGGCCTCGACGACTTCTACCTCGAACTGTCCACCAAGAACCCGGACAAGTTCGTCGGTAGCGACGACGTCTGGGAAGAGGCGACCGCAACGCTTGCCGAGGTCGGCGAAGCTTCCGGCCTGACTCTGGTGCCGGATCCGGGTGGAGCCGCGTTCTACGGTCCCAAGATCTCCGTTCAGGTCAAGGACGCACTCGGCCGCACCTGGCAGATGTCGACCATCCAGCTCGACTTCAACCTGCCCGAGCGGTTCGAACTCGAGTACACCGGCAACGACGGCGTCAAGACTCGTCCGGTCATGATCCACCGCGCGCTGTTCGGCTCGATCGAGCGGTTCTTCGGTGTCCTGACCGAGCACTACGCGGGCGCGTTCCCGGCGTGGCTGGCGCCGGTGCAGGTCGTCGGAATCCCGGTGGCCGAGGCCTTCGCCGATCACCTGTTCGACGTCACGAAGAAGCTCAAGGCAGCCGGTGTTCGCGCCGAGGTCGATTTCAGTGATGACCGGATGCAGAAGAAGATCCGTAACCACACCACGCAAAAGGTCCCGTTCATGCTCCTCGCGGGCGAGCGTGACGTGGAAGCCGGCGCGGTCAGCTTCCGTTTCCGTGACGGCACCCAGATCAACGGAATTCCCGTCGACGACGCCGTCCGGATCATCACCGAGTGGATCGGTCGCCGCGAGAATGCCTCGCCGACAGCCGAACTGGTGCAGCCAAGCGTGGCGCAGTGAGCGCCCCCGGTGACGATGGTCCGGGTTCGCTGATCGACCACGGCGTCGGCGATCCTGATCATTTGCAGCGTATTTGGTCGCCACATCGGATGTCGTACATCACCGAGGCGCCCAACACCCCGGGTACGACGGGTGAACCGTTCATCGACATTCCGAAAATGTCGGACGAGGAAGGGTTGATCGTCGCCCGCGGTGAACACGTCTACGCGGTCTTGAACCTGTACCCGTACAACCCGGGTCACCTGATGGTGGTGCCGTACCGCAAGGTCGCGGCCCTCGAAGACCTCACGCCGGAGGAGAGCGCCGAGTTGATGGCGTTCACCCAGCGTGCGTTGCGGGTGATCAAGAGCGTGTCGAATCCGCACGGATTCAACGTCGGTCTGAATCTCGGTGCTGCCGCGGGCGGTTCGCTGTCCGAGCACCTTCACCAACACGTAGTCCCACGTTGGGGCGGCGACGCCAACTTCATCACCGTGCTCGGTGGGGTCAAGGTGATGCCGCAATTGCTGCGGGAGACCAGGGGACTACTCGCCGGTGCCTGGCAACAATAGGTTGATGCATCCGGCTTCATGGCAGGATGCATTGCTGCAACGAGTTCCGAACCGGAACTCACGACGGGGAGGGTTCCTGCGGTGTTGAGCTTCTTCGGGCGCGCATCGGTGTCCAAGGTGACGGCACCTATGGGGAAGGCGCTGGTCAAGACCGGTCTGACGCCGGACTCGGTGACGGTGATCGGCACGGTGGCAAGCGTCGCCGGTGCGGTGACGCTGTTTCCGTCCGGACATCTGTTCTGGGGAACCTTGTTCATCTGGTTCTTCGTCATGTTCGACATGCTCGACGGCGCAATGGCTCGTGCTCGCGGCGGCGGAACGCGGTACGGGGCGGTACTGGACGCGACCTGCGACCGCGTGGCCGACGGCGCGATTTTTGCCGGCCTGGCCTGGTGGGCGGTCTACCACGAGAACAGCAAGTGGCTGCTCGTCGCGACGCTCATCTGCCTCGTCACCTCGCAGGTCATCTCGTACGCGAAGGCGCGCGCAGAGGCGAGCGGGCTGACTGCGGACGGCGGGTGGATCGAGCGCCCGGACCGACTGATCATCGTGTTGGTCGGATCTGGCCTGACAGGTATGGGTCTACCGTGGGCGATTCACATCGCGATGTGGGTACTTGCCGCCGGAAGTATCGTGACGGTCTTCCAACGAGTGCTCGCGGTGCGCAATTCGCCTGGCGCCCGGGAACTTCTGCCGATCGCCCCGGCGGCATCGACGGTCGAAGGCGCGGCGGGCACGGAGGGCGATCCCAAGCCTGAAGGTGAGGCAGAGCAGTGAGTTTTTCCGAGCGCGCAACCGATCTGGGATATGCCGCGGGTTGGCGGCTGGTGAGAAGCCTGCCGGAATCGGTGGCGGTCAAGCTGTTCGACGCCGGAGCGGATTTCGCGGTACGCAAGGGCGGACCCGAACAACTCAGGAAGAACCTCGCGAGAGTTCTGGGCACGACGCCGGCGGAAGTTCCGGATCAGTTGATCAAGGATTCAATGCGCTCGTACGCCCGGTACTGGCGTGAGGCGTTCCGTCTTCCGTCGATGGACCTGGTCGCGACAGGTAAAGCGCTGCATGCGCTGGTCGAGGGCCAGGAACATCTGGAAAAAGCAATGGCGGCAGGTCATGGCGCGGTATTGGCGCTGCCCCACAGCGGTAATTGGGACATGGCCGGCGTGTGGTGTGTTCAGCAATGGGGTGGGTTGACCTCCGTTGCCGAGCGGCTCAAGCCCGAATCCCTGTACGAACGGTTTGTCGAATACCGCGAGAGTCTCGGTTTCGAGATCTTCCCGCTAAGCGGCGGGGAGCATCCACCGTTCGTCGAACTCTCCAAGCATCTGCGTGAGAACAAGATCGTGTGCCTGTTGGGGGAGCGCGATCTGGCGAAGAAGGGTGTGCCCGTCACCTTCTTCGGCGAACCTACTCGCATGCCCGCCGGCCCGGCGAAGCTCGCGATCGACACCGGCGCGCCGCTACTTCCGGTCCACTGCTGGTTCACTCCCGACGGTTGGGGTTTCAAGATCGACCCACCGATCGACGTATCCGGCGGAGTCGGCCCGGCCACGCAGGCACTTGCCGACCGTTTTGCCGTCAACATCGCAGCGCACCCCGCTGACTGGCACATGCTTCAGCCGCTGTGGCGCTCCGACCTCTCCGAATCGCGGCTCGCCCGCATGGAGGGTGAATGAAGATCGGCATGATCTGCCCGTACTCCTTCGACGTCCCCGGTGGCGTGCAGGCGCACGTGGTGGATCTGGCCGAGGTGCTGATCGAACGTGGTCACAAAGTGAGTGTGCTTGCGCCGTCGTCCGATGACGACGAGTTGCCGGATTTTGTGGTTTCCGCAGGTAAAGCCGTCGCGATTCCCTACAACGGTTCTGTTGCGCGGTTGTCTTTCGGCCCGACGGCGAACAACCGCCTCCGCAAGTTCATCGCGGAAGGTGACTTCGACGTTCTGCATATCCACGAACCCAATGCGCCGAGTCTGTCCATGCTCGCGTTGCGTATCGCGGAGGGCCCGATCGTCGCCACCTTCCACACGTCGACCACGAAGTCGTTGGTGCTGAGCACTTTTCAGGGTGTCTTGGCTCCGTATCTCGAGAAGATCAGTGGCCGGATCGCAGTCTCGGAGTTGGCGCGTCGTTGGCAGGTCGAGTCCCTCGGATCCGACGCCGTCGAGATCCCCAACGGCGTCGATGTCGCAGCGTTTGCCGAGGCCGATCTGTTGCCCGGCTACCCGCGCGAAGGTGGAACCATTCTGTTCCTCGGTCGCTACGACGAACCGCGCAAGGGGATGGCCGTCCTCCTCGGCGCACTGCCGGAGTTGGTCGAGCGTCACCCGGATCTCGAAGTGATCGTGGTCGGACGCGGCGACGAGGAGAAACTCCGCAAAGAGGCGGGCAAGTACTTCAAGCATCTCCGCCTGCTCGGGCAGGTCAGCGATGAGGAGAAAGCGTCGGCGCTTCGCAGTGCGGACGTCTACTGTGCGCCCAATCTCGGCGGTGAGAGCTTCGGGATCGTGCTGGTCGAGGCCATGGCGGCTGGCACTGCCGTCGTGGCCAGTGAGTTGGACGCTTTCCGCCGTGTTCTTCGCGACGGTCAGGCCGGCTTGCTGGTCCCCATCGGGAACTCCGATGCCTTGGCCGAGGCAATCGATTCCGTTCTCGGTGACCCGGATCGACGACGCGCGCTGGTCAACACCGCGACAAGTGTTGTTGCCGAATACGACTGGCCGGTGGTGGCCGAACAGATCCTGCGTGTCTACGAGACCGTCACGGTTGGCGGCACCGGCGTACGCGTGGTGGGGTCATGACCTTCTCCGCTCTGACGATCTTCATTCTCGGGCTCGTCGCTGCCGTCGTCCTGGTCGTCGGACTGTGGGCGTACGGGACGGCGAACCGACTCGATCGACTGCATGTGCGTTCGGATCAGTCGTGGTTGGCGCTCGATGCGGCTCTGTCCCGTCGTGCCGCGGTTGTCCGCGCGGCGGCTGTGGACATGAGCGCCGACGACGCCCGCAGATTCGTCACCTTGGCGGACGCTGCCGAACGGGCGGATCGTCAGGATCGCGAGCTTGCCGAGAACCGGCTGTCCAATGCTCTCGCTGCCTACGGCACGACGTCGCTGCGACCTCAACTGGTGGCCGAGTTGGCCGATGCCGAGGCGCGCGTGCTGATCGCCCGGCGGTTCCACAACGACGCGGTGCGAGACACTCTCGCGTTGCGTACCCGACGACTTGTTCGATGGCTACATCTCGGCGGAACGGCGCCACTGCCTCAATACTTCGAGATCTCTGAGCGCACGACCGCGGCGGCGGTGCCCGAGGGAATCACCGTGGATACGTCACGGACCTCTGCCCGCGTGGTGATGCTGGACGAGGAAGATCGGGTGCTGCTGTTGCACGGGCACGATCCCAAGATCCCGAACACTTACTTCTGGTTCACCGTCGGCGGCGGGCTCGAACGCGGCGAACATCTGCGAGCGGCCGCAGTTCGTGAGATCGAGGAGGAGACCGGATTCGTCGTGGCGCCGGAGAATCTGCGAGGTCCGCTTTGGCGTCGGGTGGCGATCTTCCCGTTCGACGGTGAGCTGATCCGTTCGGAAGAGCTGTTCTTCGCTACGCGCACTCACGGCTTCGAGCCGGTCTTCCAAGGCCACACGGAATTGGAACAGCGTGCCATCACAGGCCATCGCTGGTGCAGCGCCGACGATATCCGCCGACTGGCTAAGTCCGGTGAGCCCGTCTACCCGTTGGATCTGGCAAACCTCCTGGTGGAGGCCGCGACGATTGCGGACGGTTCCGAGGATCCGGAAGTGCGTTCCATCCGCTGATCGTTCGGTCGTTCAGTGCTCGCGGCCGTTTAAGGCCAGCAATGGCAAATTGGATACGGAATCGAAGGCCGGTTCGTCCTAGAGTTCTGGCCAGAGGCCACCGAGCGAATGAACTCGTGTGTTCGCCGTGCCTTGTTTCTTTCGTCACGCCACTACTGCAGGAGTTTGCTGTGAGCACCCCCGACTCTGCCCCCACCACCGCCATCGGCACCGCCCGCGTCAAGCGCGGCATGGCTGAAATGCTCAAGGGCGGTGTGATCATGGACGTGGTCACCGCTGAGCAGGCCAAGATCGCCGAAGACGCAGGCGCCGTCGCCGTCATGGCACTCGAGCGGGTCCCCGCAGACATTCGCGCACAGGGCGGCGTCTCGCGCATGAGTGACCCGGACATGATCGACAGCATCATCTCCACCGTCAGCATCCCCGTCATGGCGAAGGCACGCATCGGTCACTTCGTCGAAGCTCAGATCCTGCAGAGCCTCGGCGTCGACTACATCGACGAGTCCGAGGTCCTGACCCCGGCCGACTACGCCAACCACATCGACAAGTGGAAGTTCACCGCCCCCTTCGTCTGTGGCGCCACCAACCTCGGTGAAGCGCTCCGTCGCATCAACGAAGGCGCGGCCATGATCCGCTCGAAGGGTGAAGCCGGCACCGGAGACGTCTCCAACGCCACCACACACATGCGCACCATCCGCGGCGAGATCCGCCGGTTGACCTCGCTGAGCGAGGACGAACTGTACGTAGCCGCCAAGGAACTGCAGGCCCCCTACGAACTGGTCGTCGAGGTCGCCAAGGCCGGCAAGCTGCCTGTCACCATGTTCACCGCCGGCGGCATCGCCACCCCGGCAGACGCTGCGATGATGATGCAGCTCGGCGCCGAGGGCGTGTTCGTCGGATCGGGCATCTTCAAGTCCGGCAACCCGAAGCAGCGCGCCGAGGCAATCGTCAAGGCCACCACGTTCTACGACGACCCGGACGTGCTCGCCAAGGTCTCGCGCGGACTCGGCGAGGCAATGGTCGGCATCAACGTCGACGACCTGCCCGTCGGACACCGCCTCGCAGAGCGCGGTTGGTGACAGCAGGTTCGACGACCGGGCTCAGTGCCTGAAAGTCTTTACACAAGAAGGGGCGGCGGTTGCATTGGCAACCGCCGCCCCTTCGGGGTGTGGCGGACCGTCAGATGCTGTCCGATACCTCGAACACGAACTCGACCTCGACGGCACTGTTTCGGGGGAGTTCGGCCACGCCGATCGCAGAGCGGGCGTGCTGTCCAGCGGTACCGAAGATCTCGGCCAGCAGGTCGGACGCACCGTTGATCACCTGGGGTTGCTGCGAGAATCCGGATCCCGAAGCAACAAATCCAACGACCTTGACGACCCGAACGATGCGGTCGAGACCGACCAAGGCATCAACGGCCGCGAGTCCGTTGAGAGTGCACAACCGCGCCGCCTGGGCGGCGTCTTCGACGGAGACGCCCTCGCCCAACTTGCCGATGCACGTCGTAGTGCCCTCGACGAGCGGCAATTGCCCAGACGTGTAGACGTATGACCCCGTCTGAACGGCGGGAAGGTATGAGCCTGCGGGGGTGGCAACAGGCGGGAGGGTCAGGTCGAGTGCGGCGAGTCGTGCGGTCCAGGTACTTGCGTCGTTCATCGGTTCCTCAATGGGTTCTTTTGTCCGGGAATGGTGTTCGAGTCTGTCATCGGGAGTCTCGGCAAGTCCAAGTCGTATTTGCGCCCACCCCATCACTTTTGGTGATATTCGCCGTCGTCGGATTCAAATGGTGTTCGAGTTGGCCACCTAAACTGTGTCGTATGTCGTCAATTCGTAACATCTCACTGGGGATACCTGTCCGTTCCGGTCACGTACTCATGCTCGACGGCACGGACACTGTCACGGGGGAGAACTTTCATCGATTGATCGGTGGCGGTATCGAGTTCGGTGAGACGGCCGAGGCAGCGCTGCGACGCGAGTTCGCGGAGGAACTCGGTGTCAGGTTGGGAAGCGTCGAGTTGCTCGAGGTCGTCGAGAACATCTTCGAGTTCGAGGGGCGACCTGGGCATGAGATTGTCCATGTCTTTGCAGTCGACTCAGCTGACATCGATGCGTTTCCGCTCGACGTGCAACTCCGAGTCCTAGACGAAGGTAGTCCAGTCCACTGGGTATTGCGTGGTGGGTCCGACCGCCTTATCTACCCGGCCGAAGCTGCCCGCATTATCAACGCCCTGGTTCAGTAGGGGAATCCGTTGCCGGAACAAGAGTGGCCGCAAAGGTTGCTCCGCAACAATTTTCGGTCAATCGGGATTGTTCGGACTGATTCCTGGAAATCATGGATATCGAACGTATATTCGAATAATGTTGAGGAATGTTCGATGACGGAGTAGGAAGTTCGGGTACCGCAGCGCTGCTGTCCGGTGCTGAATCCGACTGCGCCCTCATCGATCTCATCGCCGATCTGCATGCGCGCGAATCGATGCTCGTGGAACGGAAACTGGCTGCCATTGCCGAGTTTTTCGAGCGTCGCAGCGCTGACCACACTGATAACGGTGCTTGGTCGTCTACCGCTCACGAACTGGCTGAGGCCGAGCTCGGCGCGGCATTGACCATGGGCCGTGCCGCAGCGGGAAAGTTGATCGGTCTCGGCTTTTCTCTCAAGACTCGCCTCCATCGCACGCGTGCCGCCATGGCGCGCGGAGAACTGGATCTGTATCGAGTCGGATTGATCGACTCCGCTACGGCCAACGTAGCCGACGATTTGATCGACGAGGTGGAACGGCAACTCCTCGAAAAGATCTCGGCGCCACCGATGCCTGGCGGTACTGGCTTGACCGGTCGCCGATTGACAGCGGCTATCGACCGGATCGTCGCCGTGGTGGATCCCGAGGGGATACGCGAACGTCGACGCCGCGCCCTGGCTGATCGGTTCGTGGGTGTGAGCGCTGCCGAGGACGGAATGGCGCGGATATTGGGGAGTATTCCGGCGGAGGAAGCACGGGCTTTCGACCGTCGGTTGCGGGAGTTGGCAATGTCGGTGTGTCGACACGATTCCCGTAAGTACGAGCAACGACGAGCTGACGCATTGGGAGCGTTGGTATCCGGGTCGACGATTCTGCCGTGCGATTGCGGCCTGGACGATTGCCCACAAGATCGAAGCGGGATTGTCGTGGTGCGTCGGCCGTTGGTTCACGTGGTCATGCTGGAATCAACGCTTCAGGGCGGTGACGCACCAGGTGCAGACGAACCCGCTCACCTCGACGGTTATGGAGTGATCAGTGCAGAGCATGCGCGTGACATCGCCGCGGGTGCGCTGATTCGGAAGGTGCAAGTACCAGTCGATGCCGCGCTCGAGTCTTCCGGTGAGTGCGAGCCAGTACCTCCGCCCGTTGTTCCTTCGGCGTCGGTCTACCGCCCCGGCGCTGTCCTCGACACCTGGGTGCGGGTGATCGCAGGAAGCTGCCAGTGGTTGCACTGCGATGTCGCTGCATGGAATTCAGATCTTGATCACACTGAGCCCTTTGATCATCGCGATCCCACTCGTGGCGGAAAGACCGTGGCGTCGAATATGAGTGCGTACTGTCGAAACCATCACCGCCTCAAGCATTCCGGTCAGTGGTTGCACACCTCGAACCCGGACCGGAGTGTCATGCTGACCTCGCCGACCGGACATTGCTACCGAACCAGGCCGTCAGGTCTGCTGGCGGGAATGCTCGAGCCTGTACTGCCCGAGGGTGGTCGGCGTCGGCGCACACGTCTGGAGAACAAGGCCTCTCGTGTGCGGGGTGAACGCCGGCGTCAGCGGATACGGATGCACCGGCGGATGAAGAAGGCCCCGAGGAGGACCTTCGACGGCGGAGACGATCCACCGCCATTCTGAGTCGATGCGCCCCGTCGCTCAGTGTTTTCGGATGCCCACTTTGGTGGCCGGGGGTGCGTCAGGCATTGTGTGAAGGTCGGTAGACGTCGGTACACGGGAAGATGTGGAGCATCGATGGCGAGGATCGAAGAAATTCTGGAGTTGGAACGCCTCGAGCGTGACATCTTTCGAGGAATCATCGCGGAGACCACCCTGACCCGCACTTTCGGCGGCCAGGTCGCCGGCCAGGCATTGGTGTCGGCGGTACGCACGGTCGATCCGGCCTATTCAGTTCATTCGTTGCACGGATACTTCCTGCGTCCGGGCAATCCGATGGAGCCGACGGTCTTTCTGGTCGATCGTGTTCGGGACGGTCGATCGTTCGCGACCCGCTTGGTCACCGGAATTCAAGACGGGCAAGCCATTTTCACGATGTCGGCATCCTTCCACGTCCAAGACGAAGGCATCGAGCACCAGGACGAGATGCCACCGGTCCCTGACCCCGAGACCTTGGCCATCGCCCAGGATTCGGAAGATCCAGAGACTGCGTGGTTGGCTCGCGAGTGGTCCGATTGGGACCTCCGGATGGTGCCGAAGGCCGACATCAACAAGCGTCCAGGCGCTGCCGCACAGCAGCAAGTATGGTTCCGTTCCCGCGAGGCTCTCCCGGACGACCCGGTATTTCACGTGTGCACGCTTGCGTACATGAGCGACATGACGCTGCTCGGATCTTCCCGAGGCCCTCACATGGACGTCGCAATGCAAAGCGCCTCGCTCGATCACGCCATGTGGTTCCTGCGGCCGTTCCGGGCCGACGAGTGGCTGTTGTACGACCAGACGTCGCCGTCAGCGGGCTTTGGTCGCGCATTGACGCAGGGACGAATCTTCGACAGCCGAGGAAATATGGTTGCTGCAGTCGTCCAGGAAGGCCTGACCAGGCTGTATCGCCCGAAGTGAGGTCGGCCGAAGTGAGGTCGCCTGAAGTGAGATCAATCGAGGCCTTCAGGGGCGAGACCGCACCGCAGGCCGGGCCGGATGGTCGTACCTGACCTCGAAATCGACCTCCTCGGACATCTCTGAGCGGTGTTCGAGGAGTGCGTCGACGGTCCACAGATCCGCCTCCGGAGTGTGCCGTCGCATGGCAGCTCCGCTCATGTCCAGGCGGACGCTGACGTCGAACTCCAGCCCACGCCCGAGCAACATCGGACCGGCGATCACGATGACCGCGCGCTCATGGACGGGGACGCGGGTCGAGCGAGCCGATCGATCGGTGGGTTCGTCCCAGAGTTTCGGCAACAACGCTCGTTTGGTGCGGGCAGCGGTGATCACTTCACGATCGAGTGCCGGATAGTCGAACCAGATGGTGCGGTAACTCAGCGCATCCTCGTGACCGAACTCGTATCGCAGCGAAGCCGGCCGCACGTAGTCGTGCAGTGACACAACAGCACTCGGCCTGCTGTGCGACTCGACGGCGGCCCGGACCAGTTCCGCGAGCCGAGACGGCTGCGCACAATCAGGTCCGTCGATCGCTACTACCGTGACCGACGGAAATGATCCGCTCAGCGTTGCGATCTGCTCGGCCAGGGCGAGGGGAGTGGACGGGATGAATGTGCTCACGCCCACCATGGTGCCGTGCCCGCTCGCCGAGGCGATATTGTGAACCGTCATCGCGCCCACTGCGGCGGTCTATTTCCGGAGGACTCATGGTTGGTATCGAGGAGATCCTCGCGCTCGAACACCTGGAGAAGGACATCTTCCGTGGTGCGGTCCATCCCACTGCACTTCAGCGGACGTTCGGCGGGCAGGTTGCCGGGCAGTCTCTGGTTTCTGCCGTGAGCACCGTCGACGAGAGCTACCACGTGCACTCGTTGCACGGATACTTCCTGCGCCCGGGCAACCCGAAGATTCCGACGGTCTACCTGGTGGACCGCATCCGCGACGGGCGCTCGTTCTGCACCCGCCGGGTGAACGCAGTCCAGGACGGCAAGACGATCTTCACGATGTCGGCCTCGTTCCACGTCGAGGACGAAGGTATCGAGCATCAGGATCGGATGCCTTCCGTTCCGGCGCCGGAGGACTTGCAGGACGCGCAGACCGTTCCCAAGTTGGCGGAATCGCAGTTCTACCAAGAGTGGAAGAACTGGGACATCAGAATTGTGCCGGCCGAGCAGAGTGCGTCAGCGCCGGATCTCGCCGCACAACAGCGCGTGTGGATGCGCTACCGCGAGCCTCTGCCGGATCGTCCGCTGCTGCACATCTGCACGCTTGCGTACCTCAGTGACATGACCCTGCTCGGAACTTCGAAAGTCCCGCACCGGGGCGTGAAGACGCAGACTGCTTCGCTCGATCACGCGATGTGGTTCCTGCGTCCGTTCCGGGCCGACGAGTGGTTGCTCTACGACCAGACATCGCCGTCGGCAGGTTTCGGTCGCGCGCTCACTCAGGGGCGTATCTACGATCGCGATGGCAACATGGTGGCAGCGGTGGTTCAGGAGGGTTTGACGCGTCTGGAACGCGAACCCGACAGCCGTGAGAACAAGACAGGAACTGTGTGATGACGCGTCCGCTGATCGGTGTACTTGCCCTCCAGGGTGATGTTCGCGAGCACCTTGCTGCACTTGATGATTCGGGTGCGGATGCCGTGGGTGTCCGACGGCCGGAGGAGCTGGACAAGGTAGACGGAATCGTGATTCCGGGTGGCGAATCCACCACCATGAGCCGGCTTCTGCAGGTGTTCGAACTGTTGGATCCGCTGCGTGAGCGTCTTCGCGGCGGGCTGCCGGCCTACGGTTCGTGTGCCGGCATGATTCTGCTGGCGAGCGAGGTACTCGACACCCGGCCGGACGCCGAACATCTCGGCGCCATCGACATGACGGTGCGCCGCAACGCTTTCGGCAGACAGGTCGATTCTTTCGAGTCCGACCTGGAGTTCGAGGGCATCATCGGAGATCCCATCCGCGCCGTCTTCATCCGCGCGCCGTGGGTGGAGCGAGTTGGACCGGGCGTGGAGGTCCTTGCACAGGTTCCCGCCGCCGCGGGGGAGGCCGCGGGCCGGATCGTCGCGGTTCGGCAGGGCTCGGTGATCGCCACTTCTTTCCATCCCGAGGTCACCGGGGACCGTCGAGTGCACGAGATGTTCGTCGATCTGGTTCGCGGATAACTCGAGTAGTCAGCCTCGGCCGAACCTACAGCTCCAGTTCGCGGGCAAGGATCGCCGCCTGGACGCGTGAGGTGAGGTGCAACTTCGACAGAACTCGTGACACATGAGACTTCACCGTCGGAGCACCGACACCGAGTTCACGCGACAGTTCGGCATTGGACATACCCGTCCCAAGCAGCGCGAGCACCTCGCGTTCACGATCGGTGAGCTCGCTCAATCCCAGCGGTTCGGTGGGTTTGGGTGCACGCTGAACGAACTCGCCGATCAGTGCACGCGCCGCGCGAGGAGCGAGCACTGCATCTCCAGCCGCGACGTTGCGGATAGCGCTGGTCAGCTCGTCCGCGGTCGCAGTCTTGAGCAGAAATCCCGACGCGCCGGCGCGCAAGGCCGCGAAGACGTATTCGTCGAGGTCGAAGGTGGTCAACACCAGAACCCGGCTGCGGGTCGTCCCGATGATCTGACGCGTCGCCTCGATGCCGTCGGTGCCTGGCATCCGGACGTCCATGAGTACGACGTCGGGTTGATGCGTGCGGGTGACGGTGATCGCCGACGCTCCGTCACCGGCTTCTGCAACGACATCGATGTCGTCGTGCTGCCGCAGGATCATCGCCAGGCCGGAGCGGATCGCGGCGTGGTCGTCGACCAGGGCGACGGTGATCACCGATCCGTTCCGTTCGGTGCGGGGACCGGTAGCTGTGCGCATACCGTCCATTCTCCGTCGACCGGAAGTGCGTCGAGTGAACCGCCCAGCAGCTCGGCGCGGTGACGCATGTTTGCAAGTCCGCGCGTTCCTGCTCGCGGATGGGATGTGTCGGGACCGACGGGGTTTCGGATCTCGATCTGTAATGCATTGTGCTGGAGAGAGATCGACATCGAGATCGGCGCACCGGGCGCATGTTTGAGTGCGTTGGTCAAGGCTTCCTGGGTGATCCGATACGCCGTGTGATCGACCACGCTCGGCAAGGCGGCAGCATCGACGTCGATCGCAACGTGCACAGTGCCGCCGGCTGCCCGAACTGCGTCCAGGACGACGGGCAACTCGGTCAGCCGCGGGGGAGAGGAACGCGGGTCCGGGGTCTCGTCGTCCCCGGCGTGGAGCAGTTCGATCATCGACCGCATCTCGGAAAGGCCCGCGAGACTGCTCGATCTGATCGCCCCGATCATCTCCCGCAAGCCGTCGTCTGGTTCGCCCCGTTCACCGGAGAGAGCTGTGGTGGACAGTGCCGCCTCCGAATGGATTGCGATGGCGGAGAGGTGGCTTGCGATGACGTCGTGCAGATCGCGCGCCATGGTTGCTCGTTCGTGAGCGACTGCGGCCTCGCGGTCTAGAGCGGCGAGTGCTTCGTGGACTCTGGAACGCTCGCGTTCGGCCTCGGTCAGTTCGACTTGTCGACGGATGACCAGTGCCCACCACACCGGCGTACCGAAGAACAGTGCCGTCACCACGCCTGCCCCAGCCGCAGCGCGGACGTCCTGGGTGGACAGGTAGACGAGTGCGGTGAGCGCGGCAACCGTCACCGCGGTCAGAGAACACACCACTCGGCCCAGCCGCGCCGTCCCGTACAGAACTGCGGCGTAGGTGAGATCCGAGAGGACCAGCCACATCGGCAGAGTGGGTCCCAGGGCAGCGTCGACCGCGACGATGACGGCCCCCGCCGCCAAAGCTGTTGCCGGACGCACCCGCCGGAACGAGTCGATCGCACACAGCAGAGCCAGCATCCCGATCCGAACCCCGGCGGGAACGTCGGCGACACCTCCGACATCGGTCCACATTTGGTACAGGCCGACCAGGTAGAGGAGTACCCCGATCGCGAACAGGCCGAAGGCGATGAGCGGATCGTTCCACTTGCCGACACTCCGACTTCTGGTCACCACAGACTTATCAGAGCACATCGGGGCGCCTGACTTGTCATACCAAATGATGAGGTCGGCGTTGTTCCGATGGCTGATGTGCGGATTCGATAGAGAAGACAGGCTCGACGTATGAAAATTCGCTTCGAGTTGATGATCGGCATTCTCTTGGTCGTCGGTGGCGGCTGTCTGTGGCTGTTCGCGCGTGACGCCGAGTTCTTCTGGTTTCGCGGCGGGCCACTCGGCGTGATCCTCGCGATCATCGGTGCCTTCGATATCGTGAATGCAGTCCGAACGAGGGAGACAGCGATACCCGAGCGCCGAAACGACTGACGTGGAACTCGTCCTGCTCACCACGCTGGGCGGGCTCGCCCTGCTGGACAGTACGAGCATCGGAACTTTGGTCGTCCCGGTCTGGATGTTGTTGATGCCGGGACGACCGCAGGTTCGCAGGCTGCTGACGTATCTGGTGGTCATCACGACGTTCTATTTTGTTGTCGGGGTGGCAGTCTGGACGACGGCACGGGCAGGTATGCCTGTCGTCGCCCCGCTGCTCGAAACCCCCGCCGCCCGCGGTGCGCAGTTGATACTCGGTATCGCGTTGTTCGCGTGGAGTTTTCGATTCGATTCCGAGAAGAGGCGCACATCCGGTCAGGCCGATCGAACCCATGTTTGGCGAGAGCGGGTGCTCGGCTCGGCCAGTTCCGCGAGAAGTGTTGTACTTCTGGCAATTGCTGCCGGGACCGCCGAATTGGTGACGATGCTGCCCTACTTGGCGGCGATCGCGATGATCACCGCTGCTGGGCTGTCCGCAGTCACGTCTGCGTCGATACTTGCCGGATACTGCCTGATCATGGCCACTCCGGCAGTGCTTCTGTTGTGCGGGCGGATCGTGGCCGGCGACCGACTGGACAAGCCGCTGAGCGGGGTGGACTCGTTCATCTCACGCCACGGCGACAGCGCGATGGGTTGGGTGTTCGGCATTGCCGGCTTCTACCTCGCCGGCAATGCCGCTGCCGTGTTGTTCGTGAATTGACGTTGTTCGTAAATTGACGTTGTTCGTGAATCAACCAGCCTGAACCAACGAATTGATCAGCTTCACACCGTCTTCCGGGTGATCGACGGTCACGGCGAACAGTCGTCCGTTCTCGAGAGTGACCACGATGGCCTCACCCGAGCGGAGAGTGACGGCTGTTCCGCGCGGTGTCATTCGGTAACCCCATCCACCCCATTCGGCCGGACGTATCGCGTCGACTGATGCGGACTTCACCTTCGAGATGGGGATCTTCTTCCATCGAACGCCCCAGGAACTGATGCCGACACCATGACGGTCGACGCGCACGGTGACCGACGCGAATGCTGTGACGGCGAGGGTGGACACACCCAGGATCACGGCAACCCACCAATCCGAGTACGCGGCAGTCGCGATCACGAGAACTACGAGGCCGGCGGTAACGATCCACGGCCAGACGCTGCGGACCTGCCCGACCCACACTGCACGTTCGGAGGCCGTCAGCGGAGTGTCGAGCGTCGGGGTCGGCAGTGGCGACTCCGGGCCGCTTCGTTGCTGGTCAGGCAGCGCGTATGCCAGAACTCCTACGAGTACCGCCGCGATCGGCGCAAGAATCCACCAGCCGATACGCGCGTCTTCCGGCGACCCGGCGTCGATCGTCAGGGCGACGCTCAGAATCCAGATCGTCGCCAGTGTCGCACTCGAGATCGAGGTTACGGCGAGAAACAAGGGCGCGTTGTCGCTCGAACGGGCCGCGACGGCACAGGCGCAAACGACAGCCACCAGTGAAATCACCAGCGCGATGGCGAAAAACGTCGTCGTGGTGCTGAACCCGTCCGGGGTCGATCCGGACCAATGGCTCGCGACGGTCTCGGGTAGGCGGTCACCCCACGCGAAGCGTGCGAATACCAGAATCAGGGTCGGGATCAGAGTCAGCGAAGCTGCTGTCCAGAGTCGGATCTTGCTGGGCGTCATTGTGTGCTGGTCTCCTTGATGAGGTCGAGCATGTGCGCAGTGTCGAGTCCGAGATTTCGGGCCTGCCGTACGAACTCGCGCGCAGATTCGTTGAGAGCTGTTCTTCCCGAGTCGAATTCGGCGCGAATGACGGCGCCACGTCCGCGTCGGAGGTCGATCAGGCCTTCGTCGCGGAGTGTTGCGTACGCACGAAGAACCGTGTGGAGATTGACGTCGATCGACTCGGCGAGAGCGCGAGCGGACGGCAGGCGGTCACCTGGTCCGATCTCACCGCGGATGACCGAGCCACGAACCCCGGCTGCAATCTGCTCCGCGAGCGGAGTTGTGGAGGCGTGATCTATTCGGACCAACATGTTTGCATTCTATGCAAACAATGCGCGGTTTGACTAATTCGTGTCGGGGGATGCAGCGAGTTGTGACGTGGGACGGGTAACATCGGCAGAGCTGAAAGACGCGCATTCGGCGTGCGCAACGCAGCAGGAAAGGGGCTTGAATCGCATGAGCGGCCACTCAAAATGGGCCACCACCAAGCACAAGAAGGCTGTGATCGACGCACGTCGTGGCAAATCCTTCGCGAAGCTGATCAAGAACATCGAGGTGGCGGCACGAACCGGCGGTGGCGATCCCACGGGCAACCCCACCTTGTACGACGCCATCCAGAAGGCGAAGAAGACGTCTGTTCCCAATGACAACATCGAGCGTGCGCGCAAGCGCGGCGCCGGTGAAGAAGCGGGCGGCGCAGACTGGCAGACCATCATGTACGAGGGCTACGGACCCAACGGCGTCGCCGTTCTGATCGAGTGCCTCACCGACAACCGCAACCGCGCAGCCGGTGAAGTTCGCACCGCGATGACCCGTAACGGTGGCAACCTCGCTGACCCGGGTTCCGTCTCCTACCTGTTTGCTCGCAAGGGTGTCGTCACGCTCGAGAAGAACGGCCAGTCGGAGGACGACGTCCTGATGGCTGTGCTCGACGCCGGTGCCGAGGAAGTCACCGATCTCGGTGAAACCTTCGAAATCGTCAGTGAGCCACAGGATCTGGTTGCCGTACGTTCGGCACTTCAGGAAGCCGGCATCGACTACGACTCCGCTGAAGCCGATTTCCGCGCTTCCGTCGAGGTTCCCTTGGATGTCGACGGCGCACGCAAGATCTTCAAGCTCGTCGACGCGCTCGAAGACTCTGACGACGTGCAGAACGTCTACACCAACATCGATCTGTCCGACGAGGTTCTCGCGGCTCTCGAAGACTGATTGCTTTTCAACTCAACCCGGCCCTGACGTCCGCGTCTCGGCCGGGTTGCGTGTTGATGCGGGGTAGTAGGCCCGCGCACCGCTAAGCTATCGAACAGCTGTTCGGTATGGAGAGGTGTGGCAAAGTGCGCGTGCTCGGAGTGGACCCAGGCTTGACTCGCTGCGGGTTGGGCGTGGTCGACGGGAGCAACGGCAGGAAAGTGCGCCCCATTGCCGTCGACGTGGTGCGGACCCCGCCCGAGATGGACCTCGGGTCTCGGCTACTGCGGATCTCCGATGCGGCGGAGCTGTGGATCGAGCAGTACAAGCCGGAGGTCGTCGCGATCGAGCGTGTATTCGCGCAGCACAACGTCAGTACGGCGATGGGGACGGCGCAAGCAGGCGGAGTTGTCGCGCTCGCTGCCGCCAGACGCGGTATCCCGGTGTGTTTCCACACGCCCAGCGAGGTGAAGGCCGCCGTTACCGGCAGCGGTAACGCCGACAAGGCGCAGGTCACCGCGATGGTGACGCGAATCCTGAACTTGAAGACGGCGCCGAAACCGGCTGACGCCGCTGACGCTCTGGCGCTCGCGATCTGTCACTGCTGGCGAGCACCGATGATCGAGCGAATGGCCCGCGCCGAGGCGATGGCCGCTGAACAAATGCGTAAGTATCAGGCAAAATTGGCCGAGATGAAGAAGGCAGGTTCACGATGATCGCGTCGGTACGCGGCGAGGTACTCGATATTGCGCTCGACCACGCGGTCATCGAAGCGTCAGGTGTCGGCTATCGGGTCAACGCCACCCCGGTGACTCTCGGTGCACTGCATCGGGGAAGCGAAGCGCGACTGTTCACGACGATGATCGTTCGCGAAGACTCGATGACGCTCTACGGTTTTTCCGATACCGAGTCGAAGGACCTGTTCAGCCTCCTGCAGACGGTTTCCGGAGTCGGACCGCGCCTGGCGATGGCAACTCTTGCAGTTCTCGAACCGGACGCATTGCGGCGGGCGCTCTCGGAAGGCAACCTGACGGCGTTGACGAGGGTCCCCGGTATCGGAAAACGCGGCGCCGAGCGCATGGTCGTCGAATTGCGCGACAAAGTCGACGCGGTCGCGACGACGGCCGGCGCGGCTTCCGGTGTCGTCGTCGGCAGTTCGATCCGTGATCAGATCGTCGAGGCTCTCGAGGGTCTGGGCTTCCCGATCAAGCAGGCCGAGCAAGCCACGGATTCGGTCCTGGCGGAATCGCCCGAGGCCACAACGTCGGTAGCACTGCGTTCTGCTCTGTCGCTGCTCGGTAAGACTCGATGAACTTCGACCCGATCGACGATTTCGACGACGAGTCGCAGGTCTCTGCCGAATTGGTGGCGGGAGACGGCGATGTCGAAGCGAGTTTGCGTCCCAAGAGTCTCGACGACTTCATCGGGCAACCCCGTGTTCGCGAACAACTGCAGCTCGTGCTCACCGGAGCAAAACTTCGCGGCAGCACACCTGATCACATCCTGATGTCCGGTCCCCCCGGACTCGGCAAGACGTCGATGGCGATGATCATCGCGGGGGAGTTGGGCTCTTCTCTGCGGTTGACGTCCGGACCGGCGCTCGAACGCGCCGGAGACCTGGCCGCGATGCTGAGCAACCTCGTCGAGGGTGACGTGCTGTTCATCGACGAGATTCACCGAATCGCTCGTCCGGCCGAGGAGATGTTGTACCTGGCGATGGAAGACTTCCGTGTCGACGTCGTCGTCGGTAAGGGGCCGGGTGCCACGTCGATTCCTCTGGAGGTTGCACCGTTCACGCTGGTCGGTGCGACTACGCGGTCAGGTGCGCTGACCGGTCCGTTGCGCGACCGCTTCGGGTTCACCGCTCACATGGATTTCTACGAACCCGAAGAGCTGCAACAGATTCTGATGCGTTCGGCCGGAATTTTGGGAGTCAATCTCGAAGTTGACGCCGGGGCCGAAATCGCACGACGCTCGCGGGGGACACCGCGTATCGCGAACCGATTGCTGCGCCGGGTTCGCGACTTCGCCGAGGTGCGCGCCGACGGAATCGTCACCATGGACGTCGCTCAGGCGGCCTTGGCTGTCTACGACGTGGACCAGTTGGGCTTGGACCGTCTCGACCGATCCGTACTGAGTGCATTGGTGCGGTCGTTCGGCGGCGGGCCCGTCGGCGTGTCGACGCTTGCGGTGGCCGTCGGCGAGGAACCGTCGACGGTGGAAGAAGTGTGCGAGCCGTTCCTGGTTCGGGCCGGGATGATCGCCCGGACGCCGCGAGGACGCGTGGCTACCGCCGCTGCCTGGACTCAACTCGGAATGACACCGCCGCCGGATGCCGCAGCGGGCGGTATCGAGGTTCGTGTCAACGAACCGCAGGCCATGTTGTTCGATCCGAACGGAGAGTGAATTTCGACTGGAAAGGCCTACTTGAACGGCCGATCTGTCAGGAATCCTCAGCAACTAATGGCACACTGGTGTATTGCGTAGGTCCATCCGGGACCATCGCGGCGTAAAACGTGCAACACAACCGAGGTTGATCAACACATGTCGAGTTTGCTTTTCCCACTCTTGATCCTCGCACTGCTGGTGCCCATGTTCCTGGGCATGCGCAAGCAGAAGAAGGCTTTGGCTGCCACTTCCGAGATGCAGGACTCGCTGCAGGTCGGCGATCGAGTGCAGACCACGGCCGGGCTCTATGCCACGATTGCTTCTCTGGACGACGACACCGTGGACCTCGAGATCGCCGACGGTGTCATCACCACCTGGTCGCGTCTGGTCATCCGTGAGCGCGTTGTCGAGACGACAGAAACCGACGAGTACGACGACGACTCGGTTTCCGAGATCGAAGAATCAGCTGCTGACACCGAAATCCGGCTCACCAAGGAGTCCTGACTTCGTCGACCTGGCACGTGTTCTAGAGTTGTGAACTCGGACACACGTCCAGGTCGGTTGGTCTGTAGTAGTTCTTTCATCGGAGTAGTTCTTTCACCAGCAGCTCAGTTCATCCCGTTGATCAATCGTTGCAGTTCGAACGCCGCAGCTCGGGTGGTCGTCGACCGCCCGAGCCCTGCATTTACTGAAGCTCTGCACCTACTGAGGAGACTTAAAGATCGTGGCACCTTCCACCGGAACGGTGCATCCGGTCCGCTACCTGGCCCTTTTCGGGGTCCTGGTGGTGGCACTGTATGCCCTGGTGTTCTTCACTGGAGACAAGTCGGCCACGCCGAAACTCGGCATCGACCTGCAGGGTGGAACGCGCGTCACGTTGACCGCTCGTACCCCGGACGGCAGCGCTCCCAGTCAGGACAGTCTCAAGCAGGCTCAGGAAATCATCGAGACCCGCGTCAACGGTCTCGGCGTTTCCGGCTCCGAGGTCGTCGTCGACGGTGACAACCTCGTCATCACCGTTCCCGGCGACGACAGTGCGCAGGCTCGCTCGCTCGGCCAGACCGCCCGTCTGTACATCCGCCCGGTGACGGGTTCGATCGACGTCGCCACCCGTGACGCGAACCGGACAGCTACCCCAGAGGTGCCAGCGGCTGAAACTCCGGCCACTGATGCTCCGGCTCCCGAGGCGCCGGCCGACGGGACCCCGACGCCGCAGAACCGCCCGTTCCTGGCTCAGGACCCGACCACTCCGGAGGCAACCCCGGCGCCGGAGACGACAACACCGGCTCCCCCCGTGGACGCATCGAGTGACGGCACCGACGAAGGCGACGCAGCAGCAGCGGAAATCGCCGCAGCGCGCGCCCTCCGACAGAGCAGCGATCCGACGGTGCAGCAGCAAGCAGTGGCGAACCTCGACTGCTCCGTCGCGGATCCGCTCCGTGGAAACGACGACCCGACTCTTCCGCTGGTCGCGTGCTCGCAAGACGGACTGAACATCTATCTTCTCGGTCCTTCGATCATCGACGGACAGGAGATTGCCGACGCTTCTTCGGTCTTCAACTCGCAGCAGTCGCGCCACGAGATCAGCCTCTCGTTCAAGACGACCGGCAGCAACACCTGGGCCGAGTTCACCTCGGCCAACATCGGCAAGCAGGCAGCGTTCACGCTCGACTCGAAGGTCGTCAGCGCCCCCACGATTCAAGGTGCAACGCCTGCGGGTAGCGCGACCTCGATCACGGGCAGTTTCACTGCGGAGAGCGCCAAAGAACTTGCCAACACTCTGAAGTACGGTTCGCTTCCGCTGTCGTTCGCAGCTTCCGAGGCCGAGACGGTCTCGGCAACGCTCGGCCTGGCCTCACTGCAGGCGGCATTGATTGCCGGCGCGGTCGGTCTCGTTCTCGTTCTGCTGTACTGCCTCGTCTACTACCGGATGCTCGGCGTCCTGACGGCGTTGTCGCTGATCCTCTCCGGAGTCATGGTCTACGCGATCATGGTTCTGCTCGGCAGATACATCGGCTTCACGCTCGACTTGGCCGGCATGGCTGGTCTGATCATCGGTATCGGTATGACCGCCGACTCGTTCGTCGTGTTCTTCGAACGCATCAAGGACGAAATGCGTGAGGGCCGTAGCTTCCGCTCCGCGGTGCCACGCGGTTGGGCGCGAGCGCGCCGAACAATTCTTTCCGGCAACGCGGTGAGCTTCATCGCCGCTGCAGTTCTGTACGTGCTGGCGGTCGGACAGGTGCGAGGCTTCGCCTTCACCTTGGGTCTGACCACCATCCTCGACGTGATTGTCGTGTTCCTCGTGACGTGGCCACTGGTCAGTATGGCGTCCCGTTCGGCGTTCTGGTCCAAGCCCAGCGTCAACGGTCTCGGCGCAGTGCAAGAGGTTGCCCGCGAACGTAAGGTTGCCGCCGCTGCGTCGGCTAAGGAGACACGAGCATGAGCGAGTCCAACAACTCCCCGGTGGGGTCCAACAACAGTTCCTCGGCCGAGTCCGCCGACGCCGCAGCCCGGTCGGAGATCACCGACTCCGGCGTCGATCAGGGCGCGATGCCCAAGCACAGTTGGCTCTCGCGGCTGTACACGGGAACGGGTGCGTTCGAGGTCGTCGGCAGGCGTCGTTTCTACTACGGACTGACCGGCGCTCTGGTCGCCATTGCGCTGCTCAGCATCATCCTGCGCGGCTTCACCTTCGGTATCGATTTCGAGGGCGGATCGCGCATTCAGTTCCCGGCCGAGGGTGGAGTCGAGACGTCGGAGGTGGAAACCGTCTACTCCGACACACTCGGGTTCGAGCCGGTCAGCGTGCAGACGGTCGGCTCGGGTGCCAGCGCAACCGTACAGATTCGGTCGGAGACGTTGAACGCGACGCAGATCAACGATCTGCAGTCGGCGCTCTTCGACGAGTTCCAGCCCAAGGACAAGAACGGGAACCCGTCGGCGCAGGCCATCAGTTTTGCGGACGTGAGTGAAACCTGGGGCGGCCAGATCACCAAGAAGGCGCTGATCGCGCTGATTGTGTTCCTGGTGATCGTGAGTATCTACATCGCCATCCGCTTCGAGCGGGACATGGCGGTAGCCGCGATTGTCGCGTTGTTCTTCGACATCATCGTCACTGCCGGCGTCTACTCTCTCGTCGGTTTCGAGGTGACGCCCGCGACGGTGATCGGTTTGCTCACCATTCTCGGCTTCTCGCTGTACGACACAGTGGTGGTGTTCGACAAGGTCGAAGAGAACACACGCGGTGTTCTGCATCTGACGCGCCGGACGTACGGCGAGCAGGCCAACCTCGCGGTGAATCAGACCTTGATGCGATCGATCAACACGACCGTCATCAGTGTGCTCCCGGTGATCGCTCTGATGGTTGTCGCGGTCTGGATGCTCGGCGTCGGCACGCTCAAGGACCTTGCGCTGGTTCAGCTCGTCGGCATCATCGTGGGTGCGTACTCCTCGATCTTCTTCGCGACGCCGCTCCTGGTGTCGATGAAGGAACGCTGGGGACCCGTTGCCGCGCACACTCGTAAGGTGCTCTCGCGCCGGGCTACGCTGGCCGAGAAGGGTACGCAGACGGTTGCCGTCGGCGCACCAGTTGCACGCCGTGCGCCGGTTGCTCCGCAGCCGGGTGTGCGGCCGACCGGAAAGCGAAACAAGAAGGGGCACTGAACATGCTCCCAAGAACACGCACACTGGTTCGATCGATGACGTTCGTTGCGGCCACCGCTGTGGCTGCCGGTTCGTTGGCGGCCTGCTCGGAAAGCGCCGAGCAGGTTCCGTCCATCGGATATGCCATCGACAACTCCATCTCCACGTACAACGCCAACACGACAGCTGGATCGGTGTCCGGGGCGATGGCCGCGTTCGGCCGGGTGCTTCCCGGCTTCACGTTCACCGGTCCGGCCGGTGCTCCTGTGTCGGACACCGACATCGGCACGGCGTCGGAGTTGCCCGGTGACGTGCTCACGGTCTCGTACAAGCTAAATCCGGCGTCGGTGTACTCCGACGGGATTCCGATGTCCTGTGACGATCTGGTCCTCACCTGGGCGGCGTCGAGTGGCAAGTTCACCAAAGACGTCGATGGTGCGGTGAAGCCCATGTTCGACGCGGCGAACAATCTCGGTTACGCGGACATCGACCGGATCGACTGCCAGAGCGGGTCGAAGGACGCGACTGTCTTCTTCAAGCCCGGGCGATCGTTCACCGATTGGCGGTCGTTGTTCGGTGCGACTGCATTGATGCCTTCACACATCGTGACGCAGCGCGCCGGAGTCGGCGACGTGGTGAGCGCGGTGAATGCCGGTGACACCGAAGCGTTGTCGAAGATAGCGGACTTCTGGAACACCGGGTGGAACCTGACTCCAGGTCAGGTGGACACCTCCGTACTGCCTTCCGCTGGTCCGTATCGAATCGACTCGTACAGCGCCGACGACGGCCTGGTGCTGGTCGCGAACGAGCGGTGGTGGGGCAACAAGCCCGCGACCGATCGCATCGTCGTCTGGCCACGTGGTGTGAATCTGACCGAGGATCTCGACAAGAACTCGATCGAGGTCGTCGACGTCGCTTCCGGGTCGGCCGGCGAGCTCGGTACTCCGTCCGGGTTCGACGTCCAACAGATTCCGTCGCGGTCGATCGAGCAGTTCGTTCTCGCGACGTCTGGTTCGCTGGGCGACGAAGCCGCCCGTCGAGCGTTCGCGCACTGTGTTCCGCGGACAACTCTGTTCGAGAAGTTCGGGCAGACGGATAACGCGCCGCAGGCTGGTCTGGGTTCCGGCGTGGTCGATTCGCGACTGATGGCGCCGGATTCACTCGTTTACAGCGACGCCGCTGCGGTCGACGGTGACCGGTACGTCAATGCCGACGTCGATGCCGCGAAGACTTCGTTGTCGGAAGCCGATCTCGACCAGTTGACCGTCCGGGTCGGGTACCTCGCACCGGACCCGGTGCGGGCGCAGATCGTCTCTGAAGCGAAAGCCGCGTGTGCTCCGGCGGGAATTACGATCGAGGACGCGAGTACCGACAGCTTCGATCCTGCGAGTCTGCAGTCCGGGGGAGTCGACGCTGTGCTTTCCGGCATGGCAGGCAAAGTCGGGGCGGGCGGAACAGCGAGCATGATCGACGCGCGCGGAGCGTTGCGATCGGGCAACGGCGCAAACCTCGGTACGTACGGAAATGCACGGATCGATCAGATCATCGATCAGTTGAACGTGGATGCGAGCACCAGTGCGCAATTGGGACTCTCGGTGGAGGCGGAGAACATCCTGTGGACCCAGGTGCCTACGATTCCACTGTTCAATCAACTACGAACTGTCGCTGTAGCTCCAGGCATGTCGGCAGTGTTGGTCAATCCGACTCGGGCCGCTACCGGCTGGAACATGGACAGATGGGTATTACGCAGATGAGCGTCTCGAATGGTGTTGCCTTGCACACGCCTGAAGAATTGATCGCAATCCACCGGGCTGCCGGAGACGCCGTTGTTCGGCTGACTCGCTGGGCGGACAACTTTCCCGGGCCCGGGGTTCGGTTCGCCGATCTGACTCCGGTGTTCGCCGACGCCGAGGGGTTCGGGGCTGTGCTCGACGCCCTTGTCGCCTGTGCTCCGGACGCCGACACGATTGCCGCCGTCGATGCTCGCGGGTTCCTGCTCGGTGCCGGCGCGGCTGCGAAGATGGGTGCTGGGGTGGTGGCCGTGCGGAAGGTCGGCAAACTGCCGCCGCCGGTACTCTCTCGTTCGTACAGCCTCGAGTACGGATCTTCGACGCTCGAGATTCCCGCAAACGGCTTCGATCTCACCGGGCGGAATGTTCTGGTGATCGACGACGTTCTGGCTACCGGAGGGACACTCGAGGCGGCTGTACAGTTGGTTGAGTTGGGTGGAGCGAACGTCGTCGGCGTCGCAGTGGTGCTCGAGATCGAGGAACTGCGCGGTCGAGATCGCTTCTTGAAGTACCCACTGACATCCCTGGTGAAGGTCTGAGTATTAAAGTTGTCTCCTGGGGGTCGAGTTAGACCTCCAGGGCAATTACCCGATGCAGGGCGGTTGCCTCAACCAACTCGGTGGTAGGAGGTGGCGACATGACGTCGAATCTTGATCGATCACAGAACTCGGGTGCAGTGTCGCAGGAGACGGGTGCAGATCCGGCTCCGGAGACGACACCATCGAAGTCCGCGGTGCCCGACGATTCGGGATCTGCGCAAACTGCCGGCAATCGGGGTGGGCAGAACCTGGCCGTGCCCGCTTCCGCCTCCCGTAGGGTGCGCGCTCGGCTTGCTCGGCGCATCACCGGTCAGCGCAACGCCACCATCCGCCCGGTGCTCGAGCCGTTGGTCAGCCTCCACCGTGAGCTGTATCCGAAGGCCGACCTCGCGCTGCTCCAGCGTGCGTACGACGTCGCCGAGGACAGACATTCGAGCCAGCGTCGCAAGTCCGGCGATCCGTACATCACGCATCCGTTGGCCGTCGCAAGCATTCTGGCCGAGTTGGGTATGGACACCACCACCCTCGTCGCAGCCCTGCTGCACGACACCGTCGAGGACACCGGGTACTCACTCGAAGAGTTGACCAAGGACTTCGGTGACGAGGTCGCTCACCTCGTCGACGGCGTCACCAAACTCGACAAGGTCGTTCTGGGCACCGCCGCCGAGGGCGAAACCATCCGCAAGATGATCATCGCGATGGCGCGGGACCCGCGCGTGCTCGTGATCAAGGTCGCGGATCGTCTGCACAACATGCGCACGATGCGATTCCTGCCGCCAGAAAAGCAGGCACGTAAGGCGCGAGAGACTCTCGAAGTCATTGCGCCACTTGCACATCGACTTGGAATGGCGACCGTCAAGTGGGAACTCGAGGACCTCTCATTCGCCATCTTGCACCCGAAGAAGTATGACGAGATCGTTCGACTGGTCGCCGATCGCGCGCCTTCTCGTGACACCTATCTGGCCAAGGTTCGCGCCGAGATCAACTCGACCCTGTCCGCCTCGCGGATCAACGCCATCGTCGAAGGCAGGCCCAAGCATTACTGGTCGATCTATCAGAAGATGATCGTCAAGGGCCGCGATTTCGACGACATCCACGATCTGGTCGGCGTCCGCATCCTGTGTGAAGAAGTGCGTGACTGTTACGCCGCGGTCGGCGTTGTCCACTCACTGTGGCAGCCGATGGCCGGACGCTTCAAGGACTACATCGCACAGCCGCGCTACGGCGTCTACCAGTCGCTGCACACCACCGTCGTGGGACCGGAAGGCAAGCCCCTGGAGGTCCAGATCCGGACCCAGGACATGCACCGGACCGCGGAGTTCGGTATCGCCGCGCACTGGCGGTACAAGGAGACCAAGGGCAAGCACGCGGGCGACATCGCCGAGGTCGACGACATGGCGTGGATGCGTCAGCTACTCGACTGGCAACGTGAAGCGGCCGATCCGGGGGAGTTCCTCGAATCGTTGCGTTACGACCTCGCGGTCAAGGAGATCTTCGTCTTCACGCCAAAGGGTGACGTGATCACGTTGCCTGCCGGATCGACTCCCGTCGATTTCGCGTATGCGGTGCACACCGAGGTTGGGCACCGATGCATCGGTGCCAGGGTCAACGGCCGGTTGGTCGCGCTGGAACGAACTCTCGAAAACGGCGAAGTGGTGGAGGTCTTCACGTCGAAGGCTGCCACCGCCGGGCCGAGCCGAGATTGGCAGACGTTTGTCGTCTCGCCGCGTGCCAAGGCGAAGATCCGTCAGTGGTTCGCGAAGGAACGCCGCGAAGAGGCGCTCGAGTCCGGCAAGGATCAGATCGCGAAGGAAGTCCGCCGTGTGGGACTTCCGTTGCAGCGGTTGATGAATGCCGAATCGATGAGCACGATCGCGCATGAACTTCGCTATCCCGACGTCTCGGCGTTGTACACGGCGGTAGGCGAGAGCCAGGTGTCTGCGCACCACGTCGTGCAGCGACTGGTTGCTCATCTGGGCGGCGTCGGCGCCGTCGAGGAGGAACTGGCCGAGCGTTCGACGCCGTCGACCATGCCGGTGCGCACCCGCAGTACGGGTGACTCCGGAATTCTGGTTCCCGGAGCACCCGGCACGGTGGCAAAACTCGCAAAGTGTTGCACGCCGGTTCCGGGCGATTCGATTCTGGGCTTCGTCACGCGCGGTGGGGCGGTGAGCGTGCACCGTACCGACTGCACCAACGCCAACTCGCTCCACGATCAGTCCGAGCGAATCATCGACGTCGAATGGGCGCCCTCAGCGACGTCGGTGTTCCTGGTCGCGATCCAGATCGAGGCGCTCGATCGTCATCGGTTGCTTTCCGACGTCACCAAGGCGTTGGCCGACGAGAAGGTGAACATCCTGTCGGCCTCGGTCACCACCTCAGGTGACCGAGTGGCGATCAGCAAGTTCACCTTCGAGATGGGCGACCCGAAGCACTTGGGTCATGTGCTCAACGTGGTTCGCAATGTGGAAGGCGTCTACGACGTCTACCGCGTGACCTCTGCTTCGTAAACTGCTGTGCGCCTTTATTAACCGCGGGCGGTTAATAAAGGCGCACAGCAGGGTTAGGCGACTACTGCAGTCTCGATGGTGATCGGGGTGTTGGGTGCGCCGCCACCGGTTGCGCCCATGCCTCCGTCGTCGCCGTCGGCTGCGATCTTCTCGATCGTCGCCAGGCCGGCGTCGTCGATCTTTCCGAAGACCGTGTAGTTGGGCGGCAAGACCGAATCCTCGTAGACGAGGAAGAACTGGCTGCCGTTGCTGCCCGGTGCACCCGAGTTGGCCATTGCGAGCGTGCCGCGAGGGTAGACGGCAGGCAAGGAGAGCGCCGGATCGTTAGCGGAGTACGCAGTGGTCGGGTACTCGTTGTCGAATCCGTAGCCCGGTCCGCCCGTGCCCTTGCCCGAGGGATCGCCGCACTGCAGGATCTGAAGACCGGGTGTGGTGACCAGTCGATGGCACGGGGTGTCGTCGAAATACTTCTGCTCGGTCAAGCTCACGATGCTGTTGACCGTGCATGGGGCTTCTGCCCGGTTCAGTTCCATCCCGATCGGGCCGGCCGTAGTCGTGAGCGCGACGTTGACGGTTCCCTCGGTGGACACGCCCGTGGAGTTCGGCGGATTGACGGTCTTTGCAGCGCCCGCTGCGCTCGGGTACGAGCAGTCGACGGTCGCCGACGCCGGAGTCGGGACAGGCGGGAGTGCGTCGAACTGTGACATGTCGAGCGGCGGCATGGCAGCCGTTGTCGTCTTCGCCTTGGAGGTACTGGACGGCGAGTCCGAGCTACCGGAATCACTGGAACAACCAGCCAGAAGCAGCGCTGCGGCGCTTGCGGCGGCAATAACTACAGGAAAGCGCATCACAGGATTACGTCGCATCAGTCGAGCCTTACTGTCTTGATGTCGGTGGTCAGATTCGGCTTGCCGTCGCCCTCTGGTGTCGATCCGCCGGCCGCGACCTTGTCCAAAGTGGCGAGACCGGTCTCGTCGATCGTGCCGAAAACCGTGTACTGCGGCGGGAGTTGTGAGTCGCCGTAGACGAGGAAGAACTGGCTGCCGTTGCTACCGGGTGCCCCGGTGTTGGCCATCGCAACCGTGCCGCGCGCGTAGGTGACTGGCTCTTGCGCTGCCGGGTCGGTGGTGGCGTACGCCGTGGTGGGGAACTCGTTGTCGAATCCGTAGCCCGGTCCGCCGGTGCCGGTGCCCGACGGGTCACCGCACTGCAGAACCTGGAGCGAGGGGCTCGTCGTCATGCGGTGGCAGGTGGTGTCGTTGAAGTAATCCTGCTGCGCCAAGCTCACGAAGCTGTTGACCGTGCACGGAGACTTCGTTCCGTCGAGCGTGAGCCCGATGTTTCCCTGCGAGGTCTCGACGCTGATGCTCGGCGTCGCGTCCGGCGCGGTGGTGGGAATCCCGTCGGTACGAGGAGGGTTGTTGGCCTTGGACGCGGTAGCGCCGTCAGCCGGGTACGAGCAGGAAACCGTGTCGGCCAGCGGCGTCGACAGACCGGCCGGCATTGCACCCGCAGTCTGTGGCGTGAGGCTCGAATCGTCGGCAGCAGTGTTGGTGGTGTTCGCGTCGTCGTCACTGCGATTGCTGAACCAGATGAGTCCACCGACGACGCCGACTACGACGACCACGCCGAGCGCAGTTCCGGCTATCGTCATCTGCTTGCGCTTGCGGGCACGTTCTGCGCGACGTTCGAGCTGACGCTCGAGCTTGCGTTTCGCCGCCTCGCGGCGTTGCTCGTTACTCGGCACTGCTGTAGTCCTCCGTATCGCGGGTGGATCGTGGTCGGCCCGCCGAGCGACACCCTGGGGTCGGCTTCGGCAAGCGGCTCTACTCGTCGTCAGAGTCTCCCATTGCAACCTGAGAACTTACTGGCGGGGCAGCAGCTTAGGCTGTAACCGACAGCGTGTTGTTCGTTTCCACCCTTCGAAGAGGAGTTGCCCCCGTGCTCGTCACTGGTTTTCCGGCCGGGATGTTCCAAACCAACTGCTACATACTCGCTCAGGACGACGCGTGCGAATGCGTAGTCGTCGATCCGGGTCAGGATGCAGCCGAGCCGCTCTTCGAATATCTCGACTCCAAGGACATGTCGGTCAATGCAGTACTTCTGACCCACGGTCACCTCGATCATGTGTGGTCGGCCCGCGAGGTCTGTGAGCGGTACTCCGTGCCCGCGTACATCCATCCCGAGGATCGCTACATGCTCAGCGATCCGGCACGGGGGATCGGCCCGACGATGAAGGAATTCATTCAGGGCATGACGTTCGTGGAGCCGGACGAGGTGATCGAACTGAGTGACGGAGACAAGATCACCGAGGCCGGAATGACGTTCGTCGTGGACCACACGCCCGGGCACACGCAGGGATCGGTGGTGTTCCGCACCCAGGCGAACACCGAGAGCGGGCCCGCGGACTTGGCGTTCACAGGTGACACCCTGTTCCAGGGTTCCATCGGGCGCAGCGACCTGCCAGGCGGAAATCACGAGCAGTTGCTCGCTTCGATCGCCCGCAAGCTACTGGTGCTCGGTGACGAGACCGTGGTCCTGCCCGGGCACGGTGGCAACAGCTCGATCGGCGCCGAGCGAAGCTCGAACCCGTTTCTCGTTGGACTCAGCGCACAGAAATAAGGAAAAGTACCTCTCGTGAGTAAAGCCAGCACCTTCTCTGCACCCAAGGGAATTCCGGACTACGTTCCGCCGCAGTCAGCCGAATTCGTCGCCGTTCGTGACGGTTTGACGCGCGCCGCCAGGTTGGCCGGGTACGGCCACATCGAATTGCCGATCTTCGAGGACACCGGCCTGTTCGCGCGCGGTGTCGGTGAGTCGACCGACGTCGTCAGCAAAGAGATGTACACGTTCGCCGATCGCGGTGACCGTTCGGTGACGTTGCGTCCCGAGGGAACCGCCGGTGTCATGCGTGCCGTCATCGAGCACAGCCTCGATCGTGGACAGTTGCCGGTCAAGGTCAGCTACGCGGGCCCGTTCTTCCGCTACGAGCGCCCGCAGGCCGGTCGCTACCGCCAGTTGCAGCAGGTCGGCGTCGAGGCCATCGGGATCGACGACCCCGCGCTCGACGCTGAGGTCATCGCGATCGCTGACGCTGGATTCCGGTCGTTGGGGCTCGACGGCTTCCGCCTCGAAATCACCTCTCTCGGCGATGACACCTGCCGACCGCAGTACCGCGAACTGCTGCAGGAGTTTCTCTTTGCACTCCCGCTCGACGAAGACACGCGTCGACGCGCCGAGATCAACCCGCTTCGGGTGCTCGACGACAAGCGCCCAGATGTACGCGAGATGACGGCCGGCGCACCGCTCATGCTCGATCACCTCTCGGAGAGCTGCAAGGCGCACTTCGACGAGGTACTAGCGCACCTCGACGCCTTGGGAGTTCCCTACGTCGTCAACCCGCGCATGGTCCGCGGCCTCGACTACTACACCAAGACGACCTTCGAATTCGTGCACGACGGACTGGGCGCGCAGTCCGGAATCGGTGGTGGTGGTCGATACGACGGACTGATGGAACAGCTGGGCGGACAGCCGCTCTCGGGGATCGGGTTCGGAATCGGCGTCGACCGCACGGTTCTCGCGCTCGAGGCCGAGGGTAAGTCGGTTGCGCCACCGGCACGTGTCGACGTCTTCTGTGTACCGATGGGAGCCGAGGCGAAGGCGGCACTGGTGAAGATCGCACACCAGTTGCGTGCCAATGGGATTCGCGTCGACCTGGCGTACGGAAATCGTGGCGTCAAGGGCTCGATGAAAGCGGCCGATCGCTCGGGCGCCGCAGTCGCCTTGGTTCTCGGCGAGCGCGAGCTCGAAGAGGGCGTTGTCGTTGTCAAGCAATTGGCGACAGGTGAGCAGGAGACGGTGCCGCTCGACCAAGTTGTCGACAAGCTCGGGGATCTCGTTGAGCACTGAGGCTGAACCGGTTTCGCTCGATCTGGTTCCCGTGGCGTTGATCGCGCCGCGGCTGAAGAAGTTCGCCGTTGTTGTGGTGGTCTTCGGTGTGGTCGTCGGGTTGATCGTCAGTGTGTTCTCGACGATGACGGTCGGAGTGATCGTCGGTGCCGTCATCGCGGTTCCGACGTCACTGGCGATTCTGATGACGCTGCGCCGGCATATCACCTTGTATGGCAACAGGATTCGAGCACAAGCTGGTTTTCGCACCAACGACGTCGACGTGGCCGAGGTGCTCACGGCGGCGTTGACGGTGCGATCCGGCCGGATCAGCGAGGTCAGCCTGACACTCGGTGACGGTCGGTCCACCGTGCGAATACCGCTGGCGCTCTACACGGCAGGGGGCGGGCGCGAGTTGGAGATCCTTGCACTCCGCAAGCTCGCCGACGCCCTGGCAGCAAGCGAGTTGGTACCGGCTGCCGCCTTGTCCTCGGTGCTGATCGAACAGTTGCGTGCCGAAGCCCGCGGCGCCGGACTGGCCGAGCGTCCGCTCTACCGCGCCGTCGAACTCGTGACGGCGGAGGGACGAGTGCCGAGAACCACACTCACAGACCACGAAGTGGCCGGATTACTCGACTAGCGTGGAACCCGTTCTTACAGCGTTGTAGAACGGACAGTCGTGAAAACGGCAGGTGAGGAGTCGGCAATGAGTATTGCGCCCGTAACCGTCACGGTGACCGGAGCGTCCGGTCAGATCGCCTACGGCATGCTTTTCCGCATATCTGCGGGGGAGATGCTCGGCGCTGACGTACCGATCAAACTTCGACTGCTCGAGATTCCCGCCGCCGTGTCCGCTGCCGAAGGCGTCGCGATGGAGCTCGAAGACGGCGCATTTCCCTTGCTGAGCTCCATCGACATCACCGACGATCCCGATGTCGCCTTCTCCGGCGCGAACGTCGGGATGCTGGTCGGTGCACGTCCGCGGAGCAAGGGGATGGAGCGCGCCGACTTGCTGAGCGCGAACGGCGCTATTTTCACAGCGCATGGGAAGGCGATCAACAACAACGCAGCCTCGGACGTCAAGGTGCTGGTCGTCGGAAACCCGGCCAACACCAACGCTCTCATCGCGATGAACAACGCGCCGGATGTACCCGATACTCGGTTCAGTGCGCTGACGCGCCTCGACCACAACCGAGCGATTGCGCAGGTGGTGAAGAAGACCGGCGTTCGTGCGTCGTCGGTGCGCAAGGTGTCCGTCTGGGGAAACCATTCGGCGACGCAGTACCCGGACCTGTCCCACGCGACCGTCGCGGGTGAGCCTGCGCTCGCGGTGATCAACGACCGCGACTGGGTGGAGAACGATTTCATCCCGACTGTGCAGGTGCGAGGCACCGCCATCATTGCTGCGCGTGGATCGTCCTCTGCGGCAAGTGCGGCCAGCGCGTCGATCGACCACGTCCGTGACTGGGTGATCGGAACGGCCGAGGACGACTGGGTATCCATGGCCGTCTGTTCGGACGGTTCCTACGGGGTGCCCGAAGGATTGATCTCGTCCTTCCCGGTGACCTGTGCCGATGGTGAATTCGCTATCGTTCCGGATCTCGCGATCGACGACTTCTCACGCGAACGGATTGACCTGTCCGTCAGCGAATTGGAGCAGGAGCGTGCGGCGGTACGGGAGTTGGGCTTCGTTTGAGGTTGTAATGCCGCCCCGGCCGGGGAGTCCCGATCAGAGATCTCGGAACAGGTACTGATCGGGATTCTCGGCACCGAGCACGGGCGGTGACACCATCGGTAGATCGTCGACCATCGAGTTTTCGTCACCGGCGCTGACGAGATACCCCGGAGTCGTGCGTGACGACTCGTCGTCCCGCGTTCCGCGAGGACCGCCGCCCATCATGCCGCCCGGCGATATGCCGCTACTGCCGACCGCCGAAGATGGTGCACCCAGGCCGGGCGTTGCTACCGGAACCGGTTGAACTGCAGCAACTCCCGCTGCGCCTCTCATCGTTCCACCGGTAGTGCCGCTTCCACCCACCCATGCTCCGCCGGAGCTCGCTGTCGCACTGGGCGACGGCGACCCGCCGGCTGCGAGTGACGTCGACGAATTGCCTGCGCCCCACAGCTTGTCGACGCCGGTCGGAAGTCCGGCGCCTGCCTGCGCTGCCGCGGTCCGAACGGCATCGGTTCCTGAGTGCGCGGATAACGGTGCGTCGCCGGCATCGGTCGATCCAGACAGCTGCGATCCAGACAGCTGCGATCCAGACAGCGGCGATGCCGACGCGGCTGATGCCGCCAGAGGTTGGGCGATCTGACGGGCGGCGTCGGCGAGCGCCCCCGGAGTGGCAAGGTTGGCGAGAGCCTCACCGATCGGTGGAGTCGGCACGGGGATCGACCCGGCAAGGGCGTTCATGGCAGCGGTGTGCCCGAGCATTTCCCCGCGAGTCTGTGTCACCGCCGCGACGGCTGCCTGCATGTGTTCGGCTGCGGAGGCAATCAGCATCGCCTGTCCTGGTGGTGTCCACGCGATCGGTGCAGCAGCTGCAACCGTGGTCGCGAAGGACTGCGCGATCGCCGCGAGATTCGCGTTGCCTCGCTGCACCGATTCCGCGGCGGCAGCAGCGGTTTTCGATATCGCGGTTCCGCGTTCGCTCAATTCTGCGCCGCTGTTCTGGGCGGATCGCGACAGTTCGGTCGCGGCTTCACTGCCGGTGCTGTTCCAGGTCTGGCCCACCTCGGCGACCGCCCTTTGGGACAATCCCATGGCTTGGTCGATGAGAGTGGACGCCTGGTTGAAGATGCCGACGGGATCGGTGCCGGCAAAAGTGCCGGTGCCGAGGCTCTTCCCGAGTTCGATCAACGGCGCGAACAGATCTTCGATTCCGGGTAATGCCGGAACCGGTATGCCGGCGAGCATCGATTCGACCGTGTTGTTCGGCAATGCCGGGGCCGGAGCACCACTTTGAAGGAATTCGAGGACCGTCGTCGAGTCGTCTTCAGTGTTCATGCGATCGGTGTTCATGCGATCGGTGTCGACGCGATCGCTGTTCACGCGGTCACGTCCGTCGATCCAGCGATGCCGGCGAGATCTGACGCGGTTGAAAAATCTGTGGTGTCGTAGGCCTGAGCGGCTGCACTCGCCGTTGCTGCGTTGCCGGCGTAGAAGGTCGCCAGTGCTGCAACATCTTTGGTGTGAGTTGCCTGGGCGCGCGCGAATGCCGCGAGAAACTCGATGCCGACAGGACCGACGGCTGGTGCGACTGCCGCGATGTTGGCGCCCAGATCGACGGCGGCGGCCTGCGCGATGTGTCCTGCAGCTTCGGCCGACGTCGAGCCGTACCTTCGGATGTCGTCAGTGACGACAGTCAATTCGCTCATCATTACCCCCCAGTTGGTAAGCGTCGTGAGAACTGTATCGGAGAGAAGCGGCGCCGGAGGGGAGTGGACACGGCTCACCCTGCGCTTTCCGGACAACCTGGACGAAGTGGCAGAGATTACATTCTGATCCGGTGTTGGTTATGCGGGTGCGATCGATTTGGCACACTCGAACCATGCGAACCGCTTCGGACGTCATCCTCCGACTCACGTCCGATCCAGCTCGGTGTGGGCTGGTGATGGATTTCGACGGCGTGCTTGCACCTATCGTCGACGATCCGTCGGCCAGTGCGCTCCTGCCCGGTGCCGAGGAGGTGCTCGCGACTTTGTCGAGGCACTTCGGCGTGGTGGGCTTGCTCTCGGGACGGCCGGCGTCGTTCTTGCGAGAACGACTGAGTCTGGATTCGGTTGTTCTCATGGGTTCCTACGGCGTCGAGACCTGGACGGAGAACGGAATCGAAGTGCTTCCGGCCGTCGCTGCGTTCAGTGATGCCGTCGCCGAAGCAGAAGCCGAACTGCGTCGCCTGTTCGACTCTCAGTCAGTTCCTGGCATCCACGTCGAGAGCAAAGGCCTTGCGGTGGCTGTGCATTGGCGTCGGGCCGCGGATCGAGCGGTCGCGCAGCGCCTGGTGGAAGCAGCGACGACAGAAATCGCGAGCCGGACCGGGTTGCGGCGTGAGCCCGGCAAGTTGGTCGAAGAATTGCGTCCACCCGTTGAGGAGGACAAGGGGACAGGCCTCCTTCGCGCGATCGCCACCGCAGGCGTCGACGTCGTCGCGTACGCGGGCGACGACCGTGGTGACCTACCTGCCTTTGCTGCTGTCCTTGCCTCGGGTGGAGAAGCGTTGGTGGTCAAGGGCGATGACATTGCACCGGAAGTGGCTGCTGTCGACGGCGTCCAGTTCGACGGCCCGCCGGCATTCCTCGATTGGATGAAAGAGCTTGCCGCGCACCTGGAACGCTGACACGTGAGGTCAGTCTGCCAAGAACTCGACCAGCGCGCGGTTGACCTCTTCCGGATTGTCCTGTGTGCATTGATGTCCGACGCCGGTGATCACCACCCGGCGAGTCAGGTCCGGTAGTTGATCGCTCAGGGCGTCGTAGATTCGATCGAGTTGGCGCGACATGTCGACCTCTCCCCGCATCAGGAGGGTCTCCTTTCGGGGTGCCGTATCCACCGGGCAGAGTGACGCGAACCCGCTTGTTCCCAGATCCAGCCAGGTCTGCCGTCCGGCGGCCAGCATGCAGTCGGCAACGTATCTGCGAGTTGCGGGATTTCGACTCGACCACCGGCCACTGTAAAAGGCAAAGGGACCCCACGGAATCCGTCGATACAAATGCGTGCCGATTTTGATTGCCGAGGCAGCGGCTCCACTCATTTCCCGGTGCTGGCCAGGGCTGCCGATCATGACGAGCTTGTCTACTCGATTCGCATGACGATGGGTGAACTCCTGCGCGATGTTTCCGCCGAACGAGTGTCCGACGATGCTTGCGCGATCGATTCCGAGCGAGTCGAGCATGACCTTCACGTCGTCGATCACAGTGTCGAGAGTGGCGCGGTGGCCTTCCTCGAGAATCGACAGCCCTTGACCACGTAGGTCGGGCAGCACCAGGGAATAGGCGCCCGCGAGTTCCGCGACCTGGTCGTCGAACATTCGATGATCAACTCCGGCGCCATGCAGGAAGACGATGCATTTCCGATCGAGCGCCGGCGTGCGCCACACACGCATTTCGGTGCCCGGAGTGGAAATAGTCTGGGTTGTCAGAGTCTGCATCGCTGTCCGTTGCCTCAGTTCGTTGCCGAAACAAATGAAAGTGAGCCTATCCTAACTTCTGTGGACCGCGGTTGTGGCAACAAGAAACTGGCCGCACCGGAACATCTCCGGTACGGCCAGTCTTGGTGTTAGGTCAGGCGTCGCGCTTGTTGACGACGGCGATGCTGATTCCGAAAACCACCAGCACAAATGCTGCGAAGTAGAACAGGCTTCCCCAAGGGCCCCAATGGAAATTGGTGCTCGAACCCGAAGAGAGGAAGTGGTCGGCGTTGGCGAACGGGAGGAACGGTGTGACGTTTCTACCGAAGGATCCGAACATGCCGAACAGGCTCTCGATGAGCAGCGGCCAGAGCAGGAGCAATGCAATAGCGCCGGCAGATTGACGGAGGAGTGCTCCGACGGCGATGGCAAGGACAACGCAGAGGAAGGCGAAGATCGGTACGCCGTAGACGGCGCGCCAGGCATCGGCGTTGTCGAGTGCCAGATTGGTGGAACCTTCAGAGCCTGCAGCAGCTTTGGTGATGAATACCGCGCCGAGCATGAGAACGAAGGACAGCGCCGCGCCGAAGGCGCCGATCAGGCCGGCTTTGGCGATCAGGACCGAAGCCCGGCTCGGGATGGCCTGGAAGGTGGTGCGGATGATGCCGAAGCGGTATTCACTGGTAATCGCGAGGGCCGCCATGATCATCAGGACCATGACGCCGAAGCCGGAAACGCCCAGTCCCGCTTCATTGAACGTGGGGAGGAACTTCTCGAAATCAGGAGTTCCTGATGCGGCTTCGTCGTTGTACGCCTGAATGCTCGAACTCGACGAACGCCCGATCATCCAGGCGACGCCCAACCCTAGGACGATGATTGTGATCGTGCACCACAGCGGCGACTTGGTCGTGGTGATCTTGATACGTTCAGCACTGAGAACAGCCATTACAGTGCACCTCCCATAGCGTGCTGTGTGTTTGTGTGGTGGGCTCCGGCACCCGGATCGATACCGGATGCGTGGTACTGGACATCGTCTCCGGTCAACTTCATGAACGCGTCCTCGAGCGATCCCTGCACAGACGCCAACTCGTGCAATACGATTCCCTGCGAACCAGCCAGACCGCCGATCACATCAGTGGTCGAATCCACGACCACCAACACCGGCTCCGATCCTGAATGCTCCTCGCGGACAGTCAGTCCGTGGGCAGTTAATGCGGCATGGAGAGCGTCCAATTGTGGGCTGCGCACGCGCACCGTCGACTCCGACGAACGATCCACGAACTCCGCCACCGTCGAATCCGAAATCAACCGACCCCGACCGATCACCACCAACTGCTCCGCCGTCAACGCCATCTCCGAGAGAAGGTGACTCGACACCAACACCGTGCGGCCCTCGGCCGCCAACCGCTGCATGAACTTACGAATCCAGACGATGCCCTCCGGATCGAGACCGTTGACCGGCTCGTCGAACAACAACACCTTCGGATCCCCCAACAACGCACCCGCCAACCCGAGACGCTGCGACATACCCAACGAGAACCCGCCGGCCTTCTTGCCCGCCACCTCGGACAATCCGACCAACCCGAGCACCTCGTCCACGCGGGACTTCGGGATCCCGTTCGAAGCAGCCATCCACTGCAGATGCGCCCGCGCACTGCGATTGGGATGCACCCACTTCGCATCCAACAACGCGCCCACCGTCCGCAGCGGTGTCTTCAACTCCCGGTACGGCTTGCCGTCGATCAACGCCGCACCCGACGTCGGCTGATCCAAACCCAGGATCATCCGCATCGTCGTCGACTTACCCGCACCGTTCGGGCCCAGAAAGCCCGTCACGATGCCCGGCTTGACCGTGAACGACAAATCGTCCACCGCTTTCGTCGGTCCGTAAACCTTGGTCAATCCCCTCAGTTCAATCATGAGGAGAACTGTGCCCTACGGCGCTGACCAGCACATCGGTCCGGAGGATGACATGGACCCTGAGATGTGGAGACGGCAGTTCAGGGAAAACCCTGTCCTCGACCGGAAGTCGGAACTGCCGCGGCATGAGGGTAGGGCGCGTCGAAGTCGCCGTCGAACAATCGCCAGTAGAAGTCATTCATTCTCGCAGCGGCGGGCGCGTGCCGGGTCAAGATCGCGGCCTCCTCCGGTGCCACATCACCTGGGACATGACCTGTGGCGCATCGTCGTACGTACTGGTTGCGGGCGACTGGTCCGCCGTGTTTCGGTCTCGGCACTCCGCAGACCTCGGTGACCAGCCAGTTGACCAGAAGCATGGCGGCGTAGTCGGCGTCATGGGTGGCATGGCGCCGGACGAAGTCATGTTCGGTAGTCGACAGGTCGAAGTGTGGGGATGTGGCTAGTCCGAAGTCGGTGAGATAGATCCGCTCCATATCTGTGCGCATGTTGCCGAAATGTCCGTCCATGTGCAGCAACTGTCGATCGCGTAAGAACGCCACGATCTCCGAAAACTGTCGCTCGACTTCGGCAGCTTTGGCGGCCGGGTTGTCATGCAGCCAATCCGAGATCGGGTGTGCGACGTACTCGCAGAACAGTACGAGGCTGCACGGCGCAGTGGCGAGTGCTTCGAGGCGGACCCGCGCTTCACTACTGGCGCAGGCGGTGGGAACGGAAGCGATGTCGGCGTGTTCGGGTGCAACCGGCGATCGACCGGGCAGCACCCGCCAGTGGTAAAGCATTGGGAACGACTGTGTTTCGCCGGCCAGAACGGCCTCGGTGACCAAGACGTTCGCGGCCAGCTCTCGCCAGGCGTTGAAGCTCGGGCCCCCAATGCCGTACTGGCAGAACGTCGGCAAGTCGAAATGGTTGGAAGTAGAGCCCACGTCGGCGAGTTCCTGTTCGGTCAGTGGGATGCGTTTGGTGAATACCGGAACGCTGTCGAACCCGTTTTCGCAGACACCGACGAGTCCTGCGGCGCCGCCCACGCCTACGCTCGAGACTCGAGCGGTGTCGACCAGTCGGGCCAGTTCGACATCGTTCTGGGAAGACAGGAATGCTGATAGTTTCCGGTGGCGGTCAATCCTGACGTCCGTCATTCCGCGACTGTGCCACAGGCTCGTCCGGCTTCGATTTCGCGGAGCCGTCTGTCGAAGTCACCGATTCTGGCGGTGTCCTCGTAGTAGTCCTCCTGCTCGACGATTCTTCCCCACTTGGTTCGAACGAGAAGCACTGTTCGATTTTGATAGATGACGGCGCCGTCCGGGCCTAGGGCTCGGTCGTCGAATCGGACGAGCAGTGTCATGCGCCAGAGCGGACCACCGAAATACGCTTCGGTGACCGCGCCTTGAAGCCCCGCGTCGACAAATTCCTGGAGAAACGTCTCGATTTGGTCCCGTCCGGCATGCACTCCTGCCCACCGATGATCACCCTCGGCGAATCTGAGCACCGCGTGGTGGTGATAGGAATTCAACAGCGGCCGGTAGTTGCCGGAATTGAGTGCACGGACGTCGCGTCGGAACTTGAAGATGAGTGCTTTGCGCAGAAGTGATCGCGAGACGATCGCCGTTCCGAAGCCCGCCGCGAACCATCGTTTCATCTTCGAAGCTTGTCGTGGCATCGAATGCCCTGTCAACGAAATGCCGGGGTCTGCTGATATCTGACAGAGAATTGGATATTGACAGTGACTGTCACAATAGGTGAGACTCGCATTATCGAGAATGGCCGGATCTCGGCCGAGGCGGGAGGACGTTGCTGATGTCACTACGGGAGAGACAACGGTTGCAGGTGCGAGCAGACATTCAACGTGCGGCATTCGATCTGTTCGCGCGTGACGGTTTCGAGGATGTGACCACCGAGCAGATTGCGGCAGCAGCGGGGGTGTCGGCGAGTACGTACTTCCGGCACGTTCGTAACAAGGAGGATCTGCTGTTGGACCCGGTCAGGCAGGGCGGTGCCGGGATCGTGACACTGCTCGAGGATCGCCCGGCATCTGAGTCGGCTGATCTTGCGATCTCGCGGGCAATCCTCGAGCGTTCCAATGCTTTCGAGTCCGCGGAGATCGATCAGTGGCGAGCAGCGTTCCGCACCGCGCCGCACCTGATGGATCGAGTCGCGCTGATCGCGCCCGAGCATCGTGATCGGTTGGTGGAGTTGGTGGCACAACGAATGCAACTCGATCCTGAAAATGACAGCCGACCAGGACTACTCGTTCACTTGATGTTGGCGGCGGCGGAGTTCGGCTATCGGCAATGGATACGTAACCCCCAGAAGCGTGGGGCATCACTTCCCGTGTGCGTCGAGGGGGCACTCGACGCGGTTCAGGGATCCCGGTGGCGCACGCAGGATGACGATGACATGAAAGGTCGTGATCAGTGATGAACGAGAACTCTCGAAACTCCGAGCGCTCGGTAGTGGATGTGCCAGTGGTGGATGTGATCGTTGTGGGATCGGGGGCTGCCGGCATGTCGGCAGCCATCACTGCAGCCCGCAACGGACTCTCGACAATTCTCGTGGAGAAGTCGGAGTACTGGGGCGGTTCGTCGTCCCGGTCCGGGGGCGGAGTGTGGATTCCGGGAAACTCGATACTTCGCCGCGAGGCGCCGGCGGATGATATCGACTCTGCGCGAACATATCTGAAGAGCATTGTCGGAGAGGATGCAGACACCGACCGTATCGACACGTATATCGATCGAGGCCCGGAAGCCCTCGATTTCCTGATTCGGCACTCTGCACTCGAGCTCGAATGGGTGAAGGGTTACTCCGACTACTTTCCCGAGGCACCTGGCGGACTTGCAAGCGGCCGCTCGTGCGAGCCGCGCCCGTTCGACGCGCGAGCTCTGGGCGACGATCTCGCGACCCTTCATCCGCCGTACATGAAGGTGCCGCTCAACATGGTTGTCCAACAATCTGATTACCGTTGGCTGAGCACGGGGGTTCGGCATTGGCGGGGGCCGGTGCGAATGCTTCGGGTGGGAATGAGATCCCTGGTCGCAAAAGCTCGGAAGAAGAAGCTGATCGGGCTCGGGCCGGCGCTCATGGCGGAACTGATGCTCGGAGTTCGGGACGCCGGAGTGACGGTCGAGCTCGGAACGAGGCTTGTGGATTTGGTTACCGACAATGATCGTGTCGTGGGTGCGCGACTCGAGTCCGGGGGAGTGCGGAGAACCATGCACGCTCGATGCGGTGTCATCCTCGCATGCGGCGGGTTCGACAACAACGACGACATGCGAGGCGAGTACCAGCGCCGGCCGAGTAGTGCGCAGTGGACTCTCGGGGCACCGACCAATACCGGGGATGGTATCCGTGCCGCTCTGCGCGTCGACGCGGCAATTTCGTACATGGACGACGCGTGGTGGGCCCCGTCGATTCCGCTGCCCAAAGGCCCGTGGTTCGCCTTGGCGGAACGCTCGTTGCCTCGAAGCCTGATGGTCAACGCCAGCGGTCAGCGCTTCATGAACGAGTCGCTTCCCTACGTCGAAGCCGCGCACGCCATGTTCGGCGGAAAGTACGGCCGAGGTGAAGGACCCGCTGAAAACATCCCCGCTTGGCTGATCTTCGATCAGACGTACCGTGACCGTTACCTGTTCGCGGGAGTGCCGGCGCGCAGGCCGATACCTCGGTCGTGGATCGAATCGGGTGCGATCGTGCGAGCTGGATCGATTGCCGAACTCGCTGCCGAGATCGGAGTGCCGGGCGATGCGCTGTCCGCGACCATCACACGATTCAACAGTCACGCGCGCGACGGAGTCGATCGCGACTTCGGCCGTGGGACAAGCAGATACGACCACTACTACGGCGACTGCACCAACAAGCCCAACCCCAGCCTCGGAGAACTCACGAAGGGTCCGTTCTATGCCGCGAAGATGGTGCCCGGAGACCTGGGGACCAAGGGCGGCATCAACACGGACGCTCGCGCGCGAGCGTTGCGCGCCGACGGTTCGGTCATCGACGGGCTCTACGCAGCAGGTAATACCAGCTCGCCGGTCATGGGTCATACCTATGCCGGTCCAGGTGCAACTATCGGTCCCGCAATGGTTTTCGGATATCTGGCCGCGCTCGATGCGGTCGGACGATCCCATGACGGTCGTGAACTCGACAGCGAAGGCAGGAATAATGGTTTGGCAGATCGCCGTGGGTAGGGTTCCCTTGAGAGCGTGACCCACCTCAACATCGCCGACGTCGACTACTTCCTTCCTGATGGTCGACAACTGCTCAGCGGTGTCAGCTTTCGGGTCGGAAACGGTGCAAAAACTGCACTGATCGGGCCCAACGGGACTGGTAAGACGACATTGCTTCGCATTGTCGCCGGAGACGCCGTCGCCGACGAGGGCGCTGTCACTCGATCCGGAACACTGGGCGTGATGCGGCAATTCGTCGGCCAGGTTCGCGACGAGTCCACCGTGCGCGATCTTTTGTTGTCCGTCTCTCCGGCGCGGATCCGGGATGCAGCACTGGCGCTCGATACGGCAGAAAACGCGATGATCGAGCGCGACGAGGAATCAACTCAAATGAAGTATTCGCATGCGCTGGCCGATTGGGCCGATGTGGGCGGCTACGAGACCGAAGACTTCTGGGACAAGGTCACTACCGCGGCTCTCGGTGTTCCTTATGACCGTGCGAAGTGGCGCGCGGCCAACTCGCTCAGCGGTGGCGAGCAGAAACGGTTGGTTCTCGAAGCACTGTTCGCTGGGCCCGACGACGCACTCCTGCTGGACGAGCCGGACAACTACCTCGATGTTCCGGGCAAGCGATGGCTGGAAAAGACGATCTCGGAATCGTCGAAAGTGGTTTTGTTCGTCAGCCACGACCGCGAACTGATCGCCAACGCGGCCACCCACATCGTGACGCTCGAGCCCGGAATCAGCGGCGCAACGTCGTGGACCCACGGCGCTGGGCTGGCCAGCTACCACCAGGCCCGCGAGGATCGCAACGCTCGATTCGAAGAACTGCGTCGACGCTGGGACGAGGAGCACGCGAAACTGCGTGCTCTGGTTCTGCGATTGCGTGAAAAGGCCAAGTTCAACGACGGCGTCGCTGCGCGGTATCACGCCTCGCAAACCAGGTTGGCGAAGTTCGAGGAGGCAGGGCCACCCGAAGCGATTCCACTTCAGCAGAAGGTGACAGTTCGGCTGGCGGGCGGGCGAACCGCCAAGCGCGCGTTGGTATGTCAGGATCTCGAGCTGACCGGATTGATGAAGCCTTTCGACACCGAGATCTGGTACGGAGATCGGGTTGCCGTGCTGGGCTCCAATGGATCCGGGAAGTCACATTTCCTTCGTCTCTTGGCGGGTGGTGGGACCGAGCATCTGCCCGTCGAGGCGCTCGACATCGCGCCGGTCGAGCACGGGGGTACTGCGACGCTGGGTGCCCGGGTACGTCCCGGATTGTTTGCGCAGACCCATTCCAGGCCTGATCTGACCGGGAACACGCTGCTCGAGATCCTGCACATGGGCGACGAACACCGAAACGGAATGGGGCGTGAAGCGGCGAGCCGCGCGCTCGACCGTTACGGATTGTCCCAAGCAGCCGAACAGAAGTACGACGACCTGTCCGGCGGACAGCAGGCGCGCCTGCAGATTCTGCTCGTCGAGCTTTCCGGCGCCACGATGTTGCTGCTCGACGAGCCGACCGACAACCTCGACCTTCATTCGGCTGACGCGCTCGAACAGGGCATCGCACAGTTTGCCGGCACCGTCATCTCGGTAACCCACGATCGTTGGTTCGCGCGCGGGTTCGACAGGTTCCTCGTCTTCGGATCGGACGGGAACGTGTACGAGAGCGAGTCTCCGGTGTGGGACGAGGCCAGGGTCGAACGAGCGCGCTGAGATCGAGCAGCCGCTTGCTACCTGGGGAGTGGCGGCAACTCGTTGATCATCGCGCGCAGGAGGCCCGGATCGCTGCGATCCGATCGAGGTGGGGGACAGCGCGAAAGATCGAGCAGTGTCGGGAAGCCCCACAGAACGCGACCTGGATCCACCCTGTCCACCGCCGAGTACCAGTGGGTGAGCGGCTCGGCGAGCGCCGCGTGAAGCTCGAAATGCCGTCGTCGGCGGCTGGGGTCTCTTTCGCGCTGCAGTCGAAGTTGCTTCGGTGACGGTATCGAGATGACGGTCAGATCCGCGAGACCCAGTTCGAGGCGCGCAAAAGCCGTCTCGACTGCCTCGAGCTCGTACTCGAATCGCTCCCGAGGTGCTGCGCCCACCGCGGCGAGACACCAGCTGTAGTGCAGTTTCAGCGGGTCGCTGTCGCAGAGCGCGATCCCGGTTCTCGATTCGAGTTCTTCCGCTTGCGACCATCGCTTCGAATTGACCGTTGCCCAGTAACTTGCCTGGACGTCGAGATCCGTGCCGTCCGGCTCGCGCCCCGTGGGCTGATACTCGGCGACGAATCCTTCCGATGCCGTTTGTCCACCGAGTTGGGTTCGGCACCAGGTGGTCTTGCCGGCGGCGCTGGGTCCTTCTACTGCGACGATCACCAGTTCATTCTCCATAATGATTGGGGCGGTTGGTTTTTGCTCGTTGCCAGGACTCTCTTAACATTTGAATAGGGCTGTTTTGCGTTCCGACACGGCCTGTTTCGGTGCGGTGGGTCACAAAATCGCAGTGACGGTTGCCACATAACGGACGGATAACGATCGGTATGGTTGAAGCTCGAATCAACTAGTTGACCTGTGGTTATTACTTGAATCTCGACTGAATCTGGTACGGCAGTGCCGGAAAACTGCCCCGTGACCAATCCGTGACCATCGCCTACGGTCGTTGACAGCCCGAAACTACCGGGCAAACACCGACCCGCAACTGCGTGCTTCTGCCCCGCGGGTCCGGTACTCCCGAAACCTTCGCGGGGCAGGAGTGAAACAGACGAGTCGATCGACGAGACGTGAAAGCGTCCGGGCCGACCTCGTCCGCGGTAGCGGAGAGGATTTACCCAATGACCAGCATCACCTTCAAGCGCGCCCTCGGCGCAGTTGCAACCGCAGGCGCAGTCGTCGCAATCCCGCTCGCCATGAGCACCGGCACCGCTTCGGCAGCCGGCCACGACTGGTCCGGAGTCGCAAACTGCGAGTCCTCCGGTAACTGGGCCGCCAACACCGGAAACGGCTTCTACGGCGGACTGCAGTTCACGCAGAGCACCTGGAACGCGTTCGGTGGATCGGGCAACGCTGCCAACGCCAGCCAGTCTGAGCAGATCCGTGTCGCCGAGAACGTTCTCGCAGGCCAGGGCGTCGGCGCATGGCCCGTCTGCGGTCAGTACCTGACCACCGGCACCACCGCAGGCAACTACGAGGCCGCAGCAGCCCCCGTCACCGCTGAGGCTTCCGTCGAGTCGGCTCCGGCAGCAAGCACCGGAAGCGGCAACTACGTGGTCAAGGCAGGCGACACCCTGTCGAAGATCGCTGCTGCACACGGCATCTCGCTCGAGAACCTCGCCAGCCAGGTCCCGAACATCAACCTGATCTTCCCGGGACAGTCCCTCTCGGTCTAGTCTCGTGGCCGTTTAGGTCCTCATTGCGTCGAAATTGTCCGGAGCTGATGCAGCCCCGGACAATTTCGGCGTTTCTGCGTTCGCAATGAGCTCTGCCGCTTCCGTGTGGATGGGATCAAGATCCTGGCGCCACCCCAGAATGTGCAGTGCCGACCCGGCGATGACGGCGGCGTTGGGGATCGGGGTGCCTTCGAGTGCGTCGGCTCGCGCGCTGATCACGCTTTCCACCAGGCGAAACGGAAGCTCGGCCAGGTGAGTTGATGCTGGATCGTCAATCGCGTCGAGCACTGCCTGGGCGAGGGCCCGGTATTGCTCGCGAAGCCGATCGCGATCGGCTCGGAACGACATGAACCTGTCGCTTCTCAGTTCCGGCAAGAGATAGAGGACGCCGAGGTTCCACCGTCCGGTGATCAGTTGGGCCGCGTCGATGTACGAAAGCGCGTACAGCTTCACCTCGGGTGAGGTGCCGCGTGGCCTGAGATTCTCCGCGAAGTCGAGCGCCGGAGTCACGGTGTCGGCGAGCAGTGCAACCAGGATGTCGTCCTTGGTGGCGAAATGGTTGTACAGCGACGCCTGACGCATTCCGACTGCTTCGGCGATGTGGCGTGTCGACGTCGCGGCGAAGCCTCGGGTGGTGAACAGTTCAGCGGCTGCATCCAAGATCTCCGCCCGGGCAGTCCCACCCGGGCGTCGGCGAGCGGTCAGGCGGGGTCGTCCGGGGCCGGCGTTGGTCACGCCTTCCATAGTGGCAGGCTCTGGCCTTACATGCGGGGTGGCCGTCGCTGTGAGCATTCGGTCACGTGCTCGAAACGTACTCAACGAGCCTGTTACAGAATCAGGCGAATCGTATACGCGGGCGTCACCTGCGGCGAGTGGATTTCGCGAAAACTATCAATCGACAGTTATTCGCCTCTGAATCGCTTCGCCGAAGGAGTACGCCGTTGAGTGCAACCACCCCGGCTGCGCAGCCCACCACCGCATCCGCACTCGCCTCTTCGCCTCACGACGACGGTGACCTCGCGGAGTTCGGCTACGAGCAGCAGCTGCATCGATCGCTGGGAAAGTTCGCGTCGTTCGCCGCGGGCTTCTCCTTCGTTTCCATCCTGACCACGATCTTCCAATTGTTCGGCCTCGGTTTCGGTTTCGCGGGTCCGGCGTTCTTCTGGACCTGGCCCGTCGTCTTCATCGGTCAGTTCATGGTTGCTCTCAACTTCGCGGAACTTGCTGCCAGATATCCGATTTCGGGCGCCATCTACCAGTGGTCGCGGCGGATGGGTGGTGAAATCGTCGGCTGGTTCGCCGGTTGGTTCATGATTCTCGCTCAGATCGTCACCGCGTCCGCCGCCGCGATCGCCTTGCAGGTCGTGCTCCCCAATGTGTGGAGCGGGTTCCAGATCATCGGCGAGGACAGTGCACTCACCTCCTCGAGCGGTGCTGCCAATGCCGTACTGCTCGGTTCGGTACTTCTGGTTCTGACCACCTTCATCAACTGCATCGGCGTCAACTGGATGTCGCGTATCAACAACATCGGCGTGACCTGCGAAATCGTCGGTGTCATCGCGGTGATCGGGATGTTCTTCACCCACGCTCAGCGCGGACCGGACGTCGTCCTCGACACCGGCAGTGCCGGCGGTCAGCCCGGATACGCCTGGGCGTGGATCATGTCCGGACTTATGGCTGCCTACGTCATGGTCGGCTTCGGTTCGGCAGGCGAACTGGCCGAGGAGACCCGCAACCCCCGACGGGTCGCACCTCGTACGATCCGCCTTGCACTCTCCGCTTCCGCGCTCGGCGGCGGCTTGATGATCCTCGGCGCGTTGATGGCAGCGCCCTCACTGACCGACGGACGCCTGGCCACGGAAGGTTTGCCGTACGTACTGACCTCCATTCTGAGTTCGCCGTGGGGCACGGTCTTGTTGATCGACGTCTCGATCGCAGTGTTCGTGTGCACCTTGGCCATTCAGACTGCTGCTTCACGGCTGATGTTCTCCATGGCCCGCGACGGGCGGCTTCCTGCCTCGCAGGTACTGGCAAAGGTCAACCCCCGCACCGGAACACCTATCGCGCCGTCCGTCCTCATCGGTCTGGTCTGCATTGCCGTCCTGGCCGTCAACGTAGGCAACTCGGCAATTTTCGCAACCCTGTCCAGCGTATGCATCATCTTGATCTACTTGGCCTACCTCATGGTGACGGTGCCGCTGCTGGTTCAGCGTCTCAAGGGATGGCCTCGCACGGCAGTCGGCCCCAAGTTCGACGCCGAAGGCAAAAAGCTTTTCTCCCTGGGCATCTGGGGAGTTCCGGTCAACATCGCCGCGGTTGTGTACGGCGCGCTGATGGTGATCAACCTGTCCTGGCCACGAGCCGAGATCTTCAACCCCACCGGGGAGTACCCCATTCTGCAGTGGGCCGCGCCCATCACGGTAGCGCTGGTCGTGGGGCTGGGAGTCGCTTGCTTCCCACGTGGCCGCGCCACCCCGAATCCCGTCACGATCGGAGCCTGACCATGAGTACTCAGACCACCGCCGGAGCGCGCGAGCATGCCCGGTCCCAGGCCGGAACAATCACAGACTCCATGCCGGTGTTGCCGGCCACCCGCTGGCCGAACCCGCCCGACGACGTCGCTCCCGAACGTCTGACCTGGGCTGAAACAGTGCCGGGTGGGCGATACACGACCAAGGTTCTCGCCCGTGGAACCCGATTGCGACTTCGCGACATCGTCGGCAGCGCCTGTGCAAACATCTTGCTCTACCGCGCCGACGCCCCCTGGGAGCGTCTCAACGTCGCCGATACCGTCAAGGTGCCATGGCAGGCCTATCTCGGTGTCGGGCACCCGTTGCTCTCCGATCAGGGGCGAGTACTCGCGACGGTGGTCGCCGACACGTCGGGTCACCACGACGCGTTCTGCGGAACGACGTCACGCGCTACCAACGAGGCGAAGTACGGGCAGGGTTCGCTGCACAGTGCCTCACCCGCCGGTCGTGAACTGTTCACCGTCGCTGCCGCGAAGAACGGACTCGGGCCGCAGGACATTGCGCCGCCGTTGTCCTTCTTCCATGGTGTCCGCGTCGAGGCGGACGGCGCTCTCACCAGTACGGGTTCCGCCGGCGCCGGCGCGACGGTCGACCTTCTGATCCACCTGCCGGTCATCGTGATGATCGCCAACACCGCGCACCCACTCGATCCGGCGCTGGAGTTTCCCACCACGTCCCTCGAAGTGCTCGCGTGGAACGCGGCCGACGAACTCGGCAGCCTTGACGATCTCGGGCCGGAATACCAACGCGCAGTGCTCAATACCGAAGACGCCTGGACGGCTTCGAACCTGGAGGAGATCGCATGACCACCACCTTGGATGTCCCCGCCCTCGTTCCCGGAACGGTGATCCTCGACGAGATTGCTGACGCGTTCGGGCCGTGGTCCGCAGTTGTCCGCGCCGGCGACGTCCTGACAATCGTCGATCTGCACGGAAATCAAGCCGTCGACACACTCGTCTTTGCCGGTGACGATCACAGCGTTCGGTACTCGGCAGCAGCGACGGTCACAGCGCAGCAGAATCTGTTTCTGACCACAGGATCCGTGCTCCGAAGTGACGACGGAACTCCACTCATGACCCTGGTCGCGGACGAGGTCGGAAACCACGACACCGTCGGCGGAGCGTGCTCACAGGAATCGAACACCCTGCGATACGGCCACCACACCAAGCATCAGCACGCGTGCGTAGAGAACTTCCTCGTAGAGGGCGCAAAATGGGGGCTCGGCAAGCGGGACCTGGTGTCCAACATCAACTTCTTCATGAACGTCCCGGTCGACCCCGACGGCACACTCGGAATCGTCGACGGATTGTCTGCGCCAGGCAAGCGGCTCGCGTTGCGTGCCGAACGCGACGCGCTCGTCCTCGTGTCCAACTGCCCGCAGATCAACAACCCGTGCAACGGCTTCGATCCGACGGCCGTCCGCATGATCGTCACACGGCCGGAGGCAGACGAATGAACGCAAAACTGACCATCGTGCGTCCCGGAATGTTGACGACGGTTCAGGACTATCCAGGGCGCGTCGGGTACTGGCAGATCGGTGTCCCACCGTCGGGCCCGATGGACGACCTGTCGTTTCGGTTGGGAAACACCGCACTCGGAAATCCCGAAGGCGCACCCGGCATCGAATGCGCGATGGCCGGACCTGCGATGACGTTCGACGAGGACACCACGGTGTGCGTCACGGGCGCTCCGGTGTCTGTGACCGTCGACGGCATCGCCCACGGTCAGTGGCGTCCTGTTTTCGTCCCCGCTGGAGCGGTGCTCGACGTCGGGACGCTCAGCGGCCCAGGACTGCGCATCTACGTACTCGTACAGGGCGGAATCGAGACCGACGACTATCTCGGCAGTGCGTCGACCTTCACCCTGGGCAGGTTCGGTGGACACGAAGGTAGGACTTTGCGGGCGGGGGACGTTCTCAAACTCGGACAGGCGACCGGGGCAGCGGGAGGTGTTCCCGCCGAGCATGTTCCGGCGATACACACGTGCTGGGAACTTGCGGTGACCGAGGGCCCGCACGGGGCGCCGGAGTTCTTCACCCGCTCCGACATCGACACGCTGTACGCGACCGAGTACGAGGTCCACTTCAACTCCGACCGCACCGGAGTCCGGTTGATCGGTCCGAAACCTGACTGGGCCAGAACCACCGGCGGCGAAGCGGGACTTCACCCTTCGAACATCCACGACAACGCGTATTCGATCGGTGCACTCGACTTCACCGGCGACACGCCCATCCTCCTCGGACCCGACGGACCGAGCCTCGGCGGCTTCGTCTGCCCGATCACGGTGGTGTCTGCTGATCGATGGAAGCTTGGACAGTTGGCTCCCGGGAACAAGATTCGCTTCGTGCCGGTCCGCGCCGACCGGGTAGCCTCCCGCCGTGACCTCGGAGTATCGCGTCGAGCGTCCAATTCGGTTGTGCATTCCTCCGGTGGTGACGGAGACGACGGCGTCATAGCCCGCCGTGACGGCGACACCGCGGTCACGTACCGGCGCTCAGGCGATGACAACGTGTTGGTCGAATACGGCGACATGAATCTCGACCTGGCGCTACGTGCGCGTGCACATGCACTGCATCAGCGACTCGAAGCCGAGAAGCCGGCCGGACTACTCGATCTCACCCCGGGAATCCGTAGCCTGCAGGTCCGCGTCGACCCGGACGTGCTGCCCGTCGGCAAACTGATGGGAATGCTCGCCGAGGCGGAGGACACCTTGCCTGCTGCCAACGAACTTGTTGTGCCCAGTCGCACTGTGCGGATGCCACTGTCGTGGGACGACCCGGCTACGCGCGAAGCGATCCAGCGGTACATGCACGGAGTGCGCGCAGACGCGCCGTGGTGCCCGTGGAACATCGAGTTCATCCGCCGGATGAACGGTCTCGAATCCGTGAACGACGTGTTCGACACCGTTTTCGGCGCAGAATACATGGTGCTCGGGCTCGGCGACGTCTACCTCGGAGCTCCGGTCGCGACGCCGCTCGACCCACGTCATCGCCTTGTCACGACCAAGTACAACCCCGCCCGCACCTGGACCCCCGAAAACGCCGTCGGGATCGGTGGGGCTTACCTCTGCATCTACGGCATGGAAGGCCCGGGCGGGTACCAGTTCGTCGGGCGTACGACGCAGGTGTGGAATCACCGTCACCCCGCGAAGTCGGGCCCGTTCGAGGAGGGCACTCCCTGGTTGCTGCGATTTTTCGACCGGATCTCCTGGTACCCCGTCGAGCCGGAAGAGCTGATGGATCTGCGCGCGGACACTGCGGCCGGCCGCGGCGGGGGAGTCGAGATCGAGGACGGCAGCTTCTCGCTGGCTGAGCATCAGGAGTTCCTCGCGTCGAACTCGCGCTCGATCGAGGAGTTCCGCGCGATGCAGTCCGTCGCATTCGGAGCCGAGCGTCAGCGCTGGTCCGACGCAGGAGAGTTCGCGCTGCCCGGTTGATGGTCGAGTGAGCACCCTTTTCTTCGAGTGAGCACCGCTTCCAGAGTGTCGGAAGCGGTGCTCACTCAGCAGTAACGGTGTTCAGTCCGCCTGGAACGGGCAGCAGATGTTTGCGTCAGCGAGTCAGCGCGCGATTGAACAGATCGATGAACGGGCGAGGCGACGGGGTCCCGGTGGGCCGGAAAGGCGCAGAATCCCTGGACGCGGATACCCACTCGGTTCTGCTCACCCGCGACAAGTCGAGCTGATATCGGGTGTCGGCGGCGAGTCGGTGCAGGAAGAGTGTTCCGGTTCGCCCGTTTCCTTCCCGAAACGGGTGGGCATGATTGAGCGTCGAGTACACCGATGCGAGCGCGAACGACGCAGCGCCGTGATCGAGCGCTATCCAATCGACGGCGGCGATGATCTCTTCCACCTCGGACAGGTAGTTCCGAATCGCCGAGACCGGGGCAAACGTTGCCGCACCTTTCCTGATGTCAACGGTTCTGATGTGTCCGGCCCACTGGTACAGATCTTGGAAAACGTGCTGGTGAAGTAGGAGAAGTTCGGCTGTGTCTCGCGTGTGCGGTACGAGGTCGCTGCCGAGATGCGCCTCACCCAGACGAAGCGCGGTCGCCGCGAACTCGAGTGATTGCAGTGCGGCGGGATCTCGCACGTCGAAATTGTTCTCGAGCACCGATGTACCGCGATAGACGTACGGCGCTGATTTTCGCCAGCGGATCCGCGGGGGAATTGCTGACGACAGGCCGACGGCTCGCGCTAATTCCTGCTCGAAATACTCACGCCGAGAAAGCATCCCGATCATGACGGCCTCGAGTTCCGCGATCTGCTCGTTACTCGGATCCCAGCCTTCGAGGCGCTCCGCCGCCAGAACCTGTTCGAGCGCAGTGCGATTCACGGGTCGATGTCGGGTAGCGCCGACGCGGACGCGGCATATTCGAGTCGTCGTTGCACACCTGCGACCTCGCGCACTGCATTGCTCAGCAAGCTCCGCGAGAGCGGAGTGAGTTCGGAGATCACGACTTCGTCGGTCGGTGGCCGACCTGCCGCGAACTGATCGGTCTGGTGGCGGACACGAATCTGCTGCAACACTTCGAAAGATTCGATCAGTACCTGGGCGTCGTCGTCGAGTAGGAAACCGCTTCCCGCTGCAGCCTTGAGGCGTTCGAGTGTCGAACTCGTGCGGGCGCCCACGGAAATCCCCGCCCATCGAGCGATGTTCACGATCGGTTGGACGGCGCTGGCTTTGAGGTCGACGGTTCCGGTCCGACGCGTCATCACGTCCTTGAACGAATGGAGCTTTGCCTTGTCTCCGACCGCTTCGCGAAGGAGTAGTCGCATGACGGCCGGGTGCAGTCGCAGTTGATCCAACGCCGCGGGACGAGGATCCAACGCCGGATCGCCTGCGACGACGCGGGCATCCGCCAGCATCGACAACATGACCAGGGCTTGGTCCTGATACGGGTTGGACACCCATTTCCGCAGCGCAGTGCGCCATTGTGGGAGCGTCCGAGCAAACCTGGCCTGGGTCGCGACGGCGTTCTTGGTGTCGCGAGGGAACCCGCAGAGATCGAGGATGTCGTGGATGGTCTTCGCGGCGTCGGCTCCCTCGTGATGTGATTCGCCGCCCCACACCAGCGCACTGTCGATATCCGAAGAGGGGAGCGCTTCACGCCTGGCGACGCTGCCGAGCGACAGCCACGCGAAATCCGGTCGCTCGTCTCCGCCCACCACCAATTCGATGGCTCGCCTGACCGTCACGTCGATCAGCACGGCCAGCGTCGCGCCGATGTCGAGCGGTGAGACCCGTGACGCCACCAATTCCGTCACCAGAACAGGGACCGCGCGGGCTGTTTCGACGAGGTGGGCGTCGTCCTGTGCTGTGGCGAGCGCTGCGCGCAGTTCGAAACCCTGATTGGTGGCCGAAGTCAGGAGGTCGCTGAGTTCGAGCACACCCATCAGTGCGCCTGCCTCGGTCACGACCGGGAGATGGCGCAATCCGTACTCGAGCATGTCGGTCACGGCGTCGGCGCCCAATCGATCCGGATCGACTGTCACTGCTGACGGCGTCATCACTGTTGATACCGGCTGATTGCTGTCGATACCACCGACTACCACGCGAGCGCGTAGGTCACCTTCGGTGAAGATTCCGAAACCGCTTGTCTCCGTCGGGATCACAACAGCACGGCGGCCCGCGTCGGTCATCAACTTCGCGGCCTCGCGGATGGTTGCCTGGCCGTCGCAGACAATTGCGGGCCCGCGCAACAGGTCTCGCACCCGGCGCATGGCGGGACTCTGGATGCCTTGCCCCGCCGAGTGCCCCGTCATGGGGTCATTGTCGCAGGTGTGTCCGTTTCAGGCAGCGGAGGGTGAGATGTCAGAGACCGCCGAGTCGTGAGAGTACGTCGAGAGCGGAATCCGTAGTACGCCAGAGTGCGTCGATCTCCTGTTCTGCGCCCGGACGTGTCTGCGGATTCTGGAGGGCGAATCCGTTGGCCAGTGTGATGGTGTTGTATCCGCTGTCGGCGGCGCGGAGCAGCAGTTCCGAGGGTTGCGAGTTTCCGGCCAATCGGTCGAGTCCTTCGCCGACGAAGTAGAACCGCCAGAGCGGCCCCAGATCGGCGTCGTACTCGGCCTTGGTGAGGGTCACGATCGAACCACCCTTGACGGCAATGGAATCGACGATCTTGTAGAAATCCGTGACATCCTCCGCAGTGGTTCCGGACGTGGCGACGGCGTGAGCGAGGTCGACGGTGAGATGCGCGTTGTAGCCGGCCATGGCAACCCGTGCTGGACTGGCGTCGCACTGACGTGTCAGGGCGAAGTAGTTGGTCCACGCCGGATCGGTGGGAGTACCGGTGAACTCCGCATGGACGTTCACCAGGTACCTGCGCAGCAATTCGAAGCTGACGGAATGGGCCCACTCGTCATCGGCGAAGGCTGCAGGGTCTCGCTGCAGCGGCATCACCGCCTCGTGTTCGACAGCGTCGAGGCCGATGGAGAACAAGCCTCGCCAATCGTGGTGTGAGACGAGGATCGACGTGATCTCACGATGACGTTCTACAGCGGTCTCGAGCCGAGGCAGTCCGGCACCGTTCAGCGTCGTGACGTCGCTGAGTTCGGCAATCCGGCCCACCTCGGCATTGCTCAACTGGCTGCCGCAAGCCGTCGAAAGACTCTCGCCCGGATCTGCGAATGCAGAACCGGGCGAGAGGAAAGCGGCGGTGATGCCGAGCGCGAGCGTCAACGGATACAGCCGCATCGGTTTCATCGGCTCAGACTAGGCGCCCATTTCACAAATGTCCGGATTGGCGATCAGCTGAGAACCGCGTCGGCCTCGATCTCGATGAGCAGAGCGGGGTCGATCAGCGAGCTGACCTCGAGGATGGTCGTGGCGGGACGAATCTCGCCGAACACTTCACCGTGCGCGAGAGCGGCCTGCTCCCACTGCGTCATGTCGCGCAGGTACATGCGAGTGCGGATGACGTCGTCGAGCGAGGCGCCGGCCTCGGCAAGTGCTGCCTTGATAGTTTCGAGCGCTGCGCGGGTCTGATCTGTGAGGGTCTCACCAGGAGCGGTGGTCCCAGAGACTGCGATCTGGTTACCGATGCGCACGGCACGGGAGTAACCGATCTTGGGTTCCCATTCGGAACCGGACGAAATATTGATTCTGTTCGACATGCACCGAATTCTGCCAACAACTTCCCGGCCGTGGTGAGGCACGGTCGGGTATTCGCTCCATCTTGACATACCTTAGAACAAGTGTTCGACTTGGGGCCATGAGGTGGTCGGGTCAGGCATTGGATGCAGATGACGGAGCGCTACCCGGACTCGAACGGGCCGGGTTGGTTCGCTCCGTGCAGACTCCCGAGTTCGAGGGAATCACGTTTCACGAGGTGCTCTGCAAGAGCGCGCTCAACAAGATGCCCGAAGAGTCGACGTTGCCGTTCAGCTTCACCGTCAACGCTTTTCGTGGTTGCTCGCACGCATGCCGATATTGCTTCGCGAGACCGAGTCACGAGTACCTCGACCTCGACGCCGGCGCGGATTTCGATTCCCAAGTGGTCGTGAAGACGAACATTGCCGCGGTGCTCCGCAAGGAATTGGCGCGAAAGTCCTGGAAACGGGAGGCAGTGGCACTGGGTACCAACACTGATCCTTATCAGCGAGCGGAGGGCCGATACCGCTTGATGCCCGGCATTATTCGCGCGTTGACCGAATCGGGAACTCCCTTCTCGATCTTGACGAAGGGAACTCTGCTCCGACGGGACCTGCCGCTGTTGAAGATGGCGGCGGCGCAGGTCGACGTCGGAATCGGAGTGTCGTTGGCGATCAACGACGCTGCACTTCAGAAGCAGATCGAGCCTGGTACCCCGTCACCGCGGGCGCGTCTCGAGATGATCCGGGCCATCACCGACGCGGGATTCTCGTGCAATGTCATGGTGGCGCCGGTCATTCCGTTCCTCACCGATTCCACCAGTCACCTCGACGGTCTGTTCGAGGCACTGTCCGAAGCCGGTGCGACGAGTGTGACGGTCTTCCCGATGCACCTGCGGGGGAGTACTCGGGGTTGGTTCATGAATTGGCTTGCTCAGGAACATCCGGCACTCATCCGTCGTTACCGCGAGTTGTACGGGCGGGGTGCGTATGTCACTCCCGAATACAAGCGTTGGCTCGCAAGCCGCGTCGAGCCATTGGTCGAGCGTCATGGGTTGGGTGGTCGTTCGGAGCATCGAGACGTCAGTGCGGCTGGCACTGAACCGCGTGAGGCGCCTCGGGAACTGGTGGGTGCGGGAGCAGCTCTCACTTTGTTCTGACGGCCGCGGGCGCGTAAATCGGAGGCGCCCCGGACGTTTGCCGGGCTACATTCGCCTGGTGCTACTCACACTGACGTCCACCCCGACCCCGCAGACTCCTGATGCGACCGCGTTGAGCTACCTGCTGCACAAACATCCCGACCGCGTGCAAAGCTTCGACTTGGCGATCGGCACCGCCACGGTCCTGTACCCGGAGGCCTCGGCCGAAAAGACCACGGTGGCAGTGATTGTGGACGTCGACCCCATCGAACTTGTGCAGAGTAGGTATCGACGCGGCAAGAGTGGCGACAACTTTTCGCTGGGGGAGTACGTCAACGATCGGCCGTATGCGGCGTCGTCCATACTCTCGGTTGCTCTGTCGAAGCTGTTTCGCACCGCGTTGACGGGAACGTGCAAGTCGCACCCGGAACTCGTCGGAGCCGAACTCGCGTTGACCGTCTCGATTCCGGTGGTTCCGTGTGGCGGCGATGCGGAATTGCCTCGTCGGCTGTTCGAGCCGCTGGGCTGGGACGTGACCGCGATACCGGTGCAGCTTGATCCGCACCTACCGACGTGGGGAAACTCCGACTTCGTGTCGCTGACACTGACCGGGGAACACACGGTGCAGAGTGCCCTACGGCACCTCTACGTGCTGTTGCCCGTCCTCGACGATGTGAAGCACTACTGGGTGGGACCTGACGAGGCAGACAAATTGATCCGCGTCGCTGGAGAGTGGTTGGCGTCGCATCCGGATTCCGCGCTGATCATGTCCCGCTACCTGGCTCGTCGACGCGACCTGGTCGAATCGGTGGTCGATCGACTGATTCCCGAACAAGCTGAGGCGCAGATCGAAGCACCGAGACCGGATCCGCCGCTGGCACGCCTTCGCGTCGACGCAGTTTTGGCGACGCTTCAGCGACTGCACGTGAGAACAATTGTCGATATCGGTTGTGGCGAAGGTAAATTGCTCGAGGCGCTGATGCCGCACGCTCGATTCGACAAACTTGTCGGCGTCGATGTGAGCGCGCGCGAACTGACACGGGCGCAACGCAGATTGAAGTTCACCGAAATGTCCGACGTCCAGCGTGAACGTGTGTCTTTGATGCAGTCGTCCGCGACGTACCGCGACGCACGCTTGAAAGGCTTCGACGCAGCCGTGCTGATGGAGGTGGTCGAGCACGTCGACACGGCGCGCCTGCCGGCGCTGGTCAGATCGGTCTTCGTGGACGCAGCACCGCAGTATGTGCTGCTGACTACTCCGAATGCCGACTACAACGTGCTGTATCCGGCATTGGCCGCGGGAGAGTTCAGGCACCCCGATCACAGGTTCGAGTTCTCACGGACCCAATTCGACGACTGGGCAACCGAAACGGCCCGAGTCCACGGCTATTGCGTGGAGTTCGAATTTATCGGAGCAATTGATCCGGTCCTCGGCGGGCCGACACAGATGGCAATCTTCACGAAGGAGGCACGAACGTCATGACGGTGTACGAGATTCCAGATCTCGCCCTGGTAGTACTCATCGGCGTCAGTGGCTCGGGAAAGTCGACCTTTGCGGCGCGCCACTTCGGTGAGTACGAAACCCTCTCGAGTGACACATTCAGAGGGTGGGTCAGTGACGATCCGAACTCACAGGAGTCGACGTCCGATGCTTTCGAAGTGCTGGAGTTCGTCGCGGCCAAGCGTTTGCGACGCGGACGCCTCACGGTGGTCGACGCGACCAACGTCCAGCCCGCTGCGCGCAAGCGACTCGTTGCGTTGGCTCGCGAGCACGACATACTGCCGGTGGCAGTCGTGCTCGATGTTCCGGAATCGGTCTGTTCTGCACGAAACGACGCACGCTCTGATCGGACGTTCGGACGTGACGTGATTCGCCGCCAGCACCAACAGTTGACTCGCTCGCTCCGCGGGTTGGGTAAGGAAGGTTTCCGTTCGGTTCACATCCTCAGAGGTGAGGACGCGGTTTCCGAAGCCACATTCTTGCGCCACCCGCTCCGCAGCGATCTGCGTGTCGAGTGTGGTCCGTTCGACGTCATCGGTGACATCCACGGATGTCGAAGTGAGCTCGAGACGCTCCTCGTGAAACTCGGCTACACCGTCGACTTCGGGACGGATGGCAGAGCTGTCGATGCGGTGCCGCCGGACGGGCGAACAGCCGTCTTCCTCGGTGACTACGTGGATCGAGGTCCGGATTCGGTCGGTGTGCTGCGTCTGGTCATGGGGATGGTCGCGGCGGGACATGCGATAGCGGTTCCGGGTAACCACGAGAACAAACTCGTCAAGGCGCTGCGCGGTAAGAAGGTCACGCCGAGTCACGGACTCGCCGAGACCCTCGAGCAGATGGCCACCGAGTCGGCGGAGTTCCGCGAAAGCGTCGTCGACTTCTGTGACGGTCTCGTCGCGCACCTCGTCCTGGACGACGGCAAACTCGTTGTCGCGCACGCCGGTCTCAAGGAGGACTACCACAACAGGGCGTCCGGCCGAGTGCGAAGCTTTGCGCTCTACGGTGAAACCACCGGTGAGACGGACGAATTCGGCTTGCCCGTTCGATACCCGTGGGCGCAGGACTACCGAGGATCAGCGATGGTCCTCTACGGTCACACTCCGGTGCACGAGGTGGAATGGATCAACAACACCGCGTGCCTCGACACCGGCTGTGTGTTCGGTGGATCCCTCACCGCCCTTCGATACCCGGAACGAGAGATCGTGTCGGTTCCGGCGGAGCAGGTTTGGTACGAGCCGGTGGTACCGCTGGCACCGCCGACTCGCGATCCGGACGTGCTCGATCTCGCCGACGTCCTCGAAACAACAGGCGTCGACACCGAACTGCGAGGTCGAGTGTCCGTTCGCACCGACAACGCTGCCGGCGCCTTGGAAGTGATGAGCCGATTCGCGGTCGCGCCGCAATGGCTGCGGTACCTACCGCCGACCATGGCGCCCTGCGCGAGCGCCCAATCCGATGACTATCTGGAACACCCGTCGACCGCGTTCGACGCATACCGGGCCGGCGGAATCGGAACAGTTATCTGCGAAGAGAAGCACATGGGTTCGCGGGCAGTGGTGCTCGTGTGCCGTGATCGATCGGTTGCTCAGTCCCGCTTCGACGCACCGGATGCGCTCACCGGGATGGTGCACACCCGCACCGGCCGCCAGTTCTTCGACGACGACCTGACTCAGCAGTTGATCGATGACATCGCCGCCGCAGTCACCTCCGCTGGGTTGTGGGAAGAGCTGGGCACCGACTGGCTGCTCCTCGACTGCGAACTGTTGCCGTGGAACGTCAAAGCGGAAGGTCTGCTGCGCTCGCAGTACGCGTCGGTTGCGGCGGCCGGGCGATCAGACCTCACAGCTCGCGAGGCCGTGTTGGCGCGGGCCGGGTCGCGGGGCCTGGACGTGGCGGAGATGTTCGAACAGACAACTGTTCGGGCCGCCAGTATCGAGCGCTTCGGCGAGGCGTACCGACGGTACGTGTGGCCGACGAACGGACTGGACGGCGTCACCATCGCGCCGTTCCAGATTCTGGCGACCGAGGGCCAGTCGTACGGGGAACGGGATCACGAATGGCACCTCGGTATTTCGGACCGCCTGGCCGCGGCCGGCCCGAGTCGATTTACCACCACACGTCGCCTGGTGGTCGATCTCGGTTCCGAGGACTCGGTGTCCGAAGCGACGAAGTGGTGGGAGTCGCTCACCGGTGACGGTGGTGAGGGGATGGTCGTCAAACCGCTGGCGAATCAGATTCACGGACCGCGGGGGTACAACGCGAAGGTTCAGCCGGGGATCAAGGTCCGCGGCCGGGAGTACCTGCGATTGATCTACGGTGCCGACTACCTCGAACCGTCGACTCTTGCGAGATTGCGTAACCGCAACCTCGGACACAAGCAGTCGATGGCGCTGCGCGAGTACGCGCTCGGCATGGAGGCGGTATCCAGGCTCGTCGACCGTGAACCTTTGTGGCGAGCGCACCAGGCCGTGTTCGCAGTGTTGGCTCTCGAATCGGAGCCGGTCGACCCGCGGTTGTGACGGCCGGTGCCCGGGCTCGGATTGATACCGTCGGGTATGGGTGTGATTGCGCGCTTGGACGGTTTCAACCGACGCCATCCGTGGAGTCACAACGATCACTACGGCCGGTGGGTTCTACGTAATCTGCGCGGGGTCAGGTCCGGTCGCGCTCTCGACGTGGGGAGCGGGACCGGCAATCTGATCGACCTCTTGCGGCGGCGGTTCGACGTGGTGGTCGGTGTGGAACCTGACCTGACGACGTCGGCCGCCGTGCGCGCAAGGTTTGTCGACGACGAGAACGTGATCATCGAAGCGCGGCGGATCGAGGACTTTGCATACGAGGCGAAGTACGACGCGATCACAGTCGTTGCAGCGTTGCACCATCTTCCACTCGAGGAGTCGATGAAGCGGCTGAGCGGCCTGCTCGAACCGGGCGGCCGGCTCGTCGTGGTCGGGTGTTATCGATCGACCACAGCCACCGACGCACTCCTGTCGGTGTTGGCGACCGTGTGCAATCCCGTCGTCGGCGTCGTCAAGCATCGACGGGTTGCCTCCGAGCCACTGAAGGCGATGACGGCTCCCACCGCGGAACCGGGTGAGTCGATGGCTGACGTCCGACGCGCGGCCGCGTTGTGTTTGCCAGGTAGCCGGATCAGGAGACGACTGTTCTGGCGATACACCCTGATCTACGACGCGACCGTCGCTGCCGCGTCGGTGGGGGAGTGAGTAGACCGCTGCGGTTCGCGGGGAAATGCGCGTCGGCCGAACCCGACTATCACCAACGAACCGATCATCAGAGCGACCCCGATGCCCGCCAGATGTGAGAGCCCGCCACCGTCGACGACGGCAGAGCCGAGCAAGGCACCCGTAGCAATCGCGATCTGGAACACGACGACGTAGATGGCCGAGGCACGGTCGGTCCCGATCGGAACGGCGCGCAGAACCGAGGACTGGAGGCAGATCGGAACGGTGGTGAACGCCGCACCCCACAAGATCGTGGCGACGACGGCGAACGCTCCCATCGACGGCGCCAAGAGCCAGAAGATGGCCAGCGCGCCTGCCACCGTCGCGATCGAGATGAGCGTGAAGAGACGCGGTCGGCGGTCGTAGTACTTGCCGGCGACCAACACTCCGACTGCGCCGGCGGCGCCGTAGACCAGAAGCATCGCGGTACGGATGCCACCGGACGAGCCGAGGCTTTCCTCCACCAGAAGTGTGAAGAACGTGTACGAAGCGAACTGCCCCAGGGCGGCAAACAGCGTTGCCGCGCAGATGACGGCGAGTGCCCGTTTCATCGCCGGTGTCGGCTTCGGTTTGTCTCGCTTGCTCCGATGGTGTTGATCGACCGGCATTTCGGGCAACGCACGATGCAGTGAGAAAGCGATGACCACTGCCACCACACCGATTGCCGCCGACGCAGTCCGCCAACCCCAGGATTGGCCGATCGCCGAAGACAGTGGACCTCCGAGAACAAAAGCGAGAGACGTACCGGCATACACCATCGCGATTGCCTTGCCCTGTTGTCCGCGCGGAACCAGAGTGGCTGCGACCGGGGCAACGACAGCCCAGAACACTCCGTGCGTCGCAGCGCAGAGCAATCGTCCGATCACCAGCATCGGATAGTTGACGGCCAATGCTGCGACCAGTTGCGACACCGCGAGGGTGGCCACCGTCAGAACGACAACACGTCGGCGCGGCCAGGTTTTGACCGCTCCGATCAGCGGAAGCGTCAAGACCGCGACACCGTATGCGTAGAAGGTCAGCAGTAGGCCGACACGCCCTTCGGTGACGTCGAGGTCCGTCGAGATTTCGCTGAGCAGTCCGACGGGGAGCATTTCGGCCGTCACGTAGGCGAAGGCTGCTCCGGCCAGTGTCATCAGCCGTAGCGTGGTTGCCTTCGGCAGTCGAACAGTCATGTTGTGTAACGATACATGTATCGATACACACCTGCGCAATGGATATTCTGCACTCGCTATGCTGATGCTCATGGCCATACGTGCGCAGCGTTCGAGTCGACCGACGATGGCCGACGTCGCCAAGGCCGCAGGCGTGTCGGTGATGTCGGTGTCGTACTCCTTCGCACAGCCCGAGCGCGTGTCTGAATCAACGCGAGCCAAGGTGTTCGCCGCCGCCGAAGAGCTCGAGTACGCGGGCCCTAACCGGGCGGCGCAGTCCTTGCGGAGCGGGAAATTCAACAACATCGCGGTCGTCTTCAGCGAGAAGCTGACGTACGCCTTCGAAGACGCAGTAGCTCGGCGATTCCTCTCGGGAGTCGCCGAAGCGTGCCTGGATGCGAACGCCGGGCTGATGATGCTGCCGAACTCGGGGAAACCGGGAGACGTCGACAGAGTTCGCGACGCGGCAGTAGACGGTTTTGTCGTCTGGACCACCGTCTTCGACGATCCCATCCTCGACGCGATTGTCGGCACCGGAAAACCCGCATGCATCCAGGGTGGGCCGTTGCACGAGGGTGTGGATCTCGTCGGGATGGACGATGTTGCCGGCGCCGTTGCAATCGCGGCAGTCGGGTTGTCGGGGGCGCAGCGGCCCGCGGTGATCAGCCTTCCGTGGGATCGTGAGCGTCGGTCCGAGATTCGGATGGACGTGGTTTCAAGTGAAGCGTTCTTTCCGGTGTCCCGCCATCGGCTCGAGGGCTACGAGCGCGCCGTCCGCGACGCGGGCCTCGATTGGCCCTCGGTGCGGGTGGGGGTCGTCACCGTCAACGAGCGGAGCGAGGGTGCGCGGATGGCTCGGTCCCTTCTCGACGTTCCCGAGAGCAGAAGGCCCGATGTCATCTTGGCGATGAGTGACGAACTGGCTCTGGGGGTTCTGGACGCGATCCGTGAACTCGGCCTCGCGCTGCCCGACGATGTCGCAGTCGTCGGATGGGACGACACAACAGCCGCATCGGACGCCGGCTTGACCACAGTTCGCCAGTCCCTGTTCGATCAAGGGCGCAATGCAGCTCGCGTGGTTCTCGGGCTGGACGATGCGGTGGAGCCGGTCGAGTGGTCGGTGCGTCGGCGAACTTCGACACGATGATCACGCCGGTAGTGGTCGACGCTCTGCGTCTTCGGTGGTTCGTTCCTCCCGAATTGGGGGAGACCGTCCGGTGGGGACTCTCCTGGAATGTCGACAGCCCGAGCAGGTGGGCGGTAGTCGAGCCGGCGTGGCTCTTGACGGCGGAAGTGCGAACGAGTTCGAAACCATTGATGTGGAGACTGCCTCGCGACGGGTCAGACATCCGGGAGCCGGTCCAGCCGGCGATCGCTCGCGTCGGCGCACTGCAATTCATGTTCGACGCCGAACTACCGTTGCCGTCTCGGATCGAAGCCGCGGGCGCTTTGCAACTACGCGCCGGAACTCCTCGTGACGACACAAATGCCCGTCAGGCGTGGACCGATTTCGACGAGAATGCCTCAACTACCGGAGTGGTTCGCCGTCTACGGCTGATGTCGATGGAGTCCGACATGCTGCCCGACCCGAAGTTTCCGCACGGCCCGAACTGGGGTTGGGCATCGAGGCAATTCGTGTCCGGGTCCGAGCGGTTCTACGAGTTGGCCCGCGCGCCTCGCGCATTGCGCTCGTATCAGCTGACCGATCGTGAATACGGGCCGCTGCGCGAGGACTTCCTCCTGGTCGACCTCGAGACGGCTGCTTGATCGTTGGGACCTGACACCGTTTTCATTCAGTGGACACAGACTCCAGCTGACCGGAACCAGTGTCTGCTCGACGAAACCGGTGCCAGGTGCTTCGACTAGCGCGCTCTGCCGACCACGTTCAGTGCGTATTTACCGGGCGGCGCCCCGACATGCTTGACGAAGTGCCGCGACAGGTGGGATTGATCGTGGAATCCGACGTCGACGGCCACGTCCGCCAATTCGCGCCCGGCGAGGATTGCGCGTCGCGCCAGATCGATTCGACGTCCCGTCACGTACTTGTGAGGCGGAAGCCCGAAATGCTTCGCGAAGTTCTTGATCAGATACGTGGGGTTCCGTTGCAGGATGTTCGACGCTTCCCGCATCGTGATTCCCGTTGTGAGTCGCGCATCGAGCAGGTCCCGAAGTTGATCGGCAACGCGTTCGTCAACGGTCGGCGTGTGACGGGATCGACCTGTGGCCGGCGTGAGGATCTCGTTTAATCTTTCAGCGAGGAACCCCAGGCGACTTTCGGCTTCGAGTGGTTCGCCGTCAGGGCCGAGTGCAGAGTGCAGTTGATCGATGCGGTGGCGCAGCAGAGGGTCTCGAATCTCGGGACTGTCCACCGCCAGGCCTATGAGGACCTCGCCGAGAACTGACGTGTCGAGGTAAAGGATTCGTTGACGAAATCCGGCCTCGGTGACCGGAACTCCGTCGTGTGCGATGCCTGGCGGCAACAGAGTCACGATCTCGGGTGCTGCGCCATGAGCGCGATGATCGAGGTCGTATGCAATCGTGCCGCGGTCGACGAGCATCAGAGACCACTGATCGTGCGTGTGTTTGGGATAGGCGTGTCCGACGAAATCGGCATGGAAGACCTCGGTGATTCCCGCGAGGCCCGGTGCCCACGCGGTGATCTGTGCGCCGCGGGGATCCATGTCAGAAACGTACAAGACGCAGCTGCCGCGGGTGACGAAGAGTGGCGGGGTCGTCATCGCGGTGGTGGCGCGCCCGAGGGAGGAACAACATGAACAGTTCGGCAACAGCGGTATCGCTCCGCGAGAAGTTCGGTCAGTTCACCGAGCACTGGTCGCCCAAGAAGATTGCGGTCCTCAATGATTACGAGATCAAGATCGTCAAGATCAAAGGTGAATTCGTCTGGCACTCCCACACCGACACCGACGAAATGTTCCTGGTGACGAAGGGGCAGATTCGAATCCAACTCCGAAACGGAGATGTTCCACTGGGGCCCGGTGAACTGTTCGTGGTACCTCGCGGAGTCGAACATTGCCCGATCGCCGAGGAAGAAGCGGAGGTGATGTTGATCGAACCCGTCGGCGTGGTGAATACCGGGAACGTCGGAGGGCCGCGAACTGCAGTGCTCGAGGACTTTTCGTAGTTACCGGCTCTTCCAATCCAGGGGATTGGTACGCAACGGCAGGGCCATTCCCGATCTCCAGAGCGTCGCCGCGCGAGAGTGCGGACGGAGCTCGACCTCGCGCCGCATCGATTGCGCGAACTCGTCGGTGAACCCTGTTCGCGGGTACTCCGCGATTGTTGCATCAACAGTTGCCCGCGGAATTTCGGGCGGACGCCGACCGGCAACGTCGAAATGCGCTGCGGCATGCAGTAGATAGGCGTCAGCGCCCGCGCCGCGGTCGACGGTCAGATCCATGTGCAGACGGATCGCTTCGCCGATTCGCTGTACCGACCTCTCCGAAGTTCCCACTCTGGTCGCGAGTTCTTCTGCGTCTGCGGCACTGATGTAGGTGAAACACCCGTGCTCGGCCGATCCTTTTGCGCCCAGTCCGACATCGTGAAGGGCGCACGCAGTGAAGAGATCTTCGGGGTCGTACTCGATCGCATCGATCTGCGCGAAGGCGTCGGCCCAGATCCAGCAGCGCAGGCTGTGGTTCAAGACCGCGGGGGAGAGGGTTCCTCTGGCGTGATCGAGCGCTTCGCTGCACAGCTTGGTGTCGGGGAGTGGGCGTTTGCGCAGTTCGGGTGTGCGAGTGGGGTAGCGGCCGAGCCGCAGCCGGAGCATCGACGGCGTGCTCATGGCCTGCGCAGCAGGCGCGCGGGCCATGAGCTGTATCTGCTCGAGGGTGGTCAGCTCACCAGGGCGCATCGAATTCCTGTCTGAGGTAGGGGGCAGCTGGATATGAATCTAGTTGGCAGGGAAACTTCTTCACAGATGTCTAATATCTGTCAATGACGGAAACACGGAATTATCCGAATATTGGTTGATAGCAAGTGCCATCCAACGGCAACCCCGAATCTGTAGCCTCACCTCTGCACATCGCAAGAACCATCAAGCAACGACGGCGGGGGTGGCTCAGATGACGCCGAACCCGACGATCCCCGGGACTTCCGACGGGACGATGCGATGGAGCATGACCTTGTTGTTCTCGTTGCCGCCGACGGTCGTCAGAGTGCCGCCGTCGTTGACCAGAACGACGTTGACGTGTTGGCCGAAGGGGCTCGAGTCGCCGTACAGGATCGTGTCGCCGACCTTGGGCTGGTAGTCCTGACCGTAGGGGACAAACGCGTCGACCGACTCGTAATACTCCTGCAGCGTGTACACCCCGGGGATGCGCCACGACCCTGAGTTGGGGTTCGAGAACGGCGTGCCGATCTGGTTCATCGACCAGCTCACGAAATCGGCACACCACGATTCCTCGACGCCCTCGGCGTACTTGGTGCCGGGACTCCCTGACTCCCACTCTTGCTCGAGGACGCCCAGTAGCGCACTCTGCTGAGCGCTGAGAATGCCGTGGTCGACGGCCGGGAACGAATCGAGATTCTCGCCGGCAAGAGCGTCGTCGCCGCGCGCGAACCACCACAGTGCGCCGGCGACAGCTACGACCACCACAACGCCGAATACGCCCAGAACAGCGAGAGTGCGTCTGGGCGTATTCGGTGCGTGCGACATCACGCCACGATAGTCAATTACTCGAGCGGGGGTGCCGAGCGATCGATCGTCGTCGCGAGTGGCTTCTCCTTGACGAAGAGCAACAGGACAACTGCCGCGATGACCAAGGGGACGAGGTACAGGAAGATCGGCGCCAGCGCGTCGTTGTACGCACCGACGATGATCTCGCGAACCTGGCTGGGCAACTTCCAGAGGATTCCCGGGGTCAAGGAGTTCTCGTCACCACCGACCGCGCCGCCATTCGCGGGGAGTCGCTCGGCCAGGAGATTGGTCAGACGCGAGGCGAACAGGCTGCCCACGATCGCGCTGCCCAACGACGCACCGATCTGACGGAAGAAGTTGTTCGACGCGGTGGCCGTTCCCACTTCGGCCGCGGGGAAGGTGTTTTGCACGATCAAGATCAAGATCTGCATGACGAGGCCGAGGCCGATACCCATGAGTGCGATGTAGCAACCGAAGACCAGCAGTGAGGTCGACGGCGTCAGACGTGAGAGCAGGACAAGAGCGACTGCGACGATGGATGTTCCGACGATGGGGAAGATCTTGTAGCGGCCGGTCTTGCTGACCAGCTGACCGGATCCGATGGAGGCGACCAGCAGGCCTGCCATCATCGGAATCATCATCAGTCCTGCTTCGGTGGCGTTCTTGCCTGTCACCATCTGGATGTAGGTCGGCAGGTAGGCGAGCGCACCGAACATCGCGATGCCGATGATCAGACCCGCGACGGTGGTCAACACGAAGTTTCGCTGAGCGAACAGGTGCATCGGAATTACCGGTTCGTCAGCACGCTTCTCGACGAAGACAAACGCCACTGCGGTCACGATGCAGCCGATGATCAACCCGATGATGACGCCTGACCCCCAGGCGTAGGTGTTGCCGCCCCAGGTGGTGAACAGGATCAGACAGGTTGCGGCCGTTGCGACGAGGACCATTCCCAGATAGTCGATGCGAGGTTTGCCGAGGTTCGGCTTCCGCAGGTGAAGGAATGCCATTGCGCTCGCGATTGCGAGGAGTCCGAGGGGGATGTTGATCCAGAATGCCCAGCGCCAGCCGATGCCCTCGGTGAACCATCCACCGAGAAGGGGGCCGGCAACCGAAGCCAGTGCGAACACGCCGCCCATCGCACCCATGTACCGGCCGCGTTGCCTGGCCGGGACGACGTCGGCGATGATCGCCTGGGACAGCAGGATCAATCCGCCGCCGCCGAGTCCTTGCACGGCTCGACCAGCGATGAGTGTGGTCATGTCGTGGGACAGACCGCCGATCACCGAACCGACGATGAAAATGCTGATGGCGCCGATGAAGAGGCCCTTGCGCCCGATCAGGTCACCGAGTTTTCCGTACACCGGCATCATGACGGTCGAGGCGAGGATGTATGCCGTCGTCACCCAGACCATGTGGTTGACGCCGTTCAATTCACCCACGATGGTCGGGAGCGCGGTGCTGAAGATCATCTGGTCGAGCGATGCCAGAAGCATCGTGATCATAAGCCCGACAAAAACGAGGATGATCGACCGTTTGTCCGGCGCGGCCTCGGTATCGGTATGCGTGCCGTCGGGCTCGACGGTCGCAGCTTCTCGAGTGGACATGTAGTTCCTTAGTTGAGTGACAGCCGGTGCGAGAGAGTGTGGATCAGCTCTCGGACCTGAGTATTCGAGCCATCAGGAGTAGTGCCGGATCAAGCAAGTCGGTTCTGGGGCTTGCCCGTTCACTGTTCTGCCATTTTCGGAAGACGTAACGCATCGCGGCGCCTGCGGTGATGACCGTTGCCGTGGCTTCGTCGGCAGCGGCTGTATCCGCGTGCAGGCGGCGATACTCGGTTCTGTGCGACAACTCCCGCGTGAGGATCCGGGTGAGCGTGTCTTCAAGATCGTGGAAGGTGGCCAGATGTTGTTGCAACAGCGTGGGATGACGTTCGAACAATTCGCGTCGATGCGCGAGCAGATCGGGTCGCTCGTCGACGATCTGCATCGCCGCCTCGAAGACCGCGAGGGCGCCGCGCAGCGGATCGTCCGGGTGCTCGCCGATGAGCGTGAGCATGGTTGCCTCACTTGGCACGACGAGCATGAGCCCACCGATCGCCGCGTCCTTGGTGGGGAAGTAGTTGAAGAACGTGCGGGTCGACAGATTGCAGGCCTCGCAGATCTTCTCGACAGTCACTTCGTCGTAGCCCAGGTCGAGGACGAGTTCGACGGCAGTGTGCTCGATCAGCTGCCTCGTCGCAATTCGTTTTCGTTCGCGCAATCCGAGAGTTTCGGTTCCCATTTCATCCATAATTGCATAGAGTGCAAAGTTTCATCGAATGCAATATTTCGCCCAAGAATGCCTCATGAAATGCAAAAATGGGGATCGGGTGCCTGGTGGATAGGATGAACCGCGTGGAAGACACCTTGCCCCCTTGCCCCGAATGCGCCGGCGAATACACCTACGAGATGGGCGCGTTGATGGTCTGCCCGTCCTGCGCGCACGAGTGGGCGCCGACCGATAGTGCCGGCGAGGACTCGGGTGTGGTGAAACTGGGTGTGGTGAAAGATGCCGTAGGAAACATCCTTGCGGACGGAGACACGGTGACGGTCGTCAAGACGCTCAAGGTGAAGGGCAGTCCGACCGGCATCAAGTCAGGTACGAAAGTGCGCAACATCCGCCTTGTTCAGGGCGTTGGCGACCACGACATCGACTGCAAGGTCGACGGCATCGGACCGATGCAATTGAAGTCGAGTGTCGTCAAGAAGGTGTGACCGGACAGCGATAGATGTCGGCTCGAAATCCTGTTCAGTTTCGACGGTTCGATAGCCACAATCGAGGAGATCTTCGACCGCTCGAACGAATGGACCGAACTGTGCCGAACTCGATCTGCCTGGCGCCCGCACTCGATAACACCACACTCGATACAGACGAGCAGTGGGAACGCATCGTCGATGCGCTGACACGCAGGGGATTCCTCGGCGCCGGGCTCGGTGTCGCGGCTGCGACATTGCTGGCAGCGTGCAGCAGCGACGAAAACGGCTCGGCGCCAAGTGGTCTCGTCACAGTGCAGGATGAGACGGGCAGTGTCGAGATTCCGTCGGATCCGCAGCGAATGGTCATCGCCCACGTCAGCGCCATGGCGACGGTCCTCGACCTCGGTGTGCCGCCGGAGAAGATCGTCGGCGGCTTCTTCGGTCTCGAAGGGGTGGGCGGCGACGCGGTGTTGCGCACGATGCCGGAGGCGGCGAACATCCCGAACCTCGGCACGGCGGGAACGTGGAACAAGGAAGCGATCATCGGCGCGTCGCCGGATCTGATCGTCATGCTCCTGACCGCCGGAAATGCTTATGCGGCAAAGTCCTACGACGAACTCTCTGCGACCGGTGTTCCAGTGTTCGCCGGCTTCAACGGGTACCTCACGTGGGACGAGATGAAGAAGTTGGTCACCTCGATGGGCGTCGCGGTCCGACAGGAAGAAGCTGCTGCGGAATTGAACGCGAGAACGGAAGAGCGCCTCCTCACAATCAAGGATCGGCTCTCGGCCCTCGGCTCGCTACCGTCGGTGACGCTGCTGCGTACCGGCGAAAACGGTGTCGTCTACAACCAGGTCGACGCTCTTCTCGATGCTCTCGGTTTCCCGGGCGATCGAGCTACATCGGAGGAGTTCACCCGCACACTCACAGCGGAGCAACTCGATCAGGTGACCAGCGACGTGATCATCGTGGGTGCATTCCAGGACCAGCAGGACGTCCGCGCGCAGTTGGCAATGAACCCGCTCTGGGAGCGTCTTCCCGCTGTCCGCTCGGGGAACGTCCATTACGTCGACGACAGCCTGTGGGGCTCGGGCTATTCTCCTCGCGCGACCGAGCTGCGACTCGACGACATCGAGCGGATCTTCAGCTGACTCCGTCGTGTCACCTCGACTTATCGGTGCATTACCTCGAGAATCATGATCATGGACAAAATCAGGTTCTTCGAGCTTGTCACCGAATGGTTCGAAGTACTCGGTGTTGTCGCCATGGTCCTCGGGTTCGTGTTCGCATTCGTGATCGCGGGGCGCGCCTGGAGTCGAACGCGCGACGGTAGTTCAGCGTTTCGCACTCTGCGCGAGACGATGGGTGCGGTCATCCTTCTCGGGCTCGAGATCCTTGTCGCCGCTGATCTGGTGAAGACTGTGACGTCTTCACCGTCGCTGACCGACGCCGCAGTTCTGGGCATGATCGTTCTGATTCGGACCGTGTTGAGCCTGTCGATTCAGATCGAGATCGACGGGGTACTTCCGTGGCGCAAGGCGTTGGTGTCAAGTCCGGAACTCCTGGTACGCGCAGCGCGCGGATCAGGAGGCCGAACGACGCCCGACGCGTCGAGTTCGTAGCGATAGCCGTTGCGAGTGAAAGGTCGGGCAGATGACAGCAGTGCGTACCGAGCATCCCACTGTCGACGAGAGGCGGGCGCGCGGCCGCCAGGCGCGTAGAGATACGCCATTGGCCGCGCTCGCGGATCTGACAGAGAGTGACCGCGATCCGATATCACTGCTGGAACTGCAGGCGAAGTCGCGGGTACAGGACCTGGTGCCCATCCGATACGGGCGCATGTCGGCGTCCCGGTTCTCGTTCTTCCGTGGTGCTGCCCTGGTGATGACGGACGACTTGTCCCGAAGCCCTGATTCCGGCCTGAACAGCCAACTCTGCGGCGACGCACACCTGAGCAACTTCGGTATCTATGCGACGCCCGAGCGAAAGCTCGCGTTCGACATCAACGACTTCGACGAAACGTACCCGGGGCCGTTCGAATGGGACGTGAAACGGCTGGCCGCCAGTTTGGCGATCGCAGCGAAGGACAACGGATACTCCGGCAAAGAGCGTAAGAAGATCGTTCGCGGGTGTGCGGCCGAGTATCGCGAAACCCTGATCGCTCAGGCAGGATTGGGGAACCTCGCAGTTTGGTACGCGCACATCGCACCCGAAGACGGACTGGAAGAACTTCGCGTCGATTTGAAGAAGCGAATGCTCGAGCGGACCCAGGCGACGTTGGACAAGGCTCGTCGCCGAGACAGCGCTCAGGCAGCCGGCAAATTCACCGAAATCGTCGACGGGAGAAGGCGGTTCATCAGTGACCCGCCGCTGATCGTGCCGGCAGAGGAATTGTTCGCGGGCACCGACCTCACTCAGATCGAGGAGTTGCTACGTCAGCGCGTTCGTTCCTATCGAAGCACGTTGCAGTGGGACCGTCGGGTGTTGCTCGAAAGCTTCGAGATGGCGCACATCGCGCGGAAAGTTGTCGGTGTCGGGAGCGTCGGAACGCGCGCGTGGATGATCCTGATGAAAGGCGTCGACGACGACGATCCGTTGATCCTGCAGGTCAAGGAGGCGCAGCCGTCCGTTCTCTCGGCGTACGTCGATGGCCCCACCTTCTCCAACGAGGGCGAACGAGTAGTGAACGGGCAGCGCCTGATGCAGGCCACCAGTGACATCTTCCTGGGGTGGGAGCGCGGACCGGGACTCGACGAGGATGAGCACGACTTCTACATCCGCCAACTTCGGGACGGCAAGGGATCAGCGGTCATCGAAACCATGAAACCTGAAGGGATGGAACTCTACGGGCGACTATGCGCGAGGGTCCTGGCCTATGCGCATGCTCGCTCGTCCGATCGGATTGCGATCGCCGAATATCTCGGTGACGGAACCGAATTCGATTTCGCGATCGGGGAGTTCGCGGCTGCCTACGCCAAACGCAACGCACGCGATCATGCCGCTTTGCTGACCGCGATCGACGACGGTCGCGTGTCAGCAGAGCGGGGAGTGTGACGACTCAGGCGAACACGCCGTCGAGCCAGGCCTGCCACGCTGTCGTTGCTGATCCACCGTCAGCGCCCTCTGCGAAGAGGTGATGGGCCGCGTCGACGGTGCCGCCGAAGGCGTTTCGTCCGTAGAACCGCAGCAATGCGTCCTCGGTACGCAAGCCGATGAACCAGTCGTTGATGTAGTCGACAATCGCGTCGACGGTTCCGATTCCGGGGCCTTCCACCGACGTGGCGTCACCGACAGCGGTGCCCGAGGTGATTCCGAGGGCGCTGCGAAGCGTTCCCATCGCTTGCGGCGAGGACGAGGATTCCGGGCCTTCGGCCGAGACATAGGTGACGGGTTTGCCGGCGAAGTACCGCACGTATTGGCCGAGACTGTGCAGGTAGAAGTCCGTGTGCTTACTCGCGCCGTCGTACTGGTTGTCCCAGTCCTCGGCAAACACTCCGGCGTGGACGTAGCGGACAACGGCGGTGCTCTCGTCGCGGGCCTCGACGACGTACTCGAGGTTGTTGAACCAGCCGTCGGGGCCTTGCATGTGGATGGCTAGCTCGCGGGGCGGCTCCCACGTCGCGATGATCGGGCTGTCCGGACTACTGCCGTCCGCAGGGATTTCGAGCGGGGACGGGAACATCCAGCCGGCCGTCTCTGCCGAGATTGCGGCCCAGATCTGCTCGGGAGTTCCGGGGACGACCACCTCGCGGCGGATTTCGAATTTCTCGGACATCGCTACTGCTCCGTTTCGGGTGTGGTGACGTGGGGTGTGGTGAGACCGGGATGCAGGGCGACAACCAAGCGGTGTTTGCGCCCGGCTTCGGAATTGCCGTCGTGGTATTTGGCCACGAGTGAGTTGACCGACTCGCCGAGTTCGCCGGCGAAGGCGGCGCGGTCGGCCGCCGTGGCAAAGGTGATGTCGCTGTCGATGGCAAAGGACGCCAACGGTTTTCCGGCCGCAGTTGCGCCGGCGATCAGTTCGCCGACCTCTCGGACGATCCGCGCCGCGAGAGTGACGAGCCAGCGCGCCGAGAGCTGATCCGGGAACCGGCTCGGGTCCGGCGCGAGCGCGGACATTGCAGCGGGGGAGATGACGTACGACGCGGCGCTGGCCTGCATGATCCGCTCCGTCATGTTTCCCCGCTTGCGCTCCTCGACGAGTTCGACGAGTCCGTGTTCCTCGAGAGTGCGCAAGTGGTAATTGATCTTCTGGCGCGTCAAGCCCACTCGGGGTGCCAGCGAGGATGCTGATGCCGGGACTGCCAGTTCAGCCAGAATCCGTTGGCGGATCGGATCGAGCGAGGCCTCGGCAGCTGCGGGACGATCGATGACTGCAACTTCCAACATGAGAAAACCATCCCACCGACAACCAAATCTGTCAAGACAGAAAAAATTGTCGGCGGGATGGTATTTCGGAGGTTCTCTACCGCTTCAGATCGGGCGGATTGTTCAGATCCCGCGCCGAGTACGTGTCACACGACGAGATCTGGCCCGTCTGGTATCCGGTCATGAACCACGCCTGACGCTGTGCCGACGAACCGTGTGTCCAGCCTTCAGGGTTGACCCGACCGGTCGTGGACTTCTGGATACGGTCGTCGCCCACCGACGAGGCGGCGGACAACGCGTCGCGAATGTCGTCTTTTGACAAGGGCTTCAGGAACGGTTGACCGGTCGCCTGATCGGGAATCGTGTCGGCAAAATGCGCCCAGACGCCGGCGTAGCAATCGGCCTGGAGTTCGGTGCGAACCGCACCCGACTGCTCACCCTGCGGGTCGGCCTGCGCGCGGCCGATGTCGCCGAGTTGATTCTGGATGTGATGTCCGAACTCGTGAGCGACCACGTACTCCTGTGCGAGCGGTCCGGCACTGGAACCGAAACGGTCGACGAGCAATTGGAAAAAGCTCGTATCGAAGTACGCCGTTTGGTCCGCCGGGCAGTAGAACGGACCGACATCACTCGACGCCTGGCCGCAACCGGTGTTGACCGAACCGCTGAACAGAATGACTTCAGGTCGCACGTACGCCGTGCCGGTCTGCTTGACCAACTGCTGTTCCCAAACGTCGTCGAGGCTTCCGACGGTCAGTGTGACGCGGCAGTTCACATCGGCGTTTGCCTGAGCGCCGGTGCACTCGTCGACCGACGACAGTCCGGTCGACGAACTCGAAGTTTCGGTGGACGTGCCCAGTAGTGAGCCGGGGTCACCGCCGAACAACAGCGCCAGGATCAGAACGATGATGCCGCCCGCGCCACCGCCGATCGCGATCTTGCCGCCGCGGCCACCGCCGCCCCCGCCGCCTTGAACCTGAACGCGTCCCGCTTCGCCGCGGGCCCCCTCGTTGAAGGTCATCTATGTCCGCTTTCTGCTGTCGTGAACAAGTGCTTGCCGTCACTTCTGGAGATAGCTTCGCATGCGATGCGGGTCCGCGTTTCCGCTCTGCGCAGTTCGCTCCGTAGGATCGCAGGCAAAGTAGTCGGTCGTCGGTTATTGGAAGTAGTTCGAAAGGAATCCCGTGCTGCGCACACATCTCGCCGGTTCATTGCGACCCGAGCAGGCAGAGCAGACCGTAACGCTCACCGGTTGGGTAGCCAGGCGTCGTGATCACGGCGGAGTGATCTTCATCGATCTCCGTGATGCATCCGGAGTTGCGCAGGTAGTTTTCCGGGCAGGTGACGTGGCCGAGCAGGCGCACCGTCTGCGCGCGGAATACTGCGTTCGCGTAACCGGAACGGTCGAGGTTCGCCCCGAGGGCAACCAGAACTTCGAGATCCCCACCGGAGCAATCGAGGTCAACGCCACCGAACTCGAGGTTCTCAACGAAAGCGCACCGCTGCCGTTCCAGCTCGACGATCAGGTCGGCGAAGAAGCTCGCCTCAAGTACCGATACCTCGACTTGCGTCGTGAAGGGCCCGGATCCGCAATTCGCTTGCGTTCCAAGGTAAGTGCTGCAGCGCGCGGCGTTCTCGCGCACCACGAGTTCGTCGAGGTCGAGACTCCGACGCTCACGCGTTCGACGCCAGAGGGTGCCCGTGACTTTCTCGTACCGTCACGCCTGCAGCCCGGTAGCTTCTACGCACTGCCGCAGAGCCCGCAGCTGTTCAAGCAGCTACTCATGGTCGGCGGCATCGAGCGCTACTACCAGATCGCGCGTTGCTACCGCGACGAGGATTTCCGCGCCGATCGTCAGCCCGAGTTCACTCAGCTCGACATCGAGATGGCTTTCGTCAACCAGGACGACATCATCCTGCTTGCCGAGGAAATCCTGACGGCGCTCTGGAAGCTCGTCGGCCACGAGATCAAGACGCCGATCGATCGCATGACCTACAACGAGGCAATGCGTCGTTACGGCAGCGACAAGCCGGACCTGCGTTTCGGTATCGAACTCGTCGAGTGCGCGGAGTTCTTCAAGGACACGACCTTCCGCGTCTTCCAAGCCGAATACGTTGGCGCCGTCGTGATGCCCGGTGGTGCAAGCCAGCCGCGCAAGCAGCTCGATGCCTGGCAGGAGTGGGCGAAGCAGCGCGGCTCCAAGGGCCTGGCGTACGTGTTGGTCGGCGAAGACGGCACTCTCGGTGGTCCCGTTGCCAAGAACCTGACCGACGCCGAGCGTGAGGGCCTGGCCGCTCACGTCGGAGCCCAGCCGGGCGACTGCATCTTCTTCGGAGCGGGCGCGACCAAGTCGACGCGCGCTCTCCTCGGCGCTGCCCGTGGTGAGATCGCCCGCAAGAAGGATCTCATCGATCCCGACGCGTGGGCCTTCGTGTGGATCGTCGACGCTCCGATGTTCGAGCCGACCGCCGACGCCACTGCATCCGGTGACGTTGCTCTCGGCCACTCCGCCTGGACCGCCGTGCACCATGCGTTCACGTCGCCGAAGCCGGAGTTCTTCGACACGTTCGACACCGATCCGGATTCCGCTCTCGCCTACGCCTACGACATCGTCTGCAACGGCAACGAGATCGGCGGCGGCAGTATTCGTATCCACCGCAAGGACATTCAGGAACGAGTGTTCAAGGTGATGGGTATCTCCGAGGAAGAGGCGCAGGAGCAGTTCGGCTTCCTTCTCGACGCCTTCGCCTTCGGCGCGCCTCCGCACGGCGGAATTGCTTTCGGCTGGGACCGCATCACCGCACTCCTCGCCGGCATGGATTCCATCCGTGAGGTCATCGCGTTCCCGAAGTCCGGTGGCGGCGTCGACCCGCTGACGGATGCTCCGGCACCGATTTCTGCGCAGCAGCGCAAGGAATCGGGTATTGACGCGAAGCCCGAGAAGAAGTCAGAGGACAAGAAGTCCGAAGGCGACACCGTCGAAGCCAAGTAGAGCCGACACCGGATCGCCATGCTGCATTTGCGGGTGATCTGCCCGACCGAGCGCACCGAGCAAGTTCTCGGTGCGCTCGCGTCGCAGCGGGGCGCGACACACATCGTCGTATTACGTGATGTCGCGGTTCATCCCGCCGGCGACATGGTGGAGGCCGACGTCGCCCGTGAGGCGGCCAACGACGTCGTCGATGCTCTGACCGCTCTCGGCGTCGCCGAGGACGGCGGAATGACGCTCGTACCAGTCGAGACGGTGTTGTCGGCGGCGGCGCGCAAAGCCGAGCGCGACGTGCCGGGTGATCCCGCGGATTCCGTCGTGTGGGAGGAATTGCTGTCCCGCACTCGGGAAGAATCAACTCTCAACGGATTGTTCGTCGCGTTCCTGACGATCGCATGTCTGCTCGCGGCAATCGGCGTTGTCACCGACTCTCAGATCACGATCGTGGGCGCCATGGTCGTCGGCCCGGAGTTCGGGCCGCTGGCCGCGCTGGCTGTGGCACTCGTACGGCGGGATCGACGGTTGCGTCGACGTTCGATTCTCGCGCTCGCCGTCGGATTCCCCATCGCGATGGGCGTGACTCTCGCCGCAACGTTCGTGGTGAAGTTCTTCGGGTGGATGGACGTCGTGAGTCTCGAATCGCTCCACGAGGTCGATTTCGTCTACAAGGTCGGGCCCATCTCGTTTGTCGTCGCGCTTCTTGCCGGTGCGGCTGGAATGCTGGCACTCGTCTCGTCGAAGTCCGCTGCCTTGGTCGGAGTGTTCATCTCCGTCACCACGGTTCCTGCCGCCGGTTTCGCGGTGGTTGCGGCAGCAAACGGAGAATGGCGGATCGCCGGGTTGTCGTCGCTGCAACTGGCTGTCAACCTGGTCGGGATCGTCACTGCCTGCGTGCTCGTTCTCTGGGTCAGGACCCGGGCCGACGAGGAATTCGAAGCAGCGTTGAAAGGCATTTCTCGATTTGTCGACGAGGACAAAACTCCATGACATCGCCGGTTCGGAGTTCTGCTCACCGACAGCAGAATTCTCGCGAGAACTGTGTGCCGGTGTGGCGATTAGGGACTTTTGTCATCGTCGCAGGTAGACGGCAATTTCTGTCGCTGTGAGGGCTTGAATTCTCCGCTGTGAGTGGATGAGCTGGGCATGATCGGAGTCACTAACGGGTAAGTTGGTCGGTGATGACCGCATTACTGGCAGACCCCGTTTCCGAAGTCGTCGCAGCTGCTGAGCAGTTGCTGACACGCCGCACAGGGGCACCCGTAACCCTGGTGGATCCAGTCGATCTCGGGGGGAGTGGCCGCACCGTCGTGCTGCGCGTACGTGTCGCCGAGAACCCGTTCTCCCTGCCTCGAACGCTGGTGATCAAGCAGGTCCGCGACAACTTCCAGGGAGCTACCAAAACCGCGATTGCGCTCCCCGCCGCGTCCGAAGGTGACTTCGACGTCGAGACCGCTTTCCTTCGTGAAGCGGTGTCGTATCAGTTCGCCAACGCGCTTGCCAAGGACGCACGCCCCGGCGCCGAACTGTTGGCGTCCGACCTCGATGCTCGCCTCTTGATCCTGAGTGATCTCGGCGACGCCACCGCCATCAGCGTCCGACTCGAAGACTCCGACCCGGACACCGTCACTCACACGCTGATGGCCATGGCGCAGGCCATGGGGCGCATGCACGCCGCGACCGTCGGCCGTGAGGACGACTTCACCGCACTGCTGCGTCGAGCCGAGGTCGCCCATTGCTCCGATGAAGTGGCGGATCAGGTGGGACGAGCAGTGGCCGGTGTTCCCGCGATGTTGGTGGAAAGTCTCGGCATCGATGTGAGTTCGGACATTCTCGAGCAGGTTCGGCACGCGCAGACACTGTTCAGTGGCGGTCGATTCCGCGCCTTCAGTCCGTCGGACCTGTGCCCAGACAACATCATCGTCAACGACGACGGCGTGCAGTTCCTCGACTACGAGTGGGGTGGCTACCGCGACGCCCTCCTCGACATCACCTACGCGTTGGTGTCGTTCCCCGGTTGCCTGTGCAACATCGACCTGACCGAAGAGCGGGCGTCGGCGATGGTCGATGCCTGGCGGGCCGAGGTCGTCGGGATGTGGCCGGCCCTGGCCGACGAGGCCGAATTGGGGCGCAGGATCGTCGAGGCCCAACTCATCTGGGTCTGGCTCAGCACCTATCTGTACCTGCCCGAGGATCATTCACGTATAGCCGCTGTCCGCGAGCACTATCTCTCGATTCCACGCGCCGACGCACTGGTGGGACGCTGGGCAAGGCTCGCGCGTTCGGCGAAGCTCGCCGGCAACGACGCCGTCGAGGCACACGCCCGCGACGTCGTGGCGGCGCTGCGCACCGAGTTCAGTTGAGTCTCTGACTGATCACACGCAGAAGGGCGCCCGTGCATGCAGCACGAGCGCCCTTTTTCGGTCGAGTCCGCTCAGTTGTCGGAGACCAGATCGTTCTCGGACAGGTCCGTCGCCGCGAGCGCCGTCGCCAGATCAGGATGCCGGAACGTCGACGTCACCTGGTCGGCCACGACTCGGAAAGCCGAGGCCAGGGTCGCGGACTTGTCCGGTTCGGTCGCCCACGTTGCGGTCTGTTCGACGACGACCACGCCATGGTGGACGTACATCTTCCCGGGGACGAGCGTGATGCCGGCGTTGGTGGCCCACTCGCGCAGGGCAGCGAGTCCCTGGCTCGCGCCCTTGGGGCCGCCTACCTCGATGTCGTCACTCGACAACTGCAGAAGTGTGTCGATGTCTTGGGAGTTGAGTGCATCGTGCCACGCGAGGACGGTGGCGATCTCGGAGGTGCTCATGGCGACAACGCTATTACAGCGCCTTTGCCGAGGACGTGAGGGCTGGCGGAACCGCGGGTTGTGTCAAGCGTCGGTGGTCTCTAGTAGCGTCGATTCGTGAGCGATTGGCAAGCGGAAGACAGTGTGGGGGCGAAAGACGGCGTGGTGGCGGAAGACGGCCTGTTCGAGGCAACTCCGGAGGAATCCGCGATCGTCGACGAACCCGATGTCGTGTCTGTCGCCGAGCGCGCATTGTCCTCGGTGCCGCCTGGTGCTCCTCTGGCTGTCCGCATGCGCCCCCTCACTCTCGGTGAAGTTGTCGGTCAACAGCACCTGCTCGGCCCTGGTGCTCCGCTGCGCAGAATGGTCGAGGGGTCCGGCGCCGCATCGGTTCTCCTGTACGGACCTCCCGGCACCGGCAAGACCACGCTCGCCTCGTTGATCTCGGGCGCTACCGGCCGCCGGTTCGAGGCTTTGTCTGCCCTGTCCGCCGGCGTCAAGGAAGTCCGCGGTGTCATCGAACTTGCCCGCCGTCGTCTGCTGAACGGCGAACAGACCGTCTTGTTCATCGACGAGGTCCATCGTTTCTCCAAAACCCAGCAGGACGCCTTGCTCGCCGCGGTCGAGAACCGGATCGTGCTCCTGGTCGGCGCGACCACCGAGAACCCGTCCTTCTCGGTCGTCTCCGCGCTGTTGTCGCGCTCGTTGGTCCTGCAACTGCAATCGCTCACCGCTGCGGATGTCCAGGAACTGCTCGAGCGTGCGGTCGCCGACGAGCGCGGGTTCGGGGGAGCGATCGCGATCGACGACGACGCGATGGAACACCTCGTTCGTCTGGCAGCCGGTGACGCACGCCGAGCCCTGACGGCACTCGAGGCCGCTGCCGGAGCTGCACTGGACACGGCCGGTGACGCTCCGGGCCCGGTGGTGCTCGACCTCGCGACCGTCGAGGCCAGTGTCGACAAGGCCGCGGTTCGGTACGACCGTGCCGGGGATCAGCACTACGACGTCATCAGCGCCTTCATCAAAAGCATTCGCGGCTCCGACGTCGATGCCGCCCTGCACTACCTCGCTCGGATGCTGACCGCGGGCGAAGACCCTCGTTTCATCGCGAGGCGTCTGGTGGTTCATGCCAGCGAGGACATCGGCATGGCGGACCCGATGGCGCTGCAGACTGCCACCGCCGCTGCCCAGGCAGTGCAGCTGATCGGTATGCCGGAGGCTCGTCTGGCGCTGGCACAGGCCACCATTCATCTGGCGACGGCTCCCAAATCGGGTGCGGTGATCGCCGCTCTCGGTGCAGCCATGGCCGACGTGGCCGCCGGAAAATCCGGACTGGTACCGCCGCATCTGCGTGACGGGCACTACAAGGGTGCCGAGCAATTGGGCAACGCAGTCGGATACAAGTACCCGCACGACACACGTGATGGTGTTCTGCGGCAACAGTATCCACCGGACGATCTGGTGGGTGTCGACTATTACCAGCCCACCGCACACGGCAACGAGCGAGAGATCGCCGATCGGGTGAGCAAACTCCGCCGAATCGTTCGTGGCTGACGCCTGCCAGGTTCCACCGGTCGACGCGTTAGTCTGGACACCCATAGCTCGACGCTCTTGAAGGTAAGGACCGGTTAGTGCAAACCCACGAGATCCGCAGGCGATTCCTCGACCACTTCGTCAAGGCCGGCCACACCGAGGTGCCCAGCGCCTCGCTGATTCTCGACGACCCGAACCTTCTGTTCGTCAACGCGGGCATGGTTCCGTTCGTGCCGTTCTTCCTCGGGCAGCAGACGCCGTCCTATTCGCGCGCGACGTCTGTGCAGAAGTGTGTCCGCACCCTGGACATCGAAGAGGTCGGCATTACCACCCGCCACAACACCTTCTTCCAGATGGCGGGCAACTTCTCCTTCGGTGACTACTTCAAGAAGGAAGCCATCTCCCACGCCTGGCAGTTGCTGACAGGTTCGGTCGAGGACGGCGGATACGGCATCGATCCCACGCGCTTGTGGGCAACCGTCTATCTCGACGACGACGAAGCGTTCTCGATCTGGCGCGACGAGGTCGGTGTGCCCGAAGAGCGCATCCAGCGCCGCGGCATGAAGGACAACTACTGGTCCATGGGCATTCCCGGACCGTGCGGCCCCTGCTCCGAGATCTTCTACGACCGCGGCGCCGAGTACGGCGTCGAGGGTGGCCCGGAAGCCGACGAGGATCGCTACATCGAGATCTGGAACCTCGTGTTCATGCAGAACGAGCGCGGAGAGGGCACCAACAAGGGCGACTACCCGATCCTCGGACCGCTGCCGAAGAAGAACATCGACACCGGCATGGGCGTCGAGCGCGTTGCGTTCCTCCTGCAGGGCGTCGAAAACGTCTACGAGACAGACCTTCTCCGCCCCGTCATCGACAAGGCCGCCGAACTGACCGGCAGCGTGTACGGGACCGATCACACTTCTGACGTCCGTTTCCGCGTCATCGCCGACCACGCACGCACCGCCGCGATGTTGATCGCCGACGGTGTGAACCCCGGCAACTACGGCCGCGGATACGTCCTGCGCCGGTTGCTGCGTCGCATCGTGCGCTCGGCCAAACTGCTCGGCAGCGAGCAGCCCACCATGCGCGAGTTCATGATCGTCGTCCGCGACACGATGGCGCCGTCGTACCCGGTTCTGGAAACCGACTTCACGCGCATCGAGAACGTTGCCGTCGGTGAGGAGACCGCGTTCCTCAAGACGCTGGCGTCCGGTTCGGCCCTGTTCGAGAATGCTGCCGAGACGGTCAAGTCGTCCGGAAAGTCGGTCATCGCCGGCGATCAGGCGTTTGCACTGCACGACACCTACGGCTTCCCGATCGACCTGACGCTCGAAATGGCATCCGAGGCCGGTCTCACCGTCGACGAAGACGGCTTCCGCACGCTCATGGCCGAGCAGCGCAAGCGCGCCAAGGACGACGCTCAAGCGCGCAAGCACGCGCATGCGGACCTCACGGTCTACAAGGAACTGCTCGATCGAGGTGCCACCGAGTTCACCGGTTTCGACGAGCTCGTCTCCGAGGCTCACGTCCTCGCACTGATCGTCGACGGTGTCCGCGTGCCGGTCGCGAAGGCAGGTCAGGACGTCGAGGTCATCCTCGACCGCAGCCCGCTCTACGCAGAGTCCGGTGGACAGATCGCCGACATCGGTTCGCTCACCGCGCCGGGTCTCGAAGCCAAGGTCAACGACGTGCAGAAGATCGCCAAGAAGGTCTGGACGCACAAGGTGACGGTGCAGAAGGGCGAGATCACCGAGGGCGACGTCGTGCTCGCGCACGTCGACGCCGAGTGGCGCAAGGGTGCAACCCAGGGGCACTCCGGTACCCACATGGTGCACGCGGCGCTGCGTCAGGTGCTCGGCCCCAACGCCGTTCAGGCGGGTTCGCTCAACAAGCCGGGTTACCTCCGCTTCGACTTCTCCTGGCAGGGTGCGCTGTCCGACTCCCAGAAGCAGGACATCGAGGCACTCACCAACGAAGCCGTGGCGTCCAACTACGCGGTCAACACATTTGTCACGGATCTCGACAAGGCCAAGGCGATGGGTGCGATGGCACTCTTCGGTGAGAACTACGGCGACGAGGTTCGTGTCGTCGAAATCGGCGGTCCGTTCTCGATGGAACTGTGCGGCGGTACTCACGTCGGAAGCTCCGCCCAGATCGGTCAGGTCACGCTGCTCGGTGAGCAGTCGGTCGGCTCCGGAATCCGACGCGTCGAGGCGTACGTCGGTTTGGACTCCTACCGCTACCTCGCCAAGGAACGCGCTCTCCTCGCCGGACTCTCCTCCTCACTGAAGGTTCCTTCGGAAGAGGTACCCGCCCGCGTCGAGGCGCTCGTCGAGCGACTCAAGGTGGCCGAGAAGGAACTCGAGCAGACCAAGGCCAAGGCTGTGCTGGCGTCGGCAGGCGAGTACGTCGCCAAGGCCAACCGCATCGGTAGCGTCCTGGTCATTGCCGAGCCTGCTCCCGCGGGAGTCGGCGGCAACGATCTGCGCAGCCTCGTCACGGACATCAAGGGCCGACTCGGCTCCGAACCTGCCGTTGTAGCTCTCCTCGGTGACGTCGACGGCAAGGTCCCGTTCGTGGTCGCATCCAGCAAGGCGGCCCAGGGTCTCGGTGTGAAGGCCGGCGAGCTTGTCGCGTCCTTCGGTCCCAAGATCGGTGGCCGCGGCGGCGGAAAGCCCGACATGGCCCAGGGTTCGGGTTCGGACTCTGCCGGAATCCCGGCGGCGCTCGATGCGATCCGGGACAGAGTCGGAGAGCTGGCGGGCGGCAGCTGACGGTGGTGGCTACGCAGCAGGGTCCCGATCGCCCCGGCATCGACGACCCTGGTCGCGGGCGGCGCATCGCCATCGACGTCGGCAGTGTTCGCATCGGCGTCGCGTCCAGCGACCCCGACGGCATCCTCGCGACACCGGTGGAAACGGTTCCACGCTCGAAGGAGCGTGGGCCCGACGCGCCGGATATCCGGCGCATTATCGCCATCGTGTCCGAATACGAGGCCGTTGAGGTTATCGTCGGACTGCCACAGACGCTGCGCGGTGAGCAAGGTAAAGCCGCCGGTATCGCGACTGCATTCGCCAAACGACTGCAGCGGGCCGTCGAACCGATCCCGGTGAGATTGTCCGACGAACGACTGACGACCGTCACGGCTGCGCGCAACCTCCGCGAAAGTGGAGTCAAGGCTCGCGGCCAGCGGCCGATGATCGATCAGGCTGCGGCGGTGGAAATCCTGCAAGGCTGGCTGGACGAGCGGAGTAGAGCTGTGAAACCAGGGGAGTCGTCGAAGGACGCTGCACTGGAGGGCGATCTGTGAACGCGCGGTGGGATGAGGGCGGCGGAAGCCGGCCCACCAGTTCGTTCGACTTCGACAACGACGAGACCATGGTCATGCGTGCGTTGCCGCAGAACATCGATCCGCCGCATATGTCGCGAGCGGAGGCACGCAAGCAACGCGAAGCGCGCAACAAGCGCGCCAAGCGAGGTAAGAAGGTTGGTGTTCTCGCGCTCCTGGTGTTGGTGATCGCGGTTCTCGGTGTCGGTGCCTACGGCGCCCTCTGGTACATGGATCGCAACAAGGCCGCGGAGGACTTCGCCGGCCCGGGCGGCGCACCCGTGGTCATCCAGATCAACAGTGGAGAAACCGCATCGGAGATCGGTGCGACGCTGGAGGCGAAGAACGTCGTCGCGAGTTCTGCTGCTTTCTACAACGCTGCGATCGCCAATCCGTCGGAGATCCAGAAGGTACAACCCGGCTTCTACCAGGTGCCGGTGCAGAGTAGTGCCGCGAGCGCACTCGACAGTTTGGTTGCCCCGGACTCCCGAGTCGGCAGTGTTGTCATCGCCGAAGGGCGTCAGCTGCACGACAGTTCGGACGCGCAGACCGGCTCGCTCAAGAAGGGCATATACAACCTGATTTCCGAGGCGAGTTGTGTCGGCCCGGTTTCTGCTCAGAAATGTGTCTCGACAGACGAATTGAACACTGCGGGAGCATCTTCCGATCTGGCTTCGCTCGGCGTGCCGGACTGGGCGATGTCGTCGGTCAAGAGTGTTCCGGACAAGGATCGCCAGCTCGAAGGTTTGATCGCCGCCAGCAGTTGGGATTTCGATCCCACTGCGACGCCTACCGAGATCCTGCGGTCGTTGGTCGAGGGTAGCGCCGCCAAGTACGAGGCCACCGGGATTCTGACAGCCGGCAGCGGAGTCGGAATGTCGCCGTACCAGTTGTTGGTGGCAGCGTCGCTGGTCGAACGTGAGGCATTGCCCGGTGACATGGCCAAGGTCGCGCGGGTGATCGTCAACCGACTCGCAGTCGATCAGCCGTTGCAGTTCGACTCCACGGTCAACTACTCACTCGACACCACCGAGGTCGCCACGACCGATGCCGACCGTGAGCGCGTCACCCCCTGGAACACGTACGCAATGCCCGGTCTGCCTGCGACGCCTATTGCTTCACCGAGCATCGACGCGCTGAAGGCCGTGGAATCTCCGGCGGCCGGTGACTGGTTGTACTTCGTCACGATCAACAAGGAAGGCCAGACGCTCTTCACCAAGAGTTACGAGGAGCATCTGGCCAACATCGAACTGGCACAGCAAAGTGGGATTCTCGACAGTGGACGGTAGTACCGCGACTTCGCTCGCGACGCCGCGTAAGGCGGCAGTTCTCGGAAGCCCGATCGCTCACTCGAAGTCGCCGTTGCTGCACCTTGCTGCGTACGAGGCTTTGGGTCTGAGCGATTGGACCTACGAGCGGATCGAATGCACCGGCGAGCAGTTGCCTGCCCTCGTTGACTCACTCGGCCCCGAATGGGTCGGCCTCTCCGTGACGATGCCGGGCAAGATCGCAGCACTCGACTATGCCACCGAACGCACACCGCGAGCGGTGACCATCGGCTCGGCCAACACCTTGGTTCGCATCGAGGGCGGTTGGCGTGCCGACTGCACGGACGTCGACGGAGTCAGCGGTGCGTTGATCGCCGGCGGCGTCGGCGATCTCAGCGGCACTTCGGCGGTAGTCGTCGGCGCGGGCGGCACCGCGCGGCCGGCATTGGTCGCGTTGGCCGACATGGGAGTTCGGGCAGTCACCGTGGTCGCGCGTGATCCGGGACGTGCGTCCGGGGCCGTCGAATGCGGCGGCGCGGTCGGGTTGGAAATTGATCTGGTCACCTTCGACGACGCACGACTCGGTGGGATCTGTGCCGAATCCTCGGTCTTGGTCAGCACCGTTCCCGCAGAAGCGGCCGCGCCTTTCGCCCAGCAACTGGGGAGGGCACGATTTGTCCTCGACGCGATCTACAACCCCTGGCCGACGCCACTCGCTTCGGTTGTCGAGGCGGCTGGTGGCACGGTGATCGGTGGCCTCGAGATGTTGCTCAATCAGGCCTTCGGGCAGGTAGAGCAGTTCACGGGCAAGCCCGCTCCGCGAGAGGCGATGGCAGCCGCTATCGCTTAGCTCTGTTCACAGTGTCGAGGTAGTCCACAAGGCGATTCGTAGAGTGCCGCTGGTGAACGCCAGAGACCAAGCTCGAAACCATGTGGACGTTGGTGGTCTTGGCAGGCGCTGGGGTAGTCGCTGGTGCCGGTGCTCGGGCGATCGTCGACAGTTGGTTGCGACGACACGGTTATCGACCAGTCGTGGCTCTCTGTTGTGTGCCCCAGTGCGGTGTCGCCACAGGTTGGGTTGCCGTCGGCGCACTGAATACCTCGGTGGTGCAACTGATCTCAGGTCTTGCCGTGGTGTGGTGGTGCGTCGCAATCTCGACTGTCGACCTGGCCGTGCGCCGGCTGCCCAACAGTTTCACGCTGCCGGGTTACGTCGTCGTGATGGTCTACGCGGCGGCGTCGGGAACGGTGTGGGTTGCTGCAGTGGGATCGGCACTGCTCGCCGGAATCCACCTCCTGGCGCACGTGATGTCGCCTGGTTCCATGGGTCTCGGCGATGTGAAGCTCTCTCTTCCGCTGGGCGCTCTGACCGGATTGGTGGGCGCTGACGCCTGGCTGTGGTCGTTGGTGTCTGCGTCGGTGCTCACCGCAACCCTGGGTGTCGTGATCGAACTGCGAAAACTGGGCCGGCGACAGTCGGGGCCGGTAGCCCACAATTCGCCCATCGCGCACGGTCCCTCGATGTGCCTGGCAGCCTGCGGTTCGACGGCGTTTGCCTGGTTGACGTGACGAGTGCAACATCCGCGGAAAACCTTGCGTTATTGACTGTTCAACGACGGACCGTGATCTGCAGGAAAGACGTAACCGTCGGTTTCATAAAGGCGGGTATCGCAGGCGCGCAGTCCCAGCATGCGGCGAGTCGGACTTGCCGAATGTCCACTCCCTGACGTTGACTGAGGCTTCGGAAATGGGACAAAACGAATCTCGTTTCGCACTCGATTATCGGGGGAACCTATGCGCACAAGGCTTTTCGTCGCTGCGGCAGCCTGTTTGGCGGCTGTGGCTGCAGGGGCGGGCGTCGCCGGCGCCGCGCCTGCACCTTCGTCGGTGGCACTGGGCGGGGGCTCAGGAATCCTGCTGCCGGACGTGGATCATTCCGATCCGGAGCAAGTTGCGGCGTGCACGTTGACCGCGGTCGGATACGACAACGCCGGCTCGCTCGTGGCACTCACCGCCGGACACTGCGGAGTTGTCGGGGACCGGGTGTTCGCCGAATACCTGCCCGAAGCCGGCCCCATCGGTCGGTTCTCCTACTCGAGTCCGGTCTCGGATATCGCGGTGATCGATCTCGACGACGCGAAGGTAGCCCCGCTACGTACCGTCGGCGGCACGACGATCAACGGAATCGGCGCTCCGCCGGCACCGGGCACGATCGTGTGCAAGGAAGGCCGTTCGACCGGCAATACGTGCGGTATCACCTGGGGCTACGACTCCGTCTACGGTGAAATTGTCGAGCACACGTGCTCGATTCCCGGAGACTCCGGTGGACCACTCGTCGTCGGCGATCGCCTGGTGGGCTTGATCAGCAACGGCTTCGAACCGTACTGCTTCGAGCCGCTCCCGCCGCCGTTCCATGCTCCCGACAACTCGGCAGACATCAACATCGGTTTGGCTGACATCAATGCCAACGGTGGAGGATTCCGCCTGTTCTAGGCCCGCAGGAACCTCTGAGATGGCCCACACGCATGGTGCGTGTGGGCCATCTGCGTTCACCCGGAGGGCCACTGTGACAACTGAGGTCTGCGACGTGGAAAGATGGTCGGCGTGCTGCGTTGGATAACTGCCGGAGAATCCCATGGTCCCGCCCTCGTCGCGATGCTCGAGGGCATGGTCGCGGGGGTCGAAGTGACCTCTGAGGCCATCTCGTCCGAACTTGCCCGTCGTCGACTCGGTTACGGCCGTGGCGCGCGGATGAAGTTCGAGGCCGACAAGGTCACCATCATCGGTGGTGTCCGCCACGGATTTACGCTCGGTGGCCCCGTGGCCATCGAAATCGGCAACACCGAGTGGCCCAAGTGGGAAACCATCATGTCCGCCGACCCGGTCGACCCGGACCTGCTCGCCGATCAGGCTCGCAATGCTCCGCTGACGCGCCCGCGTCCCGGTCACGCCGATTACAGCGGCATGCTCAAGTACGGCTTCAACGACGCGCGTCCCGTCCTCGAGCGCGCCAGCGCTCGCGAGACCGCAGCCCGTGTAGCCGCCGGAACAGTCGCACGGTCGTTCCTGCGTCAGGTATTCGGTGCCGAGGTCGTTTCACACGTTATTTCCATCGGTGCTTCCGAGCCTTACGTCGGGCCCGTGCCGGAGGGCAAGGACCTGGACGCGATCGACGCGAGCCCGGTCCGCGCATTCGACAAGGCTGCAGAAGAGTCGATGATCGCCGAAATCGAATCGGCCAAGAAGGACGGCGACACCCTCGGTGGCGTCGTCGAGGTCGTCATCCACGGCCTGCCGGTCGGACTCGGCACCTTCGTCAGTGGCGCCGAGCGTCTCGATTCACGACTTGCCGCTGCCCTCATGGGAATTCAGGCCATCAAGGGCGTCGAGGTCGGTGACGGCTTCGAGACCGCGCGCCGTCGTGGCAGCGAAGCTCACGACGAAATCCGCCCGGGCCCCGACGGCATCGTGCGCTCCACCAACCGCGCAGGCGGTATCGAAGGTGGCATGACCAATGGTGAGGCCCTTCGAGTTCGCGCCGCGATGAAGCCGATCTCGACGGTTCCGCGCGCTCTGGCGACGGTCGACATGGAGAGCGGCGAGGAAGCGGTTGCCATCCACCAGCGCAGCGATGTGTGCGCGGTTCCGGCCGCCGGCGTCGTCGCCGAATCGATGGTTGCGCTTGTCGTGGCTCAGGCCGCACTCGAAAAGTTCGGTGGTGATTCCATTGCTGAAACCACTGCCAACTACCGTCGTTACGCCGAGGGCATCGCAGCCCGACCGCCTCGATAGGACTCATGTATCGATGAAGCCGAAGGCTGTACTCATCGGTCCGCCCGGTGCCGGCAAATCGACCATCGGTCGACGTCTCGCGCAGGCACTCGAACTCGAATTGGTCGATACCGACGCCGAGATCGAACGGACCACGGGTAGAACGATCCCGGAGATCTTCACCCATGACGGAGAGCCTCGGTTTCGTGAGATCGAGGAATCGGTGGTTCGCGACGCGTTGCAGGCCACCGACGGAATCGTCTCGCTCGGCGGTGGTGCGATCCTGTCCGATCGCACGCGCGAACTGCTCCAGGGTCACACGGTCATCTACCTGGAGATCAGTGTCGCCGAAGGGCTTCGCCGCACGGGGGCGAACAATCATCGTCCGCTGCTGGCCGGCGGAGATCCCAAGGTCAAGTACCAGGAGCTGATGAGGCGTCGTCGTCCGCTGTACCGGCGTTCGGCCACGATTCGGATTCGGACGGACGGCCGAAGCCCGGCGCGTGTCGTCGGGCAATTGGTGTCGAAACTTCAAGACAAATGAACAACCGGAGCGGAGTAGTGGAGCAGTGACCGAACCCGTACGTGTAGAGGTGAAGACCGCAAGTCCCTACCCGGTCGTGATCGGCCGCGGCCTGCTCGGTGACCTTGTTGCCGAGTTCGACGGCGCGCGCACTGTCGCGATCTTCCATCAGCCGCCGCTGGCAGAGACCGCGGAGGCTGTACGGGCTGCGTTGGCAGAGAAGGGAATCGACGCTCACCGCATCGAAATCCCCGACGCCGAGGACGGTAAGGATCTTGCCGTCGCGGGCTTCTGCTGGGACGTGCTCGGCCGGATCGGCCTGACTCGCAGCGACGCGATCATGAGCTTGGGCGGGGGAGCGGCGACCGACCTCACCGGCTTCGTCGCTGCTACGTGGATGCGTGGTGTCAAGGTTGTTCACGTCCCCACCACTTTGCTCGCGATGGTCGACGCAGCAGTGGGCGGCAAGACCGGTATCAACACCGAAGCGGGCAAGAACCTCGTCGGTTCGTTCCACGAGCCGGGAGCGGTGTTCATCGATCTCGCGACGCTCGAGACTGTGCCGCACAACGAGATCGTTGCAGGCATGGCCGAGGTCATCAAGACCGGATTCATCGCCGACCCGGTGATCCTGGACCTCATCGAAGCCGATCCCAAGGCTGCTCTCGATCCGTCGGGAACTGTTCTGCCCGAGCTGATTCGGCGCTCCGTCGAGGTCAAGGCCAAGGTCGTGGCCGCGGATCTGCGCGAGTCGGATCTGCGCGAAATCCTCAACTACGGCCACTCCCTCGGCCACGCGATCGAACGTCGTGAGCGCTACAAGTGGCGCCACGGTGCCGCTGTCTCCGTCGGCCTGGTCTTCGCTGCCGAACTCGGACGGCTCGCGGGCCGACTCGACGACGCCACCGCCGATCGTCACAAGTCGATCCTCGATCTCGTCGGGCTGCCGACGTCGTACGACGGTGATGCGTTCGGCGATCTGATGAAGGGAATGCAGACCGACAAGAAGAACCGTGCCGGGTTACTCCGTTTCGTGGTCCTCGACGGCCTCGCCAAGCCGGGCCGCCTCGAAGGGCCGGATCCGAGCCTGCTGGTCGCGGCATACTCCGCGATCGCCCGTGATCCTCGGCCGGCCGGCGGAACGGTCCTGCTGTGAGGATCAACGTCGTCAACGGACCCAATCTGGGGCGTCTGGGTAAGCGTCAGCCCGAGGTCTACGGCGCGACCACACACGACGATCTGATCGAATTGTGCGTCGCGGCAGGTAAGGACCTCGGCGTCGAGGTGATCGTCCGTCAGAGCGATCACGAAGGCGATCTGCTCGGTTGGATCCACGACGCGGCGGACGCGGGGGAACCGGTGATCCTCAATGCCGGTGGCTTGACGCACACGTCGGTGGTCCTGCGAGATGCATGCGCCGAACTGACCGCAGGTCTCGTCGAGGTGCACATCTCGAACGTTCATGCGCGAGAAGAGTTTCGGCACCATTCCTACCTGAGTCCGATTGCGACCGGCGTGATCGTCGGACTCGGCGTCGCCGCGTATCCGCTGGCGATCAGGTTCCTCGCCGAGCGAGGCTGAACGAGGGAAGTCGAAAAGCCGACCACACGAATGCGGCCCCGAGGAAAATTTCCTCGGGGCCGCATTCGATTGTGTAGACGGCGGGCGTTACTGCTCGCGCTTGCCCAGATCGATCGCTGGGAAGACCGCGGTATCGGCGTCGGATTCCTCGACGGACATGGCGGCTCCGCTGTATGCGTGCTGCTCGGTGGGGGAGTCGTAGCCCTCGCTGACGGGCACCGGTTCGTGGTGACGCTCGTGGGACGGGGTCTGCGGAGCGGTTCCGTTCTTGCGCTGCTCACGACTGACGAAGAAACGTCCGACGGTGATGGCGATCATGGCAGGGACGAAGATGAGAAGGATCGTGAACGCCGCACCGGAGGTCACCTCGAAGAACAAGCCCTGCTGAGTGAGTTCGAGGGAGGGGACCAGGCTGAGTGCCCAGCTGGCAGCGCCGGCGACGAATCCGCCGACCAAAGCAGCTTTGAGCCACAGCATGGTCAGATCGGCGCCGTCCTCGGGTTCGGGGAAGTTTCGGCGGTCGCGAATGCCGTCGATACCACCCCAGATCGCGGCGAAGACGATGACGATCAACAGGGACAGCCAGCGCAGGGTGGACCCCTGAAGTGGCCACTGTGCGATTGCTGCACCGAGCAACGCACGAAACACAACATGTATCAGGGCCATGCCGAGGCCACGTACCAACCACGCATTCATGGGTACAGCCTAACTAGAACCCATTACACCTTGTGGCCTAACCCACACTTATTGCTGTAACCGTGAGTTTCGAGTTGATCGGCAGGTCTGCCAGGGCGGTAGGTTCGAGGGATGCCGGTCGACTTCAGAGCACGCCGTGAATCCCTCAGACGCCTCCTCGCGGAGCGCGAACTCGACGCGATTCTCGTCACAGATCTCCTCAACATCAGGTACCTCACCGGTTTCACCGGTTCCAATGCTGCGCTCGTCGTCAGTGCGTCCGATTCGGCGTCCGACGAACGCGCGACGGTGATCTGCACCGACGGTCGTTACGTGACGCAGGTGGCGGAGCAGGTTCCGGACCTGCGCGCTGAAATCGCCCGTTCGAGTGCTGCGCACTTGATCGAGAAGTCGACGATGCCCGTTCTCGCGTTCGAGTCACACGTCGCGACGTTCGCCGAACATCGCGCATGGACCGAGGCAGCACCGAAGATCCGGTTCGAACCGGTGAGTGGACTCGTCGAACAGTTGCGCATGGTCAAGGACGAGCACGAGGTGGAGTTGTTGCGCGCCGCATGCACTTCAGCCGATGTCGCGTTGGCGCAGTTGATCGCTCGCGGCGGTCTGCGACCTGGCCGAACCGAACGAGAGGTCGGTCGTGAACTGGAAAACCTGATGCTCGACAACGGCGCAGACGGTATTTCCTTCGAGACGATCGTGGCGGCAGGCGTCAACTCGGCGATTCCGCATCACCGACCGACCGACGCGATCCTGGCGTCGGGTGACTTCGTGAAACTCGACTTCGGCGCACAGGTCGGTGGGTACCACTCGGACATGACCCGGACGTACGTGCTCGAGTCCGTTTCCGATTGGCAACGGGAGATTTACGAACTCGTCGCGCGGTCACAAGCTGCCGGTTGCGATGCCCTCGCTCCGGGTGTCGAATGTGCGGCCGTGGACGCCGCCGCCCGTTCGGTGATCGACGATGCAGGCTACGGCGAGTTGTTCCTGCACGGCCTCGGCCACGGTGTCGGCCTCGAAATCCACGAAGCACCGGGAATCGGCAAGCTCGGCACCGGTACACTTCTTTCCGGCGCGGCGGTGACCGTCGAGCCGGGCGTGTACTTCTCCGGGCGCGGAGGTGTACGGATCGAGGACACGCTCGTTGTTCGTGAGCAGGGGCCAGAGCTGCTCACACTGACCGCAAAAGACCTTACCGTCGTCTGAGACGGTTTCCCGACCCCTAGGAGACGCGAAGCAAGTGGCTTCCACCAGTGATTTCAAGAATGGTCTGGTTCTGCAGATCGAAGGCCAGCTGTGGACGATCATCGAGTTCCAGCATGTCAAGCCCGGCAAGGGCCCTGCCTTCGTGCGCACCAAGCTCAAGAACGTGCTCTCGGGCAAGGTAGTGGACAAGACGTTCAACGCCGGTGTGAAGGTCGAGACCGCCACGGTCGACCGTCGTGACATGACCTACCTGTACCACGACGGCAGCGACTACATCTTCATGGACGGCGACACCTACGACCAGGTGTCGATCAGTGAATCCACCGTCGGCGACCAGTCGCGTTTCCTGCTCGAGAACATGGCCGTCCAGGTCGCGACCCACGAAGACGTTCCCCTCTTCGTCGAGCTTCCGGTCACGGTCGAGCTCGTCGTCAAGCACACCGATCCGGGCCTGCAGGGCGACCGCTCCACCGGCGGCACCAAGCCTGCCACCCTCGAGACCGGTGCCGAGATCAACGTGCCGCTCTTCATCAACACCGGTGACAAGCTCAAGGTCGATTCCCGTGACGGCAACTACCTCGGGCGTGTGAATTCCTGAGTGTCCGGCACACATAAGAAACTCGGTGCACGCCACAAGGCGCGCAAGCGTGCCGTCGACTTCCTCTTCGAAGCCGAGGCACGTGACCTCGATCCGGTCGCGCTCGCATCGGAGCGTTCCGATCTGTCCGTCAAGGACGACGCGGTAGCACCCGTCGCGGCCTACACCGTCACGTTGGTGTCCGGCGTTGCGGAGAATCTGGACCGGATCGATCAGGTCATCTCCTCGCATCTGCAGGATTGGACGCTCGAGCGTCTGCCCGCCGTCGACCGTGCGATTCTGCGTATCGCCGTGTGGGAGCTCTTCCATGCGACGGACGTTCCGCCGGTTGTCGCCGTGGACGAGGCCGTCGAACTCGCGAAGCAGCTCTCGACGGACGACTCTCCGGGATTCGTCAACGGAATCCTCGGTCAGGTCGTTCTCGTTGCGCCGCAGGTTCGATCGGCTGCAGCTGCGACCTCGCAGCGCGCGCAGGAATCGGATTCGGGTACCGAGTAGCAAGTTCTGTTCCACCACCGCCGTGCGAGTGTCACCGTGCGCGTTGTGTGTCTGCACACAACCGGTCTCAGTCGCTGCTCGCACGGCGGGATCAGGTCTGTCGGCTGATAGGGTGGGGACCGTCAGACATCCTTTAACGATCCGTCCAGTGAGGCGGAGAAGGAGGTCGCTGTATGAGCGTGCCCGAAGGGTCTCGCCCATCCGATCTTGCAGGTCCAGGCAGCGCCAAGGCATCCGCTGGTGCCGAGGCAAGTAGTGAGACCCGTGAATTGTTGTCCGCCCAGGATGTGGGCCGGACCATCGCGCGGATCGCTCACGAGATCATCGAGAAAACCGCACTCGACGGACCCGAGGGAACAGCCCCTCGTGTGGTCCTGATCGGCATCCCGACGCGCGGAACCACCCTCGCCACGCGACTGCGCGCCAAGATCGAAGAATTCTCCGGTGTGCGTCTTCCCATCGGATCTCTCGACATCACGCTCTACCGTGATGATCTCCGCACCAAGCCGCATCGCCCGCTCGAGCGCACGTCCGTCCCCGAAGGTGGCGTCGACAATGCTCTGGTCGTCCTGGTGGACGATGTCCTCTTCTCCGGTCGCACCGTGCGCTCCGCCCTCGATGCGTTGCGCGATCTCGGTCGCCCCCGGGCCGTCCAACTCGCAGTGCTGGTCGATCGCGGTCATCGCGAACTGCCGCTGCGCGCCGACTACGTCGGCAAGAACGTCCCGACCGCGAGGTCAGAAGACGTCAAGGTCCTCCTCCAGGAACACGACGGCAGGGAAGCGGTAGTCATCTCCGGAGGTAAGAGCGCGTGAAGCACCTTCTTTCCATCGCGGACCTCGATCGTGAGTCCGCGGTAGAACTTCTCGACGAGGCAGAACGCTTCGAGCAGGCGCTGCTGGGCCGCGAAGTACGCAAACTCCCGACGCTGCGCGGACGCACGGTCATGACGGTGTTCTTCGAGAACTCGACGCGCACCCGGGTGTCCTTCGAGGTGGCCGGTAAGTGGATGAGCGCGGACGTCATCAACGTCAGCGCATCGAGTTCCTCGGTGTCCAAGGGCGAATCCCTGCGCGATACCGCGATGACCCTGCGCGCGGCCGGTGCTGACGCCCTCATCGTGCGGCATCCGGCTTCGGGTGCCGCCCATCAGATCGCCAAGTGGACCGGAGCGGCCGACGACGGTGGCCCGGCAGTCATCAACGCAGGTGACGGCACGCATGAGCATCCCACTCAGGCGCTTCTCGACGCTTTGACCCTTCGCCAGCGCCTCGGCGACATCGAGGGCAAGCGGATCGCGATCGTCGGCGACATTCTGCACAGCCGTGTGGCCCGGTCCAACGCGCTGCTGCTCTCGATGCTCGGCGCGGAGGTCGTCTTGGTGGCGCCTCCGACACTGCTGCCGGTCGGCGCGCACACGTGGCCGGTCACGGTCTCGCATTCGCTCGACGCCGAACTGCCCGGACTCGACGCGGTGCTGATGCTGCGGGTCCAGGCCGAACGCATGAACGGCGGCTTCTTCCCTTCGCAGCGCGAGTACTCGATCAACTACGGCTTGTCCGAGAAGCGACTGGCGATGCTGGCCGATCACGCGTTGGTCTTGCACCCCGGTCCGATGCTGCGCGGCATGGAGATCGCATCCGCCGTCGCTGATTCCTCGAAAACTGCTGTACTGCAACAGGTTACCAACGGCGTACACATGCGCATGGCTGTCTTGTTCCGACTGCTGGTCGGGTCGGAGGACGGTGCGCTGTGACCAGAAACGAGAACGGAGAATCACCCGTGAGTGTCCTGCTCCGCGGAGTCCTGATCTACGGAGAAGGTGAGCCCACCGACGTCCTCGTCGGCGACGGCACGATCCTCGAGATCGGCGTGGACCTCGATCCGGCCACGGCATCCGAGGTGATCGATGCCGGCGGGCAGATCCTGCTTCCCGGCTTCGTGGACCTGCACACCCATCTACGTGAGCCTGGTCGCGAAGACACCGAGACCATCGAAACCGGAAGCTCCGCGGCCGCTCTGGGTGGATACACCGCGGTCTTCGCGATGGCGAACACGAGCCCCGTCGCCGATTCGGTGGTCATCACCGATCACGTCTGGCGACGCGGACAGGAAGTCGGCCTCGTCGACGTCCACCCCGTCGGCGCAGTCACCGCAGGCCTGGAAGGCAAGCAGCTCGCCGAGATGGCGACCATGGCGGCAGGCGTCGGCAAGGTCAAGATGTTCTCCGACGACGGTCACTGCGTCTACGACCCACTGATCATGCGTCGCGCGCTCGAATACTCCAGCTCACTGGGCGTCCTGATCGCGCAGCACGCGGAAGAACCGCGTTTGACGGTCGGTGCGGTCGCCCACGAGGGCCCCACGGCCGCGCGTCTCGGCCTGGCCGGTTGGCCGCGAGCAGCCGAAGAATCGATCGTGGCCCGTGACGCACTGCTCGCGCGTGACGCTGGCGCCCGCGTTCACATCTGCCACGCATCCACCGCCGGAACCGTCGAACTCGTGAAGTGGGCTCGCAGCCAAGGGATTTCGATCACCGCCGAGGTCACCCCGCATCACCTGCTTCTCGATGATTCACGTCTCGAGACGTACGACGCCATCAACAAGGTCAACCCGCCACTTCGTGAGGCCAGCGATGTTGCTGCCCTGCGCAAGGGTCTGGCCGAGGGCATCATCGACTGCGTGGCCACCGATCACGCTCCGCACGCCGAGCAGGACAAGTGCTGCGAATTCGCGGCCGCCCGCCCCGGAATGCTCGGCCTCGAGACCGCGCTCTCGATCATCGTGCAGACGATGGTCCAGCCCGGCCTGTTGGACTGGCGCGGTGTTGCGCGGGTCATGAGCGAGCGCCCGGCGGCGATCGTCGGACTCGACGATCAAGGCCGTCCCATCGAGGTGGGGGAGCCCGCCAACCTGACATTGGTCGATCCGTCGGCCGAGTGGACGGTCCACGGCCCAGACCTGGCGAGTGTCGCGCATAACACTCCGTACGAGTCGATGACATTGCCCGCACGGGTCACGACCACACTGTTACGTGGCCGCATCACCGCACACGACGGGAATGTGCGGCTGCGGAGTAGCGAGGAGTAGCGCGTCATGGACAGAGCACTGTGGATCATCGGTCTGGCGATCTTCTGGGTCGCGATGATCGGCCTGATGTACGTCGGTTGGCGTGGACGCGCTCGACGGCAGAAAGACAAGATCGGCGAACTGCCGACGGTACCGGCAACCCTGGGTGAACTGCTCGTCCTGCCGACCACCGGCCTGTACGTCGGTAGCACCATCGCACCCAGTTGGCAGGACCGCATCGCCGTCGGCGACCTCGGTTTCCGCGCCACCTGCGAGATCAGCCGCTACAGCGGCGGAATTCTGGTCGAGCGTGACGGTGCGTCGGCCATCTGGATTCCGGAGAAGTCGATCCGTGCGATCCGCACGGAGAACGGTCTTGCCGGCAAGGTCATGAGCAAGGACGGCGTCCTGGTGATTCGCTGGGAATTGCCGAGCGGAACCGAGATCGACACGGGCGTGCGCGGTGACGACAAGACGGTTTATCCGGACTGGGTCAAGCCGGTAACTGCTTCGAACAAGACTGCCTCGAACAAGACGAATGACAACGAAGACGCAAGCTCTGGCGACATCGAGCAGAACGGAAAGAACGCATGAGCGGCTTTGGCAACAGCCCCGCAGTACTGGTCCTCGAAGACGGACGGGTGTTCCGCGGAACCACCTTCGGTGCGGTTGGACAGACCCTGGGCGAAGCGGTGTTCAGCACCGGCATGACCGGCTACCAGGAAACGCTCACCGATCCCAGCTACCACCGCCAGATCGTGGTCTCCACCGCGCCGCAGATCGGCAACACCGGCTGGAACGACGAAGACGACGAGTCGGTCGGACCGACCGGCGAGAGTGCCGGTGCCAAGATCTGGGTTGCCGGGTACGTCGTTCGTGACCCCTCGCGCGTCACCTCGAGCTGGCGTGCAACCGGTTCGCTGCAGGCCAAGCTCGAAGAGCAGGGCATCGTCGGAATCGCCGGGATCGACACTCGTGCCCTGGTTCGCCACCTGCGTACTCGCGGTTCGATGAAGGCAGGCGTCTTCTCCGGTGAAGCCATCGCCGCCGATGACGAACTGGTCCGACGGGTTCAGGATCAGCCGACCATGCTCGGCGCCGATCTTGCCGGTGAAGTCAGCACCACCAGCGGCTACGTCGTCGAGCCGAAGGGCGGGGAGGCGCTGTACACGGTTGCCGCCATCGACCTCGGTATCAAGACCAACACCCCGCGCATGTTCGCCGAGCGCGGTATCCGCGTCCACGTGTTGCCGTCCAATGCGAGTCTCGAACAGATCCTCGACCTGAAGGCCGACGGAGTGTTCCTCTCCAACGGTCCCGGTGACCCGGCCACCGCCGACGGCGCAGTGCACCTGACGAAAGAGGTCATCGGACAGGGCTTGCCGCTGTTCGGTATCTGCTTCGGCAACCAGATCCTGGGCCGCGCACTCGGCCTGAGCACGTACAAGATGAAGTTCGGCCACCGCGGCATCAACATCCCGGTGATCGAGCATCAGACGGGTCGCATCGCGATCACCGCGCAGAACCACGGCTTCGCACTCGAAGGTGAAGCCGGCCAGGAATTCGACACCCCGTTCGGTCGCGCCGTGGTAAGCCACACCTGCGCCAATGACGGAGCCGTCGAAGGTGTTCGCCTGCTCGACGATTCGGCCTTCTCGGTGCAGTACCACCCGGAGGCGGCAGCCGGCCCGCACGACGCTGCGTACCTCTTCGACCGCTTCACCAGCCTGCTCTCCGCACGGAAAGAAACCGGAGTCAAGAACTAATGCCACGCCGTACAGATCTCAAGCACATCCTGGTAATCGGCTCCGGTCCGATCGTCATCGGTCAGGCCTGTGAGTTCGACTACTCGGGCACCCAGGCTTGCCGCGTCCTCCAGGAGGAGGGCCTGCGCGTCAGCCTGGTCAACTCCAACCCGGCCACCATCATGACGGACCCCGAGTTCGCCGACGCCACGTACGTCGAGCCGATCACGGCCGAGTTCCTCGAGAAGGTCATCGCCAAGGAAGCGTTGCAGGGCAACAAGATCGACGCCGTCCTCGCGACGCTCGGCGGTCAGACCGCTCTCAACGCCGCTGTGGCGCTGCACGAGCAGGGCATCCTCGAGAAGTACGACGTCGAACTGATCGGCGCCGACTTCGACGCCATCCAGCGCGGCGAGGATCGCCAGAAGTTCAAGGACATCGTCGCCAAGGTCGGTGGCGAATCCGCGAAGTCCGCAGTTTGCTACACGATGGACGAAGTACACGCCACGGTCGCCGAACTCGGTTACCCGGTTGTCGTGCGTCCGTCCTTCACCATGGGCGGCCTCGGTTCCGGCATGGCGTACGACGTCGACGATCTCAACCGCATCGCCGGTGGCGGTCTGGCCGCGTCGCCGACGGCGAACGTCCTGATCGAGGAATCCATCCTCGGCTGGAAGGAATACGAACTCGAGCTGATGCGCGACAGTCGCGACAACGTCGTGATCGTCTGCTCCATCGAGAACGTCGACCCGGTCGGTGTCCACACCGGAGACTCGGTCACCGTCGCTCCCGCGATGACGCTGACCGACCGCGAGTACCAGGCGATGCGCGACCTCTCCATCGATATTCTGCGTGAGGTGGGCGTCGACACCGGCGGCTGCAACATCCAGTTCGCGATGGACCCGAAGGACGGCCGCCTGGTTGTCATCGAGATGAACCCGCGCGTTTCCCGCTCGTCGGCGCTGGCGTCGAAGGCGACCGGTTACCCGATCGCCAAGATGGCCGCCAAGCTTGCCATCGGCTACACGCTCGACGAGATCGTCAACGACATCACCAAGGAAACCCCGGCTTGCTTCGAGCCGACGCTCGACTACGTCGTCGTCAAGGCTCCGCGGTTCGCTTTCGAGAAGTTCCCCGGTGCCGACGGAACCCTGACCACCACGATGAAGTCGGTAGGCGAGGCCATGAGCATCGGCCGCAACTTCACCGAGGCTTTCGGCAAGGTCATGCGTTCACTCGAGACCAAGCGTGCGGGTTACTGGACCGGCGCCGACATCGAGACGGAGAGCCTGGACGCCCTGCTCGCCGATCTGAGCGTTCCGCAGGACGGCCGCATGTACGGCATCGAGAAGGCATTCGCCCTCGGCGCAACTGTCGAGCAGCTCTTCGACGCCACCAAGATCGATCCGTGGTTCCTCGACCAGTTCCAGCAGATTCACGAGCTCGGTGAAAAGCTTCGCGCTGCAGAGTCTTTCGACGAGGCTGCCCTGCGTCAGGCCAAGTACCACGGCATCTCGGACCGCCAGATCGCGGCTCTGCGCCCCGAACTCGGTGGTGACACGCACGCAGGTGAGGACGCCGTTCGCGCTCTGCGTGATCAGCTTGGCGTGCGCCCCGTCTACAAGACCGTCGACACCTGCGCCGCAGAGTTCGAGGCCAAGACGCCGTACCACTACTCGACCTACGAGCTTGATCCCGAGGCCGAGTCCGAAGTGGCTCCGCAGACCGAGCGACCCAAGGTTCTGATCCTCGGATCCGGCCCCAACCGCATCGGCCAGGGCATCGAGTTCGACTACTCGTGTGTCCACGCTGCCCAGACGCTGTCCGAGGCCGGGTACGAGACCGTCATGGTCAACTGCAACCCCGAGACCGTCTCCACGGACTACGACACCGCTGATCGCCTGTACTTCGAGCCGCTGACATTCGAGGACGTCTTCGAGGTCTACCGCGCGGAGGCGCAGTCGGGCACCGTTGCCGGCGTCATCGTCCAGCTCGGCGGCCAGACCCCGCTCGGATTGGCGAAGCGCCTCGAAGCTGCCGGCGTTCCCATCGTGGGAACCAGCCCCGCAGCCATCGACCTGGCGGAGGACCGCGGCGAATTCGGTCGCGTGCTCACCGAAGCCGGTCTGCCTGCACCGAAGTTCGGTACCGCCACCACGTTCGACGGCGCCCGCGAGATCGCAGCAGGCATCGGCTACCCGGTGCTGGTGCGTCCGTCGTACGTGCTCGGTGGACGCGGCATGGAGATCGTCTACGACGAGGCTTCACTCGCCGACTACATCTCGCGTGCCACGGAGATCTCCGACGACCGCCCGGTGCTGGTCGACCGCTTCCTCGAAGACGCGGTCGAGATCGACGTCGACGCACTGTGCGACGGCACCGAGGTGTATCTCGGCGGCGTCATGGAGCACATCGAGGAAGCCGGCATTCACTCCGGTGACTCGGCGTGTGCGCTCCCGCCGATCACTCTGGGTCGTGCGGACCTCGAGAACGTCCGCCGCTCCACCGAGGCTCTCGCAAAGGGCATCGGCGTCAAGGGTCTGCTCAACGTCCAGTACGCACTCAAGGACGACATCCTCTACGTGCTGGAAGCAAATCCCCGCGCCAGCCGTACGGTTCCGTTCGTCTCCAAGGCGACGGCCGTCCAGCTTGCCAAGGCATGCGCCCGCGTCATGCTCGGCGAATCGATCGCCGACCTGCGCGCAAGCGGCATCCTGCCGGCGACCGGCGACGGTGGAAACACCCCGGCCGGTGCACCGATCGCGGTCAAGGAAGCTGTGTTGCCGTTCAACCGCTTCCGCCGCGCCGACGGTACCGGCGTGGATACCTTGCTCAGCCCGGAAATGAAGTCCACCGGTGAAGTCATGGGAATCGACTTCGACTTCGGTACGGCTTTCGCCAAGTCGCAGACGGCCGCCTACGGGTCGTTGCCCACCACAGGCGCGGTGTTCGTCTCGGTCGCCAACAAGGACAAGCGTTCGCTGATCTTCCCGGTCAAGCGCCTGGCAGATCTCGGATTCACCATCCTGGCCACCGAAGGAACCGCAGATGTGTTGCGGCGCAACGGTATCGAGTGCAAGCAGGTGTACAAGCAGTCGGGTGAGGATGTTCCGGCCGGTGCCGAGACCATCGTCGACCAGATCCGCAGCGGTGAGGTCGCCATGGTCATCAACACCCCGTACGGCAACAACGGTCCGCGTGTCGACGGCTACGAGATCCGAAGCGCAGCAGTCGCGTCGAACATCCCGTGCATCACGACGGTCCAGGGCGCCTCGGCCGCCGTGCAGGGCATCGAAGCGGCCATCCGCGGCGACATCGGAGTTCACTCCCTGCAGGAACTGCACGCAGGTCTTCGTCAGCCGGCACAGCAGTCGTGAGTCACAGTTGGGGGCATCGTCTCCGGTCCGCGATCGCGGACCGGGGGCGGCTGTGCGTCGGTATCGACCCGCATCCCGCGCTTCTCGACGCGTGGGGACTGCCACGTACCGCCGAAGGTCTCGAGACTTTCGCCGAGATCTGCGTCGAGGCCTTCACCGGTGAGGTTGGACTCGTCAAACCTCAGGTTGCGTTCTTCGAGGCGTACGGAAGCGCCGGCTTCGCCGTGTTGGAGCGGACCATCTCGGTTCTTCGCGATGCTGGAACGCTTGTCGTCGCGGACGCCAAGCGCGGTGACATCGGTTCGACGATGGACGCGTACGCGCAAGCCTGGTTGGGTGATTCGCCGTTGGCCTCCGACTCGGTCACCGTTTCGCCGTACCTGGGATTCGGGGCGTTGGCTCCGACACTCGAACTGGCAAGGCAGAACGCACGCGGGATTTTCGTGCTGGCACGAACCTCCAATCCGGAAGGCGGCGTACTTCAACAGTCGTCGGCCGACGGTGTGAGCGTGGCTCAGTCGATCGTCAACGCTGCGGTCGACGCGAACGCCGACGGACGCGACACCGTCGGACTGGTGGTCGGTGCAACTCGGGACCACGGTCTGGACCTGTCGCAGTTCAACGGCCCGATTCTCGCTCCGGGGCTCGGCGCGCAGGGTGCGACGGCAGCGGATCTCGCAGACATCTTCGCGGGATCGACCGAGCTCCTGCTGCCGAACACTTCCCGTGGGGTGCTCAAGCATGGTCCTTCGGTATCGGCACTTCGGGAGGCAGCAATGCGTGACCGAGACGAGATCGAAGCCGCATTGGCGCACTGATCCGTGAGTGACCTCGAGGCTCGTTCGAGCGGTGGAACCCGGTGGTACCGTCCGTCGGTGAATCGTTGGTGGCAGATCGGACTTCTCGTCGCGGCGTGCGCGCTGCTCGCCACCGGGTTCCAATCCGTCACCGGCGTACACGGCGACGATCTCGCCGTGTACCGGACGGCGGGTCAAGCCGTCCTCGACGGCTCGAACCTGTACGACGAGTCGTTCAACGCGAGACTGCCGTTCACTTATCCGCCCTTCGCTGCGCTCGTCGCCGTTCCGGTCGCCTTGGGTTCCTGGGGTGCGGTCCAGTGGGGATGGAGTTTCGTCAGCCTCCTGATGCTGGCCGCGATCATCGTGCTCAGCTATCGCGAAGTCCCGTTCACACGTAGGCGGCCCGTCGTCGTCTACGTGGGTTTCCTGGTCCTGTGGACGGCGGCATCGCCGATCTCCGATCACCTCGGGTACGGGCAGGTCGGGTTGTTCCTGACACTCCTGTGCCTGATCGACCTGCTGGCTCGACCACGGTGGATTCCCGAGGGTGTGCTGGTGGGGATCGCCGGGGCCGTCAAACTGGTGCCTCTCGTCTACATCGGTTACTACGTGATCACCGGGCGTTGGAAAGCAGTTGCGGGCGGCCTCGCCGGCTTCCTCGGCGCCACGGCACTCGGCTTTGCCGTTCTCCCGCGCCAGACGATCGACTACTTCGGTGACATCGCCTCACTCTCGGGGCGCGTCGCGGTCGGTGACCCGTCCGTGTTCGGTAACCAGTCCGTGCGTGGAATGGCCTTACGGCTACTCCCCGAGGGCCTGGTGGGTCCGGCATGGCTCGTCGCCTGTGCAGTGTTGGGTGTCCTCGGAATTGTCGCGACGCGGCGCGCTCAGCGCCTGCGAGGTGATCTTGCCGGTTTCACGGTGGTGGCTCTGCTGGCGGCAATCGTGACTCCCATTGCCTGGACCCACCACTTCGTGTGGTTGGTGCCGGCGGTGGGTGTGCTCCTCGTTCCGATCAAGTCGGGCGTGGGGGAGGACACCCGATCGGTACCCGCGTGGTCCTGGATCGCGATCGGCCTCACCGCTGCGGTCGTGCTGTTTCGGCTTCCTCGGGTCGGCGCGGACATGGATATCCCGGTCGTCGGCTTCGTCCTGGAGAATTCATTGCTCTGGGCGAGCCTCGCGGTAGTGCTCGCTCTGGCCGCCCCCGGCGTGAGCCGCACCGAACCTGACACGGTCGATGCCGACGATCCGAAATCGTCGCTGCCGACCTGAAAACAGGCCGCGACACGCGCATGGGCGTCGAAAATGCTCGAAATTTTTGGATGTGTCGGCGACCACGTTCATTCCCGCAGGTAACGATTTCGCACACACGCATGGGGACGTCGCACCCGATGTATCGAAATGCTTTGTGTTACAGTCTATTTCGGTACTGTACGCACGTTCGTGTTGCGTCGAATCCGTCTCGATCCAGCCGAAAACGGCGACGATGTGTGACATCGATTCGACGCGCATAACCCACCGCGATCTGCATCGGACCGCGGGGGGTGGGTTAGCAATTCGCGCCAGGCGTGAGTACGGTCGCTATCGCTGCTGGTTATCAGCGGAATAGACAAAATTTGCACACGACGAGACGGAGGAACCGTGGCCCTTCCCCAGTTGACTGATGAGCAGCGCGCTGCTGCTTTGGAGAAGGCAGCTGCTGCCCGCAAGGCCAGGGCTGAGCTCAAGGAGCGCCTGAAGCGTGGCGGCACCGACCTCAAGCAGGTCCTCAAGGACGCCGAAGACAACGAAATCTTGGGCAAGATGAAGGTTTCGGCACTGCTCGAGGCGCTGCCCAAGGTGGGCAAGGTCAAGGCTCAGGAGATCATGACCGAGCTGGAGATTGCACCGACCCGTCGCCTTCGTGGCCTCGGTGATCGGCAGCGCAAGGCTCTGCTCACCAAGTTTGACTTCGAGGCCTGAGCCGACAAGTGATGATTGCTGACGCGGCAGTGTCTGATGATTGCTGACGCAACAGTGTCAGAGAGCAAGACCGCAGTGCGGAGGGGTCGGCTGGTTGTACTGGCCGGCCCTTCGGCTGTCGGTAAGTCCAGCGTCGTTCGCGAGCTGAGAACTCGGTTGCCTGAACTCGTTTTCAGCGTTTCGGCGACCACTCGCGATCCCCGTCCCGGTGAAGTGGACGGCAAGGACTACCGATTCACCTCCCGTGAAGAATTTCAACGGATGATCGACTCCGGTGAACTTCTCGAATGGGCGGAAATCCACGGCGGTCTACAGCGCTCCGGCACCCCCGCAGCTCCGATCGAAGAAGCGCTCGAAGCTGGAAAGCCCGTACTCGTCGAGGTCGATCTCGCCGGAGCACGAGCTGTCCGCCGGGCGATGCCCGAAGCTCTGTTGGTGTTCATGGCTCCACCGAGCTGGGACGTTCTGGTGCAACGGCTGACCGGACGGGGAACCGAAACGGAAGACGTCGTGGCACGCCGACTCGAGACGGCCCGAGTGGAATTGGCCGCACAAGACGAGTTCGACACGGTCATCGTGAACGAGGATGTAAGCCGTGCTTGCGATGAGTTGGTATCCTTGTTGGTTGGGAACTGATTCCGCACCCTTCGGGAACCGATTTCCGCCCCGTTTCTCAGATATCCGGATCGATAAAACTAGTTCTTCAATGAAGATCTAATTCAGGAGACACAAGAGTGAGCAGCACTTCAGCCGCGTCCGCAGCAGGTCAGGGCGCTCTGCCTGCCTACGACACCCCGCTCGGCATCACCAACCCGCCGATCGACGAGTTGCTCGAACGCACCTCTTCCAAGTACGCCCTGGTCATCTACTCGGCCAAGCGTGCGCGCCAGATCAACGACTACTACAACCAGCTCGGTGACGGCATCCTCGAATACGTCGGACCTCTGGTCGAGCCCGGTCTGCAGGAAAAGCCGCTGTCCATCGCGTTGCGTGAAATCCACGCTGATCTCCTCGAGCACACCGAAGGCGAGTGAGCACCACGTCTGCCGCACCCGAACCTCGTTCGGGTGTCGGGGGAGTGTCCGACGCGCCCACATCGATACGTAAGCGCATTGTCGTCGGTGTCGGTGGGGGTATCGCCGCGTACAAAGCGTGCTCGATCATCCGCAGCTTCACCGAGAGCGGTCATCACGTCCGCGTGATTCCGACCGAATCCGCTCTGGAGTTCGTCGGCCGCGCCACGTTCGAAGCACTCTCCGGCAACCCGGTTCACACCGGCGTCTTCAACGACGTCCCGCAGGTTCCGCATGTCCGCCTCGGACAGGAAGCCGATCTCGTTGTCATCGCGCCGGCAACCGCTGATCTGATGGCGCGAGCTGTCATGGGTCGCGCAGACGACCTGTTGACAGCCACCTTGTTGACCGCACGCTGTCCGGTCGTCTTCGCCCCCGCAATGCACACCGAGATGTGGGAGCACCCCGCAACGGTGTCCAACGTGGCGACACTGCGCTCGCGCGGCGTCCACGTGATCGAACCTGCCTCCGGGCGTTTGACCGGAAAAGACACCGGGGCCGGTCGACTTCCCGAACCCGACGAGATCGTCGGGTTGGCATCGTTGCTCCTCGAGCGCTCGGACGCGTTGCCGCGCGACCTGGAAGGTCGCCGCATTCTGGTCACCGCCGGCGGTACTCGCGAGCCGCTCGATCCGGTGCGCTTTCTCGGTAATCGCAGCTCCGGCAAACAGGGCTACGCGCTCGCCCGTCTGGCCGCACAACGCGGCGCTCACGTCACGCTGATCGCCGGTTACACGGCCGATCTTGCCGACCCCGCCGCTGTCGACGTCGTGCACATCAAGACGGCCGAAGATCTCCGGTTGGCAGTAGAGAAGCACGCACCGGGACACGACGGAGTCGTCATGGCTGCAGCTGTCGCGGACTTCCGCCCCACCACCGTCGAAGGCAGCAAGATCAAGAAGGGCGCAAACGAACCCGACTCGATCAGCCTCACCAGAAACGCCGACATCCTCGCCGGTCTCGTCGAAGCGCGTCGTGACGGCGATCTGGACGCTCGAACGGTGATCGTCGGATTCGCCGCAGAGACCGGTGACGCCCATGGTGACGTTCTCAGTTACGCCCGCTCCAAGCTTGCCCGCAAAGGTTGCGATCTCCTCGTGGTCAATGCGGTCGGCGAGGGCAAGGCGTTCGAGGTCGATCACAACGACGGTTGGCTGCTCGGTTCCGACGGCTCGGAGTCCGCGCTCGAGCACGGATCCAAGGCTTTGATGGCCAGTCGAGTACTCGACGCCCTGGTCAAGCTCTTCCCCGAGTAGCGACACGCGCCCGGTGGTGAGAGTTACCCCACGATAATCGGGTGAGCACAAGGGTGTTGCGCAGGCGGTCCAACCGTTATCGTCGGCTCAGCCCCCAGCTAACAAAGCATGACAAAACGGTCACCGAACGGTGATTCGGATACTTCAATAAGCTGTAGTCAAGAACTCAGTCGTCGAGAGGGAGATCTGTGAGCAAGTCCGGCAGTCGGCTATTCACCAGCGAGTCCGTCACCGAGGGGCACCCGGACAAGATCTGTGACGCGATCAGCGACTCGATCCTCGACGCGCTGCTCACCCAGGACCCGCGCGCCCGCGTGGCCGTCGAAACTCTGGTCACCACCGGCCAGGTTCACGTAGCCGGCGAGGTCACGACCACTGCGTACGCAGACATTCCGAAGATCGTGCGCGACACGGTCCTCGAGATCGGCTACGACAGCTCGGCAAAGGGCTTCGACGGTAACTCCTGCGGCGTCAACGTCGCGATCGGCGCGCAGTCGCCCGAAATCGCGCAGGGTGTCGATCACTCGCACGAGGCTCGCGTCGACGGAATCAGCGACGACGAGATCGACCGTCAGGGTGCGGGCGACCAGGGCCTGATGTTCGGCTACGCCACCACCGACACGCCGGAACTGATGCCGCTGCCCATCGCGTTGGCTCATCGTCTCTCTCGCCGGTTGACCGAGGTCCGTAAGTCCGGCGTGCTGCCGTACCTGCGCCCGGACGGCAAGACCCAGGTCACCATCGAGTACGACGGTGACAAGGCTGTCCGTCTCGACACCGTGGTCATCTCCACCCAGCATGCCGCTGACATCGACCTCGACAACCTGTTGACGCCCGATCTTCGCGAGAAGGTGCTTCACTCGGTGCTGACCGACGTGAACCTCACCGATCTCGACACCTCCGATGTTCGTCTGTTGGTGAACCCGACGGGCAAGTTCGTCCTCGGTGGCCCGATGGGTGACGCCGGTTTGACCGGCCGCAAGATCATCGTCGACACCTACGGCGGAATGGCTCGCCACGGCGGCGGCGCGTTCTCCGGCAAGGACCCGTCAAAGGTCGACCGAAGCGCTGCCTACGCCATGCGTTGGGTGGCCAAGAACGCTGTTGCCGCAGGTCTGGCCGACCGCATCGAGGTTCAGGTCGCATACGCCATCGGTAAGGCAGCTCCGGTCGGACTCTTCGTCGAAACCTTCGGCACCGAGAAGACCGATCCGGCACGGATCCAGAAGGCGATCACCGAGATCTTCGACCTGCGTCCGGGAGCGATCATCCGCGACCTCGACCTGCTGCGTCCGATCTACGCGCAGACGGCGGCATACGGTCACTTCGGTCGCACCGACATCGACCTCCCGTGGGAGAGCACCGATCGCGCCGACAAGCTGCGTAGCGCAGCTGGTCTCTGATCACTGACGTACAGACGGGGCGCGGGTGGGCGCGGAAAGAGTAGCGGCAGAAGTCGATCCGGTCGCCCGGGTGCTGCCGATGCTCCCGCTCGCTCACCTCGACCGTGAATTCGACTACCTCGTTCCTCGTGAACTCGAAGCGGATGCGCAGCCCGGAGTCCGGGTGCGCATCCGCTTCGCTGGTCGTCTGGTGGACGGCTTCATCGTCTCGCGCGAGGCCACCAGTGACCATCAGGGGAAGTTCGGCTGGCTCGAACGCGTCATCTCGTCCGAGCGGGTCCTGACGGCCGAAATCGCGCAAGTCGTCGATCGTGTGGCGGAGCGTTATGCCGGAACCCGTGCTGACGTTCTCCGTTTGGCGGTACCGCCGCGCCACGCGAAGGTCGAGGCGGAACCGTGGGAGCCCGCCGAGCCGCCGTCCGCTCCTGAACCGATCGAAAATGGTTGGCATCTCTACAGATTCGGTGACGCCTTCCTGTCCGCGATTCGCGAGTCGAAAAGCCCGCGTGCGGTCTGGCAGGCGTTGCCTGGTGAAAACTGGCCACTGCGCCTGGCCGAATTGGCCGGGGCTGTAGCGGCAAGTGGCAAATCCGCGATCCTGGTTGTGCCCGATCAACGCGACCTGGACCGCGTCGTCGCCGCATGTACCGAACTCTCCGGAGCGGATGCAGTGGTGGGTCTGTCCGCAGGCCTGGGGCCGGCCATGCGATACCGAAGGTGGCTCGCTGCACTGCGCGGGACCGCCCGGATCGTCGTCGGCACGCGCAGTGCAGTTTTTGCGCCGACGCCCGAGACCGGTCTTGTCGTCGTCTGGGACGACGGCGACGACAACTTGTCCGAGCCGCGGTCGCCGTATCCACATGCCCGCGAAGTTGCCGTCCTGCGTGGCTACGTCGCCGGGTGCGCCGTCGTGATCGGTGGGTTCTCCCGTACGGCAGAATCGCAGGTACTCGTCGACTCGGGATGGGCGCACGATCTGGTCGCTACGCGGGACGTCGTTCGTGCTCACGCACCCAAGATCACCGCGCTTGCCGACAGCGATCAAGCCTTGGCCCGCGATCCGGGAGCCAGAGCGGCTCGTTTGCCCGCTATTGCATTCGCGGCCGCCCGGCGCGCTCTGGGTGAGGGCAACGGAGTCCTGGTGCAGGTGCCTCGGCGGGGGTACGTACCGACCCTGGCCTGCGGAAAGTGCCGTGCCCCGGCACGGTGCCGTCGGTGCAACGGCCCACTGGCTCTTCCCGCTGCGGCAGGTCCCGACGGCGCCGGGACACCGGCGTGCCGCTGGTGCGGGGTTGCCGATGCCGCCTACCGATGTCACGCGTGCGGGGCGAAAGCGTTGCGCGCGGTGGTGGTCGGTGCCGGCCGGACCGCCGAAGAACTCGGGCGCGCTTTTCCCGGTGTGAAAGTGGTTCTGTCCGGAGGCGGTGATGTGGTCAAGGAACTGCCACACGGGCCCGCGTTGGTGGTCTCGACGGTGGGTGCGGAGCCGGTGATGACCGGCGGCTACGGCGCCGCGCTCTTGCTCGACGGTTGGGCACTGCTCGGTCGGCCCGATCTTCGCGCCGCCGAGGAAACACTCAGACGCTGGATGTCGGCTGCTGCCATGGTGATTCCGCTGTCCGAAGGTGGTGAAGTTGTGGTTGTCGCAGACTCGGGTATCCCGACGGTGCAGGCGTTGGTCCGATGGGATCCGGTGGGGCACGCACAGTCTCAATTCGAGGAACGGGACGAGGTCGGCTTTCCTCCGGCCGTTCACATGGCTGCGATCGACGGTGGATCCGCAGCAATTGCGGAGTTGGTGGACTCAGCTGATCTGCCGGCAAGTGCTGTACTACTCGGGCCAGTGGAATTGCCTGCGGGGGAGAGGCTTCCGTATTCCGGTGAGGACGAGAGCGGTGTCGCGCCGGAGCGAATGCTGGTCCGCGTTCCACGCAAGGACGGTCGCGGCCTTGCGGACGCTCTGGCACATGCGAGGGCCGCGCGCAGTGCGCGGAAGTCATCGGGTCCGGTCCGCATTCAGATCGACCCACGCCGCATCGGCTGATTTTCGAGTTCTCCAAGGCCTGGTTGTGTGCAGCAAAAATCTTGCGCAACCCGATATGGCGATATATCGTCGAACTATCAACGATAGTGATGGAGGTTCGACGATGGATGCAAGTTTCCCGAACGAGGGGATGTTCGGCCGACGCGGTTTCTTCGGCGGTTTCGGCCGTGAGCAACGGCCACCATTTGTGATGTGGGTGCCGACGGACGACGGCGCGCCGGGCGATGGTCCCGGCGATCGAGACGGTGGACGACGCGGTCGACCGCACGAGCGGCCGGGCTTCGGTGACATGCCACGCAGAGGCCATCGGCGGGGGCGTTTCGGTCCAGACGGCGGACCCGGCCCCGGCTTCGGTCCGGGCGCTCAGTTCGGTCGCGGGCGAGGACGTGGCGGACGAGGTCGTCGTGGAGATGTGCGCGCTGCGATTCTGTTGTTGATCGCGGAAGAGCCGATGCACGGCTACGAATTGATTCAGCAGATCGTCGAGCGCAGCGGCGGCGTCTGGAAGCCGAGTCCGGGTTCCATTTATCCCGCGCTGTCCCAACTCGAGGACGAGGGACTGGTCATCATCGAAAAGGTCGCCGGCCGCAAGACCGCCAAGCTGACCGAGGAAGGCGTCGCGTACGTCGAGGAGCATCGCGCCGATCTCGGGGCACCGTGGGATGACGTTCGTCTCAGCGTAGGGGAGCCGGAGCAGGACCTTCGTGAACTGATCGGCCAGCTGATGGGCGCGGCCGGTCAAGTGGCCGCTGTAGGCACACCCGCGCAGGTCAAGGCCGCAGCCGACGTGCTTGTCGAGGCGCGCAAGTCGCTCTACCGAGTGCTTGCCGGTGATGACGCCGATGAAGGCGGCAATTGAGACGTCGGATACCTACTGTTCGGTAGGGTATGCGCCCCGAAGTTTCTGGTGTTACGGTCAGCTCCCTCGTAGGATCAGAGCAGGAGCAGGAACAATGGCTGGCGTCAAACGGTCTGTGGGACTGACATTTTCGGTAGCAGTGGCGCTGCTGATCGGAGCACCGCCGGCGATATCGGCTGCCGCACCGACGCTCCCGTCTGCGAGTGCCGACGCGATGGACGTTCCTCTCGACATCGGTCCGGGTCAGGCGACTCGTTCCGTTGCCACGGCATATGCGCATGCTCATCCAGGATCCGCGCCTGCCGGGTCGAACGATTTCGGCTGTGAGCCTTCCGCCACGCATCCCCGACCGGTTGTACTCGCCCACGGAACCGACACCGAGGCGTACGCGGATTGGGCGGCCCTGTCGCCGGCACTGGCAGCTGACGGCTATTGCGTCTTCGCCCTCAATTACGGCGGTGCGATCGAAGTAGAAGACGGGGACGTCGCACACGAGACTTACGGCGTCGGCGACATAGTCGGTAGTGCGACCGCGTTCGGTTCTTTCGTCGATCAGGTGCTGACCGCGACCGGAGCGGACAAGGTCGACGTGATCGGCTACTCCCAAGGCGCGACGGTGACGCGGTACTACGTCAACAAAATGGGCGGCGACGCCTACGTCGATCATTGGGTCGGTTTGGCTTCGCCGACCTACGGCGGGGTGATGTTCGGGTTGGTTCCCATCGTCCGTGCGATCCCCGGCGGAGAAGTCTTTGTCGAAGATGTCTTTTCGCGAGCTGTCCGCGAGCAGATGCAGGGGTCGGATACGTTGAACGCCCTCAACGACGGCGGTGACACCGTACCCGGAGTGCGCTACACGACTATCGGGTCCACTGTCGACGAGATGATCCAGCCGTCCTCGAACATCGCGCTCCGCGACGCCGGTGCAGAAAACATCGTCCTCCAGGATCTGTGTCCGTCGAACCTGACCGGCCACTTCCGCATGCCGTACGACCCCTACGTGATCGACGTCATCCGGACGGTCCTCGACCCCGATGCCGAGCGGCACGCTTCGTGCAGCGCGGTGCCGCTCGGCACGGATATTCCGCAAGTGGTCATCGACGCAAATTCGTGAGCTGCAAATTCGTGAGCTGCTAACTCGTGAGCACCTAGACCACGTGGGTCGGGATGTTTACTCGGCGAGCTTGGCAGTGGCCTGCGCCCACAGGAAGAACTTGTTCGTTCCGAGGTCGCGGACGGTCTTGATGTTGAACGCTGCCTTCAAATGTTCTGCGTCCGAATCGCTTACGCCGTTGAGTGCCGCGACCGGGGCGTCCGCCAATTCTTCGACGGACTTTCCTGCGTAGGCCTTGTCGAACTTACTGTCGATGCCTGCCATCTAAGTTCCTCCGTGTGATCGGTGTATCCCGTATCAGCCTCCGCCGAGTGGCGACGACAGAGACAGTCAATACCGAGGACCGGTGAATCTGCAGGGTTCTGATCAAAGAAATTGCTGAGAAAGTGGTTCGGTGTGGCGCGAGGTAGGTCGTAGCTCCCGCAGTCCTTAGACTGACAGTTCCACCCACCGACACATCCGGGAGCATTTTCGTGAGTTGCAGTCCACCGCGTTCGACAGGCCGATCGGCTGATCAGAGTCCGAAGAGCCCAACGAAACGGGAGAGCTGACATGCGCGTCGTGTTCGCCGGAACGCCCGAACCCGCGGTTCCTTCGCTGCGGCGTCTCATCGAGTCCGCCAACCACGAAGTGGTAGCCGTCGTCACGCGTCCGGACGCTGTGGCGGGCCGCGGTCGCAAAGTCACCCGCTCGCCGATCGGTCTGCTTGCCGACGAGCACGGCATCCCGGTCCTGACACCGGTCAAGGCGTCCGATCCCGACTTCGCAGCCGAACTCGCCCGCCTCGAACCGGACTGCGCACCCGTCGTCGCCTACGGAAACCTGTTGCCGCAGAACGTCCTCGACATTCCGAAATACGGTTGGGTCAATCTGCATTTCTCGCTGCTTCCGGCGTGGCGCGGCGCCGCGCCGGTGCAGGCCGCGATCAGTGCCGGTGACGAGGTGACGGGCGCCAGTGCGTTCCGTTTGGAAGCCGGCATGGATACCGGCCCCGTGTACGGAGTGATGACCGAGCGGATTCGCGACACCGATACGGCAGGCGACCTGCTCGGGCGTCTGGCGGAAAACGGCGCTGCCCTGCTCGAATCGGTACTCGACGGCCTGGAGGCCGGAGAGATCAACGCGGTTCCGCAGTCTGCCGACGGCGTCTCGTACGCCCCCAAGGTGACTGTGGACGCGGCCCGCGTGCGGTGGGAATTGCCCGCTCGCACGGTGGACCGGCACATCCGAGCAGTCACACCCGCGCCTGGGGCATGGACGATGATCGGTGATCTTCGAGTCAAGGTCGGCCCGGTCACCGTTACGGACGAGACCCTGGCAGTCGGTGAGATCTCGGTACGCAAGGATGGTCTGTACATCGGTACCGCGACCACCGCGGTACGACTCGGGCAGATTCAGCCCCCGGGCAAGAAATTGATGTCGGCAGGGGACTGGGCACGCGGTGCCCGACTCGACGCGGAGGTACGAGCACAGTGACCGAATCACGACGACCGGCACGGCGGACACAGGGTCCCGGAGCCAAGAATGCAACCGGTGGCAAGAACACCAAGCCGAAGCAGGCCAAGCGGCCGGATCCGGCAACCGCCGGGCTCGATCAGCCGCGACTGGCTGCGCGCGACGTCCTGCGCGCGGTCCGTGAACGTGACGCATACGCGAACCTGGTTCTGCCCGGGCTCCTGCGTGACCGCAAACTCGACGCACGCGATGCGGCGCTGGCAACCGAACTCGCGTACGGCGCGGCACGTGCTCAGGGCCTCCTGGATGCGGTGATCGCGCATGCGGCGGGTCGGCCGATCGAAGAGATCGACGGAACCCTGCTCGATGTTCTTCGACTCGGCTCGTACCAACTGCTGCGTACTCGTGTCGCACCGCACGCTGCTGTTGCCACTTCGGTCGACCTCGTCCGCGCCGAAAATAGCCAGGGCCGAGCAGGATTCGTCAACGCGGTCCTGCGCCGTGTCTCCGAACGCACCCAGGACGAGTGGGTCGAGCTGCTGGCGCCGAAGGACCCGGTCGGCCGACTCGCCTTCGAGCACGCGCATCCCCTGTGGATCGCGCAGGTATTTGCCGACTCGCTCGGCGCCGCAGCCGGAGAGCTCGAAGACGTCCTGATCGCCGACGACGCCCGCCCCGCCGTGCACCTCGTCGCCCGCCCCGGTGAGATCTCCGCCGAGGAGCTCGCACTGGTGACCGGCGGCGAGATCGGGCCGTACTCGCCGTACGCCGTGCATCTCGACGGCGGTGACCCCGGACAACTCGAGGCGGTCCGCCAAGGCCTGGCAGGAGTGCAGGACGAGGGCAGTCAGCTGGTTGCCCGCGCCCTCAGCATTGCTCCTCTCGAAGGTGAAGACTCCGGACGCTGGCTCGACCTCTGTGCAGGTCCAGGAGGAAAAGCGGCACTTCTCGGTGCTCTTGCCGGCATCGAAGGTGGTCGACTCGACGCCGTCGAGCCGGTCGAACACCGTGCCGAGTTGATTCGCAAGACCACTCGCGAGCTTCCCGTGGACGTACACGTGGCGGACGGCCGCGAATCCGGGCTCGAACCCGGATACGACCGCATCCTCGTCGACGCTCCCTGCACCGGGTTGGGTGCGCTGCGTCGGCGCCCGGAGGCACGTTGGCGTCGCCAGCCGTCCGATGTGGCTCCGCTCGTGAAGTTGCAGCGTGAATTGCTTGCTGCCGCAATCGAACTGGTTCGCCCCGGCGGAGTGGTGCTGTACTCCACGTGCTCGCCGCACTTGTCGGAAACGCTGGCAGTGGTCGCCGATGCGGTGCGGCGTCATGGCGTCGTGGAACTCGACACCAAGGAATTGGTGCCAGGTGTCCCGGACGTCGGAGACGGATCGTCGGTTCAGTTGTGGCCGCATCGACACGGCACGGACGCTATGTTCATGGCCGCTTTGCGCAAGCCGCTGGCCTGATCGGATGACTTCTGGGCATCGGTAGTCGTATGGTGCCTACATGGTTACGTGGGAACAGGTTGTAGTACTGGGTTCGGCTCTTCCCTCCGTGGAAGAGTCGACCTCGTACAACACCCCGGCACTCAAGGTGGCAGGTAAAACTTTTGCGCGGCTCCGCACCGAAGCGGAGGGCGCTTTGGTCGTGATGTGCGGTCTGGACGAGAAGGAGGCGCTACTCGCCAGTGGCGAGGCGGCTTTCTTCACCACAGATCACTATCACGGGCACGGATCGATCCTCGTGCACCTCGAACTGATCGACGAGGTGCAGTTGGGCGAGATGCTCGAAGATGCGTGGCGGATCAAGGCGCCCGCCAAGGTGCGAAAGCTCCGCACCGTCGTCAAGAACTGATCGGATTTCACCGGCTCCGATGTGCATGCACGGTCGGCGATGAAGCACAGCCGATGTGCATGCACGGTCGGCGATGAAGCACAGCCGATGTGCATGCACGGTCGGCGATGAGTCACAGCTAAACTCGGCGGCGTGGCTTCCCCGATGATTGCACCGTCCATTTTATCCGCAGATTTTGCTCGACTCGCCGATGAAGCGACTGCCGTGTCCGGCTCCGACTGGCTTCACGTCGACGTGATGGACGCGCATTTTGTTCCCAATCTCACGCTGGGTCTGCCGGTGGTCGAGAGTCTGCTGAAGGCGACGGACATTCCGCTCGACTGCCATCTCATGATCGAGAATCCGGAGCGCTGGGCGCCGCCGTACGCCGAGGCCGGTGCGTACAACGTCACGTTCCACGCCGAGGCCACCGACGACCCGCGTTCGGTTGCCCGCGATATTCGTGCAGCTGGTGCCAAGGCGGGGTTGAGCATCAAGCCTGGAACCCCGATCGACGACTACCTGGAAATCCTCAAGGACTTCGACACCCTCCTGATCATGAGCGTCGAACCCGGATTCGGTGGTCAGTCCTTCATGCCTCAGGTGCTCGACAAGGCACGCGCAGTTCGAAAGCTCGTCGACTCGGGTGAGCTGACGCTCCTCGTCGAAATCGACGGCGGCATCAACGCTTCCACGATCGAGCAGGCCGCTGAAGCAGGGATCGACTGCTTCGTCGCCGGTTCGGCGGTGTACGGGGCGAGTGATCCCGGTGAGGCGGTGCGCAAGCTACGCGCGCAGGCCGCCTCGGCGTCGCCGCACCTGACGCTGTCGGTCTGAGCCGCTCGATGGCAAAGGGTGGACAGGCGTCGACGGCTGATCTTGACGCCGCGATGCAGATCGCGCTGGCCGCAGCGGATTCTGCGCGCGGATTCACCAGCCCCAACCCGCCGGTCGGCGCTGTCATCCTCGCCGCCGACGGCACCATCGCGGGCGTCGGTATGACGCAACCGCCCGGTGGACCGCACGCGGAGGTCGTGGCTCTCGACGAGGCCGGCGATGCGGCACGTGGCGGTACGGCCGTGGTGACACTGGAACCGTGCAATCACCAGGGGCGAACCGGGCCCTGCTCGCAGGCATTGATCGACGCCGGAGTCTCGGCGGTCGTCTACGCAGTCGGTGATCCCAATCCCGAGGCTTCCGGCGGCGCAGCGACGCTCATGCGCGCTGGAATCAGCGTCACCGCCGGACTGCGAGCACCCGAGGTGGAAGCTGGTCCACTGCGAGCCTGGCTACACAAACAGCGCACCGGTCGCCCGCACATCACGTGGAAGTACGCGGCCAGTCTGGACGGGCGCAGCGCCGCCGAGGACGGAACGAGTCAGTGGATCACCGGTCCGCAGGCGAGGGCGCGCGTGCATGCTCAGCGGGCGCAGATCGATGCGATCGTGGTCGGCACCGGCACCGTGTTCGCCGACGATCCGTGGCTGACGGCGCGTCAGCCCACCGGTGAGCTAGCGGCGCACCAGCCCGTACGCGTCGTCGTCGGAAAGCGTGAAATACCTTCGACGGCAAGCGTTCTCGATGACACCGCACCGACTCTGGTGCTCAACACCGACAACATCGACAAAGTAGTCGAGGCGTTGGGGGAGTACACAGACGTACTGCTCGAGGGTGGGCCCCGTCTGGCCGGAGCATTCCTCGCCGCCGGATATGTCGACGTCATCGAGGCGTACATCGCTCCGATACTGCTCGGCGCGGGCGCTTCCGCGCTCGTCGATGCCGGAGTGCACACCATCACCGACGCCCACCGATTCCGTTTGGAGTCCGCGGTAACGATCGGCCCCGATATTTTGTTGAGTCTGGTTCCGGAGAGTTCTGCTCCGGGGAACGAGGAGTAGGGCGCGTGTTCACAGGAATTGTGGAAGAACTCGGCGAAATTGTCGCCAAGGAAGAACTGGTCGATGCTGCACGCTTCACGGTGCGCGGGCCACTGGTCACCTCCGACGCCGGTCACGGCGATTCGATCGCGGTCAACGGCGTGTGCCTGACGGTCGTCGATGTGCTTGCCGACGGTTCGTTCACCGCAGACGTCATGCAGGAAACGCTGAACCGCTCGAGCCTGGCGAAGTTGGACGTCGGCTCTCGCGTCAACCTCGAGCGCGCCGCGGCGCTGAACAGTCGACTCGGCGGCCACTTGGTTCAAGGGCACGTCGACGGAACTGGCCACGTCATTTCCCGCTCGCCTTCCGAGAACTGGGAGGTAGTGCGGATCGCACTGCCGGACTCCATTTCCCGATACGTGGTGGAGAAGGGTTCGATCACTGTCGACGGAGTCTCGCTGACGGTCTCCGCGCTGGGTGGCGACCGCGGGTTCGAGTACTTCGAGATCTCGCTGATCCCGACAACGCTCGAGTTGACGACGCTCGGAACCGCTGTGGTCGGTACGCCGGTCAACCTCGAGGTGGACGTGATCGCCAAGTACGTCGAGCGGCTTCACTCTGCCGGTCGGTAGGACCAGGCTGATCGGACCCGTCCGATTGGTCGTAGGGTTGTCAGTGCATCCGTCGGATGCACTTGTTGTATTCGATGATGTTAAAAGTCAAGACTTTGGAGTGCGAGCACGTGACCAGGTTCGACAGTATCGAGCGCGCAGTAGCAGATATCGCTGCAGGTAAAGCTGTTGTCGTCGTGGACGACGAGGATCGCGAGAACGAGGGCGACCTCATCTTCGCCGCCGAGAAAGCCACCCCGGAACTGGTGGCGTTCATGGTCAGGTACACCTCCGGCTACCTGTGCGTGCCGCTCGACGGTGACGATTGCGATCGGCTGGGCCTGCCCCCGATGTACGCCACCAACCAGGACAAGCACGGCACCGCCTACACCGTGACCGTCGACGCCCGCGAAGGAATCGGTACCGGCATCTCGGCATCGGACCGCGCTGCGACGATGCGTCTGCTCGCAAACCCCGAATCCGGTGCCAACGATTTCACTCGTCCCGGCCACGTCGTTCCGCTCCGCGCGAAGGAAGGCGGAGTGCTGCGTCGTCCGGGCCACACGGAAGCTGCAGTCGACCTCGCCCGCATGGCGGACCTGCGTCCCGCCGGCGTCATCTGCGAAATCGTCAGCCAGAAGGACGAAGGCGCGATGGCTCAGACCGACGAGTTGCGAGTCTTCGCCGACGAACACAACCTTGCTCTGATCTCGATCGCGGACCTCATCGCATGGCGTCGCAAGCACGAGAAGCACGTACTGCGCATCGCCGAGGCCCGCATCCCCACCCGCCACGGTGAGTTCACCGCTGTCGGCTACACCAGCATCTACGACGAGGTCGAGCACGTTGCGCTGGTGCGCGGCGACATCGCAGGCCCCGACGGAGACGGTAGCGACGTACTCGTCCGCGTTCACTCCGAGTGCCTCACCGGCGACGTCTTCGGTTCGCTGCGGTGCGATTGCGGCCCACAGCTCGACGCCGCACTGGACATGGTCGCCCAGGAAGGCCGCGGCGTTGTCCTGTACATGCGCGGACACGAGGGTCGTGGCATCGGCCTCATGCACAAGCTGCAGGCCTACCAGCTCCAGGACGCCGGTTCCGACACAGTCGACGCCAATCTCGAACTCGGGCTACCGGCGGACGCCCGCGACTACGGCATCGGTGCGCAGATCCTCGTCGATCTGGGGATCTCGTCGATGCGTCTGCTGACCAACAACCCGGCCAAGCGTGTGGGTCTGGACGGCTACGGCCTGCAGATCACCGATCGCGTTCCGATGCCGCTGCGCGCGAATGCGGAGAACCTCACCTACCTGCGCACCAAGCGCGATCGGATGGGTCACGATCTGATCGGACTGGACGAGTACGAGGCGAACCAGAACACCGCACAGCCGGGAACCGCACTGTGAGCGGCGAAGGTCAGCCGAAGCTCGCGATCGCCGAGGCCAAGGACCTGAAGCTGGCGATCGTTGCCGGGCAGTGGCACGCGACGATCTCCGAGGCTCTGATCGCCGGCGCGCAGCGCGTCGCGCAGGAGGCACAGATCAAGGACGTGACACTGGTCCGTGTCGCCGGCGCGATCGAACTGCCGGTCGTTGCGCAGGCATTGGCGCGCACGCACGACGCCGTCGTCGCACTCGGTGTTGTCATCCGCGGCGGCACGCCGCACTTCGAGTACGTGTGCGACGCGGTCACCGCGGGCCTTACACGCGTCTCACTCGACGAAAGCACTCCCGTGGGGAACGGTGTCCTGACCACCGACACCGAGCAGCAGGCTCTTGACCGTTCGGGGCTGCCGGGTAGCGTCGAGGACAAGGGCGCACAGGCCTGCGCCGCCGCACTGGACACCGCAGTGACCCTGCGCCATCTCCGAGCACCATGGACCGAGGATTCGTTTCGATGAGTACACCCGGCGACAACGAGAACTGGGAACTGATTGCGTCACCGCGTAAGTCGACGCGATACGCGATCGGAGTTGCTGTCCTCCTGGTGATCGTTCACGTCACACTTGCACTCCTGCTCCGCCAGGGGTCCACCGGCGTGTACTTCCGAGCCGCGGACCAACTTGCGATGGCAGGCATCGGCACCATTCTGGCTCTCGGTGTACTGATGTTGACGCGGCCCCGGGTCAAGGTGGGCAAGCAGGGAATCGCCGTACGAAACATCTTGGGCGAGAAGATCGTCGACTGGGATCTGTTCGAGGGACTCTCGTTCCCCGACGGCGCCGCCTGGGCACGCATCGAATTGCCCGACGACGAGTACATGGCAGTGATGGCGATCCAGTCCAACGACCGTGAGTACGCCGTCGACACGGTCGGCAAGTTCCGCGAACTGGCCGACCGCTACGCACCGGTCGCGCACAAGAGCAACTGACGTCTTCCGGCCGGTTCGGTGCCCGCATCCTGCGCGTTTCCGAGTCGGTCGGTGGCGGCGACTAACCTGAAACCGTGCCGGATCCCTCGACTTACCGCCCCGCTACCGGAACCATTCCGGCTGCGCCGGGCGTCTACAAATTTCGCGATCCGCATGGTCGGGTCATTTACGTCGGAAAGGCGAAAAGCCTCCGTTCACGTTTGAACTCGTACTTCGCGGACGTCACGACACTTCATCCCCGTACTCGGCAGATGGTGACCACCGCCGGCAGCGTCGAGTGGACCGTCGTCAGTACCGAAGTCGAAGCGCTTCAGCTCGAGTACAACTGGATCAAGGAATTCGATCCGCGGTTCAACGTGCGGTACCGCGACGACAAGACGTATCCGGTTCTCGCCGTGACGCTCAACGAAGAGTTCCCGCGGCTGTTCGTCTACCGCGGTCCGCGGCGCAAGGGCGTCCGCTACTTCGGTCCCTACTCCCATGCCTGGGCCATCCGCGAAACACTCGATCTGCTGCTGCGAGTGTTTCCCGCACGAACGTGCTCGTCCGGAGTCTTCAAACGACACAACCAGATCGGCCGGCCGTGTCTGCTCGGCTACATCGACAAGTGCTCGGCGCCCTGCGTCGGGCGAGTCAGCGCCGAGGAGCATCGTCAGATCGTCGAAGATTTCTGCGACTTCCTCGCCGGCCGCACGGACAAGCTGGTCAAAGATCTCGAAAAGCGCATGCAGCAGGCTTCCGAGGACCTCGATTTCGAGACCGCGGCCCGTCTGCGTGACGATATCGGGGCTTTGCGCAAGGCGCTCGAGAAGCAGGCCGTCGTACTCGGTGACGGCACCGACGCCGATCTCGTCGCCTTTGCCACCGATGATCTCGAAGCCGCCGTTCAGGTGTTCCACGTGCGCGGCGGACGCGTGCGGGGTCAGCGTGGATGGGTCGTGGAGAAGGCAGGCGATGCCATCGACTGGGCCGCACTCGACGCCGAGTCCGACCTGCCGATCCTGGTCGAGCAGTTCCTCACCCAGTTCTACGGTGAGCAGGCGGCACTCGACCCGGGAGCGGGCTCCGAGGCCGGGATCAGCGCCGTTCCCAAGGAAGTTCTCGTGCCGGTCCTGCCTGCCAACGCGACCGAGATCCAGGCGTGGCTGAGCAAGCTTCGGGGATCGCAAGTGCAACTGCGGGTTCCGCAACGCGGCGACAAGAAAGACCTCGCCGAAACGGTCCAGCGAAACGCGAAAGAGGCTCTGGCGCAGCACAAGCTCAAGCGCGCCGGCGATTTCACCTCGCGTTCTGCGGCGCTTCAGGGCATCCAGGAAGCACTGGACCTGGACTCGGCTCCGCTACGAATCGAATGCATCGACATCAGTCACGTCCAGGGAACCGACGTCGTGGCGTCACTGGTCGTGTTCGAAGACGGGCTCCCGCGTAAGTCGGACTACCGCCATTACGCGATCAAGGAAGCTGCCGGCGACGGTCATTCCGACGACGTGGCGAGTATCGCCGAGATCACTCGCAGGCGGTTCCTGCGACACAACCGCGACCTGGGCATTCTCGCTGCGTCGGCGTCGACCATGGACGCGGACGGTGGGGATCTGGCTCCCGAAGCGGCGATCGACCCGGCGACGGGCCGGCCTCGGCGGTTCGCCTATCCACCCAATCTGTTCGTCGTGGACGGCGGCGCCCCTCAGGTCACGGCCGCAGCGGCGGTCCTCGACGAGCTGGGGGTCACCGACGTCGCGGTAGTCGGCTTGGCCAAGCGACTCGAAGAGGTATGGGTACCGGGGGAAGAAGATCCGGTCATCCTTCCCCGAACGAGCGAGTCGTTGTACCTCCTGCAACGCATCCGAGACGAAGCCCACCGCTTCGCGATCACGTTCCATCGCAGCAAGCGCTCGAGGCGGATGACGGCTTCGGCTCTGGACTCGGTCAAGGGGCTCGGTGAAACTCGTCGTACTGCTCTGGTGGCTCACTTCGGTTCCGTGGCGAAGCTGAAAACGGCAACGGTCGAGGAGATCATGCAGGTCCCCGGTATCGGTGAGACCACAGCCACAGCAGTTCTGGCCGCACTCGGCACGGATTCGGCTGCAGCCGATGCGGGTGCTGAAGCTCGAGCGCTGCCAGCCGCGGTAGGGGATGATGAGCTGGACAAGGAATCCGAATCGTCTGTTACCTCTGCTGACGCGCCAAGCGCCGAATCCGGTAGCGGTGACGAGGGCTCCGAGTCGCGAGAATTGTCCATGCCGACGACGGGGCCGAGTGCACAGTGACTACCGACAGCGCCAAAGACAGTCGAACGATGGATTTCCTGCTGGTGACGGGATTGTCCGGAGCCGGTTTGAGTACCGCTGCCAAGGTGCTCGAAGACCTCGGCTGGTATGTCGCGGACAATTTGCCACCTGAGCTCATTTCCCGGATGGTCGGTCTGAGCTTGACCTCCGATCCGCCGGTCGATCGTCTCGCCGTCGTGATCGACGTGCGGAGTCGACTCTTCACCGGCGATCTCGGGTGGGTGCTCACCGAACTCGAGGCGGAGCCGATCCACACTCGGGTGCTGTACCTCGAAGCGTCCGACGACGTGTTGATCCGACGGTTCGAACAGGTTCGCCGCAGTCATCCGTTGCAGAACGACGGCATCGACGGCACGTTGTCCGAAGGGATCGCAGCCGAGCGTCGGCAGTTGGCCGTGGTGAAGGCGGCCGCCGATCTGGTCATCGACACGTCGGCGCTGAAGGCACATCAGTTGCGTCAGAAGATCGAAACGGCGTTCGGGAACGATGCCAACCGCACGATGAAGGTGACGGTCCAGTCGTTCGGATTCAAGTACGGCCTGCCGATGGACGCCGATCTCGTCTGTGACGTTCGATTCCTGCCCAATCCCCACTGGATCCCTGAACTTCGCCCGCACACCGGTCAGGATGCCGACGTCCGCGACTACGTGTTGTCCCGCGAGGGTGCGGAAGACTACCTAGACACCTACCGACATCTGGTCGATTTGACGATCGCCGGATATCGGCGAGAAGGAAAGCGCTACATGACAATTGCGGTCGGGTGTACCGGCGGTAAGCACCGAAGCGTGGCCATGTCCGAAGCTCTCGCGAGGCGTTTGGGTTCCGAGGACGACATCTCGGTCAGCATCGTGCACCGGGATCTGGGGCGCGAATGAGTGAACCGACACATAGCTCGCGGGAGAAGCCAGATGGGCCGGCCATCGTCGCGCTCGGCGGCGGGCACGGATTGTTCGCCACGCTCCAGGCCGTCAGACGCCTGACGGTCGACGTCACCGCAGTGGTCACGGTCGCCGACGACGGTGGTTCGTCGGGCCGGCTGCGCGCCGAACTCGGCGTCATCCCGCCCGGTGACCTCCGGATGGCGCTCGCGGCTCTCGCGTCGGACGAACCCGAGATAGTCGACTGGACTCGGACCATTCAGCATCGCTTCGGCGGTGTCGGCGCACTTGCCGGGCACTCGGTGGGCAATCTCATCCTGGCCGGACTCACCGAGGTGCTAGGCGATCCGGTCGTCGCGCTCGACGAGATGGCGCGACTGCTGCGAATCCGTGGCCGCGTGCTGCCGATGTCGCCGATCGCGCTCGAGATCGAAGCCGACGTTCAAGGACTCGAAGAGGACCCACGCGTCAGCCGCTGCATTCGTGGACAGGTCGCCGTCGCGACCACGCCGGGCAAGGTTCGGCGTGTGAGACTGCTCCCGTCCAATCCGCCCGCGTGTCCCGAGGCTGTGACTGCGATCGATCGTGCCGATCTCGTGGTTCTCGGCCCGGGATCGTGGTTCTCGAGCGTGATCCCGCACGTACTGGTACCCGAACTTGTCGAATCACTGTCGTCGACGAATGCTCGAAAGGTGCTGGTGCTCAATCTCGCACCCGAGCCGGGGGAGACCGCCGGATTCTCCGCAGAGCGTCACCTGCACGTACTCTCCCAACACGTGCCCGATTTTCGGGTCGACTACGTGGTGGTCGACTCGGCGTCGGTACCGGCCGGGCGTGAACGTGAACATCTGCAGCGTGCGGCGGATCAATTTTCAGCCGAAGTCAGGTACGCGGATGTCGCGGACACCTCACCGGGCGCAGCGCATGTACACGATCCGGCAAAACTGGCCGATGTACTGGCTGAACTGTCGAGCAGTGCGGCAGTAGGGGATTCGACACAGTCTTCCCTGCAAGAACAGCAATCCGAAGAACAGAGGGAGAACGCTTCGTGGCAATGACAGCGGAGGTCAAGGACGAACTGAGCCGGTTAGTGGTGACTCAGGTCAGCTGCCGCAAGGCAGAGGTCTCCGCGTTGCTGCGCTTTGCCGGTGGGCTCCACATCGTCGGCGGCCGGGTGGTCGTCGAAGCAGAGGTGGATCTGGGCTCTACGGCGCGACGTCTGCGCCGGGAGATTTTCGACCTGTTCACCTACAGTGCCGATGTTCACGTACTCAGTGCGGGCGGGCTTCGAAAATCCGCTCGCTACATCGTGCGTGTGGCGAAGGAGGGTGAGGCCCTCGCGCGCCAGACGGGACTGCTCGATCTTCGCGGGCGCCCGGTTCGCGGCTTGCCTGCGCAGGTCGTCGGCGGAAGTGTCGGCGACGCCGAAGCAGCTTGGCGCGGTGCGTTCCTCGCGCACGGTTCCCTGACCGAACCCGGCCGTTCGTCGGCGCTCGAAGTGAGCTGCCCCGGCCCGGAAGCTGCACTTGCTCTGGTCGGAGCTGCGCGGCGTCTGGGGATCTCGGCGAAGGCACGTGAGGTTCGCGGAACGGATCGTGTGGTGATCCGCGACGGTGAGGCCATCGGCGATCTCCTGACCCGAATGGGAGCCCAGGACACACGCCTGGTGTGGGAGGAGCGACGGATGCGACGCGAGGTCCGCGCCACCGCCAATCGTCTCGCCAATTTCGACGACGCAAACCTGCGACGCTCTGCTCGCGCTGCCGTTGCGGCTGCTGCGCGCGTCGAGCGTGCGTTGGAGATCCTCGGCGAGGACGTGCCCGATCACCTCGCGGCGGCGGGCGCACTGCGCGTCGAGCATCGGCAGGCGTCCCTCGAAGAACTCGGCCAGTTGGCCGACCCGCCGATGACCAAGGACGCCGTTGCCGGACGTATCCGTCGCCTGCTGTCCATGGCTGATCGCAAGGCGAAGGAAACGGGCATACCCGACACCGAATCCGCAGTGAATGTGGAGCTACTCGAAGAGGGGTGACCTGCCCTCCGTCAGGGTGGGCTGCGCACGTTCGGGCCACGCGCATTAGGGTATGAGTCACATCGACCGATGAACCCCACGTCCGCGTCGTGCACACACGGATTCGGAGTATGCGTGGGTCAAGTTGCACACCAGAATCATGGTCAAAGGAGCGAATTGTGACTGTCCGGGTTGGCGTAAACGGTTTCGGCCGTATCGGACGTAACTTCTTCAGGGCGGTGGATGCGCAGAAGGCGCTCGGAACCACCGATATCGAGATCGTGGCAGTCAACGACCTGACTGACAACGCGACGCTCGCTCACCTGCTGAAGTACGACTCCATCCTCGGCCGTTTGCCGTACGACGTGTCGCTCGACGGTGACGACACGATCGTCGTCGGCGATCAGCGCATCAAGGCCCTCGCACACCGCGGCCCGTTGAACGAGCTTCCCTGGGGCGAGCTGGGCGTCGACGTCGTCGTCGAGTCCACCGGCATCTTCACCGACGCCGCAAAGGCCAAGGGACACCTCGAAGCCGGCGCCAAGAAGGTCATCATCTCGGCTCCGGCCAAGGGTGAAGACATCACCATCGTCATGGGCGTCAACGACGACAAGTACGACGGCAGCCAGAACATCATCTCCAACGCGTCGTGCACCACCAACTGCCTCGGCCCCATCGCCAAGGTTCTCGACGACGAGTTCGGCATCGTCAAGGGTCTGATGACCACGATCCACGCGTACACCCAGGATCAGAACCTGCAGGACGCTCCGCACGCAGACCTCCGTCGCGCCCGCGCAGCTGCCCTCAACATCGTTCCCACCGGCACCGGTGCAGCCAAGGCAATCGGCCTGGTTCTCCCGCAGCTGCTCGGCAAGCTCGACGGCTACGCACTGCGCGTGCCGATCCCCACGGGCTCGGTCACCGACCTCACCGCGAACCTGAAGAAGTCGGCTACCGCCGACGAGATCAACGCCGCGATGAAGGCCGCTGCCGAAGGACCCCTCAAGGGCATCCTGAAGTACACCGACGCACCGATCGTCTCCTCGGACATCGTCACCGACCCGCACTCGTCGATCTTCGACTCGGGTCTGACGAAGGTCATCGACGACCAGGTCAAGATCGTTTCCTGGTACGACAACGAGTGGGGCTACTCCAACCGCCTCGCCGACCTCATCGGCCTCGTCGCCAAGTCTCTCTGAGCGGAGTTTCGATAACAGTGGCAGTTCAGACGCTGAAGGATCTGCTGGACGCTGGGGTCGAGGGGCGCACCGTACTGGTGCGTTCCGACCTCAACGTCCCGTTGGATGGCGGAGAAATCACGGACCCGGGCCGCATCGTCGCGTCCGCTCCCACCCTGCGGGCACTTGCCGAGGGTGGAGCGAAGGTCATCGTGACCGCGCACCTCGGGCGCCCCGACGGTCAGCCCGATCCCAAGTTCTCCCTCGCACCGGTTGCTGCGAAGTTGGCCGAAATCCTCGGTCGCAACGTGCAACTCGCCGGTGACGTAGTGGGACAGGACGCGCTGGCTCGTTCCGAAGGACTCACCGATGGTGACGTCCTGATGCTCGAGAACATCCGTTTCGACCCTCGCGAGACCAGCAAGGACGAAGCCGAGCGGGTCAAGCTCGCCAAGGCTCTCGTCGAGCTGGTCGGTGACGACGGCGCATTCGTCTCCGACGGATTCGGTGTTGTTCACCGTAAGCAGGCGTCGGTCTTCGACGTCGCGAAGCTGCTCCCGCATTACGCCGGTTACCTGGTCGGCGCCGAGGTCGAGGTGCTCGCCAAGCTCACGCAGGACGCTGCGCGTCCGTACGCGGTGGTGCTCGGTGGCTCGAAGGTCTCGGACAAGCTGGCCGTCATCGAGGCACTGGCACCGAAGGTCGACACTCTGGTGATCGGCGGCGGAATGTTCTACACGTTCCTCGCGGCTCAGGGTGTCTCCGTGGGCAATTCGCTGTGCGAAGAGTCCATGATCGAGACCTGCAAGGGTCTCCTCGACCGGTACGCCGACGTCATCCACATCCCTCAGGATGTTGTCGTCGCGGACTCCTTCTCGGCCGATGCCGAGTCGAAGATCGTTCCGTTCGACAAGATTCCCGACGGCTGGATGGGACTGGACATCGGACCGGAGTCGGTCAAGCGCTTTGCCGCGATCCTGACCGGCGCCAAGACGGTGTTCTGGAACGGCCCGATGGGCGTGTTCGAGTTCCCGAAGTTCGAGGCAGGCACCCGCGGTGTCGCCGAGGCAATCGTGGAGGCAACCGAGAAGGGCGCCTTCAGCGTCGTCGGTGGCGGTGACTCTGCAGCAGCCGTTCGTCAGCTCGGTATCCCGGACGAGGGCTTCTCGCACATTTCCACCGGTGGTGGCGCTTCCCTCGAGTACCTCGAGGGCAAAGAGCTGCCTGGCATCGCAGTACTGGAAGGCTGATCCGACATGGCACGTAAGCCGTTGATCGCCGGCAACTGGAAGATGAATCTGAACCACCTCGAGGCTATCGCCCTGGTGCAGAAGATCGCTTTCTCCTTGCCTGCGAAGTACTTCGACAAAGTGGACGTCACGGTCATCCCGCCGTTCACCGACATCCGTAGCGTCCAGACGCTGATCGAGGGCGACAAGCTCCTCCTCACGTACGGCGCGCAGGATGTCTCGGCTCAGGACTCGGGTGCGTTCACGGGTGAGATCAGCGGCTCCATGCTGGCCAAGCTCGGATGCACCTTCGTCGTGGTCGGCCACTCGGAGCGTCGCACCCTTCACGGTGAGACCAACGAGACCGTCCTCGCCAAGACCAAGGCCGCTCTCAAGAACGGCCTCACGCCGATCGTGTGCATCGGTGAAGGCCTCGAGATCCGCGAAGCGGGCGATCACGTTGCCTACAACGTCGACCAGCTCAAGGGTTCATTGGCGGGCCTGAGCGCGGAGGAGATCTCCAAGATCGTCATCGCGTACGAACCTGTCTGGGCCATCGGCACCGGCCGGGTCGCTTCTGCCGCCGATGCACAGGAAGTGTGCGCTGCGGTACGAGCAACAGTTGCCGAACTTGCCGACGCCGAGGTCGCAGCCGGCGTTCGCGTTCTGTACGGCGGCAGCGTCAGCTCCAAGAACGTCGGAGAGATCGTCGGCCAGACTGACGTCGACGGCGCTCTGGTCGGCGGCGCGTCGCTCAAGGCTGACGAGTTCGCGACACTGTCTGCGATCGCTGCAGGCGGTCCACTCCCGTGATGTGATCGGGTCGTGAGCTGGAAACTGCAGGACACTGTTACTGCATGACACTGAACTGCGGGCGTGTGACCGAGTAGGTCACACGCCCGCAGTTTTTTGATTCGCCGGATTCAGCGCACGAGTTTGGTTTCCAAAGCGCCGACGAGTTCGGGAGCAAGGTCCAACCCGGTGGTCAGATAGTTCTCGACGGTCCCGTAGTGGTGTTCCACCTGCTCGAAGGCAGCGCCCAGGTAACTTGCGTCGACGGACAGCAGCAACCGGATCACCTCGCCCTTGTCTGCATCTGTGGCGGCGGCGATCGTTGCGACCGTCGCATCGATGTACTCGGCCGAGTACGTATTCGTGAGCAGGTAGTCCGCCATGATCGTTTCGCGCGGTACACCGGCGAGTGTCTGCAGTAGTGCTGCTGCCCAGCCTGTTCGGTCCTTGCCTGCCGTGCAGTGGAAGAGTTGCGGCCCGGCGGTAGTGGCCAGGGCGGCGAACAACTGCGAGAATCCGCTGCGAGTGACCGGGTCTGCGACAAAGCTGCGATTGATGTTCTGCATGAAAGCTGTTGCAGCGTCCGCTGTTCGGAGAGCCATCGCTTCGGCGTGGATGTTGCCGGACAGGATGGGAATGTGGGCGTACATAGCCGGCGTAGGCACGGTGTCGGGAGTTTCGTTCGCTTCGGTTTCGGAGCGCACGTCGTAGACGGCAGTCAGCCCCAGCGATTCCACGATCGCAAGATCCTCAGGCGAGGGCGTCAGCACGTTTGCGCGGTAGAAAACTCCGCGGCTCATCGCCTGTCCGCTGGTCGTGACGTACCCGGGGCCGGCCACGTCGCGGAAGTTGTGAATCGAAGCCAGACGTGGTGTGTCAGGCAGGGGTATGTCTGACAGGGCAGTGTCGGGCAGGGCAGTGTCGGAAAGCATGGAGCCGGCCTTTCGGAGGTAGAGTCGCGTCAACTGAAAAACTACTGAATCGGTATCTCGACAGTGTGATCGATGCCACTGACCAAGAGTCGTGCCTGGCCGGGTGCAAAGTCATGTGCGAGGCGGGTATGTGGTCAGGCTATCTGTGCGCGCCTGTATGGTGTTATCGGTTGTAGTTGTCCCTATTGGATTGGTGGACGTAGACAGACATGAAACTGTTCCTGGATATCCTGCTGGTCATCACCAGCTTGCTCCTCATCGCCTTGGTGCTCCTGCACCGCGGTAAGGGCGGCGGTTTGTCGAGTCTGTTCGGTGGCGGTGTCCAGTCCAGCCTGTCCGGATCGACTGTTGTCGAGAAGAACCTCGACCGGTTGACGGTCTTCACCGCGTTGATCTGGCTCATCTCGATCGTCGGCATCGGCCTGGAGATCAAGTTCGCCTGATTCTCGGCTCATGACTTGCAGCCGGTAGTTTTTCACACACGAATTTCAGACACGGAACCCCGCCTATCGAGCGGGGTTCTTTGTTTCGGTCGATAATTGAGTGATGACTGAAACCGCGTCGCATCGAGAAACACCGCGAGAGGCCACCGAGCCGCTGCGCGAAGACATCCGGCTTCTCGGCGGAATACTCGGACAAATAGTGCGAGAGCAAGCCGGCGACAATGTTTTCGATCTGGTCGAGCGAGCCCGTGTCGAGTCGTTCCGAGTCCGTCGGTCGGAGATCGACCGCGCCGAACTGGTGTCGCTGTTCGCCGAAATCAGTACGGACGACGCCATTCCCGTCATTCGTGCGTTCAGTCACTTCGCGCTGCTCGCCAACCTGGCCGAGGACATCCACCGCGAGCGTCGACGGGCCATCCACGTCAACGCGGGTGAGCCGCCCCGCGACAGCACTCTCGCCGCCACGTACACCAAACTCGATGCAGCCGATATCGATTCGGCTACCGTCGAAGAAGCGCTGCGGGGCGCCCTGGTCTCACCCGTCATCACCGCTCACCCGACGGAGACTCGACGCCGCACGGTGTTCGAGACGCAGAGTCGGATCACCGAGTTGATGCGATACCGCGAGCGCACGGCGCTGAGCGTCGCAGAAACCGCTGATGTCGATCTGCAATTGCGCCGTCAGATCCTGACCCTGTGGCAGACGGCTCTGATCCGGCTCAGCCGCCTCCGTATCCAGGATGAAATCGAGGTAGGCCTGCGCTACTACGACGCGGCGTTGTTCGAGGTGATTCCGAAGATCAATGCCGAGGTCCGCAAAGCTCTGCGCACGCGTTGGCCGGACGCCGGGCTCCTGCCGGAACCGATCCTGAGGCCGGGTTCGTGGATTGGCGGTGACCGGGACGGCAATCCGTACGTGACCGGCGAAATCGTCCAGCGCGCCACGTCGCGCGCTGCGGCGACTGCTCTCGAGCATCACCTCGAGGAACTCGAACATCTCGAGCGTGAACTGTCGATGTCGGCGCGGTTGGTGTCCGTCACGCCCGAACTCGATCTGCTGGCGTCTACCTCCGGCGACGATTCTGCATTCCGGGCCGACGAGCCCTACCGTCGCGCGATTCGCGGCATCCGCGGGCGATTGAGCGCAACCGCACTGACGGTACTGGGGGAGTTGCCCGCCCACGGCTCCGACGACGGACTCGAGGCGTACACCGACCCGGCACAACTGCAGCGGGATCTCGGAATCATCGACACCTCGTTGCGTCGTTTCGGCGACGAGACCATCGCCGACGATCGACTCGATCGGCTCCGAGAAGCGGTGGAGGTGTTCGGCTTTCACCTGTCCGGTCTGGACATGCGGCAGAACTCCGAGGTACACGAAAGCGTCGTCGCAGAACTTCTGGCGTGGGCCGGAGTTCACCCGGACTACACGTCCTTGCCGGAAGCCGATCGAGTCGAACTGCTGTCGGCCGAGTTGACGACGCGGCGACCACTGACTTCGCCGGACGCCGAGTTCAGCGAATTGACCACCAAGGAACTGGCCATCATGGCGGCCGGCGCCAAGGCAGTGCGGGTTCTCGGAGCGGGCGCAGTACCCAACTACATCATCAGCATGTGTACCTCGGTCAGCGACATGCTCGAAGCTGCGGTGCTGCTCAAAGAGGTCGGGGTGCTCGATCCGGGCGTCGGTAGCGAACCCTCCTGCCCGATCGGCATCGTCCCGTTGTTCGAGACGATCGAGGATCTGCAGGGCGGCGCCGACACATTGCTGGCGACGCTCGACATCCCGATCTATCGTGCGATCGTCCGTTCGCGCGGTGACAGTCAGGAAGTGATGCTCGGGTACTCCGACTCGAACAAGGACGGCGGGTACTTGGCCGCCAACTGGGCGCTGTACCGTGCCGAACTCGACCTCGTCGATGCCGCGCGTAAGAGCGGAATCAGGTTGAGGCTCTTCCACGGCCGCGGCGGAACCGTCGGACGTGGCGGCGGACCGAGCTACGAAGCGATTCTCGCGCAGCCCCCCGGTGCCGTCGCTGGTTCTCTGCGAATCACCGAGCAGGGTGAGGTGATTGCGGCCAAGTACGCCGAACCGCGTCTGGCGCACCGCAACCTCGAAACACTCATCGCCGCGACTATCGAGTCGACGTTGCTCGACGTCGAAGGTCTTGGCAGCGACGCAGATGCGGCCTACGCGGTGTTGGACGAGTTGGCGGCACTCGCCCGCACCGCGTACACCGAATTGGTGCACGACACACCAGGATTCGTGCAGTACTTCGAAGCGTCGACGCCGGTCGCCGAGATCGGAGCACTCAACATCGGCTCTCGTCCGGCCTCTCGCAAGCAGACCAAGGCGATTTCCGATCTGCGTGCCATTCCTTGGGTGCTCTCGTGGAGTCAGTCTCGCGTGATGCTTCCGGGTTGGTACGGAACCGGCGCCGCGTTCGAAAGATGGATAGACGGAGACGACACTCGGCTTGCCACGTTGACGGGCCTGTACGAGAAGTGGCCGTTCTTCCGAACCGTGCTCTCGAACATGGCCATGGTGATGTCGAAGTCTGATCTCGGTTTGGCGGCCCGCTACGCGGACCTCGTGCCCGACGCCGAACTGCGCGATCGAGTCTTCGGAATGATCACCGACGAGCACGAACGCACAATTCGCATGTACAAGGCAATCACAGGCAACGAGAACCTCTTTGCCGACAACTCGGGCCTCGAGCGTTCGGTCCACAACCGGTTCCCGTACCTCGAACCTCTCAACCATCTACAGGTCGAGCTGATCCGTCGGTACCGTTCCGGCGACGAGAGCGATCAGGTGCGTCGGGGTATCCAGCTGACGATGAACGGCCTGGCCACTGCGCTTCGTAACAGTGGCTAGGTAACAGCGGCTGGTTCTGCAGGTTTACCAGGGTGTGCGTGCGGCGACTCTAGAGCTGTCGCACGCACACCCAACGCTGCGCACCGGACCGAACGGGGACCGCAGTGGATCTGCAATTGGACGGACGAACTGCCGTGGTTACCGGCGCGGGAAAAGGTATCGGGTTGGCGATCACTCGGGCCTTGGTGGCCGAGGGAGTCCACGTCGTCGCGGGCTCGCGGACGCTCTCGCCGGAACTCGAATCGCTGCAGTCCGGCGGCGCCGTCACCTTTGTCGGCGTCGACCTCGCGAGTGTCGAAGGATCTACCCGACTGCTCGAGGTTGCAGCAGCGAGGGGCGGCGTCGACATCTTGGTCAACAACGTCGGCGCCGTCACTCCGAGAACGAGCGGCTTCGCGGCTATCACGGACGAAGAGTGGGCGTCGTCGTTCAATCTGACGTTCTTGTCGGCTGTACGCACTGTTCGCGCTGCGCTGCCGGAGTTGATCCGCAGAGGTGGCGGGAGCATCGTGACGATCAGTTCGGTCAACGCATTCTTGCCTGATCCCACGGTGATCGACTACAGCGCCGCCAAAGCGGCGTTGACCAACTTCTCGAAGTCGTTGTCGAAAGAACTGGGAGGGAAGGGGATCCGCGTCAATACCGTCAGCCCTGGTCCGGTGCAGACGGAGTTGTGGCTCGGCAAGCACGGAGTGGCCTCGACGCTGGCGAAGGCGAATGGTTCAGCGGCCGACGATATCGTCGAAAGTGCCGCCGCCGGCGCCGAGACAGGCCGCTTCACCTTTCCCGAAGAGGTAGCGGACCTGGTGTTGTTCCTCGCCAGCGATCGCGCGGGGAACGTGACGGGCGCGGATTTCGTGATCGACGGCGGGCTGATCAAGACCTTGTGATCATTGCTGCCTGAAACCTGATCATGTGCGCGACGGACGACGACATGATGCACAGGATCACTGCAGACGCGATGACCACCCACAGTCCCCACCCGATGGACGGTCCGGCGGTGTGCCCTGCGACCTCGGTACTACGTCGCACAATGGACGCGGCGTTTCCGACGGCAACGATCAAGACGGCGATTCCCACCAGCGGTCCCGTGCAGTGATTCTTCATCTCGGGCGTGACGTCTCGAACCATGAGGGTGATAAGCGCGGTTACCGAGCCCAGAGCGAGGACGAGTGTGATCACTCCGCATTCGTCGATACCACTGTGGTCGAGGGCGGAGGACGACGTCCACGGGCCGAGGCTTCCGGCGACGATCCCGGCGCACGCCCACAGCGAGCCGATGAGGCTAGGTCCGAAACGGTCGGGCATGAGGGAGGGAATTGCGCGGGTCGACGGCGGCTGAAACCCGAAGGCGCGTTGGTGATCCGGCTGATTGGGTGTGAACGTCACGCGACGGACCACCTTTCCTCCGCGCCGTCGTGGCGCCCAATCCAATGCTTTTTCGGAGTCTAGGGCCGCCCACTTCACTTTTTGCCGAATCGAGCGAAATTGATCGAACCGGCAGTACCAGTCAGTGCACGAAGTCCAGAGCTTCCTTGATCCACGCATTGAACTCGACGTTCGAACTCGTCCCGGTTCGGTCGACGACGATCCATCCCTTGCTCATCGGCTTACCCCGCATCTCGGGCCAACTTGCACCCTTGTGCGTCAGGAGTTCGTCAACTCGATCGGGGTCACACCGAACCATGATGTTGCCGTGTGAGTTCGCACTGGCGGCCAGCTTCCCGTTCACCATGAAGCTCAGCCCACCGAACATCTTTACTTCTTCGACGTCGCTCTCGCCCGAGAGCGCATCGCGGATACGCTCAGCCAGCGCCTTGTCGTATGCCATGGATGCCTCCTGGGGTGGAGTTCCAGGTTAGATCAGGTGGCGCAGGTACGTCTGCGGGTCGTGAAGGAACCGCTGCCAGTTCGAGACCAGATCGAGGTCCTCCCAGCTCGCGGCTCGGATTCCCCATTCGCCGATCTCGAGCAGATTGGCGTTCGGCAGTGCCGCGATGATCGGCGAGTGCGTCGCGATCACCGCCTGCGCGCCAGATTCCACCAGCTCACCGAGCAGCGCGACCAGCGTCAAGGTCCCTTGGAATGAGAGTGCGGCATCGGGTTCGTCGATCAGATAGAAGCCGCCGTCGGAGGTCCTCGACGACAAGATCTCGAGCAGCGCCTCACCGTGGGAGAGGTGATGGTAAAGCGGTTCAGGTCGCGTGGGATTGGGGTTGTCCTCCAAATACGTGTACAACCCGTGCAAGGTTTCGTCTCGGAGGTAGTACGCCCACTTCGACGCGCCGGGGCTCCGCTCGACCACAAGGTCGAGGGCGCTCGGTTCACTCGATCTGGTCTGATGTCGCGTATTGGTCGACCCGCCTTCGGCATTGAGACCGAGAACGGCGGCAAGAATTTCGATGACGGTCGACTTCCCCGCTCCGTTTTCGCCGACCAGAATGGTGACACCCGGTGGAAGTTCAAGACCGTCCTGAATGATCTGCGCAACCGCGGGCACCGTCATCGGCCAGCTGCCTACGTCAGCGCCCGACGATGTCCCGGCCTTGATGCGTCGGATGGGTTGTCTCTGCACGGCCATACGCTCTCACAAGGCTCCGACGGGAACTGAGGTTAGTGGCGCTGCGCGAGCAATTCGACGATTCGAGCCACGAGATCGAGGGGGATCGGTTTGTTCAGCGGGAACTTCACGGTTGATTTCGCAGCCCGGTACGGGTCGACGGACTTCTCGAACTCTGCGTCACCTGCCGGGAGTGGGTACATCGAGATGTGGTGTTTCCAGCCTGCGAAGTGAACCAGGTTCTTCCCATTCACCGTCATGGTCGGCATCTGATAGCTGATGGTTTCATCGAGGCCGGGAACAGTGCTGTGGATCGTCTCGCGGATGCTCCCGAGGGATCGCTGCACGTCGGTGGGAAACGACGCGATGTAATCGTCGATCGTCGCGAATTCGGCCATGAAACGGATCTTAATCACTGTCGGATTCAGTTGGCTCGCCAAAAATCGGGGCGGCTGCCGTCGGTGTCGGTGAACCCGTATGCCGTTCCGAGTTCGCCTGAACTGACCGATCGCTGATTCCATCGCTTCCGATTCGAATCGGCGGCGAGGGCGGCGATCGCACGTCCTGTGAATCTTGGTGACTCGGAGCGGGCAAAATCCGGAGGTGCAGTCGGCCCATCCCGCTCCGGCGACAAAGCGTCACGCCAATTCGATTCGCCGACACCAAAATTGTCGAGCATCATCTCCGATCGCAGGAACCCCGGAGTGATGGCGACGGCAGTACAGCCGAACGGGGCAAGTTCGTGGCCTTGCGAAAATGCAAGCCTGTTCACGGATACCTTCGCCAGGTCGTAGAACACCGAGATGCGATAGTTCGATGCGTTGTATTCGGTAGTGCCGTCGGTTATTTCGGCGACCAGTCCGCCTGGCCGATCGATCATCAGCGGCAGGAGGTGGTGCGACGTGGTGATGTGGGTGTCGATCGCCAGGCGCAGAATGTGAAAGCCCTTGTCCAGATCGTGTTCCCACACCGGCGTGTTCCACTCCGCCGGCCCACCCTTGAGTAGTTCCGCGCCCCAGATGTCATTGACCAAGATGTCGATATGTTGATAGTCGGCGCGCACGCGTTCGGCGAGATCAGCCACTTGTTTGCTCTTGAGATGATCGACGGCAATCGGCACGCCGACGCCGCCCAGTTCGGTGACAAGCTCTGCCGTCTCCTCGATGGTTTCGCCGCGCGGATAGTCCGACTGAAGTATTCCGGCAGATGTGCTCCGGCCAGTGCAGATGACGGTTGCACCGGCCTCACCCAGGGCTGCGGCGATTCCGCGTCCGGCGCCCCTCGTCGCCCCGGCAACAACAGCCACTCGCCCGCGAAGTGCATCCGGATTCGGTGTCCACGACATTGTTCGATTGTTCTCGCCTGGATTGCTTCGTTCAAGAGTGAAAGCGATCTGCGGAACCGAACCCTACTTCGCGGCGTCCAAGGTAGTAATCGCTCGAAAGAACGAGACAGGGGGAGAGATGAATCATTGTGCAGGGCAGAGTGCCCGTTGGAGACAAGGGATCTCGGGATTGAGTTCCGTTCCGTCAAAAGGAAATTCGCATCGGATCCGGACTCAGCGGGTAGTCATGACTCGCCACTGTGAAAATGTCCTCGATGTACCACCGGGCCGGGAATCGCCTGAAGACGATTCCCGGCCCGGTGTGAAATCAGATCCGTGAAATCAGATCAGAGCTGCGAGGCAGCGTCCGTATCGAGGAACCAACGCGTCGCCACCAAACCGGTGGCGCCGGCGGACGGCCAGTCCTCGGACGAAGCACCTCCGACAGCTTTGGCAACGGCCTCGGCCTTTGCAGCACCCGAGACGAGCAGCCAGACCTCTTTGGCACGCCGAACAGCAGGCAACGTCAGGGTGATCCGTACCGGTGGCGGCTTGGGGGAGTCCGTCACCGCGACAACGAAACGAGCTTCCTCGCGAACGGCGTCGGTGTGCGGGAACAACGAGTTGACGTGTCCTTCTCCACCCATGCCGAGCAGGTGCACGTCGAACGTCGGAACCTGATTGCCGTGTGCCTGAGCGCCCAGCAGTTGTTCGTACGCCGTCGCCGCCCCGTGCGGATCACCGTCGTAGATACCGTCGGATGCGGCCATCGCATGCACCCTGTCGGGATCGACCGGCACGTGATCGAGAAGCGCCTCACGAGCCTGGACTTCATTCCGCTCGGGATCGCCGGACGGCAGGAACCGTTCGTCGCCCCAGTACAGATCGATCTGCGACCAGTCGATGTCGCCGGGAGCGTCACGCAACTTCTCGAGAAGTGCGATCCCGGTTCCGCCACCCGTCAGCACGATGGATGCGAACCCGCGAGCCTTCTGGGCATCAACGATTGTCGTGACCAGGCGTGCGGCAGCGGCATCGACCAGTTGGCCGGCGTCGGGAAACTTCTCTACGACAACATCACTCATAGGTCACCTTGTCCAACCCAGCCAGAGCTTCTTCGTAGATCTCGTCCGGATCGAGCCGACGCAATTCCTCGGCGAGGCAATCGCGCGTCTCTCGACGACCGAGCGAGACCAGCGAGTCGGGCTGACCGGTGCGGATCAGGGTTGCGGTCGTACCCTCCTGTGGGCGGCTGATGGAGATGCTGCGAGTCTCCAGCTTCAGCTCGACGGTGAGCTCACCCGTACGTCGGATGACCGGACCGTCGATCTTGGCAGCCAACCAACCGGCGAGAATATCCAGTGCCGGTTCGGTTTTGAGACCGGAGACCACCGCTGAGGTGATCTTCTCGTGCGGCGGCTGATCGAGAGCCGACGCGAGCAGTGCGCGCCAGTAGGTGACGCGACTCCAGGCGAGATCGGTGTCACCGGCGGTGTACGACGCGAGTCGTCCCTTGATGGTGGCAGTCGGATCCGGGGCACCGGTGGCGTCGGTGATACGACGGATCGCAAGCTTTCCGACGGGGTCCTTCGCCGGAATCTCGGGTGCCTCGAGGGGCCACCACGCGACTACCGGTGTGTCGGGGAGCAGGAACGGGATGACGACGCTGCTCTCGTGGTCCGCCAGGGGACCGTAGAGGCGCAGCACCACGACCTCAGAGGCGCCGGCATCCCCACCGACGCGGATCTGAGCATCGAGCCGAGGCTCGCTCTGCTCGTCGCCACGCAGAAGCACGATGACGCGGCAGGGGTGCTCGCGGCTTGCTTCGTTGGCGGCCTCGATTGCGGCCTCGGCGTTCCCGGTGTCCCTGGTGCAGACGACAAGCGTGAGCACACGTCCCAAGGTGACAGCGCCGCCGGTCTTACGTACCTCGACCAGTTTCTTGCTGACCTGGACCGTGGTGGTGGAGGGCAAATCGAGAATCACTAGGGTCGCCTCCATTCGCGTCCGGTGCGTTGCATCATTTCGTCCGCAGACGGTGGTCCCCACGTTCCAGCCTCGTAGGGTTCCGGCTTGCCGCCGGCTGCCCAGTGTTCGAGGACGGGATCGAGGATTTCCCAAGACAATTCGACTTCGGCATTGACGGGGAAGAGAGACGGCTCGCCGAGCAACACGTCGAGGATGAGTCGCTCGTACGCCTCCGGTGACGACTCGGTGAAAGCCTGACCGTACGAGAAGTCCATGTTGACGTCACGGACTTCCATGCTCGATCCGGGAACCTTCGAGCCGAACCGCATGGTGACGCCCTCGTCAGGCTGCACGCGGATCACGAGTGCGTTCTGGCCGAGATCTTCGGTCATGGTCTTGTCGAACGGCAGGTGTGGTGCGCGCTTGAAGACCACGGCGATCTCGGTGACGCGGCGGCCGAGACGCTTGCCCGTGCGCAGGTAGAACGGCACGCCCGCCCAGCGACGGGTGTCGACCTCGAGGGTGATGGCGGCAAAGGTCTCCGTTGTGGAGTCCGCTGCGAAGCCCTCTTCTTCGAGGAGTCCGACTACCGGCAACCCGCCCTGCCAACCACCTTCGTATTGTCCGCGGGCAGTGGTCTCGTCGAGTGGTTCGGCCAGACGCGTTGCCGAAAGAACCTTGATCTTCTCCGCCTGCAGATTGAGCGGTTCGAAGCTGATGGGTTCTTCCATCGCCGTGAACGCGAGCAATTGGAGCAGGTGGTTCTGGATCACGTCACGGGCCGCGCCGATGCCGTCGTAGTACCCGGCACGGCCACCTAGGCCGATGTCCTCGGCCATCGTGATCTGGACGTGGTCGACGTAGTGCGCGTTCCAGATCGGATCGAACAACTGGTTCGCGAAGCGCAGAGCCAGGATGTTCTGGACCGTTTCCTTGCCGAGGTAGTGGTCGATACGGAAGACCGTGTCCTCGGGGAACACCTTGTTGACGACGGCGTTCAGTTCGCGAGCGCTCTCGAGGTCGTGACCGAACGGCTTCTCGATGACAACTCGTCGCCACTGACCGTCCTCGGCCTGCGCGAGGCCCGACGCCGACAGTTGCTCGAGCACCTGAGGAAACGCGTTGGGCGGAATCGCAAGGTAGAACCCGTGATTGCCGCCGATACCACGTTCGTTGTCGAGGGTGGCCAACGTCTCGGACAGGTTCTGGAAGGCCTCGGCCTCGTCGAAACTGCCCTCCACGAACCGGATACCTTCGGCGAGCCTCTCCCAGACGTCCTGACGGAACTTGGTGCGAGCACCGTCCTTGACTGCTTCGAGGACGACGTTCGCGAAGTCCTCGTCCGTCCATTCACGCCGGGCGAACCCGACCAGAGCGAATCCGGGCGGCAACAGTCCACGGTTGGCGAGGTCGTAGATGGCTGGCATGAGCTTGCGCCTGGCGAGGTCGCCGGTAACACCGAAGATCACCAGGGCGCAGGGCCCCGCAATGTGCGGAAGCCGTTTGTCGGTGCTGTCCCGAAGGGGATTCACCCAATCTGATGCCGCCGCGGAATCGCTCACAGGCTCAGCTCTTCTGGGTTGCTGCGCGAAGCTGCTCGGCAGTTGCGTCGAGCAACTCGTTCCAGGACACCTCGAACTTGTCGACGCCCTCGGTCTCGAGGACCTTGAACACGTCCGCAAGATCGATGCCGACAGCTGCGAGCTGATCGAAGACGACCTGCGAGTCCTGAGCGGTGCCCGAAATCGTGTCGCCCGTGATCTCACCGTGGTCGGCGAGAGCGTCGAGCGTCTTCTCCGGCATGGTGTTGACCGTGTTGGGCGCAACCAGCTCGGTGACGTAGAGCGTGTCCGGGTAATCCGGGTTCTTCACGCCGGTCGACGCCCACAGCGGGCGCTGAGCCTTGGCGCCATCGGCCAGGAGAGCCTGGAAGCGCGGCTGCACCTCGAAGATCTGCTGGTACGCGTTGTACGCCAGACGAGCGTTTGCGAGTGCAGCCTTGCCACGAAGCTCGAGAGCTTCCGGCGTGCCGATCGCCGTGAGGCGGTTGTCGATCTCGGAATCCACACGGGAGACGAAGAACGAGGCGACCGACTCGATGGACGAGATGTCGCGGCCGGCAGCCTTGGCGGTGTCCAGACCGTCGAGGTACGCGCCCATGACAGCTTCGTAGCGCTCGACCGAGAAGATCAAAGTGACGTTGACGCTGATGCCTTCACCGATCACCTTGGCGATGGCGGGGATACCGGCCAGCGTTGCGGGGATCTTGATGAGGACATTCGGGCGGTCGACGATCTTGTGCAGCTCGATCGCCTGCGCGACAGTCGCGTCGGTGTCGTGCGCCAGACGAGGATCGACCTCGATGGACACGCGGCCGTCGACGCCGTTCGATGCCTCGAACTGCGGGGCCAAGATGTCGCACGCAGCGCGCACGTCGTCGGTGGTGACGGCCGTGATGGTGGCGTCGACATCGGCGCCGCGCTCGGCCAACTCGCGAACCTGAGCGTCGTAGTCGGAGCCCTTGGACAGTGCCGCCTGGAAGATCGACGGGTTGGTCGTGACACCCACGATCGACTTCGTGTCGATGAGGTTTTGCAAGTTGCCGGACTGGATGCGATCTCGCGAGAGGTCGTCAAGCCAGATGGAAACGCCTGCAGCGGAGAGCTTTTCGGTATTCACGTTCTGTGTCATCGAGATCATCCCTTCACAGATGCGAGGGAGCGCTGCGCGGCTTCGACAGTCGCGTCGGCGGTGATGCCGAACTCCCGGTACAAGGTCTTGTAATCGGCGGAAGCGCCGTAATGCTCGAGCGAGACGGCCTGGCCGGCGTCGCCGAGGATGCGCCACCACGGCATTGCGATACCGGCTTCGACGGACACGCGTGCGCGGACGGCGGGCGGAATGACCTCGTCGCGGTACGCCTGATCCTGCTCGAGGAACCAGTCGAGGCACGGCACGGAAACGACGCGGGTTGCGACGCCCTGAGCTTCGAGGGTCTCGCGAGCCTCGGTGGCCAGATGCAGTTCGGAACCGGTCGCAAGCAAGATGACCTCGGGCGAACCGTTGGCAGCGTCGACGAGGACGTAAGCGCCGCGCTTGACGCCTTCGGCAGCCTTCTCCTTGGTGCCTTCGAGAACCGGGATGTCCTGGCGGGTGAGCGCCAGAGCCGTCGGGCCCGTCTTGTTCTCGAGTGCTGCCTGCCATGCGAACGAGGTCTCGTTGGCGTCACCCGGGCGGACGACGGCGAGGTTCGGGATCGCACGAAGAGCAGCGAGGTGCTCGACCGGCTGGTGAGTCGGGCCGTCTTCGCCGAGACCGATCGAGTCGTGGGTCCAGACGTAGGTGACGGCAGTCTTCATCAGTGCAGCCAGGCGAACCGCCGGACGCATGTAGTCGGAGAAGACCATGAAGGTTCCGCCGTACGGGCGGGTCGGGCCGTGCAGCGCGATGCCATTGAGGATCGAGCCCATCGCGTGCTCACGGATACCGAAGTGAAGCGTGCGGCCGTAAGGCTGCGCAGTCCAGTCGCTCGTGGAGATGGAGAAGGGGCCGAACGAATCTGCGCCCTTGATGGTGGTGTTGTTGCTGCCGGCGAGGTCGGCGGAACCGCCCCACAGCTCGGGCAGGATCGGTCCGAGCGCGTTGAGAGCCGAACCGGAGGCCTTGCGAGTCGCAACGCCCTTGGCGTCGGCCTCGTAGGTCGGGAGAGCGTCGGCCCAGCCGGCAGGGAACTCACCGGCGAACAGGCGGTCGAAGAGTTCCTTGCGCTCGGACTCACGTGCGGCCCACGCGTCGAACTCGACCTGCCATGCCTTGTGTGCGTCGGCTCCGCGCGAGACGACCTCACGGGCGTGAGCCAGAGCGTCGGCGTCGACGTCGAAGGACTTGCTCGGATCGAACCCGAGGGCTTCCTTGACCGCGGCGACCTCGTCGGCACCGAGTGCGGAGCCGTGAACGTCGCCGGTGTTCATCTTCTTCGGCGCCGGGAAACCGATGATGGTGCGGAGCAAGATGATGGACGGACGATCGACGACGGCCTTGGCAGCGGCAACCGCGTCGAGGATGCCGGAGACGTTCTCGCCGCCATCGACGTGCTGAACGTGCCAGCCGTACGCCTCGTAGCGCTTTCCGACATCTTCGCCGAGAGCGATGGCGGTGTCGTGCTCGATGGAGATCTTGTTGTCGTCGTAGAAGACGATCAGGTTGCCCAGTTCCTGGACACCCGCGAGTGACGACGCCTCGGAGGTGACGCCTTCCTCGATGTCACCGTCGGACGCGATCACGTAGATGTGATGGTCGAAGGGGGAGGAGCCGACCGGGGTCTCCGGATCGAACAGCCCGCGCTCACGACGCGCAGCCATGGCCATGCCGACTGCGGACGCAAGGCCCTGGCCGAGCGGACCGGTGGTCATCTCGACACCGACGGTGTGGCCGACCTCGGGGTGACCGGGGGTCAGTGCGCCCCATGTGCGGAGAGCTTCGAGGTCAGCAAGCTCGAGACCGTAGCCCGACAGGTAGAGCTGGGTGTACAGCGTCAAGGACGAATGGCCACAGGAAAGAACGAAGCGGTCACGGCCGACCCATTCTGCATCCGAAGGATCGTGGCGCATGATGCGCTGAAAGAGGGTGTATGCCAACGGCGCCAAGCTCATTGCAGTTCCGGGATGGCCGTTGCCGACCTTCTGAACCGCGTCGGCGGCGAGCACGCGGGCGGTATCGACAGCCTTGGTGTCCAGGTCGGTCCAGTCCGAGGGGTGGACGGGTTGCGTGAGGACGTGGATCTCGTCTGTGATCGACACTGGCAGATGTCTCCTGACATGGTGTACGTGGATTGCGAGGGTGGGGTGTCCCTCCACTGCGTAACCCAGCCTAATGGTCCTGGCTGTCCGGGTCGATTCGGTTCCTCAATGGCTGCGGTCTACCATCGTTCGTAGTAGAGGACAGTGTCAGCAGTGTGTCGTGAACAGTTAGTGCGGTAACGCGTGGTGCAAGGAGAGAACGTGCGGACAGGGCAACAGCCGAGCGGACATGGCTTCGGCAGCCCAGGTGCCGCCCCGCGGGCGACCAATACCGATACGGTGTGGGGTCGCGCAACGGGCAAGGTTCTGGCTTATATCGCGCTCACGAAGCCGCGAGTTATCGAATTGTTGTTGGTGGCAACCATTCCGGCAATGCTGCTGGCCGATCGCGGAACGGTCGACATCGTTCTGATCCTCAGCACCCTCTTCGGTGGCTGGATGGGCGCAGCGAGTGCGAACTCGCTCAACTGCGTCGTCGACGCCGACATCGACAAGGTCATGAAGCGCACCGCGAAGCGTCCGTTGGCCCGCGAGGCGGTGCCGACCCGTAACGCACTCGTCTTCGGACTTCTTCTCGGACTCGCGTCGTTCCTGTGGCTGTGGTGGCGAGCCAACCTCCTGGCCGGCATCCTCGTCGTGATCACGATCGCGTTCTACGTCCTCATCTACACGATGGTTCTCAAGCGTCGTACCTGGCAGAACGTCATCTGGGGTGGCGCAGCCGGATGTATGCCCGTCCTCGTAGGCTGGGCCGCTGTCACCGGGTCGCTGAGCTGGCAGCCCGTCGTGCTGTTCCTGATCATCTTCTTCTGGACGCCGCCGCACACCTGGGCGCTCGCGATGCGATACAAAGAGGATTACAAGGCGGCAGGTGTTCCCATGCTTCCGGTGATCGCCACCGAGGAGCACGTGACCAAGCAGATCCTGTTCTACAGCTGGGCGATGGTCGTCACGACGCTTGTCCTCGTCCCCGCGTCGGGCGTCATCTACGCCGCAATCACCATCGTCGCCGGTGCGTGGTTCCTGCTCATGGCTCATCAGCTGTACCGCAGCGTTCGCGGCGGTGCTCAGGTCAAGCCGCTGCGCCTGTTCCTGCAGTCGAACAACTATCTTGCGATCGTTTTCGTCGGCCTCGCTGTCGACTCGGTTCTCGGACTCCAGACGATCAGCGACATGCTCAGCTGATTCTGCTGTGCGCCTTTATTAACCGCCCGCGGTTAATGAAGGCGCACAGCACTTCGCTAGGGGATCAGAACGATCGACCCGGTCGTTGCTCTACCTTCCAGATCCCGATGGGCTGTTGCCGCGTCGGCGAGGGGATACTCGGCGCCGACGCGAATATCGAGCTTCCCGGCCGCAATGGCGTCGAAGACATCGCCGGCACGCCAGGTCAGTTCCTCACGAGTGCGAATGTGATGCGCGAGCGTCGGACGCGTCAGGAACAACGAACCCGATGAATTGAGCCGCTGCGGATCGACGGGCGGAACCGGGCCACTGGCCGCACCGAACAACGCGACAGTGCCGCGAATACGGACGGAAGCCAAGCTCGAATCAAAAGTTGTCGCGCCGACGCCGTCGTATGCCGCCGCTACTCCTTCGCCGCCGGTCAACTCCCGGACTCGCGCTGCGATGTCCTCGTCGTACCGCAGGACCTCCGAGGCACCGGCGCCGCGCGAGAGTTCTTCCTTCGCATCCGACGACACAGTCGTGATGACCTTCGCCCCGAGGCTGACGGCCATCTGCGTCAGGATCAACCCGACGCCGCCCGCGCCTGCATGCACGAGCACGGTGTCGCCGCTCTGGATCGGATACGTCGACTTCGCGAGGTAGTGCGCCGTCATCCCCTGCAGGAGCGCCGACGCTGCGGCCGATGCCGGTACACCGTCGGGCACCTTCACCGCGACTGCGGCGGGAACGGCCACCTTCTCGGCGTAGCTGCCCGTGGCGGCCGCCCACGCGACACGGTCACCAACGGCGAATTCGGTGACGTCGGAACCGACAGCTTCGACGACGCCGCTGCCTTCGTCGCCGGGAATGTAGGGGAGCGGACGCTTGTACTGGCCCATTCGGAAATACGTGTCGATGAAATTGATGCCGATCGCTTCGGTCCTGACGAGTAGATCGCCTGGGCCGGGTGTCGGTTCGGGTTGTTCGGTCAGAGTCAGAACCTCTGGTCCGCCGGTCTCGGTCACGTAGATGGCTCGCATGGTTTCTGTTCTACACCCGGAACGGCCGACGCTCAGTCCATGCCTGGTGTCGCTTCCGGGCTACCGACCAGTATTGTCGAGTCATGAGCACCGATACCGAGAAGTCGGACGCCACCCCGTCCGCGCCGGAACTGCCGAAGTCCACGGTGAACGCCATCACCAAGTTCGTCGCCGAGCACGGCGGCACCGCCAGCGCCGTCATTCAGCCGGTCGGCCTGGCCGGCGTTCGCATCACTCTCGTGGGTGCCGACGGCATCCTCGGTGATCAGGTCGTCGAGGACCTTGCCACGGCCAATGCCGTCGTTGCGTCGTTCGACACCGTCACCGTTGCCGAGTGGGAGCGTGAGCTGACGAGCATCGTCACCCCCCAGGAAGGCCACTTCAAGAAGATGGCCGGTTGGGTCGCCAACCAGACTCGGTTCCCGAAAGCACGCAACGAAGCCTGAAATGACGTGTGGGGCGTAGGAACACTTCTTGGTGTTCCTACGCCCCACACGTGTCTTGAAGCGTCAGAGAGCCGGTATCGGCGAATCGGTCGGCGTGTACTGGCGGATCTTACCCGCAGCCCAAACTGCTGCGGTCGCAGCCGTGCACAGTCCCGCACCGGCGACGTGCATGATCACCAGAATTTCCGGCACATCGGTGAAGTACTGCACGACCCCGATGAGCGCTTGGGCGAGGATCAGTCCGAGCAGGACCTTCAGACGGATCTTCACGGCCGCAGATGTCCCGACCGCATATAGACCGAATGTCAGACCCACGACCAGCGCGAGATATCCGACCAGCAGCTGTGAGTGCAGATGAACAAGCGTCACGATCTCGACCTCCAGGCGCGGAACCGTGCGGTCCAGGCCTTTGTCGCCCGCGTGGGGACCTGCACCCGTCACGAGAGTTCCGGCGACCAATACGCCGGCGAGCGCGACACCGGACAGCGCGGTAAGCCAGCGCAGCGGCTTCGGCATCACGACCAGAGTTGTTGCCTCGTCGGGTTCCGCGATCTTCGCGTACATCACCGTGGCAACCCAGACCATCAGCATCGACGCAACCAAGTGAATGGCGACCGTCCACCACAGGAGACCTGTGAGGACGGTGATACCGCCGATCACTGCCTGAACGACAGTGCCGAGCGGCATCATCCAGGCGTAGACAAGCACCTCTTTGCGGCGGCGAGCGCGAGTCACCGCGAGCACGATTGCGGCAGCGACGATGACGACCAGGAACGTGAGTAGGCGGTTGCCGAACTCGACGGCTTGGTGAATCACCGCGACCTGTCCGTGGCCGACCGGGACGAAGCTACCGGGGAAGCATTGCGGCCACGTCGGGCAACCGAGTCCCGAGTCCGTCACGCGCACCACCGCGCCGGTGACAGCGATGCCGCCCTGCGTCAGGATCACGATGAACGCGATGATTTTCTGCGTTTTCAGCGAGGGGAGAGGTAGTCGATCCACCAAGCGTAAAAATCCGGCATACACACGATTCACCACGCCAACGATCGTAGTTCCCCATCAACTACACAGTGTCGTTGGGGCCAGCTCGCTTCGCGCCTGCCCCGCGTCGTTGGGGCCAGCTCGCTGCGCGCCTGCCCCGCGTCGTTGGGGCCAGCTCGCTGCGCGCCTGCCCCGCGTCGTTGGGGCCAGCTCGCTGCGCGCCTGCCCCGCGTCGTCGGGACCAGCTCGCGTCAGTTCGCGCGAACGCGCACGATTCCTGAGATCGTTCCCTGGAAGTACTCGCCCGACTCGGTGATGAGTGCCGACATCTGCAGGGTGTCGTTGAGGATCGTCGACGGCAGCGGAGCCGAACCGATCTGTGACCCGTCCTTCGAGTCGATCACCGCGAACGAGTACCCGTCGAGCGGAGAGGTGCTCGGATTACCGTCCCGCGTGACGGTGTAGATCGAGCCGTCCGCCGTCGAGAGGTGCGGTACCGCGGAGCTACGAATCGTGTTGTCCCACACGACATGGCAGCCGACCGGATCTATGTCGACCCGGGTCATTCCGCCGTTGAAGGGTGCCGTGGCGGGGACCGCTGGACCGGCACCTTCAGGAGTCGTGGGGTACGGGTATCCGTAAGTGCCGGCCACGTAGACCGAATGACCGATGCCGACGGGGGAGTTCTCGCTGCCACTCGGTGAGCCGTCCTTGCTGGCCGCGGACAACACCGGCTGCGTGCACACCTCGGCGCCCGTGTCAGCGCGATAGACGTGCAAGCTCACTGTCGGGTGGGCGTTGTCGACGATGGTCAAGAAATCGCTGCCCGTCGACGGGCCGAAGTATGTCGGAGTCGATCCGGTTCCCCAGCTGAGCTGACCCGGATTGCGGGCCGGCCCTCGGTCGTACGGCTGACGCCAGTCGATGACGACTTCGTCGCCACTTCGCTTCAGTTGGTAAAGCGCGTGGGTCGTTGCGACGGCAGTGCCCGTCGGGGAGGTGGAGATGCTGTTCTGCACCTGCTCACCCTCGGGGAGCGCAATGCTGTGCGCGATTCGATCCGCGCCGACGTACCCGACGGTGCCGTGCCCCGTGGCGAACCAGACATTGCCGTCCCAATCCGGGGCGAGGCCGGTGACGTTGTCGTCGGCGGCAACCGCACCACTGAGATCGATGACATCCGCGAGTTCCAGCCGCCAACTGCCGTCCGGATTCTGCGCATGGGAAATGCGGACCAGTTGACGGTTTCCGTCGACGGCTACGAGACGGTTCTCGTTGTCGAGGTAGGCGTAGACGCCGCCGAGGAGGCTGCCCTTCGCGAGCGGCAGTTGCGCGACCGACCGGCCCAACGGTGTGGCGTCGGCCTTCGGATCGATCAAATGGATGGTCGGGATCTGGCCGATCATCGTCGTGCAGAGCGAGACGATCATGCCGTCGGAACCCTGGAGGACCGTCGGGCAGGCGGCCATCATCGGGAAAGCTGTCACCTCGTGTGGGCCGGTTCCTGGACCAGGCAGCGGAGTGACGTCGGACGAGCCCGCGTCACCGTGCATGGTGGAAGTACCGACGGGACCGAGGTGAGGATTTGCAGGTGCGAGTGGACCGGACACCGAAGGGGTCGCCGTTGCGGGTCCGGCACACAACATCACTGTTGCGGCCACACAGCCGACGATCTGAGCTGTCCGTCGTGTACTCACGTGAACTTGAACCACCTTGCTGCGCAGACTCCGGCCACTGCGGCCCAGACGAGAAGTACGAGAATCGAGAACCAGTCCATCGAGGTGTCGAGGGCCGCTTCGAGTGCGTGTGCCAGGGCGCCGGACGGAACAATGCGCACCAGCGTGTGAACAGCGGTCGGGAGTTCACCGCTGGCGAAGACCACACTGCCGATGCCCACCATGATGAACCACAGGACGTTGGCGAGCGCGAGAACGATTTCTGCTCGCAATGTACCGCCGAGCAGCAGGCCAAGCGCTGCAAATGTGACAGTACCGATGGCAATGACCACTGCGCCGAGTACAAGTTCGACGAACGACGGACGCCACCCCAACGCCAAACCGATAGCGCCGAGCAACAGCGACTGCAGCGCCACGACGATGATGACGGCAGCGCTCTTGCCTGCGATGATTCCCCACCGCGGTAGAGGCGTTGCACCGAGTCGTTTGAGCGCGCCGTATCGGCGATCGAATCCGACGGCGATGGCCTGTCCGGTGAACGCCGTCGACATCACGGCAACCATCATGACACCAGGGAGCACGGTATCGACCCGAGAATCGCCCAAATCGCCGATCGGAAGTAGACACAGTCCGATGAGCAGGGTGATCGGGATGAACATGGTGAGCAGCAATTGCTCACCGTTGCGGAGCAGAAGTGTTAGCTCCAGTTTGGTCTGCGCCACCAGCATCTTGGCCGCCGAATTGGGGCGGGGATCCGGCGAGAAGGTGCCTGGCTCGAAGCGGTTCTCGGCGAGCCGTCGGTCTCTGGCAACGCTGATGGGACTGCTCTGGCCGTTCGACGCTGTTTCGTTCATGACCTTGATCTCCGTCATCCCCTCAGTTCCCGGCCCGTCAATTCGAGGAAGACGTCTTCCAGACTCCGTTGATCGACGCGAATGTCGTTGATCAGCACGTCCTGATCGGCACACCACGTCGCAACTGTTGCCACGGTTGCCGGATCGATTGCACCTTCGACGACGTAGGTGCCTGGGTTGGATTCCTCGATGCGGAACCCGGCGAGTGAACCGGCCAGCGAATCGAGGCTCAAACCGGGAACCGTCGTCAGACGGAGTTGTCCTTCGGCGCCCTTGCTGGTGACCTCGGCCGGCGTTCCCGATGCGACGATCTTGCCGTGGTCGATGATGACCAGTTCGTCGGCGAGTGCTTCGGCCTCGTCCATGAGGTGTGTGGTGAGCAGGACGCTCACGCCGTCGCGTCGCAGAGCGTCGATGAGTTCCCACACGAGCAGGCGCGCCTGAGCGTCGAGCCCAGCGGTGGGTTCGTCCAGAAATACCAATTCGGGGCGGCCGACCAGCGCGCACGCCAGGGACAGTCGTTGCTGCTGGCCTCCGGAGAGACGGCGGTACGGGGTCTTGCGCGCATCGGTGAGGCCGAGTTTGGAAAGGAGCCAGGCGGGATCGAGCGGGTCGGCCGAGTATGCGGCCACGAGGTCGAGCATTTCCCCGGCCTTGGACCCGGGGTACGCGCCGCCGCCCTGCAACATGACGCCGATTCGTGAGCGGACTTCACCGGAGTCGGCGATGGGGTCGAGACCGAGCACTCGAACCGTGCCGGCATCGGGGGTGACAAACCCTTCGCACATCTCGACGGTGGTTGTCTTACCGGCTCCGTTGGGGCCGAGCAGGGCAACGACCTGGGCCGTCTCGACAGTGAGATCGATACCGTCGACGGCTCGAACACCGTCGAAGGACTTGACGACACCCTGGATCTGTACCGCCGGCGTCGACGATCTGGAGGCTCTCGAGGTCACGGGGAATCAGCGTAAGCCCCCGCCGAGTTGTCTTCGTCTACCGGTCCGCCTTTCGTGATCTCCGCTACTGGCTTGTCGCTACGCCAGGGGAGTGAATTGCGGGTGAAGACGATGAGCGTTCCGGCGGTGAGGATGGTCGCGATGACGGCCTGCACGATCATGAACGGAAGGTATTCGGCGCCGTTGGACATCAACATGACGCTGACGATCGAGGTGAAGACGACGGCAGGGATGCGGAAAATCGGTGCGGTTGCCCACGCGGCCAGCGGAAGGATCGCCCACAGCAGATACCACGGCTGAACGACGGGGAACAGGAGAACGATCGCTCCGAGCGCGATGCCGAGTCCACCGACCGGGTGTATGCGGCCCATGTACACCGAGATCATCATCCGTGCGGTGACGAGCATGGCGACGAGAGTCGCGATGGGACGCGTGATCGTGAGGATCGCCGTCGTGTGATCGCCGAGTCCAAGCAGTACACCGGCCAATCCCGTGCCGACGCCCAAGAGCGTCGGGATGGACATCCAACTCCGGACTGCGGTGGCGGTGTCGAGGGTGTTGATCCAACCCATACCGAGCCCACTGGCCACGCTGATGACAAACGTGACGACAGCGGCAACGACGCCCAGGAGAATCGCGGCTCCCGCCAGGGCTTTCCAGGTTCCACCCCAACGCCGAGCCAAGGCCATGCCGACAAATCCCAGCGCAAGCAAGGACGGAATCTTGACGGTCGACGACAACGCGATCAAACCTGATCCCGCAACGAGATAGAACAGCGCTTGCCCACGGATGGGCCCGGACCCTTCGACTGCGCGGAGGGCGATCTCGATTCCGGCGAGCATCAACCCGAGCATGAGCGCTTCGTTGTGGATGCCGGCCACCAAGTGGAAGAGCAACAGAGGGTTCGCGGCACCGAGCCAGAGCGAACTGACAGCAGAGACACCGCATCGCTTGGCCAGTCGAGGTATCGCCCACACGATGAGCGCGACGCCGGCCAATGCGAGCAAGCGGTGCAAGAAGATTCCGGCCACGATGTTGTCGCCGGTCAGTGAGCTGATCCCGCGTCCCAGCCACAGGAAGAACGGACCGTACGGAGCCGGGGTGTCGCGCCAGATCGTCGGAACCGTGCGGGTGAGAACGTGGTCGACGCCCAGTGCCGCCTTGGGGCCGATGGCGTACGGATCGAGTCCACGGGCCGCGATTTCGCTTTGTGCCAGATACGAGTAGACATCGCGGCTGAACATCGGCGGTGCGACCGAGAGCGGCAGGATCCACAGCAGGAGTGTGCGGTCCAACTGGGAACGGGTCATGCGCCGCGGTGCGCCGGAACGGCTGCGTATGTCCCCGACTGCAAATCGGCCCATCATCAGCCAGGCGAGAACGACGAGCACGGTTCCGGTCATCGTCATGGTGAGTGAGACCGTCGGCATACGTCCGGGAAGGCTGAGGACTCGAAGTCCTGCGGTCGGATTCTGCAGGACGGGTTGTGCGCCGGCGCCGAGCGCTCCGACTGCCATCAAGACCGCGCCGGTCGCGCCGAATCGGCGGATCCCTCGCAGTTGTGCGGTTTCCTTCGCGTTCAGGCCCGGGCGCTCGTCCTCGTCGCCGTGCAGCACCGCGGCCATGCTCTGCCGGGGAGCGGATCCGAAAGGTCGAACGCCGATTGTGGAAAGCGCGAGTGCCTTGGGTTTTTCCAGCAGGATCGCGCGCGCCGATCGCGCGGTCGTCGTCTTCTCGGGGGTCTGCGGCACATCAGGCAGCGTAGCGGCTCCATCCAGCCGGACAGACAAGCACAAACAACGTACGTTGTCTGGATATTCCCGAATGTAATGCAGGTTGCCCTTAGTGGACCTGCGAAAAGAATTCCGTCACACTTGTGTTGTGAAAAGAAATGCGTCAGACCCACGAAGCAAGGAAGTTGCAGGTCAGCCCACTGTAGCGGCCTCGCCGAGTGCTGCCGCAAATCCGGTTACGGTGAGCGTCGAAGGTCAGACGCGGGCGGCAGTGGTCAAGCTGCTACTCGAAGAAGGCCCCATTACCGCCTCCGAAATCGGCACACGCCTCGGTTTGAGTGCCGCAGGTGTCCGACGTCACTTGGATGCGTTGATCGAGTCGGGCGAAGCCCGTACCGCTTCGGCGTCGTCGCTGCGTCAGCGCGGACGAGGTCGTCCCGCCAAGCAGTTCCAGATCACCGCGACCGGTCGCGGCCGCCTCGGCCACACTTACGACGATCTGGCGGGAGCCGCGATGCGGCAACTCCGTGAAATCGGCGGAGACGCGGCAATCGAGGAGTTCGCCAAGCGTCGGGTCCAGGCGATCGTCGGAGACGTCGAACCGGCTGATCCGACAGATGTCGACAACGTCGAGGCGACAGCGGACGCAATCGCCGAAGCCTTCAACGCGGTGGGGTTCGCAGCGTCGACCCGGCCGGTCGGCAACGGCGTGCAGATCTGCCAACACCATTGCCCGGTTTCCCATGTGGCAGAAGAGTTTCCGGAACTGTGCGAGGCAGAGCAGCAAGCATTCCGGCAATTGCTCGGGACTCATGTCCAGCGTCTGGCGACCATCGCCAACGGTGACTGCGCCTGCACGACGCACGTGCCCCTCGTGTCCACCGGGAGTAGATGACCGGACCACAGTGTTCTACCGAGCGTTGCCACCGTGCAGCGTTCGAATAGAGATTTTTCAGCTAGTTCTTCAAAGTCAGAACTGCTCGACCACAGCGACCAGCCCTCGCTGAACCCGAGCAGCCGTCAAGAAACAAGACTCCGGAAGGAGCTCGCATGACCGTCACATCAGACCAGGCGACTACCACTGCGGCAGCAGGCACCGAGCCGCTCACGCAGGAAGAGACCATCGCGTCCCTCGGTCATTACGGCTACGGCTGGTCCGATTCCGACGAAGCCGGAGCCAGCGCGCAGCGCGGGTTGTCCGAGGCTGTCGTGCGGGACATCTCCGCCAAGAAGAGCGAGCCCGAGTGGATGCTCGACATCCGCCTCAAGGCGCTGCGCACCTTCGACAAGAAGCCGATGCCGAACTGGGGCAGCGACCTCGAAGGTATTCACTTCGACAACATCAAGTACTTCGTCCGGTCCAGCGAGAAGCAGGCCGAGTCGTGGGAAGACCTGCCCGAGGACATCAAGAACACGTACGACAAGCTCGGCATCCCCGAGGCGGAGAAGCAGCGCCTCGTTGCCGGCGTCGCAGCTCAGTACGAGTCCGAGGTCGTCTACCACTCGATCCGTGAGGACCTCGAGGAGCAGGGCGTCATCTTCCTCGACACGGACACCGGTCTCAAGCAGCACCCGGAGCTGTTCAAGGAGTACTTCGGATCGGTCATCCCGGCCGGCGACAACAAGTTCTCCGCGCTGAACACCGCCGTGTGGTCCGGTGGCTCGTTCATCTACGTTCCGCCGGGAGTCCACGTGGACATCCCGTTGCAGGCGTACTTCCGCATCAACACCGAGAACATGGGTCAGTTCGAGCGCACCCTGATCATCGTCGACGAAGATGCCTCCGTGCACTACGTCGAGGGTTGCACCGCGCCGATCTACAAGTCCGATTCACTGCACTCGGCCGTCGTCGAGATCATCGTGAAGAAGGGCGGCCACTGCCGCTACACGACCATCCAGAACTGGTCCAACAACGTCTACAACCTGGTGACCAAGCGCACCAAGGTCGAGGCAGGCGGATCCATGGAGTGGGTCGACGGCAACATCGGCTCCAAGGTCACCATGAAGTACCCGGCCGTGTGGCTGATGGGCGAGTACGCCCGCGGTGAGGTTCTCTCCGTTGCGTTCTCCGGCGAGGGCCAGCACCAGGACACCGGCGCCAAGATGCTCCACCTCGCGCCGCACACGTCCTCGACCATCATCAGCAAGTCTGTCGCCCGTGGTGGTGGACGTGCGTCGTACCGCGGTCTGGTGCAGGTCAACAAGGGTGCCCACGGCTCCAAGTCGACCGTCAAGTGTGACGCTCTGCTGGTCGACCAGATCAGCCGAAGCGACACCTACCCGTACGTCGACATCCGCGAGGACGACGTCACCATGGGTCACGAGGCCACCGTCTCCAAGGTCAGTGACGATCAGCTCTTCTACCTGATGAGCCGCGGACTGACCGAGGACGAGGCGATGGCCACCATCGTGCGTGGATTCGTCGAGCCCATCGCGAAGGAACTCCCGATGGAGTACGCGCTCGAGCTCAACCGCCTTATCGAACTTCAGATGGAAGGGGCTGTGGGTTAGTGACCACGCCAGAGACCGGAGTCATCGGAGCTGTTGCCGGGGAGAACCCGACCGCTCCTGTAAAGGGTGCAGCCACAGGCTCACCTATCACGAACAAGGGCGAGCAGTTCTCCTCGTTCGACGTCAATGCATTCGAGGTTCCCGGCGGACGTGACGAGATCTGGCGGTTCACCCCGCTGCGTCGTCTCCGGGGACTGCATGACGGCAGCGCCGTCGCCAACGGACAGGTCACCGTCGAGGTCGACGGGGGAAGCGACATCACCGTCGAGACCGTCGGCCGTGACGACGCGCGTCTGGGCAAAGCCGGCGTTCCCGCTGATCGCATTGCAGCGCAGGCGTATTCGAGCTTCGAGACTGCAACGGTCATCTCGGTGGGCGCCGAGGTCGAGGTCGAGAAGCCAGTCGTGGTCACCATGACCGGCCCCGGAGTCGACAACGTCGCCTACGGACACACCCAGATTCACCTGGCACAGTTCGCCAAGGCGACGTTCGTGATCGACCAGCGCGGCAGCGGAACCTTCGCGGAGAACATCGAATTCGTTCTCGGTGACAGTTCGCAGCTGACCGTGGTGGCCATCCAGGACTGGGCGGACGACGCAGTTCACGTGACGTCACACCACGCTCGCCTGAATCGCGACGCAGTGCTTCGATACACCTCGATCAGCCTGGGCGGCGACCTGGTTCGCCTGTCCGCCACCGTCAAGTACGACGGACCGGGCGGCGACGCCGAACTGCTCGGCCTGTACTTCGCCGACGCCGGCCAGCATCTGGAACAGCGTCTGCTGGTCGATCATTCGCAGCCCAACTGCAAGTCCAACGTGGTCTACAAGGGTGCGCTTCAGGGCGATCCCGGATCCGGCAAGCCCGACGCGCACACCGTGTGGATCGGCGATGTTCTCATCCGCGCCGCAGCGGAGGGCACCGACACGTTCGAGCTCAACCGCAACCTGGTGCTGACCGACGGCGCCCGCGCCGACTCGGTTCCGAACCTCGAAATCGAGACCGGTGAGATCGTCGGTGCCGGCCACGCAAGTGCAACGGGACGTTTCGACGACGAGCAGCTGTTCTACCTGCGTGCTCGTGGTATCCCGGAGGATCAGGCTCGTCGTCTGGTCGTACGTGGGTTCTTCCACGAAATCATCAACAAGATCGCTGTTCCCGAGGTGCGCGATCGCCTCGAAGCCGCAGTCGAAGCCGAACTCGCAGCCGTCGGCTCCTGACCGCCCCGCCTGCGACACCACCCCGTCGCTACGCTCGCCCGCCTCATCTTGAAGGAATTTCATGTCTACCAGTGACAACACCACCACCTCGGTCCTCGAGGTTCGTGACCTGCACGTCGAGGTCGCCAACTCCGATGCCAACGCCGAGCCCATCCAGATCCTCAAGGGCGTCGACCTGACGGTCCGCTCCGGCGAGACCCACGCGATCATGGGCCCCAACGGCTCCGGCAAGTCGACTCTGTCGTACGCCATCGCCGGTCACCCCAAGTACCAGGTCACGTCCGGCTCCATCACCCTCAACGGTGAAGACGTCCTAGCAATGAGCGTCGACGAGCGTGCACGTGCCGGGCTCTTCCTGGCGATGCAGTACCCCGTCGAGGTTCCCGGCGTTTCCATGTCCAACTTCCTGCGCACCGCCGCTACGGCCGTGCGAGGCGAGGCTCCCAAGCTGCGCCACTGGGTCAAGGAAGTCAAGGAAGCCCTCAGCGAGCTCGAGATCGATCCCTCGTTCATCGAGCGCTCGGTCAACGAAGGCTTCTCCGGTGGCGAGAAGAAGCGCCACGAGATCCTGCAGTTGGGCATGCTCAAGCCGAAGATCGCGATCCTCGACGAGACCGACTCCGGCCTCGACGTCGACGCTCTGCGCACCGTCTCCGAAGGCGTCAACCGCTACAAGGAGCGCGAGAACGGCGGCGTTCTGCTGATCACGCACTACACGCGCATTCTGCGCTACATCAACCCCGACTTCGTTCACGTGTTCGTCGGTGGCCGCATCGTCGAGTCCGGTGGACCGGAGCTGGCCGACGAGCTCGAGACCAACGGCTACGTTCGTTTCACCGCGGACACCGCAGCTACCCAGGGAGCGTAATCACGATGACCACCTCGGTGCGCGAGCTCGACGTCACAGCGGTTCGGGCCGACTTCCCGATCCTGGCGCGAACCGTGCGCGACGGAAAACCTTTGGTGTACTTGGATTCCGGCGCTACCTCGCAGCGTCCGGTCCAGGTTCTCGATGCCGAACGGGACTTCCTGACCACGTGTAACGCGGCAGTACACCGGGGTGCTCATCAGCTCGCAGAAGAGGCGACGGACGCGTACGAGAATGCTCGCGCCACCATCGCTTCTTTCGTGGGCGCGGATTCGGACGAGTTGGTGTTCACCAAGAACGCCACCGAGGCTCTCAATCTGGTGACCTACGTTCTCGGTGACGATCGCTTCGACCGCCATGTCGGTCCTGGCGACGAAATCGTCATCACCGAACTCGAACACCACGCCAACCTCGTTCCCTGGCAGGAACTTGCGCGCCGAACCGGTGCGACGCTCAAGTGGTACGGCGTCACCGACGACGGCCGGATCGATCTCGATTCGCTGGAGCTGACAGACGCGGTGAAGGTCGTTTCGTTCACCCACCAGTCCAACGTGACCGGCGCGATCGCGCCCGTCGAGGAATTGGTGCGACGAGCACGCGCCGTCGGTGCACTCGTCGTGCTCGACGCGTGCCAGTCGGTGCCTCACATGGCCGTCGACTTCCACGAACTGGGAGTGGACTACGCGGCGTTCTCGGGCCACAAGATGCTCGGCCCTTCGGGGGTCGGAGTTCTCTACGGCCGTCGTGAACTGCTGGCAGCGATGCCTCCGTTCATCACCGGCGGGTCGATGATCGAGACGGTCACCATGGAGGTCAGCACCTACGCGCCGCCGCCTCAGCGTTTCGAAGCCGGCGTACCGATGACCTCACAGGTGGTCGGACTGGGCGCTGCCGTGGATTACCTGAACACCTTCGGGATGGACGCCGTCGCCGCGCACGAGCACGTGTTGGTGGAGGCTGCTCTCGAAAAGTTGTCGGCGATCGAAGGTCTGCGCATCATCGGACCGCAGACGTCCGAGAACCGCGGCGGAGCGATTTCCTTTGTCGTGGACGGTATTCACGCCCACGACCTCGGACAGATCCTCGACGACGAGGGCGTCGCGATCCGCGTCGGACACCATTGCGCGTGGCCGCTGCATCGTAAGTTCGGTGTCGCTGCGACGGCCCGTGCGTCATTTGCGCTCTACAACACCACCGCGGAAATCGATGTTCTCGTTGCAGCGATCAAGCGTGCGCAGGAATTTTTCGGTGTCGCAGGGGAGTTGAACTGAATCATGCGCATGGAGCAGATGTATCAGGAAGTGATCCTCGATCACTACAAACATCCGCACGGCCGCGGACTCCGTGAGCCGTTCGGCGCCGAGGTGCACCACGTCAACCCGACGTGTGGCGACGAGGTGACGTTGCGCGTCCAGATCTCCGAGGACGGAACGGTCTCCGACGTCTCGTACGACGGTCAGGGTTGTTCGATCAGCCAGGCGTCGACGTCGGTGCTGAACGACCTCGTCATCGGGATGCAGGTCACCGACGCATTGAAGACGGTGACGGCGTTCAACGAGATGGTGAGCAGTCGGGGCACCGTCGAGGGGGACGAGGACGTTCTCGGCGACGGCATCGCGTTCGTCGGTGTCTCGAAGTACCCGGCACGCGTGAAGTGCGCCTTGCTCGGATGGATGGCATTCAAGGATGCTGTAGTCCAGATTGTCGACGGCAGTGCTGCGACGACGGCGGACAGCAGCAGTGAATTGGTCGACACTACTGAAGGACAGGGATCATGACCGAGACACAACCAGTGCAGGACGCCGAGGTCGGCGCTCCGGTGAATCCGAATCCCGATTCCACTGCGGAATTCGGTGGCGCACAGGGCAGTGGCACTGTCCCGTCGCCTGAGCGACTCGACGAACTCGAAGAAGCGATGCGCGACGTCGTCGACCCCGAACTGGGAATCAACGTCGTCGATCTCGGCTTGGTCTACGGACTCTTCGAAGACGACGGTGTCGTCACGATCGACATGACTTTGACGTCGGCGGCGTGCCCGTTGACCGACGTGATCGAGGACCAGGCGCGCGGCGCACTTGTGCGTAGCGATCTGTGTACCGACATGAAGATCAACTGGGTGTGGTTGCCGCCGTGGGGACCGGACAAGATCACCGAAGACGGACGCGAGCAACTGCGCGCACTCGGCTTCACGGTCTGACAAGCAGCCTCGCTGCACGATCAACTGAATACATTTCACCGGAGCGTCGGTGCCCGTTCGTCGGGTACCGGCGCTTCGGTTTGTTATATAGGGCCGTTTTAGCCATGATATTCAGGACAATAGTCCCAAATGGTTGTTTGATGAATATTTGCTGGAAGCTGACTGATCGGTAACATCGCAGCTGATTGTCACGATGTGATCTCCGGCGGGCGATTTGCCAGTTTCCACCCGAGCTTTCCAATGTATTCGTCTCATTTCGAAGTGCCCCGATCAGTTCGAAGCGTCCAGCGGACGCATATACCTGTTTGCATCATGATCAAGTTGTAAGAGGGAGATTCGTGTGGATGGCAGTCCCGACCGAGGAATCGTTTCCGCAGCTCGTCCGGACGACGAACTCACCTTCCCTCTTTCTGCCGCGCAACTTTCCCTGCTTGTCGCACAACAGCTTCGACCCGAGATTCCCGTCAGCATCGCTCAGTACGTCGACGTGGACGGCCCGCTCGACATCGAGCTGCTGACCGCTGCCAGTAAACAGACCGGCCGTGAGATCGGCTCCGGATACCTGCGCCTGGTCGAGGTGGACGGGGTTGCGCGTCAGTGGCTCGATCTCGACATGGACGACTCCCTCGACGTGGTCGACCTGCGCGCCGAATCCGATCCGGAATCGGCGGCGCGAGAATGGATGCGCAAAGAGCACACTGCTGCCATCGATCCGTTCACCGATCGCCTGGTCAGGCTGGCAGTCCTGGTGCTTCGCGACGACCATTACTACTGGTACAGCCGTATTCATCATGTGGCGCTCGACGGTTTCGGCGCGATGTCGATGATGAACCGCACAGCCGAGATCTACACCGCCGCGGTGCGGGATCTGCCAGTTCCCCCAGCGGTAACTGCCCCCCTCCAATCGTTGGTGAAGGCAGAGGCCGATTATCTGGGCTCTTCCCGGTGGGAACGCGATCGCGACTACTGGAACACCAAGATGGCCGACAAGCCGGGCGGAACCTCGCTCGCGTCCTCGACTGCTCCGTCGCAGGCGTGGTCACGCCTACGGTCGGCGACGGTACCTACGGAACTGCGAAGCTCCCTCGAACGGCTTGCCGTCGCTCACGACGTGACTACGTCGTCAGTGGTGATCGGTGCACTGGCGGCTTACCTCGCCCGGGCCACCGGGACCCGCGACGTGGTCCTCAGCCTGCCGGTCTCGGGGCGGACGACAAAAGCTGCTCGCAGGTCCGGCGGAATGATGTCGAACGTCGTCCCGATACGTGCGAGTGTCGATCCGCACTTCGCGGTCGGGGACTTGCTGCACGAGGTGAAGATCGAACTCACGGGCGCACTGCGTCATCAGAAGTACCGCCACGAGGACCTACGACGCGACCTCAACGCCGGTGATCACAGCATCGCCGACGGACGCGGCTTCCACGGGCCGTTGATCAACCTCATGCTGTTCCACTCGGGAATCACTCTCGGGGACGCGCACGGCGAACTGAACGTGATCTCGACCGGGCCGATCGAAGACCTCTCGGTCAACGTCTATCAGACTTCCGCAGCCGAAGAGATCCAGATCGACTTCGCCGCGAATCCAGACCTCTACACCAACGAGGACATCACGCGTCACCACCGACGTTTCCTCGAATTCCTCGAATTGTTCTGCGCTGCGGAATCGGGAACTCGATTGATGGACATCGACCCGGACGCCGCGGGGAAGTGGATCGCCGAAGTTCAACACGCCCGCAACGTCGAGTACTGGTCTTCGACATTGTCGAACCCCGCCGAGGATCTGGGTTTGCCGGTCGTCGCCGGATCCGGTCGGACGTCCACGCCCCTCGAGATCGAGGCAGACCTCTGCCGCCGCCTCGAGACGATGGCGACGACGATGAACACGAGTCTGTTCGTGCTGTTCCAGTCTGCGATGGCCGGACTGCTGCGCCGCGTCGGTTCGGCTGACGAGGTGTCGATCGGCGTCTCGGTCCGCGGGTACGGCGCCTCGAACCCGGACGATTTCGTCTCGATGTTCGCCAACCAGTTGGTGCTTCGCTCGACGGTGTCGAACACCATGACGCTCAACGACCTGGTCGGTGCGGTGGACACCGTCGCAATCGAAGCATTCGAACACGCAGACATTCTTCTGTCTTCGGTGACCGCCGCACTCGGTGACGGCCGCTGGGTGGAGACGGGCCCGTTGTTCCGGGCGATGGTCTGCTTCGAGGAGCCGCTGGATGCTCACCCGAGATTTCCGGGGCTCATGGTCGGTGCGCCTATCGGATCGGATCTGGCCACCGTGCCGGAACTGTTTGTCTCCCTGGCGATTCCGACTGGTGAGCATGCCGATTTCGATCAGCCGATCTCCGGTGTTCTGGATTGGCTCGGCACGAAGGAGCAAGCCGAGGACCTCGCCGACCGTTATCTACGAATCTTGACCGCGATGGTCGGTGCTCCGCACTCGGCGCTCGGCTCAGTGGATCTGCTCCGCCCGGACGTGCGCCAGGCGCTGGTGCCGCCCGTTCTCCCGATTACCCCGGTCCGAACGCTCTCCGACATCCTTTCCGACCGCATTCGGGCGACCCCGGAAGCGATCGCCGTTGTCGCAGGTAGCGAGCGCGTGTCGTACCGCGAACTCGATCGACGATCGAATCAGTTGGCGCGCAAGCTCGTCGAGCATGGCGTGCAATCCGAGTCGTTGGTCGGAATCATGCTGCCGAAATCCGTGGACATGATCGTTGCCGCTGTCGCGGTAGTGAAGGCCGGCGGCGGATACCTCCCACTCGATCGTGCGCACCCCGCCGAGCGTTTGGCATACGTGGTCGAGGATGCGCAACCGGTGTGCGTCATCTCCGATTCCACTTTCCCGAACTCCGCCTTCCCGAACTCTGACGTGGTGGTCGTCGGGGTCGACTCCGACGAGTACTCCGGTGAGGGTCTGGAAACCGATGAGTGCCCGCGCGGGCACGGAGTCGACAATCTGGCATACGTGATCTACACCTCGGGGTCGACGGGCCGACCCAAGGGCGTCTCGGTTACTCACGCCACCGTGGTGCGATTGTTCGAGAACACGCAGGTCGAATTCGGATTCGACGGCAACGACGTGTGGACGATGTTCCACTCGTTCGCCTTCGACTTCTCGGTGTGGGAACTGTGGGGCGCGCTGCTCCACGGTGGAACGCTGGTTCTGGTCGATCAAGAAGTCTCACGCGACCCCGATGCCTTCCGCGCGCTCGTCGCCGCAGAAGGCGTCACCGTGCTCAATCAGACGCCCTCGGCCTTCTACCAGTACATCGAAGCCGACCTGCGGGCCGATTCGGCGACCCGGCTCCGGTACGTGATCTTCGGTGGCGAAGCCTTGGATCTTCGTCGCCTCGGGCGCTGGTATGACAATCACGCGGGCTACGACGATCACACGGAATCCGGGCCCGCACTCGTCAACATGTACGGCATCACCGAGACGACGGTGCATGTCACCCATCTCGAACTCGACCGGGCGAGCGCGAGTGCGGTTACCGGCAGCCGGATCGGTGACGCGATCGACGGACTTCGTGTGTACCTGCTCGACGAGCATCTCTCCCCGGTCCCGGTGGGGATTGCGGGGGAGATCTATGTTGCCGGCGGTCAACTCGCCCGTGGCTATCTGGGCCGACCAGACCTCACCGCGGGCCGGTTCGTTGCCGATCCGTTCAATGCCGGCGGACGACGGTTGTACCGGTCCGGTGACCGCGCACGATGGATTGCGCCCGGACAACTCGAATACCTCGGACGCGGCGACGCGCAGGTCAAGATCCGCGGATTCCGGATCGAACTCGGCGAAATCGACTCCGTCATCCTCGGCGCGCCGGGAATCGACGACGCCGTGACCGTCGTGGCTCCGACGCCGGCCGGCGGCGCTCTCGTGACCTATGTGACCGCTTCGGACGCCGTGGACGCCGAAGCCCTTCGCACGCACGCCGCCGAAGCCCTCCCGACCTACATGGTTCCCGATGCCTTCATGGTCATCGATTCGATTCCGTTGACCACCAACGGAAAACTCGACCGGCGTGCGCTGCCGTCGCCGATCCTCGCCTCCACCAAGGTCTTCCGCCCCCCGACGACCACGACCGAGGGCAAGGTAGCCGCGGTTCTGGCTGACATCCTGGGTAGTGGACCGCTCGGGCTCGACGATAATTTCTTTCATTTGGGCGGAAACTCGCTGGTAGCGACGACGGCTGTGGCGCGCTTGACCGAAGCCACCGGAGTTCGTATGCCGCTGCGTGCGCTCTTCGACCATCCCACGGTGTCCGGGATCGCGGCGACGATCGAGCGTGCCGCCCAGACCCCGGACGCCGACGGTATCCAGGTCGTGGCCCGGCCGGCGGTACTGCCTCTTGCTCCCGCGCAGCAGCGACTGTGGTTCCTGAACCGCGTCGCACCGGAATCAGGTGCATACAACATTCCGTTGGCGGTGTCGTTGCGCGGCGACGTCGATCCCGACGCACTGAGCGCCGCGATCGTGGACGTCGTGACACGTCACGAATCACTACGCACCGTGTTTCCTCAAATCGGGGACAACGCAACGCAGAAGGTTCTGGGCCTGGGCGAGGGTATCGCGGGGCTCGAGTCGATCGAAGTGGAACGCGAGAATCTCGAAAGAGTGATCTTCGAATTCTCCTCGGCGGGTTTCGATCTGGTCCGCGAACGCCCGGTCCGATACCTGCTGATCACTGTCGCCGACGATGAGGACGGCGATGACAAGGACGGCGATGACGAGCAAGCAGTCCTCGTCGTAGTTCTGCACCACATGGTGGCCGACGGCTGGTCGCTCGCGCCGTTGGCTGCTGATCTCACCGGCGCTTACGCCGCCCGCGTCGGCGGCAACAGCCCGCAGTGGGCACCCCTTCCGGTGCAGTACGCCGACTACACGCTCTGGCACCGAGAACACCTCGGCGACGTGGCATCCACCGATTCGCTTGCCCACTCACAGATCGCGTTCTGGAAGCAGCAGCTGGCGGGAGCGCCCGAGCAACTCCACCTGCCGACGGACCGTCCGCGCCCACTCGACCCGACCATGCGCGGGGCCGGAGTCGACATCAGAATTGGCGCTTCCACTCATCAGAAGCTCGTTGTACTTGCCGGCGATCACGACGCCACGCCGTTCATCGCCCTGCACGCGTGCTTCGCCCTGCTTCTGGCCAAATACAGCGGGACGGACGACATCGTCATCGGAACACCGGTGGCAGGACGAGGGGACAGATCTCTCGATCTGCTCGTCGGCATGTTCGTCAACACTCTGGCCTTGCGGACCGTCGTAGATCGGGACGCGACGTTCGCCGCACACCTGTCGCAGGTCAGGGCCGTCGACGTGGATGCCTTCGACAGTGCGGACGTGCCTTTCGACGTCGTCGTGGACGCGCTCGAACTGGACCGCTCGCCTGCGCACCATCCGGTCTTTCAAGCTGCCATCACCTCTCGGATAACCACCGCTCACACAGCCGAACTGGCCGGGGTGTCGATGACGGCGCGGGCAGTCGAGACGGGGCTGACCAAGTTCGACCTCGAGCTCACCGTCACCGAACGTCACGAGTCCGGGACCGCAGCTGGAATCGATGCCACGTTCACCTATTCCACCGACCTGTTCGACAACGCGACCGTCGAAGCCTTGGCGCGAAACTTCGTGACCCTCGTGGAATCGGCAGTGTCGGAACCGACTGCACCGGTTGGTGATCTTCGTGTACTCGGATCCCGGGAGAGTGCCGCGATATTGCCGCGGCGCGGCGTGGCTTCGGTGGGCGAATCGACGCTGGCGCAGATCCTCGGGGATACCGCGAGGACGTATCCCGACGCGATCGCCCTCGAAGACTCCGATCGCTCACTCTCGTACGGGGAGCTGGAGCGTCGATCGAATCGGATCGCCCGATACCTCATGGACCTGGGCGTCGGCCCCGAGACACCGGTCGCACTGGCCGTCGCCCGATCGGTCGACTCCGTGCTCGCAGTCTGGTCGGTCACCAAAGCCGGCGGCGTTTTCGTCCCGGTCGATCCCCGTTATCCCGCAGATCGAGTTGCGCACATGCTCGAGGATTCGGGTGTGCGGATCGGAATTCGGTCCGCCGAGGTTGCGGCCGGTCCGGCAACCGGCGGGAACGTCGCAGTCTGGATCGACCTCGGCGACGCGGACACGGTTGCAGAATGTGCCGCCTACTCCGACGCTGCCATCGACGACGCTGCCATCGACGACGCTGACAGAACAGCGTCGATCACTGCGGCGTCGGCTGCGTACGTCATCTACACCTCCGGCTCGACCGGAGTGCCGAAGGGCACCGTCGTCACTCACGCAGGTTTGGCCAATCTCGCTCGCGAACAACAGGATCGGTACCGGATCACCGCCGGGTCGCGGACTCTGCATTTTGCGTCACCGAGCTTCGACGGCGCCGTACTCGAGCTACTGCTCGCCGGTTCGACCGGCGCGACGATGGTGATCGCCCCTCCCGACATCTACGGAGGGGAGGCGTTGAGCGAGTTCCTCCGAAGCCGCGAGGTCACTCATGCCTTCATCACTCCGGCTGCTCTGGCGACCGTCGATCCGGCGGGCGTGACGGCGCTGGAATGCGTAGTCGTCGGCGGCGACGTGTGCACCCCGGAATTGGTCTCGAGCTGGGGCAACGGGCGCAGACTGCACAACGGATACGGTCCGACCGAAACCACTGTCATGGTTGCCATCAGTGACCCACTCTCACCGGGCGATCCGATCACCATCGGCGGTCCCATCCGCGGAATCGACGCCGTGGTGCTCGACGCTCGGCTGCAACCGGTCCCGATCGGCGGCGTCGGCGAGCTGTACATCGGTGGGCCGGGGCTTGCACGCGGTTACCACCTTCGTCCCGCGCTGACGTCGGATCGTTTTGTCGCGCATCCGTACTCGACGTCCGGTGCGCGGATGTACCGAACCGGTGACCTGGTCCGCTGGACCAAGGACCTGACCCTTCGCTACGTGGGCCGCAGCGATCATCAGCTCAAGATCCGCGGGTTCCGCATCGAACTCGGCGAGATCGACGCTGCTCTGATGGATTCCCCTCTCGTTCACTTCGCCACGACGATTCCCGTCGAATCCGCCGCAGGCACCACTCTGGCGTCGTACGTGTTGCTCAGCGGCGACGCTGATATCGAGTCGCTCTTTGCGGCACTCGCCGACACGCTGCCGCGGTACATGATTCCGTCGTCGATCACCCCGATCGACGCGATTCCGTTGACTCCGGTCGGCAAACTCGATCGGAGAGCATTGCCGACGCCGATACCGCGCGAAGTCCTCGGTACGGGTCGTGAACCCGAGACCGGGCTCGAACGCACCGTCGCCGACGTGTTCGCTTCACTGCTCGACGTACCCGAGGTCCGGGCCGGAGACAGTTTCTTCGATCTCGGGGGCAACTCCCTCGTCGCGACGCAGGTGTCCGCGCGGTTGAGCGCAGCGACGGGACTCGCGGTGGACGTGCGCTCGATCTTCGAAGCGCCGACCGTCGAAGCGCTCGCTGCACGTCTGGCGGCGAGCGCCGAAGAATCAGACGATCGACCTGCCCTGAGCGCCGGTGCTCGCCCGGACCGACTACCGCTCTCCGCTGCGCAACAGCGGCTGTGGTTCGTCAATCGCTTCGACCCGCAGTCCGCGGTCTACAACATTCCGTTCGCGATCCGGATCACCGGAGACATCCACGGCGATGCACTCGAGGAGGCGCTTGCGGACGTCATTGCACGCCATGAGGTGCTTCGAACGATCTACGTCGACAGCGCCGACGGCCCGAGCCAGGTCATCCGAGCAATTTCCGACGTGCAGTTCTCCGTCGAGCGCTATTGCGGATCCGAAGGTATCGAATCCGCGACGACGGAGTTCGCGGCGCGTGGGTTCGATCTCGGTTCGGATCTGCCGATTCGGGCCATGCTGGTGCGCGAGGACACTTTCGCTCACGTACTGGTCGTCGTCATCCACCACATCGCCTTCGACGGCTGGTCCCTGACTCCCTTCGCGACAGATTTCGTCGCGGCGTACTCCGCACGCGTCGTCGGAGACGCCCCGGTTTTCACACCGCTCGACGTGCAGTACGCCGACTACGCGGTGTGGCAGCAAGACTCGCTCGGGCAGATCGACGACCAGAAGTCTCTGGTTGCCCGCGAGCTGACCTTCTGGACCGCTGCCATGGCTGGTGCCCCGGACGAGGTACTGCTACCGGTGGATCGCCCACGCGGATCTGTCACCACGACCGCCGTCGGATCGGTGCCGATCGTCATCGACGCGGCGACCGGGGAGCGGCTCGCCGCCTTGGCAAGGCGCAGTGGCACGACGCAATTCATGGTCGTACACGCGATCTTGACGGTTGTTCTGGCGCGTCTCGGTGCTACCGACGACGTGGTGGTCGGCACTCCGGTGGCAGGCCGCGGCCGACCCGAACTGGATTCCCTGATCGGGATGTTCGTCAATTCGGTACCGCTTCGCACACCGGTCGATCACCGAGCGTCGTTCACCTCCCTGCTCGAGGTCGTCCGTGAACGCGACCTTGCCGCCTTCGCGCACCCCGAGTTGCCATTCGAGGTGCTGGTCGACGCCCTCGATCTCGACCGGTCCACTACGCGACACCCGCTGTTTCAGGTCATGCTGTCGTACCACCAGAATGTGGTCTCGCCGCAGGTAACCGTCCACGACGCGCATCTCGAGGCGCAAGCGCTCGAACCGTCCGTCGCGAAGTTCGACCTCGAGTTCACCCTGCTGGCAGGCGATTCCGAGAAGGCGGAGATCACCGGGTCGCTCAGGTTTGCCGAGGCGCTCTTCGACATTTCCACTGCGGAAACGATCGCCGCACGTGTGCAGTCGGTGGCCCGTGCCGTCGCCGCAGACCCGGACACCGCAATCGACGACATGGAATTCCTCAGCACCCTCGAGCGGGCGTCGCTGATGCCGGTACGAGGTCCGGCGTGGACCAGTTCGCGCACCTTGGCCGAAATATTGACGCGGACCGCCACCCGTTCAGGCGATTCGGTGGCCCTTCGATCTGGTGACACCACCGTGCTCTACCGAGATCTCTTCGCCCGTGCATCGGCGCTTGCCCGCCGTTTGACCACAGAAGGTATCGGCGCCGAAGACATTGTGGCGATAGCGATTCCGCGTTCGATCGACTCGATCGTCGCGTTGTGGGGCGTTTCCTTGACCGGCGCCGCGTTCGTTCCGGTCGATCCGCGGTACCCAGCCGATCGCATTCTGCACATGCTCACCGACTCCGGAGCCACTCGCGGAGTGACAACGGAAGCGGTGATCGAATCACTGCCCCGTCCGGTTCCGTGGATGACGATGGACGACATCCACGGCGACGGTGTCTGGCAGCCGGTTCCTGCCGCGCCGATCCGAATCGACAACCTCGCCTACATCATCTACACCTCCGGATCGACGGGAAAGCCCAAGGGTGTCAGCGTCACTCACCGTGGCCTGAGCGCATTGGCCGCCGAGCAGACGGCGCGCTACGGCATCTCGGCGCAGTCGAGGACGCTGCACTTCTCCTCACCGAGCTTCGACGCATCCATCCTCGAACTGCTGCTCGCCGTCGGTGAGGGCGCGACGATGGTGATCGCATCTCCCGATGTGTACGGCGGCGAGGACCTCGCAAAACTGATCACCGATCAGCAGGTGAGCCACGCGTTCATCACGCCGGCTGCGCTGGCCTCGGTCGATCCCACCGGGCTGGACGTCTTGCAGTCGATCGTTGTCGGCGGCGAGGCCTGTTCACCCGAACTGGTCCGCAAGTGGGCACCGGGTCGCCGGTTGTTCAACGGTTACGGGCCGACGGAAACCACGGTCATGGTGTGCATCAGCGATGCCCTGACGGTGGGGGAGTCCGTGACCATCGGCGGGCCCGTCCGGGGCGTGTCCGCGGTAATTCTCGACGGCTCGGCTCAGCCGGTACCCGTCAGCGTCACCGGTGAGCTCTACATCGCCGGCCTGGGACTTGCCCGCGGCTACCTCGACCAACCCGCGTTGACGGCGACGCGATTCGTGGCAGCGCCGTTCGGCCCGGCCGGCACCCGCATGTACCGGACCGGTGACCTGGTTCGGTGGACGCCGCTCGAGACGATCGAATACGTCGGACGCTCTGATCACCAGGTGAAAGTACGCGGATTCCGCATCGAACTGGGCGAGATCGACTCCGTGCTCAGCGATTACCCCGGCGTCGAGTTCGCGGTCACCGTGGGCATCGACGCAGCTTCCGGTGAGACGATGTTGGCGTCGTACGTAGTACTCGGCGCCGATGCGGTCGAGATGGACGAACTGCTGAACCATGCGCGCCGCTCACTGCCCGCCTTCATGGTGCCGTCGGCGATCACCCCGATCGAGCACGTTCCGCTGACCCCCGTCGGGAAACTCGACCGAGCGGCACTGCCGGCGCCGACACTGCGTTCGTCCGAGCGAAGTGTCGAGCCGCTGACCACCGCGACCGAACTCCAGGTTGCCGGCGTCGTGGCAGAACTACTGGGTATCGAACAGATCAGTGCGTCGGACAGTTTCTTCGAACTCGGCGGCAACTCACTGCTCGCCACCAGACTGGCCCAGCGACTGGGCGAATCGTTGGGCAGGCAGGTACCTGTCCGAATGCTGTTCGAGCACCCCGAAATTCGGGAACTTGCCACCGTGCTCGACACATCCGCCGGGGCGAAGGCGCTACCACCGATCACCGCCGTCGACCGCCCCGAGCAAGTTCCGCTGTCCTACGCGCAGGCCCGCATCTGGTTCCTCAACCAGATGGATCCCGGCTCACCCGCGTACAACGTCCCCGCCGCGATCTCCCTCGACGGTGCACTCGACGTCCCAGCCCTCGAAGCTGCGGTCCTCGACGTGATCGAAAGGCACGAAATCCTGCGCACGGTGTTCCCCGACTCCGACACCGGCCCACACCAGGTGATCCAGGATGCATTCACCTCGCTGGAGTACGCAAATGCGGACACCCGTGAACCGGCAGAGCTCGCCAGAGAATTCGCGTCGCGTGGATTCGACATCACGACCCAATCTCCCGTTCGCGCGCTCCTGCTCGAGTCGACGCCGCAGCACCACACACTTGTCATCGTGATCCACCACATCGCGGCGGACGGATGGTCGATCGCGCCGTTGATGAAGGACGTGCTCACCGCCTACGTCGCGAGAAGTTCGGGACGCGCTCCCGAGTTCACCCCGCTCGAGGTGCACTACGCGGACTTCGCCATCTGGCAGCGGGAAGCGCTGGGCTCTGTGAACGAATCCGAGAGCGTGCTCGGGGCACAGGCGTCGTACTGGCTGGAGACGTTGCGGGGAGCACCTGAGCTGATCGACCTTCCGAGCGATCGAGCGCGCCCGCTCACCCAGTCGTTGAGCGGCGGCCACACCGCGGTCTCGCTTCCGGCGCACACCCGGATCGCGGTCGAGGCGGTCGCCGGCTCGAATGCGGCGACGCCGTTCATGGTGTTGCACGCTGCCTATGCCGTGCTGCTGTCCAGGCTGAGTCGAAGCACGGACATCGTGATCGGATCTCCGGTCGCCGGGCGAGGACACCGAGTTCTCGACGACCTCGTGGGAATGTTCGTGGGCACGGTCGGACTGCGCACGACGGTCGATCCCGGGTCGACGTTCGTCGACGTTCTGCGTACTGTCCGCTCCGTCGATCTCGACGCCTTCGCCCACGCGGACATTCCGTTCGAGCAGGTCGTGGACGTTGTGGCGCCGACCCGGACCACCGACCGTCATCCGGTGTTCCAGACGATGATCTCGTTCCACGGCGCCCACCCGACGACGTGGGACCTGCCTGGACTTGCCGTTCGTGCCCACGAGATCACACCGGACATCGCCAAGTACGACCTGCAGTTCACCGTTGTCGAACAGACCGCGGAGGAAGGCGGCGGCTACGAGGCCTCCCTCACATACGCGAAGGACCTCTTCGACACCGATACGGCGGAGTCGTTTGCGGTGATGCTGGAAACGATCATCGAGACACTGACTGCCCAGCCCTCCGCCGTCGTCGGTGACGTGGATCTTGCGGGACGTGGCCTGCGTGCGTTGCCCGGACGTCCGGCCGGCGATGCTTTGACCTTGCCGGAGTTGCTGCTTCGCGGCGCGGCCGATCCGCATGCTCCGGCAATCGTCGACGTCGCGGCTTCCGCCACGCTCACGTACGGCGAACTCGACCGACGCTCCGACGCAATGGCGTTTGCGTTGATCGCTCGCGGGATTGCGCCGGAAATGATTGTGGCACTCGCGCTTCCGAGGTCGGCCGACTATGTGATCGCGCTCTGGGCCGTAGCGAAAGCCGGCGGAGTGTTTCTTCCCGTGGACCCGGCGTACCCCGCCGAGCGGATCGAGCACATGCTCACCGACAGTGGGGCGGTACTCGGTATCACCAGGGGCGAGTATGTGGCCGGCCTTCCGGGCGCCACGTCGTGGATCGAGCTCGACGCGGTCGAATTCACCACCGAAATCGAGGCAGCCCATTCCGAGACACTGCCGGACGCGCCACTCGAGTTCGACAACCCGGCCTACCTGATCTACACCTCGGGCTCGACCGGAAAACCCAAGGGCGTATTGGTCACTCACGCGGGATTGGCCGCGTTTTCCGACGAACAGCGGGAACGTTTCGGCGTCACCGCGCACTCTCGCGCTCTGAGCTTCGCCTCGACGAGCTTCGACGCGTCGGTCCTCGAGCTCCTTCTGGCATTCGGCGCCGGCGCAACGATGGTGATTGCGCCTCCGACGGTTCTCGGCGGTGTCGAATTGCACGAACTGCTCGACGAGCAGATGATCACCCATGCATTCGTGACGCCGGCCGCCCTGGCGACTGTCGATCCCGCCGGTCTCGACCATCTCGAGGCCGTCGTTGTCGGTGGCGACGCCTGCACCGCCGACCTCGTATCTCGGTGGGCGCCGAGGCGCCGAATGTTCAACGCGTACGGCCCGACCGAGGCCACCGTCGCAGTCACCATCAGCGATTCACTCGTCGCGGGGGAGACCGTGACGATCGGCGGTCCGATCCGAGGCGTGGATGCGATGGTTCTCGATTCCCGACTGCACTCGGTCCCCGGACGGGTCGTCGGTGAGCTCTACGTGTGCGGCGACGGTCTCGCCCGCGGGTACCTCGGCAACCCCGCGCTCACGGCAGCGCGGTTCGTCGCCGACCCGCACGGACCCGAAGGCTCTCGGATGTACCGCACCGGGGATCTTGTGCGTGAAGATCGCGCACGGTCGCTTGTCTATCTCGGACGCGCGGACCACCAGGTCAAGGTTCGAGGGTTTCGGATCGAACTCGGTGAAATCGACGCGGTGCTGGCGTCGGAGGCGTCCGTGCATTCGGCTGTGAGCGTGGTCGTCGGCGACGGCGTCGACGCTCGGATAGTCGCGTACGTCGTCCCGGCACACGGGGACGTCGACGTCACCGCACTACGACGCCACGCAGGCACATCCCTACCTGCGCACATGATCCCGTCCGCTTTTGTCACGATCGATGCAGTCCCGACCACACCGGCGGGCAAGCTGGATCGCGCAGCTCTGCCTGCGCCCCTCTGGGAGGCGCCGAGTGGACGCAGTCCGGAAGGCAGCGACGAGATTGCGATCTGCGCTGCTTTCGCGGAGGTCCTCGATCTCGCCGACGCAGACACGTACGCCGATTCGAGCTTCTTCGAACTCGGCGGAAACTCGCTCATGGCAACGCGTTTGGTCGCTGCCATCAAGGAACGCACCAGCATGACCGTCCCCGTCGCGTGGATATTCTCCGACCCGACGCCGGAGGCATTGGCGCGCAGACTCTTCGAACTCGAGGCAACAGTTGTGACAAGTGACGCGGATACCTCCGCACTTGCAGTAGTCCTGCCACTACGCCCGGAAGGCCGCGCCGAGCCACTGTTCTGCATCCATCCGGCCATCGGATTGGCCTGGTGCTACGGGGCACTCGATCGGTACGTCGATTCCAGCCGGCCGCTCTACGGCCTGCAGTCGCCGATTCTGACGGACCCCGAATTCCGGGCGGAGCTGATCGAGGATTTCGCAGCGCGGTACGTCGAGGAAATTCGCGGAGTTCAGCCGCACGGTCCGTATCACCTGCTGGGGTGGTCGATCGGGGGATTGATCGCTCACGCGGCGGCGGTGCAGTTGCAAGCAGCGGGTGAGAGCGTCGCCGACCTGATTCTGCTCGACAGCTTCGTTCTCGAAGACCCGACGATGGCGGGCGCGCAGCCTTCTCTCGCCGAACTGATCGGCGGGTTGGGGATCTCGGTCCCGGACGCCGACGAGCGTGAGATGACACCCGAGGACGCCGAAGCGCTCTTGCATGAAGCCATCGGCGATCACCCTTTGGTCTCGAGCGATCGGATCGAGCGACTGTTCGAGGAATACTCCGCAGGCGCGCAGCTTGCCCACCGGTACCGCCCGGGCAAGTTCGTGGGCGATCTGCTGTTCTTCTCGGCACAGACCGACACCTTCGACCCGCTGCGAACGGCGTCGGCGTGGCGACCGTTCGTGTCCGGGGTGATCATCGACCGTCCGGTGCCCACGTCACACGCCGAAATGTTCACCGAGGCAGGTCTGGAGGCGATCGGGCCCGTGATCAACCTGGCGGTCGGAACGGGTCGTCACGCGGCCCCGGACGTCGACGCCGAGTTGGACGCTCTGATCGAGATCCAAGACGTGCGCGGCTGACTCAGGCTCGTTTCTTCCTCGGTGTGGTCGACTTCGACGAGCCGGCCTTGGAGGCGTTCGACTTCGCTTCGTCCACACTGCGCTGCAGTGCGGCAACGAGGTCGACCACCTCTGCATCGGTGCCCTCTTGGTCGACCTCGGCGGCGGGGATGACCTTCTTGCCGCCGTTCTCGATCATCTCGTCGAGCAACTGCCGCAGTTGGAGCTGGTAGTCGTCGGTGAACTCGGTCGGATCGAAATCGCCCGCCATGCTCTCGACGAGCGTCTGCGCCATCTTCAGTTCCTTGGCCTTCGGCTTCTCCACGTCGTCGAGCGAAGGGAACTCTGCTGCGCGAACTTCGTCGGGCCACAGCAACGTCTGGATCACGAGGACGCCGTCGCGAGCGCGCATCGCGGCCAGGCGCGTCTTCTGTCGCAGAGTGAAATGCACCAGTGCCGTTCGATCACTCTCGGTGAGCACAGTCGAAAGCAGGACGTACGCCTTCGGCGACGCCGAATCGGGTTCGAGGAAGTAACTCTTCTCGAACAAGATCGGATCGATCTGATCGTTCGGCACGAATTCCAGCACCGGAATCTCGTGCTTCTCCGCGGCCGGGAGTTTGTTGAAGTCCTCGTCGCTCAAGATGACGCGCGATCCGTCTTCCGAGTCGTACGCCTTGTCGATGTCCGCGAACTGAACCGTGTTTCCGCACTCGGAACACACACGGTTGTACTTGATGCGGCCACCGTCTTTTGCATGGACCTGGTGAAATCGGATGTCGTGGTCCTCGGTCGCCGAGTACACCTTGACCGGAACGTTGACCAGACCGAAGGCTATCGAGCCTTTCCAAATCGAGCGCATGCCTCCCATGATGGTCGCCCCCAGCCGATTGCGCGAGGCAAACGCTCACGGTTGATCCCGAACCGTTGCGTCCGGGTGGGCCGGTTCGAGGCGCGGCGAGCGGGTATCCGCTCCGAGAATCCGACTCGCACACCTGGGGGCATACTCCGATGAGTATCCGAACCTACCGTCGACGCGTAGCAGCAGCGCTGGCAATTTCACTGGTTCCACTGCTGTTTGCGCCTTGGCCCGCGAACGCAGATCCGGCACGCACCGTAACCATCAGCGTCCACTCCGATGCGATGGGCCGCGACATCCCACTCGAGGTGATCCTCCCCGCCGACACGAGCGCCCCACGGCCCACGTTGTATCTGCTCAACGGCGCCGGTGGTGGCGAGGACAGTGCAACGTGGGAAGGACGGACCGATGTCCTGGACTTCTTTGCCGACAAGAACGTCAACGTCGTGACGCCGCTGGAAGGAGCGTTCAGCTACTACACCGACTGGCAGAAGGACGATCCCGTACTCGGACGCAACAAGTGGCAGACGTTCCTCACTCGCGAACTGCCGCCAGTCATCGATGCGCAGTTCGGTACCAACGGGGTCAACTCCATCGCGGCGATCTCGATGACCGCGACCTCGGTACTCAATCTCGCGATCTCAGCCCCAGGGCTGTATCGGAGTGTCGGGGCCTACAGCGGGTGCGCGGAGACTTCCACCCAGCCGGGTCAGGACTACGTGCGACTGGTGGTCGGTGCGCGGGGTGGCGCTGATCCGACAAACATGTGGGGACCGTTCGACGGTCCGGGATGGCGCGAGAACGATCCCGTCGTGAACGCGGAGAAGCTGCGGGGGACCGAACTGTACGTCTCCACCGGATCCGGGCTGCCAGGTCCGCACGACAACCTTCAGGCGCCCGATGTGAACGGAAACCCCGGAGCACTCCTGAATCAGATCATCGTCGGCGGCATCATCGAATCCGCGGTCAACGGGTGCACGCACGGATTGGCGGACCGACTGAACGCACTGGGCATCCCCGCGACCTTCGACTTCAAGCCGACCGGAACCCACTCGTGGGGTTACTGGCAGGACGACCTCCACAACTCCTGGCCGATGATCGCCAGCTCGATGGCAGCGCAGTAGTCGGTGCGGATCAGTAGTCGGTGCGGATCTGGTCACCGGAAAAACGGCGCGCGCATCAACGTCTTTCTCACGTGCCACGGTGACGATCGGAACAGTGTTGCCATCACCTTCGCCGTCGCGGCCGCGTCCCGCCGATCGGAAAGGTATGACCGCTGAGCCTCGACCGGTAGATCGAAGAACTTGTCGAAGAATGTGGTGACTTCGCCCGAGTCGAGGGTGAGAAGTGCGTTCAGACCAACGCGGCGGAGAGCGGATACCGCCTTGGCCGAGCGAGGCCAGAGTGCCGCGTTCGGATCCTCACCGTCGGCGATTGCTTTCGCGACAGTGTCGGCCTCGGCGAGTGAGGAGGCAACGCTGTATCCGGTTCCCGGATGCATCAGACCGCCTCGCCCGCCGAACCGGAGGACAGCGTCCGGGGACGAGTCCTTCGGGCCTTCGACCGCAAAACGGACTCGCTCGACCGGCGCGTCGTCGGGGACTTCGCAGCCCCGATTGTGAAGTCGGGTGCGCAGACGTGTTTCGAGTTCGCGCAACCCCAACGCCGGCCGGCCGACGAGGCAGGTCTCCTCGAGGAGGACTCGCTCGTCGTCGAGCGGGACCGCGTAGAGAAACGACGGAGTGTCGGCGTCGGAGGTGCCGTTGTCTGTTCGCCAGTCCATGAACCAGGCCTCGCTGCCGCCCAGAATCGGATCGGCCAGAGCTCGGTCCACGATCATTCCGAAGGCCGTCTGCTGCGCGGTTGTCACTGCCAGATCGGTGCCTCGGGCGTCGACGACGACGGATCCCGTCAGCTGCGATCCGTCCACGCACACGACGGTGGTGGTGGACAGTGTTTGAGCGCGTAAGCCTCTGACCTTTATGGATGTGTCGGAGAGAAATGATTGCAGTAGAGATGTATTCAATACGCAATAGATGCGATCAAGCGTTTTCTGCCCGCTGGTCCACACGCTCGGGCGTTCGATTCGGCTCGCGATCACCTCGTCCGGCAGCCACGACGGCAGCTCGTCTGCCCACGCCGAGTACGTCGGCGTCCACACCCGATGAGGATGCGGATCGACAACGACAACAGTGAGTTGCCGGGCGATACAGCGCGTCGCGAGTGCCCGCCCCGCCGGCCCTCCGCCCACGATCACCACGTCGGCGGAGGAGTCGAGTGTGCTCATGATCGGCGCACTACATCGATCCCGTTGCGAGCAGACCGCCGTCGACCCGGACCGTTTCGCCGGTGATCCATGCCGCCGCGTCGGAGACGAGGAAGCCGACCAAGCCGGCAACGTCCTCGGGGGTGCCGAGCCGCTTCATCGGGTAGCCCGCCGACGCCTTGTCCTCGCCGGCAGCGACCAGTGCTGCCGCGAACTGCGTCTTGACGATCCCGGGAGCTACGGCATTGACACGAATCTTCGGTCCCAGTTGCCAGGCCAGTTCTTCCGTCAACCGGATGAGCGCAGCCTTCGACGCGCCGTACGCCGCGATGACGCCCGTCGATCGGATCCCGGCCACACTTGCCAGGTTCACGACGGCTCCACCGTGTTCGCCCATCCACGCCCGATGTGCTTGTTGGACGTAACCGAGGGCGGCAACCACGTTCACGTCGAAGATCTTGCGCACGGCGTCGAGGTCCGCCTCCATGAGCGACCCGAAGACGGGATTGATTCCGGTGTTGTTGACCAGAATGTCGAGCGAACCGAACTCGGCGACGGCGCGGTCGACGGCACCGGATCGGGCCTCGGCATCGGCTGCGTTGCCCGCGAATGCGACGACCTTGCCGCCGTGCCCCAGATCGGACAGTTCGGATGCAGCGGCCTCGAGGGGCTCCGGCTTGCGGGCTGTGATCAAGACGTCGGCGCCGCGGGCGAGGAGTTCGGCGGCGACAGCTTTGCCGATTCCGCGACTTGCGCCGGTGACGATGGCGGCGCGGCCTTCGAGGTCGCGAGGACGAGTGCTGTTTTCGCTAGTCATGTCCCGAACGTTAGCGGACTCACACGCTCCTGGTCGGAACGACCGTCAGGTCACGGTAAAATCGATAGTTCTTGTGTCTGTAGTCAGGCATTGTTTACCCGTATTCGTCGTTTTTCCTGAGGAGTTTGCTTGATTACCGCCACTGACCTCGAAGTTCGTGCCGGTGTCCGCACCCTTCTCACAGCTCCCGGGCCTTCGCTGCGCATCCAGCCGGGCGACCGGATCGGACTCGTCGGACGTAACGGTGCCGGAAAGACGACCACTCTGCGCATCCTCGCCGGTGAAGGTGAGGCATATGCGGGAAGCGTCGTACGCACCGGTGAACTCGGATACCTCCCGCAGGACCCCAAAGAGGGCGACCTGAGCATCCTCGCCAAGGACCGGGTTCTCTCTGCCCGCGGCCTCGACACGATGCTCCGCGAGATGGAGAAGCAGCAGATCCTGATGGGCGAGGTGCTCGATCAGGAATCTCAGGACCGCGCGGTCAAGAAGTACGGCCAGCTCGAGGATCGATTCTCGGCCCTCGGCGGCTACGAAGCCGAGAGCGAAGCCGCACGTATCACCAGCAGCCTCGGCCTCGAAGACCGTATTCTCGGGCAGCCGCTCAGCACGCTGTCCGGCGGTCAGCGTCGTCGTGTCGAATTGGCTCGAATCCTCTTTGCCGCCTCCGACGGCAGCGGTGCCCGCTCGGACACGACTCTGCTGCTCGACGAGCCCACCAACCACCTCGACGCCGACTCCATCACCTGGCTGCGTGGATTCCTCCAGAACCACGAGGGCGGACTGGTGGTCATCAGTCACGACGTCGACCTGCTCAACGACGTCGTCAACCGTGTGTGGTTCCTCGATGCCGTCCGCGGTGAGGCTGACGTCTACAACATGAACTGGAAGAAGTACCTCGACGCTCGTGCCACTGACGAGCAGCGTCGTCGCCGCGAGCGCGCGAACGCCGAGAAGAAGGCCGGTGCGCTGCGGATTCAGGCAGCGAAGATGGGTGCAAAGGCAACCAAGGCCGTCGCGGCTCAGAACATGGCCAAGCGAGCCGACAAGTTGATGGCGAACCTCGATGCCGAACGTGTCTCGGACAAGGTTGCGCGGATTCGTTTCCCCGAGCCCGCCGCTTGTGGCAAGACTCCGCTGATGGGCAAGAACCTCACCAAGGTGTACGGCTCGCTCGAGATCTTCACCGGTGTCGATCTCGCGATCGATCGTGGGTCTCGTGTGGTTATCCTCGGACTCAACGGTGCAGGTAAGACCACACTGCTCCGCATCCTTGCGGGCGCGGAGAAGGCGGACGCGGGTGAGCTGATCGCCGGCCACGGACTCAAGGTCGGCTACTTCGCTCAGGAGCACGACACCCTCGACGACGACGCGTCCGTGTGGGAGAACATCCGCCACGCCGCGCCGGATACAGGGGAGCAGGAACTGCGTTCTCTGCTCGGTGCCTTCATGTTCACCGGCCCACAGCTCGAACAGCCGGCCGGAACGCTCTCGGGTGGTGAAAAGACGCGTCTGGCTCTGGCCGGTCTGGTGTCGTCCGCTGCCAACGTTCTGCTTCTCGACGAGCCCACCAACAACCTGGACCCGATCTCACGCGAGCAGGTGCTCGACGCGCTCCGCAGCTACACCGGTGCCGTCGTCCTGGTCACCCACGATCCGGGCGCTGCCGAGGCACTCAACCCCGAGCGGGTCATACTCCTGCCCGACGGCAACGAGGACCACTGGTCGCAGGAATACCTCGAGCTGATCCAGCTCGCCTAACCCCCTGTGAGTGGTTAGGGAGTCCCCGCACTCCTCAACCACTCACAGGGGCGAAGCCCCTCAATCTCGCCGCCGCACCGATTCCTCGACCAGATCGAGAACAGCTGACAGGTTGTCGACGCCGTGGCCGGAGGCGATTCTCGCGACCAGGCCGTCCATCACCAGATCCAGGTATCCGATCAGAATTTCGGTGGGAACGTCGTCACGGAGCCGACCGGCCGATTTCTGTCTGGCGAGGCGCGCACTGGTCGCTTCCGTCAGTTCTACGGAGCGCTGTGACCACTTCTCGCGGAAGTCGGCGTCGTTGCGCAGTCGACGCGCTATCTCCAGTCGCGTTCCCAGCCAATCGAATTGATCGGGCTGCGCGAGCATGTCCCGCATGACCTGGACAAGGCCCTCTTCGGCGACGACATCTGCCATCCGGCTCGCATCCTCGCTTGCGAGAGCGAGGAACAGGCCGTCCTTGTCCTTGAAGTGATGAAAGATCGCTCCTCGGGACAAACCGGTGACTTCTTCGAGACGGCGAACTGTGGCGCCGTCGTAGCCGTATTCCGCAAAGCAGCGGCGGGCGCCGTCAAGGATCTGACTGCGCCGTGCCGCGAGATGGTCTTCACTGACCTTGGGCACGTTGTTGTCCTCGTCTCGCGCTTTCTTTGTGCTCTGAACGCACGTGGCGGACTCAGCACCTCGCTGAGTCCGCCACGTGGGTTAGAGCAGGGCTCGGTTGACTAGCCCCGGATCATGTTGCGAAGCACGTACTGCAGGATGCCACCGTTGCGGTAGTAATCCGCTTCGCCGGGGGTATCGATGCGTACGACTGCGTCGAACACGACCTTCTCGCCGTTCTCGCGCGTCGCCGTGACCTTCATGGTCTTCGGGGTGACGCCCTCGTTGAGCTTCTCGACGCCTTCGATGTCGAAGGTCTCGGTGCCGTCGAGCTTGAGCGAACCTGCGGACTCGCCGACCGGGAACTGCAGCGGGACAACGCCCATGCCGATGAGGTTGGAGCGGTGGATGCGCTCGAACGACTCGGTGATGACGGCCTTGACGCCGAGCAGGCTGGTGCCCTTGGCTGCCCAGTCACGTGAGGATCCGGAGCCGTACTCCTTGCCGCCCAGGACGACCAGCGGGATGCCGGCTGCCTGGTAGTTCTGCGACGCGTCGTAGATGAATGCCTGCGGTGCGCCTTCCTGCGTGAAGTCGCGGGTGTAACCACCGGAGACGTCGTCGAGGAGCTGGTTGCGCAGACGGATGTTCGCGAACGTTCCGCGAATCATGACCTCGTGGTTACCGCGACGCGAGCCGAGCGAGTTGTAATCCGCACGCTCGACGCCGTGGGAGTCGAGGTACTGCGCAGCGGGGGTACCGACCTTGATCGGACCTGCCGGGCTGATGTGGTCGGTGGTGACCGAGTCGCCGAGCAGTGCGAGGACGCGAGCGCCCTTGATGTCCTTGACCGGAGCCGGATCCATCGTCATGCCGTCGAAGTAAGGTGGCTTCCGCACGTAGGTGGAGTTCACGTCCCACTCGAAGGTGTCACCCTTCGGGGTTTCGAGGTTCTGCCAGCGGCTGTCGCCCGCAAAGATGGTTGCGTACGACTTGCGGAACATGTCCTGGTCGATCGAGGACTTGATCGTCTCTTCGATTTCCTGCGTGGACGGCCAGATGTCCTTGAGGTAGACGGGGTTTCCGTCGGTGTCGTTACCGAGCGAATCGGTCTCGAAGTCGAAGTCCATGGTTCCGGCGAGGCCGTATGCAATCACGAGCGGCGGGGAAGCCAGGTAGTTCATCTTGACGTCGGGGGAGATACGTCCCTCGAAGTTACGGTTACCCGAGAGCACCGCGGTGACCGAGAGGTCGTTGTCGTTGATGGCCTTCGAGACTGCCTCGGGCAGGGGTCCGGTGTTACCGATGCACGTGGTGCAGCCGTAACCACCGAGGTAGTAACCGAGCTTCTCGAGGTACGGCCACAGGCCGGCCTTCTCGTAGTAATCGGTGACGACCTGCGAACCGGGAGCCATGTTGGTCTTGACCCACGGCTTGGTGGCGAGGCCCTTTTCGACGGCGTTGCGTGCGAGCAGTGCAGCACCGAGCATGACCGACGGGTTGGACGTGTTGGTGCAGGAGGTGATACCTGCAACAACAACGGCGCCGTGGTCGAGAACGAACTCACCGGCGTCGGACTTGACGACGACCGGCTTGCTCGGACGGCCTTCTGCGCCGTTGGCAGCAGAGAGAACGTCGACCGCTCCGTCGTCGGCAAACGACAGAACCGCGGGATCGGAAGCCGGGAAGGACTCTTCGACGGCCTCGTCGAGCTGGGTGTGCTCGGTCGGGTAGTTCTCTTCCACGTAGTTGTGGATGTCCTTGCGGAACGCAGTCTTGGACTCCGACAACAGGATTCGGTCCTGCGGGCGCTTCGGGCCGGCGATCGAGGGAACAACGGTTCCCAGATCCAGCTCGATGTACTCCGAGAAGACGGGTTCCTTGTCGGGGTTGTGCCACAGGCCCTGTTCCTTGGCGTACGCCTCGACGAGAGCGAGCTGCTCGTCGCTGCGGCCGGTGAGGCGCAGGTACTCGATGGTCTCGGCGTCGATCGGGAAGATCGCTGCGGTGGAACCGAATTCGGGGCTCATGTTGCCCAGCGTTGCGCGGTTCGCGAGCGGAACCTCGGCAACACCGTTGCCGTAGAACTCGACGAACTTGCCGACGACGCCGTGCTTACGGAGCATCTCGGTGGCGGTGAGCACGACGTCGGTTGCGGTGACGCCGGGCTTGATCTCACCGGAGAGCTTGAAGCCGACAACGCGGGGGATCAGCATGGAGACGGGCTGGCCGAGCATTGCTGCCTCGGCCTCGATGCCGCCGACGCCCCAGCCGAGCACGCCGAGGCCGTTGACCATCGTGGTGTGCGAGTCGGTGCCGACACAGGTGTCGGGGTATGCCTGTCCGTTACGGGACATGACGGTGGGTGCCAGGTACTCGATGTTGACCTGGTGAACGATGCCCATTCCCGGGGGGACGACCTTGAAGTCGTCGAATGCGCCCTGGCCCCAACGGAGGAACTGGTAACGCTCGCCGTTGCGCTCGTATTCGAGGTCGACGTTGCGCTCGAGTGCGTCGGCCTGGCCGAAGACGTCGAGGATGACCGAGTGGTCGATGACCATGTCGGCGGGGGAGAGCGGGTTGACCTTGTTCGGGTCGCCGCCGAGGGTGGTGACGGCCTCACGCATGGTGGCGAGGTCGACGATGCAAGGAACGCCGGTGAAGTCCTGCATGATCACGCGGGCAGGCGTGAACTGGATTTCGATGCTCGGCTCGGCTGAGGGATCCCAGCTCGCGATTGCGCGGATGTGATCCGCGGTGATGTTGGCACCGTCTTCGGTGCGGAGAAGGTTCTCGGCGAGAACCTTCAAGGAATAGGGCAATTTCTCGGTGCCGGGGACGGCCGAGAGGCGGAAGATCTCGTAAGAGTTCTCACCGACCTCGAGGGTTCCCTTGGCTCCGAATGAATCGATACTGGTGCTCACGTCTGCTCCACTCGTCTATGAGGGTCGCTACCGACGGGGCTGTGTCGGCAGCTGAAGCGAGGTACTTCGGCCGGGAAGATCCTCCGTAGCTCACGCCAATCGCACAGTTCGCGTGAGAACTGTCCGAACATCGGAGCTGCAGTAGAACCTGTCCTGACCGGTGGTACCTCTTGGTCCAAGTCTAACAGTACGCTTGTCCTGTGAGAATTCAGGGCAAGTTGACCGAAACAATCTTCATGCAGACTGCGGGCCTGCGCAACGCAGGCTTGGCTGGGTGACCACACCCACAGTTACCGCTCGGGCGGCACGCGCGGCGGTTGCGTGTGACGCCTGGTGGCAGTCGACCTGAAGTAGGCTGCATGCAGGCCCGTCGCGGGTCGGCCGCCGAAAAACGACCTCGGAAGAACTCCCCGCATCTCAGCGGTGGACGGAATCCGAACAGCACCCGGATGAGAGATGTCTGCTCCTACCAATCACGCTTTTGCGCCTGTGCACGTGAAGTCCCCGTTGCACGTCGCTGTTCCGTCGGATGTCGATCTCGACGACGTGCTCGCGGACCTTTCGACGGACGGCGTCTCCGCCCCGGAGTCCGATGTTGTGGGGCTGACTGCGGTGGTGACCGACGCCCGTGAACGTGGTGTCGACTTGAGCGTCGTGGTGGTCGACGCAAATCCGGGCCGGCCGTCCGATCTTCGCGACCTGGCCACGACGGTCGGCAAAACCGAAGGCGGCACGGTTCTCGTTCTGAGCCCAGACTGGATGGGTAGCTACAGCGACTCGATCAGTCGCGTGCAGCTCGAAACCGCGCAGGACCGATCTTTCGGAGAAAGCGCGAGCGTGACCGCGGACCGCTTCTCGCACGAGATCGTGGCGCCGGGTCCGCCGTGGACGCTTTACACGGTCCTTGTCATCGCACTGGTTGCGGTTATTGCCGGAATTACCTTTGCCGTCAAGTGGCGGCGAGAGCCGGAAAACGCGCAAACCAGACATGTCGCGTCGACTTCAGAAACGGCGACATCTTCCGACCACCGGGCCGATTCCGTCTGACCTTGGTCCTTTTGCGAGATTTTCAGTAACTCGTCGAAAACAGGTACTCACCGCTGTTTGCGGTGAGTACCTGCCCTTTTTGGTACCTGCATGCCATTCGACCAGCTCAAATACCGTTTGTGTTATTTGTGGCTAAAGTTTCCAAAGAACGCTTGAGTGTCGTACGGTACAACTGGCACTTTTTGGGGAAGAAGTGTCGCAGACAGGCTGATGTTGTTCGACGCGTACTTGTCGGTTGCCTTGTTCTCGAGGTGTCGACGGTGGCGTTCGTACGGCACGTCCAGGTCGACGAGCAGCTCTCGGGCTGTGGGCGACCGGTGCTTGGTCTGCGCATTCCCTCCCCGCACGGATCGGCGACCCAGCGGGCCGTGGCGTTACACGCGAGGGAGAGTTATTTGTGAGGCAAGTAACACGTGGCGGCGAGTCCCGTCGTGGTCCTTCCCGTAAGTCGATGCGCCTGGCGCAACTGGTCATCGGATTCGGCGTTGTCGGGTCCCTGATCGTCGGTACGCCCGCCATGTCCTCGGCCGTACCACCGCCGCCGCCGAATCCGAGTGACTCGGACATCGCTGCGGCCGATTCGCAGGTCTCGTCGAGCGTCGGCACCGTCAGCGCGCTCATCAATCAAGTCGCATCGGCCAACGAACAGTTGTCGGCACTCGACAACGAAGTTGCGATCAAGCGTGAAGACGTCAACAAGACGCTCGTGGATCTGCAGAACGCTCGCGGCGCCGCAGACACCGCAGCGCAGGCCGTCGGCGTCACCAAACAAGCTCTTAAGGACGCGTCGGCGCAGATCGAGGTCGCTCAGACGGACTTCGACAAGTACGCACGCTCGAGCTACGTCAAGGGCACCAACACCGCGTCCATCTCGTCGTTCCTCGACGCCAAGGGCCCGGGCGACGTCCTCGACCGCGCGCAGGTCCTCAAACTGCTCGCCAATACGCAGAGCGCAGTGCTTGACGGTCTCCAACGAGCACGTACCGAGCAGGCGAACAAGGACTCCGCGACCCGCCAGGCAAAGCAGCAGGCCGACGCCGCCGCCGAGGTCGCGGCACAACTGAAGGATCTGGCCGAGCAGGCGATTCAGATCGCGCGCAACGCTCTCGATCAGCAGGTTGCCAAGAAGGCCGCGATCGAAGCCGAGCGGAACTCCGCTCAGGCTCAGCTCGACGCCGCCCGCAATGCAGTCGCAGGTTTGCAGGGCCAACGCCAGGCGTATGCGACGTGGGACGAGCAGCGTCGCGCCGAGGAAGCTCATCAGAAGGCTCTCGAAGCTGCCGCCAAGGAAGCTGCCGCACAGGCTGCTGCCCGCGCAGCTGCCGACCAGGCCGCCAAGGATCGAGCTGCAGCACTGGCAGCGGCTCAGCGTCCGCACACCGCTGTGGAAGACCCGACTCCGACCGTCATCCCGGACGACGACGACACCTGGACTGACGAGGAAACCGGGACCGACGAGGAAACAGGCACGGACGAAGAGACCGGTACCGAAGAGGAAACGGTCACCACGCCCAAGCCCACCACCCCCAAGCCGACGACGCCGAAGCCCAGCACGCCGAAGCCTTCCGTTACCGGAAGCGCTGCAATCGAATCCGTCATCGACCGCGGAATGTCTCAGCTCGGCGTGCAGTACGCCTGGGGCGGCGGTGACGAAAACGGTCCGACGCGAGGCATCCGTGACGGCGGCGTCGCCGACAGTTACGGCGACTTCAACAAGGTCGGTTTCGACTGCTCGGGCTTGATGATCTACGCCTTCGCCGGCATCGGAATCTCGCTGCCGCACTACACCGGCTATCAGTACACCGCGGGCACGCAGGTTCCGTCTTCGGAGATGAAACGCGGCGACATGATCTTCTACGGTCCCAACGCCAGCCAGCACGTGGCGCTCTACCTCGGTAACGGGCAGATGCTCGAGGCACCACAATCCGGTTCGAGTGTCATGGTCTCCCCGGTTCGCTGGGGCGGAATGACGCCGTACGCCGTCCGACTGGTGTCCTGACCGTCAGAGGAAATGCCGCTGACACCCGCATTGTCAGGGAACTATCAAGTTCCCGACGTGGTGTTACGGCATCGAGCGCAACTACCTGGAATAGTTGACGGGGAACACGTTACTGTCGGTACTTTTCTAGGTGAAAGCGATGGATTCTTGGTGACCTCACGTGAAGATTCGGTCGGAACGGTCGACGTAAGCAAGGCGAGCGGAAGTGCGGACGGAGCAGCACCTTCCCTGGCAGCCGACGTTCAGACCTTGGAACGAGCGATCTACGAGGTCAAGCGAGTCATCGTCGGGCAGGACCGGCTTGTCGAGCGCATTCTCGTCGGACTTCTCGCCAAGGGTCACGTCCTCCTCGAAGGCGTACCCGGTGTCGCCAAGACGCTGGCCGTCGAGACTTTCGCGAAGGTCGTCGGCGGTTCGTTCTCCCGCGTCCAGTTCACCCCCGACCTGGTGCCAACCGACCTCATCGGCACGCGCATCTACCGTCAGGGCCGCGAGGAGTTCGACACCGAACTCGGACCCGTCGTCGCCAACTTCGTGTTGGCCGACGAGATCAATCGTGCCCCGGCCAAGGTGCAGTCCGCGCTCCTCGAGGTGATGGCAGAACGCCACGTCTCGATCGGCGGCAAGCGCTACCACATGCCCGACCCGTTCCTGGTGATGGCGACACAGAACCCCATCGAGAACGAGGGTGTCTATCCGCTCCCCGAGGCACAGCGCGACCGCTTCCTGTTCAAGATCCTCGTCGACTACCCGACAGTGGAGGAAGAGCGCGAAATCGTCTACCGGATGGGCGTGGCAGCCCCGGAGCCGCACCAGATCCTCGGTCCGGAGGAGTTGGTGCGGCTCCAACGCGTCGCCAGCAACGTCTTCGTCCACCACGCGCTCGTCGACTACGTTGTCCGGGTCATCGCCGCTACGCGTACGCCGCGTGAGGTCGGACTCGAGGACGTCGCGGGCTGGATCGCGTACGGCGCCTCACCCCGCGCGACGCTCGGCATCATCGCCGCGTCGCGGGCTCTCGCTCTCGTCCGCGGCCGCGACTACGTCGTGCCGCAGGACGTCATCGAGGTGATCCCGGACGTGTTGCGCCACCGCCTCGTTCTTTCCTACGACGCCATGGCCGACGAGGTGACTCCCGACGCGGTCATCGCCCGGGTGCTGCAGACCGTCGGACTGCCGCAGATCGCCGCGCGGCCTGTTCCCACCGTTCCCGGTCCGCCTCAGCAGGGCGCACCGCAGGCACCTCAGTTCAACGCACAGGGCACCGCGAATCCACAGGGCACAGTCAATCCACAGGGAAACGGCGCGCCGATCGCGACCGCTGAGACGATGAGTCGCCCGCAGTGACCGAAGGCCGCGACGGTGGCCAGGCGACACCCGCCGGATCCACCGGTTCTCCGCCGTCGTTCCGATCCGGCGAGCTCAGCGATCCCAAACTCACCGCTGCGCTGCGCACCCTCGAGCTGACGGTTCGTCGTCGCCTCGACGGTGTGCTGCACGGCGATCACCTCGGCCTGATTCCCGGCCCGGGTTCCGAACCGGGTGACGCCCGCGAGTATCAGCCGGGCGACGACGTGCGGCAGATGGATTGGTCCGTGACTGCACGGACGACGCACCCACACGTGCGCCAGTCGGTCGCGGATCGTGAGCTCGAGACGTGGCTTGTCATCGACCTGTCTGCAAGTCTCGACTTCGGGACCGCCGGATGCGAGAAGCGCGACCTGGTTGTCGCCGCAGCCGCGGCGATCACTCACCTGACCAGTTCGGGCGGTAACCGCGTCGGCGCCATCATCTCGACGGGCGCCCAGACAACTCGAATTCCGGCCCGCGGTGGGCGCATTCACGCACAGGCGATGCTCCGCAAGATCGCGACGACTCCGCACGCTCCGGACGGGGTACGCGGTGATCTGGTCGGCGCGATCGAAGCGCTCAGACGCCCACAGCGTCGGCGTGGACTCGCGGTCGTCATCAGCGACTTCCTCGGGCCGATCGACTGGGAACGCTCGCTGCGCGCCATTTCGGGACGTCACGACGTGCTCGGCGTCGAGGTGGTAGATCCGCGCGACCTCGAACTTCCGGACGTCGGCGACGTTGTGCTCCACGATCCCGAGTCCGGCCGGACCAGAGAATTCACCACGACGCCGCAACTGCGCGCCGACTTCGCCAGAGTCGCCGCCGAGCACCGCGTCGAGGTCAGGCAAGCTCTACGTCGTTGCGGCGCACCGCTCATGTCCCTGCACACCGATCGGGACTGGATCGCCGACGTCGTGAGATTCATCTCGGCACGCCGACACAGTTATGGTGCCGGCGCCGGAACTGGGGGCGTTCGTTCGTGAGTCTTTCTCAATTCACCGCACCGTGGTGGCTGCTGTTCCTCGCTGTCATCGCCGCGTTGGTGGTCGGTTACGTACTCGTGCAGAAGCAGCGGGCCAAGCACACACTTCGGTTCACGAACTTCGCGCTACTGGAGAAGGTCGCGCCTTCGCGGCCCGGGCGGTGGCGTCATATTCCGGCGATTCTGATGGTCGTCGCATTGGTGTTCTTCACCGTCGCCCTTGCCGGTCCGACGGCAGACAAGAAGGTCCCGCGAAACCGTGCCACGGTGATCCTCGTGATCGACGTGTCGCTGTCGATGCAGGCCACCGACGTCGAGCCGACGCGATTGGCAGCAGCGCAGGAAGCTGCGAAGTCGTTCGCCGACGGTCTGACTCCCGGCATCAACCTCGGGTTGGTCGCATTTGCCGGAACCGCTTCGGTTCTGGTGTCGCCCACCACGAATCGTGACGCGACGAAGGTCGCCATCGACAACCTCAAGCTCAGTGAGCGAACGGCGACGGGCGAGGCGATCTTCACCTCGTTGCAGTCGATCGACACGCTGTCGGCTGTTCTCGGCGGCAGCGATCAGGCGCCACCGGCGCGCATCGTGTTGCTGTCCGACGGTAAGCAGACCGTTCCCGAGAACTCGGACGATCCGCGGGGCGGATTCACCGCTGCCCGTCAGGCCAAGGACAAGGGCGTTCCGATCTCGACCATTTCCTTCGGAACGACATACGGGCGAGTCGAGATCGAAGGAGACCGAATCCCCGTCCCGGTCGACGATGCGTCACTGAAGGAGATCGCCAACCTGTCCGGCGGAAGTTTCTTCACGGCATCGAGCCTCGAAGAACTGCGCCAGGTGTACGACACGCTCGAAGAGCAGATCGGTTTCGAGACGACACGAGGCGATGCGAGTCGACCGTGGTTGGTCCTCGGCGTCGTGTTCGCGACCGCTGGTCTGACGATTGCCCTGGTACGCAGGCAGCGTCTGCCCTGATCGAGAGCAGTTCCGAATTGTCCAAATACCGCTGGTACGCGGCCCGCAGAGAATTGATAGGTTGATCGCCATGTCTACCCCTCCCACGACAGTGGTTTCCGAACGGACCGTCACCACACCGCGCTCGGTGCTCGTCACCGGTGGTAACCGCGGAATCGGCTTGGCCGTCGCTCAGCGGCTCGCCGCAGACGGCCACAAGGTAGCCGTCACGCACCGCGGTTCCGGTGTCCCCGAAGGGTTGTTCGGCGTCGTTTGCGACGTCACCGACACCGAGTCGATCGACCGTGCATTCAAAGAGGTCGAAGCGCACCAGGGGCCGGTCGAGGTCATCGTCGCCAATGCCGGCGTCACCGACGACACACTGATCATGCGAATGAGCGAAGAGCAGTTCACGAGCGTCGTCGACGCGAACCTCACCGGTACGTTCCGCCTCTCGAAGCGTGCGACCCGGTCGATGCTGCGCGCGCGTTTCGGACGCTTCATCTTCCTCGGTTCGGTGGTGGGTCTGGCGGGACAAGCCGGCCAGGTCAACTACGCCGCGTCCAAGGCAGGCATCGTCGGTATCGCTCGTTCCCTGACAAGGGAACTCGGCTCGCGTTCGATCACCGCCAACGTCGTCGCACCGGGTTTCATCGAGACCGACATGACGGCAGCACTGGGCGACGACGTGAAGGACAAGGCCACCGAGTTCATCCCGTTGCAGCGGACCGGAAAGCCGGAAGATGTTGCAGCAGTTGTCAGTTTCCTCGCCTCCGACGATTCGGCATACGTCTCGGGTGCAGTCATCCCCGTCGACGGCGGACTCGGCATGGGGCACTGACCCGCTTTTCGCACACACACCTTTCTCGTACGTCTGAAATCAGGAGGACATCTCATGGGCGGTTTGCTCGAGGGTAAGACCATTCTTGTCACCGGCATCATCACCGATTCGTCGATCGCGTTCCACGTGGCCAAGGTCGCGCAGGAGCAGGGCGCGAAGGTGCTGATCACCGGATTCGATCGTCTGCGCCTCATCGATCGCATCGCCCAGCGCCTGCCGCAGCCCGTGCCGCCGGCAATCTCGCTCAACGTCCAGAGCTCGGAGGATCTCGCATCTCTCGCCGAGCGTGTGCGCGAGCTGGCTCCCGAGGGTATCGACGGCGTGGTCCACTCGATCGGCTTCGCTCCCCGCTCCTGCCTGGGAAGCCCGTTCATGGACGCGCCGTGGGAAGACGTGGCGGTCGCACTCGAGGTGTCCGCATACTCGTACAGCGCACTGGCCAAGGCCTTGCTGCCGGTGCTCAACGACAACGCGTCCATCGTCGGAATGGACTTCGATCCGGCACGCGCTATGCCCTTCTACAACTGGATGGGTGTCTCCAAGGCAACCCTCGAGGCCGTCAATCGGTACGTGGCCAAAGAGGTGGGCGTCCGCGGTATCCGCTCGAACCTGGTGTCCTCCGGCCCGATCAAGACCCTGGCCGCCAAGGCCATTGCCGGCGACAGCACCGGTCCGGGCGCGGAGTTGGACAAGCTCAACACCGCATGGGACGGTGCTGCGCCCATCGGCTGGGACGTCGACGATCGCGAGCCGGTCGCCAAAACGGTCTGCACCGTTCTCTCGGATTGGTTGCCCGGCACGACCGCGTCGATCATCTACGTCGACGGCGGCTTCCACGCGATGGTCGGCTAGTAGCACCCCTTCTACTACACAGGTGAGTACCCGGGTGACCCCCGCCGAACGGCATCACGCAAGATTGAACTCATGACCGCAAGTATGGACATGCAGTTCGATGCTCTTCTCGTTTTGTCGTTCGGCGGTCCCGAAAAACCCGAAGACGTACGGCCGTTCCTCGAAAACGTCACGCGCGGTAGGGGAGTGCCACCGGAGCGGCTCGACGCCGTTGTCGAGCACTACATGCATTTCGGTGGAGTTTCGCCCATCAACGCGCTCAACCGAGACCTGATCGAACGGGTCGAAGGTGAGTTGGCAGCAGCCGGCGTGGACCTGCCCGTATACTTCGGCAACCGCAACTGGCACCCGATGGTCGAAGACACCGTCGCCAAGATGCGCGAGGACGGTGTCCGCAATGCCGCCGTGTTCGCCACGTCGGCGTGGGGCGGTTACTCGGGATGTCGGCAGTACCACGAGGACATCGTCCGTGCCCGTGAAGCCGTCGGTGACGGCGCACCGACGCTGACAAAACTTCGTCAGTACTACGACCATCCGCTCGTCGTCGGCGCGTTCGCCGACGGTGTGCGCGCGGCCCGCGCAGAGTTGCCCGAAGCGACTCGCGATACCGCGCGCCTGGTGTTCACGGCGCATTCGGTCCCGAGTGCCGCAGACCGCAATGCAGGGCCGCCGGCAGAGGGCGGAAACCTCTACAGCCGACAGGTTGCCGAGGCTGCGAAGTTGGTTGCCGAGGCCGTCGGCGTCGAAGATTTTGATCTGGTGTGGCAGTCGCGATCAGGCCCGCCGCAGGTTCCGTGGCTCGACCCCGACATCTGTGATCACCTGGATACGCTGTCCGCCAAGGACGTTCGCGCCGTGATCGTGTGTCCTGTCGGTTTCGTCTCCGATCACCTCGAAGTGGTGTGGGACCTGGACACCGAGGCCAAGGACAAGGCGGCCGAACTCGGTATGGATTTCGTGCGCGCCGCGACACCCGGCCGCGATCAGCGTTTTGCGCAGCTGGTGCCGACGCTCGTTCGGGAACTGGCCGACGCCGAGCAGCCACTGCGATTGGGGGTCGAGCCGCTGCTCGGCTCGACCACCAACGGTCTCTCGTGTGCGGTGAACTGCTGCGCGGCCGTTCAGCGCCCCCGCTGACGGAAGCTTTCCGACGCTCAGGAGTTCGGCTGCTTCAGCTTTCCGCAGGGTCCCGGAACGGTGGACGTGCTGCGTGAGGTGAGGAGCGTCTCGACGATCTGTCGATCTTCGGGGCTCAGTGACGGGTCGATGTAGTTGAGCTTGGGCGCCCCCAGTTCGCGGACTCGCCCGGCGAGGGTCGCTACAAATGACACTCGTTCTTCGTCGTCGTCGTTGACGTCGTGGATCTGCAGCACTGACACCGGAAACTTGCGCAGCGTCACAGGCAGGAAGCGGGCGCCGAGCACATGGTCGACGTTGAATCCCGCCCACTGTCCCTGGTTGGCTTCCACGCATTCGGCGTCGGAGTGAATTGCGCTCTCGCCGATGTACTTACGGGCGGGGAGCATCTTCTTCGGTGCTAGTTCGGATGCACCTTGCTGTAGCACGGGAAAGTCGCCGTCCGAGTACAACCAGGGTTGGTTGGCCATCGAGATCAACCGGCCGGCGTCCAGATCCGGGAGATAGCGAGACTTGAGGAGAAACGCGACGCTGTCGACCGAGATGCCCAGCAGTTCGGCGGCCTTCTGTCGGCTCATCGCAAACGTCGGGGCATTCTTCGGGGCGATCTGGATCAAATTGACCATGCGAACTCCTGTAAGTGTTCAATTGTTGCGGGTTTGGTACAGCTGACATGACAATTCGCCGATTATCAACCTCTAGCTGATTTCCGACTTGTAGATGAGTCGGTTGTCACCATCCGAGTTCACGCAACCGGGGATCTCCGATCCCGAAGTGGTGGCCGATTTCGTGGATCACGGTTCGGCGAACTTGCTCGATCACCTCGTCTTCGGTGCTGCAGATCGCACAGATGGCCCTGCGGTAGATCGTGATGCGGTCGGGGAGGACGCCGGCGTACGTGGTGGTTCTCTTGGTCAGTGGGATGCCCTGATACAACCCGAGCAACCCCGGTCGTCCCCCTTCGAGTTGAACGGTCACCGCGACGTTGGCCATCTCCGCACCCAACTTCGGGGGCAGACTGTCGAGCGCCCGCTTGACCATGTCCTCGAACTGACTGTCGTCCACGTCGATCATCTGCCCATTGTGCGTGCGAGGGCGGGATCCGGGTGTGTCCATGTGGAAACAGTGCAGCTTACGGCTATGTTCATTGCGTGGCCGAAGACCTCTATCACCGTTACGAATTCACATTCATCGTTCAGATGCTGACAGTCTCGCAAGAGCAGGCGATCGAAGAGAGCTTGGGCGGAAAGGTCGAGGACCGGCGTGGACTGCAGTTGCTGACGCTCACCTCGGAAGGTATGCGAGCGGCGACGACGGCTATCACCGTGGTCGACCAGTTGGTGGCTGCAGGCGTGCGTCCCCAGCGGACGCATCCCGATTTGGTGTCACGTCAGGACATTGCCGACCGCGCGGGGGTGACGCGGCAAGCTGTCGGACAGTGGGTGCGAGGGGTCCGGCAGGCGGCTACTCCCTTCCCGATTCCGTACAACTCGGTCGCCGGGGGGATCTGGTTCTGGGGCGATGTCCTGGCTTGGTTGCGCCGTCAGGGGTACAGCCAGGACACCGGTTTGCGCTACCCAACGCTGGACGAACATATTCGCATCGACCGACATATTGCGATCAATCACAAGACTGCGGGTTGACCGATCAAGCGGTTTGCCTGAAAATAGCTATTGAAACAAACCGATGGTAGGTATAAAGTCCCTAAATACCTCAATCAATCTATCGGTGCGTCGGTCCTGCTCTGGGGGGAGTTTGGTCTGCGCTGCAGATACCCGAGCATGCGAGCAGGAATTCATGGTTTCGACCCCCGAAGTTAGACCGATGCCCAAATCGGCCGCACTCACGACTTCTGTGGCTATTTCCAGCGCTGGAGCAACGACGAAGCTACGCGAAGATGCAACGGACAGGGGTCGTCTGCGAGCGGCGACGGCGGCACTGTTCCGGCGCTCACGCCCACGCGCGGCTTCCGCGCCACCGTTGAGCGTGCTTCTTCTCGTCACCTCCGACAATGGTCTCTCGCAGCGGGCTGGTCTTGTTCTTCGCGAGGCGGGGCACCAAGTCCGCACCGCCGTCGTCGCCGACGCGGACGCAGTGCTGGCCGCGACGTCTGCGGGAGATTTTGATCTCATCATCTGCCCGTTTCTGAAAGCCTATGTACCGGAATCTATTTGGCAGCGGTGGACAACGATCATCATCCATCCCGGCCCGCCCGGTGATCGCGGACCGTCCTCGCTGGACTGGGCGATAACGGATGGCGAACCGATCTGGGGAGTGACCGCGTTGCAGGCCGCCGAGGAACTCGATGCCGGAGCGGTGTGGGCGTGGCGGACATTCGAACTCCAGAGCGGTGTAACCAAATCTTCGGTATACAACGAGGCAGTCACCGACGCGGCGATGGAGTGCATTACGGAGGTCGTCGAACATTTCCGTACTCCTGACTTCCAGGCGATCCCATCGGACCGAGTTGCGCGGCCCGTGGCATCGGCCCGATCGAGGCCCAGCATGAAACAGGCCGATCGCGTTTTCAGCTGGGAGGAAGACGCGTCGAGCATCGTCCGCGCCGTCAACGCCGCCGACGGGTTTCCCGGCGTCGCCGTTCAGTTGGGGCTCGACCGGGTCTACGTCTACGACGCTCACCCCGATACCCACGTCGATGCAGCGCCCGGCACCATTGTCGAGTACTTCCACCAGGCGATACGTGTCGCCACCGGTGCGGGCTCCGTATGGATCGGACATGCGCGGCTCGTCGGCGCCGGCAATGTCAAACTTCCGTCGACCGCGGTCGTACGTCCGGACGTGTTCGTTCCACAGGTCTGGGAGAGTCGTTACCCCGAGACCGACTATCACCGCGACGGCGAAATCGGATATCTCTCGTTCCGCTTCTACAACGGTGCGATGAGTACGAAGCAATGCGCCCGACTGGCCGCCAGGCTCCGCTGGGCGATCGCGCAGGACACCAAGATCCTTGTCCTGACGGGTGACTACGACAGATTCAGCAACGGTATCCACCTCAACGTCATCGAGACAGCGTCGGATCAAGCCGGAGAAGCGTGGGCCAACATCAAAGCCATCAACGAGATCGCGAAAGCGATCGTCACCTGTACGGAACAGGTTGTGGTGGCGGCATTCACAGGCAACGCCGGTGCCGGCGGGGTCATGCTCCCGCTTGGAGCCGACGTAGTCGTGGCCAGGGACGGTGTGGTTCTCAATCCTCATTACGCCACGATGGGCCTGTTCGGCTCGGAACTGCACACGTACACACTTCCGGCTCGGGTCGGCGAGGAGCAGGCCCGCAGCCTGCTGGCCGAGTGCAGTGCGATCGGTATCCGTCGAGCCTTGGACATCGGACTTGTCGACGCGATCGGCCCCAGGCGGCCGGATCTGTTCGAGGCGTGGTTGCACGAGGTCGCCACCGACTTGCTCGAAGGAGATCGGATGGAATCGATGCTGGAGCGCAAACGTCTTCGACTGGAACGTGATCCGGTGGAGCCCTACGAGGAGCGTGAGCTCGAAGAGATGAAGATCGACATGTTCGGTGACCGCAACGGGTTTGCCGAGAAACGCCGGAACTTCGTGCTCAAGCTCTGATCGACACGCTGTTCGCCGACGCGACACGGGCAGTGCGAACGACGTCCCACAGTCGTCGCAGCAGGTCGTCACGCCTCTGCGCAGTGGACACGCTCGGGGCCTGATTGGTCGAGACCGACGCAGCGACGGTAAGAATGGCTGCCACGTTGTCGGCGGTGTCGATCACCTGTAGATGCCGAGGTGACAGTGTCGACGGCCAGCGGTACCCGGCCTGGGCCTGCAGCGCTTCGGCGACCAGCGTACGAGCGTCGCCCCCAGGCATTCCGGTGGCTACGGTCGGAAGCCCGCCGAGCACCTCCGCTGCGTCCCGAACAGCCTGGCGCAGTTCGTATTCGGCTTCACGGAGTCCGATCGATTCGGCGCTGCCCGCCACAGTGGGAATGGAGAAAACCGTCCACCGCAAGACGTCCGGACCTTCCTTCGACGGCACGAGGCCGACTCCCGGCTTGCCGACGGCGCCGATCTGTATCCCTTCACCCGTTGCGATCGCAGCGCGTGCGAACTCGGTGCCAGTGGGCAGGCCACGTACATCGCCGGCCGTAGGAAGGACCAGGCGGACTTCAGCGGCCTCCGAGCGTGCGATTCTCAACAGGGTGGACACACCCGAAGCCGTGACTCCCGGCCACTCGAGATCGTGGCGGACCGCGGTTTCCGCATCGGCAGCGCCGATCAGGTGCATCGGCGCCCACGCGGCAAGGGCGTCGATGACGTCGTCCGGCGCAGCGTCGCCGGCGAGCCATGACGCTGCCCACACGGTGAGGGTTGCGCTGGGAGAACTCATGACCGTGAAGTTTAGTTCGGCGTGGCGACATGCGCGGCCCCGGCGTTGTGACCTAGCGTGATCCGGCGTGAGCGGTGGCAACGGATACGGTGACATTTTTGCGGGTCATACCCGCAAACAGAAGCGCGTGACGCCTGAAGTGGCGGCCGAACGTGATCTTGTCGTCGAGGATGCGGCGACAGGATTCTGCGGTGCGGTAGTCGGTTTCGAGCGCACGTACGACGGCGATTTCGTGCGACTCGAGGACGGGCGCTCCCGGACGCGGTTGTTCGCGATGCGCGAGGCGGCCTTCCTCATCGACGGCTCACCGGTCACCCTCGTTCGCCCGGCCCCCAAGCCCGCGTCCACCAAACCCGCACGATCGGCTTCGGGTTCGACCCGAGTCGAAGGCTTACGTGCACGCACGGCACTGCCCAGCCGGATCTGGGTGGAGGGAGTACACGATGCTGCCCTCGTCGAGCGGGTGTGGGGCCATGACCTTCGCGTCGAAGGTGTTGTCGTCGAACATCTCGAAGGGCTCGACAATCTGGGGGAGCGGCTTGCCGAATTCGTGCCGGGCCCCGGCCGCCGTGTCGGTGTCCTCGTCGACCACCTGGTCACCGGTTCCAAGGAAACCCAACTGACTCAGGGCCTCGGCCCGAACGTGTTGGTGACCGGACATCCGTACATCGACGTGTGGGAGGCCGTTCGTCCCAAATCTGTCGGAATCGCCTCCTGGCCGAAGATTCCACGCGGCGAGGATTGGAAGACGGGAATCTGCCGCGAACTGGGCTGGGGGACACCTCAGGAGGGCTGGCGGCGGGTCTACAACTCGGTCGAGAGCTTCCGCGATCTGGAAGCTCCCTTGATCGGTGCCGTCGAACAACTTGTCGATTTCGTTACCGAGCCGAACTGACGTAGCGGCGGCCTGGGTCACACATTCTGGTTAGATGGTGTTGTGGCTGCACTTATTTGGCTGATCGGAGCACTGGTGCTCGCCGGGGCCGAAGCGCTGGTGGGGGATTTCTTCCTGCTGATGCTCGCCGGTGGGGCGCTCGCTACTGCCGGTGTCAGTGCTGTCACCGACTTCCCGGTGTGGGTCGACGCCGTCATGTTCGGAGTGTTCTCCGCCGCCCTCGTCCTGGGTGTGCGACCGATCATGTTGCGTCGCTTCGGTAGTCCGCCACCGACCCCGACCGGAATTCAGGCACTCGAAGGTAAACACGCTCTGGTTCTGGAAGAAGTGGGCGAGCATTCCGGGCAGGTCAAGTTGAACGGCGAGGTGTGGACTGCCAGGCCGTACGACACCACCGAGGTGTACCCGCCGGGCACCAAGGTGACGGTGATGGAAATCAACGGCGCAACAGCAGTCGTCTGGAGGGGACCTTAATGGCAGCACTCATAGTGCTCGGTGTGTTGGTGCTATTCGTGATCTTGGTGGTCGCGAAGTCGGTAGCACTGGTACCGCAGGCAGAAGCCGCGGTGATCGAGCGGCTCGGTAGGTATTCGAAGACGGTGTCCGGTCAGCTCACATTCTTGATCCCGTTCGCCGATCGTGTGCGCGCCAAGGTGGATCTTCGTGAGCGGGTGGTCTCCTTCCCACCGCAACCGGTGATCACCCAGGACAACCTGACACTGTCCATCGACACGGTGGTGTACTTCCAGGTCACCAATCCGCAAGCTGCGGTGTACGAGATCAGCAACTACATCGCTGCCGTCGAGCAGTTGACAACCACGACGCTGCGAAACGTCGTCGGCGGAATGACCCTCGAAGAGACGCTGACCTCGCGTGATTCCATCAATGGTCAGCTTCGTGGTGTCCTCGACGAGGCGACCGGTCGCTGGGGCCTGCGAGTGGCCCGCGTCGAACTCAAGAGCATCGATCCTCCGCCCTCCATCCAGGAGTCGATGGAAAAGCAGATGAAGGCGGACCGCGAGAAGCGCGCGATGATTCTGACGGCTGAAGGCCACCGCGAATCCGCTATCAAGACGGCCGAGGGTGCCAAGCAGAGCCAGATTCTTTCCGCCGAGGGCAACAAGCAGGCCTCGATCCTCAACGCCGAGGGTGAGCGTCAGTCCCAGATTCTTCGGGCTCAAGGTGACCGCGCGGCCAAGTACTTGCAGGCCCAAGGCGAGGCCAAGGCCATCGAGAAGGTTTTTGCTGCTATCAAGTCCGGTAAGCCGACTCCGGAATTGCTTGCATACCAGTATCTTCAGACGTTGCCGCAGATGGCGCAAGGCGATGCGAACAAGGTGTGGCTCGTGCCCAGCGACTTCGGTGACGCACTGAAGGGATTTGCGAAAACGCTTGGCGCGCAGGGGCAGGACGGTGTCTTCCGTTACGAGCCGCCGGCCGCCGAAGAGAATCTTCCCAACCCTGAGGACGATTCAGCTGAGGTCGCGGAGTGGTTCGAAACGAAATCCGATCCGGCTATCGCAGAAGCAGTCCGCGCCGCTGAAGTTGCTGCACGTACTCCCGTCGAAGATCCGGCGGCTGCGGTCAGGCACCTCCGTGAAAGTGCGCCCGAGCAGCCCGGATTCGTAGATCCCGCGCTGCCGCAGCAGAGTGAAAATCCTTGGCCCGGTCAGCTGCCGCTGCCGTCCGAACGCGAAGAGTTCCAGCAGAAGTACCCCTACCAGGATCAGCCGCCGGAGGGCGGCCAGCGCCGGTAGGCGCCTCTCGTAGTAATCGGGACGGGCACTCGTCACCTACGTGATGAGTGCCCGTCCCGTTCCGCATACAGCGATCGCCCAGAGGACACTGACGAAGGTTCCCATGATGAACTGCTCGGACGCGTGAGGTTCGCGAAGTTCCGGGTACCGCGCGAGCCCCTTGACTGCCAAGACGATCGCGATCCCCTCCGGCCAGGTTGCGAGAATCGACGCCGCCACCGCGAGCCGTTCGAGGATGCCGATCACACGTCCGCCGCGAAGAGGTCCGGCGTCCGGTGCCGGGCTCCCGTCCGGTTGGCGACGAGCGATCTTGAAGGTGGCAAGTACCAACGGTGCACCGGCCGTGGCGGCGGCAAGTACGCACAGGACAAGCGTCGCCCCGAGAGCGAAACCGGTGACCGGGGTCGTTCGGGTCGATGCCAGTGCGGCAACACCCAGCGCCGGAAGAGCCACCACGGACGACGCCCATTCGGGGACTTCCAGTCGACCACGACTGAGCGGTCCCAGTGCCGCTGCAGCTGCTGGTGCCGCGGCGGCGACGGCGAGCGCGATCAACGCCAGAACGACCATGTATTCGAGCCCCCTGCTGTGTCGACGAGTCTGTACCGGTGCGAGCGTGAGCAGTCTAGGGCTGGAGTCTGACCAAAAGTCGTTCTGCGAGTCTGCGCCCCGCGAGTTCTGCGTGCCACCCGGCTGTCAGGAGTCGCTTGGACATGGCCTGTTTGGTGATTCCGAGGTGGGCCGCCGCGCTGACCTGAGTGAGTCCGCTGTCCATCAGAGCGATGGCTTCGCGTCCGTCCTTCGTCTGTCTCGTGACAATCGTTCCGAGCAAGGTGAACGCGGCATCGACATCGGCGGCGAGTTCGTCGCGTGAGCTGTCGGCCGGCGCCTGTTCGACAGCAATTCTGGCCGGAGCTCGCTTGGCTCGCTCGACGGCGATCCGAGCAGCTTCGAATGCCGGTCCGCGTCCGGCCCGGGTCTGCCGTGGGAGAGGCTGCTCGACGGGACCGATCCCGATCCCGACACTCCAGTGCTCGCGCCGAATCAGCTCGAGTGCGACGAGGACGAGTAGCGCCGGATCGTCGGTCACCGCTTGAATCTCGTCGCCCGCAGTGCGCTCGAACGGCCGCAGGAGCCTGCGATCGGCCATGTCGTCGATGATGTCCCCGACGCGGTCGACATCGCGTCGGCTACCTCGCTGATCCACTGTCAGTACGAACATTAGTCAATGCTAGATAGTTGACTTTCAATAGTCAATCGTTTTGGGTTGACTCAATCAAATCAACCTCTTGAGGTTGACCGTTGTCAACGATGGTTTCGCCCGGTGAAGGCTGACGGCGAGCGTCGAACACCAGACCGGCGATGCCGATCGCAATGCAGATCCCGGACAGAATCAGGAGACGAGGATCGGCTTCGCCGGAGAGCGCATCGCCCAGAACGACAATCCCAACAGTGCCGGGCAAGATGCCGACGACGGTGGCAAGGATGTAGGGCACGATCCGGATCGACGAAATGCCGCAGCAGTAGTTCACCACCGAGAAGGGGACAAACGCGATCAAGCGCAGAGAGCCGACGGCCAGCCACCCCCGCTTTTCGATCCGCTCGTCCACCCGCCGGATCGTCGGACTCGAAATCCGTTGCCACACGACGTCACGGCCGATGGCGCGGACCAGGTAGAGGGCCAGAACGGCGCTCACAGTCGTTGCCGCCACGGTAAGGGCGATGCCGGTCACCGAGCCGAAAAGAACCCCCGCACTGAGGGTGAAGACGGTGCGCGGGAACGGCGCGACGGTGACTATCGAATGAACCAGGAAGAACACGAGGGGAAACGCCGGGCCAACCGAGTTCGCCCACTCTCGCACCTGGGACACCGTGGGATGTGGGGCGAGGAGGGCTGCGAGGAACAAAGCGAGCACTACCAGGACTATTGCGATCAATCTTCGGTCCAGCAGGCGTCCCATCACAGGTCACAAGGCTACCTGCGAACGGTGAACCGGGCCGACTGCCGACCCGCAATCGTGAGTCGAACATCGCCACGGGGGCGGGAAAGTGACGTGCTCCAGGCGACAATGAAACGGTGCTGTGACGAAAACCACTAGGCTTTCGGAGTGGCCTTCACCTGTAGTCCCGGCCAGTGAAACGAACTCGCGGGTAACCCGTAAACATGCTGAACAATCGCTAGGTAAGGGCCGGTCACACGTGCACGAACGACCGAATCTGCACGTCGTCTGACCGGTCGGAAAGTGGCCGCGAACAGCCCTGTGAAGAACATGACGTGATCCTCACGATATCTGGGCTCAACCGCGGGTTAGCATCACAGAACTAACGAACAAATCCGATTATCGGTAAAGCGCTCACGCAAAAAATGAGAGGGAGCGGACACAGTGTCATTAGCTTCAGAAGCCGAGGCTGTCGAGCAGGCGTACGCGGAGTGGCAGCGCTCCGTAGCCGGTGTGCTCGCCAAGTCCCGCAGAGTCGATGCGGCAGAGCTGGGCCCCGAGCCACAGAAACTGCTCGAAACCGTCACCTACGACGGTGTCACTGTCGCACCGCTCTACAGCCCACGCGACGAGCGTCCCGAGCAGAGCTTGCCGGGCACGTTTCCGTACGTGCGTGGCGTCGACGCTCACCGTGATGTCAATGCCGGTTGGTTGGTTTCCGCTGCATTCGGAACCGCTTCGGCGGCCGAGACTAATCGCGCCATCCTGGACGCCCTCGAAAACGGAGTCAGCGCACTCTGGTTGAAGGTGGGCGCCGACGGCGTTCCGGTCACCGGCCTCGCCGCTGCGCTCGAGGGCGTTCTTCTCGACCTCGCACCGCTCACGCTCGACGCAGGCGCCGAGGTGAACGATGCAGCCCGCGCACTCTTCTCTCTCCTCGATGCTCACGGCGAAGCCGGCGACGGCGTCAGTGATCGCAGCAGTATCCGAGTTCACCTCGGTGCAGCGCCGCTGACCAGTTCGTTCTCCGGCGCAGCCGACGTCGAATTTGCAGGCGCCGTCGAGTTGGCCGCCCTCGCTGCAGCTCGCGCGGAAACCGTGCACGCGATCACCGTCGACGGCACGGCCTTCCACAACGCGGGTGCCGGCGACGCCGAGGAACTCGGAGCCGCGATTGCCGCCGGACTCGAATACCTCCGCGCACTCACCGCAGAGAGCGGTCTGACCATCGGTGCTGCGTTGTCGCAGTTGGCTTTCCGCTACTCGGCAACCGACGATCAGTTCCAGACCATCGCGAAGTTCCGCGCCGCACGTCTCGTGTGGGCCCGCATCGCTCAGGTCTGTGGAGCTTCCGACTTCGGTGGAGCGCCGCAGCACGCAGTCACCTCCGCCGCGATGATGGCTCAGCGTGATCCCTGGGTGAACATGCTGCGCACGACCCTCGCCGCATTCGGCGCCGGCGTCGGCGGAGCAGATGCAGTGACTGTTCTTCCGTTCGACGTCGCCCTGGCCGACGGCACCCTCGGTGTCAGCAAGTCCTTCTCCTCGCGCATCGCGCGCAACACGCAGTTGCTTCTCCTCGAGGAGTCGCACCTGGGCCGCGTGCTCGATCCGTCGGCGGGCTCCTGGTACGTCGAGGACCTGACGCAGCAGATCGCCGCCACCGCGTGGGAGTTCTTCCAGGAAATCGAAGCAGCCGGCGGATATCTGGCGGCACTCGAAGCGGGAATCGTCTCCGGTCGTATCGCTGCCACGAAGGCCAAGCGCGACTCCGACATCGCACACCGTAAGACCACGGTCACCGGTGTCAACGAGTTCCCGAACCTCGGCGAAACGCCGCTGTCCGCCGAAGCCGTCGAGCCCGGCCAGTCCGTCGCCCGCTACGCAGCTGCATTCGAAGCGCTTCGTGACCGTTCGGACGCGTTCCTCGCCGCCGGCGGCGCCCGTCCCACTGCGCTTCTCGCGCCGCTGGGCTCGGTTGCAGAACACAACGTGCGCACCACGTTTGCGTCCAACCTGCTCGCTTCGGGTGGTATCGACGCAGTCAACCCCGGCCCCCTCGAGGTAGGCGCAGAAGCCATCTCCGCAGCCGTCAAGGCTTCCGGTGTCACCGTCGCGGTGCTGTGCGGCACGGACAAGCGCTACGGCGAGAGCGCCGCAGCGGCCGTCGCCGAACTTCGCGCTGCCGGCATCACCAAGGTGCTGCTCGCAGGACCGGAAAAGGCAGTCGCCGACGCGACCGGCGAGTCTCGCCCGGACGGATTCCTCACAGCCCGCATCGACGCAGTGTCGGCTCTGACCGAACTGCTCGACTTCATCGAGACGGGAAGCTCCAAGTGACGACACGAGAGGTCAAGCACGTGATCGGCAGTTTCGCCGAGGTCCCACTCGAGGACCCGCAGTCTCCGGCACCCACACCGCCGTCGGTCGAGCAGGCACAGGCGCTCATCGAAGAGGGCGCAAACGCCAACAACTACGCCGCCGAGCAGGTTGTCTGGTCCACCCCGGAAGGCATCGACGTCAAGCCGGTGTACACCGGTGCGGACCGCACGGCCGCCGCCGAGTCCGGTTACCCGCTCGACAGCTTCCCTGGCGCAGCGCCGTTCCTGCGTGGTCCGTACCCGACCATGTACGTGAACCAGCCGTGGACCATTCGCCAGTACGCCGGATTCTCCACTGCCGCGGAGTCGAATGCGTTCTATCGTCGTAACCTCGCGGCCGGTCAGAAGGGCCTCTCGGTTGCCTTCGACCTCGCTACACACCGCGGCTACGACTCCGATCATCCTCGCGTTGCGGGTGACGTCGGAATGGCCGGTGTCGCAATCGATTCCATCCTCGACATGCGTCAGCTCTTCGACGGAATCGACCTCTCGCAGGTGTCGGTCTCGATGACGATGAACGGCGCTGTGCTCCCGATTCTCGCGCTGTACGTCGCCGCGGCAGGCGAGCAAGGCGTCACCCCGGACAAGCTGGCCGGAACGATCCAGAACGACATCCTCAAAGAGTTCATGGTTCGTAACACCTACATCTATCCGCCCAAGCCCTCGATGCGGATCATCTCGGACATCTTCGCGTACTCCAGCGCGGAAATGCCGAAGTACAACTCCATCTCCATCTCGGGCTACCACATCCAGGAAGCCGGAGCGACGGCCGATCTGGAACTGGCGTACACCCTTGCGGACGGCGTCGAGTACATCCGCGCCGGCCTCGACGCCGGTATGGACATCGACAAGTTCGCACCTCGCCTGTCCTTCTTCTGGGCCATCGGCATGAACTTCTTCATGGAGGTCGCCAAGCTCCGCGCCGGACGCCTCCTGTGGGCCGAGCTTGTTGCCAAGTTCGATCCCAAGAGCGCGAAGTCGCTCTCGCTGCGTACCCACTCGCAGACCTCGGGCTGGTCTCTGACCGCGCAGGACGTCTTCAACAACGTTCCGCGTACCTGCGTCGAAGCCATGGCTGCCACCCAGGGCCACACTCAGTCGCTGCACACCAACGCACTCGACGAGGCCATCGCACTGCCGACGGACTTCTCCGCCCGCATCGCCCGTAACACCCAGTTGCTGCTGCAGCAGGAATCCGGCACCGTGCGTCCCATCGACCCGTGGGGCGGCTCGTACTACGTCGAGTGGCTCACCAACGAACTCGCCAACCGGGCTCGTAAGCACATCGAAGAGGTCGAGGAAGCCGGCGGAATGGCTCAGGCCATCAACGAAGGCATCCCGAAGCTGCGCATCGAGGAAGCTGCCGCCCGCACCCAGGCACGCATCGACTCCGGTCGGCAGCCGCTCGTCGGCGTCAACAAGTACGTTCCCGACGAGGTCGACACCATCGAAGTTCTCAAGGTCGAGAACTCCAAGGTCCGCAAGGAACAGCTCGAGAAGCTGGTTCGCCTTCGCGCAGAACGTGATCCGGAAGCCGTCGAGGCCGCACTCGCGAACCTCACCCGCGCTGCCGCATCCACCGAAGGCGGCATGGAGAACAACCTCCTCGCCCTCGCTGTTGTCGCCGCCCGCGCGATGGCTACCGTCGGCGAGATTTCCGACGCCCTCGAAAAGGTGTACGGACGCCACCAGGCCGAGATCCGCACCATCAGTGGTGTGTACCGCGACGAGGCAGGAACGGTGAGCAACATCAGCAAGGCGATGGAACTGGTCGAGAAGTTCGCCGAGGACGAGGGACGTCGTCCCCGTATTCTCGTCGCGAAGATGGGCCAGGACGGTCACGACCGTGGCCAGAAGGTCATCTCCACGGCCTTCGCGGACATCGGATTCGACGTCGACGTCGGACCGCTGTTCCAGACCCCCGAAGAGGTCGCCAATCAGGCGGCCGACAACGACGTCCACGTAGTCGGTGTGTCGTCGTTGGCAGCCGGTCACCTCACCTTGGTGCCGGCGCTGCGGGAGGCTCTGGCTGCGGCCGGTCGCCCCGACATCATGATCGTCGTCGGCGGCGTCATTCCGCCCGGTGACTTCGACGAACTCTACGAGGCCGGCGCTGCTGCCATCTTCCCGCCCGGAACCGTCATCGCCGACGCTGCCAGCGGATTGTTGGAGAAGCTCTCCGCCCAACTGGGTCACGACCACAGCTGAGAAGGGGGTCACTGAAGATGGCACGTCAGCCCATCGACATTGATTCCCTCGCCGAGGCGGTACGCGGGAATCAGCGTGCCGGCCTCGCTCGGGCGATCACCCTCGTCGAGTCCACTCGCGACGACCACCGGGCCCTTGCGCAGCAGCTTCTACTGAAGTTGCTGCCCGAGGCCGGGGGAGCGCACCGGATCGGCATCACCGGCGTTCCCGGCGTCGGCAAGTCGACCTTCATCGACGCGCTCGGAATGTACTTGCTGGGCAAGGGGCATCGGGTTGCGGTGTTGGCGGTCGATCCGTCGTCCACCCGCACCGGCGGCTCGATTCTCGGCGACAAGACACGCATGGCTCGGCTCACCGTCGAACCGAATGCGTACATCCGGCCGTCACCGACGTCCGGCACGCTCGGTGGTGTTGCCAAGGCAACCCGCGAGACCATCGTGCTTCTCGAAGCTGCCGGTTTCGACGTCATCCTGGTGGAGACAGTGGGTGTCGGCCAGTCCGAAGTCACTGTTGCCAACATGGTGGACTGCTTTACGTTCCTGACCCTCGCTCGTACCGGTGATCAGCTCCAGGGCATCAAGAAGGGTGTCCTCGAGCTCGCAGATCTGGTGGCGGTCAACAAGGCCGATGGAAAGCATGAGCGCGAGGCAAAGGGTGCTGCCCGCGAATTGGCCGGAGCGCTTCGCCTGATCTACCCGCACGACGCCATTTGGAAGCCGCCCGTCATCACGATGAGCGGCCTCGAGGGTGTCGGGCTGGACGAGTTCTGGGGAACTGTCACCAAACACCGTGAGGTGCTCACCGAAGCAGGACAGTTCGAGGAGAAGCGTCGCAAGCAACAGGTCGATTGGACCTGGACGATGGTCAACGATCAGCTGCTACGCAGGCTCTCGAGCAACGATCGGGTGCGTGCGATCCGGGCCGACGTCGAGCAGAGCGTGCGTGACGGTTCGCTGACAGCAGCGTTGGCGGCGGGGCGAATTCTCGACGCGTTCGACGGAAGCAACTAGGGCGAAAAAACAAAATCCCGGGTATCCGAGCGCGGATACCCGGGATTTCTTCTGTGACGAGCTATCGTTCGCGTTTGACCGCAGGCTCGGTGAGTTCGTTCTCGACAGCGAGTTCGACTCCCGTGAAATCGCCTTCTGCCTCGGCTGGGGTGAGCGTGGACCGCTTCCACGCGTAGAACAGCAGCGCTGCCCACGCGCCGAGAATGGCCAGGTAGCCGGCCACTGTGACCGCCCCGGTGATGTCGAAGGATTTGAACAGCTTCTGTGCGTTGGTCAACACGATGACGCCGCCCACCGCCGTTCCGAGCAAGGTGGCAGGTACGCGGCTGACCAGCCACGCCGCGAACGGGGCAGCGATGACACCGCCGAGCGCGAGACCGGCGACAACGAGGAGGTTTCCAGCTGACTCACGACCCAATCCGACAAGAAATCCCAGCGACGCGGCTGAGGCGACCAGAAACTCCGAGGCGCTGACCGAGCCGATCACGGTGCGCGGCGCGGTCTTGCCCCGCGAGAGCAGCGTGCTGGTGGTGATCGGACCCCAACCACCACCGCCGGATGCATCGATGAAACCACCGAACAGGCCGAGTGGGGACAGGAAACGTGCAGTGTGCGGGGTGGTGCGAGCGTCCGCGACGGCCGGTGGGCGGACTGAGAAGCGAAGTGCCACATAGATACCGATGGCCAGCAGGATCGTCGCCGTGATGGGGACTGCCGCTTCGGTGGACAGACCCGATAGCACGGTTGCGCCGATGAATGCACCGACTGCGCCGGGCACACCGAGCTTGGCGACGAGCTTCCAGTCGATGTTCTTGAACTTCCAATGCGACACACCCGAAGCGAGGGTGGTGCCGACCTCGGCCAGGTGAACAGCGGCGCTGGCCTGAGCCGGACCGAGGCCACCGATCATCAACAGAGTGGTTGCGGTGACACCGAAGGCCATACCGAGGGCGCCGTCGACGAGCTGGGCGCCGACGCCGACAAGGGTGAACAAAAGAAGGTTGAACATGAGAAGACAGACTCCGAGCGAAGAAGCGACAAAGTCAGGGGTGCAGGCAGCGAGAATCGCCGCTCAGCAACACGCCTGATCGAAGCATGCGCTACGACGAGTGGGCCAGAACGCCATCAATCCGAGCGCAAATGCCGGGGAGGCATCGTGGCTGGAAATCTGCACGTCAGGTCCTTTGTTCTCGTTCGTTGGTGTTCTGTCCATGCGAGCATAGCCGGTGCCCGGCTCGGTCAACCGACGACGCGGGCGTAATTTCCCACTCGGTGGACAAGTCGATCAAAGAATTCCGCCGGATCGGTGCCGACCGCGATATCCGCGTTGGGCTCACGCTTCCAGTGCCCGACCCAGTCCGCGACCGTCGTTCCGATCAGCAGTGGACTCTCGGTTTCGACATCTACCGTTGCCGGCTTCAGCGTCGCCAAGCTCGGATCGAGCGCGACGGCAGCAGCAAAGGGATCATGCATGTGAGCAAGAAAGCCCTGGTCGTATTCACGATGGAATTCCATGTAGAACCGGATCGCGTCGGACATATGCCTGATCACGCTGTTGGACGCGGAACTGCGGACGTCGGGGCCGTCGTCAGGCGAGATGATCTCTTCCGGAGTGCTCCCGGCAGCGTCGGCGAGCCGACGCACATGTTCGGGGAACATCTCGATGGATTCGGTGACGTTGAGGCCGCAGATGATCGGGCGCCGGTGCGCGGGTACGACGGAGAACGCGTCGAACACCTCCTTGGCGGCGTGCGGATCCACCGAGACGTTCCACTCCGCGGTCGGCGTCGTGTTGCCCGGATAGTTGAACGACCCACCCATCACGACCAGTCGCTTCAGCAGAGACGGCAGATCGGGTTCACGTCTGATCGCCAGCGCAAGGTTGGTGAGCGGCCCCGTCACCACTCCTGTGAGTTGTCCGGGGTACTCCCGGACGAGATCCACCCAGAGGTCGGTGGCGGTTCGGACCGAGCGCTTGCGACCCGAATCGGGGAGGACGGCATGGCCGATCCCTTGCGGACCGTGAGTCTCCTCGGTGGTGCGCAACGGGATGACCAGTGGCTCGCGGGCGCCGAGTGCAACCTCGATGTCCGGGGCGCCGCAGAGCGCAAGCCAGTTCAAGTTGTTGGCCGCGACCTGTTCCACCGGAACGTTGCCGGCGGTGCTCGCAATCCCCAGAATCTCGGCTTCGGGGCTGGCAAGGAGATAGAGAAGCGCCAACGAGTCGTCGATGCCGGTGTCGACGTCGACGATGAGCTTGTGCGTATCACTCATCGGTGGCCACCAGGATCGTCGGTGAATGCAGGACAGGGAAGTTGACCGACCGAGCGATGAAGCACTTCGTGTGTGCGGGGCCGTGAAGCTCCTCGGCCTTCTCGACCATCGACGCCTCCGCGACCAATACCGTCGGATTCAACGTCACTTCGATGAACTGGCCGCCGCCATCGGATTCCTCGATCATGCTGCCGACCGGCTGATCGCTGTAGTCGAGAACGACGACCCCAGCGGCAGCTGCCAGACCGAGGTACCAGAGCATGTGGCATTGGGCGAGGGAGGCAACGAGCAGTTCCTCGGGGTTCCATCGCTGCGCGTCACCGCGGAACGAGGGATCGGAGCTGCCGAGAAGTTCCGGCTTTCCGACCGCGGATATTGCATGATTGCGCGAATATCCCTGCGTGCTGGACGTTCCGGTTCCCAGATCGCCCGTCCACTGAAGGTCGAGTGTGTAGGTATGTGACTTCACAGGTCCATCTTGCCCTGAATGTGCCGGTCCCTCAGTGTGCCCACTCCGCCCGATCCGATCCCCACGGATGGGATGGTTCGGGGTAGTCCTCGAACTCTGCCAGCGCGGGTCGTGCGGTGGTCACGTCGGCATGGTTGACAACAACATTCAGGCCGGGAGCGGTCGGTAGACCGGGATGGACGGTTCGGCCGGGTGCGTCGAGAAGACGGGCGCCGGTGCTGGCCAATGACACGTCGACATCGCGGCCACGGCCGTCGTGCGAGCGCAGCGTCAACGCGTCGAGGATCCCAGCTGCCAAGAAGTATCCGGTCGAGTGGTCGAGGGCCTGCGCTGGAAGTGCGCCCGGTTTCTCGCCGCCCTCGAGGAACGAGATACCGGATGCGGCCTGCACGATGCTGTCGAAGCCGCGGCGATTCGCCCACGGACCTTCCCATCCCCATGCGCTGACGCGCCCGTGAATCAGGTGGGCGGGAAGATCCTGCCCGATGAGTGCTTCGAGTGCGCCCGGACGGTAGCCGGTGACCAGTACGTCTGCGGTGTCGAGGAGTTCGCGGAATGCTGCCGCTTCCGCCGAGGACTTCAGGTCGAGAAGCGCCGACCGCTTGCCCTGGCCACTGTCGAGGTGCTGCCATCCGATCTCGGGGATCGCCGGAGGGTCCATCCGCAGAACGTCAGCGCCGACCAGCGCGAGGGCACGGGTCGCGACCGGGCCGGCGATGACGCGGGTCAGGTCGAGAACACGTGGGCGCGTCGGATGCGTGCGGGGTTTTCCCTCGTCGCGTACTCGGATGGATACCAGAGGCTCAGACCTCGCAGCTGCGCACTGCTCACTCAGGCGCCACTCGGTCTCGGTACGAACACGGACCGCGATGGCGCCGATCTCGGCGGCCTGCTGCTCGATCTCGATGGCGCTGAGTTCGGATATCCGTTGCGCCACTGCATCTTTAGGTGATCCATGGTCGAGTTCGAGGATGGCGAGCAGGCGGTCGCGATGGTGTGGATAGTTGCCGTGCGTGCGGACCCAACCGTCGCGGGCGGCAAAGAACCCCGAGTATTCGGAGAATCCGTTGATCGGTTCGCCGCCGATCCGGAACAGTCGATCGCTCGAGAAGGACGCGGCGATGCGCTCGGGATCGAGGGTCCAGTGTCCGTCGCCCGGGCTGGTTGACCGATGAATTGCCGAGGCGAAGGCCGCGACTGAGCCTGCAGCGAGGTCGAACACCGGCAAGTGCGCCGCAAGGAAGCCCGCCGAGTCCGGGCATTCGATGTGGCCGCGTCGGTCGTCGGTGTGCACCCCGACGTCACGTTGGTATTCGTCGAGATAGAACCCGTACCCGTGATCCATGTGGCGCCTTTCGGCAGTTCAGTGGCCGAGAAGCTCCCGGCACTTCTCTGCCAGCGTATCGCGGAGCGGCGCAGCACGATCCGCCAACTGTTGTTGCTGACGCACGTATTCGGCGCGGCCCGCGGGAGTTTCGATACGAATGGGGGAGTACCCGTACTCGGCGAGGTCGTATGGGCTCGCGCGCATGTCGAGTTCACGGGCCAGGAGCGCGTGTTCGAAGCACCGCATCACCAGATCGGAATCCACGAGTGGCAACAACTTGAAGCTCCACTTGTACAGATCCATACCTGCGTGCAGGCAGCCCGGCTGTTCGTGATCGATCTGAGTTTCGCGTGCAAGCGGGAGCGAGTTCTTGGGGGCCGCGTCCGGTGTGAAGAACCGGAACGCGTCGTAGTGCGTGCATTTGAGTGGCAGGGATTCGACGACCGCGTCGGTACCGGCGAACCCGAGCCGCAGCGGCACTGACTGGTGACGGATCGCGTCCTCGCCGCCGCGATAGACCATCGCCCATTCGTGGAGGCCGAAACAGCCCAGCACAGCGGGCCGCGCCGACGTCTGATTCAACAGATTCCACACGAATTCGACTGTGTGACGCCGACGCTCCAGCACGGCGGACTCGACCGTCGCGGTACCCGATTCGTCGACGCGGTAGCCGGAGAAGGCTGCGTATTCGCCGGCGTTCTCGAGTGCGACTCCGTACCCGGGGTGCCAGCGGCGCAGTTGCGCGGGCTTGAAGTTGTAGTACGTGAAGAGGAAGTCGTGCACCGGGTGAGAGATACCGGCGCTACGACGCGCTCGGTGCGGCTCGACGAGCTTCTCCACCTCCTCGAGGTGAAGTGCCCGCCGAGCCGTCCACTCGCTCTGCGCGAGTGCGAGTGAATGCACCGAACGTGTCATCGATCAGCTGTTTCTTTGTCCGGGAACAGCATCTGTGCCGCGGTGCGTGCCGTCGCGAACCGTTCCGACGTACTCCTCGAGCAGATCCTCGAGCGCGACGATACCGATCACGACTCCGTCGGCGTCCGTGACTGCGCCGAGGTGCGAGCTGGCCCGACGAAGGCCGGCCAACGCTTCGGCCAGCGGCGTGCTGAGCGGAACGATGGGCAACGGGCGGATATCCGATGTCGGAACGACGGTGTCCGGCCCGGCAGCTTCGTCGAGCACCTCGTCGAGCACATCCTTGAGGTGCACGTACCCGGCCAGCGATCCGTCGCTCGCTCGGACCGGGTAACGCGAGTATCCGGTCTCGATGACCGCACGCTCGATCTCACCCAGTGTTGTTCCCGATGGCGTGAGGGGAATGGTCCGCACCTTGTCGAGGGTGATCAGGACCTCGGAGACGGTGCGATCTGTCGATTCGAGTGCCTGCTTCAAGCGCCGGTGTTCTTCGGCGTCGATCAGACCCTCGGATCGCGATTCACCGATCATCGCGGACAACTCCACCGCCGAGACAGTGACGTCGAGTTCGTCCTTGGGTTCGACGCGCAGGAGCTTGAGTACTCCGTTGGCGCAGAGGTTGTAGAACGCGATGATCGGGCGAGCGATCTTGATGAACGCCAGATGCACGGGAACGAGCAGCATGGCCGTCTTCTCGGGGCCCGCCAACGCGATGTTCTTGGGCACCATCTCGCCGAGCAGGATGTGCAGCACGACGACCAGCGAGAGCGCGATCGCAAACGAAATCGGGTGCAGCAATCCGTCGGGAAGGCCGACGGCTTCCATCGGCACCTCGAGGAGGTGCGCAATGGCAGGTTCGGCGACCTTACCGAGGAGGATCGAGCAGATCGTGATGCCCAGCTGAGCTGCCGCAAGCATCAGCGAGAGGTTCTCACCGGCCTTGATGACCGTGAGTGCCCGCTTCTTACCCTGCGCGACAAGTGCCTCGAGGCGGTCGCGTCGTGCGGAGATCAGCGCGAACTCCGCACCGACGAAGAATGCGTTACCGGCGAGCAGCACGACGGTGAGGAGTACACCGAAGAGGTTATTCATCGTCGGACTCCTTCGTGTCGTCGTCTGCGGATTCGGGTTCGACATGTGCCGGGACCGGCGTGATGGTCACTCGGTCGATACGACGGCCGTCCATACTGGTCACTCGGGCGATCCACTTTCCGCGGGAATCACCGGACGAGTCGACGTCGGGCAATTCCACTTCGTCACCCTCGTCGGGGATTCGGCCCAGTTCGGTGAGCACCAGACCGCCGAGGGTGTCGTAGTCGCCTTCGGGCGCGGTGTATCCGGTTGCCGAGGTGACCTCGTCGATGCGCAACAGGCCGGAGCACGACCATCCGTCGCCGACGCGCTGTACGTCGAGTTCGGGTTCGTCGTGTTCGTCGCGCACATCACCGACGATTTCCTCGATGAGGTCTTCCATCGTGACGATGCCGGCTGTTCCGCCGTATTCGTCGACGACAAGAGCGACCTGCATGCCGTCGGAGCGGATCCGCTCCATGACGGTGTCTCCGTCCAGGCTCGACGGCACGACGGGAACACGTTGAGCCAGACTGTCGACGCGCGTCGTGCGCCTGCGCTCGGCCGGAACGGTGAAAGCGTGCTTGATGTGTACGACACCGACCGTGTCGTCGAGATCGCCGCGAACGACGGGGAAGCGCGAGTAGCCAGTTCGCGACGCCGTCACGATCAGGTCTGCGACGGTGTCCGAGAGTTCCAGCGATTCGATCTTCACTCGCGGAGTCATCAGCTCTTCTGCGGTGCGGTCACCGAACTGCAGCGAACGGTCGACGAGCATCGCCGTGCCCTTGTCGATTGACCCGCGCTGCGCGGACGTCCGCACGAGGGACCCGAGTTCCTGCGGTGATCGCGCCGAGCGCAATTCTTCCGCGGGTTCGATGCCCAGGCGTCGCACGATCCAGTTGGCGGTTCCGTTGAGGCCGTTGATGGCCCACCGGAAGATCAGCGAGAAGCCCGCTTGCAGGCCCGCAGTCGCGCGGGCGGTGGGCATCGGCTTGGAGATTGCGAGGTTCTTCGGTACGAGCTCACCGAAGATCATGGAGAACGAGGTCGCAATCACGAGCGCCAGGATCAAAGACGTTGTCGAGGCAGCGGATTCGCTGAGCCCGACGGCCTTCGTGACCGGTGTGATGAACCGTGCCAGAACGGGCTCGGCCAGGTAACCGGTGATCAGGGTTGTGATCGTGATGCCCAGCTGAGCACCGGAGAGCTGGAACGAGAGAGTCTTGTGCGCGTGTTGAACCTGCCGCGAGCGTCGGTCGCCGCCACGAGCAGCTTCGTCGACGGTGCTGCGTTCGAGCGCGGTCAGTGAGAATTCGGCCGCCACGAAAAGGGCGGTGCCTGCAGTCAGCGCGATGAAGCCGACCAGGCTGAGAATGGTGAAAACGATGTCCATGTGTCATCGCCACCTGAGGTGTGCACGGGGGCCGCCGGGTTTGTCTCCCGGCTCGCTAGAGGAGCCCTCCGAACCAGCGGAATCAGACGATTCCTCGGATAAAACGACGGGTGTAGCGCCGGGTAAGTGTGTGGGTGCCTCGGGCACCGGGTTCCTCTCGTCGGAGCCGAGTATTTCTCGGCTGTAGCGGGCTCGGTCGGGTCGCCGATGGGCACCCGACCGAGTTTTGTTTCCTGTTTACGGATCCAATGATACCGGCGGGTGCCCGGGAGTAGGGACCCGAGCACCCGCCGACTGTCACAGAACGTGGTTCACCAACCAGACGGAAGCGGCCGTCCTTCGGCGAATCCGGCGGCGGACTGTACTCCCAGAACTGCCTTCTCGTGCAGCTCCTCGAGTGAGCGCGCACCCGCGTACGTGCAGGTACTGCGCACGCCGGAACAGATCTGATCGATCAGGTCCTCGACTCCGGGGCGCTCGGGATCGAGACGCATCCGCGAACTGGAGATGCCTTCCTCGAACAATCCCTTACGGGCGCGATCGAAAGCCGTTTCGGTGGCGGTGCGAGCGGCAACAGCGCGCTTGGAGGCCATACCGAAGCTCTCCTTGTACGCGTTGCCCGCCTGATCGACTTTGAGATCGCCGGGGGACTCGTACGTGCCGGCGAACCACGAGCCGATCATGACGTTCGACGCGCCCGCCGCGAGGGCGAGTGCAACGTCGCGAGGGTGGCGAACGCCGCCGTCGGCCCAGACGTGCTTGCCGAGCTCACGTGCTGCTGCAGCACATTCCGCGACGGCCGAGAACTGTGGGCGTCCGACGCCGGTCATCATGCGAGTCGTGCACATGGCTCCGGGCCCGACGCCGACCTTGACGATGTCCGCGCCTGCGGCGATCAGATCACGGGTTCCCTGTGCGGACACCACGTTGCCTGCAACCAACGGGACGCCGAGGTCGAGCGCCTTGAGGGTGGTGAGCGCATCGATCATTCTCTGCTGGTGACCGTGAGCCGTGTCCACGACGATCACGTCGGCACCGGCGTCGACGAGTGCCTTGGCCTTGGCGCCCACGTCACCGTTCACACCGACCGCCGCAGCGACTCGGAGTGCGCCGCGATCGTCGACTGCGGGGTCGTAGATGCCGGCACGAATCGCGCCGGTGCGAGTGAGGACGCCGGCGAGGGTTCCGTCCTCGTTGACGATGACGGCCAACGGATCGTGCTTGGTTTCGAGCAGTTCGAAGACCTCACGCGGTGTGGCGGTGACCGGGGCGGTGACGAAGTCGGTGATCGCGACGGTACGTAGGCGAGTGAACCGATCGACATCCGCGCAGGCAGCCTCGGTGACGACACCGAGAGGCTTGCCGTCCTCGACCACTACGACTGCGCCGTGTGCACGCTTGGGTAGCAGCGCCAGCGCATCGGAGACGGCGTCGTCCGGACTCAGCGTGACCGGCGTATCAGCGACGAGGTGGCGGCTCTTGACGAACGCCACGGTCTCGGCGACAGCGTCAGTGGGGACGTCCTGCGGAATGATGACCAGTCCGCCGCGGCGGGCGACAGTCTCGGCCATGCGGCGGCCGGCGACTGCGGTCATATTGGCGACGACGACGGGAATGGTCGTTCCGGATCCGTCGGAAGAATTGAGATCGACGTCGAACCGAGAGGTGACCTCGGTCCGGTTAGGGACGAGGAAGACGTCGTCGTAGGTCAGGTCGTATGGGGGGCGTTGCCCTTCGAGGAACTGCACGTTTCACGAGCCTACCGTCGATTCCGCCGTAGCGCCCTCGGTATCGCGCGCTTGTGAGCGGGAGAGGGCGATCGTGGTCATGATCATGACGGCGACGGCGCACCCGATGAGAGCAATTCCGGGACCGTCGACGCGGAGGCGTTCGTCGAGAACCGTCATCCCCAGGAAGATGGCCGCGATCGGCTCGCCGATCGTCAGGGCGGGTAGTGACGCCGACAGGGGCCCGACCTGGAAAGCACGCTGTTGGAGGTAGACCCCGATTGCGCCCGAGGCGATCAGCGCCCACGTCTGCCATGCCGAAATCACCCCGACGACGCCGTGTCCGAGTAGGTCGGTGACGTACTTGGTGAATGCGACGGCCACGCCGTAGAAGATTCCGGCCGCGGAGCCGAGAAGCAGAGCGCGCCAGCCACCGTCGAGTTTGGACAAGCCGCCGATAGTTGCGACCACGGCCACTGCGACCGTGATCGTCAGGGGCACAGCCCAATCCGACCACGGAGCGTTGCTGTCTCCCTCGGTGGGATCGCCGACTACGAGGAAGATCGCCAAGGAAATCGCGAGCATGATCGCCAACGACCACGCAGAACGGGTGATGCGAATTCCAGAGAACCTGGCCGAAAGTGGCAGCGCGAACAGCAGCGAGGTCACGATCAGCGGCTGCACCACCAACACCGAACCCAACGACAGTGCAACGGCCTGCATGACGTAACCGCCGCCGTCACCGATCAGCCCGGCCCACCACCGAGGACTGCGAATCAACGACGCCACCAACGCCTCGCCCTCCGGAACCGCAGACGCGGCGCGCTGCTGAGCGACGGAGGCACACGCGAAGAGAAGCGCGGCGACGAGTGCGCAGAGAACAGAGATCAGTGGAAGATCACCCATTCCCTCAGTGTGCGCGCTTGCCCGCCCGATTTCCGGCAGACGGCTTTCCTGCGCCGGGTGCTCCGCGACGCGGGGTCAAGCCCTTGGACGCCAGACGCTCCGAACGGGTCGGGACCGGAGTGCCGTCCGCACGGATCTTCTTCACACTCTTCGGATCGGTGACGCGCCGCGAGGAAGCCGCGCGCTTGTCTCCGTCCTTCTTCATCCGGCCTCCGGCAGCGGTCCGGCCTGCAGTGTCGTGTTCCTGACGGCCACGCTTGGCGGTGTGCTTGACGGCGACCGTCGTATCGGGAGCTTCGACCGGTATTCCCGTCGGCTCCATCGCGCCGGTGATGCGCGTGAGCTCCAGATCGTCAGGACGAACCCGCACGCCGTGAACCTTGATACCTGCCTGCTTGGTCAACTTCTCGACCGAATCACGTTCTTCGTCGGTGACGATGGTGACGACGACGCCCGATTCCCCGGCGCGTGCCGTCCGGCCGGCCCGGTGCAGGTAGTCCTTCGCCTCCGCCGGGGGATCGACGTGAACGACGAGCGTCACGTCGTCGACATGGATTCCGCGCGCGGCGACATCGGTGGCGACCAGGACCGGTGTCGTCCCGTCGGAGAACGACGCGAGGGTCTTGGTCCGGTTGTTCTGCGTCTTGCCGCCGTGCAGGGCGCCGGCCGAGACACCGATCAAATGTAGTTGCTGCGCAAGACGATCCACACCGTGCTTGGTCTTGACGAACATGATGGTCCGCCCCGCCCGTGAACCGATATGTGCGACAACGGATCTCTTGTCGTCGCGGTCGACGAAGAGCAGGTGATGCTCCATGGTCGAGACGGTGGCAACCGGGGGAGCAGTCGAGTGCGACGCCGGATTGCGCAGGTAACCCGCGACCAGATCGTCGACCTTGCCGTCGAGTGTTGCCGAGAAGAGAAGGCGCTGACCGTCTTTCGGTGTCGTGTCGAGAATCTTCGCAACCTCGTCGATGAAACCCATGTCTGCCATGTGGTCGGCTTCGTCGATGGTCGTGATCACGACGTCGTCGAGAATCACCGACTTCTGCTCGAGTAGGTCGAGTAGGCGCCCTGGGGTCGCGATCAGCAGATCGACGCCGCGTGCAAGGATGTCGGCCTGACGCTTGATCGGAACGCCACCGACCGCATTTGCCACACGCAAACCGATCTCGGTAGCAGCGTCGTCGAGTGCCTTGTGGATCTGGATCGCCAGCTCACGGGTGGGAGCGAGCACCAAACCGCGCGGACGATTCCGCTTGCTCGCCCCGCCCTTGAGGCGCACCAGCATCGGAAGCCCGAAGGCCAGAGTCTTTCCGGAACCCGTCGCGCCGCGCCCGAGGACATCGCGGCCGGCAAGGACATCGGGGATGGTTGCCGACTGAATGGGGAAGGGGGCATCGATGCCGCTTCGGCGCAACGCGTGCACCATCACGGCGGGGATTCCGAGGTCGACGAACGAACGCCCTTCGGTCGAGGTGGGCGAGTCGATCGTCGATTCCTGCATTTGTCCAGGCTACCGGGTATCGGTAGACGCAGATGACCGCATCTACCGATACCCGCTGTGAATCAGGCCTCGATTTCGCTGCGGTCACCGCTCCACAGTGTGTGGAACTTGCCCGGCTTGTCGATGCGCTCGTAGGTGTGCGCGCCGAAGAAGTCGCGCTGCCCCTGAGTCAGGGCGGCCGGCAGACGCTCCGCGCGGAGACCGTCGTAGTACGAGAGCGAAGACGCGAACGCCGGTACCGGAATGCCGAGCATCGTCGCGGTGGCGACCACACGGCGCCAGCTGTCGATGCCTGCCTCGATGGCCTCACGGAAGTACGGCGCCAGAATCAAGCTCGGCAGGCTCGGATCCGCGTCGAACGCGTCCTTGATGCGGTTGAGGAACTGCGCACGGATGATGCAGCCACCGCGCCAGATCGTCGCCAGGTCGGCAGGCTTGAGGTTCCAGTCGTACTCGGCGCTGCCGGCAGCGATCTGATCGAAGCCCTGCGCGTACGCCACGATCTTCGACGCGTACAGCGCGGCCTGGATGTCGGCGGCGAACTGCTCGGCGTCAGCAGGCTTGTCGCCGAGAGAGCCGGCGGCCAGACCCTGCGCCTGAGCTGCGGCGCGCTGATTGCGGCTACCGGACAGTGCGCGAGCGAAAACGGCCTCGGCGATACCGGTGACCGGCACGCCCAGATCCAGAGCGGACTTGACCGTCCAGCGGCCCGTGCCCTTCTGCTCGGCAGCGTCGACGATGACGTCGACCAACGGCTTGCCCGTCTCGGCGTCGACCTGGCGGAGCACCTCGGCGGTGATCTCGATCAAGTAGGACTCGAGCGTGCCCTTGTTCCACTCGGTGAAGACGTCTGCGACCTGACCGGCGTCGTAACCGAGTGCGTCGCGGAAGAGGTTGTACGCCTCGCCGATGAGCTGCATGTCGGCGTACTCGATGCCGTTGTGCACCATCTTGACGAAGTGACCGCTGCCGTCGGGGCCGATGTGCGTGCAGCACGGGGTGCCGTCGACGTGAGCGGAGATGGACTCGAGAAGCGGGCCGAGAGCCTCGTAGGACTCCTTCGGGCCGCCGGGCATGATCGACGGACCGTTGAGTGCGCCTTCTTCGCCACCGGAGATACCAGCGCCGACGAAGTGCAGACCGCGGGCGCGGATCGCTGCTTCACGACGGATCGTGTCGGTGTAGAGCGAGTTGCCACCGTCGATGATGATGTCGCCGGGCTCCATGGCGTTCGCGAGCTCTTCGATCACGGCGTCGGTCGGGGCACCGGCCTTGACCATGATCAGGACGCGTCGCGGCTTCTGCAGTGCGGCAACAAACTCCTCGACGGTCTCGGTGCGCACGAAATCGCCCTCGGAACCATGCTCGGCGATCAGGGCATCGGTCTTCGCGATGCTGCGGTTGTGCAGGGCAACGGTGTGACCGTGGCGGGCGAAATTGCGGGCAATATTCGAACCCATGACGGCCAGGCCGGTGACGCCGATCTGAGCTCGGGGTGATTCGGTGCTAGTGGTTGACATACTTACAGCTTTCCCTCTCGGTCCGCGGCTGTGAAATCCTGCGCTGTGCGCAGCCGAAAACGGTGCGGCCGCGACGCGCGTGAACATTCAGACCGTGCATACAAAACACGGATGCAGATCACTTTAATTGCAGTGACCTGCATCCGTCTCGATACAGCTTCCGGCACAGCCGGAAGGTTCTCAGTGTTCAGTTGTCGAGCCGCAGCTCAGCGCAGGTATTACCGCTGTTCGCGCTTCGGGCCGTCGAATCCGTCATAGCTACGACGGTCGGTGCGGCTGCGGAAGCCGCCACCGCTGGTCGAGGCTGCACGGTTGTCGCCGCCGTCGCGGTTGCCCTGGTATCCACCGGAAGTGCGGTTGCCCTGGTATCCGGTCGAGGGGCGGCTGTCGCGGTTGCCCTGGTAACCACCGCTGGAGCGATCACCCTGGTATCCACCGGAAGAGCGGTTGCCCTGGTATCCGCCGCGGCTCTCGCCGTCACGGTTGCCCTGGTATCCACCCGAAGAGCGGTTGCCCTGGTAACCCGTCGACGGGCGGCTGTCGCGGTCTCCGTAGGACGGACGGCTGTCGCGGTTGCCCTGGTAACCACCGCTGGAGCGATCACCCTGGTATCCACCGGAAGAGCGGTTGCCCTGGTATCCGCCACGGCTCTCGCCGTCGCGGCTTCCCTGGTATCCACCGGAAGAGCGGTTGCCCTGGTATCCGGTCGAGGGGCGGCTGTCGCGGTTGCCCTGGTAACCACCACTGGAGCGATCACCCTGGTATCCGCCGCGGCTCTCGCCGTCACGGTTGCCCTGGTATCCACCCGAAGAGCGGTTGCCCTGGTAGCCGCCGGAAGAGCGGTTGCCCTGGTAGCCGCCACGGCTTCCGCCACGATCACCGAAGGAACGCTCGCCACGAGAAGAGCTCTCGCGCAAGGGTTCTCCGGTCGGCTTCTTGGCGCCGGTGATGCGAGCAAGTTCAGCAGAACCCGGGGTGACGGCAACGGCTGCGGCATTGACGCCGGCCATTCCGGTCAGACGCTTGAACTGACGCTTCTGGTTGGGCAGCACGATGGCGACAACGGTGCCCTTCTCGCCGGCGCGAGCGGTACGACCAGCGCGGTGCAAGTAGTCCTTGTGGTCGGCCGGGGGATCGACGTGAACGACGAGGTCGATGCCGTCGACGTGGATACCGCGCGCTGCAACGTCCGTTGCGACGAGGACCGGGGTGCGGCCGTTCTTGAAACGCTCGAGGACGCGGGTGCGCTGGTTCTGTGCCTTGCCGCCGTGAAGCGACTCGGCAGCGATGCCGACTGCGCGGAGGCGATCGGTGATTCCCTCGCAACCGAGCTTGGTGCGGGCGAACATGATGGTGCGTCCGTCGCGGGCACCGATCTCGGCGAGGACGGAATCCTTCTGCCCACGATCGACGAGGAGGACGTAGTGCTCCATCGTGTCGACGCTTGCGCGGCCGTCTTCGGTGGAGTGGGTGACGTGGTTGGCCAGGAACTGACGAACCAGCGACTGGACCTCACGGTCGAGGGTTGCCGAGAACAGCAGACGCTGTCCGTCTGCGGGGGTCTCGCCGAGGATCGAGCGAACCTCGGGCAGGAAGCCCATGTCCGCCATCTGATCGGCTTCGTCGAGTGCGGTGATTTCCACCGAGTCGAGGATGCAGGTGCCCTGACGCAGGTGATCGCCCAGGCGACCCGGCGTTGCGACGAGGACGTCTACGCCGCGGCGAAGCTGATCGACCTGCTTGGCGAACGGCGTTCCACCGACAGCGGGACGAACCGTGAGTCCGAGTGCGCCGGCGTAGGAGTTGAGGGAGTCGACCACCTGGAAAGCAAGCTCACGGGTGGGGACGAGCACGAGTGCGCGGGGACGCTTGGCGGCCGGGCGATCTTCGTGGCGTGAGAGGCGGGTCAGCATCGGCAGGCCGAAGGCGAGGGTCTTACCCGATCCGGTCTGTGCGCGGCCGAGAACATTGGTTCCGGCGAGCGCGTCCGGGATGGACTGCGCCTGGATGGGGGACGGGACGGTGATGGAGTTGCGCGCCAATGCGGCAACAAGCTGCTCGGGCAGGCCGATCTCGGCGAAGGTGATACCCGGCTCGGTTGCGACTGCTTCTTCGGCAGCGGGGGTGTTGACGGTGGGGTCTTCGATGTTCTCGGAAGACGACATTTGGACAGCGTTGGTCACGCGGAAACCTCTCCGGACTACGGGCACGTCGCGGAGCGGAAGAAGCCATGCTGAAATACACGACACAGTTCGCAAAGGGACGAGCCAGGGCACATGTCACCTGGCAATCCGAACGCATACTGCGGGGAATTGGGCTGTGTGCCGTTATATGTTGACGGACCACGATGGTGGCCGTGGTCCACTCTACGCCACCGGGGACACCGAAGTCAGGTAGCCCCGCCTGTGACCTGCACTACTACACGGGGTTGCGCAGGTCAAGACTCAGTATGCGTTGAAAAGCAGTCGAAGTTCGGTGAGCCAGGGCACAGCCACCGCAACCGTGGGAACCACGAGAATCGCGACCGCCCCGAGATACGCAAAAACTGCGATGCGGGGATCTGCATCGTCGGCCGAGAGGCGCTGCACTCGGATGAGCGTCGACGGGCCGCCCGCTGCCATCGCTCCGCGGGGTGCCGTCGATCCGGCACACGCGACAAGTGCCCGCGCGAGGGGAGTGGGACCGGTAGCCCGCACAGCTGAATCGTCGGCGAGCAACTCCACCAGCAGTTGTACCGATCCCAGAGCCGACTTGCTACGGACGAAACGGGGGAAGGCGTGGTTGACGGCCGTGAAAGCCTCGAGGACCAGATCGTGACGAGCTCGCAGGTGTGAACGCTCGTGCGTCAGGATTGCTTTGACCTCGGCATGATCGAGGTTCTGCAGAGTGCCTTGGCTGAGAACCACGCGTTGGCGCAGACCTGGCAGGCAGTATGCGATCGGTTCGTCCACGTCCAGCACCCGCAGATCGGGTGTGCGTTCCACCGACGCGGGCATGGCGCAGTCGTCGAGAAGGTCCACCAACACGCGGTGACGTGCACGGCGACGTCGGGTTCTCACAGCGACCTGGATTATCGAGAAGATCAGCTTCGCGCCGATCAGGAGCGTCAGGGCAAAAACAACCACGTACAGAATCCACAGCGGGAGCCCGAGTGCATCGATTTCGGCGGTCGGGGCCGTCGTCGGCCTACCGTCAGCGCCGGGAACGAGCAGCTGGCTGGCAATGGCCAGGCCCGAGCTGAATGCCGACAGCACCGCAGCAATTGCGACGGCTTGCCACAGAACCAACGCCGCGCGTGGAGCGCGGTAAGGCCACGTGGAGCGGCTCAGGAGTGCGGGAACCGGACCGGCCAGCAACAAGGCAAGCAGTCCGAAAACCAGTGCAGTAGTGGCGTTCATGTCCTACACATCATGCACGACGAAATCAGTTCGGCCTAGAAATTCCGGGCTGCGCAGCCTTTTTCGCGGACTCGCGCACCTCGAGGGCAGCGAGCGCTTCGCGGAGAGCATCGGCTTCGTCAGCATTGACCTGTCCCACGAAGTGGACGAGTGCCGCAGCGCGACCGCCGGACTCCGGGGCCTGGGCCAGCGCGTCGACCATCAGGCTCGCGACCAGTTCTTCGCGCTTGTTGACGGGAAGATAGCGATGGGCGCGATCGTCACGCTGCTGAATCACCAGATGCTTCTTCGCCAGGCGCTGCAGAACGGTCATTACCGTCGTGTACGCCAATTCGCGATGCGTCGCGAGTGCTTCATGCACCTGTCGCACAGTTTGCGGTTCCGATGTGGACCACAAATGATCCATCACCGCGCGTTCGAGTTCACCTAGACCTGCCATTCTTCGATTCTACGGACTTCCACGACGAAATACGTACTACTGGTAGTAGTAACCGCCTCGGTGGGGGTGTGGTATTGGCCATAGTGATCTGCGTGACGGTTACGGTGGTGTGAGACGACCAAAGTCCCGACAATGACGATGCCCGATAATTGCAAGCCAACAGTCGATCCGCAGAAAGTAGCCGCACGTAGATGACGATCGACAGTTCGCCGGGCACCGAAGAATCGACATCACGGGCGCGGGTAGTCACGCAGAAAGCTGCCGGCTTCATCCGTTTCGGCATTCGCGACGCACCCTTGACGGTCGTCCTACTTCTCACTATGTGGATACTGGGCGCCGCAACCGGCAGCCTCGTTCACGGACCGTCCCGCGATCTCGAGCACACGATCGGTGCGGGAATGGGCTCGATCCAGCACGGACATGTCTGGATTCCACTGAGCTCCGCGCTGTGGGCAGGAAACCTGCTCGGGTACATCGGCGCGAGCGTTCTCCTGATTGCGGTCGCTGCACCTCTCGAACGGCGGATGGGAACGATCAAGCTGGCGATCGCCGGCGCAAGCACTCAAATCTTGGGAGTTCTGCTCGGGCTCGGCTGGGCATCCTTCGTGAAAGTGTTCGACTCCAATTGGGGGTTCCGCCTCCATGTCGGCTCCGCTGTCGGCGCGAGCGCGTGGATCGTCGGCGCCGCGATGGCCGCCAGCTCGAACATGGGGACATTGTGGCGTCGCCGCATCCGCGTCGGAACCCTGGCTTTGGCCATCACCTTGGCCTTGTTCAGTGGTCAGCTGCAAGATGTCATCCGATTTTTTGCCGCTGTGGTGGGTTTGGTGATCGGACAGTGGATCGTCGGACGATCGGCTCGCGGTGGACGCATCGCCGGGACACAGCGAGAGGGCCGTGTCCTGGTCGCCATCGTCGTCGCGGCAAGTGCGATCGGCCCGATGATCGCCGCGCTGTCCCCACAGGCGGTTGGCCCACTCGCCGTACTCCGCGATCTCTTCCGTGGTGTTCCCTGGACCGTCGCAGAAGTACGTGAGCTGTGCGCCGAATCCGCGTCGGATCCGGACTGCCGACGCGGCCTCCTCGAGCTGAGACTCTCGGGGATCGGGCCGACTCTGCTCTCGTTGATGCCGTCGATTTTTGTGCTGGTGTTGAGCGATGGGCTCCGTCGTGGCCGCAGATTCGCCTGGATTGCGACTGTCTGTGCTCAGGTCGTCTTACTCGTCCTCTCGATCGGGAACTTCGTCATCAGGTTCGTCGACGCCGTCGACAGTGACAGCTTGTTCTACGGAATCAGCGATCCGAACGTGTACCGAACTCTGGTGCCGTTCCTGACACCGCTCTTCGTGCTGATCCTGCTGATCGCCACACGTCGATACTTCGACGTCGCGGCCCCGGCCAAGACGTACCGACGTCTCGGTGCTGCGATCGTGGCCTTGCTCGCGGTCCTCGCCGTGATCTACGTCGGCGGCGGAATGCTCGCCAGGCACGGGTTCGACCGCGAGCCCACGGTCACGATGCTGCTCGCGGACTTCCCACAGCGCCTTGTACCGCCGGTGTACCTGCAGTTGATCGACCCGCGCCTGCTTCCCGTGGACATCGAGTCGACGTTGCTCTTCGAGTGGACCGGCGTCGTGTTCTGGGGCGTTGCCGCCGTGTTGGTATTCGTGAGTTTCCTCAAGCCGGTCAAGACCGCCGATCCCAAAGCCGCCGAACGAGCGCGATCCATGTTGATCGCCGGTACCGGCAGCCCGTTGTCGTGGATGACGACGTGGAAGGGGAACACCTACTGGTTCAGCGCGGACGGTTCGAGTTACGTCGCGTATCGCGTCATCGCCGGCGTTGCTCTCACCACCGGTGATCCGGTCGGTCCTCCAGATCGCATGCGCGCGGCGATCGAGGGGTTCGCCGAGTTCGCGTCGTCGAACGGTTGGATTCCCTGCTTCTATTCCGTGACCGACGACGCCCGAACCATCACCGATTCGATGGGCTGGAGCGGTCTACAGGTCGCCGAGGAAACCGTGCTCGACCTGGGACAAGTCGCGTTCACAGGAAAGCGGTTCCAGGACGTGCGCACAGCACTGAACCGGGCGAAGAAGTCCGGTATCACCGCCGAGTGGATTTCCTTCCCTCATGCACCTCTCGCGATCAAGGATCAGATAGTCGCGATCTCGGAGGAGTGGGTAGCGGACAAGGGGATGCCCGAGATGGGATTCACCCTCGGCGGACTCGACGAGGTCGACGACGAACAAGTGCGATGCCTGATCGCGGTCGACGAGGATCGCACCGTGCACGGTGTCACGTCGTGGCTACCGGTGTACCGGGACGGCAAAGTCGTCGGGTGGACACTCGACTTCATGAGGCGACGCTCCGAAGGGTTCCGTCCCGCGATGGAGTTCCTCATCGCTTCCGCTGCACTGAAATTGGAGGAGGAGGAGGGCGTCGAGTTCCTCAGTCTGTCCGGTGCACCGCTGGCAACAATCGCCGGTGACTCCGAGAGGAATGCGAACGAACCGGAGGCCACGACTTTCTCGGCGATGATGGACAGCGTGCTCGACCTACTCGGTCGCACCCTTGAACCGGTGTACGGATTTCGATCGCTGCTGGCCTTCAAATCGAAGTTCCAGCCGCGGTACGTGCCGATGCACATGACATTCGCCGATCCAGCCGCGTTGCCGAGCATCGGCAACGCGGTCGGACGGGCATACCTGCCGACCGTGACGATCGGTCAGGGATTCAAACTCGTTCGGACGATTCTGGGTCGCTGATTCGCGATCGTCACGCAGGCTTTGCCGGCCCGCCGACGGCACCGAACACGTGCCGGGTTCCGATCGGAACGATCAGCGGCCGATCCGAGACGGGATCGTCGATGACCGCAGCTTCGAGACCGAACACCTCGAGCAGAAGTTCCGCGGAAATGATGTCCTTGGGGACACCAGAAGCGACGACGGCGCCGTCGCGCATCACGATCAGATGATCGCTGTATCTGACCGCGAGATTGAGGTCGTGCAGAACCATCACCACGGTGCGCCCCATTTCCTCGTGGAGTTGATCCACCAGGTCGAGGACTTCCATCGAGTGCGCGAGGTCCAGATAGGTAGTCGGTTCGTCGAGAAGCAGGATGTCGGTTCCCTGGGCGAGAGCCATCGAGATCCAGGCTCGCTGACGCTGACCGCCGGACAATTGATCGACGGGCCGATCGGCGAGATCCGAGACACCGGTCAGCTCGAGCGCTTCGGCGACCTCGCCCTCGTCGTCCGCGGACCACTGCCTGATCCACGACTGGTGCGGGTGGCGCCCACGTGAGACCAAATCGGCGACGGTGAGCCCTTCCGGCGCAACCGGAGTCTGGGGGAGCATTCCGAGCACCCGCGCGACTTCCTTGGTCTTCATCGAACTGATCGCCTTGCCGTCGAGGATGACCGATCCACCCTTTGGCTTGAGCAGACGACCGAGCGCGCGCAAGAGCGTCGACTTGCCGCAACCGTTGGGTCCGATGACCGTCGTGATCACGCCGGTGGGGATCTCGAGATCGAGTCCGTCGACGATGATGCGATCCCCGTACCCGAGCGTCAGATTCTGCGCGACGAGACGCGAAGGAGCATCGGTGGACTGGGCGATGGTGGTCATGCTGTGACCTTCCGATTGTTACGAACCAACAGGTAGAGCAGGAACGGGCCGCCCAGTGCGGAAGTCACGATTCCGACGGGGAGTTCCACAGGCAGAATTGTTCGAGCGATGACGTCGCTGCCTACCACCAGTACAGCACCGGTCAGCGCGGAAGCCACGATGGGCGGGCCGGCGGAGCGCACCAGACGCATGGCGACCTGTGGCGCAGCCAGGGCGACAAAGCCGACCGGACCTGCTGCTGCGGTCGCGATGGCGGCCAGTGCCACGGCGGAAAGCAACAACTTGGCCTGTGATGATTGCAAGCGAACACCGAGTGAGGTTGCGTTGTCGTCGCCCAACCGCAGCGCTCCCATGGTGAACGATGCGATCACCGCGTAGCCGCCGACTACTGCGACGGCGATTGCGACCGGCCACATCTGATTCCAGGTGGCACCGTTGAGTGAACCGTTGAGCCACACCTGTGCGCGAGAAGCGTCGTTGATGTCCGCCGAGATGAGGAGCCATCCCGTCGCTGCCACCAGCATGGCGTTGATGCCGATACCGATCAGGATGAGGCGGAACCCCTCGACGCCCTTGCGCCACGCCAAGGCGTAGATCACCACTGCTGTCAGTAGGCCGCCGCAGAGCGCAGCCAACGGAATCCCCAGTGTGGCAAGCAGTCCCACGAACGAGCCACCCCCGCCGAGTACGATGAGTGCCACTGCGGCGGCACTCGATCCAGCCGTGATTCCGAGGATGTCGGGGCTGGCGAGGGCATTGCGCGCAATCGTCTGGGTGACCGCACCGGCAATGCCGAGTGCCATACCGATGAAGAGCGCGGTGAGCGACCGAGGAAGTCGAAGGTCGAAGACGATCAGGTTCTGTGTCTTGCTGCCATTGCCGAGCAGGACCGAAATGACATCGGGGATCGAGATCGGATAGTCGCCCCGCCCGATGTTGATGCAAAGCAGAAGGAACAGCGCAACTGCGAGGGCAATGCTCACCGACACCGCGAGTGGGCGGTAGACCAGCGAGAATCCACCGAGGCGGATCGACTTACGTGAGGGGACGGTCCGGGGGAGTACCCGGAGTTCCTGCTTGAGCGTCACAGACTTGCCAACTTCCTGCGGCGTACGAGAGCGATGAAGAACGGAGCGCCGAACAGGGCCAAGATGATGCCGACCTGCAACTCACCAGGGCGCACGACCACGCGACCGATGATGTCCGCGGTGATCAACATGACCGCGCCGAGTAAGCCCGCGTACGGGACCAGCCAGCGGTAGTCGGGTCCGGTGATGGCCCGGGCTACGTGAGGGACCACCAAACCGATGAACGCGATCGGACCACACGCCGCGGTGGCGGCGCCGGTCAGCAGGGTGATCGCGACGATGCCGAGTGTGCGACTGAACGCGATGTTCGTTCCCAAGGCTTTTGCGACGTCTTCACCCAAGCTGAGGACGTTGAGCCCCGGCGTACTTGCCAAGGCGATGACCAATCCGAGTATCAGGAAAGGCAGGACCTGCCAGAGGACGTCGAACCCGCGACCGGACACCGACCCGACAACCCAGAAACGGTAGGCGTCCAGGCTCGTCTGGTCGAGGATTATCACGGCGTTGGTCATGGCTTGCAGGAAGAACGCGACGGCTGCGCCCGCCAGAGCCAGACTCAGAGGACTTGCGCCGCCGTTTCCGATGGAAGACAAGCCGAAAACGACGATGCTGGCGACGAAGGATCCTGCGAACGCGAACCAGAGGTACTGACTCGGCGCCGTAAAGCCGAAGAGGTAGATCGCCATGACCACGAAGAACGCCGCGCCTGCGTTGAGGCCGAGTAGACCGGCATCCGCCAACGGGTTGCGCGTGTGTCCCTGAATCAAGGCACCGGCGATACCGAGTGCAATTCCGACAACAAGACCCAAAATCGTTCGTGGGGCGCGCAACGTCCGCACGATGATGTCCGTTTGAGTTCCGTCCGAATTGAAGAGCGCGTGGAAGATCTCGGCGAACGTCAGTGGACGAGCACCCACCGCGATACTCGCGAGCATCACAAGCGCGAGCAGCACGGTGAGGACCGCGAGTCCGATCAGGCGGCGCCGGCGAGTTGCACCGACGCTGTTGTCGCGTGCGAGTTCTTCGAAGCCCTCGTCGCGGGCCGTGCTTTCTCGGACCACCTCGATGCCGCTTCGGTCGAACGGTCTGCGCAGAGCCCGGCGGACACCGATGGGCTGTTTGGTGGTCGCGTCACGCGTGACCAGGCCAACCCATCCCTTCCCCGAGGTCCGACCGGTTGCCCCCTCACGGAATCCGAGGTTCCACACAAGGAGACCGACGGCGATGGCTATTGCTGTCCCGCCGAAGACTGCTCGATCGGCCTCGCCGCCACCGTTGTCGTCACGGAGCGACTGGACGATGTACCAGCCGACGATCAACGGAAGTAGGAACACCGCCGCGTCGAAAAGTCCAGCCAGGACACGCATTCGGACAGGAGCGGGGCCGCGCGGCACGATGCGCCGTCCGTACGTCTCGCTGGGTCCTCGGGGATGTCCGTTCCCGAGAGATTTGATCATCGTCACTGGCGGTTCGAGCTCCTGGTCTTGGTGCGCAGGGAATTCGCATCTTAGGTTACGGAACCCTATGCGGGTGCGCTTCCTGCGGGGGACGTTCCTGTGAATATGCGGTGCCCAGCGTCACAGTTCTTTACTCTTGAATTATGGTGAGGCTAACCTACATTAAGAACCACAAGACAACTTCGGCCGATTGGAGTGCACGGTGACCATCACCTTGACCACCCAGCATGCGGATGTTCGTGAATTCGAACTCCGGTCGAACGCATTGAGCCGCACCAGCGTTCGCCTACGAGCACTCAACCCTGACTATCCGCGCGTCTACGCGGTTGCCGCCATGGCGGGCGAAGGTAAACGGCGTTGGTGGCAACTGAGCGAGGGCCTGTGCGGGGATCGGGTGCATCAGATGTTCGCCCGTTCACTTCAAGATCTCGACAGCGCCGAAGCTGCGGCGATCCAGGTTGCCACGTCACTTATTCATGCCGTGGTCGGCAGGGTGGCCGCGTCGATCGTCTCCGAGGGGTCCGCATGGGACCCGGGGCTCGAGAACCTGTTCATCCACATGGACAGCGACGGCGGGATCGACTGGGCCGGCGTGGTCGACGAAACGCTGCGCGTTGCGCCCAACGGACGGGAGTCCGGCAGTGACGGCGTCGTCGACATGCCGTGTGAAGAAGCGCTCCTTGTCTGGACCGCGCACCGTTGCCTGACTTCACTCCGAGCCATTTATGACGCCGTCGCCAGGTGTGCGCCCGTCGACCAGTTCAGATTCTGGGGCCTGGTAGGGGAGTCGATCCTGGGTGCAGCGGCCTACGTCCCCATCTTGGCCGGTGAGGGCGAATCGGCCGCTCAGCGTCGAGGGCAGGGACTGCTGGACGCCTTTGTCGCCGCCGGGCTGCCGGTTCGTGCGCGCCGCAAGGTCTCGCTACGCCCTCGTTGGAACCAGTTCGACGAAGGGCTTGCTAAATTAGGTCAGCCTTGCCTATGATTGTGGAAGAACTCGCAGAGAGCTACACGACGCGAGAGTGACGAAACTGCCGGACCGCGCCGGAGTCCTGAGGGCTGCAGAGACTCCCGGTCCTTCCCACGGCGGGTTTCCCATCGAATGATGGGAAACCCGCCGGTTCTTTTTCCAGACCTGATTCCAAGCTCGAGTTACCTCTCGTGTAATCAGGTAGGGAGTGGCAGCCACACCGGCGCCAGAGAATCACAGATGGAGATGGCATGGTCGACACTGCTGAGACCGCAGAGATGATGAAACGGCTCGGGACGGGCTTCGACGCCACCATCGGCCTGGAATACACCGAACTGAGCCCAGACCGTGTGAGGGCGAAATGGACGGTCAAGCCCACGCTGCACCAGCCCGCCGGGATACAGCACGGGGGTGTGTACTGCTCGGTGGTGGAGTCTCTCGCCAGCGTCGGCGGCACCGTGTGGCTGGGCGAGCGAGGACACGTAGTCGGAGTCAACAACAACACCGACTTCCTGCGCGCAACGCGGGAGGGCACTCTCACCGCTGAAGCCACCCCGATTCATCGCGGACGCACCCAGCAACTCTGGGAAGTTCGCATCACCGACGAGAACGGCCGACTCGTTTCCAAGGGACAGGTTCGCCTCGCGAACATCACCGAGGTGGCGAAGATCGGAAACTGACCACGCGGCAGTCGATCGAATAACGAAGGGCGGCTGTGGAGTTGAACTCCACAGCCGCCCTTCGCTATTCGCCCAGGTACTGATCGATCAGCCGGCGGCCTTCTGCTGCTTGCCGGCAGCCTTCTTGGCTTCGCCATTCGAAGTGCTGCCGGACTCCGTCGCTTCCTTGTTCTTCTTCTCCAACTCGCCCATCGCGTTTCGCGCGAAGACCTGCTGCTCGGTGGACGCCATCTGAGCACGGCCACGCCCGAAGAACGTCACTGCCCACGACAAGAGCGTCGAGGCGCGTGAACGGAATCCGACGAGGTACAGGAGGTGAATTGCCAACCAGGCAACCCACCCGATGAAGCCGCTGATCTCGAGCTTGCCCACCTTGGCTACCGCGCTGAAGCGCGAGATCGTCGCCATACTGCCCTTGTCGAAGTACTTGAACGGAACTCGTTCCGACGGGGACTTTCCATCCAGTGACGCTTTGATCTGCTTGGCCGCATACTTGCCGCCCTGCATGGCAACCTGAGCCAGTCCGGGAAGCTTGTCGAGCGACATCATGTCGCCGATGACAAAGACGTTGGGGTGTCCGGGAAGCGACAGGTCAGGATTAACCATCACTCGGCCGGCGCGGTCGGTTTCTCCGCCGCTTTGCTCTGCAAGCTGCTTGCCGAGAGGGCTGGCCTGCACGCCGGCGGACCAGACCTTGCACTGCGACTCGATGCGGCGAAGAGTGCCGTCCTTTTCCTTGATGATCAGACCGTCGTTGTCGACGTCGGTGACCATTGCGTCGAGCTGGATCTCGACGCCGAGCTTCTCGAGCGTCTCGGCAGCCTTGCGGCTGAGCTTCCCGCCGTACACGGGCAACACGGCAGGGGCGCCGTCGAGGAGCACGACGCGCGCTTCACGAGGATCGATCTTGCGGAAGGCGCCGTCCAGCGTTCGACGGGAAAGCTCGGCGATCTGCCCGGCCAACTCCACCCCGGTGGGGCCGGCGCCGACCACGACGAAGGTGAGCAAGCGCGCGCGCTCGGCGGGATCGTCCGACAGTTCGGCCTGTTCGAAGGCCCCGAGGATTCGTCCGCGCAGTTCGAGGGCGTCGTCGATCGTTTTCATTCCGGGGGCGAACTCCGCGAACTGATCGTTGCCGAAGTACGACTGACCGGCACCTGCTGCCACGATCAGACTGTCGAACGGCGTAACCGTGACGCGTTCGAGCAGACGCGAGGTCACGGTCTGATTCTCGAGATCAATGGTCTCGACCTCACCGAGCAACACCTGGGCGTTCTTCTGCTTGCGCAGCACCAGTCTCGTGGCGGGAGCGATGTCACCGACCGAGAGGATGCCGGTCGCAACCTGATAGAGGAGCGGCTGAAACAGATGGTGGGTTGTACGCGCGATCATCGTGATGTCGGCATCGGCTTTTTTGAGAGCCTGAGTGCCGAACAATCCTCCGAAGCCGGAACCGATCACCACTACGCGGTGGCGGTGCGGTTCAACCGACTGGATGCTCATTCCGTACTCCTCGAGTTCTAGGCGACAGTCCTACGGTAGTCCCACCGCGGCCGAGCTTCTCTGCGAGCAGTCCGACGCGCGCCGGTGTGTCCGAATCGATCAAGCAGCCTCCGGCGGCGATCACCCCGAGACGCGTGTGATCGTCGCGCCGGGGGTGTTCACCACTTTGTCGAGGTGTCAGCTACTGGCGGACCGACAAAATGAACAGTGCGATGCACCCGCCGACGAAAACCAGGATCGACAGAGCCACCGAGGCATACCCGACACCCACTCCAATTGCTGCCCAGTCCATGTGCCCAACCTCTCTTACGGTGCGATCCGGGATTCAGATCACATCTGCCTGAAGACATCACACCCTATTTGTCCCCACTTCCGAAACCCGGCACGCCCAACCATTGACATGCAAGCAAATGCTTGCATATCGTGAAGTTGTGAACGACCGGATGAATGCAGCCTTCAAAGCACTTGCCGATCCCACGCGAAGACTTCTGCTGGACCGCCTGTTCGTAGCCAACGGGCAGTCGCTCGGTGAGCTGTGCGAGAGCCTCGAGATGAGTCGCCAAGCTGTCACGCAACACCTCACGGCGCTCGAGGATGCAAATCTGATCAGCACGGTACGGCAGGGGAGAACGAAACTTCACTATCTCAATCCCGTTGCGCTCGAGGAGATTCGAGAGCGATGGATCAACAAGTTCGAGGTACCGCGCCTGCATGCGCTCAGTGCCGTCAAAAAACTCGCGGAGGAAGCCATGACCGACAAGCCCAGTTTTGTATATGTCACCTACATCGCCAGTACGGCCGAGAACGTCTGGAAAGCACTCACGGACGCGGGGGCCACTGCAGAGTATTGGGGACACAGCAACGTCTCCGACTGGCAGCCGGGATCGACGTGGGAGCACCGCCGGATCGACGGTTCGAACATCGCGGATGTAGTCGGCACCGTAGTCGAAAGCAGCCCACCGTCGAGGTTGGTCACCACCTGGGCTGATCCGAACGGTGAACCGGGCGTCGATATCTCGCGGGTGAGTTTCGACATCGAAGCCTTCGGCGCGATCGTGCGATTGACCGTCAAGCACACCGATTTAGCGGACGAATCGGCTCGCATGGAGGTAGCGGGCGGATGGTCGGCGGTGCTGTCGAATCTGAAGTCCTACCTCGAGACCGGAAATACTCTTCCGGTGGCGCCGTGGGAGATGCCGGTTGGTTGACGGTTGTCGACCGGGACAAACGAGTCCCCTGAACAGGAGGAGATCGCCGTACTTCTGTCCGAACAGTCGGCGCAGTCCGGACTCAAATTCGCATACCCGTCAAATATCGGCGCGTTCAGTCTGTAAAGTTGCCGGAAGGATGCTAGCGTTTTGCCCGACATCGAGTGAGGACGACCTCGTCTCGGACGCATGGGAGAAACGCTATGGGCGGCGACGCTTTTCAGAATGTTCCGGTTGATCGACGCAAGTTCGTCAAGACAGTTCTAGCGGCCTCGGCGGTAACTGTTCCGGTCGTGACGTCGATCAGCCTCGATGGTGCGGCACCGGCCTTCGCGGCCGGTGACACGCCGAACCTCTCCGGAGCTCCTACTCGAGGCCAGCAGAATCCGAATCAACCAGGAGGCGAGCAACCAGGCGGGAATCAGCCCGGTGGTAATACTCCGGGAGGGAATCAGCCGGGCGGAAACGAGCCGGGCAACCCCGGATCGTCGGGAAGTTCGGGATCGTCAGGAAGTTCGGGTAGTTCCGGGAGTTCGGGATCGTCTGGAAGTTCCACAGGTTCCGGATCAACCGGTAGCTCGTCAGGTTCGGGTGGAACGACGACCGCCAAGCCCACCGGGCCGACGGAGCCGACAGAGCCGACCGTCCCAACTGTCCCAACTGTGCCGACCACTCGCACCGAGCCGACGTTCCCAACCAGCCCGACCAAGCCGACAGATCCCACGGAACCTGCGTAACCGACGTAATCGATACAACGCCACGGGTTCCCAGGGAGCACACCGATGCCCGAGTTCGACGAAGCCCTGCACCGCGCTCTGAAGAAGCTTCAGAGCGCGGTGCCAGTACAGGTGAAAGAAACTCCGCCGCACGGAGAATCTGCCGACCTCACCATTGCAATCGCGACCTACGACGATTTCGACGGCGCATACTTCACGATCCACTCGATCTTGGTCCATCATCGCGAGATTCTGGACAGAGTCGAATTCGTCTTGTTGGACAACAACCCCGAGGGGTTGCCGGCGCCGATGCTCGAATCGTTTGCCGGTTACATCGATCGGTTCCGCTACATCCCGTTCACCGACGTTCGATCGACTGCGGTGCGGGACGTCCTGTTCCGCAAGGCCACCGGAAAGTATGTCCTGGTCCTCGACTCCCACGTGATCCTGGCACCGGGATCGTTGTCGGCGTTGCTGGCGTATTTCGATGCAAATCCGGAAACTGACGATCTGATCCAGGGACCGATGCTCTCCCAGGATTCCTCGCACATCGCGGCCACCCACATGGACCCCAAGTGGCGCAACGGAATGTTCGGCTCCTGGGGAGTTGATCCGCGAGCGAAGCAACACCCTGACGTGCCTTTCGAGATCATCATGCAGGGCCTCGGCTCATTTGCCTGCAGGCGTGAGGCGTGGCCGGGATTGAACTCGCACTTCACCGGATTCGGCGGTGAGGAGGGATACATCCACGAGAAGTTCCGGATCAACGGCGGAAAGGTCGTCTGCCTTCCGACATTTGGTTGGCACCATCGATTCGAGCGCCCGGCGGGTGTCCCGTATCGAATAAATTGGGAAGATCGCGTTCACAATTACCTGCTCGGTTGGAGTGAGGTCGGATGGGATCTCGACTCACTCCATCGTCAGTTCTCCAGGTACCTCGGTGATTCGTATCCCGAGATTCGTCGCCGTGCCGAACTGAGCGTCCAGCGACCCGAGTTGGTCTTCGGCGGGGTGATCGTTCTCAGCGACGACGGCCGAGTAGCTCCGTGGCGTTCATGCCTGGCGGAGGCCGAGTCGATCGAACTGACCGTTCACCGTGCCATTCCGGCGGAGGACGACGGTCCGGATGGGTGGAGGACGGCCTCAGCGTTCGTCGCCGGACTCGACAAGGCGATTCTGCTGGGCTGGAAGTCGGTGGTCTTCCTGGACGAGGCTCGCGTGATCGAACCCGCGGTTATGTACAAGCTGCGGAACATAACAGACGACCTCCCCGCCGAAGCCGATGCGGCCGTCATCCACGCACACGGCGAAGACCTGGTCGGGGCTGCACTGATTGTTCGCGCCGCGGCATACCGAACCTTGCGAGACGAACTCTCTCGGAGCATGGACGGACCCGTGCGGCCCGACTTTTCACTGGCGACCTATCTGCTCGAGCGGGGCGCAGTCGACGTTGTGCTCGATCGCCCACTGTCGCCTGCCCGAGTAGCGGGAGAACCCACCCCGGCTGTCGAGGATTCGAAGTCGGACCTCGGTGTTGTCGTCGTGAATCTTGACCTCGATATTGACAGATGGAAGGCGTCCTGGCATCGATTCATTCGCTTACCGCGCGTAACAGCGGTGGAGAGAGAATCAGCTTTCGAGGACGTGATGAATCAGGAAGCGGCCTTTGCCGTCTCATGGCGTCGCGCGGTTTCTCGGGCGACCGAGAAGAGCAGGGATTCGGTCCTCATTGCAGCTGACGACGTGAGTTTGCTGGATGCGGCTGCGTCGATCCTGGACCACGCACGTGAAGAGCTCGATCACCGCGATTGGGATGTCGTCCAACTCGGACACGACGCGAAATCGGCCGACGGAGCGCTGATCGACGGTTCGGCGCTCTTGCGCACCAGTCCCGAGAACCGTGGAGTTCACGCCGTCCTCGTTCATTCGCGCGCCTTCGAGCGAATTCTGGACGCGATTGCGGATCCGGAGGCAGACCCTGAAGCATTCGAAAAATGGGCGGGCCACTACCAAACTTTGGGCGACTACCTGGTGGATGCGAACGCCGGGGGAGCGCTCACGTGTCTGACGCTCGCACCCGGCATCGCCTCCACACGCAGCCTGATTCGTTCGGGCGCAATCGAATCCGAATACTCACGACGCTTCTCGCTCTGACACCACCCCCAACACATATAGCTCACCACAAATATCGGACTCGTTGGAACAAGGAGATATCTTGACGGAACTACTCGAAGACGCGAGGCCTCAGCGCTCACAGACGGTGGAGAGCAATGATCTCACCGACGGTGTCGTGCTGTACGACAGTTCCAGCGAGGTTGCCCATCACCTCAACCCCGTCGCGACTTTGGTGTGGGAACTGTGTGACGGCCGGACCGTCAGTGACATTGTCCAGGCGGTGTCGGAGGTACTCGAGATCCCTGACCATGACGCGGAGTCGGTAGTCAGCGAGACCTATGGACAGCTGAGCGCCTCGCGTCTGCTGGTGTGAGAATCCCGTGAAAGGCAGCCATGTACCACAATTCCGAACGCACTACCTGTGGGTTGATGCGATCGTGCGCGGCCCTGCCATACCCGAACTCGGTGTCATCGAGCATCGAATTGCCAGCCCCTGGCCTGCGGACCACAACGTCGAAGTTCGGATTCAGCGGAATCGATCGACGTTCGGTCGCTGGGACGCCACCATCGACTCGACCATCGGAGGCAGCAATGAACCGCTGATCGGTCTCGACGGACTCCACCTCGCGGAGAACGTTTACCGCACTGTGCACCGGGATGTCATGACGGCCGCAGATACCGAACTGTGGACACGCCTGCATGCCGCTCTGGTCGACTGCAACGGTGTGAGAGTGGCGATCGCCGGGCACTCCGGGGCGGGTAAAACCACCTTGGCGCTTGCCCTTGCCTTACGGGGTGCACAACTGCGAGCTGACGAAGGGGTCTTCATTCGCGGTACCGAAGCGGTGGGCTTGCCGCGCCGGGTCCATCTGAAAGCCGGTACGTTCGACGTTCTCCCGGACATCAAGGCGCACGATTCGCTGTATCTCCCGTATACCCCTTCGGTGTGGGCACTGGACCCGTCGACATTGCCCGCTACTCCCAACGTCGATTCGGCGGTTCGCGGAATCGATCTGGTGCTGATTCTCGATAGATGGGACGGGGGTCCTACTCGTATCGCGCCGATGCCCGCACCCCAGGCGATACAGTCGCTGGCCGAGCAATCCGCTCTGTGGTCCGACAATCACGGACTGACCCTGAGAAACATCGCTGCCCTGCTCTCGAATGCCCCGTGCTACAGAATGATCCGGCACCACGGCGACACCGGCGCCGACACCGTGGAGGAACTGGTGGCGTCATGCGTGACACCCGGTACCTGATTTCCATGTTGGAACCCGAGCACGGGGCCGACGTCATCCGTTCGTGTTCGCAGCGGGATTGGCCGCGAGTCATCGACGCCGCTGCCAGGCACAAGGTGCTGCCGCTGCTGGCCGCCCGCGCAGTCGATGCCGGCTTCGCATCGGTCCTGCCGGCGAGTTTCGCCGAAATGCTGTCGGAATCCGCAGCTAGCGCGTCGAGTCCGGAATTGACGCTGAGCCTTGTCCATCACCGAAACGCGCTTCGTATCGCGGACCTCGATGCGCAGCGCGTAGAACTGCAAGAGTTGTTACACAGCAGCGGATTTCCGACTGTCGCGCTGAAAGGTGCTGCTCTTCTCGAGCGAAGAATCTGGCCGAACCCGGCGGCACGACGGATGACGGACATCGACCTCTTGGTCGTAGATCCCGCACACGCCGTTCCAGCCAACGACGCGATCATCGACTTCGGCTATCGAATGGTTCGCCCGGACGAGGTGGCAGGGGATTCCATCGATCACGACGATCATCAGGAACCAGCGCTCCTTCGCGACGACCGTCACGGCTCCGTCGAAATCCATTCACACTTGCTTCCGCGGTTCGCCCGTCACGCGTTGACCCGCGAGTCCGCGGTCCGAGGACTCAGCGCGGAGACCGAAGGATCCAGACTTGCCCTTGCCGATGTCACGCTTCATGTCATCGCTCACGCGCGGCTTGCCGATCGCGCCTTGATTCGCGCTGATCTGGCGTTGAACAGCGTCTTCGACGTGGGGTACCTGTTCGACTCCGAGCCGTCACTCCCGGCGATGCTCGCGCGACGCCGATTGCCGCGCGATGTCCGTCGCGCGGTGAACGTCCACTGGGCTGCGGTGGAATCGATCTTCGGAGTGAATACCGGGGTGACGACTACGTCGGCGCGTTGGTGGTGGCAATGCACGCTGTGGTTGGCCGATCGCCCACGTCTGCACTCGCTCTACCGCGATCTGGTCATGGTGCCGCTCTTTCTCGACCGTGATCGGCTTTCCATCCGGGACGGGCGCGACCTACGTGGGTGGGACTTGGCACGCTCACGCGTATCCCACTTCGTCCGTCGTGCGAGGGCTGCCGTCGAAGATGCCGGGGGAGCAGCGTGAAAGTACTGATCACCGGCGGAGCGGGATTCATCGGAAGCACCGTGGCGTCGAAGTGCGTCGACGCCGGGATCGATGTCGTGATTCTCGACAACCTGCTGACCGGCCGTGCCGAATTTGCGCACAGATTCCCGTTCTACTGCGGCGACATCGCGGACGAGAAACTGCTCGACAGGATATTCGCAGATCATCCCGATATCGTTGCCACAGTTCACTGTGCGGCCTTGATCGTGGTCGGAGATTCCGTGAGTAGCCCGGCGCGGTACTACGAGAACAACGTATCCAAGTCACTGACACTGGTATCGAGTGTCCTTCGGAACGGCTGTGAGCGCTTCTTGTTCAGTTCCTCTGCTGCGGTGTACGCGCCGAGCGACGGTGGGTGTGTCGACGAACATTGGCGGATCGCACCGCAGAGTCCCTACGCGCACAGCAAGGCTCAGTTCGAAACGATGCTTGACGACATCGTGGCGGCCACAGGATTATCAGCGATATCTCTACGCTACTTCAACCCTGTCGGGGCAGACCCGGAGCTGCGAAGCGGAACAGCGTCGGCACGCCCGACCCACGCACTCGGAAAGCTGTTCGAATCATATTCGACAGGAACGCCTTTCAGGGTTACGGGAACGGATTGGCCGACGCGCGACGGATCGGGAGTGCGTGATTACGTTCACGTCTGGGACCTTGCAGACGCTCATGTTCGAGCACTCGAAAGGTTCGACCGGGTCACCGCTGATTCATCACGCATGACTGTGGTCAACTTGGGTAGCGGGCGGGGGACGACGGTGTGGGAATTGGTACACACATTCGAGAACGTGCTCGGCGAAGACGTCGACGTGGTCGCTGCCGACCGACGCACCGGTGACACTGCCGGCGCCTACGCGTCGAACGATCGTGCGTTACGACTACTCGGGTGGGTTCCGACGTTCACCTTGGAACAGGGGATCGAGGACACTGCACGGTGGCTGGTCGTACGGGCGCACCTGCTGAATTCGGTGTAGCTGAACGTCAGCTTGGTGGCTCGCCCTCGACGGTGATGTTGTTGCTTCGTAGCCAGAATGTGGCGTCCGGATCCCACCCGGCGAGCACGGTGGCCCCCGAGTTGGCCGACAACGGGATCGCGATGCCTGGCGTGGTGAGATAAGCCATCAAGGTCAGATGGACGGCGTCGTAATCTGCGGCCACCGAAACCCAGTCCGGAATGAACCAGTCACGGTATTCACCGGTCGTGTCGTACCAAACGAAGCGACGTGAAGCGGGCACTGGCAGGGGATAGGTATCGACCAGATTCGCCCAGTCCTGCGGACCGGTGATCTCGTAGATGCGGGGCGCGCCGTAGATCCTTACCGGCTGCACCCGCGCCTCGTTCGAGGAGCTGTCTTCTTCGAGAAACACCCCGAGGGCCCCGATACCGTCGCGGGCCCTGGTTGTTTCGGTTGTGCCGTTGGCAAAAGGGGTAGACCACCATTCGCCTCCGATGTTACGGTCCGGATCTTCGATCTGGTATTCCAGAAACCGGCGTTCGTTGTCGAGTGCCTCAGCACGCCACTGTTCGAGGCCGTCCTCTGCACGGTAAATCCGCAAGGGTAGGTCCGACCAGCCGTAAATAGGGTTTCGCTTTTCAACCAGATTCTGGTTCAGACGGTCGATCGGCTCGGTCCACCAGGCGGCGTGTGGCGAGTCGAGTAGTGCTCCGGCAATCGGTCGCAGCGCCGCTGCGACATCCGGCCGGACGAAGATCAGGTCTTCTTCGTCCGGCGGCTCCCAGTAGCGTGCGCAATCTACGGCATACGCAAGACAGTGCAGAATCTCGAGTTCGGACATCTCGGCGATTGCCCGGATATCAACAGCGCCGAGAACTTCGAGCGCATGTTCCGGCGATTGAGGCCAGTGTCCACCGGAGTTGCTTGCGCTGGCGCGGCACGCGTGCCCGACGTTCGCACAGAAGCGACGGCCACGTGGTGAACCGAGGACGAGTGCAACGGAATCCATGTGGGTAAAGCTAGCGGACAGGCTGACGGGGGACGTTCGAATAACCATTACTTGACATAATGTAGATTATCGGCAAATTTTCGACCTGGCGATATCGGCTCATGATCCGTTTCCTGCGTCGTCGATCCGTAGATGTATCTGTCGACCATTCGCGTGCTTCCGCTCTGAACCGCTGGACGCATTGCGTGAGCTGATCATCTTGGCGTGCCCGTCGTCGGACAATCAATCGTCGATCGCCGTCCGCCCCCGGCCGGCCACCGAGCAACCCTGCCGCTCAGGTGTCCAGGCCGCGCGGCAGGCCGCCTGACGCGGGTTGATGTTGATGGATGAGTCTCGCCCACTCCCAGCCACCCCGCCTCAATTCGTCACTGTGACGTATTGGGGACGACAGGCTGCGTGCGGGTGCAGTTCCATTGTCATCGCCACGGACTACTATCGCCGCATGTGTTTTATTTCGACCGGCCGCTTCGAATGATCAGTGGCCGCGATGAGTGACACACCCAAGGCCGTGCACCGCTGGCTTGCAGTGCCAGACCAGTTCGACCGATTCACGCGATTCTTGCGCGACAACGGAATTCTGATGCCGACTCGGATAGGCATCGGCATATTGGTTTTCCTCCTGGGAGTCACGATTCTGCTGAAGCGACTGGGCACCCATTCGGTACAGACCATCGGATTTCCGTTGGACGTCGTCATCGCAGTGCTCGTGATGATCGGCGGAACAGCGCTGCCGTTCACCGCGACTACCCGGGAACGGTCGTACCTTTTTGTCATCGCGGGCGACCTCGCTGTCGCGGTGATCGTGCTGGCGGAGGCCAATCCGGATCAAAGGCTGCTGGGGTGCCTCGTCTTCGGACTCGTCGGCTCGTACATAGCGTTCTTTCACAATCTTCGAGCGCAGCTGTGGCACCTGCTGTTTTCCGGGGCGGTCATCGTTATCGCCAGCATTGGCGTGTTCACCGATGTACCTTCCGGCCTCTCAGACGTCCTGGGACGCATTGCCTTTGCCATCCCTGTCATCACCGTCATACCGGTGGTCACGCAGATTGCTCTGGCGCTCCTGAGCAACGACGCTCAAAGCTCCGAACTCGATCCGTTGACGGACCTGCTGAATCGGCGCGGACTCTCACGGCGGACTTCCGAACTCCTGCAAGCGAAATCCAGCCTCGACCAGTCCTTGCTGGTGGTGGTGATCGACATCGACAATTTCAAACACTTCAACGACACCTACGGTCACGACGTCGGCGACCGCGTCATCCTGCGCACGGCGTATCGACTCCACGACTGGGCCAGATCGGACGCAGCGATCGCTCGTATCGGCGGTGACGAGTTCGTCGTCGTTCAGATCATGCCGTTGCCGTACGTCGGCGACTTGCTCGCACGGATCGCCCCCATCATGAACTCCCCTACGGGCGAACCACTCTCGACGACAAGCATCGGCATAGCCATACACAACGGCGGCTGGCCAGACGTGCAAGCAGCAGAAAGTGGCGTTCACGATCTACATCGCCTAGCCGATTCGGCGATGTACGAAAGCAAGAGGATGGGTGGAAATCACGTCCACTCCATCGTTCTCACCGATCAACAGCCACAACAGTCAGGCGGTCGGTCAGTCGTCTGATTCTTCGATCAGATGCATCGCGGCTTCCTCCGCCGACGCTGCGCCGCCGTCGATTCCGACGTCTCCGGCAATGAGTTCGCTTTCCTCGTCCTCGTATCGGCCCTCGTCTTCGGCAACGAGACGCCCGACGCGGCGATTTCCGACTTCGTCACCGTTCGGGAATTCTTCTTCCCGTTCGAATTCGTCGGCATCTGCCGGATCCTTCAGGGGATCTCCCAGTGACGCGTACGGATCAGGTTCTTCCTCGGCCAGGCGCTCGTCGAGGGTCTCCCCCGCCGATTCTTCACTGCCGGTCAACCCGTGGGCGTCCAGGCCCAATGGGCGTTCCGGTGGTGAGATTCCCTCGTCGAGAATGTCGTCCACGCCTCGATCGATCAGGGTGTCTTCGGGTTGAAGCTGGTCGTCGGGATCGAGACTGTAATCGCCATTGCCGGCCGCGCCGGTGTCATCCGTGTCGCTCATACGATCAACGATGCCACGGGCACACCGAGTTGGCCATGTGCCGCGCCTGCTCGATACATCACTCCGGAGACATTCAGCACGAACGCGGGGCCGGCACTCCGTCGAACCGGTCCTGCAGGTACTCGAACGCGGTGGGCAGACCGAGGACCGCAGTGGTGAGGTGGTCCGGGCTGGGGAACAGCTGAGATTGAACCGTGGCTCCGGCGGCGCAGTACCGAGAAATCGTGTTCACCACCGAATCGATGGGGATAAGGACGTCGTCGGGCGTGTGCCATTCGAATACCGGGGCAGTCGGCACACCCGGATAAAGCTCGACGCTGTTGTCGTCCATAACCTTTCGCACTTCGGGGCTGGACAGCAAGGATGTCGACGTCGACACCTGAGAGGCACTGCGCCCGGCACCGACCCTGAGGATGTCGTTGGTGCACGCGTTGGTGAGTTCGGCCCGCATCGACCGTCCGAGGTCGTTGAGTTGGTTGCTCAGCGGCAGTAGGTCGGGATACTCGCGTTCGAGGCCCATTGCTGCGGCGAAGGCGAGGCCGAATGCCGGGTGCGGATCCTGTCCGAGGCCGTTTGCCATCTTGGACAGATTCATCGGGACGCCGCCCTCGGCTACACCGACAAGGTTGACCTCGGGTGCGTAGCTCGGGGCCAGTGCGGCCGCCCACGCGGTGGCCATGCCGCCGCCGGAGTAGCCGGCAATACCTACAGGGCTGGCGCCACTACGCAATTCGGGGACTTTCTGAACGGCGCGGATACCGTCGAGCGTGATCTGTCCGCCCAGGCGCGCGGCGCCGTACGCACTGTTGGGTCCGAGATGGTCGGGAAGGGCAATGGTCCATCCACGTTGCAGCGCGACGTTGAGGATGGGCGCTTCACGGATGACGATGTTGGGATCCGATGCGTAAAGCGCGCGAGATGGCGCACATCCCGTACCGAGTGCATTGACGATGTGCTGATACGAGAGCAACGGGCCGTCTTGTGCTTGATTCGGCGGGACCAGGATCGTGCTGACCGCGGCAATAGGCTTGTTCTCTGAGTTCGTGGACCTGTAACTGACCTGCCAGATCGCGACGCCGGGAAAGGTCATCAGGTCAGGGGCCCGGCGCACGGAGATCGGCGTGCCGGCGGTCCCCTCGGCAGCTGCTTGCGAGTAGAACGGGTCCGGGTCCGGTGCCGGATATGCGGGATCGGCCTGTGCAGTTCCCCCGGAGAGCAGTGCGGCAGTCAGTGCAGCGGCAGTCAGCATCGATCCGGTAAACACGCGTGTGGTTCGCAGTTTCAACGCTTTCCCCTCGTCCGGACCCACCCGGGGTCCATCACCCTGTGTGTTTCACTCATACCCATGTCGAACCTGGTTCAGACACCCCACTGAGCGATAACTTCTCGCAATCGTACAGCTATGGTTGCCGCCGGACCCGGTTCGATCATCTGGTTGTGTTCGCAATCGACTTCGGTGACTCGGATGTCCCCTTCTACAAACCTTCGCCATTCGGCGACATCGTGTCCGTTCTCCGTAGATCTTCCGGCTACGAAGAACTCGATGGCTCCAACGTGGACAGGCGGTTGGTGCCGATTCGTCAATTCGACGGAGTGGGAGTAACCGCGACTGATCCGCGCCAGATGCTCCGCTTCGATTCCGATTCCGGCACCCAGGGTCTGCTCCAGCAATTCCGCCGCTTCTTCGAAGGTCTCGACCGTCTTGGATCCCGCCGGCATCGCGAGCCCGGCCAGTAGTTCGGAGACCGAGAGTTCTGCGGGCTGATCGGAATCCGACGACGGATAGCTGTCGAGTATCGACAGAGTCACGTCACGTCCGCTCCGAGTGAGGCTGTGTGCCACGGCGTGTGCGATCACGCCGCCGAGCGACCAGCCGGCCAGATGGATCGGGCCGGTCGATGCCACGGCTGCAATGCGATTCGCGTAGTCGTCGGCGAGTTCGGTCAGCGAGTCGAAGCTGGGCCCGCCGCTCAGGGACGGTAGCTGAAGACCGTAGACGGGTTGATCCAGCTCGAGATGCTTGACGAATTCTGCGTAACCCCAGGACAATCCGATACCCGGATGGACGAAGAACAGTGGTGCACGATCGGATCCGGCGCGCAGCGTGATCATCGGGGCGAGAAGATCCGACGAATCGTCCGGCGAGTGTGCGTCCATTCCGTCGGCAGCCCGGGCGACTCCGGCGGGTGTCGGATCCAGGAAAAGCGATTGCAACGGCACTCGCATCCCGAGACGCTTCTCGAGTTCGATGGTGATGCGAGTGGCCACGATCGACGTTCCGCCCAGTTCGAAGAAGTCGTCGTCGACGCCGATGTGCTCGTGCCCGAGCACGGTCTCGAAGATGTCGACGACCGTTCGTTCGGTGTTGTTTGTCGGCGGTGCGTACGGGACCGTGCGTCGCTCGAAGCTCGGGGTCGGCAGTGCCTTGCGGTCCAGCTTGCCGACCGGTGTCACCGGAATGCGGTCGACGACGACGATCGCGCCGGGAACCATGTGCGCGGGCAGGCGAGAAGACAGATGGCGGCGAAGCTCCCAGTCGTCGACGGTCTGTCCTTCCACGGGCTGGATGTAGGAGGCGATCATCGTCTCCCCCGACGGCGCTTCGTGCCCGAGTGTGGCGGCGAAGTAGACGGATGGGTGTGCCATCAGGACAGAGTCGATTTCGCCGAGCTCGATGCGGAATCCGCGGACTTTGATCTGGAAGTCGCTGCGGCCCAGGTATTCGAGGGTGCTGTCGGAGCGCCAGCGCACCAGGTCGCCCGTGCGGTACATCCGCTGGCCTGGTTCGCCGAACGGATCGGCGACAAATCGGTCGGCGGTGAGGTCGGGACGATTGTGGTATCCCCGGGCGAGTCCGGGGCCGGTCACGTACAGCTCCCCGATGACTCCCACCGGCACGGGCTTGAGGTGCCCATCGAGGACCAGTCCGGCAAAGCCGATGGCCGGTCGTCCGATGTTGATGTCCTTGCCCGGCCGCATGGGTTCACTGACGCTGGCCTGGATGGTGGATTCGGTGGGTCCGTATCCGTTGAACATGCGACGGTCGCGGCCCCAGATGTCCACGAGTTCGGGTGGGCAGGCCTCGCCACCGACTGCGAGTACGCGGAGTTCGGGTAGCGCGGAGCTTTCGATCGAGCTGAGCGCGGTCGGAGTGATGAACGCGTGTGAGACGTGTTCGTCGGCAAAGATTTCGGCCAACTCGGATCCGCCGAAGACCGTCGGTGGGATGACGACCAGGCACGCTCCGCTGCCGAACGCCATCATGAGTTCGAAGACCGAGGCGTCGAAGCTCGGTGATGCCAGGTGAGAGATCCGCGAATAGGGCTGGACGTTGAATCTCTGATGTTCCTCGGCGTTGAGGTTTGACAACCCGAGGTGGGTGACGATGACGCCCTTCGGCTTCCCTGTTGAACCCGAGGTGTAGATCAGGTACGCGGGATGCCCGTGATGCAAGGGGATCGTGCGGTCGCGATCGGTGATCGCGGCTGCGCTCTGGGCGTCGATCTCGTCGACGGTCTCGGCTTCATCGAGGACCATCCACTCGACCGTGTCGGGAAGTTGACTGCGGTGAGCGTCGTCGGTGATGCCGAGTACGGCCCGCGAATCGTCGAGCATGTGGTTGATGCGATCGTCGGGATAGTTCGGGTCGACCGGCAAGAACGCTGCACCGGTTTTCGTGACCGCCCAGATCGCGACGATCTCCGCAGTGGACCGCGGCAGACCCAGCGCCACAAAATCTTCGGGACCGACGCCGCGCCGACACAGCGCGCGCGCCAGCTTCGTCGATTCCTCGTCGAGCTCGCGGTAGGTCATCGACCTCTCGCGACTCGAGAGGGCTGGGGCATCCGGGTTCGAGGCGACTGCTTCGGCGAGGATCTCCGGCCACACCCGCGCTCGAGTCGCGGCGGCACCGGATGCCGGCACCAGGGCAGCTGTTTCATCGGCGCCGAGGATGCCGATGTCGGCGATACGTGTTGCGGGTTCGCGTCCGACAGCGTCCAGGATCAGGCGCAGTCGGTCGGCAAACCGACGAATGGTGGCGGGTTCGAAGAGATCGGTTGCGAAGTCGAAGGCTGCGGACATCCCAGCCGGGATGCCGAACTCGTCGAACTTCTCGTCGACGATCAGCTCCAGGTCCTCCTTCGCGAATTTGGTTTCCACGGTCAGTCCGTCGATGTCGAGGCCGGGTAGGTGGAAATGTGCGGGTTCGTTGTTCTGAAGTTCGAGGGCGACCTGGAACAACGGTGAGTACGACGTGGATCTGGTTGGGTTGATGACGTCGACGAGCCGTTCGAATGGCAGGTCCGAGTTCTGGAATGCGGCCAGGTCGATTTCCCGGACGTGCTCCAACAGGTCGGCAAACGTGATGTCGGGATCGACGCTGGTTCGCAGGACCAGTGTGTTGACGAACATTCCGACGAGATGGTCGAGCGCTGCCTGACCTCGGCCGGCGATCGGTGTGCCGATGGTGACTTCGTCGGCGCCCGACAACTTGGACATCAGCACTGCGAGCGCGCCGTGCAGCGCCATGAACATCGTGACACCGTTTGCCCTGGTGAGGTCCGCGAGGGCGCGGTGGGTGTTCGCGTCGATGTCGAAGGTGAATCGGTCACCGTGGAAGGTCTGTTGCACGGGTCGCGGGTGGTCGGCGGGCAGTGCGATGACGTCGTCGAGTCCGGCGAGTTGCTCACTCCAGTAGTGCAATTGGCGACTGATGACGGATTCCGGGTCGTCTTCCGATCCGAGGACGCGATGCTGCCACAACGTGAAGTCTGCGTACTGCACCTCGAGTGGCGCCCACGTGGGCTCGGTCCCTGCCGTACGCGCCAGGTAGGCCGTCATCACGTCGCGTGCGAGCGGCGCCATCGACGAACCGTCGGCGCAGATGTGATGGACCACGACAAACAGAATGTGAACGGGTTCAGCGGTGTCGAGTCGGAACAGTGCCACGCGCAGCGGCAGGTCCACCGACACGTCGAAGCCGGTCGTGGTGAGTCGTTGCATGCGCTCTGCGAGTTCGTCCTCCCCCAACGTCATTTCACGGACCGGCGGTACTGCCTCGTCGACGGTGAGCACTTGCTGAATCGGATCGCCGCCGACGGCGGGGAACACCGTCCGCAGTGTTTCGTGCCGCTCGACGACGTCGGCGATGGCCTGTTGCATGGCCGTGACGTCGAGGTCACCGGTGAGGCGAACAGCTAGTGGGATGTTGTACGCGGCTGAGCGTGTGTCGAATTGGTTCAGGAACCACATGCGCTTCTGCGCCAACGAGAGCGGGACGCTGCCATTGCGCTCCATGGGAGTGAGCGGCACAGTGCCGACGGCAGTGACAGCGCTGGAGAGCCGTTCGGCGAGCTGAGCCGTCGTCGGTGCCTCGAACAGCACGCGCACCCCGACGTCGATGTTCAGTGCGGAGTTGAGCCGCGAGACCACGCGAGTGGCGATCAGCGAGTTGCCGCCGAGCTCGAAGAAATTGTCGTCGACGCCGACCCGTTCGACGCCGAGTACGTCGATGAACGCATCGGCGATCCGACGTTCGAGGCTGGTGCCGGGCGCCCGGAATTCCACACCGGTTCCGGTGAACTCCGGCGTCGGCAACGCTTTTCGATCGAGCTTGCCGACCGCGGTGCGCGGTAGCTCGTCGACGATCATGATGCTGGCCGGAACCATGTGCGAGGGAACACGTCCGGCGAGGTGCGCGGTGATCTCTGCCCCGGTCAGCGTCGATCCTTCCTCGACGGTGAGGTAGGACGCTAAAACTGTGGCGCCGGCCGGTCCGTCGACGCCGAGTGTCACGCAATTCGTGACACTCGCCATTGCGGTGATCTGGGCGTCGACCTCGCCGAGCTCGATGCGGAATCCGCGAATCTTGACCTGGAAGTCGCTACGCCCGACGTATTCGATGGTGTGATCGCTTCGCCAGGAGACGATGTCGCCCGTGCGGTACATCCGGTCGCCTGGCTTGCCGAAGGGGTCGGCGACAAATCGCTCGCTGGTCAGGCCGGGACGCCGGTGGTATCCGCGAGCCAGGCCGATGCCGGCGATGTACAGCTCACCGGGAGCTCCGACGGGTACAGGTTGCAGGCGCGAATCGAGGATCATCTCGTGCACGCCGCGGATCGGTCCACCGATCGTGATGGGTGCGCCCACTGTCATGGGTTCGCTGATGTCTGCCATGACGGTTGTCTCGGTCGGGCCGTAGGCGTTGACGAATTCTCGTCCGGGAGCCCAGAGGCCGACGAGATGCGGCGGTAGTGTCTCTCCCCCGACGACGACGTGCCGGAACTCGTCCAGGCCGGCCGGGTCGACGGTGGCGAGTGCTGCCGTGGTGACGAACGCGTGAGTGACGTGTTCGCGGCGGATGAGACTTGCCAGTTCGGCGCCGCCGTAGATGTCGGTCGGGACGATCACCATGGTTGCTCCGACACCGAATGCCTGCAGGTACTCGAAGACGGCTCCGTCGAAGCTGGGGGTGGCGAAGTGCAGGGTTCGAGAGTGGTGATCTGCGTGGAATCGACGCTGCTGGTCGAGTGCGAAGCTGTCGAGTCCGGTGTGGGTGACGACAACTCCCTTGGGTCGGCCGGTGGATCCCGAGGTGTAGACCACGTAGGCGGCGTTGTCCATGACCACCGGTGCACGCCGTTCGTCCTGGGTGATCGGCAGCGTGCAACTGGTGGCGACGTCGTCGTCGAATGCCTCTTCTCCGAGCACCAACCAGGACACGATGGGTGGAAGTGTGTCGATGGTGTCGACGACGGTCAACCCGAACAACACCTCGGAGTCGCTGAGCATGTGTTCGATTCGGTCAGCCGGATAGGTGGGGTCGACGGGGACGAACGCTGCGCCGGTCTTGGCCACCGCCCACACCGCGAGTACGGATTCGACGGACCTTTCGATGCCGATGGCAACCGACGTCTCGGGCCCGGCGCCGCGGCGAATCATGGCTCTGGCCAACTGGTTCGAGCGCCGGTCCAGTTCGGCGTAGGTCATGGAACGGCTGCCGGCCGAGAGCGCGATGCGGTCGGGATAGGTGGCAGAGACGTCGGCGAGAATCTCTGGGAGCGTTCGCGCGGAGCGCCCCGGGGAGCCGAAGACCGGCGCAAGATCACGGCTCTCGAACTCCGTGAGAACCTGCAGACGGGCCAGCGGCTGATCCGGTGCCGAGGCGAGTTGCCCGAGGACGATGCCCACGCGCTCGGTGATCTTGGCGACTTCGCGGGCGGAGAAGTGCGTCGGCAAGTACTCCATCTTCAGATTCAGCGTGTCACTTTCGGACGCCACCACGGCAATCGGATAGTGCGCCGAGTCGCGTCCGTCGATGCCGAGAACGTGCATTCCCGCGATGTCGGTTTCGGCGGTCAGGGCTGTCTCGTCGACGGGATACGACTCGAATACCGTCAGGGTGTCGAAGGAACCGGCGGCGCCGACTGCTCCGGCGATGTCCGACAGTCCGATGTGGTGGTGGTCGAGCAATGACGCTTGCTCGGATTGCACGCGAATGGCCAGTTCGGCGAGGGTTTCTCGGGCGTCGAGGCGGACTCGGACAGGCACCGTGTTGATGAACAGGCCGACTATCGATTCCACGCCGGGCACCTGTGGTGGGCGTCCTGAGACCGTTCCGCCGAAGACGACGTCGTCGCGTCCGAGAAGTTCGGCGAGCACGATTCCCCATGCCACCTGTACCAGGGTCGCCATGGTCAGACCGCGGCTTCGCGCGAACGCCCGAAGAGTCTCGGCTCGTTCGGTCGGCAGCGAGTACGAGTGGATTTCACTTGCCACGGTTTCGGCGGCGGTGTCTGCCCTCGAGAGGTGGGTGGACGTGTCGACGCCCCGTAGCGCTTCTTGCCACGCCCGTAGCGAAGTCTCGGGTTCTTGCTTCGAGATCCAGGAGAGATAGTCGCGATACGACTGAACTCGGGGCAGAATCTCGGGGTCACCGTCGGTTGCGTAGAGAGTGAGCAGGTCTCGAAGCAACAGCGGGGTGGACCAGCCGTCGAGCAGGATGTGGTGGTTCGTCACGACGAGGCGTGCTGTGTCCGGTCCGATTCGCACGAGCATGAAGCGGATCAACGGGGCTGTTTCCATGTCGAAACGATGAGCGCGATCGCGTTCGAGCAGCTGACCGAACGCGACTTCGCTGTCTTCGGCTCCGGACAGGTCGATCTCGGCCCAGCCAATGTCGACACCGGAACGGATCACCTGCAGTGCCCGCCCTCCCGGTGCGGAGACAAATCCCGCGCGTAGGCTCGGATGACGATCAACCAAGGCCTGCGCGGCGCGGCGCAGGCGCGGCGCCTCCACCCGACCCCCGAGCTCGAGGGTCAGTTGCACCATGTACGGGTCGATTTCGGTTTCGTCGAACTGGGCGTGGAAGAGCATGCCCGACTGCAGAGGTGACAGTGACCAGATGTCGGTCAGGTCGGGGAATCTGCGCTCGAGCTGTTCGATGCTCTGTTGATCCGCGGTGACGAGATCGAGATCGGTGGGCGTGAGCTCGCGCTCGGAGTGTTCCTCCACGTATTCACTCAGTGCGCCCAGTGCTCGGGCCCAGAGCTCCGCCAGTTCGGTGACTTCGGCCTCGCTGAGAATGCCGCGGGGGAAGGACCACGTAGCGCGCAGAATCGGACCGTGTGCGGTATCGGTCGTGACGGCGTTGATGTCGAGCACCGACGCGGCGGCCAATTCGCCGCTGTGCGCTTCGTCGAGGGTCACTTCCGAGATCGGCAGCCACGGCACTTCGCCGTGCTCGGGATCCGAGCCGGCAAATCGTCCGAGGTAGTTGAACGAGATCTGCGGCGTGGGCAGCTCACGAAGTTCCTCGTTTCGATCGAGGTACTTCAGGATGCCGAACCCGATTCCGTTGTCGGGCAGGCCGAGCAGCGTTTCCTTGACGAGTTTCACGGCGGAGGCGGCGGTTGATCCCCCGGCCAGTGCATCGACGACATCGAGTCCGGTGAGATCGATCCGGACGGGGAACAAGGTGGTGAACCAACCGACTGTGCGCGAGAGGTCTGCGCCAGGCGCTGCGTTCTCCTCGCGCCCGTGTCCCTCGAGATTGACGAGCACTTCCCCGCTTCGCTGTCCGCGCGATCGACGCCAGGCGGTGACGGCGATCGCGAGAGCAGCAAGCAGCCCGTCGTTCACCGAGCCTCCGAAATGTCGTGGCACCGCCGAGATGATGTTCTCGGTCACCGAGGTCGGTACGTCGACGCTGACGCGGTCGACGGTGGCTCCGACGTCGACCGCGGGGTCCAGCCCGCGCGTTCCGAGCATTGGTTCGTCGGTCCGCATCCTCGACCACAGGTCGATCTCGTCGCGTCGATCTGCGGCGGTCTCGGCGAGCGCTGTCGCCCAGCGACGTATCGACGTTCCGCCGGGCGGAAGAATCGGTGTTTCGCCGTCGAACGCCGACGCATATGCCGTGACCAGGCCGGGGACCAGCATTCGCCAGGACACACCGTCGACCGCGAGGTGATGAAGTACCAGGAGCAACCGTCCCGCCTCAGGCCGGTTGCCGTTCGCGCTGACCGGATCCAACCAGACTGCGCTGATCATCTTGCCGTGCTCGGGATCGAGTCGGCTGGATGCGTCCTGCATCGCGGCTTCTGCCGCGCGCAGGAATTCTTCGCCGCCGGTGGACACGATGGGGGTTCGGTGCAAGATGTCGGAGGCTGCGACGGTGCCGGGTTCGCTGATCTCGAGTTGGTGAGTCACGGCCTCCAGACGTGCCCGCAGTACGTCGTGGCGGTTGAGGATCGTTTGTAGTGCGCGCTCCAGCGCGGGGCCGGACACATCCGCGGGCAGTGCGATCAGCGCGCTCTGGCTGTAACTGCGGATCGTGCTCAGGTCACCGCGACTGCGTTCGACGAGCCACTCCATGATCGGTGTGAGCGGTAGCGGGCCGGCTCCCCCGCCGGGTAGCTCGGTGAGAACCGGTGCCGTTTCCGATGATTCGATGAGGAGGACCTTGGTGAGGCCGGCCACGGTTTTCGCTTCGAAGACGTCCCGCGGAGTGAAGATGAGGCCTGCGGACTTCGCCCGTGAGACGAGTTGGATCGACATGATCGAATCGCCGCCGAGGCCGAAGAAGGAATCGTCCACTCCGATACCGCCCCGCCCCAGAACCTCTCCGAAGAGGTCCGCGAGGACCGCTTCGGTGGCGGTGGCTGGTGCCCGCGTCGCCTCGGTTGTTCCCGTCACGGTGAAGTCCGGAGCCGGGAGGCTGCGTCGGTCGAGCTTTCCGTTGACCGTCAGTGGAAGCGATTCGAGGACGACGATCGCGGTGGGCACCATGTACTCCGCGAGTTCGGCGGCGACGAAGTCGGTCACCGTCGCTGAATCGACGGTACTGCCTGTTTCGGCGACCACGTACCCGACGATCCGCGGTGACGCTCCCTCTGTGCGAACAAGTGCTACCGAGGCAGCGACGCCGGGGCAGCGGAGCATTGCGGCTTCGATCTCTCCGAGTTCGATGCGGAAACCACGCACCTTCACCTGGAAATCACTGCGGCCCACGTACTCCAACTGCCTCGCGTCGTTCCACCTCGCCAGGTCCCCGCTCCGATACATTCGATCCCCCGAACTACCGAATGGATCGGGAAGGAACCGCACCGAAGTCAATGCGGGTTTCCCGAGGTATCCCCGAGTCACCTGGTCACCGGCGACGTACATTTCGCCGACAACACCTGGTGGCACCAGGTTCAGTCGCCGATCGAGTACGTAGACGGACAATCCTGGTACTGCTCGCCCGATGATGCTCGCCGACGCGTGCTCGCTGTCGTTGCGGTCGAGTGCGATTCGACTGACGTGCACTGTCGTCTCGGTGATCCCGTACATGTTGACCAGCGTCGGCGCCGTGTCCGCACGACGGTCGTACCACTTGCGCAATTGCCCGAGATCGAGCGCTTCTCCACCGAAGACGACGTAACGCAGTGCAAGGTCGGGGTCCGTGCCGTTCGGTGAGTACGCACGGTCGGCTTCGGCGAGTTGGTAGAAGGCGGTGGGTGTTTGGTTCAGCACCGTCACTCGCTCACGGCGGAGCAGTTCGTGGAACATGTCCGGCGATCTGGTCGTGTAGTAGTCGACGACGACCAGCCGGCCACCGTGCAGCAACGGCCCCCACAGCTCCCAGACGGAGAAGTCGAATGCGTACGAGTGGAACATCGTCCACACGTCCGTGTTGTCGAACCCGAATGTCGGGGAGGTGTTGTCCATCAGAGTCAGAACGTTTCGGTGGCTGACCTGGACACCTTTGGGGCGCCCTGTGGATCCGGAGGTGTAGATGATGTACGCGATCGCGTCGGGCAGAAGTGGTGTCGTCCGGTCCGCGTCGGTGATGCGATGTGGCGCGGAGTGATCGAGGCGTACCGCGATCTCCGGCGATCCGAGTTCGACGATGTCGATGCCGGATTCGATGATCTCCGAAGGTAGGTCGCTTCGGAAGTCTCCGGTCGTGACCAGGCATACCGGCCGCGCGTCGTCGAAGAGGAATCGCATGCGCTCGGCCGGGTAGGTGATGTCGACCGGCAGGTATGCCGCCCCGGTTTTGATGACGGCGACGAGGGCGAGCACGAGATCGGTGGTTCTGGGCATCGCAACGGCAACCACGGATTCCGGACCGATACCGCGGCCGATCAGGAGCCGCGCCAGGCGGTTCGCGCGCCCGTCCAGTTCGGCGTACGTCATGGCGCCGTCGCTGTCGTTGACCGCGGTCGACGACGGATGTGCTGCAACAGCTTCGAAGAATCGGTCCGCGATGTTGTCGGCCGGAGCCGGTTCGGCGTGAGTGTTCCACTCGGTCAGCATCTGTCGACGCTCGCCGGCGCCCACGACGTCGATGTCACCGGTAGGAGTCGACGGGTCTCGGGAGACCGCCTCGAGGAGGGTGAGCAGTCTGCGCGAGAACGACTCGATCAATCCATCGTCGAACAGGTCTGTGGCGTAGATGAATTCGGCGTCGATTCCATCCGTTCCGCCATCCGCGTCGTAACGCTCGGTGACCGAGAGTTGCAGATCGAACTTGGCGACGGGTAGGTCGAACTCGACTCCCGAGACCGACAGACCTGGCAGTTCGAGTTGCGGTAGCGCGTTGTTACGGAACTCGATGAGGATCTGGAACAACGGAGTGTGCGACGTCGAGCGTTCCGGGGCGAGTGCGTCGACCAACCTTTCGAAGGGCAAGTCGGTGTGTTGGAACGCGCCGAGGTCGCCTTCGCGAACCTGGGCGAGTACGTCCTCGAACGACGCGTCGGGCGTGATCTGTGTCCGCAGCACAAGAGTGTTGACGAACATTCCGACCAGGTGATCGAGTTCGGCCTCGCCGCGCCCGGCGACAGGTGTACCGATGGCGATGTCCTCGGTACCGGCCAGGCGTGCCGCAAGTACCGCCAGTGCTGCGTGCACGACCATGAACATGGTGCTGCCGTGCTCGCGGGCCAGATCGGTCAGCGCCCGATGGGTCTGCGGCGATACCGCGAACCGGTGAACAGAGCCGACCATGGACGGCTTTGCCGGACGTGGGAACGACGTCGGCAGGGCGATCGGCTCGCCCAGTCCCGCGAGTCGGTCCTTCCAATAATCGAGCTGACGGGTCAGAGCCGAGTCCGGATCTTCCTCGGAGCCGAGCACTTCGTGCTGCCACACAGCGAAGTCGCCGTACTGCACGGCCAGTTCCGACCAGCTCGGCGCACTGCCGGCGCTGCGGGCCGCATATGCCGCTGCCACGTCCGCTGCCAGGGGGTTCATCGAGAACCCGTCGGCGACGATGTGGTGGACGACGATCACGAGTACGTGCCTGCGCTCGTCCCCGTCGACGCGCAGGACCGCGCAGCGGATCGGAACTTCGGCCGAGGCGTCGAAGCCTGCCGAGGCCAGCTCGAGGATTCGATCGGACACTCTGGCAGCAGTGACGATTTCCGGCTCCAGGATCGGCATGACCTCGTCGCTGGACATCACCTGCTGCACAGGCTGTCCGTCGATCGAGGGGAACTTCGTCCGCAAGCTCTCGTGGCGACCCAATACGTCCGCTACCGCGGCCTGCAATGCGGCGAAGTCCAGATCGCCGTCGAGGCGCACTGCCAGGGGAATGTTGTAGGCCGGCGAGGTCACGTCGAACTGGTTGAGGAACCACATCCGCTTCTGTGCCAATGACACGGGCAGTGGATCCGGGCGAGATCGCCGAGTCAACGGTGGTCGGGGGTTCTCGCCGCGGCCGACACTCTCCGCCAGACGAGACAGCTGCCGAACTGTCGGAGACTCGAACAATCCTCGAACGCCGATGTCGGTGCCGAGAAGTGCGTTGACGCGGGCGATGACGCGGGTCGCGGTCAGTGAGTTTCCGCCGATGTCGAAGAAGTGAGTGTCGACACCGATCGGGGACACTCCGAGCACGTCCTCGAAAACGCCCACCACCAGCCGTTCGAGCTCGGTCGCCGGTGCAGCGAGTGTTTCGGGATCGGTGTCGAAGCGAGGCGCAGGAAGAGCAGCTCGATCGACCTTGCCGACGCCGGTCAGTGGTAGCTCGTCGAGCACGACGACGCTCGCGGGCACCATGTGTGCCGGCAGTAGCTCCCGTGCCGCCGCCCGGATGTCCTCGGCGCTCACCGGGCGTTCGTCGTCGCAGACGACATATGCCGCCAAGGCCTGCTCGTCGAAGGGTCCGCGCACCGCCAATGTGACCGCGTACTCCACACCGGGCAGCTGACCCAACGCCGTGTCGACCTCGCCTAGTTCGATACGGAACCCGCGGATCTTGACCTGGAAGTCGCTGCGTCCGAGGTACTCGATGGTGCGGTCACTGCGCCAGCGCACCACGTCTCCGGTGCGGTACATCCGCTCCCCCGGCTCGCCGTACGGGTTGGCGACAAATCGTTCGCTCGTCAGCGATGAACGCCCGTGATAGCCGCGCGCGAGTCCAACTCCGGCGACATACAGTTCGCCGGGAACTCCGACGGACACCGGTTGAAGTCTGCGATCGAGGACGACCTCGCTGAAGCCGCGGTTCGGCGGCCCGAGATAGACCTTCTCACCGGCTGGGATGGGGTCACTGAGGTTGCAGGAGATGGTGGTTTCGGTGGGTCCGTAGACGTTGACGAACGATCTTCCCGGCGCCCAGGTGCGCACCAGGTCCGCCGAGGGCGCCTCGCCACCGACCGTGATGGTGGTCAGTTCGTCGAGTCCCTCGGGATCCACCGACGTCAGCGCTGCGGGCGTGATGAACGCGTGCGTGACATGTCCCTCTCGGAGAACGTCGGCCAGTTCGGCCCCTCCGTAGACGGTGGTGGGAGCTACGACCAGTTCGCCGCCGACGGCGAAGGCGAGCAGATACTCGAGAACGGAGGCGTCGAAACTCGGCGAGGCGAAATGCAGTGCGCGTGAATTCTCCGTGAGACCGTAGCGATGACGCTGTTCGTCGGCGAAGTTCTCGAGACCGGTGTGCGTGACGACGACACCCTTGGGCCGGCCGGTCGAGCCCGAGGTGTAGATGAGGTAGGCAGTGTTCTCCAGCCGCGGGGTTCCCCGGCGCTCGTCTTCGCGTAGCGGTGACGTGGACACTCCGGAGAGCCGAGTGGCGTTCTCCGGGTCGTCGAGTTCGAGCCACTTCGTTGCGCCACCGCCGGCCGGTGCGTGTGCAGCCGTGGTCATTCCGAGCGATGATGCCGAGTCCTCGAGCATGAACGAGATCCGGTCACTCGGGTAGCGAGGATCGATCGGCACGAAGGCGGCGCCGGTCTTGGTGATCGCCCAGACCGCTGCGACGGATTCGAAGGACCGTTCCACACAGATCGCCACCCGTGAGTCCGGGCCCGCGCCTTCCGAGATGAGCACGCGCGCCCACTGATTCGACGCCTCGTCCAGCTCTCGATAGGTCATCTTTCTGTCACCACAGGACAGTGCGACCCGTTCGGGGAATCTGCTCGCGGTGTCCGAAAAGATGCGATCGAGTGTCCTTACCGAGCGGCCTTGCCGGCCGCGCGCGGGAACCAATTGCTGCACTTGCGAATCCGGCATCAAACGCAGTTTCGCCAGCGGAAGATCCGGTTGTGCGGTGATCAGTTCGAGGGTGCGGAGCAGCCGGTCCGCGATCGCGTCGATGTCGTGATCGCCCAGGACTCCCGGGAAATACTCGAATTTGAGCCGTAGTCGCCCGTCTGCCGCAGAGGCAACGATCGCGAGTGGATAGTGCGCGGCATCCTCGGCGTCGTGGACGTCGAGAACGTGCATTCCGGCGATGTCGGTGCCCGAGGAGAGTCCACCGCGGTCAACGGGATACGACTCGAACACAGTCAGCGTGTCGAACGATGCAGCGGCCCCCACTGCCGAAGTGATGTGCGAAAGCCCCACATGATGGTGATCGGACAACCGCGCCTGTTCCGCTTGGACACGAACGCACAGCGCTGCCAGTGACTCTCGCGGGTCGAGGCGAACTCGGACGGGGACAGTGTTGATGAACAAACCCACCATCGACTCGACGCCGGACACCTGGGGTGGTCGGCCGGAGACGGTTCCACCGAAGACGACGTCGTCGCGGCCGAGGAGTTCGGCGAGCACGATTCCCCAAGCCACCTGGATCAAGGAGGCTGTCGTCAGGCCACGGGAGCGGACGAATCCACGCAGAAGTTCCGTCTCACGTTCTCCGAGGGCTGTGGTGGTCGAGCGTGAGGTCGCGCCGTCCTCGTCGACGGCGTGAGTTCCGGTCAGCAGCGTCGGGTCGTCGAGTCCGCGGAGTGCTTCGCCCCAGGCTTCGATCGACACGCTGTCGTCGCGAGTGCTGATCCAGCTCAGATAGTCCCGGTAGGGGTGCACGCGTGGGATGGCACTGTGATCACTGTCGGTGGCGTAGAGCGTCAGTAGGTCACGGACCAGCAGCGGCATCGACCATCCGTCGAGGAGGATGTGGTGGTTGGTCAGGATCAACCGATACGCGTCGTCTCCGGTTCGCAGAAGCAGGAACCGCAGCAGGGGCGGCGTGGCCATGTCGAAGCCTCGCACCCGATCCGCATGGAGGAGCTCGCGTATCTCGGTTGCCTGTTCGGTGGGGGCCAACGGAGAGATGTCGATCTCGGTCCACGGCACGTCAACGTCGGCGCTGATCACCTGCACCGATCGCCCACCGGTGTCGGTCGTGAACGCAGCGCGCAGGTTCTCATGACGGTCGAGCAACGCCTGTGCGGCGCGGTGCAACCGGGACGCGTCGACGCCGTCGAGTTCGAGTGCGAGTTGGACGGTGTACGCGTCGACTGTGTGTTCGGCGTAGCGGGCGTGGAAGAGCAGTCCGGATTGCAGCGGTGAAAGGGACCAGACGTCGGTCAGTGTCGGGAACTCGCGCTCGAGGTGGTCGATGGACTCCTGGTCCAGTTCGATCAGGTCGATGTCCGACGGTGTGAGTCCCCCGCGTTCGCTGTGTTCGGCGTAGGTGGCCAGAGCGCGCAACGACTGCACCCAGAGTTCGGCGATGGCGCGAGCATCGCGCTCTGCCAGCACGCCGGTGGGATAGGCGATAGTGGCACCGATGTGCGGTGCACCCGAGATTTCGGTGGTGACGACATTGACGTCCAGGACCGAACCCACGGGCATCTCGGACCGAGCTGCCGCTTCCAGATCGACGTCGCGGGCCAGCGCCCAGTCCCCCAGCGACTCTCCTGCCTCGGTGCCGGAAAAACGACCGAGATAGTTGAACGAGATCTGCGGTTGACGGAGATCTTCCAGTTCCGCTCGGCCCACCTCGTCGAGATAACGCAGAACTCCGTACCCGATGCCACTGTCCGGAACTCCCAACAGTTCTTCCTTGACCCGCTTGAGAACCACCGCTGCCTCGGGGCCGCTGCTCATCACGTTCGCGATGTCGATGTCGGCGAGGTCGATTCGCATCGGGAAGACACTGGTGAACCAGCCGACGGTGTGCAGGACGTCCGCACCGGGCACCACGTGAGCCTCGCGTCCGTGACCTTCCATCGAGACGAGCACGTTGTCGGTTCGTATGCCCTGTGCCTGCCTCCACTGCGTCAGTGCCAGCGCGAGAGCAGCAACGAGACCGTCGTTGACGGATCCACCGAAGAGCGCGGGAAGCGTGGTCAGGACTGTGTCGGACAGTTCGACGGGCACGTCGGCGACAACTCGGCCGACCGAATCGAACGTGTCGAGCCGCGGGTCCAGCGGCCGGGTTCCGATCAGGGGGTCGTCACCTTCGAGGATCGAACGCCACCGCGGCAATTCGACTCTTCGATCGGGCGCGATGTCACGGAGCGCATGCGACCAACGACGAACCGACGTGCCCGAATACGACGGCTCCGGCTCCTCGCCGGCGTCGATCCGGTGGAAAGCGGACGCAAGTTCCGGTACGAGCACGCGCCAGGACACACCGTCCACCGCGAGGTGGTGGATCACCAGGAGCAACCGGCCGGTGTTGCGTACGCCGGACAACCAGACGACCCGCACCATCTCGCCCCGGACGGGGTCGAGTTCTCGACGTGCATCACCCAGGGCAGCGACGATCGCCGCGTCGAACACTGCGGAGCCCGGCTCGGCCTCGACCTCGACGACCCGGCAGATGTCCTCGGCTGCAACAGATCCCGGATCGTCGACAACGAGCCCGCGCTCGCCGTCGAGTTCGAGACGCGCGCGAAGGATGTCATGACGATCGAGAACAACTTGAAGCCCTGCGGTCAACTGCTCCACACTGCGAAGCCCGTGCGGCGCATTGAGAAGGGTCGCTTGGGAGAACGAATCGAGCCCCTGCAGATCGGAGCCGAGCCGGTCGAGCCACCACTGTGCCACCGGCAACAACGGCACGTGGCCAACGCCGCCTCCGGGAAGTTCCTCGAGCACCTCGGGTTCGTCGTCCTTGGTCGATGCCAGCAAAACCGCAAGACCGGCGACCGATTTCACCTCGAAGACGTCACGCGGGGTGAACACGAGCCCGGCGTCGCGGGCACGGGCGACGAGCTGAATCGACATGATCGAATCGCCGCCCATCGAGAAGAACGAGTCGTCGACGCCCACCGATTCGACACCGAGGACATCGACGAACAAGGCGGCCAGAGTGCGCTCGGTATCGGATTCGGCAGCCCGCGAGCGCGCTTGGGTTGCTCGCAGGTCGGGAACCGGCAGGGCTCGGCGGTCGAGCTTTCCGTTGGCAGTCATCGGCAGTTCGTCGAGAACGACCACCGCCGCAGGAACCATGTACGGGGCCAGAGCCGAGCCCGCGAACGCGATGACGGCCTCGGGATCCACAGTCTGAGCATCGTTGGCGGGCACGACGTATCCGACGATTCGCGCGGCGCCTCCGTCACGTTCGAGCGTGGTCACCACGGAATGCGCGACCCCGGGGTAACGAGCCAGAACTGCTTCGATCTCGCCGAGTTCGATACGGAATCCACGAATCTTGACCTGGAAATCACCTCGGCCCTGGTACTCGAGTTCGCCGTTCTTGTTCCACCTGGCGAGGTCGCCGGTGCGGTACATCCGTGTACCCGCACTGCCCGCAGGATTGGGCACGAAACGTTCGGCGGTGGTGCCGGCGCGGTTGCGGTAACCGCGGGCGAGTCCGTCGCCACTGACGTACAGCTCCCCCGTCACTCCGACCGGGACGCGGTGCAGGCGATTGTCGAGGACCCACGCAGTGATGCCCGTCGACGGGCGACCGATCGTCACTCGATCGGCCGGGGACATCGGCTCGGTGATGCTGGCGACGACCGTCGATTCGGTCGGTCCGTAGGCATTGATCATGATCCGGTGATCACTGACCCAGGCGGCGACGAGATCGGGCGGGCAGACGTCGCCACCGGTTCCGATGCAAACCAGCTCGTTCAGTTCGCTCGGATCGACCGTGGCCAGAGCGGCCGGGGTGATGAAGGCGTGCGTGACGTGCTGATCGGCGATCAGGCTCGTCAGTTCGGTTCCGCCGATGATGCTCGGTGGAGCGATGACCATCGTGGCCCCGGCACCAACAGCCATCAGGAGTTCGAGAATCGAGGCGTCGAAGCTCGGTGAGCTGAAATGCAGCGTGCGCGAAGTCGATTCCACCCCGAATCGAGTACGTTCCTGTTCGGCGAGTGCCGAAAGCCCACGGTGAGTGACCATGACACCTTTGGGGACGCCGGTGGAACCGGAGGTGTAGATGACATAGGCGGGATTGTCCAGAGACACCGTCCCCGCCAGTTCCGAGGCCTCCAGCCGCTGATCTCCGAACTGTTCGAGGGTTGCCAGTGTCTCGGCCTGATCGAGCAGAACTGCGTCTGCCTCGTCGGGGACGACACCCACATGCTCGGCGGTGGTGAGGACGACGCCCGCTCCCGAGTCGTTGATCATGTGATGTACGCGGTCGACGGGGTACGCCGGGTCGACGGGTACGAATGCGGCGCCGGTCCGAGCAACCGCCCAGATCGCGACCACGGATTCCAGTGAGCGTGGCAATGCCAGGGCGACAACGGATTCCGGACCTGCCCCGCGGCCGATCAACAGTCGTGCAAGCCGATTGGCCCGGCGGTCCAGATCGGAGTACGTCAGATGTCGGTCGCCGAAAATCAGTGCAGTTCTCTGCGGTTCGTCGACGTACTTCCGCTCGAGCAACGTCGAGAAGTGAACCTGGCCGGGAAGTTCCGGTGCAGACACGACGCTCATCGTGTCGGTGTCGACCACGAGATCGATGTCGCCGACCGGCGTGTGCGGTGATTCGGTCACCGCACCAAGGATCCGAACAAGATATCGAGCGAAGCCTTCGACCGTCGACTCGTCGAACAGGGCGCTCGCGTAGGTGAACCCGGCCTCGATTCCCGCCGGCCGGCCGTCGTCGTCGAATGTCTCGGCAAGCGTGAGTTGCAGATCGAAATTCGAAACGGCGGATTCGAGTTCGAGGACCTCGACCTCGAGGTCCGTCAGACGAACTGCTGGTCGACTGGTGTTCTTGAACTCCAGCATCACCTGGAACAACGGTGAATGCGAAGTCGACCGCTCCGGAGCGAGCGCATCGACGACGCGCTCGAAGGGGACGTCTGCGTGAGCGAAGGCGTCGAGGTCGGTGCTGCGAACTCTGGCCAACAGATCGGTGAACGAGGCTGCGGGGTCGACATCGGCGCGCAGCACCAACGTTCCGACGAACATACCGACCATCGGATCCAGGAGGGCATTTCCGCGTCCGGCGATCGGTGAGCCGATCGTGATGTCTTCCATGCCGGACAATCTGGCCACGAGCACCGCGTACGCGGCGTGTGTCGCCATGAACATACTGCTTCGGTGTTCGATCGCGGTTTCGCTCAGACGACGATGAATGCCGGCATCGATGTCGAATCGAACGACGCCGCCCGAGAGATCCTGTACGCGCGGCCGCGGGCGATCTGCGGGGAGCGCGAGAAGCTCGGGCACACTTGCCAGCTGACGTGTCCAGTACTCGAGCTGGCCGGCGAGGGTGCTCTCCGCTTCGTCTATCCGTCCGAGAGCCCTTTCCTGCCAGATCGCGAAGTCCGCGTACTGGACCGGGAGAGGAGACCAGTCGGGTGCCTCACCTCGATGCCGTGCCGAGTACGCGCTCATCACGTCGAACGCCAACGGTGCCATCGAGAATCCGTCGGCGCAGATGTGATGGACGACTACAGCCAGGACGTGATCTTCTGCGTCGACCTCGATCAGTTCCGCCCTGATCGGTGGAGCCTGCGTCACGTCGAAGCCCCTCGAGGTGACGCGTTCGATCTCCCCGAGTACCGCTTCGGTGCTCGCGCCGACAATCGGTAGCGACCCCAACGCTTCACCGGGTTCCACGATTACCTGCGCCGGCACTCCCTCGATCATGGGAAACAGCGTGCGCAGCGATTCGTGGCGATCGAGCACATCGGTGATCGCGCCTTCCAAGGCCGCAACGTCCAACCGGCCTCTCAGCCTGATCGCTATGGCCACGTTGTACGCCGCGGAGGTGACGTCGAATTGATTGACGAACCACATGCGCTTCTGGGCCAGCGACAGCGGAATCGACTGCGGCCGCGGCAACGCCTCGAGCGGAAGAACGGCTGCTCCCCCTCGCGCCGTGGCGCACTCGACCGCCAACTGCGCAACGGTCGGCGCGTCGAACAACTCTCTGATCGACAGGTTCAACGAGAGTGAATCGTTCACGCGCGCCACGGCTCGGGCAGCGACGAGACTGTTTCCGCCGATCTCGAAGAAGTTGTCGTGAACACCGACTGCCCCGGATTCCAGAAGCTCCTCGAAGATCGCCGCCAACTGTGCTTCGAGCGGTGTTCTCGGCGCCAGATACGTCTGCGAGCTGTCGAAGCTGGGCGCGGGCAGAGCTTTCCGATCGAGCTTGCCGGTCGAGCCGAGCGGAAACACGTCGAGGGCGATGACCACTGCGGGAACCATGTAGGCGGGAAGGAGACCTCTCAACTCGGCGCGCATGCCGTCCGTGTCGATCGAGGTGCCGGTCTCGGCGATGACGTAGCCGACCAAGCTGTCACCGACCACGTCGTCGTGATGGACGAGAGCAGCAGCTTGCGTGACACCGGGCAGCCTGAGCAACGCTGCTTCGACCTCGGCGAGTTCGATGCGCTGGCCGCGGATCTTGACCTGGAAATCGCGTCGACCGACGTAGTCGAGCAGCCCGTCGGCGCGCCACCGGACGACATCACCGGTTCGGTACATCCGGGTGCCAGCCGGGCTGTACGGATCGGCCACGAATCTGTCGGCGGTGAGATCGCTGCGCCCGAGGTATCCACGCGCCAGTTGCACTCCCGCCAGGTACAGCTCGCCGTGAACGCCGACCGGAACGGGATGCAGCCGCCCGTCGAGGACATAGAGCTGGGTGTTCCACACAGGCGCACCGATGGGAACGGTGACGGTCATGTCTGGGGTGAATTCGGCGGCGCTCACGTCGACGGCAGCCTCCGTGGGTCCGTACAGGTTGAACAATCCTGCAGAACTCAGACGGGTGAACGCCTCCGCGGTGGTGGGAGCGAGAGCTTCACCGCTGCAGAACACCTGACGCAGGCTTGCGCACTGCCCGGCAGTCGCGACCGCGACGAATTCCGCGAGCATCGACGGAACGAAGTGCGCCGTCGTGACGCCTTTTTCGGCCATCAACGCCGACAGGTACCCGGGATCATGGTGCCCCTCCGGTTCCGCGATCACCAACTGCGCACCAGTCTGCAGGGGCCAGAACAGTTCCCACACCGAGACGTCGAAGGTCACCGGAGTCTTGTGCAGCACCACGTCCGACGCGTGAAGTGGGTACGCGTCTTGCATCCACAGAAGGCGATTGACGATCGAACGGTGTGATACTGCAACGCCTTTCGGCCGACCGGTCGATCCGGACGTGAAGATCACGTATGCACCATTGTCCGGGAGGAGGGGTCGGATCCGATCAGCGTCGGTGATCGGCACCGTCGTGGACACGGGACGATCGAGATCGACGTCGACGATCGGGACTCGCGCGGGAAGTGCGCCGTGGTCCTGGGGCCGGCTCAGCACACAGATCGGTGCGGCGATGTCGAAGACGTACGCGATACGTTCGGCCGGATGGTCGGGGTCCACCGGGACATACGCCGCACCGGCACGGATCACGGCGTGGACCGCGACGAGTAGTTCGGGTGACCGGCGAATCGACACCGCGACGCGCATGTCCGGGCCGACACCGTGGGCGATGAGGGTTCTGGCAAGTTCACTGACCCTCGCGTCGAACTCCGCATACGTCAGTGTCCGCTCGCCGTAGATGAGCGCGGCCCCCTCGGGCGTCCGGGCTGCCTGCTCCGCCACCAGGTCGGAGAGGGTGGTGATCGGTACGGCGTGTTCGGTGGCATTCCAGCGCTCGAGGACCAGTTCCGCCTCGCCCACAGCTGTGAGATCGACGTCGCCGACGATTGATTCGGGGTCGGCCGCTACCGCGTCGAGGAGCATCGTGAAGCGATCAGCGAGGCCCGACATGGTGTCCGAGTCGAAAAGTTGGCTGGCATAGTTCAACTGGCCGTCGAGATGGTCGCCGCGGTCGGTGAGAATGACCTGAAGATCGAACTTCGCTGCACCCGTGGACAGTTCGTCAACAGTGACGTCGAGCTCGGGCAAGGTGACCTCGGCGGGAGCAGCGCCTTGCATCACCAACATGACCTGGAACAGCGGTGCCTGGCGCTCTGCGAGGGATTCGACGAGTACGTCGTACGGCACTTCGGTGTGCTGCAAGGCCGCCACGTCGACGTCCCGGACGCGGGTGAGAACTTCACCGAAGGTGAGTCCCCCGTCGAGAACCGTCCTCAGCACCACCGTGTTGACGAACATTCCGACGACGTCGTCGAGGGCGCGCTCGCTACGCCCGGCCACCGGGGTGCCGATCGTGATGTCGTTCGCTCCACATTCTCGACTGAGCAGGACGGCCAGCGCTGCGTGGATCACCATGAACACGCTGACGTCGCATCGCGCCGCGATCTCGCCGACCCGGCGGTACGTCGCGGAGTCGATCCGGAAATCGAGATCGCCACCGCGCAGCGAGACACCTGCAGGCCGCGGGTGATCCATCGGCAGTTCCGCGAGCTCACCGCGTTCGGCGAGCGTGTGCGACCAGAACCGCAACTGCTCGGCGAGAATCGAATCCGGGTCGGACGCTTCGCCGAGCGCTCCTCGTTGCCATTCGCTGAAATCGCCGTACTGCACTTCGAGCGGCAACCACGCCGGTACACGCCCGCTCGCCCTCGACGCGTAAGCGACCATCACGTCACGAGCCAGCGGCGCCATCGACAGGCCGTCCGCTGCAATGTGGTGAACGACGAGGACCAGCGTGTGCTCGCGTTCGTTCACCTCGAGCAGAGTGGCGCGGATCGGCACCGATTCGCTGACGTCGAATCCCGTTCGTGCCAGTTCGCTCGCCCGCGCTGCGGCCGCTGCGGCAGGCACCGTTTCCACCTCGAGATGATCGAACATCTCGTCCACACCGAGAACGTGCTGGACCGGACCACGGGCGCTCTCGGGGAAAACGGTCCGCAAGACCTCGTGCCGAACGATCACGTCCCGCAGTGCGGTGAACAGTGCGTCGACGTCGAGATCGCCGGTCATCGAAACCGCGATCGGAATGTTGTACGCCGGCGAACTCGGATCGAGTTGATTGGTCAGCCACATACGTTGCTGAGCCAGAGATACCGGTATCCGGTCAGGGCGATCGATACGCGTCAGTGCTGGGGCGCGCGTGTTCCGCGAGTCCGCGAGGTCTGCGCGAGCAGCCAGAGCGGAGACGGTCGGCGCCTCGAAGAGGTCGAGAACGCTCAGCGTCGTCCCGAGTGCTCCGTTGACCCTCGACACGACTCGGGTCGCGATCAGCGAGTCACCGCCGAGGTCGAAGAAACTGTCGTCTGCTCCCGCCCTGGTGATGCCGAGCAGATCGCAGAACACCGCAGAAATTCGCTTCTCGGTCGAGGTCTCGGGGGCACGGTATTCGGCCGTGCCGCCAGCCGAATCGATGTCCGGTAATGCTTTCCTGTCGATCTTTCCGGCGGGAGTCAGTGGAATGGAATCGAGTACGACGATCCGCGACGGAACCATGTGCGCCGCCAACGAGGATCCGGCGTGGGCGATCAATTCGGAGTTGTCGATGTGCGTGCCCTCAGCCGCCGTGACGTACGCCGCCAACAGTGTTTCCCCACTCGGGCCCGAAACTCCGGCGGTGACAGCCTGCGCGACGCTCGGATGGCGGCGCAGTACGTCGTCGATCTCGCCGAGTTCGACGCGGAAACCGCGGATCTTGATCTGGAAGTCGCTCCGTCCGAGGTACTCCAGCTCACCCGCGCCGTTCCACCGCGCGAGGTCACCCGTGCGGTACATGCGCTCTCCCGCAACGCCGTTGGGGTCGGCGACGAATCGTTCGGCCGTGATCGTGGCTCGCGCGTGGTATCCACGCGCCAAACCGATACCGCTCACATAGAGTTCGCCGGCGACACCGATCGGCACCGGTTGAAGCCGCGAATCCAGGAGGACGGCCGCGGCGCCGCGCATCGGCTTTCCGATCGTGACGGGAACATCGCTGCTCAGCGGTCCGGTCAGGGTGGCGACGACGGTGGTTTCGGTCGGTCCGTACGCGTTGAACATCGAGCGTCCGTGTGACCACTGATCTACCAGCGCGGGCGAGCAGGCGTCGCCGCCGGTCACGACCACTCGTAGATCCGGTAGGCCGGCGGGATCAACAGTTGCCAGCGCGGCCGGGGTGACGAAAGCGTGTGTCACCCGGCCGACGCGCATCACCTGGGCCAGTTCGTCGCCGCCGTACACGGTGGGCGGCGCTATCACCATCGTCGCCGCGCCGCCGAAGGCAAGGAGAAGTTCGAGTACCGAAGCGTCGAAGCTCGGCGACGAGAAATGCAGGGTGCGGTCGCCTGGTTCGACTCCGAACCTGATTCGTTCTTCGTCGGCGAAGCTGCTCAGCCCGCGGTGACTGACCACGACGCCTTTGGGGACGCCGGTAGATCCCGAGGTGTAGATCAGGTAAGCCGGGTCGTCGTAGCGAACGCGTGAGCGACGTTCGCCATCGTCGAGCGGTGCGTCCGAGCGGTACGCGTTCGGTTCGTCGGTGCTGAATTCGTCCAGAAGCAGCCAGTCCACCGAATCGGCGAGCCCGGCATGGTGCTCCCCCACGCTGATTCCGACAACAGCTCCCGAATCGGTGAGCATGTGCCGAATACGATCCTCGGGGTAGTGCGGATCGATCGGAAGGAAGGCGCCGCCGGTCTTGGCCACTGCCCACGTCGCGGTCACCGATTCGATCGACCTCGACAGTGCAAGGGCGACGTAGGTACCTGGGCCGACTCCCCTGTTGATCAGTTCGCGGGCGAGTGTGTTCGACTCGGCGTCGAGTTCCCGGTAGCTCACCTCACGATCACCGAAAACGAGCGCCGGGGCATCGGGGTTCACAGCCGCGGCCCGCCGGAGGATATCGGGCAGGGTCAACGGCGCGGACGCGGTCGCTCCCCGTGCCGGCATAAGGAACTCACGCTCGAACTCGTCGAGAAGATCGAGATCTCCGACCGACGTTCGCGGGGCTGCCGCTGCGCCCGCAAGGATCCGCACCAGTCGCGAGAGGAAGGCTTGGACCGTGGATTCGGCGTAGTGCTGCGTGGAGTACGCCACCTCGAGGGCGCCGGTATCCGCGTGGACGTCGATCGCCACATCGAGGCCGGCAATCGTGGTCTCCTGCGAGCCGTCGTTGAGATGGACGTGCAACTCGGGCAGCTCGGGGATACCTGCCGCCGATCGAACCAACAACGTGTCGCGTTCTCGAGCAAGAAAACTCACGAACTCGTCGAACGGCGCCGCCGGATCGACCTCGCAGCGCAGCGGCGAAGTCCCCCACTCGGTCCTCGTTCCGATCAACACGTCACGGCGCTCGGTCGATCTCGACAACAATGCCGCAAATGCCGCGTGGACAACGGCAAAGAGTGAGACATCTTCCGTACGTGCAAGTTCGGCGACCGCGGGATCGAGCGGGAAGCTGAGCCGATTCGTAGTGGTCGGCTCCGATTCTGCGTCGATTCGCTCGAGCCCCAGCGCCGAACCCTCGTCGGAGTCCCCCAGATATCCAGCCCAGAACCTTTCGGTTTCCCTCCGCTGCGCACTGCGTGCCCCGGCCTCGGCGCTTGCCGGATGAATCCGGTTCATCGGCGTACCGGCCGGTGCTGCTGTCAGTTCTGCGACCAACTCGGTGAACGCCCGGTGGTGTTCAACCAGTTCGTCGTGACCGTAGCGATTGGGGTTGCCACGAAAGTCGATCAACGTCTGAGCTGGGTCGCCACTCTGGTACACGTTGACCAGGAGATCCTCGACGGGCCCCGACGTGACGATGTGAAACTCGCCGGTCAGTGATCCCAGTGTTATCTCCTGCCGGAAGAGCATCACATTCATCATCGGACCGGACAGTCGTGCATCGCCGACCGCCAAGCCCGCATCGCGCCTGATGTCTTCGAGACTGCATCGCTGATGACGAAGCGCGCCGAGGAGTTCGAGTTGGACCCGCCCGACCAGATCGTCCACGCTTTCGTCGGGGTCGACGTGGATGTGAAGGGGCGCGACGTTGACCAGCATTCCGCCGGAGCGTTGCAGCGGTGCCGTGGTCCTCGCCGAGACCGGCAGATTTATCAGAACGTCGTCGTAGCCGGTGTTGCGAGACAAATAGCACGCCAGTGCCGAAATCAGCACCGCCGCCGCAGTGGCACCGGAACGCGAATTCCACTCGTCCAAGGCAGCAAGGCTGTTCGCCGACATCGCGGCACTGACGAGTTCGCTACGCGCAGTCGGAGGTCCCTCACGCGTCGCCAACGTAGAACCGTGCTCGACGCCGGACACTCGCTGGGCCCAGTATTCGCGGTCGGCCTCGAACCGACTCGATTCGCGGTACTTCTGATCGAGTTCGGACAGCGTCGTGACGTCGAGCGCCTTGTTTACCGCAGGCTCCCGGCCCTCGACTGCTGCGGTGTAGATCGCGGCAATGCGATTCACTATCGTCATTCCGCTGTATCCGTCGAGAGCAACGTGGTGAATCCTGGTGTACCACAAGTAGTCTCGATCGCCAGTTTGGAGAATTGTCATCTCGACGAGACGATCACGCGTCAAGTCGAGCGTCGTCGCGTAATCGTTGTCCATCCACTCCGACGCAGCCTGCCGAGGGTTCTCACGCTCGCGGAAGTCGAAGTAGTCGATACCCGGATCGATCGTGAAGTCCACGATCTGGCACGGCTCACCATCGGGGTACATCAACCGCAGAAATGGCGACTCGAACTCGTGGGCGGCCTCCACTGCAGCGCGGCTGAGCAGTTGCATGTCCAGGTCGCCGTGGAACTCGATGTACTGCGCAATGAAATACGGCACCGTCGGGTGAAGTTGCTGCGCAAACCACATACTGCGCTGCACCGCTGACAGGGGAAACGCCCCTGCCGGCAGGCTTCGCGATCCGGTCAGCGGATCGATCCTCTTGTCGGTATCCATCACGACCACCCCCACACAGCGTTGTGACGATCAGCACCGGGAACTGTGGCTCGGGGATTGAAGAGAAACATCGCACCGCCTCGATATCGAGTGGAAACCATGTGGCGATCCTGCGAGAGCGCAGCCGAAGGTCATCGACCTCGACGAAGGGTCGCTTCGAAGTCCGAACCTCCCCGAAGGTCCGAACTCAGGATCAGAATTTGTCGTCGTCAGGCGTCAGGCGCACCGCAGTGCTGCGGTGCTCAACGCAAGGCTAGAAACCGGTTGCCCACACCTGCTTCACCGGAAACGTTCGGCTTCACGGGCAAGTTCGGTCAACCGTTCACACAACTGTGCGAGTTCCGAGCTTTCGGCTCCCTCGGCAACAGCAGTCGCCACATCTTCGGCGGCGCAGCGAACCTCGAACATCCGATCCACCAGTTCGACGGCCTCGACGGCGGTCAAGATGACGGCGTCAGCCGGGATCGTCGTGCCCTTGACGGCATTGCGCTGCTCGTACGCGCGCTGGCGACAAGACTGGCTGCAGTACCGGCGACGACGACCCACTCCCGTCACCGCGACCTCGCGGCCGCACCACACACACGGGTTTCCGGAACGCGCAGTCTGCGGTGATCCGACGCGTGTGCTCTCAGCCATGAGTCGACACTGTACTCGAGATTCGGACGCCTTCGATGAACGCGCGCGGTACCCGGTAAGATGGAGAGGTTGCGTCTTCTCGCCACACGGGAACCAATCGGGTGCTCGTGGCGTTGTAGATGAGTGTGAGCGTCTACTCCCCAAGTCAGGGCGCCCACCAGCGGTGACGAACGAAGAGAGGACACCACCATGGCAGATCGCGTACTTCGAGGTAGCCGTCTCGGAGCTGTGAGCTACGAGACCGACCGTGACCATGACCTCGCGCCCCGTCGTATGGCCAAGTACAAGTGCGAGAACGGCGAGATCTTCGACATCCCGTTCGCGGACGAAGCCGAGATCCCCGGCACCTGGTTGTGCCGCAACGGCCTCGAAGGCGCCCTCATGGAGGGAACTGCCCCCGAAGCCAAGAAGGTCAAGCCTCCCCGCACCCACTGGGACATGCTGCTCGAGCGTCGCTCGGTCGAGGAACTCGAAGAGCTCCTCAAAGAGCGTCTCGATTTGCTGAAGGCCAAGCGTCGCGGCGCATGAACTAGCACTTCGATCAAGACCGTCCGGTTCTACACCGGGCGGTCTTTCTCGTTCTACGGGGAGTGATCGTTCACAAGTCGACGTCATACTTCGGCCCTTCTTCGACGTGGCAACTTCAGGATGCTTCGCGGTCCTCAAAGGCACTTCAGGACAACGTCATTCAGCATCCAGGCGCACTCGCGAGCCGACAGTGCGCGGATTCGCGATTCGCGCTGGAGAACCATCGGCACTGCTTCGTGCACCAGTGTGAGCTGTATCCCCCACCCCGCGACACACCAAACTTCGGTACCCCACTCACGCCGATCGTGAACTGGTAGCCCAGTCACTCGGCCGGGTTGCTTGCCAAGTGACGTTGGCAAACAACCCGGCCGACTGGGGTGTGGGTAAATGACTTACGGTGCTGAACGGTACTTCCGCTACTTCGCGGTCACTGAGCGATGCTCTGTGCCGCGGTTCCTTGGCGGAGGCGGGTGATTTCGTTGCGTGATTCGACGACCTGGGAGCTGTCGTCGCCCTTGCTGACAGCAAGGTCGCTGCACAGATCCAGCGCGGCACGAACGATATGTCGTCGTTGGCGACGTTCGGTGCGAGTGGGTGCGGCTTTCGCGTAAGTGCGTTGTTGTCGCCATCCGCCGGCGGCTGTCACCTCGGCGTCGGTCAGGACGCCGGACTCGATTTCCGGGGCGAGAATGTCACGGACGAAGTGGGATTCACGTGGGTGCGCCCAGACGAACGCGATCCACAAGGCAGTGAAAGCGAAGACGATGTCGCCGATCATGATGACGAACACGAGCGAACTGCTGCCGCCGGCGATCGCGAGCATCGAATCCCACACGCCGTGGATCAGGATGGGTGCCACGATCAACGCCAATCCGCGTCCGATCCGCCGGGGCTGGGCCGGGGTGCCGATCAGATAGATCACGCCGGCGCAGAAAAGGGCTGTAAAGAGGGGATGAGAGACGATGTCGGAGTAGGTGCGGGTGGCGATGGAACCGATCAGGCCGTCGGTTTGGTGGGCGCCGAAGCCCTGCGTCGCGCCGGCAATCGAGTACAGAAAGTCTTCGCTGGTCTGGAATCCCAAGCCGATGAAAGCGCCGAGTAGCAGGCCGTCGGTTGCGGTGCGCACCAGTCGCGGTGCAAGCGCGAGGAGGACGACGATGCCGATGCCTTTGGCGGTTTCCTCCACGAACGGTGCAGAGAGGCCCGCATGCCAGTCCTGAGCCCATACCTGCCCGAAAATCTTCGTGTAGAGCGAGCCGACTGCTCCGTTCGCGGGTACTGCGATAGTGAACGTTGCTGCGGTGGCGCCCCAGATGAAGCCGGTGACCACTAGTCCTACGGGTTGGCGTTCGTAGCGGTCGATGTGCCGGAACCACCATGTCCAGACCGCGGCGCTGATGATGCCGACGATGCCGGCAACGAGGAGTGCGCGCCCGAAGTATCCGGCGAAGGGGGCGAACATCTGCCAGCCTTTGACGAGGCCGAATCCGCACATCCACAGGTATATCCAGAACACGACGTTGCGTGGTTGGAAGAAGTGAAATTTCTCGCCCCAGGCCGTCGTATCGAATGCGCGGGAGCGGGTTTCGAGGAGATCGCTGCTCACTTGGTGTCTCCCTCATGTGTGCCGATGGAGGCGATCATGTCGGTGATTTCTCGACTGCGGGCGGCGATCTGATCGGGTGGGCCGACTACCTGTACCCGAATTCCCTCGCCGTCGGCGACGAATGTGGTCACCGATCCGGCGGACCGCGGAGTGTCAAAGCTGACCTGGACGCCGCTCAGACCCCCGTCGGTGCTGATCGGCTGGCGTGTACCGGAGACCGCAAGCACGGAACTGCCGTTCGTCGCAAGACTCACGGCATCTGTTTGGGAGAGGAGCTCGTCGGCAGTTCCACTGAATGTGTCGGCGTCGACGCTCACGGTGACGGTGCCGCCGGTCAACGTCACACGTGGGAGCGAATCGGACGCGCCATGTTGGTCGGTTCGGAAACCACTCTCGACATTCCAGCCCGCAGGTGCGGCGAAGGAGACCGTTTCGGTCACGGCCATTCGGTCTCCGGCGCCGGTTGGATCTTCGGAGGAGACAGCGGAATCGATGGCGGGCACGATCACGGTCCAGAGCATCCACACCCCCAAGATCGCGAGGGCGTGTGGGAAGACGCGTGTGTCGAGTCCGAGGAAGCGGTGATCCGCTGGTGGACGTCGTCCGTGTATGGGCTCGTGCTTGTGTGCAGTACTCGAAATAACGCTCAATTTCCCTCGTTTCCATTGCACGGCAGGTGCACTGACTATCGCAGAAACGGACAAATTCCGTGCATCAGCCGGCACCTGCCGGTCATCGAGACGATCGTGCACCAAGTTCCCGTCGGCGCGAGATCACCGAGAGCTCCTAGTCGACGGTGAACCGTCGCATCGCCAGATGTCCGAACACGCCGACCAGAATCAACGTGACGCCTGCGGTCACGGAAACGGAGTCGGTCACCAACCCCGCGATGCCGGTCACGGCTACGAACACCGGCAAAAAGTCGAACAGCCTGAAAATCGACTGCGGTGGTTCGGTTTCGAGGCCCTGAGCCTGAGCGGCCTTGTTCGGCGCATACTCGGGGTACCACTCGGTGAAGGAGATCGCGAAGAAGGTTCCGAGCAACTGCAGAATCCATCCGGTCCAGAAGTTGTCTCCGTCGTGCAGCAGTGCGTCTCCGAACAAGCCCACTGCGGCCGACCATGTGAAGGCGAGCGCCCACACTGCGGTGATGACGTAGTTGATGCGCAGAAACAGTGGCGTCGTCCAATACTCTTCAGGCGTCGACTCTTTCGCGTACTGCAAAGTGAAAGGATTGCGGAGCAGGATCGATCCGAAGGCAAAGACCACCAGCGCGATGTTGGTCAGTTCGCCTCCCCAGAGTTCGAACCACCGAATCGTGTTCGCCGACGCGAGGAGGCCGATGGCCGCCAGAACGCCGAAGAACACGACGTCGAAGACCTCCAACAGCTTCACCGTGCCGCCGCGCCGGTGACTGGCCGCCAAGATCAGCAGCGACAACCCGAGCGCGGCGGCCGCGGATTCCTCGAACCTTCCCGGCCCGGAGAGCAAGGACAGCAGGATCCACGGTGACAGCCCCGCGAGCGGTGACTGCAGCACCGCGTCGACGACACTGGTCTTGCGAACTGCAGTCTGGGGCTCGGTCTTCTCAGGCTGGGCCTTGTCTGGCTCGGTCTTGTCTGGCTCGGTCACAGGAGGCCGCCTTTACGCAGGAACGGGTGGCACAGCGAGTACCCGCATAGGCGCCCCTCGGAACATCGGCAGCCCGATATCCGTTGCTCGGGTCAGATTGCCGCAGTCTCCTCTGGTGATTGCTCGGCCCGATCTCGGCGCCGGGCTACCAGCGCCATGGCAATCGCACCGACCGCGATGATGCTGAGCACGATCTCCGGCGCCGGACCTACTCGGGTAGCGAGGGTGGAGCTGGTCGAGAGCGGCACCTTCGCCACAAGTGCCGCCGGCACGAACAGGTCGGTCTGCGACGTCACTGCCCCGTCGGGAGCGATGATTGCGCTGACACCACTGGTTGCGGCCACAACGACGGCACGGCCGTGCTCGACTGCCCGCACACGGGACATTGCCAGCTGCTGATACGTCATCTCGGTGTCCCCGAAGGTGGCGTTGTTGGTCGGTACTGCCAGCAGCTGCGCACCATTGCGCACCGATTCCTGGAACGCCCGGTCGAACGCAACCTCGTAACAAGTCGCGACGCCGATCGGTACACCCGCTGCGTGGACAACGCCGTTGCCCTCGCCGGGCACGAAATTGCCCGCACGATCGGCGTACGAGGAGAAGTTCCGGAAGAAGCTTCGGTATGGCAGGTATTCACCGAACGGCTGGATGATCTTCTTGTCGTGCTGTTCCTGAGGACCATTGGCGCCGTCCCACACGATCACTGAATTGGTGGTCGTACGATCGGCATTCACGAGTACGGTGCCGACAAGAATCGGGGCTCCGATCGCTTCGGAGGCTCGGGTGATGTCGGCCGCGGCATCGGCGTTTCGCAGTGGGTCGATGTCAGAGGCATTTTCCGGCCAGATCACGACGTCAGGCTGATCGACGCGGCCCGCGTCCACCTCGGCTGCCAGTTTCACAGTTTCGGTGACGTGGTTGTCGAGGACCTGCTTGCGTTGCGAGTTGAAGTCCAAGCCCAACCGCGGAACGCTGCCCTGGATCGCGGCGACGGTGATCGTTCGGTCGCCGGAATCCATGGTGGCAAGAAACGGCGACACCACGAGAGCAACGATCACGGGCACGATGGCGGCGGCAACGGCTCCGAAGAATCCTCGGTCCCATCGTTTTGCCGCGACAACGACGACGACTGCTGCCAAGCCGGTACCGGTCAGGGCCACCGCGAAGCTGAGCAGCGGCGCACCGCCGATACTCGCGAGTGGGAGGAGCCATCCTTCGGATTGACCGAATGCGAGCCTGCCCCAAGGAAATCCGCCGAAAGGGACGCTGGAACGAAGCCACTCGGTAAGCGTCCAGGTCGCGGCAATCCACAAAGGTGCCCAAGGCAACCTCGCCACCAGTACCGCCAGCAACCCGAACAGTCCGATGAACAACGACTCCACCGCGGCCAACGCGATCCACGGGACCGCGCCCACGAACACACCGATCCACGGAAGCAACGGCACCAGGAATCCGAGACCGGCCAGGTACCCGTAACCGAAGCCGGCACGAAGACGCAATCCGCCTCGACCGAAGTTCGTCAACACGCACGTCAGAAGAGCGATCCCGACTGGCGCCAGAAACCACAGCGGACGAGGTGGGAACCCGGCGAAGATCAAGAATCCGCCTGTGGCTGCGTACAGCGAACGTAGCCATGCCGAACCGGTGAGCACAGCGCTCACGCGGGAGCGATCACTGCTGGGCGCCTCTGCGCCGGCCTCACTCACTCGTCGAGCCGCGCTGGTAGACGACGCGTCCGCGATGCACCGACTTGATGCAGACCGGAATCGGCGCATCTTCCGCCAGCCTGGGCAGAGCGGGTACTCGCGAGCGCGGATCGGTAGACCATCGCTGAACCGAATCGGCCGGTGCACTGACTTCGAGTTCGCCTGCCGCCCACAACACGTAGGAGGCGGGTGCACCCGGATTGAGCGTTCCCGCGGCGCCGTCCCGCACTCCGCCCGCGCGCCAGGCGCCGCGCGTTGCGGCGGAGAAGGCCGCACGCGGTGAGATTCCACTTCCGTCGGTGCGGTGCTGGACAGCGGCGCGCAGCATCGCCCACGGCTCGATGGGGGTGACCGGGGCATCGGAGCTGAATGCGAGCGAGACACCCTTACCGGCAGCAGGTGCAAACGGATTCAACGCTGCTGCGCGGTCGACTCCCAGGCGCGTGGCGTACAGACCGTCGGTACCGCCCCACAGTGCGTCGAACACCGGTTGGACGCTCGCGATGACACCCAAGGCCGCGAAGGTTTCCGCGTCGGCCATCGACATCATTTCCGCGTGCTCGAGGCGGTGACCCAACGCGGCGACCTTGGGGCCACCCAGTTCGTCGGCGACCTTGCGGAACGCGGCCGCTGCCGACGAGACGGCACCGTCGCCGATGGCATGGAAGCCGGCCTGGACACCCGCGAGGGTGCAGGCCCGGATGTGTGCGGCGATCGCGTCGACGTCGAGATAGGCGTTGCCCGTCGAATCAGGTTGGTCTGCATAGGGTTCGAGCAGCCACGCGGTATGCGAACCGAGCGAACCGTCGATGAAGAGATCTCCGCCGAGTCCGTCTGCTCCGGTTTTGTCGAGGAGTGCGCGAGCATCCTCTTCGGTGTCGACGCGCTCACCCCAGTAACCCCGAACCTCCACTCCGTGGTCGTGGGCCAGTAGTTCCTGGAAATCGGTCAGTCCCGAGATGTCCGGTCCGCCGCACTCGTGCACTGCGACGATCCCGCGGGAGGCGCACAGATCGAGCGCCGCGGTACGAGCAGACGCGCGCTGAGATTCGGTCAGCAGGTTCCGAGTCGCATTGCGCGCCAGGTGGTGTGCGTCGAAGGTCAGCGGGCCGTCGGCCGAGTATCCGGCAGTGTCGGCGAGGCCGGAGATCCCGTCGCGCAATGCGCTCGAGCACGCGGCCGAGTGAACGTCGATCCGCGAGAGATACACCTTGCGGCCAGGGGCAGCCGCGTCGAGATCCGCGGTCGAGGGCGGCGTCTGATCTGCCCACTCGGTGTCGTCCCAACCGTGTCCCCAGATGACTGCGTCGGGATGGGCAGTTTCGGGGTTTGCCGCTGCGAATGTTCGTACTCGCGAGAGGCATTCGTCCAGTGAGTTCGCGCCCACGAGATCCAGACCGACGAGATTGAGTCCCAATGCAGTGATGTGGACGTGGGTGTCGACGAACCCGGGAGTGACAAACCCACCGCCCAGGTCTTCGATCTCCGCGGCGGGGTGCAACGCCCGTCCGGCGCGCTCGTCGCCGACCCACACGACGGTGCCGTCGGTGATGGCGATCGAGGTCGCGTCAGGTGCAAATGAACTGTAGATCCGGCCGTTGACCAGCAGACGAGTAGTCACGAGCACCCAGTCTGCCTGTTAGTACTGCGGCCCCCGCGAACGGGTGGGTGTATCCGTGTCCAGAATCTCACCCTCGAGGACCAGTTCCTTGCCGTTGCTTGCTACGTACTCGGTGGTTTCGGGTGTCTCGACGATGATCTCGCCGTCGATCACCTCGCCGTTTCCGCGCATGCGCGCCGCGTAGCCGACGGTTCCGGCGAAGGCGTCACCACCGGCGGCAAATGCTGCTGCGCGCTTGCCTGCCAGGAGCACCGCAAGCGGGCGGAGCGCCCACCGGGTCGGCGGAATCAGAAGCAGAAGGCCCAGAACGGAAGTCACGAGTCCGGGTACGAACATCAACGCGGAGCCCGCCGCGACCAAGGCGCCGTCGGCGACCGCCAGTGACGGCGATCCCTCACCCCTCGTTGCCTTGCGGAATCCGTCCATGACTCGTCGCCACTGCGAACGCATGAGGATCAATCCGACAAGCGAACCGGCGAGAAACAGCAGCACTGTCCAGGCGACACCGATGGCGTTGCCCACGATGACCAATGCGGCGATCTCGACGATCACGTAGAGGAGGAATACGGCGGCGATCATGACGTCCCCTTTCAGACGGTCTATCCGTTCAACGCTCGAGGGGCCGGATTTTCTCCCGACAACGACGCAGAGGTGCAAAACAGGCGAGTGCCGTGAGTCACGCGGGCCTTCTCTCGCGCACGTGCGACTTGCCTGGCGTTAACTAACGCTCCGCTAACGATTCTAAACCTCAAGTTGACGTTGAGACTATGCGCATGGTCAAGTCACTTCGGGCCGCCTTTCCCGGCCTCATGAAATGAAGGAGCCCGACATGAGCCGACTCCCCGGCAAGACACTCGCCCGACGCATTCCCGCTGCCATCGCCGGCACTGCCGCCGTCGTGGCACTCACGGCCGGCAGCACGATGATCAGCGCGGGAACCGCGGCCGCAGAACCGGTAGTACCCGAAGGAATTGCCGCGCTGATCGCGCAGGCCGCAGCCATCTCCCCCGAAGCCTCTGCTACTGTTCAGCAGTTGATCGGCACGGCAGGCGCTGATCAGATCACGACCGCCCTCGATCTCCCGGACATCGGCGTCACCAAGCCGCAGTCGTTCATGTACCCCGCACCGACGGTCGGGTGTGGCGTGGCCGGTGAACCTGTCACCGTCACCCTCAGCTCCGCACAGGCCGGTCCGAACTTCCCGTTGCCGCCGTGGGTCGAGGCCGACCATCTCCGGTTCCAGGCAATCCCGGGTTACGTCGGCATACCCAAGACCTCAGGGTTGAGTGTTGCCTGGATCAACGTCGGCACCTTCAAGGGTGGCATCGTCCCGTTGGACGAGAAGTTGCCCGTACTCGATACGCCGTTGCTCTCGAAGGTCGTCGACACCGGCGACGGCAAGGTGTTTGCCGCTCTCTTCGGCAATGTCGATTACGCAGACGGGAAGACCTGCATCGTGCTGCCAACAGTGGGCGCTTTTGATGCCTGAGCAGAGCGAAACGCTCGCTGCCTGACAGGCGGCTGGCCTACGCGCCCGGAGTCACCAGTCCGGTCTCGTAGGCCAGCACCACCGCCTGCACACGATCACGCAGATCGAGTTTGGTCAGAATGCGTCCGACGTGCGACTTGATCGTCGATTCGGACAGGTACAGCTGCTGTGCGATCTCGATGTTCGACAGTCCCGTGGCCACGTGCCCGAGGACTTCGCGTTCGCGTTCGGTCAGGACGTCGAGAACCACCGGATCGCGTCGCGGCGCCGGACCGTCCACGATGAACCTCGACAGCAGACGACGTGTCACCTTCGGGGAAACAACCGCATCACCGGCCGCCACGCTGCGGATAGCCGACACGAGGTCCTCGGGCGGGGTGTCTTTGAGAAGAAACCCACTCGCTCCGGCACGCAGGGCGCCGAGCGCGTGTTCGTCCAGGTCGAACGTCGTCATGACCAGGACCCTGGATTCGATCCCGGAGGCAAGAATCTGCTCCGTCGCTTTCACACCGTCGACAATCGGCATCCGCACATCCATCAACACGACGTCAGGCTTCAGCGCCACCGCCGCTGCGACCGCCGCGGCTCCGTCACCGGCCTCACCGATCACCGAGATGTCCTCATGTGCTTCGAGCACCATGTTCAGGCCCATCCGCATGAGTTCCTGGTCGTCGACTAGCAGCACGGTGATGGGCACGGCGTAAACCTATCGGGCCTGAGACGTCGGTGCCAATGCGATTGCGGCGAGCCGGTATCAATCGTGGATCTCGAGCGGCAACTCTGCGTACACACGCCAACTGCCGTCGGGGCGTCGTCCCGTCTCGAGCGTCCCGTGCAGTACCGCCACCCGCTCACGCATGCCGACCAGTCCGTTGCCCGAACCGTGAGCGAAGGTCGAGCTCGACGTTCCGTTGTCGACGACCTCGAGCAGTACCGCGGTCTCGGTGCGGCGCACGGTGACTCGGGCCTTCGGGTTCGCGCCGGCGTGGCGGAGGACATTGGTCAGTGATTCCTGAACGAGGCGATGAATGCCAAGGCTGACCGATGGACTGACGTCGTCGAGCTCGCCGGTCAGCTCGAGGCGCACGCCGAGACCGGCGGCACGCATCATCTCGACGACCTTGGCAATGCCGGCCGTTCCGTGTTGCGGCATCAAATCGCTACTGACCTCGGTGCGCAGAAGCGAGACGGTCCGGCGAAGCTCGGCAAGCGCATCACGTCCGGTGCTGGAGATGTTGCCGAGCGCCTTCTTCGCCAACGCCGGATTGGAATCGACGGCATACGAGGCGCCGTCCGCTTGAACGATCATCACGCTGACCGCGTGGGCAACGACGTCGTGGAGTTCGCGGGCGATCCGGGTTCTTTCCGTCGCCACCGCATCCTCGGCGCGGCGGTCTCGTTCGTATTCGGCCACTTCGAGTCTGGCGGCCACTTCCTCGTCGTAGGCACGTCGCGCGCTCAAGAACTCGGCGGTGATCCAGGCCAGCGCATAGAGCAGCGTCGCGATGATGATCGTCAGGATCACGTCTTGGCGGATGACGAGCAACGAGAAAGTCATGTCCAGGGCAAGGAAGCACGCGAATATCGCCCCGGTACGCCGATCGACGTACGCAACGAGTGTGTAGAGCGAAACTCCGAGCGCCAGCAGGCCTGGATGTTCCGCAGCCGGATCCCCGGTCGCCCACATCATCAGGGTCGCGAAGTACGACATCGACAATATGGACGCAGCGGACACACGCGGATATTTGCGACGCCACACGACGGGAAGGCAGATCAGAAATCCGACGACGAGCTGAGGCCACCGCTCCTCACGCGGCGAACTGACGAACGTGACTACCTCGAGCGCGAAGAACACGAGCGCCAGCGCGCTGTCCGCGATCATCGGCTTTCCTCGCAGCCACAGGCTGAACCTCCGCATGTGATCAAGAGTGTCACAGCTGTGAAAGAGTCACCGCCGTGGATATTGCTGATTGGGGACTGCTGATGACGGCAGCAACGGCGGCGGGTTGGGTGGACGCCGTCGTCGGCGGCGGCGGATTGATTCTGTTGCCCGCACTCTTTCTGGTCGCCCCGCAATTGACCCCGCAGGCCGCACTGGCCACCAACAAACTGACGGCATTCACCGGGACGAGTGCTGCGGTGTACACGTTCTCGCGTCGAATCCCGATGCAATGGCGGCAGATGGCGCCGGCAGCCGCCTTGGCAGCGGTGACGTCCGCGTGCGGGGCGGCGGCCGTTTCACTGATCGACAAGAAGTACTTCATTCCGATCGTGATGGTCGTACTCGTCGCTGTCGCCGTCTTCGTGACAATGCGGCCGACGCTGGGCACCACGATCGCCACTCATCGTCCGACGCAGCGCAAGACCGTCCTCGTCTTGCTGCTCTCCGCCGGACTCATCGGGCTTTACGACGGTCTGCTCGGCCCCGGCACCGGCACTTTCCTCATCATCAGCTTCGCCACCTTCCTCGGAACCGAATTCGTTCGAAGCGCAGCCATGGCGAAGGTGATCAATCTCGGTTCCAATTTCGGCGCGCTCGCCTACTTCGCCGTCACCGGGCATGTCTGGTGGAGTTTGGGTTTGGCGATGGCGGTGTGCAACGTTCTCGGCGCGGTCATCGGTTCGCGGATGGCGCTGAGCAAGGGATCCGGATTCGTCCGGATCACGCTGTTGGTGGTCGTGATCGCCATGGTGATTCGCCTCGGATGGCAGCAGTTCGGTTGAGATCGGCGGTCGTCGGCTAGCGTCGTGTGCGTGACCGTCACCCGAGATGTCGATGCAGATTTCCTCGCCCTCCCGCTGCGAGCCGTCGCTGATGCGGCGCTGTCGGCAGCGAGAACAGCCGGCGCCCAGCACGCCGATGTTCGTGTCCACCGCGTGCTCACACAGTCGATCCGCTTGCGCGACGGCGTAGTTCAGGCGGTGTCCGACGGAGACGAGATCGGGGTCGCCGTCCGTGTGATCGTCGACGGCACGTGGGGATTCGCCTCGCACGCCGACGTATCTCCTGACGTCGCGGCTGCGCTGGCACGCCAAGCGGTCGAGGTTGCGAAGGCATTACGCTCGCTCAATCGGGATCCGGTCACCCTCGCCGACGAGCCCGTCTATGCCGACGCGACGTGGGTGTCCCCGTACCTCGAAGATCCCTTCGCGACACCGACGGCCGACAAGGTAGCGCTGCTGGTCGACTACTCCGGACGGCTTCAAGCCGCTGACGGCGTGGATCACGTCACGGCGAGTGTCCTCCAGGTCAAGGAGCAAACTTTCTACGCGGATCTGGCCGGTTCGTCGATCACCCAGCAACGGGTGCGTCTGCACCCCGAGTTCGAGGCGACCGCCGTCGACAAATCGGCCGGCAGCTTCGAATCGATGCGCACCTTGGCGCCGCCGGTAGGTCGCGGATGGGAGTACCTCGGGGCGGAGAGCACATGGAACTGGGGTGAAGAGCTCGCGCAGATCCCGGAGTGGCTGGCCGAGAAGACCAAGGCGCCCACTGTCGAAGCAGGTCCGACCGACCTCGTGATCGATCCGACCAATCTGTGGCTCACGATCCACGAATCCATCGGACACGCCACCGAATACGACCGGGCGATCGGCTACGAAGCGGCCTACGCCGGTACGTCGTTCGCGACGCCGGACAAGCTGGGAACGCTGAAATACGGAACGCCACTCATGCACGTGACCGCCGATCGTAACGAAGAGCACGGCCTGGCCAGCGTCGGATTCGACGACGACGGCGTCGCCTCTCAACGGTGGGATCTGGTGGCAGACGGAACACTGGTCGGGTATCAACTAGACCGCGTGTTCGCGCGGAGGCTGGGGCTGACGCGTTCCAACGGCTGCTCGTACGCCGACTCCGCACATCACGTTCCCATCCAGCGAATGGCCAACGTCTCGCTCTCCCCCGACCCTTCTACGGACACCTCGACCGCAGACCTGATCTCGCGAGTCGAGAACGGCATCTACGTCGTCGGTGACAAGTCCTGGTCGATCGACATGCAGCGCTACAACTTCCAGTTCACCGGTCAGCGGTTCTTCAAGATCCGTGACGGAAAGCTCGACGGTCAGGTGCGTGACGTGGCGTATCAGGCGACGACGACGGATTTCTGGGGCTCGATGGAAGCCGTTGGCGGTGAGTCGACCTGGCGCCTGCAGGGCGCATTCAACTGCGGCAAGGCGCAACCCGGTCAGGTTGCGGCGGTCAGCCACGGCTGCCCGTCCGCTCTGTTCCGCGGAGTCAACATCCTCAATACTCGTTCGGAGGCTCAGCAGTGATCGATCCGCAGCAGGTCGTCGAGCGTGCATTGGCCGCGAGGACGGTAGACGAATCGTTGGTGATCGTGACCGATGCGAGTGAGGCGTCGCTGCGGTGGGCCAACAATTCGATGACCACCAACGGAGTTTCGCTGTCCCGGACGTGGACGGTGATCTCGATCGTGCGCGAGGGTGACATCGCGAAGGTGGGCACTGTCAGTTCCAGCAGTGTCGATCCGGAGCAGATTTCCGCACTCGTACAGGCAAGCGAACAGGCTGCGCGCACAGCCACTCCGGCTGACGACGCGTCCGACCTGATCACGCAGTCGGCGGCAGAGACAGACTGGGACCTGCCGGCCGCCCTGACCGACATCGGTGTCTTTGCGCAGTTGGCTGCCGACCTGTCCACGGCCTTCGACAGTGACGACCAGTTGTTCGGCTTCGCTCACCACCAGTTGCACACCACCTGGCTCGGAACTTCGACGGGCGTGCGACGTAGAACGGCTCAGGCCACCGGCTCCGTGGAGATCAACGGCAAGCGCGGCGACGCCAGCGCCTGGGTCGGATCCGGAACTGTCGATTTCACTGACATTTCAGTGCCGAATCTTTTGTCGCAGTTGACCACTCGGCTCGACTGGGCGGAGAATTCGGTCAGTCTGCCTGCCGGCCGCTACGAGACGATTCTTCCGCCTTCTGCTGTCGCGGACCTGATGATCTATCTGATGTGGACCATGGAGGGTCGCGGCGCCGAAGAGGGCCACACCGCACTTTCCACCACCGGTGGTACCCGGATCGGCGAGAAGCTCGGATTGCCACTGACACTCACCTCCGACCCCGGCGCCGAGGGCTTGCAGTCCGCGCCGTTCGTGATCACGACGTCGTCGAGTGAATCCGTCTCACTGTTCGACAACGGTATGGAGATCGAACCCGTCGACTGGGTCCGAGACGGCGTCGTCAATGCGCTGGCGTACCCGCGCCACGCTGCACGAGAGTTCGGTCGACCTGTCGCAGTTCCCGGCGACAATCTCATCCTGACCGGTGGTGACGACACCTCGATCGAGGACATGATCGCAGGTACCGAGAAGGGTCTACTGCTCACAACCCTCTGGTACATCCGTGAGGTGGATCCGACGACGCTGCTGTTGACCGGACTCACCCGTGACGGGGTGTATTTGATCGAGGACGGCAAGATCGTCGGCGCCGTCAACAACTTCCGTTTCAACGAGAGCCCGCTCGATCTCCTGCGGCGGGTCACCGAGGCTGGACGCACCGAGATCACGCTTCCCCGCGAGTGGAAAGACTGGTTCACCCGCACGGCCATGCCGCCGATGCGGATTCCCGACTTCCACATGTCCTCGGTCAGCCAGGCGCAGTGATGACGAAGGTCGTGATCGCCGGCGGTACCGGCGCTCTCGGCCGCCGAATCAGCGACGATCTCGCCGACCGCGGGTATGACGTCGTGGTCCTGACTCGGTCACCGAAACCCGGCAGGCACAGGCAGGTTCAGTGGGACGGTGTCACGGTAGGCGACTGGGCAGGAGAACTCGACGGCGCCGCGGTGATCAACCTCGCCGGCGAGTTGGTCGATCGCCGACCCACCCCGGCAAACATCGCACTGCTCACCAGTTCCCGAGTCGATCCGACCCGCGCACTGGTCGAAGCGTCGAAACTACTGGCGCACCCTGTTCCGGTGTGGATCCAAGCGAGCACGCTCGCAATCTACGGCGACGCCGGAGAGACCCGACTCGACGAGGCTTCCCCACTCGCTGACGGACCACCTCAGATGACCGACGTCGCAAAGGACTGGGAGGCAGCGGTCGAGGGAGCAAACACGTCACGAGTAGTGATCCTGCGAACCAGCGTCGTGTTGGAGAAGGGCACACCGGCGCTCGAGCGACTCCTGTTGCTCGTACGTCTCGGTCTGGGCGGACGCGTTGCGTCAGGTCGACAATGGACAAGTTGGATTCACATCGACGACTGGCTGTCGATCGTTCGTTGGGCCCTCGAACCCGATTCGGCTGCCTCGGGGGTGGTCATCGCGACTGCCCCGGATCCCGTCCGCAATTCAGAACTGATGGCCGGGCTGCGCAAGCACCTTCACCGGCCACCTGCGCCGCCGACGCCCGCTGTCATGGTCAGATTCGGCGCGTTCCTGCTGCGCAGCGACGCTGCCTTGGGCCTGACGGGTCGTCACGCCGTGTCGAAAGTGCTGACGGACAACGGCTTCCCCTTCACCTATCCGCGGTTCGATTCAGCGTTGGACGATCTGCTCGGCAACTGACGCGGTCAAGCTGCAGTGATGGCAAGTCCGATCGTTCCGGTCTTGCCGCGGCGCAGGAGACTGCCTTTCATGGTGATCCAGCCAAGGATTCCGTAGCGACGCGCGATCGCGTCGCGAGCATGATCGGTGCCCGGCGCGTCGAGGATCTCGGCGACGGCGGCAACCGGTTCACCCTTCGGATTTCCCCGCGCGTCACACGCGGCGACTGTGACCGAGGGGTTTCGCTTGATGCGCTTGACCTTGTAGGAATCGGTGACGGTCCACATCAGGAGCTTGTCGCCGTCCGGCGCGGCCCAGAGCGGCGTCGCCACCGGCGTTCCGTCCTTGCGGAAGGTAGTGAGTAGGACGTACTTGGCCTCGGAGACGCGCTTGAAGTCGGAGTTCACTCCTCGAGGATAGGGGCGGGAACCTCTCACTGGACACCGATGAGCCTCGGCGACTATCCGGCGACCTTCCGCAATCGGCTGAAACATGCCACTTATGCACGTTTTATCCGGTTTCTGCGCGCATTCAACATGCCGTTTCGTCCCCAAACTCCATCTCGAGTTATTCTGAGGCAAATCGTCGAACTGGGGAGTCGAACAAACACATGCAGCGTCGTGACATGCAGCGTCGTGACTTTTTCAAAGCGGCCGGAGTGGGGGCAGCAGTTGCAGCCGCGACACCGCTCATGTCGACCTCGATCAGCCACGCCGCCCCCGCGCCTCTGCGTGCGCTACCGATGGGTGCCGATCACTACCGCGCGCTCGTCCCCGAGTTGTTCGTACCCTCGCCTACTCCCCCGGAACATTCCGAAGCCATCGTCATCGGGTCAGGTTTCGGCGCCAGCGCGACCGCTCTCCGGTTGGCGCAGAGCGGCACCCAGGTCACCATCCTCGAACGCGGACTCCGATGGCCGCATGATCCGCAGCGGGAGATTCACACCTCCGACATGCTGGCCGACGGCCGCGGAGTTTTCCGGCGCACATCGTTCACCAACCTCACCGGACTCCCGGTGGTGTGCGACTACTTCAGCGGCGTCCTCGATGCCACCGACTACGAACACATCTCGGTCTGGCGCGGCGCTGCAGTCGGCGGTGGTTCCATCATCTTCACCGGCGTGATGATCGCGCCCGAGCGCCGATTCTTCGACGCAGTCTTCGGCAACTCCCTCGATTACGACGAGATGGCGTCCACCTGGTACCCCAAGGTGCGCCAGATGCTGCGTCTGAGCCCGTTGCCCGAAGACATTTACCAAACCCCGAATTTCGGCCACTCGCGTCGTTGGGATCAGGACGCTCGTCGTGCCGGATTCGATCCGCAGCGGATCGACGGGATCTGGAACTGGGACGTGGTGCGCTCAGAACTCGACGGCCGAACCCGAGCCTCGGCCACTGTCGGTGACAGCAACATGGGTAACTCCAACGGCGCGAAGTTCGACCTCACGCAGAACTACATTCCCGCCGCCGAAGCCACCGGACGAGCCACCGTCTGTTACGGACATCAGGTGCTCGCGATCAGTCGCGAACGTGATGGACGCTACGTCGTCGACGTCGAATCGACGGATCCGACGGGTGGCGTTCTGGCCCGGAAGACTCTTACCTGTGACCGTCTGTTCCTCGGCGCCGGTTCGATCGGCACCTCCGAACTGCTGGTACGCGCCCAGGCGACGGGCGCGCTGCCGAACCTCAACGAACACGTCGGTAAGGGCTGGGGAACGAACGGCGACGCCGGGATGGTGCGCTCGTTCGGCTTCAGTGACGGCACTGCGCAAGCCGCACCGTCGGCATCACGGATCGTCGACGAGTCGGGAATGCCCCTCTCCCTGGAAAACTGGTACGTCCCCGGCCTACCCGTCAACATCGGCATGCTCGGAACCTTGGGTATGACCCTCGATTCGCAGCGCGCCGACTTCGCCTACGACGGGGGCAACGATCGGGTGGTGCTGAACTGGCCGAAGAACGGCAACGACGCCACCGTCGAGGCCCTGCGCGCCGTCCAGAACAAGATGGCCTTCGCCGGCACCACGCTGCCGTCCGCCCTGCCGTTCGCGAAGGACGTCAATTCCTCGTTCACCGCGCATCCCCTCGGCGGTGCGGTTCTGGGCAAGGCCACTGACGGCTACGGGCGAGTCAAGGGCTACGACGGCCTGTACGTGATGGACGGCGCTGCTATTCCGGGCAGCACCGGCACCGTCAATCCGTCACTGACCATCACTGCTCTGGCGGAGCGGAACATCGCTCAGATCATCAAGTCCGGACGCTGAAACACCTCAGCGCCCGGACCTGCCGGTGATTCTCGAGGTTTACTCCCCCTCGAGTTCGCCTTCGGTTTCGAGGTACACCTGACGCAAGCCGTCGAGTGTCTTCTGCTCGGGGTGCTCCCACATGTTGCGCTCGGCGGCTTCGAGGAGCCGCTCGGCGATTCCGTGTAGTGCCCACGGATTGGATTGCGTCATGAACTTCTGGTTCTGCTCATCCAGAACGTAGGTTTCGGCGAGCTTTTCGTACATCCAGTCCGCGACCACGTTGGTGGTGGCGTCGTACCCGAAGAGGTAGTCGACCGTGGCTGCCATCTCGAAGGCACCCTTGTACCCGTGACGGCGCATCGCGTCGAGCCAGCGGGGATTGACCACGCGCGCCCGGAAGACACGTGCGGTCTCTTCCGAAAGTGTGCGTGTGCGAACCGATTCCGGCCTAGTGCTGTCGCCGATATATGCCTCGGGCGACTTTCCGGTCAGCGCGCGCACGGTGGCAACCATGCCGCCGTGGTACTGGAAGTAGTCGTCCGAATCGGCGATGTCGTGCTCACGTGTGTCGGTGTTCTTGGCCGCCACGTTGATTCGACGGTAAGCACTGCGCATGTCGTCGGCTGCCGGGATTCCGTCGAGCCCACGGCCGTACGCGAAGCCGCCCCAGTTGGTGTACACCTCGGCGAGGTCGTCGTCACCGCGCCAGGTCTTGGAGTCGATGAGTTGCAGCAGTCCGGCGCCGTAGGTTCCGGGCTTCGAACCGAAGATACGGGTGGTCGCACGCCTGGCGTCGCCGTGCTCGGCAAGGTCGGCCTGTGAGTGGGCGCGCACGTAGTTCTGCTCGTCCGTCTCGTCCAGTGCCGCGACCAGCTGAACGGCGTCGTCGAGCAGTGCGAGCACGTGAGGGAACGCATCACGGAAGAATCCGGAGATGCGGACGGTGACGTCGATGCGCGGGCGACCGAGTTCTTCGAGATCGATGACTTCGAGGTTGACGACGCGTCGGCTTGCTTCGTCCCAGACGGGGCGAACACCGAGGAGCGCGAACACTTCGGCGATGTCGTCGCCGGAGGTACGCATGGCGGCGGTTCCCCACACCGACAGACCCACCGAGCGCGGGTATTCGCCGTGATCGGCGAGATACCGAGCGGCGAGCGACTCGGCCATCGCCTGACCGGTCTCCCACGCCAGGCGTGAAGGAACTGCCTTGGGGTCGACGGAGTAGAAGTTACGACCAGTGGGAAGAACGTTGATCAGGCCGCGGAGCGGTGACCCACTCGGACCCGCGGCGATGAATCCGCCGTCGAGCGCGTGCAGGACCTGCTTGATCTCGTTGTCGGTCTGCCGCAGACGCGGAACCACTTCGGTGGCCGCGAACTGCAGGATCTTCACGACGGTCTCGTCGTCGCTGAGTTGTTCTGCCGCAGCGGGGTTCCAATCGGCGTCGTACATGCCGCGAACCAGTGCGTGCGCCTTTTCCTCGACGTCGTCGACACGGCTGCGCGACTCGTCGCCGTCTTCGCTGAGCCCGAGTGCTTCACGCAAACCGGGGACGCTCTGTTCGCCGCCCCACATCTGACGGGCACGCAGCATGGCGAGGACCAGTTCGATTTCGGCATCGCCCTGGGGTGCACGGCCGAGAATGTGCAGACCGTCGCGGATCTGGACGTCCTTGATCTCGCACAGCCAACCGTCGACGTGCAGGAGCATGTCGTCGAACACGTCTTCTTCAGGCCGCTCGGCGAGGCCGAGGTCGTGGTCCATCTTGGCGGCACGCATCAGTGTCCAGATCTGCTGGCGAATAGCCGGGAGCTTGGACGGATCGAGTGCGGAAATGTTGGAGTGCTCGTCGAGCAGTTGCTCGAGGCGGGAGATGTCGCCGTAGCTTTCGGCACGGGCCATCGGCGGGATCAGGTGATCGACGAGCGTCGCGTGAGCACGACGCTTGGCCTGTGTTCCCTCGCCCGGGTCGTTGACCAGGAACGGGTAGATCAGCGGCAGGTCGCCGAGCGCTGCGTCGGTGCCGCAGTTGCTGGACATGCCGAGCGTCTTGCCCGGCAACCATTCGAGGTTGCCGTGCTTGCCGAGGTGCACAACGGCGTCGGCGCCGAATCCGCCGTTGTCCGGGGTGGCAGCGATCCAGCGGTAGGCCGCGAGGTAGTGGTGGCTCGGCGGCAGATCCGGGTCGTGGTAGATCGCGACAGGCTTTTCACCGAATCCCCGTGGCGGCTGGACCATGAGGACGATGTTGTTGAATCGCAGTGCCGCGATGACGATTTCGCCGTCCGGATCCTGCGAGCGATCGACGTACAACTCGCCGGGCGCTGTGCCCCAGTGTTCCTCGACTCCGCTGCGCAACTCTTCGGGCAGGGTGGCGAACCAGTCGCGGTACTTCGCTGCCGAGATGCGGATCGGATTGCCCTCGAGCTGCTCGGCAGTGAGCCAGTCGGGATCCTGTCCGCCGGCCGCGATCAGGGCGTGGATCAGCGCATCGCCGTCCTTGGCTGCCAGGCCGGGAACTGCGTCAGGACCGTCGACCGGACCGAGGTCGTAACCGGCAGAACGCATTTCGGTGAGCAGATCGATTGCGCTCGCCGGAGTGTCGAGGCCGACGGCGTTGCCGATACGGGCGTGCTTGGTCGGGTACGCCGAGAGCATCAGAGCAACGCGACGCTGGGTGGTCGGAATGTGGCGAAGCTTGCCGTGACGGACTGCGATGCCGGCGACACGGGCAGCGCGCTCGACATCGGGGACGTACGTGGACAGCCCGTCGGAGTCGATTTCCTTGAAGGAGAACGGGACGGTGATGATGCGACCGTCGAACTCCGGCACCGCGACCTGCGTCGCGACGTCGAGAGGCGACAGTCCGTCGTCGTTCTCGTCCCAGGTGGCGCGGCTACTGGTCAGGCACAGCCCCTGCAGGATCGGGACGTCGAGTGCAGCGAGTGCGGCGACATCCCAGGCTTCGTCGTCCCCACCGGCGGACGCGGTGGCGGGCTTGGTGCCGCCGGCAGCAAGAACTGTCACGACCATGGCGTCGGCGCGGCGGAGCGTGCTCAGAAGTTCGGCTTCTGCGGTTCGCAGAGATGCGCAGTAGATCGGCAGCGCGGTGCCCCCGGCCTCGGCGACCGCGTCGCACAACGCCTGGATATACCGGGTGTTTCCGGCCAAATGCTGGGCGCGGTAGTACAGCACTGCGATGACCGGACCGCTCGCCGAGTCGAGATCGGGCGCGAAATCAGCGATGCCCCAGGAAGGCAGGTGAGCCGGCGGCTCGAAACCGTGGCCGGTGAGCAGGACGGTGTCGGAGAGGAAGTGGTGCAGCTGTGCCAGATTCTGTGCGCCACCCTCGGCCAGGTAGTTGTGCGCCTCGGCAGCAACACCGGCGGAGACCGTCGAGCACTCCATGAGGTCGGCATCCGGCGCGTGCTCGCCGCCGAGAACGACTACGGGCAGTCCGGAGGCGAGGACCATGTCCAGGCCGTCTTCCCAGCTGCGACGGCTGCCGAGGATACGAACGATCACGAGGTCGACGCCGTCGAGCAAGGGCGGCAAGTCCTCCGAGACCAGCAAGCGTGAGGGGTTGGCCCAGCGATAGGAGACGCCGTCGCCGGCTTCCTGGCTGGCGCGGGCGCTCAGCAGATCGGTGTCGGACGTGGAGAGCAGAAGAATCACGGGTGAAGCCTTCCTGGGGTTTCGCGCCCCGTGGCACAGATCTGTCATCGACGGCGGTTGAGGGTCTGACTTGTGTTTCCGAGCGGAAACACGTCCCGCTCGAGCAACACTCACAGTGGCGCGACCGCACCGGACTTTCACCGGTTTCCTCAACTGCCGTCACTGGTGGTGGTGATGCTACCGGTCCGCAGAAGGCACTCATCACAGGTCGTACCCTGGAGCCATGCCCACGGACCGTTCACAGCCAGACGCGTGCCCGGGTGCACTGCAAGTTCACCACGCCGCCGACGGCGCACTGGCACGCGTGCGCCTACCCGGCGGACTCCTCACCCCGGTCCAATTGCAGACGCTCGCCGACGCAGCGCGCGATCTCGGCAACGGGCAGATGGAACTCACCTCGAGGGGCAACGTCCAACTGCGCTCCGTCTCGGACCCCGAAGCCTTCGCAGCGCGAATCGCTTCGGCCGGTCTGCTGCCGTCCGCGACGCACGAGCGAGTGCGCAACATCCTCGCGTCCCCACTGTCCGGCCGTATCGGGGGCGTAGCCGACATTCGTGAACTGGTCCACCGTCTCGATTCGGCGATCCAAGCGGATCAAGCATTGGCGGATCTGCCAGGGCGAACCCTGTTCACCCTCGACGACGGGCGCGGAGACATCACCGGGCTACGGGGCGATTTCGGACTCCATGCGCGCAGCGCCACCGAGCATTCACTGGTGCTCGCCGGTCACCACACCACTCATCTCGTCCAGGCGGACGACGCCGTCGCATTGCTCCTCGAGGCGGCTCGATCATTCCTCGACGTCCGCGACAAGCACTGGCGCCTGGCCGAGGTTCCGGACGGTATCGAACGCACCCTCGAGCAGCTGGGTCTGAGCGCCGAGTCCACCGGTGCGGCGGACCTCACGCCGGATGCACGGCCCACCATCGGCTGGCTCGAGCAGCGCGACGGGACCGTAGCCCTGGGCGGAGGCTTGCGATTCGGGCTGCTGGACGCTCGGCTGGCCGAGTTCCTGGCCGCCGTCGACAAGCCCGTTGTCGTGACGCCGTGGCGATCGGTGCACATCTTCGACCTCGACGAATGGGCTGCCGAGCAGGTAGTCCGGGTGTTGGCGCCGATGGGGTTGATCTTCGACGAGAACTCACCGTGGCTCGACGTCACCGCCTGCACCGGAAGCCCGGGATGCGAGAAGTCGCTCGCCGATGTGCGCACCGACGCCGTCACCGCGGTAGAGCAGGCAGAACTGCCCGTCGTCGGGCGCCAGCACTGGGCCGGGTGCGACCGCAGCTGCGGACGTCCCCGCGGGGACGTAGCGGATGTGATTGCGACGAGTGACGGTTACCGGGTGAATCCGGCCGATCGGTGATGCCTCTATCGTGTGGCACATGATCGAGTACATCCGTGACGGCGCGGAAATCTATCGCCAGTCCTTTGCCACCATTCGGGCCGAAGCCGACCTGAGCCGTTTCCCGGCGGATGTCTCGCAAGCCGTAGTGCGCATGATTCATGCAAGTGGCCAGGTCGATCTCGTCGACGACGTCGCCTTCACACCCGGTGTCGTCTCGGCTGCGCGCGCAGCTCTGCGCGACGGCGCGCCGATCTTCTGCGACGCCCAGATGGTGGCTGCCGGCATCACGCGCAAGCGTCTGCCCGCCGGCAACGACGTCATCTGCACCCTCGGCGATCCGCGGGTTCCCGTGCTGGCGTCGACCATCGACAACACTCGTTCGGCGGCTGCTCTCGAACTGTGGGGAGCCAAGCTCGAGGGCGCTGTTGTCGCGATCGGAAACGCACCCACCGCACTGTTCCATCTCCTGAACCTCATCGAAGCTGGCGCGCCCCGTCCGGCCGCCATCGTCGGAGGTCCGGTCGGCTTCATCGGCGCTGCCGAGTCGAAGGAAGCCCTCATCGAACACGCCAGCGGGATCGATCATCTCGTGCTCCGCGGCCGACGCGGCGGCAGCGCGATCACCGCGGCCGTCGTCAATGCGATTGCGAGCGAAGTCGAATGAGTGCAGGCAAGCTCTGGGGTGTAGGTATCGGCCCCGGCGATCCCGAATTGGTGACCGTCAAGGCCGCCCGCGTCATCGGCGAGGCCGATGTGGTTGCGTTCCACTCCGCGCGGCATGGCAAGAGCATCTCCCGCGGAGTTGCAGCGCCGCACATGCGCGAAGGACAGATCGAAGAACACCTCGTATACCCCGTGACCACCGAGACCGTTGATCATCCCGGCGGATACCAGGGCGCGATGGACGAGTTCTACGAAGCGGCTGCCGAACGGTTGGCAGTTCACCTCGCGGCCGGTCGAACCGTTGCCCTGCTCGCGGCCGGCGATCCGCTCTTCTACAGCTCCTACATGCACATGCACAAGCGGCTGGCCGATCGCTTCGACGCCGAAGTGATTCCCGGTGTGACCTCGGTCAGCGCGGCATCTGCTGCACTCGGAAAGCCGCTGGTCGAGGGTGAAGAGATCCTGACGATCCTGCCCGGAACATTGCCGCAGGCTGAGCTGACCAGGCGGCTCAAGGAAACCGACGCCGCAGCCATCCTCAAGCTCGGACGTACGTTCCCGCCGGTCCTGCAATCGCTCGAGGATTCCGGCCGCTTGGATGAAGCGCACTACGTCGAGCGCGCGAGCACCACACGTCAACGCGTCGAATCCGCTGCCGAGGTCGACCCGGACGGAGTTCCGTACTTCTCGATCGCCATCGTTCCTAGCCCGTCGAACAACCCTCGACCAGCAACCGAATCCCGCGGCGAGGTGGTCGTGGTCGGACTCGGACCGGGCGACACCGCCTGGACCACACCCGAAGTGGCGCATGAGCTTTCGTTGGCCACCGACCTCGTCGGCTACGGCCCTTATGTCGATCGCGTGCCGACGCGTCCGGGCCAGCGGCGCCATTCCAGCGACAACCGCGTCGAAGCCGAACGCGCCGCGATGGCGTTGGACCTGGCGAAGAACGGCGCCCGTGTAGCTGTCGTCTCGTCGGGAGATCCCGGCGTATTCGCCATGGCTGCAGCAGTTCTCGAAGTTGCCGCCGAAGACCAGTGGCGCGGGGTCCCGGTCCGCATCCTTCCCGGCATGACGGCGGCAAACGCTGTCGCCAGTCGCGTCGGCGCTCCCCTCGGGCACGACTATGCGGTGCTCTCGTTGTCTGATCGCCTCAAGCCGTGGGATGTCGTCGCGCGCCGTATTTCGGCAGTTGCAGCCGCAGACATGGCATTTGCGGTCTACAACCCGGCGTCGAAGTCCCGGACGTGGCAGGTCCAAGCCATGAAGGACCTCGTGCTCGAGCACCGCTCCCCCGAGACTCCCGTCGTCATCGGCCGCGATGTTGCCGGTGCCGAGGAATCAGTTCGCGTCGTGACCCTCGGAGAGCTCAAGCCTTCCGAGATCGACATGCGGACGCTGCTCATCGTCGGTTCGTCGATGACAACCGTCGTCGAAACCGGTTCGGGCCGTCAGGTGTTCACCCCGCGGCGCTACCCGGAGTAACCACCACTCAGCGATAGCATGGCGTCATGCCCGTCAACCGGACCCGGAAAGCAAGATACGCGCGCAAACGGAAACGCCGAATGGATCTGGTGGAGCACGATCTGTCCGTCGAGCAGTGGTCCGCGCTCAAAGCGGCCTGGGGTGGCTGCGCGTACTGCGGCGAGTCGGACGAGTCGCCGCAACGTGACTGCGTGCTGGCGATCTCCCGCGGTGGGCGCTACACACTCGACAACATCGCACCGGCGTGCCGCTCGTGCAATGCAAGCAAATGCAACAGCGAGGTCACTCTCTGGTTGCGGCGCAAGGGGTATGACGAGAAGGCCTTCCTCCTGCGTCACGCGGCGATAGGTATCGAGATGAGGGCGCAGTTCTCGGAGCAGTCGTGACGACCCCGCACGAGTTTCGCCCGATCCTCGACGAGTTGATGGAGTTCGAACCTCTGTTTCACCGAACTCGAGTAGCGATGTCACGAGACGAGTTCGATGCGGTCGTCGACCCGGAGTTCCGGGAGATCGGAGCCTCGGGTGCGCGATACACCCGCGATTACGTGCAATCGGTAGTCGCGAGCCGGCGACTCCGCGGCGAGGTGAACGACGCCGCCGAACTCGGGTGGACGGTTGACCGGCCAGCGCTGAGCAGGATCGCGCCTGACACGTATCTGGTGACGTACCGGCTGGCGCAGGCGCATCGGGTTACCGAGCGATCATCCATCTGGCGGTTCACCGAGAATCGATGGAGCGTGTTGTTTCATCAAGGCACAGTCGTCGAAAGTGGTCTGGAAGCGTGAACAGCTCCCGACTCCGCCTCGGGAGAGAGAATTGCACGGTGTGGGCACTTACACCTTGCGCACTCCGCTGACCCACGGTGATACTAGATGCAGTATCAATATTGCATGGGGAAGAGAGACAAGCTGCTCGCGCAAATGCGGACCGCGCCGCAGAACGTCACCTACGACGAACTGTTCGCACTCTGCATCGATGTCTTCGGTCAGGCCAGGCAGAACGCCGGGTCTCACGCCAAGTTCCAGACGCCGTGGCCGGGACCACGCATCAACATTCAAAAGGGTTCGGGCGGTAAGGCCAAGCAGTACCAGGTAGGGCAAGTTCTGGCAGCAATCGAACGCATGGAAGGAGAATCGCGGTGATCCCCGCAGTGGAGCACTACACATACCGAGTCGAGTGGTACGAACCCGACGGAGAGTTCCTGGGAACCTGCACGGAGTTCCCTGGCCTGTCGTGGCTCGCGGATACTCAAGCAGCCGCCCTCGACGGCATCCGTACAGCGGTGGCCGAGACGCTCGCGGACATGGCAGAGACAGGTGAGCGGATCCCCGAACCGCTGAGCGAGCGCGGATATTCGGGCAAGTTCCAGGTCCGGATCACCCCGACTTTGCACCGCAAGCTGGCACGCGCCGCCGCCGAGGAAGGGGTTTCCCTCAACGCGTTGATCTCCGAACGTCTCGCGTCCGCGTGATCGACGGGGTACCGAGGGAAGGTCGATCTCGCACTAAGCCCAAGCGCTGGAGCGTGTTGTTCCAATCAAGTCACCGCGGTTGAAAGGGATTTGTAAGCGTGAACGAATCGATCCACAACCCCACCATTCCGCTTTGGGTGGACATCACCTTCACCGTCTTCGTTCTTGCCTGGATCTTCATCACGATTAGCGCGCTCGTGGCGATCGTGCGCACCGACTTCGACCGCTCGGGCGGCAAATTCTGGTGGTCGGCACTGGTGATCGCGGTGCCTGTACTCGGTGCGCTCGTCTGGTTGCTGTTCGGTCGACCCCCGCGTGACTCCAGGTCCCGAACCTGATCTACACCGACGGCCCGGCAGTAGTCTGAGTACGGTCCGGTGCTGTCACTCTGCGCGTATCAGGGGAGAACAACGAGATGAGACCACTTCGATACTCGATCAACGTCACCCTCGACGGCTGCTGCCATCACGAGGCGGGGCTCCCACCCGACGAGGAGTCGATGCGCTACTGGACCGCTCAGATGGAACGCGCCGATGCTTTGCTGTTCGGCCGGGTGACCTACGAGATGATGGAGTCGGCGTGGCGGAAGCCTGCAACGGGCGCGTGGCCTGACTGGATGGACGAGTGGGAGATCCCGTTCGCCGAGGCAATGGACCGGGCGAAGAAGTACGTCGTGTCGAACACGCTGAGCGGGGTCGATTGGAATGCCGAACTCGTGCAAGGCGACTTGGGGCCAGCAGTTCAGCGACTCAAGGAGCAGCCCGGCGAAGGCCTGTGGGTTGGCGGCGTGACACTCCCCCTGGCATTGGCAGACCTGGGACTGATCGACGAGTACGAGTTCGTTGTGCAACCGGTCCTCGCCGGACACGGACCGACGTTGCTTGCCGGTCTGCGCGAGCGCATCCAACTCGAACTCGTCGATCGCCACGAGTTCCAGTCGGGTGCAGTCGCCGTGCGATATCGGCCCACTCAAATACTGGCTTGACGCGGCTGGCCAATGCGAACATTCGTCTCCCGCCACCGGAATCAAGTGGTGAGTCGTCGCGGCGTTGACCTTGGTCGTGTCGGGAGGTTCGTGGTTGACGAACACCATCGCATTCACCGCGACTGCGTTTGTCCAGGTCAGCATCGAACCGGTTCAAGCATCTGACGATGAGCCGATATTTCATCAGCAACGTGACATCCCCCGATGACGTACCCGCACCTTTCGAATGCCTCGCGCAGGACCTTGGCGGTCATCCCTCCGACTACGAGGCGGATCTGATGATTGCCGCATCGGAGACACAAGGGGCGAGATCAAAGCATCGGACTGCATCACGTCCAAGGTCGTTCTTCCGGCGCACCGTAGGGACCGGATCCCCGGGTCAGGTATCAGAACGGTTCAAATACCTGCAGGTAGGCGACGTGCGACCCGGCTAAAGTCCTCGTGCACGATGACGCTCTTCGCCCATACGGCCGGCACTTAGCTTCAATCGACGCAAAGCCCATAACGCGGCGACAACCACCCGGGACATGTCATCGCCTCAGTTCGAACGCAAGAAGAGTCACCACCGGGGTTGTTCGGTGTTCGGTGTTCGGTATTGACCGAACACCGAACATGCTGAGACGAGACACATGTGAACACCGAAGCTTTCACGATAGAAGCTTTCGTGATCGACGGCTTCGCCGAATTGCGCATCGACGCCCAATCGCCCATCTGCGAACCCGACACCGGCGTCGACCGTGTTCTGGAAACGGACGGCGTTGCCGTCCCGATCCATGAAATATCGCTCCCTGGTCATCGACCAGGTTGCCGAACGACTACTCACCGAAAACCGGTCTCCGGACACGACATTGTTCGTCGTATCGGACCGCGTGATCGAAACCACGCGCGGTCCTCGTCCAGCGACGCTGCGGCTATCTCGACCTTCGCGGACGACTCGCCCTACGTACAGGCAGCATGGTCATAGACACCGAAGTCAAGGCGCTCCAGAAATGCCGTGAACGGTCGGAAGCACTCAGTGGCAAGGCCGGCCTCAAAGTCGCAGCTTGAGTACTCAAGCATCTCGAACGAACTATCGCGGTGCGTGAGCTCGCGCGGGAGTTGGGTCCTGGTGATCGTCTGCAAGCTTCACCGCGCGCGTGGGCCAACGACACCGCCAGCGACATGACCATCGCGGGAATCCGGGCCCACTGCGATTGCGCTAGGGGTGTGAATCCGTTCCTCGTCGCCAGCGCGAAGACTTTGCAGCTCAGAGGCTTAGGTGTGGGCGCAACAGATTGCCAGAGGTGTAGTACAGAGAGTCTTGAGTGGTCAACGGGCTACTCGATCGCCGGGTATCCACATCCGTGGCGGGCCGGATCTTTCAATCCAACGCATCACGTCGGCATACGCTGCTCGGCGTACGCTCCGATTGCCTCCGCGAGCCATTCAGGAAGGGCCGGTTCAATCGTCTCCACGAAACCTCGCTGGAGTGGATCGTCCACATACATCTTGCCTAGTGACCGATATGCCGACGTCGAAGGCGTCCAAAATTGGCTCACCGCAGCATAGTGTTCGGCGACGACATCAAGGACTTCTTCGGAGGTGGCTGCGGCTCCTGTAGCCATGAGATCCGCAAATTTCTGCAGTAGACGAGATTGCTGAGCGCTCATGTGCGCTACGTCGGCATCGGTCATCGCCGTGGGAGGGAGAGATCCCGCTATCTCCGACACGGCCTTGCCGAATCTGTCGTCGAGCCGGGTTGTGAACGCGGAGAACTCTCGCTCATGCCTTTCCTCGTCGTAAGGTGACGCATTCTCGAGCGACACGACGTGTTCTTCGAGGGTGGAGATGAGTTGATCGAGACGATCTCTCTCCATCGTGAGGGCATCGATATGGATACGAAGCGACTCGGCTTCGCCGTCACCTCCAACCGTCACGTCGCGAATCTCGTCCAGCCCTAATCCACTGCGTCGTAAAGCAATAATTCGATACAAGCGTGGCAGGTGCGCTTCGTCATACCAGCGATAACCATTGCCGGACACCGTGGTCGGAGTGAACAATCCGAACTGATCCCAATGCCTGAGCGTTCGCGCGGAAACTCCCACTCGCCGAGACACCTGTCCTATCGACAGTTCCACCACAGAATCCTCTCACCTGCTCACGACTTGACCTTCACATTGTGTCAACTTCTACCGTTCCAGACATGGGAACAACTATCACGAACGTGCGTGTCTTCGACGGCCTGGATCTCATCGCTGCAACAGCGGTCCGGCTCGAACTGGGAACGATTGTCGAACTCGGCGATCTGGTCATCGCTCGCGCCCACGATGACCTGATCGACGGACGCGGAGGCACTCTGGTTCCGGGTCTCATCGACTCACACGTCCATCTGCTCCCCGGTGCTCCTGCACAAGCACTGTCGTTCGGTGTGACCACGGTCCTGGACATGTTCAGTAAGCCGCCACTCGTTCAGCGCGCCATCAGCGAAGGCCACGAGCGGGGGAACGCGACGGTATTCAGTTCGAGTATCGGTGCCACCGCACCCGGTGGGCATCCGTCGATGATGTACGCACCGTTCCCGTATGTCAGCAGCGCTCAGGAGGCGGCGGATTTCGTCAGTGCCCGGCGCAACGAAGGCGCAACCTACCTCAAACTGTTCTACGAGAGCGGCCAAGGGGTCGGGATGACGCTGCCATCACTCGAACTTCCGACCATCCGCGCACTCGTCGACGCGGCACATGCGGAAAACATGCTCGCAGTTGCGCACGTGCAACAGGCTGTCGACGCGGTCGAGGTCGTCGACTGCGGAGTCGATGTTCTGGCTCACGCACCGAAGAATGAGATGACGCACGCCCAGATCGCCGCGATCGTCGAGGCCAAGGCGGCGGTCATCGCCACCCTCTCCATCCAAGACGGGTTTCCGTCCCCCGGCGAACCGGCGCCGTTGCTCACCCAAGCGGCTCTGGTCGATGCACTCAGTCCGGCGTGGATCGACGTACTCGAAGCTCAATCGAAACGGTGGATGCCACCGCAGATGCCTTCATTCGAGATCGCAGCACAGAATGTCGGGGCTCTGCACCGAGCGGGTTGCACAATCCTCGCGGGAACGGACGCACCGAACCCCGGCACGGTTCACGGCGCTTCGCTGCATAGGGAGCTACAGCATCTGGTGGCCGCGGGATTCTCGCCTGTTGCTGCGCTACGTGCTGCGACCGCGGGTCCGGCGGAGGTCTTCGCACTCGTCGGCCGCGGGCGGATCATTCCTGGCGCCATCGCCGACCTGGTGCTGGTCGATGGAAGACCTGACGAGGTCATCAGCGATTCACAAAAGGTCGTCGGAGTGTGGAAACGAGGAGAACGGCAAGATCTCACCCGCTACGACGGTTCCGCGACCGAACGTGCGGGGATCTCCTTTCATCATGAGCAAACTCAACGAGTCATCGACGCGGTCATCGCGATGTATCCGCAATTTGCAAAAGAACTGCGAGGGCAATCGTTCGCCCGCACAAAACAACCCGAGAAGGACACTCACTGATGCGATCGCCTGAACCTGTGCATCGCGACGACGACGGCGAACTCATCGGACTGCTGAAAGGGAACGCGACTGGATTGTTCGAGCCGTGCACGCTCTTCGGCTATCCCCTCACTGAAGCGACAACACACGAAACCGCCACTGAATACCTCACCAACCACGGGTTGAGCTACCTGGCTCAAAACTGGGAATTTCGTGACGGAGATCGATGGCTGACGGCGCAGATCATCGAGGCCAACCTCAGCGCCGTGACCGTCCGTCTCATCGACTACGGCAGCCCGGACACATACGGCAGCCAACGAACATTGCATCCACCCTCCATCGAACACATTCGACTCCGCCGTTGACTGCATGTCATCGCGCCCCTGTGTTATCTCGGTGTCCTTCGAGACGCAAAATCGTTCAGGACATACCAAATTTCTTTTCGGAATAGAACTCTCGGACCCTGCAGATGGGCACTGTTTTCGTACGATCTGGATCTGTGCCATCGCCTGTCACGTCAATCTGTGGTTCAAGGAGAGACGAGAGCAATCTCTCCAGCGGATCCGAGCAGCGGGCGACCGAGATATCGCCGCCGACGACTTCGATCTGGTCGCCGAATTGCTAACTGACGCAACAGATCATCAACGCTGACCACAAACGGGCTATGTCGGACGCGGGAACCGGCCCGGGTGACATTAGTGAAAAACTCCCGTAAGTACGGTGTCGACGTGTTCGACGATCTGCTCACCGACTGGGCCTGTGTCCCCCCGTTGTGAGCGCGTCGCGGAGTCCGGGCGGTCACGCCATAATGGTCGACTTCGTATCGACGTCCGACACAGGCCGGACGCCGATACGTGTTCACGTCAGCTCACAGGAGCGCCACCGCTCCCGCCGAGGTGGCGGGCGAAGAACCGAGCCGAACTGTCGCGCTCGTAGTCGGGCACCGGATAGTGCCTGCCCGAGTAGGCGTGCAGCGTCTTCTCCTTCGAGCCGAAGGCATCGAACAATGCCACCCCTGACGTGCGGTCGTAATCCTTGTCGTCCCAAGGGATCCGGTACTCGACCGGGACCGTGAGCTTTCGTGCCGCTTCGATGAGGGAGTCGTCCACAAAAACTCCCCCGAAGCTCATGGCAGCGATCCTGGATTCGACCGGGGCCAACATCAGCCCGGTCACGACCCCTAGCGACACGCCGCCGAAGCCGATCGGAGCGTCGGCGTTGACGTCGGGCAGCGTTTGCAGAGCGTCGATGGTCGCCTGCCATTCCGGCACTGCACGCTCCGCCAACGATCGGTTGTACTCGACGACGATCGGGGCGACCGGCTCGTGGGCCGCCCTAGCCTGGTGGATCGCCTCGACCCACTGTTCGTCCTGTGTGTTCCGCGGCCGGTCGCCGTGTCCGGGTGCGTCGATCGCGGCGACTGTGAACCCGTGGGAGCTCACACTGTGGAGTGCGCTGGCAACCAGTCCTGGTGCCTTCTTGTGCATGCCGCCGGAGTGCCCGGACAGCAGAAGGGGTGATTCGACAGATCCGGACGCGGGTGACCAGAGCACACCGGTGATGTCGTCCAGATTGAAATGGCGTTCGACGACACCGTTCAACGTCGTCTCGGAAGTGAATTCGATGGTCGGAGAATTGGATTGCATGGTGTTACCTTTCGGGATTGCCTACTCGAGGCGCTCCCGGCGACACCTACGTCAATCGCCGATCCGTGAACACGAGTGGGAGCACCCACATGGTTACAGCGTTCATGGGTCTCACCTCCTGGCGTGTTGTCACGGTCTCGCACAAGCTATCAACCCGAACCGAAGCTCGTCCAATCATTTTTCCAGCGCGCCCGACAGCGGTCAGACCCGCGATTGGTCGACGCTCTCGCGGACGGCACGGATGTAGCGGCGCGTCACAAACGCCTGAACTCGACGTCCGATCGGAGCGCCGAGACGCACCCACCACGTTCCAGGCTTGGAGAATGCGACGATCTCGATACGAACCGCTTGGCTGGTCTCGTCGAACTGGACGACGAACAATTCCTCCCCGCATTCGGGGTGGCCTGCGCGGGTTCCGTACGCGAAGCCCTTGCGATTGGGGTCGTCGACGACATAGACGATCCGAACCGGGATAGTCACCGGACTGAGTCCGAAAGTCGCATCCTGACCTGCCACCGCGGTCGGGGCTGCCGTACGGACGGTCAGACCGGCTCCGCGGTGCATTCCCCATTCCAGGACGGTACGAGCTGCGACCTCGAAATCTTCACGTCCGGATCCGACGGTCGCGATCTCGTGAACGTGGTGATAGCCAGCGGGGAGAACGCCTGACGTTGCGCCCACCTCGAGGTACGTCAGTCCGCCCGGGCCGGACGCCATCACTGCTCGCGTCGGTGGCTGAGGATGTTGATCACGTGACCGTCGGGGTCGGTGGCGAAGAACCTGCGCACACCCCACGGCTCCTCGGTGACGGGATAGACGATGGCGTCGCCGCGCTGCACCGCGGCCTCGTACGCCGCATCGAGATCGTCCACCTCGACGGAGACGTCCGGCACGACGGGCGCATGCGCGTCGTGCGTCATGACGCTGATCTGCAAGGACGGATCCGTCGGCGAAGCCAACGTCACGATCCACCCGTGATCCATGACAACTTCGAGGCCCAGCACTTCGGTGTAGAAGCGCTGCGCGGCCTCGAGCGAACTACTCGACAGATCCGAAACTATCCGCGTGACGGCCATGTCCCGCAGGCTACGCCGCCGCCGGAGTCCACCGCGACTTGACGAGGCGCTCGATGTCACCGGAAAGTTCGTCGCTGACGATTCCCGGAAGCAGGATCTGCCACATCTCGTCGACACGATCCGGAAGGTCCGAGCGTCGGGTGAGAACGTTCGAAACCAGCTGTACCCCGGTGAATGCCGAGGGCATGAACCTGCCGAACGATTCTGCGCTGACCGATTTTCGGATTTCACCTTCCGCCTGAGCTCTGGCGGTGAGATCCGTGATTGCCGAGATCCATTCGGCGTACGGTTCCACCGGCCCCTCGTACGTGCTCAGTTCCAGCGTCAGGCGAATGCCCGCGCGAACGATCGGCTCGTCGACAATCTGACGTGCCATTTCGTGCGTGAGCATGATCATCTGTTCCAACGGGTCCTTGCCCGTCGCGGAAATCGCCTGCACCGATTCGATCGAGAGCCGATGCTGTTCGGCAATGATGAATTGCGCGAGCTCGTCCTTCGACGCGAAATGGAAGTACAACGCGCCCTTGGTAGTACCGGCCCCCGAGACTATGTCGGCCATGCTGGTGCTGCCGTAACCAGTCTTCTCGAACTGCGCGGCCGCGCCGGCAACGATTTGCTGCCGAGTCAGCTCGGCGCGTGCTTGCTTGACCACTGAATCCCTCTCGTCCTCCAAAGGCCCCCGCCCAGCAAACCCCACGGTTCGCGCCACACTCCAGCTATACCCAAAAACTTCACAATTGCCCCACATTACCAGCGCTCCTTCCATTGCTTCAATTACGAATGCAACAAAGGCGCTGGTCAGACGTCCGATTTAGAGGGAATCTCCTCTCCCCAACGTGCTTTCGTCAACCCGCGCACGGTCCACCAACTCTCCGACGAGGAGCGTCAACTCCATCATCTGGTCCGTGATTTCCTCACGCAACTGCGTTGCATCTGCCTCGGAAATCGCGCCGGACTTGGTATCGAAAGACATCAACAACTCGATATTGGTGCGAAGTGCAGTCAACGGAGCCAGAAGGTCCTGGCCCGCTTCGGTGATCAGACTTCTCTGGCGCGCCCGCGATTCCGACAACGTCCCGAGCATCCGATTGAAACTGACTGTCAACGACGCCAACTCGTCGTCGCCGGTCACCGGAATCGGCGCAAGATCATCCGTTTCGGCAACCCGCCGCGTTGCCGCAGTGAGTCGCGCAATTGGCCGTAATCCTGTGCGTGCCACAGCATCTCCGGCCGCGTAAGCGAGTGCGATACCGGCCGCCCCGAGTGCCGCCAACACCACTGCGAGTCGCTTGAGGACCGAACGGGTCGGCCCCAAGGATTGCGCGACAACCAAAGTTTGGCCCGCAACCGAGGGCTCGACAAGAATTCGATACGCATCGACGGTTGCGATCGTCTGCGACGAATTGCCGTCTGCGATCGACCTGATGGCGTCTGCGCTGGTGCTGAACGGCGGCAGACCGGGAGTCGCCGTCACCAAGGCGCCGTCGGCAGTGAGAAGCCCCACCGCCTGGATGACCGCTGTATCCGCGCCGGCCGTCAATCCCAGAACCGGTGTGACACCGCCGAAATTGACGGTGTCGGTGATCGCGTCACTCGTGCGCTCGAGCTGTCGATCGACGTTGCCTTGCAAATACGCGTTGAACACGATGTACACCGCCGACGCCGACACGATCACCGCGATCGCCACCAGGCCTGCAGTCAGCAATTTCACGCGCGCATGGAGCGTCCGCACGTGAATTCCCGATGGTTTTCGACGGCTCATTCCGGGAACCGACACTCTCATGCGCGGTCCCGCAGTGCGGCGTCGAAAGATCCCAACATCCCTCCAGTATGGTCACGGAACCTTAGACGAACCTGAAGCGAACGCGATGTCGGCCTCACAGCGCCGTTCCACTACCGAAAGCCGTGAGCCAGTCCACCGCCCCGGCTTCGGTGTCGAATGCCGGAGCGGTCGCCGGGATCGGTGGTCGTTCGACGACGATCACCGGGATCGACAATTGCCTGGCGGCGGCGATCTTTGCGTACGTCTGCTCGCCGCCACTGTTCTTGGTGATCACGACGTCGATGGCGTGAGTTCTCATCAGATCGACTTCCGCTTCGACATCGAATGGGCCACGTGCGAGCAGCAATTGCGAATGAGGCGGCAATGTCCCTGAAGGCGGATCGATGGAACGCACGAGAAACGAGACGTTCTTCACGCGGTCGAACGCCGAAACACCTTGCCTCCCGATCGTCAGAAAAGCGCGTGAGCCGACCGTCGGCACCAATTCTGCGGCGTGATCGAGACCGCGTACGGGAAGCCAAGTGTCGCCGAGTTGCTCGCGCCACGGGGGGCGTCGGTACATGGCGTACGGAACGGAATTCGCGAGGCACGCGTCGAATGCATTTTTGGTGATGCGAGCGGCAAACGGATGCGTGGCGTCCAGCACAGCACGAATATCGTTGTTCGACAACCACTCCGAGAGGCCTTCGGCTCCCCCGAACCCACCGATGCGTACTTCCCCCTCCGGCCATCGAGGATCACGAACCCGGCCGGCCAGCGATGTGACAACTTCGAGGTCGGCTGAATCGGCCAACCGAGAAGCGATCACTCGACCTTCACCCGTGCCGCCGAGCAACAGCACGCGACGACGAGTACCCGTCGGGGTCAGTGTGTGCTTCTCTCACGCGCCGCCGAGTAGAGATAGCTGTCCGGGAATCCTTCAGCAGTCAACACTCGGCCCACGATCACAACGGCCGTCTTCGTGATGCCGGCTGCATGAACAAGTTCGACGATCGTCTTCAAAGTGCCTCGAACAACGATCTCCTCGGGCCGCGAGGCGAAGGCGACGACCGCCACCGGGCAGTCCTCGCCGTAATTGTCGGCCAACTCGGATGCGATCTGTTCGATGCGATGAGCGCCGAGGTGAACCACCATCGTTGCGCCGCTGCGGCCCAGGGACCGCAGATCCTCGCCCTCCGGCATTGCCGTCGACAAGGTGGAGACTCGGGTCAGAACAATGGTCTGCGAGACGCCTGGGACGGTCAGCTCACGCCTCAGCGCTGCGGCGGCCGCGGTAAATGCAGGAACACCGGGAATCATGTCGAAATCGACACCCGCGGCGTCCAGGCGACGAGCCTGCTCGGCTACCGCGCTGAAGATCGACGGATCACCGGAATGCAGACGCGCGACGTCCAGCCCGGCCGAATGCGCTTCGACAAGGATCGCGGTGATCTCGTCCAGGCTCAGGCGAGCAGTGTCCACGACCTGCGCCCCGACCGGGCACCACTCGAGCAACTCCGCTGGGACAAGGCTGCCGGCGTACAAGCACACAGGGCTCGCAGCGATGATGCGTTGCGCGCGGACAGTGATCAGATCTGCCGCACCGGGACCCGCACCGATGAAATGAACGGTCATTGTGTGGATTCCTCCGGCGTATCTGTGCCTGCGCCTGCAGACGGCTGACTTTTTGTGACGGACCATTGGACCACCGGAAGTTGCGGTCGCCAAACGTTGAACGCGCCCAAAGGCTCGGCGCGCTGCACCTGAAAGCGTCGCAGCGTCCCACCATGGCGACTCATCCAGCCGAGCAGCAACGATTCGGACTCGGCAGTCACGGCGTTGGCAACCAGACGCCCGCCCACGCTCAACTGCTCCCAGCACGCTTCGAGCATTCCCGGTTGCGTGACGCCGCCGCCGACGAACACCGCATCGGGACGCCGAACCTCTTCCGCAAACGCCTCGGGCGCGGTCGCTTTCACTGCCAACGCAGGCACGCCGAGATTGATTGCATTGGCACCGATCTGCGATACCCGGCTCGCCACCTTCTCGAATGCTGTTGCAGTGCAACGCGGGTGGGTTCTCATCCACTCGATGGCGACGGTTCCCGACCCTCCGCCGACGTCCCAGAGGTGTTCTCCCGGCGCCGGTGCGAGTGCACACAACGTCAATGCGCGGATCTCCTGCTTGGTCATCTGACCGTCGCCGACAAAGGCAGCATCCGGTAGACCCGGGATTCGAGTCAGCCGCAACGGATGATCGACCGAGATGCACTCGACGGCCAGAACGTTCAACGCGTCCACGTCCTCGTCCGCGTGATCCCACTCGTCCGCCACCGTGACGGTCCGCGATTCCTCGGCCCCGCCCAGCTGGGCCAGTACAGTCAGAGTCGATCGTCCGAAGCCCGCGCCGGACAACAGACGTGCCACCTCCCCCGGTGTCGAGCGCCCGTTGCTCAGAACCAACAGGCGCGCGCCATCGACCACTGCCGCCAAGACGGTCGCCGAGTCTCGGTTCACCAGGCTCACGACGTCGACCTCGGACGATGCCCATCCCATTCGCGCGCTCGCCAACGCCACCGACGACGGGTGGGAGATCACTCGCACGTTGTCCGCGCCGAGCAGCCGGACCAACGTGACGCCGAGGCCGTGGAACATCGGGTCACCGCTGGCGAGAACACATACTTTGCGGTCCGCGTTCTCGGCGAACATCGACGGCAACGCCGGAATCATCGGAGACGGCCAGGTGAGCCGGGTGGGCGCACGCCGTGCCCCGAGATGTGCCGCCGGGACCAAGTCCAACTGGCGCGGCGATCCCATCAGGACCTCCGCACCGAGGATTGCGCCCTTTGCGCTCTCGGACAGCCCGTCCCAGCCGTCGGCGCCGATGCCGACGATCACCACCGGGTGTGCGGTCATCGCGGCATCCGGCGCCAGATCGTCTGAGGCAGAAGCCGCATGACGAAGAACACCGGCTGCAGAATTCGCGGAACCCACACCCGAGTCGCCCCGGAGTTCAGTCCCCGTACGACGGCGTCGGCGACCTGCGACGGAGTGCTCGACATCGGGGCAGGCGACATTCCCTCGGTCATCTTCCCGATGACGAACCCTGGCCGTACCAACATCAACTGCACGCCCGAACCGTGCAGCGCGTCGCCCAGACCGCTGGCAAAACCTTCCAAGCCGGCCTTTGCGCTCCCGTAGACGTAGTTGGCGCGGCGAACCCGAACGCCGGCGACGGACGAGAACACCACGATCTTTCCGGTTCCCTGTCGGCGCGTGATCTCCGCGAGGTGCGTGAGGATGCTGATCTGCGCCACGTAGTCGGTGTGCACCACCGCGACCGCATGCGCCGCGTCGGTTTCGGCACGCGCCTGATCGCCGAGAATTCCGAAGGCCAGTACTGCAACCGAAATCCGACCGTGCTCGGCGACTACGGCGTCCAGGAGGTCTCCGTGCGTGTCGACGGCGTCGGCGTCGAACTCGACGGTGGAGACGCCGACCGCTCCGGCGTTCCTGAGCATCTGCTCCTGCTCCGACAGCTCGCCGCTGCGTCTGGCAGCCAGAACGATGTTGCGGCCCGGCGCGAGCCTGACCGCGATCTCGAGGCCGATCTCACTTCGTCCGCCGAGGAGCAGTACCGTCTCGATGTCATTCACGTTCGCACCCGCAGTCACCGCTCCAGTGTCCTGGATTACCGTCGTGGCATGACGCTCACCCCCTCCACCACGCCATCGGCACAGCAGACTCTCACCGAAGACGGGCTGAAGTTCGTCGGTGAATACCACCTCGCGACACTCACGACGTTGCGTCCGAACGGCACCCCACACGTCGTGGCCGTCGGGTTCACCTGGGACCAGGAAGCCGGAAAGGCGCGCGTGATCACCAGCGGTGGTTCACAGAAGGCGATAAACGCAGCGCGTGGCGGATACGCCGCAGTCAGTTCGGTCGACGGTGGTCGCTGGCTCACGCTCGAAGGGCCGGCACGCGTGCTCGCCGACGAGGACTCCGTGGCCGACGCCGTTCGGCGCTATGCCGAGCGGTACCGCCAGCCACGGGTCAACCCAGCGCGCGTGGTCATCGAAATCGACGTCACCCGCATCCTCGGGTCCGCGGCGTTCAAGGAAAGCTGATCAGCCGAGGACAGTCAGGCCGTGCGGACGGTTGTTGAACGACTCGCAACCGTCCGCGGTCACGACGACGATGTCCTCGATACGGGCACCCCAACTGCCGCGGAAGTAGATTCCCGGTTCGATGCTGAAGGCCATACCTTCGACGAGTTCGATGGTGTTGCCCTCGACGATGTACGGCTCCTCGTGCACGGACAGCCCGATACCGTGACCGGTGCGGTGAACGAAGACCTCCGCAAGACCTTGTGCGGCAAGCACTTCGCGGGCGGCAACGTCGACGGATTCTGCGGATACTCCTGGCCGCACCGAATCGACGGCAGCCTGCTGTGCCGCTTCGAGTACCGCGAACTGCGCTGATACCTCGGCGGACGGCTGCCCCATGCTGTACGTGCGGGTGGAATCCGAGTTGTAGCCGGGCTCGACCGGTCCGCCGATGTCGATCACCACGATATCGCCGCTCTCGATCACCCGGTCCGAAACCTCGTGATGCGGATCGGCGCCGTGCGGGCCTGATCCGACGATCACAAACGCGGCCTCGGTGTGCCCCTCTTCGAGAATCGCCTCCGAAATTGCCTCGCCCACTTCGGCTTCCGTATGGCCGACGATCAAGAACTCGGCCATGCGGGCGTGAACACGGTCGATCGCCGCACCGGCCCGTCGCAACGCCTCGATCTCGGCGTCGTCCTTGACCATCCGCAATTCACGCAATACGCCGGTAGCGAGGATCGGCAACGCGCCCAAGGTGTCTGCGAGCGGGATCAGGTGCAATGCAGGCATCGCATCCGTCACCGCAACCTTGGCGCCGGTCGGGAGTTGCGCCGCCACAATCGCATACGGGTCGACACTGTCGACCCAGTCGAGGACGGTCAGCCCGAGATCGCCCACCGCCGATTCCTTCAACGACGCCAACTCCAAGCGAGGAAGCACGACAGACGCCTTCGCCGTGTCCGCAGCGATGACCAACGCGGTCAAGCGCTCGAACGAGTCGGCCCGAGAACCCGTCAGGTACCGCAGATCCGGGCCTGGAGTCACCACCAGACCGTCGAGTCCTGCTGATCGAGCCAACTCCGCGGCGCGAGCGATACGTGCGCCGTAGACGGCGCTGGAGAATCGGGAATCCTGTTCGGCTGGAGACGTCATGGCTTACAGGTTAGTGCCGACTGGCAGGATGGTGACCATGAGTGGGCCATTGCTTCTCCTCGACGGTGCCAGCCTGTGGTTTCGTGCGTTCTACGCGCTGCCCGAGTCATTCGTCGACCCCGACGGAAGACCTGTCAACGCCGTGCGCGGTTTCACCGACATGGTGGCTTCCCTGATCACCAAACACCAGCCGAGTCGTCTCGCGGTGTGCCTGGACTTGGATTGGCGACCGCAGTTCCGCGTCGATGCAGTCCCGACGTACAAAGCGCATCGCGTCGAAGAAGGCTCTGACGGTTCGTCCGAAGAAGTTCCGGACACGTTGACGCCTCAGGTCGACATGATCATGGACGTGCTCGCAGCAGCAGGAATCGCGACGGCGGGTGCCGTCGGACTCGAAGCCGACGACGTGCTGGGAACGCTTGCCGCCACCGAGCGCGAAGATCTCACCGTCGTCGTCAGTGGTGACCGAGACCTTCTGCAGGTCGTCACCGACGAGTACGTGCCCGTTCGTGTCCTCTACGTGGGCCGTGGCTTGTCCAAGGCAGAACTCTTCGGACCGGTCGAGGTTGCCGAGAAGTACGGAGTACCCGGTGACCGTGCGGGCGAGGCATACGCCGAACTCGCGGTACTGCGCGGAGACGCCTCCGACGGTCTACCCGGCATCAAGGGTGTCGGTGAGAAGACTGCGTCGACGCTGATGCTGCGCTACGGCTCGTTGGCCGGACTTCGCGCGGCCGCAGCTGATCCGGAATCCGACATGGCCAAGGGAATTCGCGCAAAACTCACCTCACCAGAGGCCATCGCTTACCTTGATGCTGCGTTGCCGGTAGTACGAGTGGTTCGCGACGCGGACGTTCAGTTCTCGAAGGACGACCAACTCCCGGCGACCCCCGCCGATCCCGCACGCTTCGAGGAAGTGGCGGCCTCGCTGAACATCGAGCGCTCGGCCGGACGGCTTGCCGCCGCGCTCGCGGCTGCGGCGGCAGGCCGTTCCGACCAGTAGAGCGTCAGCTCGGGCGGCTGACCTCGTACGTGCCGTTGTCGTCGACAAACGTCACAGTCACGTTCGACTTCACACCCGCGATCGAAAGCGTGCAGGTGAACTTGTTGCCTGACTTGACTTCCTGGTCCGCGGGGCACTGAACGTTGCTCACGTTCTTTGCCCCGTAGGACTCGGTGACGATCTTCTCGACGCCGGCCTGAGCCGCGCTCTGATCGAGTGTGTTCTTGCCGAAGACACCGAACACCAGGGCCACCACGACAGCAGCAAGAACGACGAGAACACCGATCGCACCGAAGATCAAAGGCTTCTTCGACTTACCCGACTGGTTTCCGGGCGCACCGGGACTCGGGAACGGCTGAGCCTGGTTCCACTGATTCTGCTGTCCCGGCGCTTGGCCGGGAGCCGCGGCGCCCCATGCCTGCTGAGGTGCGGCAGCAGGCGGCTGACCCCAGGCCTGGGTTGCGTCAGGTGCCTGCTGTTGCCCGGGCTGACCCCACGGCTGAGCGGGAGGCTGCTGCTGGGGTTGTCCCCACGGCTGTTGCTGGCCGGGTTGTCCTTGTCCAGGTTGCTGCGGCTGACCGTACGCAGGCTGACCACCAGGCTGCCCGGGCTGGCCGTAGGCAGGTTGTCCCCACGGCTGTTGCTGGCCGGGTTGTTGACCGGGCTGCGGTGTTTGACCAGGCTGACCCCACGGCTGCTGCTGGCCGGGCTGCTGACCAGGCTGCTGCTGACCGCCCGGCTGCTGAGGATTCTGCCCCCACTGCTGCTCGTTCGGCTGCTGCTGATCACCAGGACCCCATTGCCGATTCGGATCGTTCGGTCCGTAAGGCCCGCTCATGTTCGCCTCCCACTCGAAATACCAGTCTGCGAATCAAACCACATAGTTGCGGTCATGCTGCGTCGACAGCAACTACCCCGCGACGAATTGCAGCTACCGCCCGCGCCGCAGTCTTCGCGACGTCGGCATCCGTCGATGTCAGGCGGACCTGATCGAGGAGATCGATCACCTGACGACACCAACGTACAAAGTCACCCGCAGACAGCGCACGGCCCTGTGCTCCGGCCGCGATCAGTGCGTCGACAAGCGAGTTCTCACTCGCCCAGTGATAAACGGCGGTGACGAATCCGAGATCCGGTTCCCGCGTCGGCGGCAGCTTGTGGCGAATCTCGTCCGACCGCAGTTCGCTCCACAATCGTTGAGTGTCGTTGAGGGCGTGACGAAGCGCCGCTGTCGGCACCCGATCAACGGTGTCGCCGTCCCGACGTGATTCGTAGACCACCGAGGAGACGACGGCCGCCAACTCGGCCGGGCTGAGACCTGTCCACGCCCCGGTCCGCAGGCACTCGGCGACCAGAAGGTCGCTTTCGGAGTAGATGCGGCTGAGTCGTCGTCCGGATTCGGTGACTTCGGGCGCTGCTTCGGCAGTCATGTACTCACGCTCTTTGAGTAGCGCAATGATGCGGTCGAACGTCCGCGCCAACGAGTTGGTGGTGGCCGCTGCCTTTTCCCTCATCGACTGCGTTTCCCGGGCCAGCCGGTTGTAGCGCTCACCGATCCGGCTCAGATGTTCACGATCGGGCCAGCTGTGGCACGGATGCGAGCGAATAGCGCGTCGCAAAGTAGCGACCTCGGCGTCTTCGGACGCGCCCGCCTTGTGGCGCTTCTTCCGCCGGGGGGCACTGATCCCGGTACTACGCAACGCCGAGGCCAGATCGCGCCGGATCCTTGCGGTGTGGTGATCGACATGCTTGGGCAGGCGCATCTTTCCCAGAACGTCGGCTGCTTCCGGGAAATCACCCGAGGAGAGTCGGCCGGCCCACTGATCGGCAGTCAGAACCAGCGGACGCGGGTCCTTCGGATCGTTGTCCGGGACGAGGACCACTGCCACCCCGGAATGACGACCGATGGGAATTGCGATCACGTCACCGCGGGCGAGTGCACGGAGGGACTCCACCGCATCTCCGCGTCGATCTTCGCGGCCCTTACGTTCGAGCGCGCGCTCGCGCGCACTGAGCCGCTCACGCAACGACGCGTATTCGAAGTATTCGCCGTCCGCACCGCCGAGTTTCTCCTGCAAACCCTTCAGGGCTTCTTCGTTCCGCTCGATGCCACGCACCAGGCCGACCACCGAGCGATCCGCTTGGAACTGTGCGAAGGAACGCTCGAGCAGCTTCCGTGAATCGGCCGCGCCCATGCGTTCGACGAGGTTGATCGACATGTTGTACGAGGGGCGGAACGAACTGCGGAGCGGGAACGTCCGGGTCGACGCCAAGCCGGCGACATCCGTGGGCTCGACCCCGGGCTGCCACAGGACCACAGCGTGCCCTTCGACGTCGATGCCGCGTCGGCCTGCCCGACCGGTCAGCTGCGTGTACTCCCCCGGTGTCAGTTCGGCATGCGATTCACCGTTGTACTTGACCAGACGTTCGAGGACCACCGTGCGTGCCGGCATGTTGATGCCGAGGGCCAGCGTCTCGGTCGCGAAGACCGCACGCACGAGACCTTTGACGAACAGTTCCTCGACTGTCTGGCGAAATGCCGGCAACATGCCGGCATGGTGAGAGGCCAGTCCGCGTCGCAGTGCCTTGCACCAGTCCCGATATCCGAGAACTTCGAGATCCTCCTCGGGTAGTTCCCCGGTGTGTTTCTCGATGATGGTGTCGATCTCGCGAACCTGCTCCGGCGAAGTCAGATCCAGTCGGGACCGCAGGCACTGTGCAAGAGCCGCATCACAACCGGCGCGGCTGAAGATGAAGGTGATCGCCGGGAGCAGTCCGGACTGGTCCAGCTGCGCGATGACGTCAGGTCGTGGCAAGGGTCGGAAATCGTTGGAACTCTGGTAGCTGCCACGACGCCCGCGGCCACGCGGCTGCCAGCTCTCGACGCGTTCGAGAGCCTGACGCTGCTTGACGTGGCGAACCAGATCCTGATCGACGAGCACGGTCTTCGGCCCAGCGGCAGGATGACTGCGGCTGTCGAAGAGATCGAAGATCCGTCGACCGACCATGATGTGCTGCCACAGCGGGATCGGCCGCGTCTCGTCGACGACCACGGTGGTGTCGCCGCGGACGGTTTCCATCCAGGAGCCGAATTCTTCGGCATTGCTCACGGTCGCCGACAAACTCACCAGCCGAACGTCCTCGGACAGGTGCAGGATCACTTCCTCCCACACCGCACCACGGAACCGGTCCGCCAAGTAGTGCACTTCGTCCATGACTACGTGCGAAAGCCCGCGCAGTGCCTCGGAATTTGCGTAGAGCATGTTCCGCAGGACTTCAGTGGTCATGACGACCACCGGTGCGTCGGAGTTGATACTCGAATCACCCGTCAGCAGGCCGACCTCGCTCGGGCCGTACCGCTCGACGAGTTCTGCGTACTTCTGATTACTCAACGCCTTGATCGGCGTCGTGTAGAAACACTTGCGGCCCGCCGCGAGAGCCAGGTGGACAGCGAACTCGCCGACCACGGTCTTGCCTGCGCCGGTCGGCGCGCAGACAAGGACTCCGTGGCCCGCTTCGAGCGCAACGCATGCCTTCACCTGGAATGGATCGAGTTCGAACTTCAGGCTGGACGCAAACGTGCTCAGTTCACTCTTGTTCATAACCACCTCGTCAGGGTTTCACACGCCGCCGACGTGGTGGCACGGCGCTCAGAGGGTGTCAGTGAAATCCTGACCGGGCGCGTTGTCGCCGCCGGTGTCGGATTTCTCCGCAACCGGAGCCTTGGACTTGGACTTACGTCCGAACAATCCACTCGATTCGGCCTTGGGTTTGGTCGGATTGTCGAAAGCCTCGTTCAGATCGGACGGAGACGAGATGGAGGAAGCTTCCTCGTCGGACAGTGCGCCCCAGTCTTCACCGGCTCGCTTGGCCTTACGTTTGTCGTTGAGGCGAGCGATCTGAACAGCGACCTCGAAGAGAAGCGTCAGGGCCAGCGCGAGCGCCAGCATCGAGAACGGATCCGAACCCGGCGTGGCGACTGCAGCAAATACGAAAAGCCCGAAGATCAATCCTCGACGCCAGGCCTTCAAACGCTCGTACGTCAGAATGCCGGCAAAGTTCAGCACGACGACGAGCAGTGGAATTTCGAAGCTGACACCGAAGATGAGCAGCAGGTTGATGATGAAGCCGAAGTACTCCGAACCACTGAGCGCGGTGATCTGGACGTTGTCACCGATGGTCAGGAGGAAGTGCAAAGCCTTCGCCACGACGAGGTACGCCAGGATCGCGCCGAGAATGAAGAGAGCGGCACCGGCGGTGACGAATCCGACCGCGTATCGACGTTCTTTGGCGTAGAGCCCCGGGGTGATGAATGCCCACAATTGGTAAAGCCACACCGGGCAGGCAAGAACGATGCCGGCGGTGAGCGCCACTTTGAATCGCAGCATGAACTGCTCGAACGGCCCGGTCGCCAGCAATCGGCACGCGTCGTCGGTGCTGAGGTTGGCGCGACTCTCGGACGGAAGCTCGCAATACGGTCCACGAAGCAGATCGCCCAGACTCTCGAGACCGAGTATCGAGTGTGAGTACCAGAAGAAGCCGAACGCCGTGGTGATGATCACGCCGAGGAATGCGAACAACAAACGAGTCCGCAATTCGTACAGGTGGTCGACCAACGACATGGTGCCGTCTGGGTTGACCTTCCGCTTGCGGTTACGCGGATCTAACGGAATACGCACTGTGCATCCTGGTCTTGGTCAGCAGACAACCGGGGTGAACGAATATTTCACCCCGGCTAGAACGCAGTGTGTACTAGAGCGGCTTGACTTCGGTCGGCTGCGCAACAGGTGCTGCTGCACCGTTTGCGACCACCGCGGTGTTGGCCGTCGGCAACTGTGCCGGAGCAGGCTGTGCGACCGGCGCGCTTGCGGGCGCCGCATCGTCGTTCTGCATTTCCTTGACTTCGCTCTTGAAGATGCGGAGTGAACGACCCAGACCGCGTGCTGCATCGGGAAGCTTCTTCGACCCGAACAGAATTACGACGACAACAGCGACAATCAGCCAATGCATCGGCTGCATTGCACCCATAACGACCTCCCATGATCAGATTCCTCGATGCTACCGGACACAACCGGCGCTCGGAGGTGTCAAAGCACTTACTTCAGCTACCTTTTACCTGTTTGTTTCCTGCGAACCCACTGAACGCGTAGTTTCCCCAACTTTTACGAACCGATTACGTCGTAGGCGTCGAGTGCCGCAACGGCCCGATCATGGACTTCGGAGACCAGTTCCGGCGGATGAAGGACCCGAACTCCCTCACCGAATCCCAACACCAGCCTTGCCATCCATTCGAGTGTTCCGAAACTCATCGTCGCCTCGACCGACCCGTCGCCGTTCACGTGCTCGACGTCCATCGGGTAGTAGTCGAGCATCCACACCCACTCTTTGGTGATGAACAACCGTGCTTCCGGAAGGGAACCGTCGCCGCTGAACAACTCGAGATTCGAATCCTCCTCGAGGGCCTGCGGCGGCGGGTCGGCCGGCTCGTCGAGTTGGACGGCGGCATCGATCCGATCGAATCGGAACAACCGCACACCCTCGGCCTGACGGCACCAGGCCTGGAGGTAGCTGTAGTTGTCGACCAACACGATACGAACGGGATCGACGATGCGCTCGGAGACCGCGTCACGCGAGGCCGAGTAATACGTCAATCGCAGGGCGGTCTTGTCTGCGAGCGCGGCTCTGACCGTCGCGGCGATCGGGTCTTCGGCGATGTCCGGCGCCGGCGATGTATCCCGGTCCTGACCGATGGCTCGTGCCGCGGCCGAGCCTGCTGCGTCCTCGATCTTCGCGATAGCGCGCTGGGCCGACGACGGATCGACCATGCCCGGCATTTCCACCAACGACCGAAGGGCGATCAGCAATGCCGTCGCTTCGGTAGAGGTGAGGCGCAGCGGGCGATCGATCCCGGCCGAGAACGTGACCTCGATACTTTCCTCGGAGAAGGACAGGTCGATGAGATCGCCGGGACCGTACCCGGGCAGTCCGCACACCCACAGCTGATTCAGATCGGTCATCAGTTGAGTCGTGCTGACGCCGAGTTCCTCGGCGGCCTCGGCGGGACTGATGCCCGGATTCGCGATGAAGTACGGCACGAGGTTGAGCAGCCGTGCCAACCGCGATGACAGTCGATTGCTCATCAGTTGTCCCCCTGTCCGTCATTGCTGGTGGCCGGGCTCGCCGCGGCGGCGCGAAGCTTCGCGACGACCTCAGCACGCAAATCCGGTGGGTCCAACACCAGTGCATCCAAACCGTGACCGGCGATCAACCGAGCGGTCCATTCCCAGGATCGGACGGGAATAGCCAGCACGCTGCCATCACGATCGGTCAGCCGCCGATCGGACGACGACGTCGCAAGCCGCCGAAGCTCATGTGCGCGGCCGTCTGCGACCCAGACCGTGGCGGTTCCGGTGACGACTCCCGATCCGGTCACGCGGTCGACGACCTCGCGAAGATCAACACCTTCGGGTTTGTGAACCGAACCGGCCGGGCCGAACTCCCTGACATCGTCACCGATCCGGGAGAGCCGGAAGGTCCTCACCGCATCACGGTCGACGTCGTGCCCGACCAGATACCACTTGCCGTTGTGCGTGACGACGCCCCACGGCTCGACGGTGCGCTCGGTGAACGGTTCGTTCAACGCGCCGCGGTGCTGAAAATGAACTGCTCGTCCGGCGTCGACGGCTGCAAGCAGCTTGCCGAGCGCGGGCTCCGAACCGCGGGTGCGCGCGGGAATCGCCGTGACCGGCGCGGCACTGACTTCTGAGTCGACCTGGACGCCGGCCGCTCGGAGTTTGAGTAGTGCACTCTGGGCTGCCGAAATCAGTTCCGGCGACTCCCACAACTGCACGGCGACGGCAACCGCAGCAGATTCCTCGCTGGTGAGGTCAACGTCCGGAAGCTCATAGGCATTGCGATTGATCCGATAACCCTCGACTGTCGAGAACCGTCCTGCCAGACCGGTTTCCAACGGGACACCCAGGTCACGAAGTTCGTTCTTGTCGCGTTCGAACATGCGACTGAACGCTTCGTAGTTCGCGGAATCGTTGTACCCGGCCACACTGTCGCGGATTTTCTCCGCCGTGAGGAACTGTCTGGTGGACAGCAATGCGATCACCAGGTTCATCAACCGCTCGATTTTTGATGTCGCCACGCCGAAATCCTAGTGGCTATCCGATAACCGAACGCGCGCCGGACACTTTCGTGCCCGGCGCGTCGCCGCAAAACAGACCTGCCGTGTTGTAAATCGTGAAAATGAGTGACCTACATCGAAGCGATCAAACGCTCGACACGCTCGTCGACGGAACGGAACGGATCCTTGCACAGCACCGTTCTCTGCGCCTGGTCGTTGAGCTTGAGGTGAACCCAGTCGACCGTGAAGTCCCTGCCTGCGGCCTGGGCTGCAGTGATGAAGTCGCCTCGCAATTTGGCGCGCGTGGTCTGCGGCGGATTCTCGACGGCATCGTCGATCGTCTCGTCCTCGGTGACCCGCTTGACCAAGCCCTTTCGCTGCAGCACGTCGAAGACACCCCGGCCGCGTTTGATGTCGTGGTACGCCAAGTCGAGCTGCGCGATCTTGGGATCGGACAGGTCGAAACCGTGACGGTCCTGGTAGCGCTGGAACAGCTTGCGCTTGATGACCCAGTCGATTTCCGTGTCGACCTTCGCGAAATCCTGAGCTTCGACGGCATCGAGGGTGCGACCCCACAGGTCGACTACCTGCTCGACCTGCGGGTCCGGTTCGCGGTTACGCAGGTGTTCGACTGCCTTGGCGTGGTATTCGCGTTGAATGTCGAGGGCACTGGCCTGACGACCACCAGCTAGACGGACAGGCTTTTTACCCGTCACGTCGTGACTCACCTCGCGGATGGCACGAATCGGGTTGTCCAAAGCGAAATCGCGGAACGAAACCCCGGCTTCGATCATCTCGAGCACGAGTGCTGCAGAACCGACCTTGAGCATCGTCGTTGTTTCGGCCATGTTCGAATCGCCGACGATCACGTGCAGTCGGCGGTACTTCTCGGCGTCGGCATGCGGTTCGTCGCGGGTGTTGATGATCGGGCGCGAGCGCGTGGTCGCCGACGAGACACCTTCCCAGATGTGTTCCGCACGCTGCGAGAGGCAGAACGTCGCGGCCTTCGGCGTCTGCAGCACCTTGCCGGCGCCGCAGATCAACTGGCGCGTGACGAGGAACGGCAACAAGACATCCGAAATGCGGGAAAACTCACCGGCGCGCGCGACGAGAAAGTTCTCGTGGCATCCGTACGAGTTTCCGGCCGAGTCGGTGTTGTTCTTGAAGAGGTAGATGTCGCCACCGATCCCCTCCTCGGCGAGTCTCGCCTCGGCGTCGATCAGCAGTTCTTCGAGCACTCGCTCACCGGCACGGTCGTGATTGACCAACTGGATGAGGCTGTCGCACTCTGCGGTCGCGTACTCCGGGTGCGAACCCACATCCAGGTACAAGCGGGCTCCGTTACGGAGGAAGACATTGGAGCTGCGACCCCACGACACGACACGACGGAAGAGGTAACGAGCAACCTCGTCGGGGCTCAGTCGCCTGTGCCCGTGAAAGGTGCAGGTAACGCCGAATTCCGTCTCGATACCCATGATTCGTCTCTGCACACTTCGACACTACAACCAGAATGCGAGGTTCACCCGTGTACTTCGATCGCGTCGTAAGTCACGACTCGACAACGTCGGGCGGCGGCATAGTGTGACGGTGTGAGCCTTATTCGCCGAAAAGTTGTCCGAAGCGACGTCAAAGTCATGGAAAGCACTGGAGCACTGCGTCCTTCCGTGCTCGACCCGACCATGCGGTTTCTCTCCAGAGCTGCCGATCACGGCGTTTTGTGGATGGTTGTCGCAGCCTTGCTCGCGATGATCGGTGGCCGCCCCAGGAGGGCAGCGGCACGTGGGATGCTCGCGCTGGCAGGTTCGAGCGCGCTGGCCAACGGCATACTCAAGCCCCTCTTCCCCCGCCGGCGCCCACCGGCGCGTGTCTGGCTGAGCCCGAAGCGAGGCGTCGACATTCCGACGTCGTCCTCGTTCCCCTCCGGGCATTCGTCTTCTGCCGCGGCATTCACCGCGGCAGTGGCCATGGAGTCCCCGGCGGCGGGCGCCGCACTCGCGCCACTGGCCGCAGCAGTGGCGTACTCACGCGTTCACAACGGAGTGCACTGGCCGTCCGACGTCTTCGCAGGCCTCGCGGTCGGCGGCGCAATCGCTGCCGGCACACGTCGTTGGTGGGCGGTGCGAGACGAAGAACCCGCCGAACTCGGACCCGAGTGCGTGGTTCCCGCGCTCGCGCGCGGAGAAGGCTTGTTGGTCTTCACCAATCCTGGTTCAGGCTCCGAGGACGACGGGATCGTGGAATCGATTCGAGAACTGCTACCGGAAGCCATCGTCTACGAGTTCGACGCGGACATCGACTTCGACATGCAGATCGATGCCAAGATCCCCGAACTCTCGCCGAAAGCGTTAGGAGTATGCGGCGGCGACGGAACAGTGGTCACGGTCGCGACCGCGGCGACAAAGCACGAGCTACCACTTGCCGTCTTTCCCGGCGGAACGTTGAACCATTTCGCCCGCGACGTCGGGGCGGTGAATGTCGAGGAGACCGCACAGGCAGTCGAGTCCGGTCAGGCGGCATTTGTCGACCACGCGGTGGTGCGCACGGATTCCGGAGTGACTGCACGGTTTCTCAACACAGCCAGCCTGGGCGGATACCCGGACGCTGTGCGTCTGAGGGAAAAGTGGGAACCGCGTTTCGGTAAGTGGCCGGCCGCTGGTGCTGCAATGATCCGGGTTCTCGCAGCGGCAGAGCCGATGACTGTCACCATCGACGGGAAGCGGACCACCATCTGGATGCTGTTCGTCGGAAACGGGCGATACTCCCCCGCTGATCAGGTGCCGATGTCGCGTCCGGAGATGAACCGTGGACTGCTGGACGTCCGCTACTTGCGCGCGGACAAGAAGTTCTCGCGTTCACGCCTGCTGTTTGCTGCTGCCACAGGAACATTGGGCAGCTCGCGGGTCTACGTTCGCGAACTCGTGTCCTCGATGTCGGTTCGAGTGGCCGATTCACCGGTAGCCATCGCCACCGACGGTGAAGTGGTGGCAGACGCGCGCCGGTTCGATTTCGACACCGAACCGGGCGCGGTGGCCGTCTACAGAATCACGCAGTAACTCCAGACCTGCAGTAACTCCCAGACCGACGCAGCAACTACGAGGGTGCGTCGCCGTTTGCCGGCGGCGCGTCCTCAGTTGCTGCCGGAGTTGGAAGCATCTCTTCCAATGCCGAACCAGCGATTCTTTTGAACGCACGGCGTGGACGGTTGCTGTCGAGAACGGCAACCTCGAGTGCACTCACATCGAGTGTTCGCGGTTCCGCCTCAGTGGTTCCGGCCGGCGCCGGACCGCCCTTTTGAAGCGCCCCAACCGCGAGCCGCACCGCGGATTCGAGGTCGAGGTCTCGCTGGTAGGACTCGCGCATCGCCGTCACGATCGGTTCGGTTGTACCGCCCATGACCACGAATTCCTGCTCGTCCGCGATGGAACCGTCGTACGTGATCCGGTAGAGCTGAGCCGGCGTACTACTCCCGAAACGGCCGATCTCGGCAACGCAGATCTCGACCTCGTACGGCTTGGGCTGCTCGGTGAAGATCGTTCCCAAGGTCTGTGCGTACGCATTGGCGAGGGAACGCCCCGTGACGTCCCGACGGTCGTACGAGTACCCACGCATGTCGGCGTGGACGATGCCCGCGCGGCGCAGATTCTCGAACTCGTTGTACTTGCCCACTGCCGCAAATCCGAGACGGTCGTACAGTTCACTGACCTTGTGCAGCGCCCTCGACGGGTTCTCGGCGACAAAGAGCACTCCGTCGCGGTAGGTGAGAACGACGACGCTGCGTCCGCGGGCAATTCCCTTGCGCGCCAATTCCGAACGATCGCGCATGATCTGTTCGGCTGATGCGTAGTACGGCATCGTCATAGCGCAGACTCCCCTTCCGGACTCGCTGTCGCAGTACGAGCCGCGACGATCTCCCTTGCGATCTCGGCAGCCTTGGCCGTCGACAACTCCACGGCACCGGCCGAGGTGATGGTGACCGCAGTCGGATAGATCCCGCGTGTCAGATCAGGACCACCGGTAGCCGAATCGTCATCTGCCGCGTCGTACAGCGCCTCGACTGCGAACCGAAGCGCGGTGTCCTCGTCGATTCCCGGGGAATACAGCTTCTTGAGCGCCGATTTCGCGAACAGGGAACCGGATCCGACTGCGTGATAGCCCGCGCGCTCCTCGTATCGCCCACCGACGACGTCGTAGGAGACGATGCGACCTGCCCTCGACGGATCGACCGCGTCCAGGTCGTAACCCACGAGCAATGGCACGACCGCCAAACCTTGCATCGCTGCTCCGAGATTTCCTCGAACCATCGACGAAAGTCGATTAGCCTTGCCGTCGAACGTGAGTGGGACGCCTTCGATCTTCTCGTAATGTTCGAGCTCGACCGCGAAGAGCCGGACCAGTTCGATTGCGATCCCGGCCGTACCGGCGATACCCGCAGCCGAGTAGTCGTCCGTGACGTACACCTTCTGCACGTCACGGCTGGCGATGAGGTTGCCCATCGTCGCTCGGCGATCACCCGCGAGCAGAACTCCACCCGCATAGCTGATCGCGACGATGGTGGTGCCGTGCGGAGCTACGTCTCCCCCGCCCATGACAACACCTCCTGTGTCGGCGAAGCGGTTCTGCGGAAGATGCTCCGGTGCATGCACCCGAAGGTATTCCGAGAATGACGACAGATTCGAGCCGAAGCTCAACCGTGTGTCCCCGTCGGTGATCCGGGGCGCGCGATCCACCGTCACTGGCCGCCCTTCTGGACATAGGCACGGACGAAGTCCTCGGCGTTCTCTTCCAACACGTCGTCGATCTCGTCGAGCAGGTCGTCGGTTTCTGCAGCGAGCTTCTCACGACGTTCCTGGCCGGCACTGCCGTCGCCACCAGTGGTTTCGTCGTCTTCGCCGCCACCGGCACGCTGCGTCTGTTCTTGAGCCATCGCCGTCGACCTCCTTGTGTGAAGGGAGCTCTCGCGAGCATCCTGTTCGGCCCAGCAGAGTCGGTAACTGATCCCGCTCGGACCTTCACCCTACCGAGCGGCACCGTCAGGTGTGGAGAGACGCGACGGCGAGCCGCATCGGCTGTTTCAGTGAGTGAGCTGATCAACCAGTTCCGCGGCGCTGTCAACGGAGTCGAGCAACGCTCCGACGTGCGCTTTGGTACCTCGAAGCGGCTCGAGGGTGGGGATGCGGATCAACGACTCGCCGCCGAGATCGAAGATGACCGAATCCCAGCTCGCGGCCGCGATATCGGCACCGAATCGGCGTAAGCACTCGCCACGGAAGTATGCGCGAGTGTCGGTGGGAGGGTTCGTGACCGCGTCGAGAACCTGCTGTTCGGTGACAAGCCGCTCCATGGAGCCGCGAGCAACCAGACGGTTGTAGAGGCCCTTGTCGAGTCGCACGTCGGAGTACTGCAGATCCACCAGATGCAATCGCGGAGCCGACCACGCGAGTCCCTCACGATTGCGGAAACCTTCGAGCAGGCGCAGTTTGGCCGGCCAGTCGAGGATGTTCGCGCACTCCATGGGATCGCGCTCGAGGAGATCGAGAACCATCGCCCACTTGGCGACGATATCGTCCGCTCGCGGATCACGATCCGCCTCGCGATCGAGGAACTTCGAGACACGTTCGAGGTAAATACGTTGCAGCGCAAGCCCCGTCAGTTCGCGACCGTCGGCCAGCGCAACGGTCTTGCGAAGGGTGGGGTCGTGGCTGATGTGGTGGACGGCGGTGACCGGACGTGCCAGTTGCAGATCGGTGAGGTCGACGCCCGCCTCGATCAGGTCGAGTACCAGCGCGGTTGTTCCCACCTTGAGGTAGGTCGACATCTCCGCGAGGTTCGCGTCACCGATGATGACGTGCAGCCGGCGGTACTTGTCCGCATCCGCGTGCGGTTCGTCGCGGGTGTTGATGATTCCGCGCTTGAGGGTGGTCTCGAGGCCTACTTCGACCTCGATGTAGTCGGATCGCTGCGAAAGCTGGAATCCGGCCTCGTCGCCGGACTGACCGAGACCCACACGACCGGAACCACAGATCACCTGCCGCGACGCGAAGAACGGCGTCAAGCCGGTCACGATCGAGGCGAAGGGGGTGTCACGCGAGCAGAGGTAGTTCTCGTGCGTGCCGTACGACGCACCCTTGCCGTCGACGTTGTTCTTGTACAACTGCAACCGTGGGGCACCCGGCACGCTGGAGGCATGCCGCGCAGCTGCCTCCATCACTCGTTCGCCGGCCTTGTCCCAGATCACGGCATCGAGCGGGTCGGCGACCTCGGGGGCCGAATACTCCGGATGGGCGTGGTCGACGTACAACCGTGCCCCGTTGGTGAGAATCATGTTCGCGGCGCCGATCTCGTCCGCGTCGATGACCGGTGCGGGCCCGCTCATTCGCCCCAGATCGAAGCCTCGGGCATCTCGCAGCGGAGATTCGACCTCGTAATCCCAGCGTGTGCGCTTGGCCCGTGGCACGCCCGCTGCGGCGGCGTAGGCAAGCACCGCCTGGGTTGAAGTGAGAATCGGATTCGCCGACGGCTCACTGGGTGAAGATATTCCGTATTCGACCTCGACACCGATGATCCGCTGCATGACACAAGAGCCTATGTGATTGCGGCGCGGCACCCACAGGCGTGGCACAGTTGGAGGAATGCACCAACCTCTCACCGCAGACCTGAATCCCGCGGACGAGGTAGTCGCCGTGTACGACCGGACGGGTAATCCGATCGGCCGAGCACCACGTTCCGTCGTCTACTCGGGTGGGCTCTGGCACGCGAGTGCGGGCGTCCTGGTTCGCACCGGGGACGGCTCCCGCATCTACGTCCATCGCCGAACCGATACAAAAGCGGTGTTCGGGGGCTATCACGACTGTCTTGCCGGAGGTGTCGTTGATCCAGGTGAGACGCCGCAGGAAACCGCGATCCGTGAAGTCGGTGAAGAACTCGGAATCTTCGGAACAGCAGATCAGCCACTCCAACTGACGGAGATCGCTCGAATCTCCTGGGACGGCGAGTGGAACAACTCTCCGTTGCGCTGTCACCTGTTTGCGTTCGAACTCAGATACGACGGGCCGATGGCACATCAACCCAGCGAGATCGCCGAAGGTTGGTGGTGGACGCCGAAAGAACTCGGCGCCCACCTGCAGGACCCGTCGTGGCCGTTCGTTCCGGACTCACGCGCGCTGCTGGCCGACTATTGCTGGAGCTGAACACCGCTGGAGTTGAACACCGCTGGGACTGAACACTGCTGCGACCGTGATCAGCCCGGGGTGATCGCTGAGAGCCAAGCTGCAAACGCGCTGGGGTTGCGGGTCTGCGCGAGAACGCGTCCTGGGCCGGTGAAGTCGAAGACAAACCCTTCACCGGACTTCATCGACTGAATGGTGCGCCCCTGAACGGCGCGCCGCATGTTGAAGTTCATCCCGAGGTCGTAGGCGACCACGTGACCGGTATCGATCGTGACCGTCTCGCCTGGCTGCAAGTCGATGACGTCGATCGCGCCGTAGACGGCCAGCACTACTTCACCGTCGCCACTTGCCCGCAGACCGAATCCACCCTCACCGCCGAAGAGGTTGGACATGCCTCCCCACTTGGACTCGACGGTCACGCCGTAGGAGTTGGCCAACCAGGTTCCACGGTTGAGGAAGAACGGGCGGTCGGACGTGATGGTCAGTGGGATCAGATCGCCGGGAAGCACGCCGGTCACGTCGACCCAACCACCTTGCGGCGGAGCGGTATACGTCGTGACGAAAAACGACTCCCCACTGAGCATCGACCGCTTGAGTCCCTGCAGGACGCCGCCCTGCGCCTTCGCTTCGAGAACTACGCCTGCGGAATGCGCGAGCATTGCCCCGCTCTCCACGCGCAGCGGTTCGCCGGGCGCGAGGTAGCAGCGAGCGACAGTGGACGACGGATTGTGTCGAAGATGTATCTGCACGGCGGGACTCTAAACCAGCGCGACCGACCGGTCCAATCGCAACGGAGGGAACGGCAGCGACGCACAGATCGGGCCGACGACTCCCGAGGAGTGCCGGCCCGATCGGTGTTCGTTTCGCTACAGGTACTGGCCCGTGTTCGACTCTGTGTCGATCGCGCGGCTGGCACTGGCGTTCTTACCGGTGACGAGTGTGCGGATGTAGACGATCCGCTCACCCTTCTTGCCCGAAATACGTGCCCAGTCATCAGGATTGGTGGTGTTGGGCAGATCCTCGTTCTCGGCGAACTCGTCGACGATGGAATCGAAGAGGTGCTGCACACGCAAGCCAGGAGCACCGGTGTCGAGTACCGACTTGATCGCGTACTTCTTGGCGCGGTCGACGATGTTCTGGATCATCGCACCCGAGTTGAAGTCCTTGAAGAACAGAACTTCCTTGTCGCCGTTGGCGTAGGTGACCTCGAGGAAACGATTCTCTTCGCTCTCCGCGTACATGCGATCGACGACGCGAACGATCATCGCCTTCAAGCATGCGGTGCGATCGCCACCGAACTCGGCAAGGTCGTCCGCATTGATCGGCAGACCGTCCACCAGGTACTTCGAGAAGATGTCCTGAGCGGATTCCGCGTCGGGGCGCTCGATCTTGATCTTCACGTCCAGTCTGCCCGGACGCAGGATGGCCGGGTCGATCATGTCCTCACGGTTGGAAGCGCCGATGACGATGACGTTCTCGAGCCCTTCCACACCGTCGATCTCGCTGAGCAGCTGCGGGACGACCGTTGTCTCCACGTCGGAAGAGACTCCCGAACCACGGGTACGGAAGATCGAGTCCATCTCGTCGAAGAAGACGATCACCGGCGTCCCCTCGGACGCCTTCTCACGAGCACGCTGGAAGATCATCCGGATGTGACGCTCGGTTTCGCCGACGAACTTGTTCAGAAGTTCCGGGCCCTTGATGTTCAGGAAGTAGGACTTGGCGTCCTTGCTGTCCTGACCGCGAGCTTCGGCGATCTTCTTCGCCAACGAGTTGGCGACGGCCTTGGCGATGAGCGTCTTACCGCAACCAGGCGGACCGTAGAGCAGTACACCCTTCGGCGGCCTCAGCGAGTACTCATGGAACAGGTCCTTGTGGAGGAACGGGAGTTCGACGGCATCACGGATCTGTTCGATCTGACGCCCGAGACCACCGATGTCGTCGTAGTGAACATCCGGAACTTCCTCGAGAACCAGATCTTCGACCTCGGCCTTCGGGATGCGCTCGAAGGCGTACCCGGCCTTGGTGTCGACGAGCAACGAGTCGCCCGGACGCAGTTTCCTGGTCGGAGAATCGGCGTCGTACGCGATGATGTCGGCTTCGGGGTCGGCGAAGACCGCTGCCAACGGCGCTGCGAGCCAGACGATGCGCTCTTCGTCGGCATGACCGACCACCAGTGCGCGCAAGCCGTCGTCGAGTACCTCACGGAGCGTGCTGATCTCACCGACCTGCTCGTAGGTGCCGGCCTCGACGATCGTGAGTGCCTCGTTGAGGCGCACCGTCTGTCCGAGGGCAAGGGTGTCCGTGTCGATGTTCGGTGAGCACGTCAATCGCATCTTGCGACCCGACGTGAACACGTCGACGGTCTTGTCCTCGTGTACCGAGAGAAGGACTCCGTAACCGCTCGGCGGCTGACCGAGTCTGTCGACTTCTTCACGAAGTGCGATGAGCTGCTGACGGGCCTCCTTGAGGGTGTCCATCAACTTGCTGTTTCGGATGGACAGCGAGTCCACCTTCGACTCCAGCTCACGCACCTGCTCCGGCGATTGTGCAAGTTGTCGGCGCAGTACTTGTGCTTCCACTCGTAGCGCGTGGAGTTCTTCTGCTGCCGCAACCGAATCCGGGTTCTCTGTCGAGCTCATGTGCGTCTCCTCCCAGTGCGATCCATCAACGCTACCGGCATAAGGCCCCAAGTGTCGCCAGACACGGTGCGCGAGTGCGAATTCACACCTGAGTACGGACCGTGCCGACTGGTCTCGAGCCAGGTTTTGGTCATGTTAGCCTTGCCTACAAGATGGAGACAGCGCCTGTCTCTCTTTACAACGAAAGGTAACGCTGTGATCATCCGCAAGACTCTCATCAGCGCTTGTGCCGTCGCTGCCGTCCTGACCATGGGCGCATGCAGCTCGGACGACAACAAGGATTCGACGGCTGCCAGCTCGACTTCGGTCGCCGCCTCGAGCACCACGGCCAAGGCCTCGGCTTCCGCTACGACGCCTGCTGCCGCTGCCGCAACGGCTCCGACGGCCGAGGAGCTCAACGCTTCGCTCGTCGCTCTGATCGATCCGGCCAAGCCGATCGAGGAGAAGACCGCTCTGGTGGTCGACGGAACCAAGCGTCAGGCCAACATCGAGACGATGAGTGCTGCGCTGGGCGGTAACCCGGCCTACGCGATCACGTTCAACGTGGACAACGTCAAGGTCGACGGTCAGACCGCAACCGCAGACGTCGCCGTCGTCAGCCCGCACGGCGCCGCACCCGCCACCCCGTGGACCTGGGAGCTCGAAGACGGCTCCTGGAAGCTGTCCGACACCTCGGCATGCGTGCTCCTGGAAATGGGCCGCGCTTCCTGCACCGCATAACTTCCAGCTACGACAAGAGCGGCGATCCGGAATCCGGATCGCCGCTCTTGTTGTTTTCGTATGACTACTTGGCTGCCGTGTTCGAGCCCTTGCCCGCGCGCCGCTGCGGCTTCGGGGTGACCGTTCCTTCGGCCAGACGACGAGCGCTCACGAGGAACGCGGTGTGGCCCTGCATCCGATGCTCGGGACGCACCGCCAAACCGACGACGTGCCAACCGCGCACGATCGATTCCCACGACCGTGGCTCGGTCCAGCATTCCTGCTCACGCATCGCTTCGACGACCTTCGAGAGCTGAGTAACGGTCGCGACGTAGACGATCAACACGCCGCCTGGCACGAGCGCCTTCGAGACGGCGGGCAGGACGTCCCATGGAGCCAGCATGTCGAGTACGACGCGATCGACCTTGCCGCCGTGCGCTTCCGGATCGAACTCCGCCAGATCGGCGATGGTCAGTTCCCAGTTCGGCGGACGTTCACCGAAGAAGGTCTCGACGTTGCGAACCGCGTGTTCGGCATGATCGTCGCGGACCTCGTAGGAGATGACCTTGCCCTCGGGTCCGACGGCACGCAGTAGTGAACACGTCAGTGCGCCGGAGCCGGCTCCGGCTTCGAGCACGCGTGCTCCTGGAAACACGTCGCCTTCGTGGACGATCTGAGCTGCGTCCTTCGGGTAGATGACCTGTGCACCGCGCGGCATGGACAGCACGTAGTCGACCAGTAGCGGGCGCAGGGCGAGGTAGGGCGTGCCGTTGACCGACTTGACGACGCTGCCCTCGTCGGCGCCGATCAAATCGTTGTGAACGATTCCGCCCTTGTGGGTGTGGTACTCGCGGTTCGCCTCGAGAACGATCGTGTAGTGGCGTCCCTTGCCGTCGGTCAGCTGGACTCGGTCGCCGACGCGAAACGGCCCCGACGGCCGCTTGCCCGGCGCAGTGAGATCAGCTTCTGGAAGCTCTTGTTCGGGAATCTCGGCGACAGCGGACTGCACAACCTCATCCACTTCGGTCGTGCCTTCTTCTGGTTGCAGCTCGTTCGCCATGCGCAGATGATCCCTGTTCGCTTGTTTCCGGTGTCCTCGCCACCGGCTCCGACGGAGTTGTCGGACCAACCGCATAGCCTGCCAGGTGTGAGCTCTGTCGAATTGCCAACCCCCACTCCAACGGGTGCAACATCACAGGAGCGCCCGCGTAGTCGGCCGGCGCTCTCTCCTTCGCGTGCGGGTGACTACAAGCAATGCCCCCTGCTCTACCGGTTCCGAGCGGTCGACAGAATTCCGGAAACACCTACCAGAGCCCAGGTCAGAGGCACCGTCGTCCATGCGGCCTTGGAAGCGCTTTTTGCACTCCCGACCGGCCACCGGGTTCCCGATCGCGCAGCCGAACTCGTCCGTCCCGCGTGGGAACGTGTCAGTGCCGAGTCTCCCGAGGCAGCTGATCTGATTCCGGAAGACGAGCTGGACGCGTTTCTCGGCGAAGTCGGCAAGCTCGTCGCGACGTACTACACGCTCGAAGATCCCACTCGATTCGATGCCGAGGCGTGCGAGGTCTACGTCGAGACCGAGTTGGAGAACGGCGTTCGACTCCGCGGCTTCGTCGACCGGATAGACGTTGCACCTACCGGTGAGGTGAGGGTGGTCGACTACAAGACCGGAAAGGCACCCCGCGAGTTCACCGAGTCCAAAGCGCTCTTCCAGATGAAGTTCTACGCGCTCGTATTGCTGCGCACTCGCGGAATCGTTCCCGCGCAACTGCGCCTGATCTATCTGGCCTCCGGCTCGATTCTCACGTACGCCCCGGATCACGACGAGCTCATTCGATTCGAGCGGACCCTCTCCGCCATTTGGAAGGCGATCCTCGCGGCAGGTGCGACCGGAGACTTCAGACCCAAGCCTGGCAAACTGTGCGACTGGTGCGATCACAAGTCACTGTGCCCCTCGTTCGGCGGAACACCACCGCCGTATCCAGGTTGGCCGGACCTGCTGAGCACCGAACCTGTTGCTGCAAAGGAGAATTCATAACATGACGGACAGTTCGTACTACCGCTACCTCGGAACCACGGAGGAAGGGCACGAGCGGTTCGCGAGCACGCAGGCGACTGTCAGCATCTGGGGCCCGACACTGCAGCACGGTGCTCCCCCGTCGGCGCTGTTGGTACGAGCCCTCGAGCGGTGCGGTGCGCGCGACGAAACCCGTCTGACGCGCGTCGTCGTCGAGATTCTCGGGCCCATTCCGATTGCCGACCTCGAAGTCCGGTCGTGGATCGAACGCCCCGGTCGCCGAATCGAATTGATCGTCGCCGAGCTGTGGGCAACCACCGCCGACGGATCTGCCCGCGCGGTTGCGCGCGGTACGGCATGGCGGATGGAGACCGTCGATACCGGCGAGGTCGTCCACGTAGTCGATCCCCCGCTCGAACCCCGTGACAGCGGCACCCCGGGCGTTCTCGAGGGTCTCTGGAGCGTCGGCTACCTCAAGACCCTCGACTGGTCCTGGATTGCTCCGATCGGGTGCGTGGGAACCGGGAAGGTCTGGGCACGCCCCAAGCCCGAGCTGGTCGAGGGCGAGAAGATGTCTGCCCTCGAGCGTTTGTTCGCGGTGGCCGACATCTCCAACGGCGTCGGCGCCAAGCTCGACCCTGAGCACTGGACGTTCCTCAACACCGATCTCACGGTGCATATCTTCCGTGTACCCGAGGGCGAGTGGGTCGGTGTCGCCGCCGAAACCACTACCGGTCCGGACGGCGTCGGCATGTGTGCGGGAGTGCTCTACGACGAGCAGGGTGCCGTCGGCCGTATCGCCCAAACTTTGCAAATTCGCGCCCGTTCCTGATTTCCAGGAACGGGCGCGAATGCGCGTAAATCTATTCAGACGGTGATCAGAAAGCGCGTACCGAGCGGATGTTCGACGCGAGGATGGCCTTGGCGCCGAGTTCCGCCAAGGCATCCATCACCTGGTTGTGTCCCTTGATCGGAACCATCGCGCGAACCGCGACCCAGTCGGGGTCAGCCAACGGCGAGAGGGTCGGCGACTCCATACCCGGAGTCATCTTGATCGCGTCGTCGAGGATGGTGCGCGGGCAGTCGTAGTCGATCATCAGATTCTGCTGCGCGAAGACAATTCCGCGTACGCGTTCGATGAGCTGATTGCGTGCGGGATCGTCCTGCGGAGCGCCGGTGCGCTCGATCAGGACACCTTCGGAATCGCAGAGCGATTCACCGAAAGCAACGAGGTTGTGTTGGCGGAGAGTACGACCCGACCCGACCACGTCGGCGATCGCGTCGGCGACACCGAGCTGAATCGAAATCTCCACTGCTCCGTCGAGACGGATGACGGTTGCGTCGAGTCCGCGATCGGTGAGGTCCTTGCGGACAAGGTTCGGGTACGACGTCGCAATGCGCAGGCCGGACAGATCCTCAACGGCCCAGTCCTTGCCTGCTGGTGCTGCGTAGCGGAACGACGAACGGCCGAAGCCCAGTGACAGACGCTCGGATACGGGAGCGCCCGAGTCGCCGGCGAGATCACGACCAGTGATACCGAGATCCAGCTCACCGGAGCCGACGTAGATCGCAATGTCCTTGGGACGCAAGAAGAAGAACTCGACCTGGTTGGCAGGATCGAGGACCGTCAGATCACGGGAATCGGTGCGTCGACGGTAGCCGGCCTCGCTGAGAATTTCGGCGGCGGACTCGGACAGTGAGCCTTTGTTGGGAACTGCTACGCGCAGCATGGTGGATGTCCTTTCGGAAGGTGTGGGTGACGTGAGACGACATGAATCGGAAGCCCTGGACGAGCGAGATGGCGAACATCTCGCTGGTCAGCTCCGATCACAGATGTCGGTACACGTCCTCGAGGGTCAGTCCGCGACCGACCATCAACACCTGCGTCCAGTACAGCAGCTGGGAAATTTCCTCGGCTAGCTGCTCATCGCTCTGGTATTCCGCAGCGATCCACACTTCACCGGCTTCCTCGATGACCTTTTTGCCCTGAGCATGCACACCGGCGTCGAGGGCGGCGACAGTGCCGGACCCCTCGGGGCGAGTAGCAGCACGCTCGGTCAATTCGGCGAACAAGGATTCGAAGGTCTTCACGGGTACACATTCTTTCACGAGGACGGAAGCGGTTTGCACACGCCCACGAACAGCGGTGTTCACAGGCCTGCGTCGAGGCTGCGCGAACTCACGAACCTGCGAGTCTGCCCGGTGATCGGATCCGGGTATTCCAACGCCCGCGCCAACAATCGCAACGGAGTCGAGAAGTCGCCGGGCACCGCGGGAAGGTACTCGGGGTAGTAATTGTCACCGACGATCGGGACGCCCAGCGAGTTGATGTGCAGCCGAAGCTGATGGGTACGGCCGGTCCGTGGGAGCAACCTGTATCGGCCGAGAGTCCGGCCGGCCGAGTCGGTGATCGTCTCGATCAGTTCGATCGAAGTCTCACTGTTCGGCTCGCCATCGATCTCGGTAGCCGTCATCTCGCCGTGAACTTTGTTGATGCGGCTACGCACCGTGCGAGGGAAAGTCAGTTCCGGATCGAACCCTGCAATCGCCTCGTATTCCTTGACGATCCGCTGCTCGGCAAAAAGTTCCTGGTACGGCCGTCGTAGGTCCGGTGTCACCGTGAACACGATGACACCCGCCGTCATTCGGTCGAGGCGGTGAACGGGCGCAAGGTCCGGAAGATCCAGATCACGACGCAGTCGCACGACGGCGCTTTCGACGATGTGCGCTCCCCGCGGAATGGTCGCCAGGAAGTGCGGTTTGTCGATCACGAGAATGGAGTCGTCGCGGTACAAGATCTTGATCTCGTGCGGAACCGGAATCTCGGGGGCCGGCTCGCGGTAGAAGTACACGAAGCGGGTCGGCTGATAGGGCGTTCGACTCGTGATCTTCCGCCCGTGCTCGTCGACGACGTCTCCGGCATTCACGAGGTCCGCCCACAGGTCCCGCTCCCCCGGGTGCTCGCCGATCAGATGCTCGAGGACGGTATGCGCCGACGACTCCGCCGGCATCCGCAGCCGGTCGGGTCCGAGACCGTTTCGGATCGGCAACGGTGCCTTGGGCACTGCTCAGTCCTGCTCGAGGTCTGGTGAACAACTCTCGCAGAGCAATTCGAGGGTGCGGCCGTCGCCGTCGATCCGATTGCGGTACCGCGGTGTCGGAGTACCACAATCGACACACACGCCGAGTGTCTTGGCTTCGGATGAGAACTCGATGTTCATCCGCTTGTCGAACACGTACAGGGAACCATCCCAGAGGCCGCGGTCGCCGAAAGTCTCGCCGTAACGGACGATTCCGCCGTCCAACTGGTAGACCTCGTCGAAGCCACGTGAGCGCATCAGCGAAGACAACACCTCACAGCGCACTCCGCCAGTGCAGTAGGTGACTACGGCTTTGCCCTTGAGATGGTCGTATTTTCCACTGTCGAGTTCGTCGACGAAATCGCGGGTGGTGGCGACGTCCGGAACTACCGCATCCCGGAAGCGGCCGATCTCGGCTTCGAATGCATTGCGGCCGTCGAAGAACACAACGTCGTCACCGCGACTGTCGACGAGTTCGTGTAGTTCCTTGGGCGCCAGATGAACTCCGCCACCGACAACACCGTTCTCGTCGACTTTCAGCTCGTCGGGGGCTCCGAACGTCACGATCTCCGAGCGAGCCTTGACGCTGAGGCGAGGGAAGTCGTTTCCGAGTCCGTCCGACCACTTGATGTCAGCGGTACGGAACGGCTCGTAGCCACGTGTTCCGCGGACGTATCGCTTGACATCCTCGATGTCTCCGCCGACCGTCGCATTGATTCCGTGAGGCGAGACGATGATCCGGCCCGTCAGGTTGTTGGACTCGGCCAGGCTGTGCTGCCACAGCTTGATCGCTTCCGGGTCCGCCAACGGCGTGAACTGGTAGAACAGAACAATTTTCGGAATAGCCACAGCAAATCCCGCCTAACGTGCCGCGCTCGAGTGAACGTCGTGAAGATCGTGAATGGACAAGTCCACCAGAGACTCTCGAAACACGCGTCCAGGCCCCTCCGGGACATCGACCTCACACGGAACGACGAGCACCGCGCAACCCGCGGCGCTTGCCGACGCAGTACCGGTCGGCGAGTCCTCGATGGCGAGGCACTGCGCCGGCTCGAGTCCGAGTAGATGCGCTCCGCGCAGGTACGGATCCGCCGCCGGTTTTCCGTTGGGAACCTCGTCGCCGCACACCGAGTGGTCGAAGAATTCACGGCCGAGCATGCCGAGTGCCCGATCGACCAGTACTCGCTCGGTGTTGGTGACCAGTGCAGAACGCAGACCACCGTCACGCACGGTCGCCAGTGCATCGCGAGCACCCGGCCGCCAGGTCACGCCGTCCTCGAACAGATCGCCGACGCGGGTGTACATCCAGTCCTTCGCCTCGGCGACGGCATCGGGATGCTTCTCCAGGCCGAGCGCGTCGAACACCGTCGCCAGAGCGAAGGGGCTCGACGCACCGATGACGGCGATGCGTGTCGCTTCCGTCATCGGTCCGCCCAGGCGTAGGGACAACTCACGAAGCGCGATGTCCCACAGCTTCTCCGAATCGAGCAGGGTGCCGTCCATGTCCCACAGGACACCACCGAGGGTCGATTCGGATACCTCGGTCAACAACTCAGACATTGAAATACTTTGCTTCCGGGTGGTGCAGGACAAAAGCGTCCGTGGACTGCTCGGGATGCAGCTGCAGTTCCTCGGACAATTCGACACCGATTCGCTCGGGTTCGAGCAACGCCACCAACTTGGCACGATCCTCGAGGTCCGGGCACGCGCCGTATCCGAACGAGTAACGAGCGCCGCGGTACTCGAGATCGAAGTAGCCGGCAACCTCGGTCGGGTCCTGCTCCGCGACGGTATGCCCCTCGGGAAGCACAAGCTCTTCACGAACGCGTCGATGCCAGTACTCGGCCAGAGATTCCGTGAGCTGGACGCCGATTCCGTGAACTTCGAGGTAATCACGGTACGAGTTCGACGCGAACAACTCGTTGGCGAAGTCCGCGATCGGCTGACCCATCGTCACCAACTGGAACGGAAGAACGTCCACCTGGCCGGTCGCTTCTGCTTCCTTACGCGAGCGCACGAAGTCAGCGATGCACAGGAAACGGTCGCGATGCTGACGCGGGTAGGTGAACCGGAACCGTTCAGGTGCATCCGGTTTCGGTTCGGTGAGCACGATGACGTCGTCGCCCTCCGAGATCGCCGGGAAATAGCCGTACACAACCGCGGCGTGCGCGAGGATGCCCTCGGACGTCAGCCGATCGAGCCAGTACCGGAGCCGCGGACGGCCTTCCGACTCGACCAGTTCCTCGTACGTCGGACCGTCGCCCTTGCGCTGACCGCGAAGGCCCCACTGGCCGAGGAAGAGAGCGCGCTCGTCGAGCAGCCCCGAGTACTCGGACAGAGAGATTCCCTTGACGATGCGCGAGCCCCAGAACGGCGGTGTCGGCACCGCAATGTCGGTAGCGACATCGGAACGTTCCGGCAGGACGACGGGAACCGCTGCAGCTTTACGCTTTTCGGCGATGCGCTTGGAACGCTCGTGACGAGCCTTACGCTCGGCAGCCTTCTCGCGAGCAGCGATGGCCTCCGGGCTGTCCGGCGCCGGGCCGCCGCCGCGCTTGGTCGTCATGATCTGGTCCATCAAGTTCAGACCCTCGAAAGCGTCGCGGGCATAGCTGACGTCGCCCTCGTACACCTCCTGCAGATCGTTCTCGACGTACGAACGCGTCAGCGCGGCACCACCCAGCAAAACCGGGAACTGTTCCGAGACACCGCGAGAGTTCAGTTCCTTGAGGTTGTCCTTCATGACCACTGTCGACTTCACGAGCAGTCCAGACATGCCGATGACATCGGCCTTGTGCTCGATCGCGGCATCGAGAATGGTCGCGATGGGCTGCTTGATGCCGAGGTTCACGACGTCGTAACCGTTGTTACTCAAGATGATGTCGACAAGGTTCTTGCCGATATCGTGGACGTCGCCCTTGACCGTCGCAATGACGAGGCGGCCCTTGCCGTCGTCGTCCGTCGCTTCCATGTGCGGCTCGAGGAACGCAACTGCTGCCTTCATGACCTCGGCGGACTGCAGAACGAACGGCAACTGCATCTGTCCGGAACCGAACAGTTCACCGACGGTCTTCATGCCCGAAAGCAGTGTCTCGTTGATGATTTCGATCGGGGACTTGACCGTCATCGCTTCGGTGAGATCGTCGTCGAGGCCGTTGCGCTCGCCGTCGACGATGCGACGCTCGAGCCGGTCGAACAACGGAAGTCCGGCGAGTTCCTGCGCACGGGACTCGCGCGCCGACGCAGCCGAGACACCCTCGAACAGAGCCATCAGCTTCTGCAGCGGGTCGTAGCCCTCGCTACGACGGTCGTAGACCAGGTCGAGTGCGGTTTCACGCTGCTCGTCCGGAATTCGCGCCATCGGCAAAATCTTGGACGCGTGAACGATCGCCGTGTCCAGACCTGCCTCGGTGCACTCGTGCAGGAACACCGAGTTGAGGACCTGCCGTGCGGCCGGGTTCAAACCGAACGAAATGTTCGAGATACCCAGGGTGAAGTGCAGTTCCGGGTACGCAGCCTTGAGCTGACGGATCGCTTCGATGGTCTCGATGCCGTCGCGACGCACCTCTTCCTGACCGGTGGAGATGGGGAAGGTCAAGGCGTCGACGATGATGTCGGACTCGGCGAGTCCCCAGTTTCCCTTGATGTCCTCGATCAGACGCTTGGCGATGGCGACCTTGGTCTCGGCGGTGCGAGCCTGGCCCTCTTCGTCGATGGTCAGGGCGACGACCGCCGCGCCGTGCTCCTTGACCAACGTCATGATCTTGTGAAAACGCGATTCGGGGCCGGCGCCGTCCTCGTAGTTGACGGAGTTGACAGCGCAGCGGCCACCGAGGTGTTCGAGACCGGCCTGCAACACGGCAGGCTCGGTGGAGTCGAGCATGATCGGCAGCGTCGAGGACGTCGCCAGACGGCTGGCCAGTTCCGACATGTCGGCGGCACCGTCGCGGCCCACGTAGTCGACGTTGAGGTCGAGCATGTGTGCGCCGTCGCGGGTCTGGTCCTTGGCGATGTCCAGGCACTTCTGGTAGTCCGCGGAGAGCATTGCCTCACGGAAAGCCTTGGAGCCGTTGGAGTTCGTGCGTTCACCGATCATCAGGATGCTGGCGTCCTGCTCGAACGGCACCGCCGAGTACAGCGAAGAGGTACTCGGCTCGTGGATCGGGGTGCGCTGGGCCTTCTCGACCTGACGGACCGCGTCGGCGACCGCGCTGATGTGCTCGGGTGTCGTACCGCAGCAGCCGCCTACGAGGCCGAGTCCGAACTCGGAAACGAAACCACTGAGGGCTTCGGCCAATTCGTCGGCGGTCAGCGGGTACTCGGCGCCCTTGGGGCCGAGCTGCGGCAGGCCGGCATTGGGCATGACCGACACCGGCAGCGTCGAGTACTTGGACAGGTGCCGGAGATGTTCGCTCATCTCGGCCGGCCCGGTGGCACAGTTCAGGCCGATCATGTCGATACCGAGTGGCTCGAGTGCCGTCAGCGCCGCACCGATCTCACTGCCCAGGAGCATCGTTCCAGTTGTCTCTACCGTCACGTGCGTGATGATCGGCAACCGCAGTCCGAGTTGCTCCATCGCGCGCTGACTGCCGAGAATGGCCGCCTTCACCTGAAGCAGGTCCTGGCAGGTTTCGACGAGGATGGCGTCGGCGCCACCGTCGATCATGCCGAGCGCAGCTTCGGTGTACGCGTCACGAAGGACTGCGTACGGTGCGTGCCCGAGGCTGGGGAGCTTGGTTCCCGGTCCCATCGAGCCGAGTACGAATCGGGCCATGCCGTCGCGGCCTGGTCCCATCTCGTCCGCTACTTCACGGGCGAGAGCAGTGCCTTTTTCCGCGAGTTCGCGGATCCGGTGAGAGATGTCGTAGTCGGCGAGGTTGGGCAGGTTGCAACCGAAGGTGTTGGTCTCGACGGCATCGGCACCAGCGGCGAAGTACGCACGGTGGATGTCTTTGAGCACGTCGGGACGGGTGTCGTTGAGGATCTCATTGCACCCCTCGAGGCCGAGGAAGTCGTCCAGGGTGAGGTCCGCGGCCTGCAACATGGTGCCCATCGCTCCGTCGCCGATGACAACGCGCTGTTTCAGCGCATCAAGCAGGGCAGAGTTAAATGGGGCAGACATGCCGTCCAGAGTAGTGGGCGCACCGACAAGCTCTGGCCGTAGGCTAGGTGGGTGAGTCCAAGTGAGTTCCCCGTCACTCCCGACGGCCCGGTCGATTTCGACGATTCCGCGGCCTTCGAGAGCCCTGACGGCTTTGCCGTCGACAGCAGCGACCGCCTCGAGGGCGACATCCCTGTCCTACGTGATCCCATCCTCGTTGCAGCTTTCGAGGGCTGGAACGACGCCGGTGACGCAGCCAGCGGTGCGGTCGAACATCTCGAGCTGATCTGGGATGCCCAGCCGCTCGCCGAACTCGATTCCGAGGACTACTACGACTACCAGGTCAACCGTCCCACGGTCCGTCAGGTCGACGGTGTCACTCGCGAAATCGTTTGGCCGGCAACACGTTTGTCGGTCTGTTCGCCTCCAGGCAGTGAGAGCGACATCGTCCTTCTTCGCGGGATCGAACCCAACATGCGGTGGCGCAGTTTCTGCGAGGATCTGCTCGAGTTGATCGACCAACTGAACGTCAAGACGGTGGTCATCCTCGGAGCCCTGCTCGCCGATACTCCGCACACCCGCCCGGTGCCGGTCACGGGCACGGCGTACAGCAGCGAATCCGCGGCACGATTCAACCTCGAACAGACCCGATACGAAGGCCCGACAGGCATCACCGGAGTTCTTCAGGATGAGTGCGTTCGTGCTGGTGTACCCGCTATTTCGTTCTGGGCAGCGGTTCCGCACTACGTCTCGCAGCCACCCAACCCGAAGGCCACAGTGGCCCTCCTTCAACGAGTCGAGGATGTTCTCGACATCGAGGTCCCCCTCGGTGAACTCCCAGCTCAGTCGGAAGATTGGGAGGAAGCGGTCAACGAAATGACCGCGGACGACGAGGAAATCGGCGAATACGTGCGCACCCTGGAAGAGCGGGGAGACGCCGAAACCGACATCAGCGAAGCAATCTCCAAGATCGACGGCGACGCCATCGCCGCGGAATTCGAGCGCTACCTCAGACGGCGAGGACCCGGCAGCTTCGGACTGTGAGCAAGAACACTCCAGAAGAAGGTGGAAGTACACAGCGCCCACTGCGCCTCCGGCTTCAACTGATCGCGCTGTACGCCGGCGGGTTCCTCGGCCCGTTCGGCGGCGGCGTGGTTGCTTCGATCCTCCCCGAGATCGGTGACGATCTAGGGGTCGGACCGTCGGCGGCCGCCTCCTCCCTCACCGCGTACCTGCTCCCCTTCGCCGCTCTGATGTTGGTGTCGGGGACGCTCGGGACACGGTGGGGCAAGGTCCGGACGGTGCGGATCGCATACGGCGTCTACGTCTTCGCGTCGTTGGCATGCTTTCTCGCCCCGACACTCGAGATCTTCCTGGCCGCCCGGGTACTGCAGGGCTCCGCGAACGCATTCACCACGCCGCTGTTGCTTGCTTCGTTGGCGGCCGCAACTCCGCAGGCTCGATTGGGTCGAGCCCTCGGTGCCTTCGGCGCATTCCAGGCTGCAGGGCAGTCGTCGGCTCCGTTGATCGGCGGACTGGCGGCCGAATTCGACTGGCGTCTGGCCTTTCTCGTCATCGCAGTGGTCGCGGGCATCCTGGGAGCCGTCGGGCTCCCGAAGTCCGAAGCACCGGCAGCGACCACTCCCGCCCGTCTCCGCGATGCATTACGCCCCGAAGTGCTCCGCATCGGTATCGCTGCATTGCTCGGCTGGGGCGCCCTCGGTGGACTGAGCTTCCTGCTCGCCTTCCGCTTCGAAGACGAGTTCGGGCTGTCCCCCACCGTCCGCGGCCTACTGCTCACCGTCTTCGGCGTGGCCGGCATCCTCTCGGCCCGGCGCATCGGAATCCTCATCGATCGCATCGGCGCACGCTCCTCCGTGATGATCGGTGCACTGGGCGGAGCAGTTCTGGTCTCCGTCGTCGGCCTTGCCGGCTTGGTGCCGGTGATCGCGATCGCATGGTTTGTCGCAGGTGTCGCGAGCCAGTTCGTCCTTGTCGGCGTCAACGCGGCGGTGCTCGGATCCGCGGGGCCCAACCGTGGCGGCGCTGTCTCGGTCGTCCAAGCGATGCGCTTCGGCGGCGCCGCTCTTGCTCCCCTGGCCCTGACACCGATTTACGACTCTTCGCCTGCCGCGAGCTTCCTGATCCCCGCACTATTGCTCGCCGTCGTCGCTCCCCTGATCATGCCGAAGCAACGCTGATCGGTCTCGGCAGTTTCGAATTTGAAGTTGTGTAGGTAGTGAGTTTGTCGGCGAAAGCGACCACCGTTGTCGCGAGGCTGTCAGGGCGAACATTGTTCGGAAAATCTTGTGTTTCCGTCGTCGACAGATATTGATACCATTGGAACATGAGCGAATCTGAGTCGGAACCGGAACGGCCGATCGACATTTTTCGGCGATCGGTTGCCGTCATCGAAGAAAATTTGCCTCCTACCTGGTCTTTGTCGACACAGCGCTCCCCCGACCTGTCCGAGGCGCCACTCCGACTCGACCTCCGCTCCCCTGACGGCGCGGTGGCCAAATTCGGCGTCTACGCCGCTCACGGTGTCCTGAGCAGCGACGTTCCCGGTATCGCCGATCGCTTCCCCACCGGTCAACCCGGCTTCGTGTGCGCAAAATATCTGTCCGAGCCGGTCCGCCGGCAGCTCGATTCCCACGCGATCTCGTACGCAGACGCCACGGGCAACGTGTCGTTGACCGCTGATCGACCCGCCGTCTGGGTGCGTGGACGCGGAGCCGACGCCGATCCGTGGCGGGGGCCCGGACGTCCTTCCGGACAGTTGACGGGCGATCCGTCAGCTCGCGTCGTGCGTGCGCTTGCCGATTTCGCGGCGCCACTGGCGATCACTGCCTTGGTGCGCCTGGCCGGTGCGTCGACGGGAGCAACCTATCGGGTGGTTCAGACACTGTCGGATCGTGAACTGGTGACCAGGCTCCCCCGCGGTGGGATCGGTGACGTCCGCTGGCCGAAGATGCTTCGTGAATGGGCGGCCGAAGCCGGCGCCAAAGCGCCGACGCCTCACGGCTTTCACGCGCCGGACGGGTTGGAAGCACTCTTCGATCAACTGCGTCAGCTCAGCGGTCACATCTACGCCGGTACCGCCTCGGTGGCCGCGGCACCCTTTGCTCGGTACGCGCCCACTCGACGTGCCCACTTCCATGCCGACAACGTCGATCAGTTCGCCGACGCTCTCGGACTACGGCGGGTGGAATCCGGCGGTGACGTGTGGATCACCGCTCCCCTCTCACCGTCTGCCTTCGACCGATTGCTCACCCGCGACGGCATCCGCATCGTCGCCCCCAGCCAAGCGTTCGCCGATCTGCTGGTCGGCCCGGACTCCGACGAGGCGGCGGCCGAGCACCTGCTCACATGGATGATCGAGAACGAATCGCAGTGGCGACGCGCCGCATCCCCTGCTACGGATCGCCCGTAGGAAAAAGAGGGGGCGTCTCTCGCCTACCCTGTCATGGTGGAAGAAACGAGTGCGCCCGATTACGCCGCGTACGCCGACACCAATCGACTGAAGCTGTTTTCGTTCACGATCGCGGAAAAACGGGCCGAGTACCTCTGGGTACTTCGTGCCTTCGACCATGCTCGCGCCAACTACACCGTCCTGCTGCATGCCGGAGCCGTCGCGCAAATCCTCGAGAAGATCGGTGGATCGGATCCGGCGGCCGATCTGTCGGCAGCAGAGGTCACTCCCCTGTTGGATCAGCTCCATGTGTGGGAGATCCTCGAGCGCAGCTACGACGGCACCCGCGCGGCCACGCTGGCCGAGTACCGCAATCGCCACTTCGTCTACCAGTTCGGTCAGGCCGGATACCAGGTCTATCGATCAGTCGAGGACGTTCTCGCCGCACGCCTGGACTCGGCCTCGCTCTCGCGTCTCGCTCTGCCGGACCTGCTCGCAGACATGTCCGAACTCGCCGAGGCCAACCGAAGCTCCGACGGCGATCTGATCTTCCGCAAGCTCAAGCGCCTCGACTCGACACTCTCCGACATGGCCGATCGAGCCGCGCACTTCTATCTGACCCTCGGCGACCTCGTACGGACCACGGAGATCACTCCGCAGGCTTTCCTCACGCACAAGGACGCTCTGCTCACGCACATGCGGGAGTTCAGCTCCGATCTGGCGCGCTACGCCCCCAAGCTCAAGGAAGCGATCGAGCACGTCGAATCCACCGGGGTCGATCGCATGATCCGCCTCGCCGCCGCCAGTGACGAACGGGTGTTCGTCCCGATCACCGAACGCGAAGACGACTGGGCTGCGCGTTGGCGAGGATTGACCGCCTGGTTCGTCTCCGCGGAATCGGGGATCAGCGAGTCCGAGCGTCTACGTGAGGGCACGATGAGCGCGATCGCCGCGGTTCTGGCGCTCCTTCGCCGCGTCACGGAAACCCGTCGCGGCGGCGTCAGCCGCGAGAGCCAGCTCCGGCACCTCGCCGGCTGGTTCGCCGCCACGCCGTCCGAAGACGCAGCTCATGCTCTGTTCCAGGCAGTGTTCGACCTCGGCCGTCCACGCCACCTCTCGATGGTGCATCCGGACGCCGACATCATTTCTCACTCACGTTCGTGGTGGGAGGCACCGCCGGTCGAGATCGCGCGAACACTCGCCGAAACCGGCCGCCCGCCCTCACCAGGATTGCCGAGCAAGGTCGCCCGCAACGACGGCAGCATCCGCCGCCTACGCGAAGAGCAGTTGGCAGCGCAACGTACGCGCAGCGCCGCGGCGCAATCACTCGCGTCCAACGGCGTCTATCAGCGTGAACTCAACGAGCAGGAGACCGAAGTTTTGCTGAGTCTGCTCAATGCAGCACTGACCGCGCGCGTTCCGGTAGTGGGACGCGTCAAGAGCTCCACCGGTAGTGAGAACGGGGTGAAGCTGACGCTCAGTCCCTCGGACGGTTCGACCACCATCAAGACCGCCCGCGGGCGTATGCACCTCGACGGCATCGAGGTCAGTGTTCGATGAGAGCTCGCGAGATCACGCCCCTTGCCCTCGACTCGTATCAACGCGCGGCGCGAGTGATCCTGTCCAACCACCTGATCACCTCGACGTACCCGGATCGAATTGCGTTGCCGCTCTTGCGCCGGTGGGCCACCGAGCTGCGTGACGACCTACTCGAACTGTTCGGCTACCGCCTCGAGGTGACGGAGACCACCGCGCGCCTGTTCACGGTGTCGGATCGACTCAACCCGTCGGCACCGGCCCGAACTGCCTCCGAGCGAACCTTCGATCGCACGCGTTACGCCTACCTGGCACTGTGCCTGGCCGCGTTGGGCCGCGCCGGGAACCAGATCACGTTGTCGGAGTTGGCCGATCACGTCGCGGCCGACGCTGCACAAGTCGACGGCGTCGAACTCTCCACCGATCGTGCGTCGGACCGCGACGCCTTCGTCGACGCAGTGGGCTGGCTCGGCGTCAGAGGCGCCATCGCACTCGCCGACGGTGACGCAAACGGCTGGGCGTCCAATCCCGAAGCGGGAGAAGCGCTCTACGACATCGACCGTTCCGTCGTCGTAGCCCTGTTCCGTCCGCCGCGCGCCCTGCAGCACCTGCACTCCATCCGCGGACTCCTGGCCACGGAGACCTCGAGCGCTGCCGAGGACGACGGAATTCCTGTGGACGCGAAAGAGATCGGACGCCGAGTGCGTCGGGCACTGGTCGAGCGGCCGGTCGTACTGGCGGGTGAACTCGATCAGCACGAATTGATCGCCTTGGCGCAGCCCAAGACCGCGTCGGAAGTCGAACTACTGACGGGGTTGGTGGCCGAGCGTCGCGCCGAGGGAATCGCGATGATCGATCCCACCGGTCGCCTCTCCGACGTCCGCTTCCCGAGCACCGGAACTATCGCCCAGGTAGCTCTACTCCTCGCCGGCGAGATTGCCGACCGCGTACTCGACGTCGACGCTCCGGAGCTGCCGAAACTTCCGATCCCGCACGTGTCGGACGATCACCTGATCGAACAACTCGATGCCGCCATCCCGGAGGCCGGGATCTTCGAGGACCTCGCCGACGAGGACGACGACTTCGTGTTGCCTGCCGGCGAACCGGCCGAGCCCCCGGAACCCGTCACGTACCCGATGATCGACGACGACTGGCTCGCCGACAAGGTCAGCGAGTTGGTGGACCAGTTCGGACGCACGTTCGCAGCGCAATGGCAGGCCGATCACAACGGGCTGCGCAAGCAGGCGCTCGGGTTGCTGCAACGTCTGCGCCTGACGCATGCGGTCGACGGCGGCGTACTGGTGTTGCCCGTCCTTGCCCGGTACCGCGACGTCGTGGTCTCCGTACGCGAACGCGATCCTCAGATCGACTTCGCGGTAGACAACTCCGCACCGGATCCGGTCGACGAATTCGGCCCCGAATCTTCCACCAACGGCGAACTATCAGAGGTAGAGAACGTATGAGCAACGCCCGCTTCCGACCTACTCGGGCTGGAATCATCAACCTCTGGGATTACCGAGACCAGGAGTTCTCGTTCGCCGACGGTCGACTGGTCCTACGAGGGCCAAACGGATCCGGTAAGACCAAGGCCCTCGAGGTCTTGTTCCCGTTCGTTTTCGACGGCCGCATCGAACCGCGGCGCCTCAACCCCTTCGCCGGTGAAGAGCGCACGATGAAGTCCAACCTTCTCTACCGGGGCCAGGACAGCGCGCACTCCTACGTGTGGATGGAGTTCTGCCGCGGCTCCCTCGAAGATCCCGAGTCGGTGACCGTGGGAATCGGCATGCGGGCAACCCGCACCAACGACAAGGTCACCCGCTGGTACTTCGTCGCCGACGGCCGCGTCGGAGTCGACTTCTCGCTGATCGGCAACGACGATCGTCCTCTCACCAAGAAGCAGTTGGCCGAACAACTCGGCAGCGATTCCATCACCGACCGTCCCCTCGACTACCGCACCGCGATCGACGCGCGAATGTTCGGTCTCGGAGTGCAGCGCTACGACCAGCTGATCAATCTCATTCTCACGCTTCGCCGTCCCCAGCTCGCGAAGAACCTTGATCCGAAGGGCCTTTCGCAAGCGCTCACCGACGGCCTCCGTCCACTCGACGACCAACTCGTCCTCGAAGCTGCGCGTTCGTTCAGCGATATGGAAGAGGTCGGCCGCGCGCTCGAGGGGCTCGCAGCCGCCGATCAGGCAGCGCAGAGTTTCATCGGCGTCTACACCAAGTACCTGCGTCAGCAGTCGCGCGGAGAGATCGAACAGGTCAGCACCCGCCTCGCAGCAGTCACCAGAGGCGTTGCCGCCATGGACGAGTCGTCGCTCGCCCAGACCCGCAGCCGTGAAGCCCGGGCAGCAGCCGAGGAGCGCTTCAACCAGGCCGAGCAGGCACTCGAGAACGCGCGCGCCAATGTCGAGGCGTTGCAACGCTCGAGCGCCTACGAAGGCAAACAGCAGCTCGACGATCTCGCCCAGGCCGTCTCGACGCTCAAGCTCTCGACCGAGCAACAGGCAGACAAGTCGAGGAAGGCGCAGGCTGCACTCGCGCAGCGCGGCGACGAAGCCGACAAGGCCGCATCGTCGGTCAAGCGTGCAGCCGAGGCACTCTCACGTGCCGAGGACGAACTGCAGGCAGCCGCCGAGGACGCCGGCATCGTCTGGACTCCCCTGCCCGACGGCTCACGCAGCGACCAGATCACCGCAGCAGTGCGTGGCCATGCCGAGGAGCGTGACGGCGACGTACGCGTAGTCCGCACTGCGCTCGCGACCGTCGAGAAGGCCGCTACCGAACGAACCCGGGCCGAAAACAGCTCGCGCCGTGGACAAGAGCTGCTCGAAGCGTCCAAGGCCGCTGTGCTCGAAGGCGAAGCTGCCGTGGAACTCGCACGCAGTCAGTGCGCCAGCGGGCTGCGCGCGTGGTGGACCGATCACTCCTCCCTGTTTTCGGCTGTCGGCGCGGACACGTCGCTGTTCGAGGCTCTCGACGCGGCGCTCGCCGAGGTCGGCGACGAGGACGCTCCGGCGCTGTCCGCAGTTCTCACCGAGCACACCGAGGCAGGCACCGAGACGCTGCGTGAGCGACGTCGTGAGGCCGAAGCTGAAATATCTGCATCACACGCCTCCATCGCAGCTCTGAAATCCGAGCGCAAGGCCGTCTCGGCGGAACATGACGATGCTCCGCCGGCCTTCCACGCACGCACCGACAACCGCAGTGATCTGGGTGGGGCACCGCTGTGGCAGCTGGTGCGCTTCGCCGATTCCGTCGAACCAGACGTGGCCACGGGAATCGAATCCGCACTCCAGGCGGCAAATCTGCTGGACGGCTGGGTCTGCCCCGACGAAAAGATTCCCGATCACGTCAGTGAGCAGTTCCTGACCGCTCTGCCGGTCAAGCAGCGCCCGAAGGGACGAACGCTGGCCGACGTCCTCGAGGTCGAAGGCAATGCCGACGTACCCGACGCTCGGGTACAGGACATTCTCGCGTCGATCAGTCTCGTCGAGGCACCGGGCGACTCCGATGCCAGCGTCGCGATCGGCGTCGACGGGCGCTTCTGGCAGGGCGTCGCGCGTGGCCGGCACGTCAAGGCCGACGCCGAGTACATCGGCACGACAGCGCGGGCGCGTCGACGCGAAGCTCGGATCACCGAGATCGACGCGGCTCTGGAAGAACTTGCCGCCGCTGTCGATGCAGCCAAGGCACTGGTGACGCAGACCAACGAGCAGCTGAGCCGAATCAACTCTGCGGCAAAGGAATTGCCGAAGACAGGATCGATCCTCCGCGCACTCAAAACTGTCACCGAATCCGCCGGTGCACTCCGCACTCGCTCGGAGGCCACGGAAACGGCACAACGCGAACTCGATGCGGCGATCGCCGATCTCGCGGCGAAGGAAAAGCAACTCCGGGCGACGGCGTCGCAGCACCGGACCCCGCATATCGGCCGTGAACTCGACTCCCTCGCGGCGGCGATCCGTCATTTCGAGAAGCAGGGCGAACTGGCGCTGCGCTGCCGACGCGAACATGCCAAGGAAGTCGAACTCGAACGCGAGTCTCGCGACCGTCTCGACGAATCACGCGCCAATGCGGAGGAATTCGCCGAGGAAGCCGCCATCGCCGAGGAGAGTCTGCTTCAGCAGGTCCAGCGCCTCGAGACACTGCGCGACACCCTCGGGGCCAGCGCCGAGCAGATCGACCTCGACCTGGCAAAAGCCCGCGCGAAGATCGAAGAATGCAAGGTCGAACAGCGTGCAGCACGAAAGGCGTACGACGCTGCCGTCCTCCAGATCGGCACGGCAGAGGGTGCGTACAACACCGCCGTCGAGACTCTTCGGCACACCCTGACCGAAACCCGCAGTGATGCAGAGCGACTCGCACCCTATGCGCGCCCGGACCTTCTCGAGTTGTTGGGCGTCAAGGAACATCTGAGCTGGCCGGCAAGTTCAGCGGCGTGGATGAGCCCTGATCAGTTGGTCTACCGCATCCAGAACGAAGATCGCAGCGAGGACGCGGCCCACCCGCCCGTCCTCCCCGAAGACGTCGACAAGTTGTACCGAGCGCTCGAGGCTGCGACCTCGGCGGTACGCGTCACCGACGGAGCCCGCAAGGCAACCCGCACGGCACTGACCTCGGCGTTGCAGGACTTCGACGCCCAACTCGCAGCGGCCGGACAGGACTACCGCCTGCAGTGGGACGCACCGGACGGACTGACCGTCGTACGAGTGCAGGACGATCAGGGCTATTCGTCGATCGGTGAATTCGCAACGCGGATCCACGATGCTCGCGGCGATCAGGAGCAGTTGCTCACCGAATCCGAGCGTCGCATTCTCGAAGATGCCCTGCTGACCGGATTGGCTCAGCAGATCCACGAGCGCACGGTCGATGCACGCGTGTTGATCGCACAGATGGGCACAGAGATGCGTGAGCGTCGGATGTCCTCGGGCAACACCATCGGCGTTCACTGGGTGCTCGCCGACAACCTCGACGACAGCTCGCGGGCGATCTCCAAGCTGCTGGATCGAGATGCGTCGGCCCTCGGCGTCGATGAACTGGCTACTCTGCGAGCTCATTTCGCGACCCAGATCCGTACCGCCCGCGCGGCGCACCCCGAACGCTCGTACCCGGAAATCCTGTCCTCGGCGCTCGACTACAGGCAGTGGCGCGTGTTCTCGTTCACCCTCATCAGCGGTGAGGGCAAGGAAGACCGCCTTACCGTCGCGCGGCACAGCGCGCTGTCCGGTGGCGAGCAGTCGGTTTCGCTGCACCTTCCTTTGTTCGCCGCGGCGCACGTCATGCTGGACTCGGCCGACCCGCACGCCCCGCGTCTGCTGGCACTGGACGAGGCCTTCGCCGGTGTCGACGACAACGGACGCAGCGAGCTGCTCGGCTTGAGCGTTCAGTTCGACCTGGATCTCTTCATGACCGGCTACGACCTGTGGATCACGTACGCAGACGTCCCCGGCTGTGCGCACTACGACCTCGCGCACTCCACGGCCGAACAAGCTGTCAGCGCCGCGCTGCTGGTGTGGTCGAACGGTGAGCTGCTCGCCGAGCACGACGGAACGGATCTGGCGCGGGCATTGGGCTCGCCGCTACGGCGCCGGGTCCCGACACCAGCCGAAGGTGCGTTGGACTACGCCTAGAAACCACTGTGCGCCTTTATTAACCGCCCGCGGTTAATAAAGGCGCACAGCAGGGGTTCAGCGAAGCGAAATACCCAGTAGGGCGTCGACGGCATCGGCGAACTCGCCGGGTGCCTGCGTGTCGGATCCGCCGCCCTCGATGGCGCGGCGTGCCCAACCGTCGAGCGCGTCGAGCGCCTTCGGAGTGTCGAGATCGTCGGCCAAATGCTGACGCAAACGCGCAACAGTGTCGGTGGCTGACGGCGCGGCATCGAGAGCCGCGGCCTCGCGCCATACCTTCAGACGCGACTGAGCATCCTCGAGGACCTGATCGGTCCACGCGCGATCCTGGCGGTAGTGGCCGGAGAGCAATCCGAGACGGATTGCCGCTGGGTCTACCCCCTCGCCGCGCAGCTTGGAGACGAAGACCAGGTTTCCGCGACTCTTCGACATCTTCTCGCCGTCGAGGCCGATCATGCCGGTGTGCACGTAGTGCCGCGCGAAACGGCGATCACCCGTTGCCGATTCGGCATGTGCTGCCGAGAACTCGTGGTGCGGGAAGATCAGGTCGCTGCCACCGCCCTGGACGTCGAAGCCGGAGCCGATGCGGTTGAGAGCAATGGCCGCGCACTCGATGTGCCAACCGGGGCGCCCCGGCCCGAAGGGTGAGGGCCAAGAAGGCTCGCCCGGACGCTCCGCCCGCCAGACGAGTGCGTCGAGCGGATTGCGCTTTCCGACGCGATCGGGATCTCCGCCACGTTCGGCAAAGAACTTCTCCATCGTCGCGCGGTCGTAGCCCGACTCGTAGCCGAACTGCTCGGTCGCGTCGGCGCGGAAGTAGACGTCGGGGAACTCCGCGTCGTCGACGATGTACGCGGCGCCGGACGCCACGAATTTCTCCACCAACTCGACTACTTCGTTCACCGATTCGACGGCGCCGATGTAGTCCTTCGGCGGAAGCACGCGCAGCGCTTCCATGTCCTCCCGGAAGAGCGCGGTCTCACGCATGCCGAGGACGATCCAGTCCTCGCCGTCGCGATTGGCGCGCTCGAACAGCGGGTCGTCCACGTCGGTCACGTTCTGGACGTAATGGACGTCGTGTCCGGCGTCGCGCCAGATGCGGTTCACGAGGTCGAACGTGAGGTAGGTGGCCGCGTGACCGAGGTGGGTGGCGTCGTACGGGGTGATGCCGCAGACGTACATCGTCGCCTTCTTGCCCGGGGTGACGGGGCGAACCTGACGGTCGGCTGTGTCGTACAGCCGCAACGGCGGCCCCTGACCGGGAACGGACGGGAGTGCGGTATCGGACCAAGACTGCATGCTGCCGAGCCTAGTGGAGACTGCTCTGAGGCTGGGAAGGTGCTGGCTGATCCTGCTCCGGTTCGGGCGTCGACGCGAGCTTGCTCGGCCACCAGATCTTCTGACCGATGTCATAGGTCAGGGCCGGGACCAGCAAGGATCGGACGATCAGAGCGTCGAGCAGGACACCGAACGCCACGATGAACGCGATCTGCGCGAGGAACAACAGCGGGATCACCGCCAACGCCGAGAAGGTTGCTGCCAGAACAACTCCGGCAGACGTGATCACCCCGCCGGTCACGGTGAGTCCCCGCAGCGCACCCGCCCGAGTGCCGATCTTCAGCGCTTCCTCACGCACCCTCGTCATGAGGAAGATGTTGTAGTCGATTCCCAGAGCCACCAGGAACACGAACGCAAACAGCGGGACCACCGGATCCGCGCCGGGGAACCCGAAGACGTGGTCGAACACCAGCGACGAAATGCCCAGTGTCGCAGCAAACGAGAGCACAACGGTGCCCATGAGAAGCAGCGGTGCGAGAAGCGAACGCAGCAACAAGGAGAGAATCACGAACACCACGATGATCACCACGGGAATGATGAGTGTCCGGTCCCGTGTCGAGGTGGTCTTCGTGTCGAGGTCGGTCGCAGTGACGCCACCGACCAACGCGTCGGCACCGTCCACGGAGTGAACTGCATCACGTAGTCGCACGATGGTGTCTTCGGCCTCGAGTGAGTCGGCAGCGTCAGTCAACGTCGCCTGCAGTGAGACTCGTCCGTCGACAACCAGAGGGACTCCCCCGTTCTGTACGACGCTTACGTCGCTGACGCCCTCCACGCGACTGGCTGCCGCGACGGCGTCCACCTGATCCGCATTCGCGATGACCACGGCCGGGGAACCCGAACCCGCCTCGAAGTGCTCGCCGAGAATCTCCTGGCCTGCAACCGAATCGACGTCGAGCAAGAAGATGTCGGACGAAGAGACACCGCTGGCTTTGAACTGCGGCATCATCAGCGCGAAGATCACAAGCACCAGCGTCGACGCCACCCAGAAGCGGCGCGGGTGCCGTCCGATTCGAGCAGCGAGCCCGGCCCAGAACCGGTGATCGTTCGCCTCGTCGTGGTGCTCGCGGTCGGCGTCGAACTTCGGCTTGGTCGGCCAGTACGCAGTCCGCCCGAACAGAACGAGGACAGCGGGTAGGAACGTCATCGACGCGAGGAAGGACGCGGCGATACCGATGGCGGCCACCGGGCCCAGCCCGCGGTTCGAGTTCAGGTCGGAGAGCAACAGGCACAGAACGCCCGCGATGACCGTTCCGGCAGACGCCGCGACGGGTTCGAGCGTCGCGCGCCACGCAGTCCGCATTGCTGCGTACTTGTCCTTCTCGATCCGCAATTCTTCCCGGTAGCGAGAGACCAGAAGCAGCGCGTAGTCGGTGGCGGCACCGAACACGAGGATGAACAGGATGCCCTGGCTCTGACCGTTCAGTGCGATGACGTCCGCGTCGGCGAGCAGATACACGAGCAAGCTCGACAATCCGAGTGCGAAGATCGCCGAAAAGATCACCACGAACGGCAGGATCGGGCTCCGGTAGACGATGATCAGGATCAGGATCACGACCGATCCGGCTACCAACAACAGCAGTCCGTCGATACCGGCGAATGCTGCCGACAGATCCGCAACCTGCCCAGCGGGGCCGGTGACCTTGACTGTCAGTCCGTCAGGGCTCGACTCCAGCGCCGCGCGCAGCGCTTTCACGCTGTCCTTGACCTCGAGGGTGCTGTCGACCGGCAGGAACATCTGCAACGCCTGGCCGTCGGCCGACGGGATCGGCGGCGATGACGCGTCACCGAATCCCTCGGTACCGACAAACGAATCGACGGTCTGGGACAGGAAGGTGGAGTCGGTGGGCTCGAGGCCACCTGGTCGTTCCGCCACGACGATGGCCGGCACGAAGCGGGTGTCCGTGAAGCTCTCTTGAAGCTTTGCCACCTCGGTGGCTTCGGCCGACGCCGGCAGGAACGACGTGTTGTCGTTCTGCTGCACGGTGCTGAGCTTTCCGGCGAACGGGCCGCCGAATCCTCCGATTGCCAGCCAGCCGATGACGAGGAGAGCTGGCACAATCCATCGAAGGCGACGAACAGGACGATTTTGTACTGGTGTGCTCACTGGGTCTCCAGGGATCGGCAGCAGAGAGGACTTGCCGACTATTTTGTTCAGCATGCTGAGTAATTGCAAACGGAAGGCAAAAACATGAGCAGCGACGGCCTGGACGACTGGCCAACCGGCCGGCTGTTGTCCACCGCTGCGCGCCTGGTAGAGCACTCGTGGGAGAAGGTTCTGCGGTCTCAGGACATGACGCACGCGGGCCTGATCGTGCTCCACTCGATCGCCGGTGGGGCGGCATCTCAACGCGACATCGCGAAGAACGCCCGCGTCACCGATCAGACGATGAGCCGCACGATCGACCGTCTCGAACGAGCGGGTTACGTCACGCGTGACACCGATCCGCGGGACGAGCGCCGGCGCGTGATCGCGATAACCGACGCCGGAAGACTGACGTACGAGCGACTACTGACGCTCGAGAAGGAAGATGCGGCGTTGACCGTCGGCGTCGGGGACGTCGCCGCGCTGCGCGAACAACTACTGCGATTGGTTCGCTCACCCGGATTGAAGACGGCAACTCGCGAACAGCAGGAAACGTCTCGAGACTAGAAAGCCGGCCAGGGAATCGTTCGATGGCCGTTCGGTTCGGGCATCACGGCCGACTCTGCGAACTGCATCGCCCGGACCGCCAAGGCCACGATTTCCTCTTCGGTGATCAGTTCGGACAACTCGTCCCCGAGATCTCCATCGAGAGTTGTCGCGAATTCGGCGACGTCGGCGATCAAAGCACCGGGTACGGGCTGCCCCGCCCACCCCCACAACACGGTCCGCAGCTTGTTCTCCGAGTGAAGACAGATTCCGTGATCAACGCCGTACACCGAGCCGTCGACGCCTTCGAGGGCGTGACCACCTTTGCGGTCGGCGTTGTTGATGAGGACGTCCAGAACGGCCATTCGCTGCAGCCGTGGATCGTCCGCATGGATCAGAGAGACTGGTTCGCCCTCCGAGTCGAAGGCCTGCAGGACCTCGAACCACCCTGGCGGAACATTGCCGGGACTGCACAGGTCGACCATCTCGAGTCCGCCGGATCCATCCGCGCGGCGATCGACGGTGTCAATCCAGCGCTGCACCATGCCTGTCCCGAAAGGGCCGTCCCGCAACACTGTTCGCGGAATCACTCCCCAGCCCAGCGCCTCGGACACGCGGTACGACGCAACCTCACGCCCGGCCAGAGTGCCGTCCGGGAAATCCCACAGTGGGCGTTCACCCCGCACCGGTTTGTAGACCACACGGGTGGACTGCTCCCCCAGAGTCGACTCGCACACCAGCGTGGCGTTGCTTGCCGTGGTGATCTGGCCGATCAGGGTCAGATCTCCCTCGAGCAGAACGTCCGGCACTCCAGGTTCGGACACGACGTCAGACCTCGTCGTCGTCTGCGTCGTCGATCGCAAAACCGAAGGACTCGCCGCGCCGGTATCCGTTGGTTCGGATGCACACGTGCCCCTCGGGCGCCAGCGGCTCACCACACAGAGGGCATGGCGCGCGTCCCGCCGCGATGACGCGTTCGGATCGGAGCGAGAATTCGCGCGCTTGTTCCGGGGTCAGGAACACACGGACCGCGTCCGGACCGTCGTCGGCGTCGTCGAGGACAACCGATTCGTCGAACTCCGTCTCGCTGACGGCAAGCAACTCCACGACGACCGCACCGGCATCGGCGTCCCAACCGAGCCCCATCGTGCCGACCCGGAACTCCGCGTCGAGCGGTGTGACCAGCGGGCTGAGATCGGAGACATCGTCGGCCTGCGGCGGAACCTCGGTTCCGAAGCGTCGATGTACCTCTTCGAGGAGAAGGCCCATGCGATCGGCGAGGACCTGAACCTGCTGCTTCTCGAGCAGCACACTCACCACCCGTGAATCGTGCACGGCTTGGAGATAGAAAGACCTGTCACCGGGCTCGCCCACCGTTCCTGCGACAAATCGGTCAGGAGTGCGAAATACGTGAATCGCGCGCGACATTGCACCTCCTCGAGTTCGAGCAGAACATCACTGAATACCCATTATCCGTCACAGCTCACGCACCGACCTCTCCACCGGGGACGGACTCCTGCGCGGGAGCCGAACCGTTGGTCGCGGTCTTCGCTGCACTGATCGCTGCGAGCACGTCTCCGGTGTCGTTGACTCGAAGAACGAACGGCAGTGTGGCCGTGTAGCGAATCACGCTGACCGAGGCCGGCTCGGCGACGATCCGCTGGAACGAATCGAGGTGCATCGCAAACGCGTCGGCGAGAACCGATTTGATGACGTCACCGTGTGTGCAAGCGATCCAGACGACGTCCTTGCCGTGCTCTTCGGCCAGCCGTGCATCGTGCTCTCGGATCGCGGCAACGGCTCGCGCCTGTACCTGGGCCAGCCCTTCACCGCCGGGAAAGACCGCACCGGAAGCGTGGCGCTGCACCACTTTCCAGAGCGGTTCTTCCAAGAGTTCCTTCAGCGGGCGACCCGTCCAGTCGCCGTAATCGACCTCGATGAGGCGATCCTCGACCACCGGCGTCAGACCACGGTCGACGGCAATGGGGCCGACCGTCTGCTCGCACCGCAACAGCGGCGAGCGGACGATCTCCGCGATGTCCAGACCGACCAGCCGATCGACGACGCCTTCGGCCTGTTTCCGGCCGTGGTCGTCGAGTTCCACACCCGGCGTTCGACCGGCCAGGGTATGGGCAGTGTTGGACGTCGACCGCCCGTGCCGCAGTAGGACAACTGTCATTCCACAACCCTAATGGGGCGGTGGCCGCACGGACGGGTGGTCGACGTCGAAACGGGCTCTATGTCGCGGACACGACCCCTGTGGCCAGCAGCGCAAGGACGACTACGCCGAGAGCGATTCTGTATCCCACGAACCAGTACATGGAGTGATCGACAACAAATCGAAGCAGCCAGGCGATCGCTGCGTAACCGACCGCGAAGGCGATGACGGTTGCCACCAGCAACTGCGGACCGCTCGCGTTCAGACCCTCACCGGCCGGCTCGAAGGCATCCGGGAGGCTGAACAAACCGGAGGCGAGAACCGCCGGGATCGCCAGCAGGAACGAGTAACGAGCTGCGGCCTCACGGGTGAGTCCGAGGAAAAGACCGGCACTGATCGTGCCACCCGAACGTGAGACACCCGGGATGAGCGCGAGCGCCTGAGCCGAACCCATGATGATGCCGTCGCGCGCTGTGAGCGATTCGATCGGGCGCGTCTTGCGTCCGTAGTACTCGGCAGCGGCGATGACGAGCGCGAACACGATCAACATCGTGGCAATCAGCCACAGATTGCGTGCGCCGGTACGGATCTGGTCTTTGAACAGAAACCCGAGGATGCCGACCGGAATGGTACCGATGATGACGTACCAGCCCATCCGGTAATCGAGATCGCCCCGGTGCTCGGCATTGAACACACCCCGGAACCAGGCAGTGATGATCCTCACGATGTCGCGCGCGAAGTAGATCAACACAGCCAGTTCGGTGCCGAGCTGCGTCACCGCGGTGAACGACGCACCGGCGTCACTGCCGAAGAATATCTCCGACACGATTCGCAAATGTCCGGAAGACGAGATGGGCAAGAACTCGGTCAATCCCTGCACGAGGCCCAGGATCACGGCCTGGAGCCAGGTCATCGCTTCGCCCATCACTCACCGATCCCGGCTGATTCGAATGGGGTTACTGCACACAGGTTTCGTGTGTCGGGTTCACGTTTCACCGGCGCCACGCTACCGGGGCCCACGACGCCGCGCCGCGCCCGGCACGTCCGTGTCCGAATACCCCGACTCGAGGCGAGCGCCTACTAGTCTGCACGTGGTGAGATCTCTCGGGTGCCGCACTTGCGCACACGAGTCGGGCGCGAGATGCAGGCGGTTATGAAGCACAGATCTGTCGGAACGAGCGGACTTCGGGTCTCGCGACTTGGGCTCGGCACACTGACATGGGGACGCGACACGGACGGCGACGAGGCTGCGGCGCAGCTGCTCGCCTTCGCCGAGGCCGGCGGAACCTTGGTCGACACCTCGCCCGCATACGGCGCCGGTGCGGCGCAACGGATCCTCGCCGAGTTGCTCGACGACGTCGTTCCACGTGACGAACTCATCATCAGCTCGAGCGCCGGCATCGATCCCACTCCGATCGGCACCGACCGCGTCGACTGCTCGCGGCGCGGATTGCTCCGTCAGCTCGACGCGACTCTTCGTGAACTCGGAACCGACTTCCTCGACATGTGGCAGGTCGCAACCTGGGATCCGCTCACGCCCGTCGACGAGGTTGCAGCAACCCTCGACTACGCGGTCTCGAGCGGCAAGGTGCGGTATGTGGGCGTGCGCGGCTACCTCGGCTGGCAGCTCGCGACGGCCGTCGGAGCCGGTGGCGCAACAACACTCGCCGCGACGCAGGCCGAGTACTCGTTGCTCGCGCGCGGCGTCGAGGAAGAATTGTTCGCAGCGGCGGCCCACCACGGCGTCGGAGTGTTCGCCGCAGTACCCCTGGCGGGCGGTGTTCTGACCGGCAAGTACCGCGACGGCATTCCCGTCGATTCCCGCGGCGCCGACGAAGCACATTCGCAAGATGTACAGAGCTATCTGACCGATTCCTCGATCCGGGTGGTCGACGCCGTCGTTACCGCCGCCGACGGTCTGGGTACTTCCCCACTGGCGGTGGCACTGGCCTGGGCGCGCGATCGCGCCGGGGTGGCCAGCGCCGTCGTCGGCACGCGGGATCTCGCCCAGTTGACAGGAGTACTGGCAACCGAAGAATTGGAACTTCCGAAAGCGATTGCCGCGGCTCTCGACGATGTGAGCGCTTGATCTGTCCCGCTGATCGAAATACCGAAGGTATCGTGTTGGCCAGGGCAGGCTAACCTAGTAGGCAACGCTTGACTACAGCCTCAGGAGAATCAATGACCACGCTCGACGTAGACAGCCTTTCCGCAGACGCAGGCCCCGCCTTCTCCGAACGAATCAAGACCGAGACGGACGCAGCACACCGCGAGACGGAGCAGTCCCGATTCGTAGGCGCGCTTCTCGGCGGTGAGCTGACCACGGCTGGCTACGCCGCTCTTCTGGGACAGACGTACCTCGTCTACACGAGCCTCGAAGAGGCCGGCCGCACACACGCCGACAACGAGTTGGTCGCTCCGTTCCTGTCCGAGGATCTGTTGCGGGTGGCTTCGCTCGAAGCCGATCTCGAGTTCCTCGGCGGACCGAACTGGCGCGACGAACTCGTGGCCTTGCCGGCAACCGAGCGTTACATCGCCCGCCTGAAGGAAGTGGCGTTCGACTGGCCCGCCGGCTTCGTCGCACATCACTACCTGCGATACATGGGTGACCTCTCGGGCGGACAGATCATCCGCCGGATGCTCGAGCGCGCCTACGGATTCGAGACCGACGGACTTCGCTTCTACATCTTCGAAGGCATCCCCAAGCCGAAGCCTTTCAAGGACGACTACCGCTCGAATCTGGATGCGCTGCAGATTCCGGCCGAAGAACAGCAGCGTTTCATCGACGAGGTGAATCTGGCGTACCGCCTCAACGGTGACCTGTTCGCCGACCTCGAAGGCGACATCGAGAGCTACCTCGTCAAATGATGAAGCGCTTGGCCGCGGCGGCACTGGTCGCAGCAGCCGGTTTCGGTCTGGTGGCTTGCGGATCGAGCGACAACTCCACGACATCTCAGGGTGCCCGGACCGCAGTACTCGAAGATTCCAGCCCGGTTCCCGTGTCCGACAACCCGACCGCAACGCTGCCCGTGACGGTGAAGAGCTTCGACGGCGTCGACGTGACCATCACCGACAACAGCCGGATCGTTGCGGCCGACCGCTACGGGACGCTCGCAACGACAACGGTGGCGCTCGGCCTCGGTGACAACCTTGTCGGCCGCGACACCGCCGCCAAGTTCCCCGCGGTCGCGGACGTACCGGTTGTCACGGTCGGCGGCCAATCGCTCAATACCGAAGCCATCCTCGATTTGAATCCCACCGTGGTTCTCACTGACACGAGCATCGGGCCCAAGAGCGTCCAGGATCAGTTGCGCGCCGCCGGTGTTCCCGTGGTGTTCTTCGACCCGACCCGAACCCTCGAAGGTGTGCCGGGGCAGATCCAAGCAGTCGCCGACGCGCTCGGCGTTCCGGCCCAGGGCGCAGCGCTGATCGATCGAACCGAATCGGAGATCGCTGCTGCGCGCGATCTGGTTCCCAACGACGGCGATCCACTGAAGATCGCGTTCCTCTACATGCGCGGATCGGCCATCACCATGATCGGTGGTGAAGGTTCGGGTGCCGATTCCTTGATCGAGGCCCTCGGCGCCACAGATGCGGGTACCGCCTCGGGCATCACACAACAGTTCGTACCCATCACCAGCGAAGCGCTCATCGCCGCAGCGCCTGACGCCCTGCTGATGATGACGGACGGATTGGCATCGATCGGCGGAATCGACGGCCTCGAAAAGGTCCCTGGCATCGCTCAGACGCCGGCCGGAAAGAACAAACGAGTAGTCGACATGGAGGACGGTGTCCTGCTCAGCTTCGGGCCGAACACCGGACGCGTCATGGCGGCACTCGCCGAAGCGATCTACGAGCCCGGTGGATCGTGAGCAAAGATTTGTGAGTGCTGATTCGTGAGTACAGAAACAGGTAGTTCCGAAGCAGGTAAGTCTGTGTCCGCAGCCGAGGATTCACATGACGTCGGGGGCGCCGACAAATCGGCGTCTGGCCCCGCGTCGCGGTCGCGGGTGAGTGCGGTTCTGGTCAGCTTGACTCTCGCCCTGGTGATCGTCGCAGTGCTGTCGGCGTGCATCGGTCAAGTTCCGACATCGCCTCTCGAGGTTTTGGGCAGCATCCTGCACCGCATCGGGATCGATCTCGGTCCGATGCCCGCCCATCCCAGCGGTGAAGTGACTTTGTGGGAGGTTCGCTTCCCCCGCGTCGTGCTCGCCATCTGTGTCGGCGCGGCGCTGGGATGTTCCGGTGCGCTCCTGCAGGGTGTGTTCTCCAATCCACTCGCGGAGCCCGGGGTGATCGGAGTGTCCGCGGGCGCTGCAGTTGGCGCGAGCGCTGTCATCGTCGTCGGCGGCACGTTCGTGGCCGGCTGGGCCGTTGCTGCGGCAGCGTTCGTCGCCGGGCTGTTCACCACCGCGGCGGTCTACCTGCTTGCGCGCCACGAAGGCCGAACCGAAGTAGTGACATTGGTGCTGACCGGCGTCGCGATCAATGCGTTCGCCGGCGGACTCATCGCGTTCTTCACCTTCGTCGCCAGCCCGTCCGCTCGCGATCAGATCGTGTTCTGGCAACTCGGCTCACTCAACGGAGCGTCGTGGAATGCCGTCATGATCGTGGCGCCGATGACCGTTGTCGGAATTGCCGCGACGGTCATGATCGCTCCGCGTCTGGACCTTCTCGCACTCGGTGAACACGCAGCTCGTCACCTGGGTGTCAACGTCGAACGGCTGCGCCAGTTCGCGGTTCTGATCGTCGCTCTCCTGGTCTCGGCGAGTGTTGCCTTCACCGGCATCATCCTCTTCGTCGGCCTGGTCGTTCCGCACCTGATGCGCATTCTTGTCGGCCCCGGCCACCGCGCGCTGATTCCGGCGAGCGCCCTTGCCGGCGCACTGGTTCTGCTTGTCGCAGATCTCGGCTCGCGGTCGCTGATCGACAACGCAGACCTGCCCCTCGGAATGCTGACCGCTCTGGTTGGCGGCCCCTTTTTCTTCTGGCTTCTCCGACGAACACGCGCGCAACAGGGCGGGTGGGCATGAGCAGCCTCGTAAGAAACTGGCGCGAACTGTTCGGCCGCGTCACCCCCGAACCGGAAAGCCCTGGCGTCGGTGATGTCACCCTCGAAGCGCGCGACATCACCGTCGAACGCGGTGGTCGACACATTCTCGAAGGCGTATCCATCGAAGTCCGGGCAGGCGAGCTCGTCGTCCTCGTCGGACCGAACGGCGCCGGTAAGTCGACTCTTCTTGCGGCGTTGGCCGGTGATCAGCCCGTCATCGCTGGGCGGGTGGACGTCGAAGGCACTGACCTCACTCAGTGGTCGCCGATCGACATGGCGCGCCGACGCGCGGTTCTCCCCCAGAAACACACGATCGGATTTTCGTTCAGCGCTCGCCAGGTCGTTCGCATGGGACGTGCGCCATGGGCCGGAACGCGCCGAGAAGACCGCGACGGCGCTGCTATCACCGCGGCGATGAAGACCTGCGATGTCGAGGGGTTCGCCAATCGGCCGTTCGCCGTGCTGTCCGGTGGCGAGCAGGCGCGGGTCGCTCTTGCCCGGGTACTGGCACAGGAAACGTCGACCATCCTGCTGGACGAGCCGACTGCAGCACTCGATCTCGGACACCAGGAAGCGGTGATGTCCGTGGCGCGCGCTCGCGCTGCGGACGGCGATGCCGTCGTCGTCGTTTTGCACGATCTCGCGTTGGCAGCGGCGTATGCCGACCGAATCGTCGTACTCGAGAATGGACGCATCGCCGCCGACGGTCCCCCGGAATCGGTGCTACACGAAGAGCTTCTGACCCGCGTCTACGGTTATCCGGTCGAGGTGTTCCCGCATCCGACAACCGGAGCAACGCTGGTTATCCCGCGCCGAGAATTCACCGAACAGAATCGATGATCGATCCCAGCCTGTTCAGGACTGCTCTCACCGTCGGCAGGCTGCGACCCTCGCCCTGACGAACGCCGTCACCGACGTCCGGATGTGACCAATCAGTCTCGGTCGAGAGAACTGCGTCGCGCACCACACCGGCGATGCTTCGCTCGTCGGTCAGATCGATGTCGGTGACCGATCGCTCCGCCGTGGCGACAACGTCCGAAGGGGTCGGCACACTGTGCTCGCAGTATTCGCCGTATACCTCGACGAACAGCACGCTCTTGCGTACGCGGAACGCGAAAGTTCGACCGTCGGACCTGCCGAAACCGTGTGCATGAGCGCCGACGGTGAGGTCCTCGATCTCGAAGCCCGGCCGCGCCGGTTCGGGCGGCTGTGCGCCGGAATCGGTGGGTTCTGTGGGAATCACAATGATCTCCTCGGTGATTGCAGCGTCAACCGCAACCGCTGTTCGTACGGTATCGCGTCAAGGGTGTGAGCGGAATGGTCGGTAGTTCCTCGACGCGATGAACGGCGCCCGACTGCGATCAGGGATGATCGATGACAGTCGCACTGCGTGAAGAACAGATGACAAGAAAAAGAGGAACTACACATGGCTCGCCTAGGGATCCGCACCACTGCAGCAGCAATGGGGGCGGCGGTTCTGCTGGTCACAGGATGTTCTTCCGGAGATGGCCGAGACGACCTCATCACGATCGATCCCGCTACGGCAGCGGTCTCACCGGCCACCACCAGCACCCCGGACGGCGTGGTTCACCCGTATTCAGGTCTGATCGATTCCATCACATTCGACCCGATCACGCGCAGCGCTGTTCTGGTTGCCAACGACCCACGATCGGTGCTGGTCGTTCCTTCGGACAGTTTGGCCGGCGCCGACCCCGCCTCCGCAGGTCGTCCGATAGCTCTGGATTCAGACGTACGCGACGTTTCGATCGGCTCCGACGGTAGCGCTCTGCTGGCGATGGATCGCCAGGTAGTGAAGCTGAATCTGACATCGGGCGAACAGACGTCCATACCGGTCGACGGCCAGGCGAACTCCGCGGTCGAGCTGACCGACGGCCGCATCGCGATCGGCACGGACAATGGTTCAGTTCACATCGTCGACCCGAAGACCGATCAGTCACAGACGGTTTCGGGGTTTGCATCCGTCGACGAACTTGCGGTGACCGGCGACAACCTGAGCGCCCTCGATCACCGTCAGACCTCGCTGACGGCGATCAATCTCGAAGACGGCAAACTCGGCGTCGCTCTCCGCGCCGGTGAAGGCGCAACTCATCTGGCCACCGATCGCTTCGGACGCATCCTTGTCACCGACACCACCGGCGACGAACTGCTCGTCTTCACGGCCGATCCGCTCCTGATGCACCAGCGCTACCCCGTCGGCGAGTCGCCATACGCCGTCGCCTACGACGAGACCGCGGATCGGGTGTGGGTGACACTGACCGCGACCAATGAAGTGGTCGGCTTCGATCTGTCGTCCGGCATCCCCGTGGAGACCGGACGGTTCAAGACGGTGCGACAGCCGAATTCGTTGGCCGTAGACTCTTCCAACGGCAATCTGATCGTCGGATCGGCAACCGGTGACGGGCTGCAGGTCATCCCGTCACGGGAGAACTGATGGAAAAGCGTACGCGCGGGATCCCCGCGCAGTGGGAGACGTCGGACGACAAGTTCGACTACGTGCCGCTCCGGCTACCGCCGAACGTTTCGCGGGTCACGGCGTCGATGCGCCTGGCGATCTCCGCCGAGTTCGGCGGGTGGGAACTCTCCCGAGTCCGTCTCTACCCCGACGGCAGCCGTCGCGTGCTCCTCAAGCGAAAGAAGACGCCGCTGCACGTGACCGATCCGGACGGCATTCAGCACTGATCGTTCAACAGACGACCAGAACCCGCCGCTATCGAAACCGCTGACAAAATCACACCATCGAAGAGCTGGAGAATCGTGTACCAACTGCTGCTGAGCCTGATGTTCCGAGTCCCACCGGAACGCATCCACCACATTGCCTTCACCGCGATGAAACTGGTGACACGGTTCGCTCCCCTTCGCTGGCTGGTCGCAAAAGTCCTTGTCGTCGACGACCCGGTTCTGCGCAGTCAGGCTTTCGGTCTGACGTTCCCGGCACCTCTCGGTCTGGCCGCAGGATTCGACAAGGACGCCACCGGAGTCGACGCCTGGGGCCCGTTGGGATTCGGTTTCGCCGAGGTCGGAACAGTAACGGCCCAAGCTCAGCCCGGTAACCCCGCGCCGCGTCTCTTCCGACTTCCGGCCGACCGCGCTCTGATCAACCGAATGGGCTTCAACAACCACGGCGCTGGTCACGCGGCGAATTTCCTGCGACAGCGCCGCGTCACGGTGCCGATCGGTGCCAACATCGGCAAGACCAAGATCGTCGAAGCTGCCGACGCCGCTGCCGACTACACCGCCAGCGCACAGCTTCTGGGTCCGCTGGCCGACTTCATGGTCGTGAATGTCAGCTCGCCGAACACACCCGGACTCCGTGATCTGCAGGCCGTCGAATCTCTGCGCCCGATCCTGCAGGCCGTGCTCGACACCGTCAGCGTGCCGGTACTGGTGAAGATCGCGCCCGATCTCTCGGACGAGGACGTCGACGCTGTCGCCGATCTGGCAGTCGAGCTCGGGCTTGCCGGAATTGTCGCGACCAACACCACGATCCGCCGCGACGGTTTGAAGACCCCGGATGCCGAGGTAGCTGCACTCGGCGCTGGCGGGCTGTCCGGTGCACCGGTTGCCGACCGCTCGCTCGAGGTGCTCCGGCGCCTGTACGCCCGAGTCGGCGACAAGATGACCATCATCTCGGTCGGCGGTATCGAGACAGCCGACCAGGCGTGGGAGCGCATCCTCGCCGGCGCGACGCTGGTGCAGGGGTACACCGGCTTCATCTACGGCGGACCGTTCTGGGCTCGCAGCATCCACAAGGGCATAGCCAAGCGGGTCCGCGCAGCCGGTTTCTCGTCAATTGCCCAGGCTGTGGGAGCTGAGAACCCTCGCTAGAAACTGCTGTGCGCCTTTATTAACCGCCCGCGGTTAATAAAGGCGCACAGCAAAGTGATTACTCGACCTCGAACGTCCCGGTCAGGGTTGCACGCGCGATCGCGTGATGGAACACGTTGAAACCGAGGAACGCCGGCGACGAGTCAGGGGTGACTCCGTCGAGCGTCTCCACGTCGAGGGCATGCACCGCCACGATGTAGCGATGCGGACCGTGCCCGGGAGGCGGGCCTGCGCCGATGAAACCGAACCCGCCACCGTCGTGGCGGAGGGTGACGGTTCCGGCAGGCAGGACATCGCTGTCCGCCGCGCCGGCACCGGCCGGGAGTTCGGTGACGGAAGCGGGGATGTTCGCCACGGCCCAGTGCCAGAATCCTGACGCCGTCGGTGCGTCCGGATCGAACACCGTCACCACGAAGCTCTTCGTCTCGGCTGGAAAGCCGGACCACGAGAGTTGCGGTGAGATGTCTTCGCCACCGGGAACTCCGAAGGCTCCACTGGCCTGAGCAAGCTTCAGCGGCTGGCCCGCAGTGATGTCGTCACTGGTCAGCTCGAAACTCGGCAACTTCGGCAATGGTTCGTACGGATCGTGCGCCATGCGAATCCTTTCTGTGACAAGAGAGCTCGATGTGCGTCGAGCTCACGGATCTATCTACGTGCTCGTCAGGAATTGAGCAGGAAATGTTCCAGAACACGTGTCCCGAACAGTAGTGCGTCCACCGGAACTCGCTCGTCGACGCCGTGGAACAGCGCGCTGAAATCCAGCTCGGGCGGCAACTGCAAAGGTGCGAAGCCGAAGCAGCGAATGCCGAGTTTCGCGAATGCCTTCGCGTCGGTTCCGCCGGAGAGCATGTACGGAACTGTGCGAGCCTCCGGATCGTGGGCGAGGATCGCCTCGTTCATGGCGTCGACGAGATGGCCGTCGAACGTTGTTTCGTACGAATCCAGCTTGGTGATCCACTCGCGGGTCACGTCGGGGCCGATCAGCTGGTCCACCGTGCGCTCAAATTCGGCCTGCCGTCCCGGCAGCACGCGGCAGTCGAAGACCGCCTCGGCAGTCTGCGGAATGACGTTCGCCTTGTATCCGGCCTTGAGCATCGTCGGGTTCGCCGTGTCACGGAACGTCGCCCCGATGATGTTGGCTATCGTCCCCAACTTCGCGAGAGTCCCGTCGATGTCAGGTGATCCCGGATCGAAGTCCAATCCGGTCTCTTCGCCGACGGCGGTAAGGAACTCGGCAACCGAATCCGAGATCACGATCGGGAACTGATGAGCAGCGAGTCTCGAGACCGCGCCGGCGAGTGTCGCGACTGCGTTGTCGTCGTGGAGGAAGGAGCCGTGCCCGGCACGTCCCTTGGCCGTCAGACGCATCCAACCGAGGCCCTTTTCCGCAGTCTCCACGAGGTAGAGCCGTCGGTCGGTTCCGTCCGGCCGCGGAACCGTCAGCGAGAAACCGCCCACCTCACCGACGGCTTCGGTCACTCCCTCGAACAGATCCGGGCGGTGCTCGACCAGCCACTGGCATCCGTACTTTCCGCCCGCTTCCTCGTCCGCCACGAAGGCGAACACCAGGTCACGCGGCGGTACGACGCCTTCCGCCTTGAACTGTCTGGCGAGGGCCAGGATCATCCCGACCATGTCCTTCATGTCCACGGCGCCGCGCCCCCAGACGTAACCGTCCTGGACGGTGCCGGCAAAGGGATGGACGCTCCAGTCGGCGGGCTCGGCCGGAACGACGTCGAGGTGACCGTGAAGCATCAATGCACCTCGACCCGACTCAGCTCCCTTCAAGCGAGCAAAGACGTTCCCGCGGCCGGGCGCACCGGACTCGACGTATTCCGTCTCGTAGCCGACTTCTTGAAGCTGCGCGGCAACCCACTCCGCGCACGCACGCTCACCCTTGGTGGTTTCGAGTTCTCCCGTGTTCGAGGTGTCGAAGCGGATGAGAGAACTGACCAGTTCGACTACTTCTGCTTCGGCTCTGCTCGGATTCGGATTATTCGGGGTTGTGGTCATTCCACTTTCCTACCATCGAATCAAACGACGCGGGCGACCGGAATGCCCCGCAACCTGGCGATTTGGGGCAGCTGACCTAATCGGATACTCTTTCCCAGCACCGAGAAATCGGGGCCGAGTCCGAGTGGCGGAATGGCAGACGCGCTAGCTTGAGGTGCTAGTGTCCTATTAACGGACGTGGGGGTTCAAGTCCCCCCTCGGACACTCGAATACAGCAGAAAGACCCTAGCCTGATCAGGTTGGGGTCTTTTTGCTGTGCGCCTTTATTAACCCCCGGCGGTTAATAAAGGCGCACAGCAGTGGGGCGATTTGGGACCTGGCGATGGCATCGGATACTCTTTCCCAGCACCGAGAAATCGGGGCCGAGTCCGAGTGGCGGAATGGCAGACGCGCTAGCTTGAGGTGCTAGTGTCCTATTAACGGACGTGGGGGTTCAAGTCCCCCCTCGGACACTCTGTGTTGAGACAGACAGGAAAAGCTCCGGTTCATCGAACCGGAGCTTTTCTCGTAATTGGCGAAGTTCCCGCACCAGGGAACAGTCCGCGCGAGCGGCGATCGAGATGGAACAGAAGTTCGAAGTGGATACAGACACCAAGAAGTCGGATGCACTGCAGGCAGATTCGCTGGAAACAGCCGATTCAGAATCTGCTCGAGCCGAACTCACCGGCCTCGACCCCGCAGAACTCGAAATCTGCCTGAAGGTCCTTTCCGAAGCCGCCGAACTCGACGACGAGCATCCCGATTCGATCACCATGCAGCGCGCTGTCGGCCATCTGTTCAAGCGACTCAAGAAGAAGCGACGCCTCGCCTCGCGCGCAGCCGTCAACGAAGCGGACCGCCAAGTAGTCGCCGCGACTGCCACAGGTTCACCCGATCGCATCGACGACGAGACCGCAGGCATTCCGATCAAGTCGAACACCGCCGGCGCTTCCGCCGGCACGCTCATCAAGGCGCGACCGTGCTACATCTGCAAGCAGCGCTACACCGCAGTCGACGCCTTCTACCACCAACTGTGCCCCGAGTGCGCTGCCACCAGCCGCAGCAAACGTGATGCGAGCACTGATCTCACCGGCCGACGCGCACTTCTGACCGGCGGCCGCGCGAAGATCGGTATGTACATCGCGCTGCGCCTGCTGCGTGACGGCGCACATCTGACCATCACGACGCGATTCCCCAACGACGCGATCCGCCGATTCAAGGCGATGGAAGACAGCAACGACTGGATTCACCGTCTGCGCATCGTCGGCATCGACCTCCGCGACCCCGCCCAGGTTGTTGCACTCGCGGATTCCGTTGCCGCACAGGGTCCGCTCGACATCCTCATCAACAACGCCGCGCAGACCGTCCGACGCTCCCCCGGTGCCTACGGCGCTCTGGTTGACGCCGAGTCCGGAGCACTACCCGCCGGTGAACTCCCTGATGTCCTGACCTTCGGCCAGACGAGCGACGCCCACCCCGCGGCTCTGGCCGGATCGCTGTCGGACGTCGCAAGCATCACCTCCGGAAATCTGTCCGCCGACGCGGTCAGTTCACTCGCACTCGTCGCCAAGTCGGCTTCACCCGATCGCATCGAGCAAGGCATCGCCATCGACGCCGGCGGGCTGCTGCCGGACCTCGCGCACACCAACAGTTGGGTCCAGACCGTCGAGGAAGTCGATCCGATCGAGCTTCTCGAAGTCCAGCTCTGCAACTCGGTCGCGCCCTTCATCCTCGTTTCACGCCTGCGCCCGTCGATGGCCGCGGCAGCTGCGCGACGCAAGTACGTCGTGAATGTCTCCGCCATGGAAGGCCAGTTCAGCCGCGCATACAAGGGCCCTGGCCACCCGCACACCAACATGGCCAAGGCAGCACTAAACATGCTGACCCGCACCAGCTCCAAGGAAATGCTCGACGACGGCATCCTCATGACCGCCGTCGACACCGGCTGGATCACCGACGAACGCCCGCACTTCACCAAGATGCGGTTGGCCGACGAAGGTTTCCACGCACCACTCGACCTCGTCGACGGTGCAGCCCGCGTCTACGACCCCATCGTTCAGGGCGAACTGGGTATCGACCTGCACGGCTGCTTCCTCAAGGATTACAAACCCTCGCCGTGGTGATGGGCGGCACCCCGCAGTGGTGACAGGCAGCACCTAGGCGCCCCGATGTGGCGATCTCGTCACCGCCAAACCCCCGTGTCGAGTAGCTCAATTCAGGTAGGGCACAGCATTGCAGGCGATAATGGACTGCGAACCTGCTCACCGACTCGGAGGAACCATGACGATCGCCGTCGTACACAAGGACAGCCCGGAAGGCCGCGCCGCAATCGTGGCCGCCGCACGGGAATCCGTGGGTCGAAGCGAGGAACTGCTGGTTCTGCACGTCCTGGACGATGTCAACATCGGGGACACGGCCGACACCGGAGACACCGAGGACGATCGGGCCGCTCTTCGCGGCGAGATTCAGTCAGCGCTCGACGCCGGTGGATTCTCGGAGACGAAGTGGGATCTGCGCACCACCGAGCACGACGGCGATCCGGTGACCGCGCTCGTGAACCTGGTCCACGGCGCGGGTGTCGATCTCCTGATCGTCGGAACACGCCGGATGTCCCCCATCGGCAAGTTCCTCCTCGAACGCCCACTGCAGCGTCTCCTGCTCGAAGTGGAGGCTCCGATCCTCGTCGTCAAGGAACCCCTCCCTGTTGAGTGACCTCGGTCACATCACTTTCGAGTGCGCGTTTGTAGGCTGGCTCCATGACTGGAACCTCGCCCGCCCGAGAACTCGACATCATCGTCTACGGAGCGAGCGGCTTCGTCGGAAAGCTACTCGCCGACTACCTCGTCAAACATGCTCCCGAAGGCACGAAAATCGGCCTCGGTGGCCGCTCCCTCGAGAAGTTGGCAGCCACTCGCGCCGATCTGGGTACCGCCGCTGCCGATCTCCCCCTGATCATTGCCGACGCCGACGACGCCACCGCATTGAAGGCGCTCGCGCAGCGAACTCGGGTCGTCGCCACCACGGTCGGCCCGTACGCCAAGTACGGTCACACCCTTGTTCACGAATGCGCCTCCGCCGGAACTCATTACGTCGACCTCACCGGTGAGGTGCTGTTCCACCGCGAGAGCATCGACGCCAACCATGAGCTGGCGGTCTCGACCGGCGCAAAGATCGTCCATTCCTGCGGATTCGATTCCATCCCTTCCGATCTCGGAGTTCACGTCCTCCACGAGAAGGTCACTGCCGACGGCGCCGGTGAGCTCACCGACACAACGCTGGTGGTCACGGCGCTGCGCGGCGGCGTGAGCGGTGGCACGATCGATTCGCTTCGCAATCAGATCGACGTGTCGAAAGACGATGCGCGCCTGCGGAAACTCGCGGCCTCGCCGTATTCATTGAGCCCCGATCGTGACCGGGAGCCCGACCTCGGACGACAGAGCGACGTGAGCGTGGTCGACGGCAAGAAGATCGATCCGTCGTTGAAGGGTTGGAAGGCACCGTTCGTGATGGCGTCGTACAACACACGAGTCGTCCGTCGCAGCAATGCGCTCCGAGAGTGGGCGTACGGCAAGAAGTTCAAGTACAGCGAGGTGATGAGTGTCGGTTCCTCGGTGGTGTCACCGGTAATCGCGGGCGGTGTCGCAGTCGGCCTCGGCGCGCTGGTCGCCGGACTCGCTCTTCCTCCGACGCGTTTCCTTCTCGACAAGGTATTGCCTGCGCCCGGCGAGGGCCCGAGCGAGAGCACCCAGAAGAAGGGGCACTTCACGCTCGATGTGTTCACCACGACCACGACCGGCGCTCGATACACCTCACGAGTGAAGGCGAAGGGCGACCCGGGATACAGCGCGACGGCGGTAATGCTCGGCGAATCTGCGTTGTCATTGGCGAAGGACCACAAGGATCTCCCCGCGGCCACCGGCGTATTGACTCCATCGACAGCGCTCGGCGACGTCCTGGTCGAGCGTCTAACCAAGGCCGGTTTCGAGATTTCCGCGCGCAAACTCTAGACAGAACGAATTTCACTTGATCGTTTCAGCTCTTCGCGCCCGATTATCGCAGCTCAGGGCGCGGACAGCGGTGGGAATACTCCCAGGTAACATTGATGTTGGTTCATGGCATCCATATGTGGTGCTCCGCTTTCGGAAAAGTGAGGCTATTCATGACTGAGCGCGTTCAGGTCGGCAGTCTTCAGGTTGCCAAGGTTCTCTACGACTTCGTGGTCGAGGAGGCTCTTCCCGGCACCGGTGTAGACGCCGAGACGTTCTGGGCCGGCGCCGACAAGGTCATCACCGAGCTCGCACCGAAGAACCGCGATTTGCTTGCCAAGCGTGACGATCTGCAGGCTCAGATCGATCAGTGGCATCGCGATCATGCCGGCGCTCCCATCGACGCTGCCGCATACAAGGCGTTCCTGCAGGAGATCGGCTACCTCTTGCCGACGCCTGCCGAGTTCTCGGTCACCACCGCGAACGTCGACACTGAGATCACCTCGACGGCCGGCCCGCAGTTGGTCGTGCCGATCCTCAACGCGCGCTTCGCTCTCAACGCGTCCAACGCCCGCTGGGGTTCGTTGTACGACGCGCTGTACGGCACCAACGCCATCTCGGAGGAGAACGGCGCCGAGAAGGGTTCCGGCTACAACAAGGTCCGCGGCGACAAGGTCATCGCCTGGGCGCGTGAATTCCTCGACGCGGCAGCACCTCTCGCGTCGGGGTCGCATGCAGATTCGACCAAGTACGTGATCGACGGCAGCGAACTGAAGATCACGTTGGCAGACGGTACGGTCACCACCCTCGCCCAGCCGGAGAAGTTCGTCGGCTACCTCGGCGAGAAGGACGCACCGACGAGCATCCTGCTGCTCAACAACGGATTGCACGCCGAGATCCAGATCGACGCGTCCTCCCCGATCGGCAGCACCGACGCCGCCGGTGTCAAGGACGTCGTTCTCGAATCGGCCGTCACCACGATCATGGACTTCGAGGACTCGGTCGCCGCTGTCGACGCCGACGACAAGGTTGTCGGTTACCGGAACTGGTTGGGCCTCAATCGCGGTGATCTGTCCGAGGAGATCAAGAAGGGCGCCAAGTCCTTCACTCGTACGCTCAACGGCGACCGTAAGTACACCGCCGTCGACGGCAGCGAACTCAGCCTGCACGGTCGTTCGCTCCTGTTCGTCCGCAACGTCGGTCACCTCATGACCAATCCCGCGATCCTCGATGCCGACGGCAACGAGGTCCCCGAGGGCATTCTCGACGCTTTGATCACGAGCACCTGTGCAGTGCACGGCCTCTCGATCAGTGACGCCAACGGCCCGCTCGACAACAGCCGCACCGGCTCGATCTACATCGTCAAGCCCAAGCAGCACGGCCCCGAGGAAGTTGCCTTCACCACCGAACTGTTCGGCCGCGTCGAGCAGGTCCTCGGGCTTCCCGAGAACACGCTCAAGGTCGGCATCATGGACGAGGAGCGTCGCACGACAGTCAACCTCGCTGCCTGCATCAAGGAAGCCGTCGACCGCGTCGTGTTCATCAACACCGGCTTCCTCGACCGCACCGGCGACGAGATCCACACCTCCATGGAAGCCGGCGCGATGGTGCGCAAGGCCGAGATGAAGAAGCAGAAGTGGATCGGTGCCTACGAGGACTGGAACGTCGACACCGGACTGGCCTGCGGCCTGCAGGGCAAGGCGCAGATCGGCAAGGGCATGTGGGCCATGACCGAGCTGATGGCAGACATGCTCGAGCAGAAGATCGGCCACCCCAAGGCCGGCGCCAACACCGCGTGGGTTCCTTCGCCGACCGGCGCAACGCTGCACGCGACGCACTACCACCGCGTCGACGTGTTCGCTGTTCAGGACAGCCTGAAGGGCAAGCCGCGTGCGAGCGTCGACGACATCCTGACCATCCCGCTCGCTCCCAGCACCGACTGGACGGACGCGGAGAAGAAGGAAGAGCTCGACAACAACTGCCAGTCCATCCTCGGCTACGTCGTCCGCTGGATCGACGCGGGTGTCGGCTGCTCCAAGGTTCCCGACATCCACGATGTCGCGCTCATGGAGGACCGCGCCACCCTGCGCATCTCGAGCCAGCTGCTCGCCAACTGGCTGCGTCACGGCATCGTCAGCGAGAGCGACGTTGTCAGTGCACTCGAGCGCATGGCCCCGGTTGTCGACCGTCAGAACGAGGGCGACGCCGAGTACCGCAACATGGCACCTGATTTCGATTCCAACATCGCGTTCCAGGCTGCCAAGGAACTCATCCTCGAAGGCGCGAAGCAGCCCAGCGGATACACGGAGCCGATCCTGCATCGCCGCCGCCGCGAGTACAAGGCTGCCAACGCCTGATTTCACCCTCTTCGAACTCGAAGCTGAACCCGAACAGCCTCGGCACCGCTAACCGGTGTCGAGGCTGTTCGCGTAGGCCCCGAAGATTCGTCACTAGACTGGCTGAGGACACAGTCCGTTCAGCAGACATTCTTCGAGTGACCAAGGTAGGGCAAGGTACGTGGGCGAACATCGCGGCGGGTCAGGCGCCAGAGGTATCAGCAAGGGGCCGATTCTCGTCGTCGTGCTGATCGTCTTGATCGTTGCAGGCTTCTTCGGGTGGAAGGCCCTCAGCAACCGGATCGACGATCAGGGCCAGCAGGCAGCAGGTACGTGCGTCGAAGGCAACAAGACACTCGACGTCACCGCGGATCCGTCCATCGCCCCACAGATCGAGGAACTGGCCAAGCGGTACACCCAGACCTCTCCGGTCGTGCGCGATCACTGCATCACCGTCGTGGTGCACGGTGCGCCGTCCGCGTCGGTCTCGACGGCACTCGAAGCCGGTCCGGCGGCATCCTGGGACGACGCAGCATTGGGACCTCGTCCCTCCCTGTGGATCCCGACGAGCTCGTTCGAACTCGCGCCGCTGGCGGGCAAGGCCGTGATCAACGGTGATCCTCGCTCGCTCGCGAGTTCCCCGATCGTTCTGGCAACCGGCCCCGAGACCGCGGCAGCATTGGCCGGCGCAGCATCGAGTTGGAAGTCATTGCCTTCCGATCTGACGGTCGCCCTGCCGGTCGGAAGTACCGAAACCTCGATGGCCGCACAGGCAATCGCTGCCGACGTCGCCGATGCGGGTGCCGGTCCGGTCACGACGGATCAGGCGAAGTCCGCGCAGGTCAACGCTGCGCTCAGTGCGCGGGCATTGCAGTTCCAATCCTTGCCGACTCCCCCGACGTCCACCGCCGAAGCCCTCGGAGCACTGAGCGCCGGAACACCGGATTCGGTGAAAGCCGTTCCGGCCACGGAACAGTCGATAGCGCAGAGCGCGAACGCGGCGATGACGACGTACTCCCCCGCCGGCGCAACGCCAGTCGCGGACTATCCGGCGGTCATCGTCTCGGGCAGCGGGATCGACGAAACTGCCTCGCGCGCAGCGGCGCAGTTTGCCGATTTCATGCGTGAGCCGAATCAGTCACAGTTGTTCGTCGGCGCCGGTTTCCGGGTCGAGGGTCAAGATCTTCCCGATCTCGGTGCGGTGTCTCCGGCCAAGATCTCGTCCACGTTGAAACCGGCTTCGGCCGAAACCGCAGCTGCGCTCGGTGACATCGTCGCCAATCCGGTCTCTCCGCGTAGTGCCACCATCCTGATGGACACGTCGGCGTCGATGGGTACCGACGACGGTGGCACTACCCGCTTGGCGAACGTTGCCGCGGCAGTGAACACGCAATTGGGTCGCAGCCCTGACGCTTCGGACATCGGCCTTCGCGAGTTCAGCACGGGCACCGACGGAAAACCGTCCGAGCGCATCCTGGTTCCGGGCGGTTCACTGTCCGAGCCGAATCGGCGTGCCACCATCACCGATTTCCTCAACGGGCTTCGAGCCGGCGGAAAGACCTCCAAGTACCCGGCGCTTGCCAGTTCGTACAAAGCCGCGGTTGACGGTTTCGACGCGGGACGAGTCAACTCGGTGCTGCTGATCACCTCGAGTACACCTGACGAATCCACCACGACGCGAGCCGAACTGCTCAGCGCGATCGCCGCTGCGGGCAATCCGTCGCGTCCGGTACAGGTCGACGTGATCGTCGTCGGTGCGGGCGACGACGTCTCCACACTCCAAGACGTCTCGGATCGGACCGGCGGAACCTTGGTTCGCGTCGATTCGACGTCCGACCCCGCTCTCGCGGCCGCAGTGACCAAGATGCTGTCCTGATGGGGCGCGTCGCGGTTTTTGCGGTCCTTCTCGCCCTTCTGACCTGGTTCCTGCACCGCCGACTCGTTCGCGCCACCGGCATCCCGAGGCGATGGGCTCGTCTTGCCGACACTGCGCTTGTGGTCTTGGCTGTCTCGACGCTCATCGGGGTCGGCAGCGGCGAAATCTTCCCGACGTCCTGGGCGCGACCGATCGGATTTCTCGGATGGGTCTGGCTGGCTTCGTGGCTGTACCTGATTCCCGGACTGCTCGTGATCGGGCTGTTTGCCGGGATCAGTCGACTACGTGCACGCCGCACGGATACCACGACCGAAGTCGACCCGGCCAAGCGTCGTACGTTGCAGTTGGCTACAGCAGCAGTCACTCTCGCGGCGATCGGCACCGCCGGCTACGGCGTCTACGAGGCGTCGGGCCCCAAGATTTCACGCGTCCGCGTGCCGCTTGCTCGCCTACCTGAGGGCTTCAACGGATACCGGATCGCCTTGATCACCGACCTGCACGTGGGACCGGCCCGCGGGGTCGACTTCACCCGCAAGGTGGTCGAGATCGTGAACTCGCAGAATGTCGATCTGATCGCGATCGGCGGCGATCTCGTGGACGGCACCGTCGCAAAAGTTGCTCCCGATCTTGCTCCGCTCGCCGATCTTCAGGCGCCGGACGGAATCTTCGGAGTCAGCGGAAACCACGAGTTCTACGCGGACGACGGTGGCAAATGGCTCGACGTGTGGGAAACATTGGGGATCACCACACTTCGCAACAGTCGCGCCTCGATCAAGCATGACGGCGACACCATCGACATCGTGGGCATCCACGACTACACGTCGCCGGCCCCGTACGAGCCGAACCTTACTGCCGCGCTCGCAGGTCGCGATCCGAATACTTTCGCCTTGCTTCTCGCGCACGAACCGCGTCAGGCGATCGAGGCGTCCGAGATGGGTATCGATCTGCAGCTGTCCGGGCACACTCACGGCGGTCAGATGTGGCCGCTGAGGTATCTCGTTCCGCTGCAGCAGCCTTCGGTGCAAGGCTTGGACAGGGTCGGAAACACAGTGCTGTACACGACGCGTGGCGCCGGGGCTTGGGGCCCGCCGGTACGCGTCGGCGCAACGCCGGAGATCACCGTTCTCGAACTCGTACGCGAGAGGTGATGATCTCCGGCGGGCACACGCCTTAGTTGCCTGCGAACGCTTCGATCGGCGGGCACGAGCAGACCAGGTTGCGGTCGCCATGTGCACCGTCGATACGACGCACGGACGGCCACACCTTCGGGCGAGCCTTGCCTCGCGGGAAGACGGCGATCTCACGCGAGTACGGGTGATCCCACTGCGCTGCAATGCTTCCGGCAGTGTGGGGAGCACCGCGTAGCGGGTTGTCCTCCACCGTCCACTCGCCGGCGCCGACGCGATCGATTTCGCCGCGAATAGCGATCATCGCCTCGCAGAACTCGTCGATCTCTTCGAGGTTCTCGCTCTCGGTGGGCTCGACCATCAGTGTGCCGACCACGGGGAAGCTCATGGTCGGTGCATGGAAACCGTAGTCGGCCAGACGCTTTGCCACGTCGTCGACGGTGACGCCAGTGTCCTTGGTCAACCCACGGAGGTCGAGGATGCACTCGTGCGCGACCATGCCGTTCTCGCCGGTGTAGAGAACCGGGAAGTACTCGTCGAGTCGACGCGCGATGTAGTTGGCCGACGCGATGGCGGTCAGGCTGGCGCGGCGCAGGCCCTGAGCACCCATCATCCGGATGTAGGTCCAGGTGATGGGCAGAATGGACGCACTGCCGTACGGCGCTGCCGAGATCGTTCCTCTACCACCGAGTTCGGGGGCCATCGGGTGTCCGGGCAAAAACGGCGTCAAGTGTGAGCGCACACCGATCGGGCCGACGCCGGGTCCGCCGCCGCCGTGCGGGATGCAGAAGGTCTTGTGCAGATTCAGGTGGCTGACGTCGCCGCCAAATCGGCCCGGACGGGCAAGGCCGACAAGCGCATTGAGGTTGGCGCCGTCGACGTACACCTGGCCACCGGCGTCGTGTACCGCTGCGCAGATGTCGGAGATCTCATGCTCGTAGACACCGTGTGTTGAAGGGTAGGTGATCATGATCGCGGCGAGACGCTCGGCGTGATCGGCGATCTTCGCGCGCAGATCGTCGACGTCGACGTCACCGTTGGGACGGCAGGCGACTACCTCGACGCGCATCCCGGCCATGACGGCAGACGCCGCGTTGGTGCCGTGAGCACTCGACGGGATGAGGCAGGTGTCGCGGTGGTCGTCGCCCCGGCTGAGGTGGTAGTTGCGGATCGCGAGCAGGCCCGCGTACTCCCCCTGGCTGCCGGCGTTGGGTTGCAGGCTGACGTTGTCATAGCCGGTGACCGCGACCAGCCAGTCTTCGAGATCCTTGATGATCTTCAGCAGACCGGGTGCATCCGACGTGGGCGCGAACGGATGGATCGCGTTGAACGCGGGCCAGGTGATGGATTCCATCTCGGCGGTCGCATTGAGCTTCATGGTGCACGAACCCAGCGGGATCATGCTGCGATCGAGGGCGATGTCCTTGTCGGAGAGCGCGCGCAGGTAGCGAAGCATTGCCGTTTCCGTACGGTAACGGGTGAAGGCTTCGTGCTGCAGGTAGTCGGAGGTGCGCTCCTGAGCAGCCGGAACCGAATTGCCCTCGGCTTCGATGGCGACAACAGCATCCTCGATCCCGAACGCGTCGAGCACGGCAAGGACGTGGTCGGCGGTGGTGGCCTCGTCGCAGGAGATACCGACATGATCGGCATCGACCAGACGCAGGTTGATCCCGGATTCCTTGGCCGCAGCGACAACGCTGGCCGCCTTACCCGGAACCTGAGCCAGCACAGTGTCGAAGAACGAATCGTGGACTACGGCCACGCCGCCCTCGCGCAGGCCGTTTGCCAACGCGTGTGCGCGGGCAGCGACGCGCAACGCAATCGCCTTGAGCCCCTCGGCGCCGTGGTAACTCGCGTACATCGCAGCGAGGATCGCGAGGAGCACCTGCGCGGTACAGATGTTGGACGTCGCCTTCTCACGGCGAATGTGCTGCTCACGTGTCTGCAGCGCGAGGCGGTATGCCTTGTCTCCGTCGGCGTCGATGGAGACGCCGACCAAACGGCCGGGCAGCTGACGCGCGTGCTTGGAGTGCACGGCCAGGTAACCGGCGTGCGGTCCGCCGTACCCCATGGGAACACCGAAGCGCTGGGTGGTGCCGAAGCACGCGTCCGCACCGAGTTCACCCGGCGAGGTGATGAGCGTCATCGCAAGAAGGTCGGCGCCGACGGCAACTAGCGCGCCGCGCTCGTGAGCTTCCGCGATGATCGAGGTGTAGTCCACGACGCGTCCCGAAGCGCCCGGGATCTGGGCGATGACACCGAAGAAATCACCCTCGGGCAGTCCGGCAGTGAGATCTGCGGAGACGATCTCGATGCCGAGCGGCTCGGCGCGTGTCTCGATGACGGCGAGGGTCTGCGGATACAGGTCCGCGTCGACGACAAAGCGTGGGGACTTGCTGCGGTTCGCGCGGCGCAGGAGCGTCATGGCTTCGGCAGCGGCGGTGGCCTCGTCGAGCATCGACGAGTTGGCCAGTTCCATGCCGGAGAGATCGGCGACCATGGTCTGGAAGTTGAGGAGGGCTTCGAGGCGGCCCTGGCTGATCTCCGGCTGATACGGGGTGTACGCGGTGTACCAGGCCGGGTTCTCGATGATGTTGCGCAACAACACCGGCGGCGTCAACGTGTCGAAGTAGCCGAGGCCGATCATCGACGTCGCGACAGTGTTCTGGGCTGCGAGTGCAGTCAGTTCGGCAAGTGCCTCGTGCTCTCCGACCGGAAGCGGCAGAGCGTCGAGTCCGGCCGCGATGCCGTTCGGGGCAGCGTCGAGGATGACGGAGGGAACGGCCTTGGTTGCCAGTTCGTCGAGTGAATCGACACCGACGAGTTCGAGGATGCGCGCGAGTTCCGCGGCGTTCGGACCGACATGGCGGTCGGCAAATATACGGCTTGCAGCGTCGATCACGACAACTCCCAGACAGATCGGAGGATCAGGACACACACCGAACTGCGGTGCGTTCCTCCCCCTCTGTCGCATGCTCGATTCCCGAGCGCCTGAGAGATTCGGTAGTGATCCGCCGATAGACGGAAGCCACAGCCTTTCCCCGTCGGCGGGTGGGTTGTCCCACCGCTTTCCAGAGGCGTCGGAGCCCGTACGGTCCTTGGTGCCTGAGAGATTGACGGGGAGGTATTGCTCCTTCGGCGCCCTGATCCCGCTCACGACTGACCTTTGAGACAAAGACTGAAACAAAGACAAGTTCGGTGAATCGGTATCCGAGGCTCTCCCGTACGCCGGCGACGCAGGCCCAGTCTAGTTGACCGAAACGCCTACCTGCACCGTGGCATCCTCCAAAGAGATGTGACGTGCGTTATCCGGTTTTGCGGCTGGCGCGATTCTTGCGTCGCGAAGCCAACTCGTCTTCCGGGTTGGGATCGCTTTCGCCGCCGTCAGCCCGCTCGGCTGGGAAGTCGGCGATCGTTCCGGTGAGTTCACGCATCGCTCCACTGACTGCGATGCCGAATACACCCTGCCCACCCTGGAGGAGGTCGACGACCTCTTCGGGAGACGTGCATTCGTACACGGTGGTGCCGTCGGAGAACAGGGTGATGTTGGCAAGATCGCGGACGCCACGCTTACGGAGGTGATCGACGGCAACGCGGATGTTCTGCAGTGAGATGCCGGTGTCGAGCAGACGCTTCACGATCTTCAGAACGAGGATGTCCTTGAAGGAGTACAGACGTTGGCTACCGGATCCGGCAGCGCCACGGATTGACGGAACAACCAACGACGTCCGTGCCCAGTAGTCGAGTTGGCGGTACGTGATCCCGGCGATCTGGCACGCACTGGGTACTCGATATCCGACGAGGTCGTCGGGGATGGAATCGTCCGGGAACAGGCCTGGCTGCAGCTCTTCGGAAGACATTTCTGCAGTCGGCTCGGCACTATCGGCTATGCCCGTTCCGCGCTCATTCGACTGTTCTTCCACTGCCGTCTCCCTCTCGCTTCGCCATCATGTAACCAACCTGTGCTATCAGCAGTCACGAGAATCCCGTGCCGACCGAACTTTCAGATGTGAATCCAAGGCAGGTAATTCCATGAGTGGACTTACCCAGAGTACGCCTCGATCGACAAGGCGAGAAGATCTCCACCGCACGCAACGGTAAGACCACGAGGGTGCTCGGTCAACGCAACACGCCGACCGAGACTCAACCTCTACTTGAGAGTTGAAGACTAAAGCCTGATTACGGACAAACAGGACTAACCGTCAGTGGCTTTGAAGTCGTCCGGCGAGATGGTGTCAAGGAATTCCTTGAACTTCTCGACCTCGTCTTCGCGCTCGTCAGGAATGACCAGACCGGCCTCGGCGAGAACAGCCTCCGACGCGAAGATCGGAACGCCGATGCGCAGGGCCAATGCAATCGAGTCCGACGGACGTGCCGAGACGGTGGTCTGCTCGTCGAAGACGAGATCCGCGTAGAAAGTGCCCTCTTGCAGGTCCACGATCCGCACTTCCTTGAGGCTCCGACCGAATGATTCGATCAAGATCTTGATCAGGTCGTGAGTCAGCGGCCGCGCCGGCTCGACTCCCTGTTGTTCGAGAACAATCGCGGTAGCTTCGGTTTGCCCGATCCAGATCGGCAGGTACCGATCGCCGTCGGACTCTCGCAGCAACAGGACCGGCTGATTCTGAGGCTGCTCGACACGAACTCCGATCACACGCATTTCGCCCATCGAGCTTGCCTCCAACCTGACGTGATCCAGCCGACCGACTCCGATGCGGTCGTACTGAAATTCTATTCGAGTGTGCCCCGCTGATCGAGGAACTCAGCGATCGAGACTTCCCCGAACCGCCGACTTGACCAGACATGTGTGCAAAGTCAGCGACAGCGCAGCCAGTTCCCGGACCATTTCCTCGGCACGATCACGTGCTCCGGCGTCACGACCCTTGGCAACCGGTCCGGCGATCTGGGTCACGAGTCCCGCTTCACGATCAGCAGCCAACTTGAACGCCCGCAGATGACGAACCTCCAAGCCGTACTCGGACATCGCCTTCGCGGTGCGCGCCAGCGTCACGGCGTCCTCGTCGAAGAAGCCCGCTGCGCCGGGAACGACCAAACCGGTACGGATCAGATCGGTCAGAAACCGATCGTCGATGTCGGCGCGAGCGAGAAGGTCCTGACGACCGACTCGAACTTCGCGATCGACCCGGAAAGCCTCGGGTGAGACATCGCCCGTAGCGATCGACAGGACGCGAGCACGACGAGGCGCAGGAACTTCTGCACTCACCGTCGCTGCGCCGCTGTCGATCGCTTCGAGTTGTTCTTTGATCACTTTGAGCGGCAGGTACTGATCACGTTGAGCGGTCAGCACGAAGCGAAGACGCTCGCAGTCCTCGACAGAGAATCTGCGGTATCCCGACGGTGTCCGTTGTGGGCTGATCAAACCCTCGGACTCGAGGAAACGGATCTTCGAAATCGTCACGTCGGGAAAATCTGGACGCAACCGATCCAGCACGGAACCAATCGACATTCCGGGCTGGCTCTGCTGCCGCACTGCCGTCATTAGCTACCCGCACCTGCTGACGACTCGCCGACCTGCGAACCGCCGGCACGAGGGCCGGTGAGGAACACCAGACGGAACTTGCCGATCTGAACCTCGTCACCGTTCGCGAGAACTGCCGAATCGACAGGCTCACGGTTGACGTAGGTGCCGTTGAGGCTTCCGACGTCGACGACGTGGAAATCCGCATCTTCCTGACGGAACTCGGCGTGACGACGGCTGACGGTCACGTCGTCGAGGAAGATGTCGCTGTCCGGGTGCCGACCTGCCGACGTCGTCGGCTGATCGAGCAAAAAGCGGGATCCTGCATTCGGTCCCCGCTTGACCACCAGAAGGGCGGCTCCGGCGGGAAGGCCTTCCACGCCCGAAACCGGCTGCTCGGCGGCCGGTGCTGCAGAGGAGGTGTTGTCGAGCTCATTGAGGAAGTCCGCACGGAAAACCGAAGTGGTCTCCGCCGGCGACTCCCCATAGCCCGCGTCGTTACCGTTCTCGCTCACTGTTTCTCCTCCTGGGTCAATCATCCAGATCATGAATCACTGGACTACGCAGTGCACTTTCTTCACGAGCATCTTTCACAGTCACGTTCGATACGGCCCTGCGCCCCGACTCGGCACATGCGTACCTAACGACCGTACCCTGCGCAGACCGCCGCGTGCAGCGAGACAGGCCGCGACACAACACGAGTTGGCCGGTCCACGCGCAGGTTTTCTACTCGGACGTGAGTCCCTTGTATGCCTCCGCGTCCAGCGTTGCCGCGAGTGCGGCGTCGAGTGTGGCCTCGTCGACGACCTCGAGCTCGACCAACCAACCCGTGTTGTACGGATCGGTGTTGACGAGGTCAGGCTGTCCGTCCAATTCACCGTTGGCTGCAAGAACTTTCGCAGTGAACGGAGCAAAGATGTCGGAGACGCTCTTGGTCGACTCGACCTCACCGAGCGATTCACCGGCGGTCACGTCTTCGTCGACAGCAGGAAGCTGGACGAACACGACGTCACCGAGCTGCGACTGAGCAAAGTCGGTGATACCGACTCGAACTGAGGTCGGGCCGGTCCGCTTCACCCACTCGTGCTCCGCGGTGTAGCGCAGATCGGTAGGTGTATCGAGCTCACTCACAGTGGCTTCCTTTCACAGGCCGTCCGAAAGTCGGACGCAAAAGATCAATTTCCGGGTTGAGCGTATTGGCGCGGATTCAATTGTCGCAAGACGGAGATCGTGACCTGCTGCGATTGGTCGACTGAGGAAGTTCCGCCGTTGCGTGCGACGTTGTCGAAAACGCCTCCGGGAATGTTCAACGCTGCTGCCAACGTCGGTGGATCCCCGATCGCGGTCACAGTGTACGGCTGCTCGATCCGGGTTCCGTCCAATTCGATCTCGCCGCCGCGCCCACTCACCCACGAGTTCACGCCGATACGAATGGGTTCGCCGTTCGCACCTGCGATCGAGATGGCTTCGGCACCGGCAGCACGTAGTTCCTGGATGAGATCGAGAATCACTTCGGAGCCGACGCCCCCTGCTGGATCCGTCAGGGTCATCGTCACACCCGGTCCGGTAGCAGGAGCGGTCCCCACCTGAATGGAGAGCGAGGTCAGCCGCGCCCGCGCCTCGTCGAGCGCTGCTCCGGTGTTGCCGCCGGCTTCCAAAGTGGCAAGCGATTCCTGAAGATTCGCGACTTCCTGCCTCAGCGCGGCTTCACGCCGATTCAAGTTGTCGAGAACCACCAGGAGGTCGGCAGGGCGCGCGGCGTCGAGTGAATCTCCGGCCACGGTGCTGCGTACCTGTGTGGCAATCGCGACGCCGAGCACACCCAGGAGCACGGCGGCGAGGATCGCGAACACGACGTTCGTGCGATGTTTCGACGGCGAACGCAACTCGTGACGACCTTCACCCGTAGTCGTCACTGGCGGTTCTTCGGGGTCAGTCGTGGCGTGGTCGGACATGGCTCACGCTCCGAACAGTCGTCGTCGCAATGCCGCTGCGTTGCCGAAGATCCGGATACCCAGCACGACGACGATTGCCGTCGAGAGTTGAGTACCCACACCCAACTGATCGCCGAGCCAGACGATCAACGACGCGACGAGCACGTTGAAGACGAAGGAGACCACGAACACCTTTGCGTCGAATATCTCGTCCAGATACGCGCGTAGTCCGCCGAAGACGGCGTCGAGTGCCGCAACGACAGCGATCGGAAGATAGGGCTGGATGACGTCGGGGACCTGCGGGCTGAAAACGACGCCCAAGACGATGCCGACGACCAGTGCTGCGAGTCCGTACAGGGCGGAACCGGCCTTCATCGAACTCCTTCTGTCACTTGGGTTCTGTGGGTTCTGTTGCCACCCGGACCGCACGAGGCGTCGCGGGTGGCAGTGTCAACGAGTCGTCCTCGGCCACTGCGAAACCGACTCCGTACAGTTGCGAGACGCTCGACATTCTCACGTAGGCGTCGCTGACGACGAACTCTCGCTGCAGCGCGCGCGTGTCGCCGATCGCCTCGACGCGGTACGGCGAGAAGACAGGTTGGTTGTCGACGAGCATCGCGCCGCCGGCCTGACGGATGGTCACCGTCGGCCCGATTCGCACGCCGCCGACGGCGATTGCCTCCGCTCCGCCAGCCCACAGGGCGTTGACGACGGTCTGCAGATCGCGATCGAGGACAACTGTCTTACCGCCGACGCTGCGCTGGGACGCATCCGAGAGGTTCGGGCGCCCGGCCGGGTCCGTCAACGTCACCACCAGCCCCTCCCCGTGAACAGCTTCGGCTCCTGCGCCGGATTCGACCGCTCGCAATTGATCGAGGACCGCGCTGCCTCTGGCATCGCCTTCGAGCGCCAAGCCACGGGCGGCGTCGACGTCGCCGCCGAGTGAATCGCGGGACGCGGCCAGCGAATCGATTCGATCCTCCGCGTCACGGACCTTGGCGACCAACTCGCTTCGAACCTCCTCGGTGCCGGTCACCTGCTTGGTGGCCTGAACTGCAGAGACCGTGACGATGAACCCGATCAACAGTGCACCGAGGGCCAGCCACGGCCCCGTCTTCGAGGATCTGTTCGTCGTGTGCTCGTGTTGGCGTTCGAATGCCGTCGCTTCGTAGCCCGGATCGAGATGTTCGGTCATGAGCGACCGAAGCAGCGACGGTACCGGGTTACGACGGACGTCCTCCCCGGTCGACTTCATCGGCGCACGACCTCGTGCGTTCGCGCAACGTCAACGGCTTTGAGCACGTAGATCGCAGCAGTCCACACGTACAGGACGGTTCCCCAGATCAGGAAAGCGAAACCGAAGGCATGGGTGAACGGTCCGATGGCCCAGTCTCCGTGTCCGGCAAGAATCAAGGGCAGAGCGAACATGAGCAGGAAGGTCGCGGCCTTGCCGAGGTAGATGACCTCGGGCGGTGGCAGTCCACGCCGGCGGTAGATCGGCAGCGTCAACGCGAGTAGAAGATCACGGCCGATCAAAATCGCCGCGACCCACCAGGGAATGAAATCGCGGGCAACGAAGGTGACCAGTGTCGTCACGACGTACAGGCGATCGACCAACGGGTCGAGAAGCGCTCCCAGACGCGAGGTCTGCCCGAGCACCCTGGCCAACTTGCCGTCGAGCCAGTCGGTGAACCCGCTGAGCATCAGCAGCGCCAATGCCCAGCCGTCCGAGTGCGTGACGAGCAGCAGGTAGGCGAACAGCGGCAGAGCGAGTAGACGCACGATACTGAGCACGTTGGGAACAGTGAGAATCCGATCCGTGGGGACCAGTTCTTGTTCGCCAGAGTTCACTGCACACACCTCGCGTCTTTCGATTGCCGTGCGGCCAGCTTTCCACAGCACGACGGACTATTCGCCGAGGCGCCGTAGCCCGAACTGTCCCGAGCGTGTCGAGCCGACCTTATCGCCAGGCGAACACCGGCTGCTCGAGGTTGTCGATGCGCGTGTTCCGTCCGTTCAGCACTTCGCGGAACTGATAGATGACGGCTCCGGTCGGCGCATGGATCAGGCTCGTTCGGAAAGGCCATTGGATCACCGGGTTCGGTGATTCCTCGATGGTGACGAATCGCGAGTCCACGTCGAGCTCCTCCGACGTCACGGCATACACCTGGGCCACCTCGTCGGGATTGGGTACCAGTCCCCCGATGTCCTCACCGGACCAGACGACGAACGGTCGGATCACAAATCCCGAACGGGTGACGTAGTCGTCGAGCCGGCCGATGATGTTCGACTCAGGGACGTCGACGCCCAACTCTTCGGACAGCTCCCGAACCGCTGCTTGTTCGGAAGACTCACCCGGGTCGACGCTTCCGCCTGGCAACGCGAACTGACCGGGGTGAGCGCGCATCTTGCTCGGCCGCTTCGTCACCGGGAACACGGGTGTTCCGTCCGCACTCCGCATGACGACGATGACCACCGACGCCGAGCGCCTTCCGTCCAATTCGACCGACCGAGGTTCGAAAGCGGCAAGTGAGGCGACCAGGTGGTCCCGATTCAGTAAATCTCCGTTCACCATGGCTCGACAGTAGCGCCACGAGACTGAGACCCCCAGTCAGTCTGGTCCATTTTGACCGCTTCGCCTGATTATCGGTCTGTATTCCTGTCATGCTGAACAGGCAGAATCCACCGTGCGGTATGGCGAGAAGAGAACCTCGATGGCTGAGCAGTCCCAGACCCCCACCCCGCAGACCGACCAGAGCGCGCCGGGCGCGCCGAACCGGGCCTCTCGCTTTGCCTCCGACGCGCTGAGCGTCCTGCGGCGCGTGCCGTTCACCTCGATCGTCGTGCTCACCATCACCATCGTCGGGATCGCGACCGGCGCCTTGTGGAATCACGTCCGTACCTACTCGTGGTTCGACGACATCGCCTACGGAGTCCCTGCCTTGCAGGAAGGTAAGTGGTGGACCCTCGTCACGGGTTGGTTCTTCGGCTTGACGCCGGGTCAGTATGTTTCGATCATCGTCGTTTTTGCCTTCGCGGTCGGCTGGTGCGAGTGGCGCCTGGGAACCAAGAACGCGGCCATCGTCACGATCAGCGGTCAGTTGGCGGGCGAACTGGGTGCATCGCTCCTCCTCTGGGCGGGCAGCCACACCGATTGGGATTGGGCTCGCAACCTCGCCACCCACCGCGACGTCGGTGTCACCACCGCCATCATCGCCGCACTCGCCGCGACCACCGCAACTCTGCGCTCGCCTTGGCGAATGCGAGTGCGCGCCATCCTGTGCGCGTACATCGCGATCGCCTTTCTCTTCGAAGGTCGCCTCGCCGACGTACAGCACCTCATCGCGGTCGCGATCTTCCTCCCGGTCGGCGAAAAGTTCTTCGGCGACGGAGAGCGCGGCTTCATCCCCCGAACCCGACGCGAGATCCGTCTGCTCGGATTCATCGGCCTGCTCCTGATCGGAGTGGTCGAGATCGCCGTGTGGTTGTTCCCCGGCAGTGGACCCTTCGGGCCGACGGAAGCCGAAACCGGTTCGGGCTGGACCGCATTGGTCGACGTGATCATCGTTGCACTGATCGCGGATCAGTTGCGACGAGGTCGCCGCTGGGCCTGGTGGGTTGCCGTGGTGTTCGGCTCTCTGACGGTCTTGACCACCGCCCTCGTCCTCGGTTCGGTCATCTTCTTCGACTACGAAAGCGCCGGAGCCGTCACGGTCGGTACCGCGCTGCTCTGGCTTCTCGAACTCATCTTGCTGATCAAGGGCCGTCACGCTTTCCACGTGCCGATGCGGCGCAAGATTCGAGGCGGACCGCTGTCCGGGAACGATCCTCGCGCCGCCGCTCGGGAACTGCTCAAACAGCACGGCGGCGGAACCATGTCGTGGATGACGACGTGGGACGGCAACAGTTACTACTTCGGCGAGTCGGGTGAGAGCGTCGTTGCATTCCAACGGCATGTCGGTGTCGTCGTGGTGCTGGCCGATCCGATAGCGAGCCCCGAGCGACTTGCCGCGGCGGTCGACGAGTTCACGACGATGTCCGAAGCCAACGGCCTCACTCCCTGCTTGTTCTCCGTAGGAAAGGAAACAGCCGATGCCGCCACCCGGCGGGGGTGGCGCACCGTTCAGGTCGCCGAGGACACGATCGTCGACCTGCCGGAATTGCAGTTCACCGGAAAGTCCTGGCAGGACATCCGTTCGGCACTCAACAAGGCCAAGAAGGACGACATCACCTTCCGGATGACAACACTGGCAGACGAACCGTTCTCCGTATTGGCTCAGGTGCGCGCTATATCCGAGGAATGGGTGGGCGACAAGGGACTACCCGAGATGGGGTTCACCCTCGGCAGCGTCGAAGAGGCGCTCGATCGCGACGTCCGGGTCGGTTTGGCCGTCGACCCGACGGGAAGTATTCACGGCGTCACCTCGTGGTTGCCGGTGTACGGCGAAGGCGGCGTTGTCCGGGGTTGGACGCTCGACGTCATGCGTCGACGCCCGGACGGCTTCCGGCCGGTGGTCGAGTTCCTCATCGCATCGTCGGCCCTCGAATTCAAAGAACAAGGTGCCCAATTCGTCTCACTGTCCGGCGCGCCACTGGCCCGCAGCGACGACGGCGCCGACGCCGCATCGATGGACCGCCTGCTCGACATGCTCGGAGCCGCGATGGAACCGCTCTACGGCTTCCGGTCTCTTCACGCGTTCAAGAAGAAGTTCAAGCCGAGATACGAACCCGTTTTCCTGTGTTTCCGCGACGAGGCCGACCTGCCTCGAATCGGAATCGCGCTCACGCGTGCTTACCTTCCGGACGCGACGGCTCCTCAGCTGATCAAGCTCGCCACCAGCAAGAGCTGACGCCGTGCGGTCCTGGTTCGAGCACACGGTCGTCGACACCGGCAGACTCCCGCTGTTCTTCCTTCTGCTCGCCTTTGTCCTGACGTTCCTGTTCATTCGGTTCAGCGTTCGAATGATCCGAGCTGAGGTCTCGTGGTGGCCAGGCAATGTCACGCCCGGTGGAATGCACATCCACCACATGGTTTTCGGTTTGATGATGATGCTCGTGTCCGGCTTTGCCTTCATCGCTCTGGCCGACTATCACACCCCGATCGCCAACTGTGTTCTTGCGTCGGTGTTCGGTATCGGCAGCGCGCTGGTCCTCGACGAGTACGCACTCGTGCTACATCTGCGCGACGTCTACTGGGCCGAGGAGGGGCGCTCGTCCATCGACGCGGTGTTCGTTGCCATCGCGATCTCGTTCCTTTTCCTTCTCGGAGTCCACCCGATCGGGTTCGCGGGAGAGTTCGACCCGTATGAGCAGGACCGTAGCCTGGCGACGTTGATCGGCGTTGTCGTCGCGATCGTGATCCAACTCGGACTCGCCGTGATCACGTTGATGAAGGGCAAACTCTGGACCGGCTTGATCGGACTGTTCTTCACCCCGCTTCTGTTGGTCGGAGCAATTCGGTTGAGTCGCCCGGGTGCGCCGTGGGCGCGTTCGCGTTACCGCGACAAGCCCGCGAAGATGAGCCGGGCAGTCGCCCGTGAGCAGCGGTATCGCGAGCCGATGATCCACGCGAAGATCTACGTTCAGGAAACGGTGTCAGGAAGTTTCGGTTCCACTCCTCCGACCCCACCACCACTCCCCGTCGTCGACACCACGACGCCTACGACGAAAGTCGGACTAACACGGCGGCTTTCGGACAGAATTCGCTGGCGCCGAACTCGCCGACGATTACGAACAGTCCCGGTCTGGCGCCTCCCCGTGATCCTCGTCGTGCTGTCCGTCGTCACCGCGAACATCCTCGTCGGGATCGACGGAGACCTGGTGAGCGACGGCGACGTCGGTACCATTTCCGAGGGCGTGGACGCCGGTGCCACCGCAACGCTGCTCAGCGTCATCGCCGGCGGGATGATCACTCTCACCGGTCTGGTGTTCACCGCCATCACCCTCGCAATGCAGTTCGGCGCATCGCAGATTTCGGTGCGGGTGGTCCCGATGCTTGCGCAACAGCGAGTGATGCGGTGGTCGATCGGCATGTTTCTGGCCACGTTCGTCTTCTCCTTGATCATTGCGCTCGATCTGGCGCTCGATTCGGAGAATTCCTCACCGACCATCTCCACGGCGATCGCACTGCTTCTGGCATTGGCCAGTGCGATCCTGTTCATCGCGTTGGTGGCGAAGGTCGGGTCGATTCTCAATTCCAGTCGGTTGCTGCGTTGGATAGCGGCCCAAGGTCGCAGCGCGACGATTCGTGCCTATCCGCTGTACGAGGACTTACCTTCCGGCGCACCGAAACCCAGTCAGCCGCTCCCACTCCCCCAACCGCGCGAGTCCGAAACCTCCGAGAGCGCCGACGCACTGGTGATTCGCCTGCGCCACCTCTCACCCGACGGCCGGATTCTGCTGGCGATCGATCTCGCACGACTGCAGCGGTTGGCGAGCCGCTGGGACGTCTCGGTCGAGGTCGTCCCCAGCATCGGCGAGTTCGTCGCCCAGAACGCGCCCCTCTTCGAGGTACGCGGACCGTCGCTGAAGGTACGTCCTGACACCTTGATGTCGTGCTTGATCTTCGGTGACACGCACAGCCCGGTCGTCAGCCCCGGTGCAGCGCTTCAGTCGATCGTGGACATCGCGCTCAAGGCGCTGTCACCCGCCATCAACGACCCGGGCCGAGCCGTGCAGGCTCTCGACCACATCGAAGATCTTCTGGTACTTCTCGCCCCGCGGGTCCGCTTCGACACGTCAACCTCGGATCTCACGCTGATCCGAGGGCAGCAACGCACCTGGACCGATTACGTGTCCGTCGCCACCGACGAGATCCGGCACTTCAGTACCAATTCCGCGCAGGTCCAGCGTCGTCTACGCGCGGTATTCGCCACCTTGCTCGAAGCCTGCCCGCCGGACCAGCACCCTCCGCTACTCGAGCGCGTCGACGCACTCGATGCGCAATTGACCCGAGAATGGACCGGCGCACTCGACCTTCGGCTCGCGAGTGTGGCAGATCCGCAGGGATTGGGCTCCGAAGCCGGGGCGACCGGAAGAATTCACCCGCTGATCATCGGGTCTTCGGAACTTCCAGACGAACGTTCATCCGGGCAGGCCGAGTCGCGTTCCCAGCCAACCTAATTGACTCGCCAATCCAGCCGACCACACCTGGAAGCTGTGTCCTCCGTCGACCTCGGCGTACTGGACGTCCATCCCTGCGGCTTTTGCGGCTTCGTAGAGCGTTTGAAGACCTGGGCGGTAGTCGTTGTCCTGTTTGCCGACCACGAACACTCCGGCGCTGTCGGGGAACTTCTTCTCCCGGAGCAGATCCTGCGGATTCACTGCCACGAACGCGGCTTCGTTACCGCCGAACGCTGCATCGACCGTCTGCTTCCGATCACCGAGGGTGGGTTCGATCTGACCGGACAGATCCAGGAACGTCGGATATACCGCGGGGAAGTTCGTTGCCATCTGGAACGCGCAGGTACCGCCGTAGGAAAGTCCCCCGATCGCCCACTTCCTCGGGTCGGGATCCACCTGGAGGTTCCCGCGCACCCAGTCGGGGACATCGCGCGAAAGGTACGTTGCGACGTTCCCGAGTTGGGAATCGACGCAGAGCGGATTCGCCAGTTCCGACCCGGTCCCGTCAGCAACGACGACAACGGGAGCCAAGCCCGAATGCGCAGCGGCGTAGGCATCCATGGTCTGGACGAGACGTCCGCCCTGTAGCCAGTCCTCGGGCGCGCCTGGTTGGCCGGCAAGCAGTACCAACACCGGCAACTCCGGTCGTGGGTTGGTGAAATACGCGGGCGGTAGGTAGATCTCGGCGTCGCGGGCGCTGAATCCGGAGACCGTCCCCGCAATCGTGACCGTGCTGACCTTGCCGGCCGACGGCATGTCCGCTGGAGCCTTCCATTGCGAAACCGGTACCGCCCCGTCCTTGCCGTCGTCCAGGTCGGCGAGTGAAACCTTCTCCGCGTCCGAGAGTCCCAGCGCTGTTCCCAACGTCGGATACGACTGGAACTGCAGATTCACGTGAGCCGCGCTCGACACGACCACCAGGAGCACGGAGACCACGGTGAGCACGCGGCCGTCGATCCGCGTCGCCGCAAAGACCCGCGAAACACCCAGCAGCACGCCGAGAATGCCCAACCCGATCCACACGTAGACCGGACGGGCAATCGGATCGGGGAACGGGTGCCACACCTTCTCGATCAGCCAGTACAGCACGAGAGTGATCGCAATTGCCGCGACGATGCAGACCGGAATCGAGATCAGCACGTGACGCCTCGATCTCGAGAAGATCAGCCACAGAAGTGCCAGAATTCCGAGCACCGTCACCACGGGCGGAACCGGGCCCGTGACCAGCGACAGATCCGTGATCGTGTGCACGTCGTCTCCCGTCGCAGCCCTGTTTAGACAATATCCAAGAACAGGACATTTCGGAGCTGATGGCGTCAGATCACTGCGTTCGACGCCTGGGCACGTAGGTCTCGGGCCAGGTGATCCCGACGCTCGAGAACAAGCCTCCGCAGCGACGCGGGCGCCTCCGCATTGGCCTGGATCCAGGAATCGACAGCAGAGGTGTCTTCAGCTGCCGGGAAGAGCCCGTTCACCAACCGTCGCGCGATCTCGATGCTGCGTTCGGACCACCACTCCCCCAGGGACGAGAAGTACTCGACCGCATATCCCTCGATCAACGACGGGTCCGTGCCCGAACGGAATCCGGCGATCGTCGCATCCAGGCGGTCGTTCGAGAGTGAGGCATCGGTGGTCGCCGACGCCCAGGCAGCCGCCTTGGTCTCGGCATCGGGAATCGACGCCGCGGCGCGGACGTACGCCGTTCGACCCGCTGACGTGCTGTCCTTGCTCAGCTCACTGTCAAAGTCGCTTACACTCGCATGCCCGGTCGCGGACAGGGCGATCCACAATGCCCACCGCAGATCAGGATCGAGAGCCAGTCCGACCGGTCCCGGGCACGTGCCGTCGAGTATCGACCGCAGCTCGCCGGCACGAGCATCGTTGACCGCTGCTGCGGCCGACAGAGCCCGTGCCCACGCCAGCTGTCTTCCGGACTCCGGTTCGGCTTCGAACACCGCCTTCCAGGTCGTTTCCAACCAGCCCGCACTGACATTGGGCCGCAAGCTTTTCGGAACGTAGTGAAGAACCGCGTATTGGGCATCGGTCAGGATCGCGCTGAGAATCGCAAGATCTGTCTCTGCGGGAGCGAATCGTTCCACCATGTCGAGGTATCGGAACACCGAGAGCTGCGCATCGCGCACCGAGTTCCACAGCGACGACCAGATCACACCGCGCGCAAGCGGATCGCTCACGCGGTCCAGGGACGCCTCGACCGTGGACAGAGATTCCGCGTCCAATCGCACCTTCGCGTAGGTGAGGTCTTCGTCGTTGAGCAGTGTGAGCGCTCCGGGCGGAAGGTCAACCGACGTGCGGGATTCGGTGATGTCGAGTTCGACGCGTTCGGTGCGAACAAGATCTCCGGACTCGTTGTAGTCGTAGATTCCGACTGCGAGCCGGTGCGGCCTCGGGTCCGTCTGGACCAGGTCTGTTCCGTCGAGCGACAGCGTGGACACTCCGGTGGTCTGCAACCAGATTCGGGCCCATTCGCGCACATCACGTCCAGAAGTCTCCGCGAGCACGTCGAGCAGATCAACAAGCGTGGTGTTCCCGAAGGCGTGGGCCTTGAAGTACCGTCGTGCCGCTTCGAAGAACGCGTCACGGCCGACGAAAGCCACGAGTTGCTTGAGGACACTAGCGCCCTTGGCGTAGGTGATTCCGTCGAAGTTCAGCTTTGCAGCTTCGAGATCGACGATGTCGGCGACGATGGGATGCGTGGTCGGCAGCTGATCTTGGAGGTACGCCCACGCCTTTCGCTTGATGGCAAATGCTACCCAGGCATCGGTGAAGCGAGTGGCTTCGGCGCTGACCAGCGATCCCATGAAGTCGGCGAAGGATTCCTTGAGCCACAAGTCATCCCACCAGACCATGGTCACGAGATCGCCGAACCACATGTGCGCCATTTCGTGCAGGATCGTGTTGGCGCGACGCTGATGCTGCTCGTCGGTTGCGGTGCCGCGGAACACATACGCCTCGGTGAAGGTCACCAGTCCCGGGTTCTCCATGGCGCCGAGGTTGTACTCGGGGACGAAGATCTGGTCGTACTTGCCGAACGGATACGGATAGTCGAAGTGCTCGGCGTAGAAGTCCAGCCCCTGACGGGTGATGTCGAAAACATTGTCCGCATCGAGATGAGGAGCCAAAGACGCCCGGCACAAAGCGCCCAACTCGACAGTGAGTTCGCCGCGACTCCACGACGAGGCCACGCGGTGATACGGCCCGGCCGCGATCGCGGTGATGTAAGTCGAGATCGGCAGCGTCGGCGCGAAAGTGACGCGTTGCGCACCGTCGACGGAGAGAGTCCGTGTCGCGGGCTGATTCGACAGGACTTCCCAGCCGTCAGGTGCTATCACCTCGAATGTGAAGGGCGCCTTGAGGTCCGGTTGCTCGAAGCAGGCGAAAACACGCCTGGCATCGGCGGGCTCGTATTGCGTGTACAGATACGTCTGATCGTCAGCGTCGTCGACAAATCGGTGCAGCCCTTCGCCGGAACGGCTGTAGTGGCCGTGTGCTGCCACCCGAACGACGTTCGATCCGCCGAGTCCGCGCACCACAATCCGGGACCCGTCGTACTCCACCGGAATGGACGCACCGTCGACCTCTACGGAATCGACTGCAGCACCGATGAAGTCGAGCCACGTGGACTCCGCCGACGACTTCAGATCAATTGTCGTGACGGTCGAAAAGGTCTTCGCGGCAGAGTCCGCCGCCGATCGCAGATCCAACTCCACCCGGTACCCGGTGACGTCGATGGTTCGAGATCGTTCGGCGACTTCGCTTCGATTCAGGTTCGCAGTACTCACGCACTCGATCCTGCCAGGCCGCACGCGGCGATGTGAGCCGCAGTGTGCCTATCCCTTGAAAGCGCCCTGCCAGACGGTGTCGAACGGCGTGTGTGCCGAGACGCGGCCTTCGATGCCCGCCGTGACGAACTTCTTGGCCAGAGCGACGGCTTCTCCCACGTCGGCGCCCTTTGCCAGTTCGGCGGTCACCGCGGCGGCCAGCGTGCAACCGGCACCCGAGACGCGCTCTTCGCCGACCTTGGGGGCGGAGAGAACCGTCACGTCGGTGCCGTCGAACAACACGTCGACGGCGTCGCCACCGGCGAGTTCGACACCACCCTTTGCGAGCACGTACTTGGGTCCGAGGTCGTGGATACGACGTGCCGCCTCGATGAGGTCGTCCACGCTTTCGATACTGTCCATTCCGGCGAGGGTGCGTGCCTCGAACAGGTTGGGTGTGACGACGGTGGCGAGCGGGAGGATCGAATCACGAAGTGCTGTATCGGTATCGAGAGCCGCGCCGGGCTCCTGGCCCTTGCAGATCAGGACCGGGTCGAGGACGACGTGGCGCCAGGACTGCCGACGCAGACCCTCTGCCACAACCTCGATCGTGGCGGGAGTGCCCAACATGCCGATCTTGACGACGTCCAGATCGTGAGCCGCAGTGGCAGCCTCGATCTGATCAGCGATCACGTCAGGAGCGATCGGCACGAAGCGATGACCCCAGTTGTTCTTGGGATCGAACGAGACGATGCATGTGGTGGTCGCTACGCCGTAGACGTCCAATGCCTGGAACGTCTTCAGGTCGACCTGCAGGCCGGCACCGCCAGTCGCTTCGGACCCAGCGATGACATAGGCGAGGTCAACCACAGCACAATCTCCTTCTTCGGACTTTCGAAACGTGCGTGGATGGCCACGAACGCGGGGCCCAGTTTATCAACCGTTCCGACGTCTGGTTTTCGGCTATGCGGGCACCGGAGTTCCCCACGCGACGTCGTTGTCCTCGTAACCGAAGGGTGGACCGACGAACTCGCCGCCGCAGGTGATCAGCGCGAGGGTTTCCGGTCCGTCGAGGCTGTTCAATCGCTCGACCGGCAGCTCGCCGTCTTTGCCATAGTGATCGACCGCGTCGATACGGTAGTTCCAGGTCTGTCCCCCGGCGCCCGCCACGGTCACGATCGAGCCGATTTCCAGTGTCGAGAACTTCTTTCCGAAACCGTCACCCTGATAGATGTCGTTGATGTGTCCGGTGATCACCACGGTGCCCGCGCCCGAACCCGGGAATGCCGAATCTGCCCACCATCCGATCTCACTGACATCCTCGGGCGGAATGAGCGAGCCGTCTGTCGTCGTCTTGATCGACAGAACGTCAGCGGTGCTGTCGACTATGCGAAGCGTGGTCGGGACATCCGGACCGTCGACCACAGCGCGAATCTCTGGCCGCAAATCTTGTTGGCCGGTCGCGAGGACGCGGGTCGGCGAGTCACCGTCGTCGGAACATCCGCCGATCAAGAGCATTGTCGCCACTACTGCAGCGGCCCATGTTCGACGGACCGTGGATCCAGGTGCCGCTGTCACGGGCGAGAAGTCGGGCCGGACGGAATCTGGGAAATTGGTACTCGGTTTCCGACGTCACGACCGGGAAGTGCGTCACCGGAATCCCCACCGTTCCCACCGGAACCGTCACCACCGACGTTCCCGCCACCGCTTCCATTCCCGCCGCCGCCGGAGCCCGGGCCGGGGCCGGGGCCGGGGCATTCACCTCCCGGATCGGTGGTGTCGCCTGCCAAGACAATCTTGACTGCCGAGAGGTTGACTGTCTGGTTCTGTGCCACTTGTCCAGGAGTTGTGACGTCGAATGCGAGCTTGGCACGAACCGGAATGACCGAGCCGTCGTCGGCATCGGTGACCGTCGATCCTGAGCGACCGAGGTCTTGGGTCAACGTCATTCTGGAGATCAAATCCTGATCTCCGGTCAAGCCGGCGCCGTCGATCCGAAGGGTCCCTCGGACGGGACTTCCGTGGGCTCTGATCGTCACCGATGCGCGAAACTCGAGGATGTCTCCCGGCACTGTCCGCCAAGCCTCGATCGAGTTGATCTTCGTTCCCGGTGAACCAGTCGAGATGTCGTACCAACCGTCTATCACTGCCGGATCGAGTGACATCGAATTGTCGTTGATCTCGGGAGTGCACGCGTGAGTGAGTGCGACCGGTGCTGCCGACCCCACCGCGGGAAGTGCCGTCGATACAACAGCTGCCAAGACGAAGGCCGTCGCGGAGATGCCCGCGGAACGCCTGCCGAAGATCGTCATTCTCTCGCTACTCTTTTCCGCGGACCGTAGCTTCCGGTCAATTCAGTCAAAATACCAGTACAGCTGGACAAATAGGTCGAATTCCGTGCCGAATTCTTCTTGTTTTCTGTGAACTTCGGTTACGAGCAATTCCTCCGCACACGCGTTCCGGCAAGGGGTACATCGCATCAACAGGGGCCAGAAGTTACATTTCGCCCGTACATCGGAGCAGAACGCACTGATTTCTCACCGAACCGGACCGGCATTTCCGTTTCACGGCAGTCGGCCGGTGGAACAACGATCGGTACAACGTGCCGGGCACGTGTCCGGTCACCCCACCGAATCAAGGGAAACCGCCATGTCGGATACAACGTCAGTCAAGCAGGGTTTCGCGGTAGGAACATCAATCGGGGCAGCAGTCATCCTGGTGACGGTCGGCATCGTGCAGTTCTTTCAAGGACTCGCTGCCGTCGCCGAAAACGAAGTGTTCGTAGTCGGGATCGACTACGTCTATCAATTCGACCTGACGACGTGGGGTTGGATCCATCTCGTGCTGGGCGCGCTCGTCGCTCTCGTCGGTCTCGCACTGTTCACCGGAACGGCGTGGGCACGGGTATCGGCAGTCGTGATCTGTGCGATCTCGATCATCGCGAACTTCTTGTGGCTGCCGTATTACCCCTGGTGGTCGACTCTCATCATCGCGCTGAACATCGTCGTGATCTGGGCTGTGTCGACATGGAAGCCCACCCAGACGACGCACGCCGCTGCGCATGCACCGACAACGCCGACTCAATCTGTTTGAGTTGAAAGCATGTGTAGGTGGATGGCGTATTCGGGAGAGCCGATACTGGCTAATGACTTGCTGTTCAGGCCACAGCACTCGCTGATCGACCAGAGCCTGCATTCTCAACTCGGGGCAACGACGACGAATGGTGACGGCTTCGGAATCGGTTGGTACGGGGAGGGGTCCCAACCAGCAGTGTTCAAGAGCATCGAACCCGCGTGGAACGACTCGAACCTGCGCGAGGTCACCTCTCAACTGCGCACCCCTCTCATGTTCGCCCACGTGCGCGCTTCGACGGGCACTGCGGTGCAGCGCAGCAACTGCCACCCATTTCGGCACGGCAATTGGTTGTGGATGCACAACGGTTCACTACGCGGATTCCACGACATGAAAAGGGAATTGGTGACTGCCATTGATCCGTCGCTCTTTCCGGATCTCGAAGGATCGACGGACTCGGAAACCTTGTTCTTCCTCGCACTGACATTCGGCCTGACCGACGATCCGTTCGAAGGTGTCGCGAGGGCCGTTGGATTTGTCGAGCACACGGCTCGCTCGCAGGGAATCGACAATCCGGTCCAGATGACCGTTGCTACGTCGGATGGCGTCTCCACCTGGATCTTTCGCTATTCGAGCGAGAACCGATCGAGGTCACTGTTCTTCTCCACCGAGATCTCCACGTTGCGCAAGCTCCATCCTGAGGTGGATGCCCTGCACCATCTGAGTGAGGAGACCCGAATCGTCGTATCCGAGCCTCTGCGCGACCTTCCTGGAGCATGGAACGAGGTTCCCGAGTCCGCCGCAGGCGTCATTCGGCCCGGACGGGACGAGATGCGGAACTTCGCGCCGATCCCCGCGGCCTGAATTCCTCACACGGGCAGACGTAGCTATGAAATAGCTTGCGCTCGAGTTGTTTTCACGACCACCTAGCAAGCCAAAACTCGGCGCGCTAGTTACGCGAGAGGATGAGCCGGAACGCCAGGCGAGCCTTCTCAGTGTCCGGAGTGCCACCGGTGAGCAAATCGTTGTAGATGAACGACTCACCCACGCGAACCAGCAGATATGCCATGTCCTCGACGGGCAGGTCAGGCCGAATCTGCTCCGGTATTTCGGCTTCGATCAGCCTCCGCACGGATTCGACCATCGTCCCCTGAATCGGCCCGAGTCCAGTAGTGAGTATGCATAACGCCTTCTGCGGCTCGCGAGTCAAATATGCCCGGAAGAATTCGGTCTCGATCGTCGCCCGCGCATGGTAAGTGAGGACGTCGACAACCCTTGACACCCCGCTTCCGCCGCACTCCGCGAGGCCCATTCGCCACGTTCGACGCGCCAGAGAATCGAGTACGTCCCCGGTAATCGTGTCGCGATTCCCTGCGCGCCGGAACAACGTAGTCCGATCCACGCCCAACTCGGTAGCCAAAGCATTCACATCGAGCGGTTTTCCGGCTGCGAACTGTCGGCGGGCAGCACTCAACGCCTCCGCGCGAACGTCACGTGTCTCGGCCATGCAGTGAATGTATCCCTGACGACGTGCTGGTCGGTAGCCGGAGACAGTGAACGAGAACCATCAACGACAATCGTTGCAACATTCATTGACTTTGTTGCAGGTGAGTGTTTATGGTTCCCCGGTACGTGATTCCAGTCACAACAATTCAGTTGTTTACGGAGGAATGCGATGAACGATCACCAGTGGACGACTCGACGATGAGCCCACTTCTGCAAGTCCGAGATCTCACGGTTGACATTGGGACAGAAACGATTTCGAACAGGCTCCTCGACGGTGTGAGCTTCGAGTTGGGAGCCGGCGAGGTCACCGGCCTCGTGGGCGAGAGTGGGAGCGGAAAGACACTGACCGGACTCGCTCTGCTCGGGCTCTTGCCACGCACGGCGACAGTCAACGGAAGTATCCGCTTCGAGGAACGGGAACTTGTCGGCCTGCCCGCCGCCGAGTTGAGGAAAATACGCGGTCGCGACGTCAGTATGGTGTTCCAGGACCCGAGTTCGGCGCTCAATCCCTCCGTCAGCATCGGTCGCCAGATCGTCGATGTATTGAAGGCCCACCGCGACATCACGAAGGCCGACGCGGAGGACGTAGCTACAGATCTTCTCCACCAGGTCGGTCTGGCAGACCCGAACAGAACCTTGAAGTCGTACGGATACGAGCTTTCCGGTGGGATGTGTCAGCGGGTGATGATCGCGATGGCCCTGGCGTGCGGTCCGAAGTTGCTGATCGCAGACGAACCGACAACAGCGCTCGACGTGACGATCCAAGCTCAGATTGTCGATCTCCTTCGAGAACTGGCCGAACAACGCGATCTTGCCGTGTTGTTGATCAGTCACGACCTAGCGGTTGTCGCCGAGGTCGCGGATCGAGTAGTCACGATGTTTCGCGGCGAAATCGTCGACGTCGCGCCGCGGGACGCGCTGCTTCGCCGGCCCGCGCATCCGTACACGTTCAGCCTTCTCGAAGCGGCACGATCGACCTTCGAAGACATCTCCTACCGATCACCCAAGTTTCGAGGCGATTTCACCACCAGCGCCCGTGCTGACGGCGTGGGTTGCCGATACGTCGCCCGGTGCAACTACTCCGAGGAGCGTTGCGCATCCGATCATCCACTTCTGATCGGATCACCGGAATCGGCAACGAGATGTCATCGCAGTTCCGAACTCCAGTTGCTCGGACTGGTGAGCTGATGCGCAACACCGACATCATCGTCGATGTTCGGAATCTGGCCGTCGAGTACGGACGAGGGCGCAAAACTCTTCGAGCGGTCGACGACGTCAGCTTCTCCGTGCACAGAGGTGAAACCCTGGCGATCATCGGTGAATCAGGGTCGGGAAAATCTTCGACGGCCCACGCTCTGGCCGGCCTGGTCGGTACGGCAGCAGGCTCCATCACGACGAACCTCGACAGCCCGGCTTTCGGCAAGGGCGGATCGTCCCATCTCATCTTTCAAAATCCCACGTCGGCTTTGAACACACGGATGGCCTCTTGGGCTTGCGTGGCCGAGCCGATGGCGCCAGGACGCGTACGCATCCCGCAGTCGTTGCGGCCGAAAGCCGTCGAGCTGTTGCGTCGAGTCGGTCTCGGCGCCGAGCTTGCCGACCGTCTCCCGACCCAGCTCTCCGGCGGCCAACGCCAACGCGTGACCATCGCTCGCGCACTTGCCTCCAAGGCACCCTTGATTCTCTGCGACGAACCTGTTGCTTCCCTCGATGTTTCACTGCAGGAAGAGGTGTTGCAACTTCTTGCCGAGCTCCGGGATGAGCACGACCTCACGTACATCTTCATTTCGCACGATTTGGGTTCGGTGGCACGGATCGCCGATCGCGTCGCGGTGATGTACCTCGGGCGAATCGTCGAGATCGGACCGGTTGCCACGGTCCTGAGGACTCCGTCGCACCCCTACACGCAGGCACTTCTCGCCGCGGCCCCGCACATCGAACTCGAGCGCCGCAGTCGTCGAAAAGCATTGGTGCGCGGGGAGTTACCCGACCCTCGTAATCCACCCTCGGGCTGTCGATTCCGCACCCGCTGTCCGTTTGCGATGGATCGCTGCGCGTCGGAATCGCCGGCACTTCGCGCGGCCTCGAATTCCGCACACAGCTCCGCGTGCCATCTATCGTCCCCGGCCACATCGACCGGCATCTCGAACCTGCCGCAGTAAATGCGTGCCGCGTCAGTCTCCCCATTCCGAGAAGACCAAAGCGAAAGTCCACCATATGAATCCACGTCTGTCTTTGCGATCCCGATATCCGATCACACGCTTCCAGAATCATGGGAAGCGTGGACCCCATGTCCTCGTTGCTGCGTTCGCACTTTCTGCCCTCGTGCTCAGCGGCTGTTCGAGCAGCGCCACCGGTACCGCCGGCGGTACCGGACCTGCTGATCCGAACGCCGAACTGAAGGTCGCGACTTCACACGTCCCAGCTTCGCTCGACCCGTGTGCGGGAAACATCGGATACGACATCGACTACCTACAGTTGATGTATGCACCACTGATCGATGCTGAACCTGCCACCCAGAAACTGCGGCCCGGAATCGCCAGCGAGTGGGGTTTCTCCGGACCGGACAACCTCACGTTCGAGATGACGTTGCAGAACGGCTTGACCTTCCACGACGGAACAACTCTCGATGCAGCAGCAGTCAAGGCAAGCATGGAACACTGCTTGAGTCTCGGAATCGTTTCCGTCCCGACGATCAAGAGCGTCGAAGCAACGTCCCCGGATCAGATAAAGATCTCGTTGAGCGCACCTACCTCCGGCTTACCAGGGTGGCTCAACGGCAGACTGGGAATGATTGTCTCCCCCACTGCACTGACAGCGGCCGGGACGGACTTCGCCAACAAGCCTGTAGGCGCCGGGCCGTACACGTTCACCAGCGCAGTCCCGAACAGTTCGTACACATTCAGTCGATTCGACGACTACAAACCGGCAGGTCCTCCCAACCCCCAGCTCGCCAAGATCCAGATCCAGGTGATCTCCAACCCCACAGCGCTGACAAATGCCCTTACATCGAACGCCGCGGATTTTGCATACGGGCTCACACCGTCGAGTGCTCCGATCCTCGAACGGAATCCCAACCTGAACGTCAGTCACGACCCGAGACTCGGAGTTGCGCTCGTAGTGATCAACAACAAGAACCCCGTGGTTAACGACGTCCGGGTTCGTCTGGCGATGCAGTATGCGCTCGACCGCAAAGCAATTGCGCGAGCTGCACTGGACAGCGCGGAAGGTACTGCGGCCTTCGGTCAATATCCTCCCGGTTCGCAGTTCTACGACGAGGAAACCGAAGATGCATGGCCGTACGACCCGGAGAAGGCCAAATCGCTGCTAGCGGAGGCTGGGTATCCGAACGGGGTCACCGTGCGCGGATTAGCAGGCAATCTACCGCCGTACTCGACCAACGCGGTCCTTGTCGGAGAACAGTGGGAGAAGGTCGGCATCAAGGTCGACTTCGTCGAAATGAGTGGACCTCAGGCGATTACGGAGTTCGTCGCACACAACAGCGCGGACGTCTTCAGCGTGGGATGGCCCACGCGAGCATCCGCACCGCTCAATTTCGAAGCCTCGCTGGGTTCGCGGTCGTACTTCCGGCAGAATTCCGTTCCCAACGAGGAGTTGGAGAAGTTGATCGCACTGTTGAACAACACGTATGACGAAAGCGCTCAGCTCGACATCGTCAAACAGATCAATCAAGTCGTGATCAAGTCCGCTGAGTACGTACCGTTGTACTTCACTCCCGACGTGGTCGCTTACACGAAGAACGTCCACGGGGCCGTTCCCGCACTGAACGGCTCCCCCAATCTGACGTACCTCTCGAAGTCATGACGACGACCGTTGTATCGCAAGAGAATTCGTTGGCCCCCGAGCCTGAGAGCGTTCCGACCCGAAACCCTCACCGATCGCCGGTGAATCCTTACATACGGATGATCGGCGTCCGGTTCGCACAGATAATTCCTACCGCGATTATCGCTAGTTTCATAACCTTTGCCCTTATCCGGATAATCCCCGGTGGACCAGCCGAGGCACTTCTCGGTCCGAACGGCAGCGATGAAGCGATCGCGGCACTCAACGAGCGCCTCGGATTGAATCAACCTCTGCTGGTCCAGTACTGGAACTGGGTGGTGTCGGCTCTGCACGGAGATCTGGGAACGTCGCTACAGAACAGCGCCCCCGTCGGCCCACAGATCCTTGCGCGCCTGCCGGCGAGCGCCGAGCTCGTTGTACTCGCACTGTTACTGTCCGCCGTCGTCGCCATACCGCTCGGTGTGTGGACCGCGACGCGGCAGGGACGACGCAGCGATGGTCTGACTCGCACGGTTTCGGGGATCGGACTCGCGGTACCGGACTTCTTCCTCGCTATCGTGCTGGTCGATGTCTTCGCCCTCGGTTTGGGAGTTCTACCGGTGCTCGGCTGGGTTCCTCTCGAGAACAGTGTGATCGACAACCTGAGCCATTTGGTCCTACCAGCAACGGCGCTCGCTGCCGGCGCAGCATCGATTGCGGTTCGGCAGACCAGGGCTGCGATGATCGAGACACTGTCAAGTGACTACGTACGAACTGCGCGTGCGATGGGCATCGACGAGCGGAAGATCGTGTGGCGCTACGCGCTACGAAACATCGTTCCCACGATTGTCACTGTCTATGGATTGCTCGCCGTGGCGATGCTGGGTGCGACGGTCATTCTCGAGCAGATCTTCGTGCTGCCGGGCCTCGGGAGCGCTCTCGTCATTGCGATCGACACGCGAGATTATCCGATGCTTCAAGGCATTGTGTTGCTGTTCGTCGTGATCGTGCTTCTCGTGAACATCCTGGTCGACGTCGCCAACAACATGATCAGCCCACAATTAAGGAAGGGAACGATCTCGTGAGCCAACTCGCGCTGACCACCGCAGGCGAGACCCGCTCCAAGTGGGCTCTCCCTCGACTGCACCCCGGATTATGGCTCAGCTACTGCTTTCTCGGAACGCTGATAGCGGCGTCCGTCTTGGCCTCGTTCGTGGCTCCGCACAGTCCGACCGATCAGAACCTGACCAACACGTTCGCCGGTCCGAGTGCACAGCACCTGCTTGGCACTGACGGCTTCGGTCGTGACGTGCTCAGTCGATTGATCTGGGGAGGACGCTCCGCCTTCTTCGGCGTCGCGATCGCTGTCGCCGTCAGTCTGCTGTTGGGAATTCCGTGGGGGTTGATCGCCGGATATTGGCCACGCTGGATCGGCGCGTCACTCCTCCGGGTGGCGGATGCATTGCTGGCATTCCCAGGTTTGGTTCTCGCAGTGGCTATTACCGGTGTTCTGGGGCCGAGCCTGATCACGTCGATGTCCGCGCTCGGAGTCGTCTATGCACCCACAATTGCAAGAATTCTGGCTGCCGGGGTCAGCGAAACGAGGAACCGAGACTTCGTTCTGAGCGCGCGACTCTCAGGATGCCCTCCGCACGTAGTGCTCCTGCGTCATCTTCTTCCGCACGCAATCGGGCCGGTTGTCGTTCAGGTGACCGTGCTCACCGGCCTGACTTTTCTCGCGCAGGCGGCACTCTCATTCCTGGGGTTGGGAATACAGCCCCCCACTCCGAGTTGGGGCGGTGACTTATCCGATGCGTACCTGCACATCTTGAGTGCACCACAACAGATTCTCCCCTCCGGCATTCTGATTTCATTGGTCGTCCTGGCCGTCTACCGAGTGGGTGATGCCGTCCGGGACCGCATGTATGTCAGAGGGAGATAGCTGGCGTAGAACAACCATCCGACTCGACTGTTCGAAGACCACACCACCAGCATGAAGGAATATCGATGACCTCGATCCCACCAGAAACCGCGCGCCGCGTCTTCCGTGGAGCCGAACCGATACACGGCATGATCTACTTCACCCCTTTCGGCGCGGAAGCATATGCCGCACTGGGCTTTACACACCCTCGAATGGGTTACTTCGCTTCGCGGTCTGCGCCCATGGGCGCAGTAGCGGCTGAAGTCACCATCGCTACGTTCTTCAACTTCAACCCAGCACTGGTATACGCGGTGCTGCCGGAAGCCTGGACAATCGCCACCCCCGAACAGATCCTCACCGCTCGACTCGACGCTGTCGACCGTTCGCTGCGCAAGGCCTGGGGAGAACATGTCGACGGCACCGAAGTTCGCGAAGCTGCCGAACTCGCACGTCGAGCCGCGGAACGCGCCTGCAACAGACCACAAGGGCGACCCCTGTTCGGTGGGCACGCATCATTGCCGTGGCCTGATGAGCCTCATCTCGTGTTGTGGCATGCCCAATCCTTGCTCCGGGAGTTTCGCGGAGATTCTCATGTCGCACTTCTTCACACCGAAGGACTCAACGGTGTCGAAGCGTTGGTAGTCCACGCCGCAACCGGTGATGTTCCTGCTGCTGCTCTGCAAATGAGCCGGGCATGGGACAACGATCAGTGGGCGGAAGGCGTCGCCAGTGTGCGGGCGCGTGGATGGCTCGAAGACGGTCCCGAGCTTCACCTGAACGAGGTGGGTCGTGATCGCCGGCAGAGGGTTGAGCATCAGACTGATGTGCTGGGGTCGTACCCGTACGAAGCGATCGGTGAAACCGGATGCAGTCGACTCCTCGAAATCTCGGAACGTCTCTCCGGTGAAGTGATCGATGCAGATCTCGGATTCCCGGCAGCTCTGGCAGCGCGTCGCCGATTGCGTGCGTGACAGCAAGAGGTGAGTGTCGAACGTGGCTGGTGGTGATACGACGAGGGCATCACCACCAGCCCGTTCACCGAACTTCGACTGAGCCCCGAACCTGCGCAGCGGGTCGTCATCCGAATGAGACTGCCGTTGTGCCGAATCCTCGCGCAGGATGGGTCAAGATGGCTTGATGTGGAAACAGGCACTCGGGTTTGCTTTGTTCGGTGCGACCGTTGCCATCGTCACGGCGGCGCTGACACAAGGATCGTCACAGGCGTCGGCCACGATCACCCTCTTTTCGGGTGGCACGACAATCTCGGGCTTCGCGGGTGAATCGCAATGGGCCTGGCCCATCGAGGCTGCGGTGATCGGCGCCGTTCTGGGCGCGCTGACCGGGCTCGTACTCCACCTCGCGGGTGTGCGAATCTCCGGAGGTCAGGACAATCGAATGCTTCGAACTGTGGTGGCAGGCCTCGTGGGAGTCACGCTTGGGTTGACGCCCCTGTTGGTCTTGATCAGCATGGCATTCACCAGGTCGGTTGACATCGGATGGTCCCCGCTCCTGGTTTATGCCGTCAGCGGTTTCCTGGCCTACGGTCTGGCGGTCGCCGCCGTGTTCGGAGTTCTTCGCGCTGCCGGGGATCGACTTACTACGCGTACGGCGCAGGCGGTGGCGGCGATGCTTCCGGTCGGGGCATTGGCGGCGACGACTGTAGGTGTCGGTACTGCGTGGAGGCTGGGCTTTTCCACCGCCGCTCCCACCTGGATCGCGGTCGTACTGCTGGTGGTTCTCGTATTGGCCATGACGTTCGTTGCGGCCCGGGCGTGGGCTCTACGGATTCAGCCTCGTGACTTACCAGAAGTCGCATAGGCAGTGGGACGATTGATTCGGACGGGTGCGTCGAGATGAGGGGCGAACGAATCTTCGCGGGACTCGTCGTCGGCCTCCTACTGGGGCTGTTCGGCTACCTGCCATTGGTACTCCTGTGGCAACACTTCGCGGATGTCCCGCAGCCGCAGCTGTATCCGAACCGTTCGTTCACGTCGTTCGGCCCTAACCCACCACCGCTCACCTACTGGATAAGTTGGGCGGCGCCTGCCGCCGTGTTCGTCTTGCTCGGACTTGTGACTATTCCCAGCCGCACCGGCCGGCAATTTGCATTGCCATTAGTGCTCGCGTTCCTGCCGGTCGCGGCAATGGTGGCGTCTGGATCTCGATGGAACTGTTCTTCAGCCCCGACTGATCACTCACTCGACCGCGGATCGAGAACTACACCGCGCGCACGCGCAATGGCGCCCTTGTTGCGCAATGCGATCCCCTGATGCACCGCGGCAAGTACCAATGCCAGCACTGCCGCAGGGAGGCTCCCCACCATCGAGAGCAGAGAAGGCATATCCGAGCTGAAAGCGGTAAAGAAACCCACTACTGCAGCGCAGAGCATTGTCGCCGAGACGATCCAGGAAACTAATGGTCGCGGGATCACAGCTGGAATGACGCACAGAGCCACCGGCAACGCCAGCACCAAGAAGAGCTCCCGCCCGAAATAGTCGTGAATCGAGCGGTAACAATCGGCAGAACTGAGCGGGCCGAGGCCTATTTCACAATCGGTGATCTCGTACAGCGGCCACTGTGCCGTCGCGGATCCTAGAATCCCGGTGGCAACCGCCAATACAACCCACGCGATCCGAATCCCCGTCATACGAAGAGATCATGCCAGTAGGGAAAATTGCGCTCCGAAGCAGAAAGTAATCAAATCTCGAAATGGACAAAACAACCTCCTTGCGTCGGAGCGGTTCTCGACAGGAGTGGCACAACATGTTCGGCGTGCGCAACTCGCAGGTTGGGTTTTGAGCCTGATCGGGACATTCCCCGTCGTTGACAACTATTGGGAGACAGCACCTCTTTTGAGTGCGGGTATCGCAGTCGCTGTACTCGGAATAGTTAACGGCCTGCCGAGTTTGACTGTCACCCTGATGCACAATCGACGGCCGCAACAGGCTTGAAGTTTTCGAACATGTTTTATGGAAGGGTGCTTGCATGGCAACACAACCGCATGGCCAGTCCATAAGCCCGGCGTGGAAAGTATTCACGGCCATCGGTTTTGCAGGTGTTGTGGGCGCTGCCGTGACGTACTTCCGAGACGGGTCCACTTTGGCGATCATTGGCGGGATGGTCATCCTCGCGATTGGCCTGCCGCTTACTGTCTGGTCCTTCCTGCGAATGCTGCGTGAGAATCGAGGACATCGCCTTCATTGGTGGAGAACACCGCCGGTCAATCCGAGGAACGTCGACCTGTCTCGTGCTGTCGGCATTCCGACTACAATTTTCGGTGCATTGATCATTTGGCTGAATACAGCAGGTTCGGCGCAGTGGTGGTTGGCAGCAATCTTTACCGCCATTCTGATCGCGCTCTTCGGAGCAACCGTTGCCGTCCACAATATTCGCCTCAGTCAGCGAAACTGAGCTAGCCTTCCGCGCATGCCGGTTTCTGCGGATGCTCGCGAGCGCCTTCGGTCTTACCTGGATCCAGATGACGAGATCCGGTACGTATTTCCAGCAGACGTTCTGATGAGCGCGAAACCGAGTGTGTTTGTCGTGGTGAGCCGAAAGGCGATCACCGTGTTGTCGACGAGCTTTCGGTCCAGAAAAGTGCCGAGGTCGATCCTCACCCAGTTTCCGAGAATGACCGTTCTCAGCCCGGTCGATACTGCATCCACACCGCACTTCACTGCGGCGGGCATTACGTACGAGATCGACGAAGAATATGTTGCAGTCGTGAATGCTGCCGACGCGGAGCTCACGTCACCGCAGGACTTCCCACGAGATCCGTTGCCGAACCTGTGAGGCACATACAAAAAAGGCAGTTTCTCATTTCTGAGAAACTGCCTTTTTGATCTAACTTCGGTCGGGCTGACAGGATTTGAACCTGCGACCACTTGACCCCCAGTTATGTAAGTAGGACTCACCTAGGTTTTTCTCGATTCGCTACCGTTTGCAGTAGCTAACGTCTGAACTGCATAAATGGTAGCAGAAACGAGAGGTCGACCTGTTCAACTTTGACTCCTAAGTGACCGCACTGCGGTCTCTCTGCGGTCCATCCGGCGAGACAACCACAAGCGCTAAAAGAAGGCCCCCACGCTGCTCGAGACAACAGTGTGGGGGCCTTCCACTCAGAACTGCATCCCTTGTTACTCCGTAATCGGTCCATGAATAAACGAGAGTGTTTGAGTTGTTTCATCTGAGTTCACCGGATGAGGCACAGGGTCCTCTCGGTGGGTTTTCCCTAGCGTGAGCCGGGGAAGTTTGGTTAGGCGGGCACGAGTCCGGCCTGCGCTTCATAGAAGGTGTTGACGGTCGGTCGGGCACCGTTCACCACCGAGTAGGCGACCCACCAGGTTTCGCGGTGCGCCTTGTTAGGGTCTGCACTCAGATGAGGGCGTCCGAATCGGTACGACCGTGGGTCAACAAGTTCACCAGCCGTAAGAATTTCGTGTCGCCGCAGGACGTCGACGTCCTCCCACAGTCCGAGCATCTCCTGCGCCAGCGCTTCCGCCGTCGTGTACGCCTCTGCGACCTCAGGGGTGCGTTCGGCGGGGTTGGGACCGTGCTGAACGATGACCGGTGCGATGTCGCGCAATTCGTCGACGATCCGTTCGCACCATGGCCGGAACAGTTCCGGAACGAGAACATCCCCAACGTCTCGCATCGCCGCTGTGGCTTGCTTGTTGTAGCGGAACCGAACTGCGTTGCTGAGCTGCTGCAGGTTCCTGTCCGTACCGACCGCGAGGGTCTGCAGGTGATTGACGACTTCTGCAGGGGCGAGAGACTGTTCGATCAGTCCGTCAGCGATCCTGCCGAGGATCGCCGCTTTGGCTTCGTCGTTGGGCGTGAACTCTCGGAGTGCCGCGAGGATCAGTTCCTGCGATTCCTGCAGGTCGAGCAGCTTCCGGTGCAACGCGACGACGCGCTTTCCCGGTTTGATCTTCACCCCGGCGAGCAGCCGTTCGACGATGGACAGTGCAGCGGAAAGGTCGTACACGTGATGCTGCGGAGGAGTAGCCATTTTGGTGCCTGCTTTCGCGGTAGACGGTGTGGGCCGGGCTGATGTTTGCGGTCAGCGACGCTCGAGGATTCGGTCGCGCATCGAGCCAGCAGTGAGGTCGGTGGGGGTACACGCGCACGCCAGGTCCACCAGCGCGATGTCGGTCAACTCCCGCGCACGTTGGGCGTCGACCTTTTTGCGGGTGCGATGCAGCGGACGGGTGTCGGCCTGCAGCTTCGTGAGGATCGGCCGGTAGCGGGCCATCGGCTGCAGTCGAGTCAGTCGTTCGTAGACGGGGCTGAGACCTTTTCGCGATCCTGCAAGGTACGCGAGGCAGCGCAGCAGGTGGTCGTCGGGAAGTTCCGGGACCGGCCTGGTGATGATCGCGGGAACCTTCGTCATTTTCGGACGTTGTTCCACGCGATCCTTAGCTTTGCTAACCATATTGATGAGACTAGTTGTCGGCAGCGGCGAAAGATAGACCGGTCAGCTAATTTGTGCCGAATTCGACTGCCGTTCGGTGACATTCACCGAACGGGATGACGGTGTCGGGATCGTGGAGCGGGCCATTGCCCGCAAACCTGCAGCTCGGAGGCTGTTTCCAGATGGAAACCTCCGGAAAGTTTCGCGCCGCTATGTGTCGATATTTGTCACGCTCGCGCGGAATCGGATCGAAGTGAAAGCCTGAACACCGAAGGTGCATAGTGTCTTTCGATACCTTAAGTCAGATGGTCGTCAACACAGCTGAACTCAGTAGCGGTCCGTTCGGCAAAGCGAATCCCCGACGTTCGACCGGAAGTTCAGGGCGATTGCGGCAGGACGGTCACCCGCTCCGCGCGCGTGTACATGTGCGCGCGAGCGGGCGAGTTTCCTAGCTAGCCGCGATCGTCGATAGTCGCGTCAGGGCTGGCAGAGCCTGTGCATCGAAAGGCCCTGTCCGCTGACCGAAATATGTCATCGTTCGTACGCAACTCGTGTAGAACGCGTATGCCGGTATCTGCACGTACTGCGCCATCTTGTCGAGGTCAACTGTTACCGAGTAGTCGCCTACGCCATCGCGATGCGAGCCGTTCGGCTCATACTGCGTATGCACCCCGCTGTTCAGGTTCGCGTGGATTGAAGCTGAGTAGATCCGATAAAGGAACTCTGCAGATAGCGGTATGTCTAGGTGGTCAACCAACTCGCGGAGCATTCGGGTATCAGTAGGAGCCAATTCGCCCACGAAATGACGCCCCTTCTTCGTCTTCTTTGGCGTCAAACCCGCTGACTGTGCTGCACGTCGAATGTCTTCGATCTCCTTCTCAATCTCCGCACGAAACACATCATCATTGTCTTCGTCCGCGTACATTCCGCGCTCTTGCAATGCACTCAGTTTCAGGTTCATGCTGCGCCGAATGCGCTCCGTCAGATCAATCTCAGGGTCGAGCATCCAGTACGTGGTTGCACTTGCGGTCAGCACGGGTCGACCTAGTGACACCGGGCTGTATGCCGTGCCATCGGCAGCGATAAGATGCGCGCAACCACGAAGGTGGTCTTCTGCGCGACCTAGAAATCCAATCGCTTGAGAGTGAAGATTTCGAAACGGCATTCGACTCCACTCACCCGCGAACCGCCGCTCAGCGTTGCGGTCGTCCCATGCTTGGCAACGGGACTTGTACGGTGGCCCAAGATCGCCCTGATGTTTGCGATATGCGTCGACAACCGTCAGCACCAATGTGCTCAGTTCTTCGAAGGTAGCGTTCACTGAGCGACCGTATTCTGAACAGCTCGAGATAACCACGTGATTATCCCCGTCGCCGCTTGCCTACGTCAGTGACGTTCGGCGGTTTGAACTGGACGTCGGGCAGGTCCAACAGGCGTTGATAATCCCAATGCTCGAGGGTGGCCGCGATCTTGTCGCCCACCGTGTCAATCTCATTCAGCACCCACTTCATTGCATCCCCGATCAGATGCTGAAGGTTCTCGAGGTCGGTGCCCCCGTTCTCCGTCTGGACGAACATTCCGAAGCACACTGCCTGCAGGATTTTCTTCTCACCGTCTTCAGGTCCGATCACGACCCCCGGCTTCGCCTGAGCGAAGGCGTTTTCGTCGTGGGCGATGTGCTTGTCCCGCAGGGCTTTGAAGTGCCGGAACACCGCGTCAGCTTCCGGTGCTGGGTAGATATCTTCCTTCAGCAGCCGGAACCGACCTGCGTGGGACGTCCCGAAGCATTTCGACCACGCCACGATCGCAGATCGCCACAACGCTTGCCTGATCACCGGCACTTGAATTTCGGGTAGTTGCAACGCTGTAGCGCATTGGTGAGCGAACTCGAGGTCTTGACGGTGAAGCAGAAGGTGACTGAGCCGTTTCGCATCTTCCCCCTCGATCTGGGCGAGCTTGACGGCTGTCGGGAACCCTTCGACTTGAATCCGTCCGTCCTCGAATCTCATGCCTTCCAACGTCATGGTGGTGAGCGTAAAGGGTCACCGATCAGCCCCGCCACGGAACGCGGCCTGTACGTGCTCCAGGACCGCGAATGTGGGCTTCCCGTCGACCAGTGCAGGGCGACGACTATTCGCGGCCAGAGCACTCCCTGGGGTGTTGCGATGACGCCATGCCGGGCACGTCGGGTCGTGGCTGACGGTGACGTGAACGAACCCGAGCGGGTCGACGGACGGCGGGCCGAACATTCCTGTGCAGTCGACACAACCGGCATGTCCACTGCGCGCGAAAACCTCGATGATCGGTTTGGTCGTTTTCATGGCTTCCTCTCCACATCCGCTCGGTGCGGATGAATGCTGTTGGCTGAAATATCAACGGGTGGGGTGTCTTTCGGTACCTCAACCCACTTGCTTGTCGACGTAGATCACTTCGGTACCGCGTTCTGAACCGGATCGAATCTGGGAAGTCCGACCTTGGGTTCTAAGCGGTCTCAGCTCTGTGGCGTTGCCGTCCTGCAGGGTCGGCTTAGCTGGTGCCCTCCAGGGCGTCTCCGACCGTGCGAGGCCCCTCTAATCAGGCCCCTCGAGTCGGGCGGTTCTGATGGTCGGCGTCGCTTTGGGCTTACCATCTGTCGGCATCGCCGTTAATTGCACGATCGCGCATAGTTGCAGCGAACTAACGTGCTGGTCAACACCGCATTTTCCACCGATGGCCGGGTGAAATTCGCCGGCCATTTTGGTGCCGCTGTACTGGGGTCTCGAGCCGGGACAGCGGCACATCCTGCCGTTGACTTGGCATGCCTAGCTGGGCGCCTTGCGCACCTCTTGCCCCCTCCGCCCTGCAATGGTGCCGCGAACTTGGATCAGCCCCGTATACGTAAGCGCTGAAAGCACGTTGTCGAAGTGCTCTTTGTCGGTTCCGTGGATGAGCTTCTTCACAGTCGATGTCCGTCGCCATTCGCCACCGTCTGTGTGCCTGAGGATCAACCTCGAGACGCGCGTATATGTTGCTTTGTCTTTCACAGTGAGTGCCTCTCTCTTCGTCACCCCTGCAGCGGTCGCTCGATGCGGCCATATGGACCCGCCCTATGGATGCCGTCCTAGGAACCCCCTCTTGCCCCCCCGAATAGGCCCCGTAGTTCAGGTTTTCCGGGCATCCCGTCCTCCCGTTCCATCCCTTAAGGGATGGAAACGTCGGAACGCTACGGAATTGGCGCTTCGTTCCAGACCGTTCCGGGAACGAATTTTCATATGTTGACCTGCTCGTATAGGTGAAGAATTTGGGGCCGCTCCGCACCGTTCCGGCCGTTCCGGGGAACGTTCCGTGAGGGGGTACCGTTCCGCGCCATTCCGGAACGGTTTTCCGGCGTTCCGGAACAGCACCGAATCGGCTCCTTCCGGCTCTCATTCGAGCGCTTTCGGCATCTCGTCGGGCACTGTTTTGGGACGCTCTTTCCGTAGCACTAGAGCCTGACGGACTTTCTCAGAGTTGACGTTCTGGCCGTGCGCCTTCAACAGTGCCTTCGCCTTCGCATTTGAAATGTCGTCAGGTGCATCCAACTCGTCGAGGGCGATATTCACCGCCTCGACTTCACTGCTGACAGCGTGTATCGGTCCCCATGCGATCGCCCCGGTCCCCGACTTCCCGGCGTTCAGTTCATGCCTCAGCGGACTGTCCACGCGACGGAGTTGGACTGATTCAGCGTGCTCACCAAGCCTGGACCGCTCGAGGTCCAACGTAAGGTTGTTGCGGTTACCTGCTTCGGCGGTCAACACCCAATGCGTGTCGATGTCGGACATCTTCTGCGAGCTACCTCGGGCACCCTGTTTAGGGTCCTTACCTGTGTGGTCGAGCCGGATGATCGTCGCGTCCGGATACGCTTTACGGATGGGCATGATCGTTAACCGGTAGAGGTCGGACCACGGTTTCGAGTCGTTCTCATCGCCATCCACTGTGCGACTGATGGTGTCGATGACGATGACATCCGGGTTGATGCCTTCGATCAATGCGTGCAGCTCCTGCGCACCTTCACGTGTGTTCAACGGGTGAAAATCCGGGTACGAAAGAATTTTCAGATGTTCGCTGATGTCCTTAGATGCGAAGCCCATCTTCGTCAGGGTGCTGTGCATCCAACGGTCCCCGTTCTCGAAGTCGAGGTACAGAATCGTCGGCGGTTCGAAGGTGATCATGGGATCGATCGCTGACCGTCCCATCGCCCAATGCCCGGCCATCCAGTACGTCAGGATCGATTTACCGGCCTTCGCTGCAGCCGTCAGTCCCACGTAGCTACCCCGCGCGATGATGCCCTCCTCGAGCCACACCAACGGCTCCGGTGGGTCGGACATCAGGACGTCGAGGTCAACGGTTGGGAAGCGCGCGAGCGCAGCGTCGATCAGTAGCTGTCTGGCTTCCATCTCCGCTGGCGCTGCGCTGCTGGTGGTCGCTAGTTCGCTCCCAGGACTGTCACCGACCCCGATCCCGGACATAACGGCATCTGTACCGACACCTAGCACCGACGCCTGCAGCGGTGGAAGGCTGGTCATTGGAAGTTCGGTGACGTAATGCTTGCGGACATACTTTTCGGTGTCGTAGCGCAGCATTTCAAGATGAGTGGCGTACTTCGCCTGAGCTTTCCCGAGTGCCCACTTCAGCTGATCGATGTATTCGCGTTCCGCGCCATCCTGATCTTTCGCGTTCCCGCCGCGCGTGTCGTCGGTGCGCAGTGCGACGAACGCGTCGCCTGCAGCGTCGATCGCGTCGGCAGCGTTGACGTACCCGAACAAAGCCATTTCGATCAGGCTGATCAAACCAGGTAGCCACGCGTTGTGCAGACCCTTAGTGTCGGACTGCTGCCGCATGAAACCGACGTGGTCGTCGATTATTTCCGGGTGCGACGCGTTGGTGCAGTTCTCACGAAAATAGGTGATCGAGTCGAGTGTCGCCTCGGATACCTCGATGACGGTGCCGTTCCACGCCACCTTGTCTATGCGGGATTCGAGCCACTGCGCCAGCTCTTCGGACATCTCGGGGATAGTGCCGACACGCTTCCAGCGGTAGGCGCGGCCGAGCGATGCCCAACGGTGCTTCGACGGGGCTGATACGGCGATCGCGTTGCCGTGCCTGATTTCACCGGCCGAGTCCATCCCGTCGATACCGGGAATAGCGGACGTGTGCCCGAAGTGGAACCCCTGGCGGGGCCGGAAGTAGTAGTGACCGCGTCGGTGGTCGATCGTCGACGACGACTGGAAGGGGGCGTCCTCAAGCTCGTCCCAGAACCGTTCGGGGATGTTCTGTGCGTTGTCCGCGTCGACGATCAGGATGTCGGGTCCGGCGTGGACGCCGAGACCGAGCGTGTCGAACGGAACCCACCTGTAAATATCTGTCTGCGTGACGACACCCTCGAGTGTCGTCGTGTCCGGTTCGGTGAACCACTTTTCGATGACCTCGGGATCGGTCGTCGATTTGTTCTGCCAACCCCGACCGAGCAGTCCGCCCGGATTCTTCGACGCGTCTTCGCCGGGCTTGTTGGCCGTCGGCTGACTCGTCAGCGGCAGAACTCGGAGACCAGCAGCGGCCAGAGCCTGCGCCGCCTCGAGCAATGTGAGGTCATCGGAAAGCAGAGTTTCGGGCAGTACGTACGTCGGTGCAGCAGCGCTGACCGATGCGGGGGCAGGTTGAGTCACGGTGCTCTCAGGGTCCTCAGCGCTGGCGGCGCTTCTGGGTGTCGCATGGTCGAGGGTGTTGCGGGCGTCGGTCATGCTGTCGCCTCGCCGTGCTCTGCCAGCCACGCTGTCTCGAGCTTCGCGACCTTTCTTTTGGCCGCATATTTGCGGTTCCGGCCGTCACGGCACATGATGCAGACGCGCCAGCCGTTAGGCGCGGTGTAGAGGTTGTCCCCGAATAAGGGGTGCCCACGGTCGCAGAAGATTTTCGCGGCGTTACGGGCTGATGGGCCGGAACCGAGCAGGATGTTCATACGACGGGTTATCTCGTCCAAATGGTCCGGGTTGACGCACAGCGGCGTACGGCACGTGTGGTCGATCTGATGTCCCGGCCGGATGGCACGGCCATGTTCGAGGGTCCAAGCGAGCTGGTGACCGTAAACAGTCCTGCCGTTGAGCGACAGCGTCGGGTAGCGCCCGTTGTGAGCGCCCTGCCACATGTGGCAGCCGGTGCCGTCGACCACTATCTTCGCCGTGAACCGGCGCTCGAGACGTTCCCGTTCGTCGGGGGTCATGGCGGTCACGATCGTTGCCATCCACGGCTGACTGCCATGCTGGTGAGGTTGCCTAGGCATGAAAAAGGCCCCTTTCAGGTAGTTGGTTGGCAGTCCCGAAGTCCGGGGTACCGGTCGTTCTGTCACCTGTGGGGGCTGGAGATTGGGTAGAGCGTTAAAGCACTCGCTGCAGATGTGGCAGCTATGTCCGTCGCTCTTGCGGAAAGAAACTCCGCAGGGCAAACCGGTTGAGGGCTTTGCCGAGCTGGTCGATCACTTCGGCTTCGGACAATTCGCGCGGATGGATCACGCCGACGACGCGGCTACCCCTGCTGTCGGTGGGCAAGGTCGTGACGAACACCCATCCGGGCATGAGGTCGAACACTCCGTCGAAGGGGAAAGCGAATGCGCCGTGCTCGTCCCGAATGCGCTTGGTGACTTCGTCCACCGCGAGCCCGATCCGGGTTGCGTTGGACCGGAACCGAAGCCTGTTGTCGAACGTTCCGAATCGCGGGTTGTGCAGAGCGATGAAGCAGTAGTTGGGCATCGGGTCCGGGGCGATCGGTGACGTAGCGGTGAACGTGGATGTGTTCGTCATGATTCGTGCCCTTTCTTGGCGGGGCCGATGTCGCGTCGGGTCATCGAGTACTCGAGTAGTGAGCCGAAGTGGTCGACATCTTTGCGACGTGGACGGAGCGAGCGCAGGACGCCAGCTAGGGCGCGTGACCTGGGCGTATCATGATGCATGTGAGTTTCCAATCTCTCTAGGCGGAGTGGGGCTTGCAGGGTGATCAACCCAACGGAATGCCGCGAGCTACGGTTCGCGGCATTTTGCTTATGTCAGTGCCCCCCGCGTAGCGATGCCTCGAAACGGGCGTTGTTGTATGCGCGCAGGTCACCCAACCTGTACGTAATGCGCCCGTTGCGTAGAAACGATGCTGGGCCTCGGCGGTTCCCATCCGTGCGATCTTGGCGGCATGTTGTTACCGCTTTGCCGATGAACACCGCCGTAGCGTGAAGTGTCACGAGAGCACTGTCCGGTGTCGACTCATCAATCTCAGCCGGATCAGTGATCAACCTCTGATAACTGCCCGGCAGCTGTGGCGAGGCTTGCACCATTTGTTCGACCCTTTCGTACGGTTTTTCGACCAGAATCCACTGATCGCTTGCCGTCAACAGACAAGCACAGGCGTCATGGTGCCACAACTCCCATAAGTACGAATTATGCTGTGCCACAAGCATTTAAGGTACGTCAGACATCCAGCAACGGGAGAACCTACACCCACCGTGAGCTGCATATCTGCTTATTTGTAACTACCGATTGGCCAAGTGGACATGCACCCAATATCAGTGGTGTGATCTATCCCACAATGCAGCTCAAGGTTAAGTGGTCACATGTTGATCAGACCGTTGCTAGGTTTCTCGGTATGACAGATTCTCCATCCACCCAGAGCACCCACCGACAGACCAAACGAAACAGACGCGCTGGTGTCATTGACCGCTGGCACACCCACGAAGATCTTGTCGACGAGAACCGTGAACCGATCCATACCGCTTGTAAGTGCAGGACAACGAAGAAACCAAGCGCGCGGCATGGCAAGGGCCTGCAGTATCAGGCGCGGTGGGTAGACGACAACGGCAAGGAACAGGGCAAATCGTTCCGAACCAAAGCAGAGGCAAAAGCCTGTGCAGACAGCGAGACAGCCAAGCTGGAAACAGGCCGATACGTCGACCCAGCCAAGAGGGGGACGACGGTCGCTGAGATAGCCGACTCGTGGGCGCACCGTGAGTTCAAAGCAGTCGGGACCCGCACGACCTACCTCACGTTGGTACGCGCCTATATCTTGCCGACATGGGGTTCGACGCCGATAGCGGAGGTGAAACACTCTGCCGTTGCGCGCTGGGTCACGACGCTCTCCGCTACCGGAAGCAAGACAGGATCAACTCTGGCACCTTCCACGGTGCGTCAAGCTCACAAGGTGTTCTCGCAGATTCTCGTCTCCGCAATGCGTGACGGATTCATTCATGCGAACCCCGCCGACCACGTCCCGCTCCCCCGACTGCCGCGCAAGACTCCTAAGTTCCTGACCCCCGTAGAGGTCGAGCGAGTCGCTTGCGCTGCAGACTATCGAGCGGCCACCAAACGGCCGGGTTCGCGTACCGACCTAAAGCCTGTTGCGGAGTTACCGACGGACGACGACGGTGTGCCGGTCATCCCCCCGTCACCGCCAACCACGAACGGGTTGATCGTGCGATTACTCGGCGCGACCGGTCTACGTGCTGGAGAACTGTTCGGATTGCGCGTCGGCGGCATCGACCTGGTGAATCGAAAACTTCACGTCGTGGAGGGCGTCGTCGAGGTCCACAAGCTCGGCTTGGTCGTCGGTGAAACCAAATCCCACCAGGAACGCTGGGTGCCGTTCCGCTCGTCGCTGGTGGAGCCTCTGCGGGTTCAGATCGCAGACAAAAAGCCAGATGAGTTCCTATTTCAGTCAGCAAAGGGTGATGCGGTGCGACTGCGGAACTGGTCCCGTCGCTACTTCTCCCCCGCTGCAGCCTTGGCGGGCGTATCCGACGACGTAACGGTCCACTGGCTACGGCATTCAGCGGCCACCCAAGCTCTCGCTGAGGGCATGAACCATGTCGATGTCCAGCTCATCCTCGGGCATGCAAGTCCAAGCATCACCATGGATGTCTACGCTCACGTCGACCCAACCAAGCTCAAAGCCATCGGTGATGACTGACTGCGGTCTATTGCGGTCCGGAAAAACTACTGCGGTCCGACTGCGGTCCAGACAGCAGTAGAGGCACTACCCAATGTTCTGGATAGTGCCTCTGATCTGCGTCGGGCTGACAGGATTTGAACCTGCGACCACTTGACCCCCAGTCAAGTGCGCTACCAAGCTGCGCCACAGCCCGTCCCACGCCCTTGTTTCGGGCGCTTGGAAAGATTACATCAGGGACGGGCCGAAGTACCAATCGGCTGGTCAGAGCCGTTTCAGTACCGAATTGGACGCAGAATCAGCGGCCCTTACGGTCACGCTTCTCGCGCACTCGGACGGATACGCGGATCGGGCTGCCGTCGAAGTTGAACTCTTCACGCAGACGCCGCTCGATGAAGCGGCGGTAGCCGGCCTCGAGGAAGCCCGTGGTGAAGAGAACGAATGTCGGCGGGCGCGTGCTTGCCTGAGTCGCGAACATGATGCGAGGCAGGCGACCACCACGCATCGGAGGCGGCGTGGCCGCCACAACTTCCTTGAGCCAGGTGTTCAGGCGACCCGTGGGGATGCGCTTGTCCCAGGACTCCAGAGCCGTGTCGAGAGCCGGCACGAGCTTCGCCACAGCGCGACCGGTGTGGGCGGAGATGTTGACTCGCTGAGCCCACGGAACGCGGACCAGATCACGGTCCACTTCCTTGTCCAGCATGAGTCGACGGTCCTCGTCCACGAGGTCCCACTTGTTGAATGCGATCACCAATGCACGACCCGTGTCGGCCACCATGCTCAGAACACGGAGGTCCTGCTCGGTGATCGGCTCGTGTGCGTCGATCAGCAGGATCGCGACCTCGGCGGCCTCGATCGCGCTCTTCGTACGCAGCGACGCATAGAACTCCGCACCGCTGGCATGGCTGACGCGCTTGCGCAGACCAGCCGTGTCGACGAAACGCCAAGGGCGCCCGCCGAGTTCGACGATGGAGTCGACCGGGTCGACGGTGGTGCCGGCAACATTGTGCACGACGGACCGCTCGTCACCGGACAGCTTGTTGAGCAAGCTGGACTTTCCGACGTTCGGCTTTCCGACGAGAGCAACACGACGCGGACCGCCGCCGGGAATACCTTCACGCGGGGTCTCCGGCAGCTTCTCCAGAACCTCGTCGAGCAAGTCGCCGGTACCGCGGCCGTGCGTCGCACTCACCGAGTACGGCTGACCAAGGCCCAAGGACCACAGCGCGGCAACCTCGGACTCGGTGCGTCCGTCGTCCACCTTGTTGGCAACGAGGATGACCGGAGTCTTCGAGCGGCGAAGCACTCGAGCGACAGCTTCGTCCGTCGTCGTAGCGCCGACAACGGCGTCGACGACCAGGAGAATGGCGTCAGCCGTTCCCATGGCCAATTCGGCCTGGCGGGCAACGGCCTGCTGAAGACCCTTTGCGTCGGGTTCCCATCCGCCGGTGTCCTGGACGAGGAAGCGTCGTCCGGCCCAGTTCGCCTCGTACGAGACGCGGTCACGGGTAACGCCGGGGATGTCCTCGACTACCGCTTCACGGCGGCCGATGATGCGGTTGACGAGCGTCGACTTGCCGACGTTCGGTCGACCGACAACAGCCAAGGTCGGGACGGCAATGTGCGCTTCGCCTTCGCCGTCCGCTTCGAGATCGGCGTAATCCCACTCCGATTCCTCGGACCAAGTTCCGTCACCGGCATATTCGGTTACCAGATCGTCGCTCACTGCACTGCTCCAGTTCTGTCGCTGACCACCAACAGCAACTTGGCGATCACATCTTCAATTCCCAATTCGCTCGTATCCACCAGGATGGAATCCTCGGCAGGGCGCAACGGCGACACTGCCCGAGTCGAATCGAGATGGTCACGGCGCTGCACATCAGCCAGCACCGCTTCGTAATTGTCTTCACGGCCTTGGCCGACGTTCTGCGTATTGCGCCGTGCTGCACGGGTTTCCGCCGATGCGGTCAAGAAGATCTTGACGTCTGCATCGGGGAGTACGACGGTTCCGATATCGCGACCTTCCACGACGATCCGCTCCGCTCCGGCCGCCAGCTCACGCTGAGTGGCGACCAGCAGGTCGCGAACCTCGGGTACGGCCGACACCGCGGAGACAGCTTTGGTGACCGCGTCGCCGCGGATCTCCTCGCTGACGTCCGCGCCGTCGAGGTGCACCTGCTCGCTGCTCGGATCGGTACCGATGGACCACGGCAATGCCGCAACGGCGGCGGTGATCGCGGCGGAATCCGCCAGATCAATTCCCTGACGAAGCACGTGCAGGGTCGCGATCCGGTAGATGGCTCCGGTGTCGAGGTAGCGAGCACCCAAACGCTGCGCCAACGCGCGAGAGACGCTGGACTTGCCGGTTCCGGACGGTCCGTCCATAGCGACTACCAGCGGCATGGACGAATCGGTCACAGGCCGACCGCCTCGTACAGTCCACCGACCTCGCTACGTCCGAGGACGCGCTGCGTTCCCGGACGCTGATCGCCGAGAGCGACAACTCCGACGTTGGTGCGAACCAGACGGACAACGGGGTGACCGACGGCATCGAGGAGGCGACGCACGATGTGCTTACGGCCCTCGTGCAGTACGAGCTTGACGAGCGTCTTGCCCTCGTTGATCTCGAGCACGGTGAACGCGTCCACCTTTGCCGGACCGTCATCGAGAGTGACACCGTCACGCAGCTGCTTGCCGGTGCTGCGCTCGACAACGCCGTGAACCGTGGCGAGGTACGTCTTCGGAACCTCGAACGACGGGTGCATCAGGCGGTGAGCCAAGTCGCCGTCGTTGGTGAAGAGGAGCAAGCCTTCGGTGTCGGCGTCGAGACGGCCGACGTGGAAGAGCCGCTGACCCGACTGAACGCGCTCGGAGACGATGTCACCGACGCACGGACGACCGAGATCGTCGGACATGGTGCACTGCCAGCCACGCGGCTTGTTCATCGCGAGGTAGACGAGGTCCTTCTGCACGACGACGCGGACGCCGTCGACACGAACCACTGCATTCTCGGGGTCGACACGCAGACCCTGTTCGACCACGATGCGGCCGTCGACCTCGACGCGCCCCTGGTCGATCAGTTCTTCAGCTGCACGGCGTGATGCGACGCCGGCCTGAGCAAGCACCTTCTGCAAGCGGACGCCGTCGCCCTTCGGCGGGCCGTCGTGCTTGGTGATCTCGGCATGCTGATGACGTGCCGGCTTGGCGTTGGAGACCAACGGGTTCTGAGAGACGACGCGCTGCGGCTTCTCGGTCTTCGGCTTGCCACGCTTGTTGGTCGCCGGCGGTGTCGGGGCTGCCGGGCGCTTGCGCGGAGGTCCGTCGAACTTGGATCCACGAGGTGCGTTCGACCATGCGCCGCCGCGAGGAGCGTCGGGGCGTGCGCCGCGCTGATCGTCACTACGACGGTCGGCGCCACCGCGCGGTGCCCGACGGGCGTCTACGTGGGGGGTACGGCGGTCATCGCTGCGGGGTCCGCGGCGGTCGTCAGTGCGCGGTCCGCGACGATCGTCGTTGTAGCCACCACGACGGTCGTCCGTACGTGCGGGGCGACGGTCGTCGCTGCGCGGCGGGCGACGGTCATCGCTGCGCGGCGGGCGACGGTCATCGCTGCGCGGCGGGCGACGGTCATCGCTGCGCGGCGGGCGACGGTCATCGCTGCGCGGCGGGCGACGGTCATCATTGAATCCACCGCGACGGTCGTCCGTGCGGGGACGGTCGGATCCGGCGTTGCTGTCGTATCCGGAGGTACTGCGGGAAGTGTTGCTGCGTCCACCACGGGGCGCTTCGCTACGTGCGCCGCGAGGGGCGTCGCTGCGACCACCACGGGGGGCATCGCTGCGTGCGCCGCGGTTGTCGCGGGAGTTGTTACGGTCCGGTGTGCCATCTCGGCGAGCGGGATTGTTCACTTTTTTCCTGTCAGTTTTCTACTGTTTCCCGAGCGTGGTCGGGTCTTTCTCGGTGCTGACGACGGCCGGAATTCCGGTCAGTCGTCGACTTCGGTGTCCACTACCTCAGTGGGCACGTCTGCCTTGTTCATTCTCGCAAATCGCGGATCGGATTCCAGGCTTTCGCTGATGTCGTCGATGAGATCGACATCAGGCAAGAGCGGGGCCAACTCCGGGAGCTCGCTGAGCGAGGCCAGCCCGAGCCGTTCGAGGAACAGTTCGGTCGTGGAGTACCGTGTCGCGTTGGTGTCCGGGTCAGGCCCGGCTTCCGCGATCAGTCCGCGGGCAAGGAGGGTGCGTACCACCCCGTCCACGTTGACGCCTCGTACCGCACTGATCCGCGCACGAGTCAACGGTTGACGGTATGCGACTACGGCCAAAGTTTCCAATGCCGCCCTGGTCAATTTGGTGCGTGCGCCGTCCAATAGCAGCTTTTCCACGTACGGGGCAAACTCTTGTCGCGTGTACAGACGCCATCCGTCGCCCGCGTAGCGAAGGTCCATTCCGCTGCCGCGAGCGGTCAATGCGGCCGACATCGACGTCAGGCGTTCTTCGACGCGCTCCGGCGCGGTTCCGGTGACAGATGCGAGTTGGTTCACTTCCGCCGGCGAATCCACGACAAGCAGAAGCGACTCCAGCACTGCGTCGAGTTGATCGTCGTCGAGGTCGAAATCGGGTGCAGACTCTTCGGACTCCGAGGCGGGGTCGGTAGGCTCGATAATCTCGTCTAGCTGCGAAGACTCTGATTCCGTCGGCTCGGCATTCATCCGTAGTCCTCCTCTGTGACCGGCGCGGCCGGGTCGTCTCCGGTCCAACTCACCATCAGCGGTCCGAGAGCCTCGGGTTGCTCGAATACGATGACCTGCCGGCGATACAGCTCGAGCAATGCGAGAAACCTTGCCACTATCTCGACGGTGATTTCGCACTCGGCAACGAGGTCCCCGAATGGTGTCCACTCCCCGATTCCTCGCTCGCGCAGCAACTCGAGAATTCGCTCGGCCTGTTCGGGTATCGAGATATTGGACACATGGAGGTGATCGAGGCCCACTGTCGGCACCGGACGCGGTGTGAACACCGTCGCCGCGATCTCCGCAAAACGCTGAGGGTCGACGCCCAACAACACCTCGGGCAGGAGTTCGGTGAACTGATCCTCGACGGCAACAGAGCGCGGATAGCGCCGCAGCGCTGCTTCCTCCAACTCACCGAACAGTGCCGCAACCTGTTTGTACGCCCGGTACTGCAGCAGTCTCGCGAAGAGAAGATCACGTGCTTCGAGAAGCGCCAGATCCTCCGCGTCCTCGACCTGCCCGGCGGGCAACAACCTGGCCGCTTTCAGATCCAGAAGCGTAGCTGCGACGACCAGGAATTCCGTCGTCTGATCAAGGCCCATCGCACTGCCGAGTTCCTTGGTGTACGCGATGAAATCGTCCGTGACGGTGTGAAGGGCGACTTCGGTGACGTCGAGCTGCCGTTGATTGATCAGGTTCAACAGCAGATCGAACGGGCCTTCGAAGTTCCGGAGAGTGACTCGGAAACCGGCAGCCTTGGCTGCGGTCTGAGCGTCGGTCGGGACGTTCGGATCGATCGAATCCGGCTCGACTTCGACCGGATCTTCTTGCGATGCAATCAGTTCCACTAACGACCAGACCGGTGAATGACCTCGCGGGCCAAGGCTCGATATGCCTCGGCGCCAGCCGATTTCGGCGCCCACGTCGTGATCGGCTCACCGGCAACGCTGGTTTCGGGGAATCGAACGGTGCGGTTGATCACCGTGTCGTAGACGACGTCGCCGAACACCTCGACCACTCGCGCCATCACCTCACGAGCGTGCAGGGTCCGGGCGTCGAACATCGTGACGACGATGCCGGCCAACTCGAGCTTCGGATTGAGACGGTCGTGCACCTTTTCGACGGTGTCGTTGAGAAGTGCCAGGCCGCGGAGGCTGAAGTACTCGCATTCCATCGGAATGATGACCGAATCGGCGCACGCCAGCGCATTCACCGTGAGCAGGCCAAGCGACGGCTGGCAGTCGATGAGCACGTAGTCGTACCGATCGAGAACCGGGTGTAGCACGCGCCCCAAAGTCTGCTCACGCCCGACCTCGGTGACCAATTGAATCTCGGCGGCCGAAAGGTCGATATTGCTGGGGAGCAGGTCCAGACCGTCCACCCGAGTGCGCATCAACACGTCGTCGATGGATACACGCGGTTCGACCAGGAGATTATGGACGGTCAGTTCCAGGTCGTGATGCTGAACGCCCAGACCAGCAGACAACGCTCCTTGGGGATCGAGATCCACCAAGAGCACTCGGCGACCGTATTCGGCCAACGACGCGCCCAGGTTGATGGTCGACGTCGTCTTGCCGACGCCGCCCTTCTGGTTGCACATCGCGATGATCATCGCGGGTCCGTGGTGCGCCAACGGTGTCGGTTGAGGTACCTCGCGGACCGGCCGGCCCGTCGGACCGAGTTCTTCCGTGGAAACAGCAGGGGTTTCCGCAGGTGGAGAGGCTACTGGCGTCGTATCTATTTCGAACATCGCCTCTGGTTCGGAGGGTACAGCTGGTGCTGATTCGTTCACGCGCTCGAAGAGTTGGGCATTGACATGCGGCGGCGCGGACTCCGCCGCTGGTGGCTGCGATGTCGACACGGTCCGATGCTCCCCTACTCTTTCGGCGGTTGCTCTCGGCGCCGGCAAACCTCCGAAACTGCGGTGGAGGCCGCTCGCGCTCCTTGAACGCTACCGCTTACATCACCGAATGGTCTCGCAGACACGCATGAGCCAACCAACGCCTAACGGGCGCGTGGGTGTGCCTGAGCCCACACTTCGCGCAGCGCTGTGACGGTGACCAGTGTGTAGATCTGCGTCGTGGTTACCGAAGCGTGACCGAGAAGTTCCTGCACGACACGTACGTCCGCGCCGCCGTCGAGCAGGTGTGTGGCAAACGAGTGCCTGAGCGTATGGGGTGAGACGTCCGCCTTGATCCCGGCCGACGCGGCCGCGTCCTGAAGAATCTGCCATGCACTCTGACGCGAGAGGCGTCCCCCGCGCGCGTTGAGAAACAGGGCGGGAACACCGCGCGTCGCCAGGCTGGGGCGCCCGCGGACGAGATACGCGTCTACGGCGGCGATCGCCGGCCTGCCGACGGGGACGATCCGCTGCTTGCCGCCCTTGCCCTTGAGCAGCACGGAACGGGTTTCGGTGTCGATGTCGTCGACGTCCAGATCGATCGCCTCGGTGATGCGTGCTCCGGTCGAGTACAGAAGCTCGAGCAGAGCGCGATCCCTCAGGTCGCGGGGCCCGTCACCGGCCGCACCGCCACCCGAAGCGTCGAGTAGGGCGATCACGTCGTCGAGCGGCAGAGCTTTGGGCAGCTTGCGTCCGGGCGTCGGCGGCTTGACCGTTCGAGCCACATCGACACCGACAAGGCCCTCGGCGGCGGAGAACTTGTGGAATCCGCGGACCGCGATCAGGGTCCTCGCTGCCGAACTGGCGGCCAACGGTACGACGCCGGCATCTTTGTCACCCAGGCGCAGATGTGTCACGAATTCGGTGACGTCGTTCTCCGTCACGCCCGCGACGTCGTCGATGCCGCGCCCGTTCAGGTACTCCGCATACCGATTCAGGTCGCGGCGATACGAAAGCAGAGTGTTGCGCGCAGATCCTCGCTCGACCGCTAGATGGTCGAGATACGAGTCCACCTGTCGGGCAAGCACTTCAGGCTCGCGACTTGCGTTCTCCGAATGCGCGAGGACGATCGGGCCACGGTGCGTCGGCGGGGCGTAGCGGCTTTCCCGTCGAGCGTGCGGTAGCGATCGCGAGAATGCCCGATACCGCGGTGGCATTGACGATGTCACCGCGCAGCGCCATGTCGACGGCGTCGGCGAGCGGAACTCGCGAAATCTCGAGATCGGCTTCTTCGTGTTCGGGATCGTCGCGCTCCACCTCGTGCAGCCCCTCGGCGAGGAAGACGCGAACCGCCTCGTCCGTAAACCCGGGTGAGAGAGCTACATCGACCAGCACCGACCATCGATCGGCGCCGAGTCCGGTTTCTTCGCCCAGCTCGCGCGCTGCCGCCTCGACCGGGCTCTCCCCCGCAGCGTCGAGCAGACCGGCAGGGATTTCCCACAACCGGTGCCCGAGCGGGTGACGGTACTGGTGAATCAGCACCAGGTTGTCGCGCTCGTCCAGTGCCACGACGGCAACGGCGCCGTGGTGTTCGACGACTTCCCGATCGGCACGCTGACCACCAGGCATCGCAACGGTGTCGACGCGCAACGCGATGATCGCGCCGGTGTAGACCGTCTTGGAGCCGAGGGTGTCGAATTCGTGCCGACCGGGATCGCTCATCTGTGGCTAGACCTTTTCCACGTTCTCGACTGCAGCGTCGAGCGCTGTCTCGGTGGCAGCGGTGTCGATCTTCTCGTCACCGTGGACGTCGACGGGCAGGCGCTCTTCGAGCTTGTAGGTCAACGCTGCTTCGACGAAGGCGGCGAACAGCGGGTGCGGGCGCGTCGGGCGACTCTTGAGCTCCGGGTGTGCCTGGGTGGCAACGAAGAACGGATGCTGCTCACGCGGGTACTCGACGAACTCGACCAGGTGACCGTCCGGCGAGGTTCCGCTGAACTGCAAGCCGGACTTGGCAATCCGGTCGCGGTAGGTGTTGTTGACCTCGTAGCGGTGACGGTGACGCTCGGAGACGTCCTCGGTTCCGTAGGCCTGAGCGACGACGGAACCCTTGGTCAGCACGGCCGGGTATGCACCCAGACGCATGGTGCCACCGAGGTCGGCGTCACCGGCGATGACGTCTTCCTGATCAGCCATCGTGGAGATGACCGGGTGCTTGGTGTCCGGCTCGAACTCGGCCGAGTTGGCATCGTCGAGGCCGACGCTGCGAGCAGCTTCGATGACGACGCACTGCAGACCCAGGCACAGACCCAGCAGCGGCAGCTTGCGTGCACGTGCGAAACGGATCGCACCGAGCTTGCCCTCGATGCCGCGGATGCCGAAGCCGCCCGGGATCAGAACACCGTCGACGTCACCGAGAGCGGCCTGCGCTCCGGCTTCCGTCTCACAGGCATCCGACGGAACCCAGGAGATCTCGACCTTGGACCGGTTGGCAAATCCACCGGCGCGCAGTGCCTCGGTGACGGAGAGGTATGCGTCGGGCAGGTCGACGTACTTGCCGACCAACGCGACCCGCACGGTCTCACGCGGCTGGTGAACACGATCGAGGAGGTTGCCCCACACGGTCCAGTCGACGTCGCGGAACGGGAGACCGAGCTGGCGAACGACGTAGGCGTCGAGGCCCTCACGGTGCAGAACCTTCGGGATGTCGTAGATCGAGGGAGCGTCGGGCGTCGAGATGCAGGCGTCGACGTCCACGTCGCACATCAGCGCGATCTTGTTCTTGAGGCCCTGCGGAACGTCACGATCGCAACGAAGGATCAGCGCGTCGGGCTGAATGCCGATGCTGCGCAACGACGCAACCGAGTGCTGCGTGGGCTTGGTCTTGAGTTCTCCGGAGGGGCCGAGGTACGGCACGAGGGAGACGTGCAGGAAGAAGACGTTGTCGCGGCCGACGTCGTGGCGGACCTGGCGAGCGGCTTCCAGGAAGGGCTGCGATTCGATGTCGCCGACGGTTCCACCGATTTCGGTGATCACGACATCCGGGCGGTGTCCCTGCAGATCCGGGCCGCTCATCTCGAGGATGCGACGCTTGATCTCGTCGGTGATGTGCGGGATGACCTGAACGGTGTCACCGAGGTACTCGCCACGGCGTTCCTTGGCGATGACCGTCGAGTACACCTGGCCGGTGGTGACGTTCGCCTGACCGGACAGGTCACGGTCGAGGAACCGCTCGTAGTGCCCGACGTCGAGGTCGGTCTCGGCACCGTCTTCGGTGACGAAGACCTCGCCGTGCTGGAAGGGGTTCATGGTGCCCGGATCCACATTGAGATAGGGATCGAGCTTCTGCATGGTCACGCGCATTCCCCGCGCGGTCAACAACTGTCCCAGGCTCGAGGCGGTCAAACCTTTGCCGAGCGAGGAAGCTACACCTCCGCTGACGAAGATGTGCTTGGTGGCGGTACGCGTGTTAGTGCGTGACTGTGGCAAAGGGGCTCCCGTGACGACTGTGCAGGGCTTGGTCTGATGAAGCATGCTGGGGCCTGCCGACCCACGGGATTTCACGGTAACACCTATCGGGGGTCGGTGCCTACAACGCGCCGACTTTCCGCCCCCGATGTGACCGGCGTATCAATACCGGGGTGTTCAGTTGGTGGGTGCGCCGACGGTAACCGCCGCCGCTCCCGGTCCCGTGCCGTAGCGGCCGGCGCCGCCGTTCAACTGTTCCTGGAGTGCCAACGGCGTCGTGATCTTGCCCGATTCCCGGTCGATGTTGTCGATGGTCGTCAAGCCCGCTGAGAGCGCCGCGTCCGCACGTGCGACGGCAACCGGACCACTGCCCTCGGCAGAGCCAGGCCGGCCCGCGAGAATCGTTCCTGCGCCGCGTCCGTCGAGAGCACCGGCAAACCGGGCGATGACAGCGCCGCGGTTACCCGTGGCTGCGTCGGATTCACTCTTGTTGTCGCCGGTGAGAACCACTGCGAGCTGAGCCGGCTTGACCGCTCCGTCGTCGTAGCTGATGAAACCGGCGCTACGCAGCGAGTCGAGCGCGAGATTCATCTCGTCCGGAGTGCTCTGCGGTTCGCTGTTCTGCCCGTTGAGAAGCAGAACCGAACCGAGCAGATCACCCGCGAGACTGCCCTGATCGACCGCACCGGTCTTGAGGGTGATCCCCGCAGGGATGACATTGGTGACGACGGTCCGCAAGCGGTCACCACCGGTGGCGTCGACAAACGAATCGGTGAGCGAGACACGTCCGGTCACGGCGCCGCCGGCGGCAGTGACGAGTCGGTTGACACCGTCGAGATCACTGGGATCCGCGTCCGGTGCCGTGATGACGACGACGGTGCGACCAGCGAGACTGTCACGCACGACGCGACCGCCGACAGCGGCATCGAAGCCGTCCGCGGAATTGAGTTGCTGCTGAAGCTGATTGGACTGTTGATTGAGGTCTTCGATCTCGTTCTGCAGGTCCGCCTTGTCGTCACGCAGACCGGACAGCAATCCACTCGACAGCATTCCGGAACCGAGCACCACGCCGATCGCGAGTGCCAGAAAGATTGCCGCTATGGAAATTGCATGTTGACGCATCGAAATCACTTGAAGAGCCCCTGAACCCACAGCGCGAAGCTGTTCCACGTTGCGATTGCCCAGTCGAGAACTTCACTACCGGCATTGGACACGACCAGGGCGACGATCACTGCCACCAGGGCGGCGAGCACCAGGAGCGCGATCGCGCCGCCGGACACTCGACTTCGATACAGCGTTGCCACAGCCTTGGCATCGACCAGTTTCGGTCCAACCTTGAGCCGTGTCATGAACGCCGACGGATTGCTTTCACGACGCCCACGGTCGAAGAACTCGTCCAAGGACACCACGTTGCCGACCGTCACGATCAGTGAAGCTCCGTGGTGATCGGCAAGCAGCAGGGCAAGGTCGGTCGGTGAGCAGGTCGCCGGGAACGTCATCGCCCCGATACCGAGATCCTGGATTCGGGAAAGCCCCGCCGCATGACCGTCCTGGTCTGCAGGCAGAACAACTTCCGCGCCGGACTTGAGCGTGGAACTGGTGATTTCCTCCGGGTCGCCCACGATCAGATCGGGGCGGTATCCGGCCTTGCTCAACACGTCCGCACCTGCGCCGACACCGATCAAGATCGGCGAATACTCCTTGATGAAGGGCTTGAGGTTCTTCAGATCGGTCTCGCGTTCGGGGCCGTCGGAGACGACCACGACATGGCGGTCCTTCAAGTCGATATCGATGTCCGGAACACCGATTCCGTCGATGAGCAACGGGCTTTCGGTGCGGATGAACTCGATGGTGTTACCCGAGAACGCTTCCAAGTGATCGACCAGGCCGGTCTTGGCCTCGATCATCCGGTCGGAGATTTCGGCCTCGGTCTGCTCTTCGCCCTTGACGAGGCTCTTCTCGCCGTTGAAGATCTCGCCCTCGTGCAGGCGGATCTTGCTTCCGTCCTTGATGTTCTTGAAGACATCACCGTCGACGGCATCGATCAGAACGATGTCGTTGGCGACGATCACTTCCGGTCCGAGGTTGGGGTACCGCCCCGAAATCGACGGCGACGCGTTGACCACAGCCATGACTCCGGCTTTCACCAGAGCATCGGCGGTCCGGCGATCGATGTCGACTTCGTCGAGGATCACGATGTCTCCAGGACCGACACGGCGCAGAAGCTTCGCCGTGTTCCGATCGGCCCTGGCGATGCCACTGATCCCAGGCAAGGATTCGGTGTTACGTGAGAGCAATCCGGGCATCTTCATGGCTTCGATGATGAACCTGAAACCGCGTTGACCGGTGGAGGCGCGCCGACAACTACCACATCAGTCACACCAACACCACAGAACCTTCAATCTGTGACGCGGGCCGCATTCGCGATCTCGAGCAGTTCTTCGGCGTGCGCACGACCGGTTTCGGTGTCGTCCAGCCCTGCCAACATACGGGCCAATTCGACCACCCGATCCGAATCCGACAAGGTCCGCACGCCACTGCTCACCACTCCGCCTTTGTCGTCGACCTTGTCCACCACGAGGTGGGTGTCGGCAAACGCAGCAACCTGCGGAAGGTGGGTGACGACGATAACCTGATGCGTACGAGCAAGTTTCGCCAATCGGCGGCCGATCTCGACAGCAGCGCGGCCACCAACCCCCGCGTCCACCTCGTCGAAAACCATCGTCGCACCGGTGTCGCTACCAGCGAGAACAACCTCCAGCGCCAGCATGACGCGTGACAGCTCGCCACCCGAAGCGCTCTTGCTGATCGGAAGTGAAGGTGCCCCACTGTGCGCTGACAGGCGAAATTCCACCTCGTCGACGCCGGCAGACCCGGCATGCAGGTCTACTCCCCCGACACTGAGCGGCGCCGAGTCCTGCGGGCCGGCAGGCTGCGAACGCACAGTCACTTCGAGGCCCGCACGTCCCATCGCCAGACCGGCGAGTTCCGCGCTGACGGCTTTGGCGAGCTTTGCCGCCGCCTTGACTCGCGCGGCGCTCAGCTTGGTAGCTGCCTCCGCGGTCAGACCAGCCGTCTCCTCGACCTGCTTGGCCAACAGTGACAACGCATCCGAGGACACGTCGAGTTTGGATAGACGAGCGCGAGCAGTATCTGCCCATTCGAGAACACCGTCGACATCGGCGGCGTACTTGCGAGTCAGAGTCTTCAGTTCCGATTGCCGCGACAACAAAGAGTCCAGAGCACCCGGGTCTGCGGGCAGCCCGGACAGGTAGGTGTTCAGGTCACCGGCAACGTCGGTGACGACGGCAATAGCGTCGGCCAACCGGGAACCGAGGCCATCCAGATCGGCGTCGGTGACCGACTCGATGCGCGCCCTCGCTTCGGACATCAGGTCTAGCGCCGGCATGACACCGACGTCGCCGCTTGCCATGTCGTCACTACCGGCGAGCGCAGCGTGCGCCTCGTCCGCAGCCGAGCGGAGCGAATCGAGTTCACTGAGTCGACGAACTTCGGCAACGATCGCCGTGTCCTCGCCGGGCTCGGGTGCCACGCCGTCGATTTCGTTGAGCGCGAAGGTCAACTGATCTGCTTCTTGTGCCAGTTCACGAGCCTTCGACGTGCGCTCGATCAACTCCGAACGAGCATCGAGCCATTCACGACGGTGTTTGCGGTACCTCGTCAGCAGCGTTCCGATTGCCTTGTCCCCGAAGCGGTCCAGCGCGTTGCGTTGCTGGTCGGGACGAAGCAATCGCAGCTGATCGTTCTGTCCGTGGACAGTCAGAAGTGGGTCCGTGAATTCGGAGAGAACTCCCGCCGGCACGCTTCGTCCGCCGAGATGAGCCCGTGACCGCCCATCGCTGCCGACTGTCCGGACGGCGATGATGGTCCCGTCCTCGTCGCGCTCGGCGCCGGACGATTCCAGGATTCGGACGATCTCACGCTCGGTGGCCGGTGAGACGTCGTCGGCGATGAATCGTCCTTCGACAACGGCTCGCGACGCGCCCAACCGCACTCGACCGGCATCCGCTCGCGCTCCGCTGAGGAGGTGCAAGCTGGTGACGACCATCGTTTTACCTGCGCCGGTTTCACCGGTCAGGACGGTCAGGCCCTCGTGAAACTGGGCGCTGGCCTCGGAGATCACACCAAGACTGTCGATACGGATCTCTGCGAGCACGATTAAGGCTTCCTTCCTCGCCATCCGGTAACCGGAAGCTCGAACTTGCGAACCATCCGATCAGCGAAAGGCGCAGAGTCCAACCGGACCCACTTGACGGGAGTGGCGCCGCGAACGATCTCGACGCGAGCGCCGGCAGGCAGTTCCAATGTACGACGGCCGTCGCAGAAGACCAGGCCGTCGTGGCTGCCTGCGACGGTCTCCACCGCGATGATCGAATTCGGGCTGGTGACCAACGGCCGCGCGAACAGCGCATGCGCGTTGCTGGGTACGACGAGCAATGCTTCGAGTTCGGGCCACACGACGGGGCCGCCTGCGGAAAATGCATAAGCGGTCGAGCCTGTGGGAGTGGACACGAGAACACCGTCGCAACCGAACGCAGACACCGGTCTGCCGTCGACTTCGAGGACAACTTCGAGAACTCCCAGACGCGAACGGTTCTCGATACTGGCCTCGTTGAGCGCCCACCCGCGGTCGATGATCTCGTCGTCCACCCGAATCACGACGTCGAGTGTCATGCGAGACTCAACGCGATATTCCTTGCGAACTACTTGTGCGAGCGCCTCGTCGAGATGCTCGGCCTCGGTCTCTGCCAGAAATCCGATCCGTCCGAGGTTGATGCCCAGTACCGGAATGGACGCTTCTTGAGCGAGTTCGGCGGCGCGCAGAAACGTGCCGTCGCCACCGAGGACAAGTACCAACTCGCATCCAACGGCAGCATCAGGGCCGGGATGAACAACCGTGACGTCGAGACCGGGCGCAGAGAAACCCTCGGGTTCCGTCATTGCTTCGATGCGCGAACTGTCTGCTTCGTCGACGAGGACTCGCAGTCCGATTCCCGCGCGCTCGAAGATCTTCCCGACCCGCTTGGCAGTTTCCGTGATGTCACGTCGACCAGGGTGTGCGACAAGAAGGATCTCGCGCGACTCGCCGTTCGTGACCGCGTTCACTGGGGCCCTTCCTCTACAGCCTTGCGAATCATGTCCTCCACCGTGGGGACTCCCTCGGTGTTCGTCTCGGCGTCGGTATCCGTCTCTTCGTCGCCGGATGTACCCGACTTTCGAAGCCACAGGAAATACTCGACATTTCCCGACGGACCGGGCAATGGGCTGGCCACGACACCTAACGTCCGCAGACCTACCTTTGCAGCAGCCTCCGACACGTCGAGCACAGCGGAGATTCGCAGTTCCGGATCTCGTACGACGCCACCGGCACCGACGCGGTCCTTGCCCACCTCGAACTGAGGCTTGACCATCGGAACCAGGTCCGCGCCGTCAGCGGTACAGGCGACAAACGCCCCGAGTACCAGTTTGAGAGAGATGAACGACAGGTCCGCGACAACGAGATCGACAGTTCCGCCGATCGTCTCGGCATCGATAGCGCGAACGTTGGTTCGGTCGATGACATGTACTCGGTCGTCGGACTGCAGGCGCCACACCAATTGGCCGTAACCGACGTCGACGGCGACAACTTCCTTCGCACCGCGTGTCAGCAGAACGTCCGTGAACCCGCCGGTGGAAGCGCCGGCGTCGAGGCACCGGCGACCTTCGACCGTCAATCCTTCGGTACCGAAGGCGTCAAGGGCACCGATCAGTTTGTGAGCACCGCGCGACGCCCACGAGACTTCCTGCTCCACCTCGACGACCCGAAGCGGCGTTCCGGCTTCGATCGCCGTCGCGGGCTTGGTCGCAACGGCTCCGGAAATGAGAACTCGGCCCGCGGAGATCAGTTCTTGCGCATGATCTCTCGATCGTGCCAGACCGCGACGGACCAATTCGGCGTCCACCCGTGCTCTACGTGCCACGTCAAGCCCTGTCCACAGAGGCGAGTGCCTGGACGAGCACCTCATGTGCCTGTTCCAAAATATGTGCCTTCTGCGGAATCACACCTGCTCCGTGATGATCGTTCGGATCGTGTTCGATGCCGCCGAGGCGTGCCAGCAAACCGTCGACGTCAGAACGTATTCGTTCCGGATCGACGGTAGGGCGTGACCCGGGCAGCGGTGATCCGTTGCTCGAGTTTCCGGGGTGCGGTGTCGGCGTGCTCATCGGGCACAACGTTAGTGCATGACTCTCGGTTGCGCATACACCCGCACCCCCGCGAGTCGAACACATATGCGAGAAATCAGACCAGCCAGGAAGCAAACAGATCCGCCACGCCGGCATCCGACGCTTCCAGCGTCTGGAACGACGGATTAGCCCATGCGACAGGCGCAACCGCACGTAGAAGTGACATTTCGTCCCCGACAACCGGGCCCTCGACGACCAGTGCCGACTCGTTCACCGCGACGGACCACTTGGATTCCGCGCCGACCAGTGACTCGACGGCCGGCTGATTGAGCGAATCCAAAGTTGCTGCAATGTAGGTGGGGCGCTGCTCAATCGGAGCCCGCAACACGTCACCCGGCGTGCTCACACCGGTGAGCACCAACAACGAGTCGATCGAAACAGCATGTGCGCCTTCGATATCAGTGTCCAAGCGATCACCGACGACCAGTGGACGCGAGCACCCACTGCGTGCAAGCGCATCCTCCATCAGCGGTGCAGCAGGCTTGCCTGCCACCAAGGGTTCCTGCCTCGTGGCGGCGCGCAGAGCCGCCACCATCGAGCCGTTGCCGAGCACCAAACCCCGTTCCGACGGCAGTGTGGTGTCCAGGTTCGCAGCCACCCACAGCGCCCCGGCCCTGATCGCCAAGCATGCCTCGGCGAGGATCGACCAGTTGGTCTCCGTCGAATGTCCTTGGACGACTGCAACCGGGGAATCCGCGAATTCGCGCACCGGAAGCAAACCGACGCGCGTCACCTCGTCGGCCAATGCATCGGTACCGACGACGAGTACAGCGGCACCGGGTTCGAGACGCTCAGCCAACAGGCGCACCGCCGTCTGAGAACTGGTGACCACGCGATCGTCTTCGGAATCGAAACCGAGTTCGGTCAGATGCGCGGACACTGCCGAAGGCGAGCGACTCGCATTGTTGGTCACGTAGTACAGAGCCTGCGTACCCTGACCCAACGCGGCCTGGGTACCGGGAATCGCATGAGCTCCGGCGTACAGCGTGCCGTCGAGATCGAGCAAAAGTACGTCGTACTGAGTACGAAGCACGGTCACTGATCTTCTCCGGTCAACTCGGCCACCCGTTCTTCAGCATCCGTGTCACCCTCGAGGTCTGCAGCTGCAGCATTGAGGAACCACTTCAATCCGTCTTCGACACGACCTGCTGCAACGAGGGCATCAGCGTACGCATAGAAAAGCCGAGCCGCCGCTTCACCGGTACGCGCTGCGTCAAGATCCTTGGTCTGCAGTGTGACAACTGCCTGATCGAACTGACCGAGATCCATGCGGGCGCCGGCGACCACGATCCTCAACTCCGAAGCCTCGTCGCCGGAAAGCAGGGCAGCCTCGTCGCTACGACCGAGCTCGATTGCGCGTTCGGGTCGACCCAAACCGCGTTCGCAGTCGGCCATGACAGCGATCAGACCCGGTCCACCAGCCATTCGACGGGCAGCGCGAAGCTCGGAGAGAGCTTCAGCCCATTCACCGGCGTGGTACGCGGTGATTCCAGCAGCTTCACGAACGACCGCAATTCGGCCGGCGCGCTGACGAGCAGCGCGCGCGTGGAGCAGTGCAAGTTCCGGGTCTTCGTCGACAAGCTTGCCTGCCATGACGAGGTGACGCGCAACTGTGTTGGCGTTGTCCTTGTCGAGGCTGAGCAGATCTCGACGCACGGCCGGGTCCAACTCGGTGGGCTCTACGTTGTCGGGCAAATCCGGTTCGTCAGGTCGTGCTTGCTGACGGTTGCGGTCGCCGTCGCGTCCACGAGGGGTGAACCCACCCTCGCCGCCGCGACGCTGTCCGCCGTTGAATCCGCCGCCACGGTTACTGTTTCCAGCACCGCCACGGTTGTTGTCTCCGGCACCACCGCGGCGGTCTCCGCCTGCAGCGCCGCGTGATCCACGCCCGTCGTTGTCACGACGGGGGCCACCTGATCGAGGCGCTCCTCCCCCACGGAAGGACCGACGCTCGTCGCCATTCTCCGACACAGTCATTCCTCTCATACAACGCACGAAAGGGGACCCAATATGTTGGGTCCCCTTTCGGTTAACGGGTGTTCGGCGGTGTCCTACTCT
>NZ_VBTL01000008.1:0-202867 GCF_013277835.1 Rhodococcus sp. MS13
GGCGAGGGTCGGCCAGCGCGACCTCGGACACCGTGGGGCCGTCGCCGAGAACAAGATTGATCACCCCGGGTGGGAGGCCGGCGGCTTCGAGTAGTTGCATCGTCAGGTACGCCGCGACGGCCTGCGTCGGTGACGGCTTCCAGATCACGGTGTTGCCCATCAGGGCAGGTGCGGTGGGGAGATTTCCGGCGATGGCGGTGAAATTGAAGGGGGTGATCGCGTAGACAAAACCTTCGAGTGGTCGATATTCGACGCGATTCCACACTCCCGGAGCGGAAACAGGTTGGTCGGCGAGTATCTGACGAGCGAACGCGACGTTGAAACGCCAGAAATCGATCAGTTCGCACGGGGCATCGATCTCGGCCTGATATGCGGTCTTCGACTGACCGAGCATTGTTGCGGCGGCGATGGTTTCGCGCCACGGGCCGGACAGTAGATCGGCGGCGCGGAGGAAGACCGCCGCGCGGTCGTCGAACGAGAGGTCGCGCCAGGCCGGGGCGGCGAGTGTAGCGGCGTCGATGGCATCACGAACATCCGAGTGCGTTGCGCCCGCAAACGATCCGATGACCGAGCTGTGACGGTGTGGTTGAACTACGTTCTCCCGCTTGCCCTCCGCAGTTCGGTGGACGCCCCCGATGACCTGTCGGATGTCGGTGGGTGTCTCGGCCAGTTCGGAAAGTTTGGTGCGTAGGCGTGATCGTTCCGGGCTTCCCGGCCCGTAATTGTTGACCGGTTCGTTGGCTGGGTGGGGGACATTGGTGACGGCGTCCATGACGATCCTTCGGCAGACTGATGGGTGGGGCAGTTGGGGTGGTGAATAGTCGATTAGGGAATGGGGAGGTGGTGATTCGATACCCTTGTTCTGCGTTACTGGCTGTAGGAACTGAGGAAGTTGCCGAGCCGCTCGAGGGCGGTCGCGAGGTCGTCGGTGTTCGGCAGGGTCACCAACCGAAAGTGATCGGGTTCGATCCAATTGAACGCGCGGCCGTGACTGACCAGAATCTTCTCCGATTCCAGTAGATCGAGAACGAACCTCTCGTCGTCGACGATGCCGAACTTGTCGACGTCGAGCTTCGGGAACAGATACAGTCCTCCCTCCGCTTGCCGGCAACTGATCCCGTCGATGCTGTTGAGCGTGCTGTGCGCGAGATCGCGCTGTGCTGTCAGTCGACCTTGCGGGAGCAGGAGGTCCTCGATGGACTGGCGTCCGCCGAGTGCGGTCTGGATCGCGTGCTGCGCCGGCACATTGGCACACATTCGCATGTTGGCCAGCAGTTTGATGCCTTCGATGAAACTCGACGCCCGCTCGAGTGGTCCGGTGATGGCCAGCCATCCGGCTCGGAACCCGCAGACGCGGTAGGCCTTGGACAGCCCCGAGTACGTCAGACACAAAACGTCTCGCCCGGTCATCGACGCAAGGTTGGTCATGGATCGGCCGTCGTAGACGATCTTCTCGTAAATTTCGTCGGCGAACAGAATCAGATCGTGTTTGCGCGCTAGATCCACGAAGCGTTGCAGCACCTCCGTTGAGTAGACGGCGCCCGTCGGATTGTTCGGATTGATGACGACAATCCCTCGGGTATTCGGCGTGATCCAGGATTCGAGATCGTCGAAGTCCGGTGCCCAGCCCTGGCTTTCGTCGGTGAGGTAGTGAAGGGGAGTGCCGCCGGCCAGCGACACCGAGGCCGTCCACACCGGAAAGTCCGGAGCAGGAATCAGGATCTCGTCCTCGGGATTACAGAGTGCTTGCATCGTCAGCGTGATCAGTTCGGAGACGCCGTTTCCGAGATAGATCTCGTCGACGGTGACGTCGGCGATGCCCCGAGTCTGGTAGTGCTGAACTATCGCAGTGCGCGCCGAATGCAAGCCACGGGAATCGGAATAGCCCTGTGAGGTAGGGAGATTACGCACCATCGCTGCAAGGATATCGTCCGGTGCATCGAACCCGAACGCCGCCGGATTGCCGACATTGAGCCGTAGGATCGTCTGGCCTTGACCCTCGAGTTCTTCGGTCCTGTCCAGGATCTTTCCGCGAAGGTCGTACTGAACCCCTTCTAGTTTCTGGGCCTGAACGATTGGTTTAGTCATATGAAACTTGTCTCGAGTCTCTTTCGAATCGACGTTTCCGCCATTATGTAATCAGTTTTACTTGAGAATGCTTGATGTGAGATCTCAATTTTCTATCCGCGCTGTAAAACGAATTGTTATTTTTCCTTCTCGTGGCACGTGCTGTGCTCAAATTATGTAGTCACGGCGAAACTGCATGCGGGCTTGAAAACGCTGCCCGTTGTGCAGCTCTCCGTTTTCGCGCCGCTTCGTATCTTTCCCGGTCTAGCTGTGAGCTAGGCCGCAGCGGTGACACGGCGACCGGCTGCCCTTCGCCATCAACGGCAATCATCGTGAAATAAGAGCTGTTGGTATGTCGATTGGCCCCAGTCTGAATTGTCTCTGTGTCTACGCGAATTCCAATTTCCATTGATGTCTTACCAGTGAAATTCACAGACGCCGAGAAGGTTACCAGCTCACCGACTTGAATCGCATCTCTAAAAAGCACTCGATCGACAGAAAGTGTTACAACGTAACTTCCAGCATACCGACTGGCGCAACTGTAAGCGACTTGATCCAACAACTTGAGTAAGCTTCCCCCGTGAACCTTTCCCGTAAAATTCGCCATATCGGGTGTCATGAGGACTGTCATCGAGAGAGTCGTTGGACGTTGTACGGGGGTTTCGGATGATTGAATGATCATTGTTCCTTGGCAATCTATATCTGCAGTCAGAGTTTCACATCGCGAAATCGTTAGTCTTCTGAAACTGTTCGATCGATTAATTCTCGGCGCAGTGTACTCGGAGCCAATATCGTCCACGTTGAGGGCTCGTAGTGTCGCTCTACCGTGTTGTCATCACGGATAACATCTAGAGAACCATCAGAATTTACGACTGCCTTACGGTTAGCTTCATACGCTAGGACTTGTAGCTTGGTTTGGACTGCAAATTTGGCCAAACGTTCTCTCCTTCTTATTTGTTAATAGTAAATAATCAGCTTACGGCAGTTCAGGCTAGTGAATGTTTCGATTTTACTGGGGAAATTTGAGTATCTTCCGTGTCGTCGAAATGCGAGGTCTATTCACTGCTTGAACTGCCGTAGACCAGTAGATGACGGTCGACGCTAGCGAGTGGTCGAGTCCAGGTCATGGTCGACAAGCACTGTCGGTGCACTTTCATCAACGAGCGCGTTCGGATTAAGGGACAGGTCCGGAACCGGCTTCCTGAATCCCTTCGTCAAGAAGGTCAACCAGATCACTCCTAGGATCAGCCAGCCGATTCCAATCAAGGTGGCGTCTTCACTGAGCTGTGTCAGCAAGTAAATGTCGATTGCTGCACCGAAGATGCCAATCAGAATGTAACTGATCGACATGAGCTTTTTCGCGTCTCTATTTTTGACGAAGTACGTGATCAAGCAGATGTTTACGGCAGTGAAAGCGAGGAAGGCGCCGAAGTTGATGAATGAAGACGCGATTTCAATTGACAGCGGAAGTGCGATTAACGATGTCGCCCCAGTCAAAAGAAGGTTGTACGTCGGCGTTTTGGTCTTCTTCCCGATATGTCCAAAGATTCGCTTCGGTAGCACGCCGTCGCGTCCCATGACGTACAACAGGCGCGCGGTAGCGGCCTGAATCGACACGCAGCCGGCGAAGGCTCCGACGACGAGCGCTACGTTCAGCAGGTCAGCGAAGTGCTTACCGCCGACCAATACAGACATGGTGTATCTCATGGACTCGGGATCTTCGAGCCCACTTCCAGCTTGCACCAACTCCATCACATACGAAACCGCGACGAAGAAAGCGCCGGCGATGAGGATCGAATAGATGATTGCGCGGGGTATGTTCTTCTGTGGATCCTTGGTCTCCTCGCTCAGTGTGCTGATTGCATCGAATCCTAGGAAGGCATATGCACCAACTGCAGCGGCCGCTGAAATTCCACCGATTGTAGAAGCTGAATTCCAAATCGGGTCGGTAAAGGACGCGGGTGAGTTATCCGATAGATAGATAACACAGTATGCGACCAAGACGAGTACAGCGAGGACCGAAACAACGAGCAATATTCGATTGACGCGGTCGGTCACGACGATTCCGACCATATTTACTGCAGTTGTTGCGGCTGCATTGATCAGAATCCAACCCCACAGTGGGATTCCGGGGAACTGTGCATGTAGGAATACTGATTGAATCAGCCATACGAGCATTGGTAAGAATAGATAGTCCAGTAGGATGACCCAACCGACCAGGAATCCTATTTTTGAGCTAAGCAGTTTTCGAGAATAGATGTACGCGGATCCGGCACTCGGGAACAAATGCGCCATCTTTGCGTAGCTGATGCCGGTGGCCAACATAGCGAGAGTTGACAGGAGAAGTGCTGTCGGTGCAGTTCCGTGACTGATCTCTGAAATGATGCCGAACATTGTCAACACGACAGCTGGAGCCATGTAAGAGAGCCCGAACGCTACGGCGGCTACGAGTGTGAGCTTACGAGCAAGCGCCGGTGATGAGTTAGACATCAAATTGTCCCTCTGGAGTAGTTGCCCGTGGTTTGGTTTTTGGAATCTTTTGCACGTGTCGTTTCCTGCCATCGCGTTGGTGTTATTTCTCCACCGTAAAATGGAAGTTTGATAGGAACGTCAGACTCGTTGAATTGATCCCACGGCCTCGTGACACCTGCGGTCCCATGCTTGCGGACATTCCCGACTTGGTCAAGATCAATAACATCGGTCAGAGTGATCTCCTCCGAGCTGATCGCTTGTATCCGGGTCCTTCCTTCAGGATCAACGAGCAAGCTTCTGCCCATTCCGGTTGGTGCAGCAGCGTTTACACTTGCGACAAAATTCTGATTGACGATAGCGTTTGCCTGAGCAATAACAACTTCTTGTGTACGATCATTTGTTCCAGTTTGAACAACATTTAGAACAAGCTCAGCGCCCATCCACGCCAAATGCCTGGAGACTTCAGGAAACCATGCGTCGTAGCAGACTGATAAACCTATGCGCCCGAACCCTTTCATTTCAAAAGTGACGAACTCCGATCCCGGTACGCATGTCTCAGTCGGACGAAACGGGAATACTTTTCGATACGATGCCGCTAATTTTCCCTCAGGAGAATAGACAACAGCTGTGTTGAAGAACGAACCAGTCGGCCCTTGCTCTACAACTGTTCCCGGCAGTAACCAAATTCCAAGATCCCCAGCAAGTTCGGCAAGCACTTTTCCGCGTTTCCCGTCTATGGGTTCAGCCATCGAAGATAGATATTCTTCGAGCGGCTCATCACCCATCTCGGATCGACCCTCGGGGCGAAGGTGATACTCGGGGTAAACGTGCAGCGCCGCATCATTATTCTTCACTTGACGTTCTAGCCTGTGAGTGAATTCGGATAGGCTTTGCGCATGAATCTGCTCTAATGCGATAGGCAGTAATCGTGTCATGTTTTTCCGTTCCTTGCTTTCCTTGCCGAGATGGACCAGCCATCCGAAAATGTGCGACTAGCGAGCTGTCGAATCGATCCGTGCTTCCTGATCTGTCCTTTCGCGTATTTTCTGCGCTTTGCAGTGCTGGCCGACCTCGTGGCACGTGAGCCTCAACCCTCACGCATGAGTCCCAACAGGTAGCTGTGTCCTCGGGGGTCCGGATGGTGATGATCGCATCGCTGGATTCGTCTGGGCTCGGCAGGAAACACTGTGGTGAAAGCCACTCTAGGATTCGATCGGCCCCGGCGGAATGCCTGTGCGCCAAGGAAATTCTGGATTCTGGTTTGCGGCTATTCTGGTCTGCACAAGCAGACCAGAACTCCATACGATGGGGCCATGATCAGAAACGCAAATCGAATTAACCGCATCCGCGAACGCTCGCAACACGAGCGCGAGTCGCTCTACGCGATACTCGATGCTGGCCACAAGGTAGGCACGCTGAGCACCATCGCGGACGGCAAGCCTTGGGTAGTTCCGATGCTGTACGCAAGAGACGGCGATCGCTTGCTACTTCACGGCTCTGTCGGATCCGGAGCACTACGCCTGGTCGAAGCCGGCGCGCCTGCCGCGCTCTCGGTAACTCATATGGACGGCTGGATCTTCGCTCACACGATGTTCAACATGAGCGCGAACTATCGGTCTGCCGTTGTTCACGGAACACTGGAGAACCTGAAGGGCGAAGCCGCCGCGGATGCATTGACGAAGATGGTGGAGGGCATGACGCCAGGACGTCCAGCCGAGATGCCTCCGCATACAAAGAAGCACCTGGTCGGGACACAAGCAATGGCACTACAGATCCACGACGGTCAATGGACTGCAAAAGTTCGGACAGGAGAACCTACTCAACCGGAGGATGGCGAGGACTACGACCCGAATATTTGGACTGGCGTTGTCCCGATCAAGGCAGTTTTCGGCGAACCCGTACCAGCTGCGCGACATTCAAGTGATGTGCAACTATCGCCGTCCATTAGGGCGCTAATCGAAGGTTATGATGTAAATGCATAGAATGGTTCAAAGAATGTTCTAAGATTCTTAGATTTGCGCGTTACCGCTCAACCTTTCACTTCGAACATGGAAACCCTCCGAGGCGGTGATAAAGTGGCACGATCGATGCGGCCCAACCTGCTGCAACTATATATAGCCCCGGGCGATGGAAGTATGTCGAGCCGGCTGTCGGCCGCACTTGTTGGCGCGTTAGTGGACGGCCAGCTCGACGATGGCGATGACCTACCCTCGTCGAGGGTATTTGCGCACGATTTGGGAATATCGCGGTCGGTAGTGGTTGCCGCATACCAAGAGCTCATCGCATCTGGGTTTTTTGTCTCTAAGTCGGGTGGATCAACAAGGGTGGAGCTTGGGGCCCGCAATGCAGCTCTGGCGGGAGCGCTATCATCGTCGCTCCACCCCACAGATCAGCGAACATCCTTGCCCGACGAACCCAGCGGGCCAGTTCTGAGGTTTGATCTTCTCCCCGGATATCCAGATACTTCGCTGATAAACCGGACGGACTGGAGCCGGGCTATCAGAACATCAGCTGGGGGAATAGAAGACTTCAGGCCATATTTTGGAACATCTGATCCCGAATTAGGATCCAGACACAATTGTTTTCCAGAATTGCAATCGATTTTGGCGGATCATATACGTCGACGACGCGGATTTTTAGCGGATCCCGAAGATATATATATATTCACCAGCGTAAATGCTAGTTTGAAAGTTCTACTCCCGGTTCTAGTTGAGTCGAACAATTCAATCGCTATTGAAGATCCTGGCTATGTGACCGCTCGAAACGCGATAACCGGCGCCGGATTTAACGTGCGTTCCATCGGGGTGGACGAGGGTGGGATGATGGTTTCTCACTTGCGCGGCAGTGACGCTGCCGTCTACGTGACCCCGGCCCACCAGTTCCCTATGGGATCGCGCATGTCAGTAGACCGCCGAGCGCAATTGTTGGAATGGGCAGAAAGGGAAGGTAGCTTAGTTTTTGAGGATGATTATGATGGAGAATTCAGGTATGGAGTACCTCCAATGCCTGCCTTGCGCGGAATGGGATCCGGGAGTCAGAGCGTCGTATATTTGGGAACCGCTTCCAAGGTTCTTGCAAGAGACTTGAGAATAGCATGGGCGGTAGTTCCGAAAAAATATCGTTCAAAGGTGCGGCAGAGGGTCGCAGAAGAGGGGGATTCTGTAAGCCCGATAGCAGCAAAAGTCTTATCTTCTTTCATTAGATCAGAAGCCTTAACCAGGCATATTGTATCAGCGCATCACACATATGCGGCACGGCGTCAGCGCTTCGCGGAAGCATGTCGCGAGTTATTGCCGGAAATGAAATTAGAAGGAATTGACGCGGGTTTGCATGTCGTTCTGTCGTCAGAGAAACTATTTGATGACGTGACGGTGGTCAAGCAACTGCAACAGCGTGGTTTAGCATGCATGCCACTCAGTGGCTACTATCTTGACAAGAGTGTGCGTATAAGAAATGGACTGGTTTGCGGTTATTCCAGGTTGCCAGAAACCCAGGCGTTGCATGCGGTGAAAACACTGAGGGATGTTCTGGATAGAAACGGTGTATAAGTAATCGATTTTAACTGGAATGGAATTGCGTCGATTCGACCAGTTAACTCACAAAGACGAGATTTGCGATCTTGAGATGCGCGCCCGATGGAGGTCAAGGCGCCCGGGAGTGAGTTCAAAGACAACGTCGTCACGCGAGATGGAATTGCACGAGGGAGCCCACGAGGGAGCCCACGAGGGAGCCATTGCAGCGGCTAGCGGAGAGTTTCGCGGACTGCAAAGGGGAAAAACGCAATTCCTAACGTGCTGCCTACAATGTCCGGACCAGTTCAATGCACTGAGTGTTCCTGATGTCGACCCTACCGGTGCCGGTCGGTGGCCGAAGATTGACGGCACGGATCCTGGCAATCCTCACCCGACAACCTCGTCGATTCTTTGCATCGCGCCTACCGTATGTTGCTGATCGCATCGTTGAAATCGTGTTCGTTCAGCGGGAAACGCAGTGGCGGAGTGCCTCGCGGATTCGATCGCCGCCGTCGGACAGTTTGTGTGCCAAGGAAATGCTGGATTCTGGTTTGTGGCTATTCTGGACTGCACGTGCAGACCAGAATTCCATACGATGGGAACATGACCAGACGGCAAATCCCGAACGAGCGGCCGGTTCAGGGATGGGTCTCACAGTTTCCGTCGACCGTATACAGCGGTTCCGACACGCTTGCACCACAGAGCCTTTCACCTGTGCGCAATCGCCCGCGAAATGTTCGAACAAGCGAGCGTGAACAGCAAGATTCATAGCCCGACAAGACCCCATGCCTCACAGTTTCCAACCCAACCGTGAACACCGGCGAGGCGAACAAAGAAAGCACCCCAACGTCAACGCTCCGACACGACGACAGCGTTCATCACCGCGCGGAGCGCCGAGTCGAGACGCTCGAAAAGGCAATGCAGGCAAAATAGCTGCCACCCGACCACATGAAAATACAGAAATCTGCTCCTCCGATTCGTACTTCAGCCCCGATGTCCAATCGCTGGTGCAACAGACCGCGTAGTCGCGGCAGTCTGAGGCAACGATATGACAACGGTAGACGCACAACCTGACCAACCCCGACCAATTAACCTGCAAGAGTTCGGCATAGCGCGCGTCGTGCCCGCAGCCTCCCACCTCGCACAACTGGACGTCCCGCGGGCGTCGACTTGCTGTGGTGACACACAGCACTTACACGGAGACCAGCACGATCGACACCAGCCGCCCGCGCACGACGTTCGTAGGAGTGACAACCCAAACCACCCATACGAAGACCGAACGGGATCAAGACGTGCAGTCTCGCCTAACCGCACCCCTATCTCATCGATGCATGCAGGTATGGCAACCCCGCGCATCGAGACCATCGGCGTACGAATGCCGCCAGAGTTGACGAATTTCATCGGACGCCGACGTGAGATTGAAGAGACGCGCCGACGTATGGGCACGTCGCGGCTGGTGACGGTAACAGGACCTGGAGGGGTAGGAAAGACTCGCCTCGCCTATCGTGTGGCTGAAAATGCTCGTCGCACTTTTCGCGATGGCATTCGTCTGATCGAGTTGGACGGTGTGTGCGGGTCCGGTACATCCGAGGATGGACTACAAAACACCAACGACGGCAGATCGATCGATCCCCACTTTGTTGCATGGCTGTCCGACTCAATTGGCGACCGAGAAATCCTCCTCATCCTTGACAATTGCGAGCAGTGCATCGACCCAATTTCGCAGGCGGCAATCGACTTGCTCAGAGCATGTCCGCGCCTTCGAATTCTCGCCACCAGTCGAGAACCCCTTGGACTCTCCGGTGAGGCGGTCATTCGCATCGCACCGATGACGGTCTCGTACTCAGATCAACTTTTGAATACATCCCGCGTGCGTAGCGACGATGCGATTACGCTATTCCTTGATCGTGCGAGGGTCAACGAATCCGAATTCCCAATCTCAGATGCCGACCAGAGCACTGTCGCACAAATCTGCCAGCGACTCGACGGGATTCCACTCCTGATCGAGCTTGCGGCAGCAAGGCTACGGGCAATGTCAATCGATCAGATCCTAGAACGATTAGACGACCGATTTCTCCTGCTGACCTTGGGTGCGCGGGGCTCACCCGGGCGCCAACAGACCCTGACACGCTGTATCAAGTGGAGTTATGACCTGTGCAATGACTTAGAGAAGGACTTGTGGGCTCGGCTTGCTGTATTCACAGAGTCGTTCACGCTCGAAGCGGCCGAAGCCGTGTGCTCCGAGAACACCCCAGCGCCCGCGTTTGTGGACATTCTGACTGGGCTGGTAGACAAGTCCATCGTCATGCGAGAGGTATCGGCTCACGGTGTCCGATACCGGATGCTCGGAACCATTCGTGAATACGGTCGTACTCGATCTCAAAATTTCGGCAACTTGAAAATCCTACAGAATCGGCACTTTGATTGGCTCTGCGCTCTGGCCGCGCAAGCAGAATCGAAATGGGTTGGCGCACAGCAGGAATTGTGGGTCGCAAGACTGTCTGCCGAAGAGTCGAACCTGCGGTTTGCACTGACGTTCGCGTTCACTGCCCAACATCGTCATCTGGAAGGCCTTCGCCTCGTAAATGCACTATCTCCATACTGGTTTGCCCGCGGCATGTTTGAGGAGGGCTTGCATTGGATTCCATTGGCAATGGCGACGAAAGACTCGACCGCATTGCAAGAGAGAGCAAGAGCCTTGTGCAACGCTTCCATGTTTCTCTCGTCGTCGGGAGTGCCACCCACAGAACCAGTTCTGCGGGAATTGCGGGAACTATCAGACCAAACCGACGATCCAACCACCCGTGGGTTCCTAAATCTCTCCAAGTGCTTTATTGCCCTCCACATGGGAGATCTGTCGGAATTGAGTGCTGAGTACTCCGTAGCATCTGAGCTGTCACTGAACGGATGTAGTCAGATACCGCAGGTCATCGCCGGTCATATGCTCGGCCTACTCGCAGGCCGCCTCGGTGATCTCGACACGGCGATTGCCCTTGCCGAATCTACTCGGACGATCGCTGAAGAGCTTGGTGACACGTACCTTCGCAGCTGCGCTTTGTGGGCGGAGGCGTTGCTTGCGATGAAGAACAACGACTTCGACAAGGCTACAAGGCTATTTCGGCACAGTCTTCAGCTCAGCCAGTGCATCGCGGATCCGCACGGCTACGCGTGGTCCATGGAAGGACTTGGATGGGTCGCTGCCCAAGAGCGTCGATACACTGCCGCCGCCTCTCTCCTGGGCGCTGCAAACGCTATGTGGGGTCGCGTAAAAGCTTGTCCTGCAACCATATTCGTGATCTCGCAGTATCACACCAGTTGCGAAACCGAGGTTCGTCGGTCTATGAGCTCCTGTGCCTTTGAGTCAGCATTTAGGAATGGACGCGATCTTAGTATGCGAGCATCTTTGGCAAAGGCACTCGGTGAAACGATGCCCAGCAGGGCGCCATCAGAGCCGAACAGTCTCACCAAGAGAGAACGCGAAGTAGCTGCGCTGGTCGCAGAAGGACTAACAAATAAGGCGATTGCTCGAAAGCTGGTAATTTCTCAACGCACAGCGCAGGGACATGTCGAACGAATTCTGGTCAAACTAGGATTCACCTCGCGCACTCAGATCGCGACGTGGACCGTAGAACAATCTCGGCACTCGGCGCAGTGACATGTCGAGTCCGGGACCTACCGGATGAGACTCAAGGGTGGAGCCCGCCCCCAACGAGGGCCGCCAAGCCGGCACGGTAATGACGAAGGACGGTCAGTGGGCCTACCGGTACAAGGACGGCGTAGAGCTGATCCTGATGAAGATGCCGGAGCGCCCTGCCCTCTACCTAGGAGTGCCGCAGAAAGGCCCGCACCGAACCCGGTGCCTTCTTAGTGTGTTATCCCCACTTGCTGTTCATGTTGTTCGCGAGCCATTCCGCGTCCGACTGGACCATCGATCCCCGCAGGCAGTAGCGGCCCGTGTTGTCCTCAACGAAGTGGGTGAAGCACTCGTTCTCGTATCCGCCGTGTTCTTCGGTGCGGGATATCACGACAAAGCGTGTGGGAGCGGCTGTTTCGGGCATGGTGATGCCTTTCTGAGAGTGGGTAGAGTCGCTCCCCTGTCACCATGTCGAGGTTGGGCGGTCAACCCCGTGGAGCGGAGCGTGGGTTGACGGGTCGGGTCCCCGACATGGTGTTCGGGGGCGACTTGTACGACGACTTTCTTGACCGCTCGGGGCTGCGTAGCGGCAACGGCGCCGGAGGCGGCGTTCAACTCTTGGGCGTGACCGACGTTGTACGTATTTGGTCGCTGTACCTTGAAACCTGTTTGATGCCCGACCTCAGTGCGTGGTTTCTACGGCGTGGTCCACCGCGAAAGAGGCCACTGCGGTTGGTAAGGGGCTCCAGTCCATCTAGTGGGTAGCGACACTAACCGCGCGAGTTCAGCAAAGTTACGCACCGAGGCCGGAAACTCCTGTGCGGCCGACGGGTAGGGAGGCACCCTGATCTGTACCGCAGCAGTCGAGCCTGGCTCGTCGAAAACTAGCTCGTTGCAATTGAACGCCAATTCCCGATTCACGAACTTCGTCTCAGCCGGTGTCAGGCTGGTTGGACCCCTGAGCTGTGCCTTCTGTCCGGCAAGCACAAGCAACCGCCGGGGACCTATGGGGAAAAGGATCAATGGCGCGCTGTGGAACGAAACAGGTAATTCCCGGGAGTGCCTTTTTGTGCCGATCAGCACAACAGGCTCGTCACTGGTAATCAATGGAGTCTTGGTGCTGGCAAGCCACCAGGATCTATCATTCTCCAAATGAGGAACGATCCGGTTCCTCCACACACCTATTGCGCTTTCGATCGCTTTCGGTTGAGCGCTGGTGCTTATCACACCCTGGTTGATCACGCTTTGCGCAATTTCGCGATGCCGGACGAGTGAATACGGGATGTTGTACAAAGTGCACACGGAGGGAAGAACATCGGGAATGTCCAGCACGTACTTTGCACCGTAGTGCTCGATCGCACGCCCGATATCAAGTTCGCTCTGCCGTGAGCGGATTGTTCGTTGGCTTTGCAGCCCCACATAGACGGCGAGATTCGAGAGGATGTTCGGATCCCTCACTCGACCGTCCTGCAGCCCGTCCAAGGCGCGCAGCCAGTGAGCTGCCTTGTCCTCGATTCTTCCCATATGCGTCTCGAACCACATGTTCGGGTTGAGGTCGGAATCGATGTCAGGGGCTTCTATTTCGTAGAAATTCTCCTCGAACGCGATGGCATCCGGATCAACGCATCCGCCAACATTCGTCTTGACATTTAAGTATTGAATCTCTGAGCTGCCTGCGATCGACCAACGTTTCAGATACATCTTGGGGACGTAATGGTGGCGAATCGTCGTCTGCGAATTTCGACGTGTTGCGTCCTTCGAGTGCTCGATCTCGGTGTCACTTGTCCAGCGATTTGCGGATGTCACAGTCCGAGAATACAAGCCGTTGCATTCTTGGAGTCGTTGTCGGCCGTAAACGTCCAGAGGTCGATAAGCCTCGCCGTGAGGGGTTTTATGCGGAAGCTATGCAAGCCGGTCACGGGTGGCGTCGCTGAGCTTTAATTTGTAGTGCTGGAATGAGGATCAGGTCGCCACGCCCTGACCGCGCTGCAGTGTCGCGCACGTACGTCTGGCCGTTCCCTGTAGACCCCTCGAGAGCAGTGGCAAGCATGTCTTTGAAGGCGGAACTTTCGTCGGGCGCAGACCCTTTGTACACCTCAGTCATGTTGTGCTCATTGTCGAACGTCGCTATCCAGGAAAACATGTGCTCCACATTTCCGAAGGGGTGAGCGCGACTGAACCAACCGGTTTCGCGCTCGTGCCTTCTTATTTAGAAGACGGGAATTGAACACAGAGTCACTTAGACAGAATCATGCGTGTTCCCGCCGCGCGAGATTCCAACCCGCCCCTGAAACGAGTGCTCCGCCTGCGGCCCCGAAAATGGGTCCACCAATGATCAGCCCCACTATGAATCGGTAAACCGAGACCTTGTCGATCCGTATCGATCGGAAGTCATTTGGCTGGTAACTGGCCGTATAGATCGTGAACGGTTGGGAGTAGTACCACCACAACACCGCAGCACCTATGAGTCCACACGTTAGGCCGAAACCGGCAAAGACCAGCACTGTCACGGCCACCGGCCGGGGTGGCGCTTTCACAACTTCTCTTCCAGAGTCACATACGCACGCTACCCAACGAGAATCTCAACCATCACCTCCTCATCCAAATCCGCTGAGCGCCCTCCTGCGGGTTTGGGTGTGCGTTTTGACCATCGTCATACCGGACGATCACAAACGCGCTTCTGTGTGAAATTGACGTGGGGAAATTCTCGCGATTTCGTCCGTTATATGTGTCCGTTGGATTTGTCCGTTATGGCATAGTTTCTAGCGGACAGTTTGTGTCCGGGACGTCTGAACGGCGAAAATCGGGAGTGCAATGAAGATCGGCTACGCGCGTGTGAGTACGACGGCTCAGGATTCGTCGATTCAGGTCGGGCTTCTTGCCAAGGAGGGTGTCGATCGCGACCGGGTGTATGTCGATCACGGAATCAGTGGCCGGCAGACTCGGCGACCCGGACTCGACAATGCGATCAACGCGGCCCGCGAAGGCGAGGTGTTCTGTGTGACGAAACTCGACCGGCTCTCTCGGTCAGCGGGGGATCTTCACGAGACGGTGAAGCGACTCGCTGCCAAAGGTGTGGCGTTGTCGATCGACGGGAAGATTTACGATCCGACCGATCCGATGGGCAAGATGTTCATCGGTGTCCTCGGGTTGATGGCCGAATTCGAGTCCGATCTGATCCGGAGTCGGACCAGGGATGCTGTTGCGGCGGCTGCGGCGGCCGGCAAGATGAAGGGCCGTCAGCACAAGCTCACCCCGGAAGAGCGCGCGTACCTGCTGCAAACGTACGAAACTGGGCAGTTCAAGATTGAAACACTGTGCAGGAAAACAGGTTTGAAGCGCTCAGCGCTGTACACGAACATCGAGTTGGCCCGCACCGAACGGGAAGCTGGAGCGCTCCCGGCACCCTGAAACTAGCCGGAAGTCAGTCCGTCACGTCAACGCTCGCAGATGTCGTCGCGTTCTCCGTGCCAAATAATTCGGAGAAAACGTGCCAAATAATTCCGAAAGTCACAGCGAAGCTTTCCCGAAATAGTGGAATAGACCGCCTCCCTGAACAAGACATGTTCGCGGCTACTCCGTGAGATCACCGCGCCTACGATGCTCCCGCTTGAACTGGTCGGTCGTGAGCTTGATTCGGTCGGGTCGCGTCACTCGTATCGGCTCGCCGGTCTCAGGATCAACCGGAATGTAGTCGCCGTACACCCCTGAGTCGTGCCCGGACGAGAACGCGCGATTCTCCCGTTCCGCTTTCTGGTGGGCAAGCAGTCTTTCGTTCCTGGCACGGCGCTCACGAATCATCTTGGACGTAGCCCACTTTTCGTAGCCGAAGGAAAAAATCAAGAAACCAACAACGAGACCGCCGAATACGAGGGCAACTATCCAGAAAAGGTGCACGGCAGAAAGTTCACAGGTAGCGGTAGCGCGTTGTCAAGCTGCTTGGACTGCAGTAGTTTTCGGATGTAAGAGGGCGCGTCTCGACGTGTCGCACTGAGGATCTCAATGCGGGAAACAAGGTCCGCTGTGTAGCGACGGATGTGCCAGCATTCGACAACCTGCGATCGCTTCCATGCGTGGCGAATTTGGATTCGCGCCGTTGCGAAGCACATGCCGCTTCAGCGCTTAGTCGCGAGGATCGGTAGTTAGAAGGGTAAAGATTACCGTGTGCGCGACAACTGAACTCCGCTGTGCCAGACAACGAACCCGGTGAGCGCTCCGACCGCAGCGCTGGCCAGTGGCCCGACAATGAGATACAGCGTCGGGCTCTCATCACTGCCAGGGCAGAGGGAGATCGTAGGCAAATTGACCGGATCCGTGATCTGCGATGTCAGAGGTGCGTACGAAGTACATTGAGTCGGTTGCCCGAGCCACCACAGCACGAAGCCAACGCAGATAAGACCACCAATCAAGAAGGTTGCAGCCCCCGCTGCGATCAACGTACGCATCTCAGCATCCTTCCATGGTCGCGCCCACGTTCAGTTCGGTGGATAGCGTCGTCACCATAGAATTGAAACGCCGGATTGAATTGAAACGCCGGATTTGACAGAGACCAGGAGAAGTTCAGTGACCATCGTTTCATCGGAGTGGCCTGACGGCGACGCCGTCGGCGAATTCACCTGGCGCATCAGCGTCTTCACGGCAGACAATCGTCCGGTGCCTCTGGCTGGGCGCTCGCAGACCCACGAGGCCGCCCTGCATGACATGGTCGTCAAAGCCCGGGCCTACTTGGCCCAAGAGCCGGGCCCGTTCATCGACCGCACCGCACTCCACGTGAACCGAAACTATGTCCAGGTCCAGGGCATCGTTGACCCGGAGCTCAGCGTCGACGATATCGTCGCTCGAATCACCGCCGCCTACGATGCCGAAGCCGCTGCCGATGCGGAACGTGAGCGCCGTCGACGCGAGATCGACGCCATTCCGAGACTGAGCCCGACGCCCGCAGGCTCGGTACGCGAGGCGTGGAACGACATCGAAGCTTGGCTGACAGTCAATACGGACTATTCGGCTGACAATCGTGTGCCGACACAGGAGTTGACGGGCACCGACGGTTGGCCGGACGAGCTCGTCGAGTTTCTGACGCTGTATTCCGGTGCGCCCTATCGACTGCTGCCGCTGAACGCATTGCTGACCGTCGAACAGATCCACGGTGCACGCCGATCGATGGTCAAGGTCTGGGCGGGCTTGGCAGCCGAAGATCCCGAGATGGTCGATGCGAATGCGTCAGCGCAACCCGCGGGAACACCTGCCTACTCCTTCATCGAGGAGTACATTCCGTTCGCTGGATTGGATGGATACTTCTGGTTCGTCGACACCCGCCCGGGTCCGATGTACGGGTGCGTTACCGAATACCGCCGGGACTCGAGCGACGAGGACGGACCGAAGTGGGTTTCTATCAGTGCCATGCTGACGGACCTCGCCGACACCCTGGCGGGTGAGACCGTCTTCGATCGCATGTGGCTGTCGTCTGTCACCGATGGCGAACTCGACTGGCGGATACGACGTTAGCTGCGGCCGCCGAAGACTGTTCGAGTGGTTTCCTGGAGTGGCAGGTGTCGTCGACGAGGAAGGCCCTCTTCCTATTTGCTGACGGTTTCGGTCACTCGTAGCGCGGTTGCAGAAGCCAGTGCCCGCGAGAACGGTGACCAGCTGACCGAATGCCCGACCTGCACCCGCTCATGCGGCTACCGGCGGTGGTGTGGACAGGCTGCGGATGTGCCGGTCGCGGTAACGATCGTTTTCGGCGAGCTAGCCCGTCATCTTAGGATCACCGCGTGAACTTGATGCTGTAGCCGGCCAGGCCATCGATCTTCACTCGGTACTCGACGCCTTCAAGCGTTGTCATGGTCCAGCCGTCCTTGACGCTTATCGACTCGCCCACAGGCATCCCCGCGACACCTGCGACCGCGAGCCCTTCGATGTCGCCGTCACTCACAAACTTGATGTCGGTTTCGCCCTGTTCAGCGTTGGTGGCCTGGCCGAAGATCGTACCCACTGCTAACTCCGGCGATGTGTTCTTGACGGTGACCGGGAAGTAGACGCTCACGGGCTCCAGAGGCCGGTCATACAGTGTGCTCGCGTCCTCACTCGGCGTGAACTCGACCGGTGCGCCCACGGTGATCGCCAGCTTCACCTCGCCCGACCGCACCGTGTCGCTGTAGATCGCGGTCTGGCCGAACTTGCATGGAATTCCGCCCAGTTTCCCGTCGCAGATCATCGGGTCGGCCGACGAGGAGGGTTCCGCTTCCCTTTCCGGAGCAGACTGCGGGGAGGACTGCTCGGCACTCGAGGCTGCCACGGTGTCTGTCGTGGACGCGTTGCTGTCGTCTTCCAATAGCACTCCGGCGGTGAGGATACCCGCCAGGATGACACTGGCGGCGCCAACTGCGGCCCATAATCGCCAAGGGGGCTTAGGCTTTGGCCGACGGAAGGTCATGGTGGTTCGCAGGCGGCCCTCCTGTTGGGTGACCAACTCCCAGCCTTGCTGCTGCTTGCTTGTGATCGTTTTCGACTCAGTGCCGCGGATCGCCTTTATCTCAGTGAACTCGTACCGTGTTTCCTCGCCGGTCATGTCTCTTTCCGTCCTTCGATAGCGGTAATTGCGGGTGAACCCGTAACCAAGGACGGGGAAATAAGGTGCACGATGCAGTGTGCACTATCCGGTGGCATCCATGGACGTCATCCAAAGGAAACTCGTTCGCGAACTGCCTCATCCGACCTTCTGGAATGAGGTAGGTCATTCGTCAGGACGGCCGATACGTGCCAGTGAAGCATCATCCCCGGTGTTGTCGAACTAGAAACAGGTCGCCACACAGTTGCCGATCCGAGGGGTTCCCTACAGATCGGGACCGTCGAGTGATCGTCGGTCTGGCAGGTGTGGCGACCTGCTTCTCGTCGTATCGTGATCCTGTCGGAATATCTCGGTGAGGTCTGGTAGATGCTCGATCTCCGCGAAGGTCAAGTAGATGGGTAGCCCAGGTAGGGGCTCTGTGAGGTGTACTCGCGTGTCGGTCAAGCGCAGATCCTCCAATGATGTCCTGGCAGTCAGTCTTTCAAGTAGAGACGGCTGGCTTCGTCAAGGACGCGCCTGTAGGCGGCGTCGGTTGCCTTGAGCGCGGTGTCAACGAGGTCGAGTTCGCGGAGTACGGCTTCGCAAGTCTCGGACCCTGTGGTGGCGTCGCCGAGGGTGTCTGCTTCGAGGGTTTCAGGGTCGCACAGCTTGTAATCGGCGGCGCTGGCGGCGACTCGGTGAAGCAGATCGTTGATTACTCCGAGCTGGCCGTGCAGTTGCAGATAGAGGTCGCTGGGTGCAATGCGGTCAGGCATGAAGTCTCCCTAAGTGTTTCGCTGTTTCCGGTGCTCAGGGGAAGAGTCTCTGGCTGCTAAGAACGACGAAGCACTTCGTGCCGAACCACCCCACTATGGGGTGAATGTCCGTTATCTTCCTCGATAGTGGTTGCAATCTCCTGGCTGCTTGGCGTCCCGTGCAGGGATGCTGTCACCACGAAAGGGTGCACATCTGTGAATGGACTCGACACACCTACTCGTTTGTCCCGGACCACCGCGGCCCTCGGTGTCGGAGCGCTCGCTGCCGCGATCACCTTCGGCAGTGCAGTTGGTACTGCATCAGCCGACACTCCGGTCGTCGACTTCGGCAGTATCTCTTTCGCGGTGACCAACGGTCCCGACAACACCATCTACGACATCAACGCAATCATCAATCTCCCACCCGGCACACTGCCGCCAGGGATGATGACCCCTCAGATCACGGCGCCCGCCGCGCCCCCTCAACCAGTCGGCAACCCGTTTGCGGGCACCGCATTGGACTTCGTTCTGAGCTTCATTCAGGCCTTGGCCAGATAGCCGACAACAAAAACGAGGCCACGAACTCTTATGAGTTCGTGGCCTCGTCTTGTGGTGGGCGAAGGGGGACTTGAACCCCCACGTCCCGAAGGACACTGGCACCTGAAGCCAGCGCGTCTGCCATTCCGCCACTCGCCCGAGCAACGCCGAAACATTATCACGACAAACTTTGAAAGTTCTATTCGTGCAGCTCAGGGCACGAATCGGTGAACACCGAGCACCCGAAAGCCCAGAACCGATACCATGCTGAAACAGCGGCCAGGTACTGCCGAAGCGACATTTGACAGTACCGTGGAACCTGTACAGCAGTTTGGACGACACGCGACAAGGCGGTGCCGGCGCTACTTGCCGAGCATTTTGCCGTCGTAGATGCGAGGCGAGAGGAGGGCCCGATGGGCATCGTGCAGCGTTTCGAACGAAAGCTCCAAGGAGCAGTCGGCGACGCATTCGCGCGGGTCTTCGGTGGTGGTGTTGTGCCGCAGGAAGTAGAGGCGGCGCTCCAGCAGGAGGCACGTGACCGCGTCGAGCACCTCGGCGGCGGAATCCTTCTCGCCCCCAACAACTACGTGATCACCATCAACAACTCCGATCACGAAGAGTTGGCAGCTGATCGCGAACTGACTACCAAAGCTTTCAGCCGACACCTGCAGGATTTCATCCGCGATCAGGGTTGGCAGACGTACGGCGACATCTCGGTCACCTTCGAGCCTTCGCCTACGCTCCACACCGGTCAGTTCCGCACCCGCGGAACCGTCGACCCGGATGGTGACGCCGAGCAGGCATCGCCGCCGTCGCATGTTCCGCAGGTTTCGTCGCGGCCTCCACAACGGCCGCCTCAGCGACCCGCACCGATTGTTCCCCCTGTTTCCAATCCAGTCCCGTCACAACCAGGAGCCGGCCCCATGACGCAGAACTCAGGCTACGAACCAAGCCGCGAACCGGCGGGTCGCCAGCCCGAACCGCAGCAGCCGGCACGGAACGGGTACTCCCACGACGACGGCGGTTACGCCGCTCCGCAGGGCCAGGAAGCGCCGTACCAGAACGGTTACGACCGCGGCGACGGTTACCGAACAGGCGACGACCAGCAGGGCTACAACCAGCAGCAGGGTGGCTACGACCAGCAGGCGTACCCGAATCAGCAGCAGCCGTACGAGCAGGCCGGTTACGACCAGCAGGGCTATGACCAGCAGGGCGCCAGCTACGACCAGCAGGGTTACCAGCAGCAGCCGTACGACCAGCAGGGCTACGGCCAGCAGGCGTACCAGGGTGGGTACGACCAGCAGGGCTACCAGCAGGGCGGCTACGACCAGCAGGGCTACCAGCAGCCGTACAACGGCCAGTCCTACGATCAGCCGGGCTACGACCAGCAGAGCTACCAGCAGGGCGGCTACGACCAGCAGGCGTACACACAGCAGCCGTACGAGCAGGCCGGCTACGAGCAGGGCGGCAACTTCGAGCAGACGCAGGCCTACCCGCAGCAGGGCTATGCCCAGCCGCAGGGCGGTTACGCACCGACGGCCCAGAGCCTGACGGCAACTCTGCAGCTCGAGGACGGCAGCGGACGGCATTTCCAGCTTCGCGACGGCAGCAATGTCATCGGCCGTGGCCAGGAAGCTCAGTTCCGCCTCCCGGACACCGGCGTCTCACGTCGCCACATCGACATCCGTTGGGACGGCCGCACCGCGATGCTGTCCGATTTGGGATCCACGAACGGCACCACCGTCAACGGCGCACCGGTCCAGGACTGGCAGCTGGCAGACGGCGACATCATTCGCGCAGGTCACTCGGAGATTCTGGTTCGCATTCTCTGAGCTGAGAAACGGACGCCAGGATTTTTCCGATAACAATCGAACACTCGGCGGTCCGTCGGCGCGCCGCCGTCACGCGGCTGTCAGTATCGTGATCTTCGGGGCCCAGAGCCCCCTATGATGCTGCCAGTCGACAATGCTCGAACCCCGCTGCGGCGGGGCTCGAGCCATAGAAGGAGGTGGACAGCCGTGCAGGGCCTGATTCTGCAACTCACACGGGCGGGCTTCCTGCTCCTACTGTGGCTGTTCGTCTGGGCAGTCCTCCGCACTCTCCGCTCCGACATCTATGCCGGCTCCGGGGTCAGGGTTCCGCCGCGGTACACCCGTGCCGGAAAGGTCCTGCCCTCGCTGGGCAAGGCGAAGGTGCCTCGGTACCTGGTGGTCACGCAGGGCGCCCTCGCCGGCACCCGCATCACCCTGGGTTCTCAACCAGTCATGATCGGCCGCGCCGACGATTCGACGCTCGTTCTCACCGACGATTACGCGTCGACGCGCCATGCGAGGCTCTCGCAGCGCGGCGCTGATTGGTACGTCGAGGATCTCGGTTCGACCAACGGCACCTATCTGGACCGCGCCAAGGTCACCACTGCGGTGCGCGTGCCGCTGGGCACTCCGGTTCGCGTCGGCAAGACGGTAATCGAGCTACGCCCGTGACCCTTGTTCTCCGCTACGCGGCGCGCAGCGACCGCGGTCTCGTGCGCTCCAACAACGAAGATTCCGTGTACGCCGGTGCCCGTCTGCTGGCCTTGGCCGACGGTATGGGCGGACACGCGGCCGGTGAGGTCGCGTCGCAACTGATGATTGCCGCTCTGGCGCATCTCGACGACGACGAGCCCGGCGAAGATCTGCTCGGCAAGCTCGAGGCAGCCACCCGCGAGGGCAACGATTCCATCGCCGATCACGTCGAGGAAGAACCCGAACTCGACGGCATGGGCACCACGCTCACCGCGATCCTCTTCTCCGGCAGCAAGCTCGGCCTCGTGCACATCGGCGACTCGCGCGCCTACCTGCTGCGTGACGACCACCTGACACAGATCACCCGCGACGACACGTTCGTTCAGTCGCTGGTCGACGAAGGCAGGATCACCGCCGAGCAAGCACACACTCACCCGCAGCGATCCCTGATCATGCGGGCGTTGACCGGCAACGAGATCGAGCCGACGCTCACCGTGCGCGAAGCCCGCGCCGGCGATCGCTACCTGCTCTGCTCCGACGGCCTCTCCGATGTGGTCAGCGACGAGACCATCGAGAACACGATGCGCGAAGGCTCGCAGGAGCAGTGCGCCGACCGTCTGATCGAATTGGCGCTGCGCAGCGGCGGTCCCGACAACGTCACCGTCGTCGTCGCCGATGTCATCGACCTCGATTACGGCCAGTCTCATCCCATCGTCGCGGGCGCCGCGTCGACGGAAGAGGAAGAGGACGCCCCTCCCCCCAACACCGCAGCCGGCCGCGCCGCTGCCATGCGTCCGCCGCGCGCGACGCCCAAGCGAGTTGTCTCCCAACCCGAACCGGAACCGAAGAAGAAGCGGAACCGGTTGTGGTGGGTGGTCCTCGCCGTGGTGCTGATCGCGCTGGTCGGCGTCGGCGCCGTGATCGGCCGCGCCGTCATCCGCAACAACTACTACGTCGGCGAAGACAACGGCCGCGTGACTGTGCTGCGCGGAATCCCCGGTTCGGTGCTCGGTTACTCGCTGCAAGACGCGGATCTGGTGGGTTGCGTCGGCGACGACGACGTCCTCACCCTCGTCTCCCCCGACGCGATTCCCAGCAACTGCGACATCCTCGAAGTGACGGATCTGCAGCCGTCGGCGCAGGAGCAGGTGCGCGCCGGGCTGCCGTCCGGCAAGCGTGAGGATGCGCAGAGCCAGATGATCCGTCTCATCGGCGGCGATCTGCTGCCTCGTTGTGAGCCGGTTCCGACAACGACGGCCACGCCCACTCCCCCGCCGGCACCGGAGACCACGCCGCCCCCCGCACCGCCCGGGGAGCCTGCTGCGCCGACGACGGCGGCACCCACGACTACGCCTACGCCGACCGACATTCCCGGTCAGACTTGCAGGACGGTCAACTGATGTCGTCCAACGCAGCTGCGGGGACGGCTTTTCCGAGTCCGCCCGGAGGTTTTGCCCCGGCGCCGGTCCAGTCGACCCGTCGAAACATGGAGCTACTGCTCCTGGGCTTTGCAGTCATCATCACGACGGTCTCGCTTCTGCTCGTCGAGGCGAGCCAGGAACAGAAGATCACTCTCGATCTGGCCAAGTACGCGCTTGCGTACACGGGCTTGTTCCTGATCGCGCACTTGGCAATTCGGCGGTATGCGCCGTACGCCGATCCGCTGCTGCTGCCGATCGTCGCCCTGCTCAACGGCCTCGGGTTGGTGCTCATCCACCGACTCGACCTCGCCGACGAGCAGACTGCGCTCTACAACGGCGTCGAGGCACCGTCACCGGATGCGAACCAGCAGGTCATGTGGACTGCACTGGCGATCACCGGTTTCGTGTTGCTGCTCGTGTTCTTGAAGGACTACCGCCTGATGGCGCGGTTCAGCTACACGCTCGGCCTCGCGGGCCTGGTGTTCCTGGCGATTCCTGCGATCCTGCCGGCGAAGTTCTCGAGCGTGAACGGCGCAAAAATCTGGATTCGCCTGCCCGGATTCAGCATTCAGCCAGGTGAGTTCGCGAAGATCCTGCTCATCATCTTCTTCGCGTCCGTGCTCGTCGCGAAGCGCGACCTGTTCACCTCGGCCGGTAAACACTTCCTGGGCATGGACTTTCCGCGTGCCCGCGACCTCGGCCCGATTCTGCTCGCCTGGATCGTCTCGGTGGGCGTGCTCGTCTTCGAAACCGACCTCGGTACGTCGCTGCTGCTCTTCAGCACCGTGCTGGTGATGCTCTACATCGCGACCGAACGTGTGGGCTGGCTGGTGATCGGCGGCGGACTGCTCGCCATCGGATTCTTCTTCGCCTACAAGATGTTCGGTCACGTGCGCGTGCGCGTCGACACCTGGCTCGATCCGCTCGGCGACTACGCCAACACTGGCTATCAGATCTCGCAATCGCTGTTCGGCCTGGCCACCGGTGGTATCGCCGGAACGGGTCTGGGCAGCGGCCGCCCCAACCAGGTGCCGTTCGCGAAGACGGACTTCATCATCGCGACCATCGGCGAAGAGCTCGGCCTGATCGGCCTGGCCGCTGTGCTGATGCTGTTCCTGCTTCTCATCGTGCGCGGCCTGCGTACGGCGTTGGCGGTGCGCGACAGCTTCGGCAAACTGCTCGCCGCCGGTCTGTCGTTCACCATCGCGATCCAGATCTTTGTCGTCGTCGGCGGCGTCACCAAGCTGATCCCGCTGACTGGTCTGACAACACCGTTCATGTCGTACGGCGGCTCGTCGCTGCTCGCGAATTATCTACTGCTGGCCATCCTCGTCCGGATCTCGGACGCGGCTCGTGCGCCGGTAGTGACGAAGAAGAAAGGTCCGCCCCCAATCGCTGACGCCAATACCGAGATGATGCCGCGCGTATGAACACTCCACTGCGCCGCGTCGCGATGGCCGTCATGGTGATGGTCGTCGCGCTCCTCGCCAACGCCACGTACGTACAGGTCATCAAAGCTGACGACCTGCGAGCCGACCCGCGCAACTCGCGGGTGCTGCTCGACGAGTACTCACGCCAGCGAGGTCAGATCTCGGCTTCCGGTCAGGTGCTTGCCGCCTCCCGCGCCACCGACGACCGGTACAAGTACCTGCGCGAGTATCCGAATCCGTACCCGTACGCACCGGTCACGGGCTTCTACTCGATGCAGTACGGCAGCGCCGGCCTCGAGCGCACCGAGGATCCGATTCTCAACGGCTCGGACAACCGGCTGTTCAGTCAGCGCTTCTTCGACCTGGTGTCCGGACGCGATCCGCGCGGCGGCAACGTCGTCACGACGCTCAATCCGGCCATGCAGCAGGTGGCGTACGACCAGCTGACCAGCAAGGGTTACACCGGTTCCGTCGTCGCCATCGAGCCGAGCACCGGACGCATCCTGACGATGGTCAGCACTCCGAGCTACGACCCGAACCTGCTTGCCAGCCACGACGGTGCCGAGACCACCAAGGCGTGGGACGAGCTCAATGCCGATCCCAACGATCCGCTGGTCAACCGCGCGATCTCGCAGACCTACCCACCCGGCTCGACGTTCAAGGTGCTCACCACGGCCGCAGCTCTTGGCAACGGTGCGACGCCGGACGACCAGCTGACCGCGGCTCCGCAGATCACGCTGCCCGGCACCAGCACGACCCTCGAGAACTACAACGGCAGCACCTGCGGCCCCAACCCGACGGCGTCGTTGCGCGACGCGTTTGCGCGCTCGTGCAACACGGCTTTCGTCGAACTGGGCATCAAGGACGGCGCGGACGCCATCAAGGACGAGGCCAGCGCTTTCGGCATCGGGCCCAACACTCCCGCGATCCCGCTGCCGGTTGCGGACAGCACCGTCGGCGACATCTCCGACGACGCGGCTCTCGGCCAGACCAGCATCGGCCAGCGCGACGTCGCGGTGACCCCGCTCGAGAACGCAGTGATCGCCGCGACCGTCGCCAACGGTGGTGTGCGGATGCAGCCCAACCTGATCTCCCAGTTGCAGGCACCGGATCTGACCGATCTCAGTACGCCGTCACCGGTGTCGATGGGTCAGGCGATCTCGCCGGCAGTGGCGGCAACGCTGACTGATCTGATGATCGGCTCGGAGAACTTCACAGGCGGCGACGGCAAGATCCCCGGGGTTCAGATCGCGTCCAAGACCGGTACCGCCGAGCACGGCGTGAACCCGCGGGAAACTCCGCCGCACGCCTGGTACATCGCTTTTGCACCGGCGCAGAATCCGACGGTCGCCGTGGCCGTCATCGTCGAGAACGGTGGTGACCGCGGACTTGCCGCTACCGGTGGCTCGGTTGCTGCGCCGATCGGTCGTGCAGTCATCGCAGCCGGAATCCAAGGGGGCTGAACCGTGGCGTTGAACAACGGCGCTTTGATCGCCGATCGTTACCGATTGATCCGTCTCATCGCCACCGGTGGGATGGGTCAGGTGTGGGAAGCCACCGACTCCCGGCTCAACCGTCGCGTCGCCGTCAAGGTACTCAAGTCCGAGTTCTCTTCCGATCCGGAGTTCTTGGAGCGCTTCCGCTTCGAGGCCCGCACCACCGCGCAGCTCAACCATCCCGGTATCGCCGGAATCTACGACTACGGGGAGACCCGCGACAGCTCGGGCGATTCCACGGCGTACCTGGTGATGGAACTCGTCAACGGTGAGCCGCTCAACGCCGTCCTGGCACGCGTCGGCCGCCTGGCGGTTCCGCATGCCCTCGACATGCTCGAGCAGACCGGCCGCGCCCTGCAGGTCGCACACGACGCCGGTGTCGTGCACCGCGACGTGAAGCCGGGCAACATCCTCATCACGCCGACGGGCCAGGTGAAGATCACGGACTTCGGCATCGCCAAGGCCGTCGAGAATTCTCCTGTCACGCGTACGGGAATGGTGATGGGCACCGCCCAGTACATCGCGCCCGAGCAGGCTCTCGGTCAGGACGCGACCGCGGCGAGCGACGTGTACTCGCTGGGAATCGTCGGATACGAAGCACTTTCGGGTCGACGCCCGTTCACCGGTGACGGCGCGCTGACCGTCGCGATGAAGCACGTGCAGGAAACCCCGGCGCCGATGCCGGCCGACCTGCCGGCGAACATCCGCGAGCTCATCGACATCACGTTGACCAAGGATCCGGCCGGCCGCTACGCCAGTGGCGGTGAGTTCGCCGACGCCGTTGCAGCCGTTCGGGCAGGGAGGCGTCCACCGCCGCCCGGTCTGCTCGCCACCGGTGCCGCGAGCGCGTTGCCGGCTACGGGTGCCACGCAGGTCATGCCGCCGACGTACGCGGGCCCGGTGACGGGCGCAGCTGTTGCGGACGACGCGGCAGCCGGCGGAATGACCAGTGGGCAGAAGGCCGTGGCATGGGCCGGCGGCGGATTGATCTTGTTGGCGTTGATCATCGGCGGAGTCTGGATCGCGACCGACGGTCCGAGCGACCCGACGCCGCCCGTCGTCACGTCCACGACGTTGCCGACCACCACGACGACCAAGCCCACCACCACGACGACTCGGCCGACGACGACGACCACCGAGCCGACAACAACGACGACTCGGCCGACGACAACCACGACCGAGCCGACAACCACCACGACAACTCCGACCACGACAACAACAACTCCGACGACCACAACCACCACCACGACGACAACGACGACCACAACGACCACTGAGCCGTTGGCGGATCCCGGAGACGCTGAAGAACCGCTAGGACAAGACCAATGACGACACCCCGCAATCTCTCCTCCCGCTACGAGCTGGGTGAGATTCTCGGCTTCGGCGGAATGTCCGAGGTTCACCTGGCGCGCGACCTCCGACTCAGCCGCGACGTCGCGATCAAGGTGCTGCGTGCAGACCTCGCGCGCGATCCCACGTTTTACTTGCGGTTCCGTCGTGAGGCGCAGAACGCTGCCGCGCTGAACCATCCGGCGATCGTGGCCGTCTACGACACCGGTGAAGCCGAGACCGACGCCGGACCGCTGCCGTACATCGTCATGGAGTACGTCGACGGCGACACGTTGCGTGACATCGTGCGCAGCACCGGGCCGATGACTCCGCGCAAGGCGATGGAAGTGATCGCGGACGTCTGTGCCGCTTTGGACTTCAGCCACCGCAACGGCATCGTGCACCGCGACGTCAAGCCCGCCAACATCATGATCAACCGTGCCGGCGCCGTGAAGGTGATGGACTTCGGTATCGCCCGTGCCATTTCCGACGCGTCGAGCCCGATGACGCAGACGGCCGCCGTGATCGGCACCGCTCAGTACCTCTCGCCGGAGCAGGCGCGAGGTGAGCAGGTGGACGCACGTTCGGACGTCTACTCGCTCGGTTGTGTGCTGTTCGAGATTCTGACGGGCGAGCCGCCGTTCAAGGGTGATTCACCGGTCGCCGTGGCGTACCAGCATGTTCGTGAGGATCCGCAGACGCCGTCGGAGATCAATCCCGACATTCCGCGCGAGCTGGATTCGATCATTCTCAAGGCGATGAGCAAGAACCCGGCCAACCGCTACCAGAGCGCCGGCGACATGCGCAGCGACTTGGTACGCGTTCTGGGCGGTCAGCGTCCGAGTGCGCCGATGGTGATGAACGACGAGGACCGCACCACCATCCTCGGCGCCGTCGGCTCCGACACCGGGAACTACCGCACTGCTCCCGATCCGGTCGAGCCGGTTCCTGCGAGGACAACTCGCGCCGCCGAGCCGCCTGCCAAGAAGAAGGGCGGACGCTACGCCCTGATGGGCATCGCGGCGCTTCTGGTGATCGGTCTGGTGACGTTCTTCCTGATCCGGGTGAACTCGCCGAAGGTCGAGATGGTGACCGTTCCGGGTGACCTGACCAACCAGCCCGCCGACGTCGCCGAGGCGACGCTGACCAACGCCGGATTCCAGGTGGAGCGTCAGCAGAAGACGGACAAGGTGATCGCCGCCGGAAACGTCATCACGACGCGTCCGGTTGCCGGGGTGCGCATCGAGAAGGGCAGCACCGTCACCATCGACGTGTCCACCGGCCCCGAGCAGGTCGCGATCCCGCGCCTGACCGGGCTGAGCCAGGACGACGCCGAGAAGAAGCTCAACTCCGTTGGACTCCGACTTGATCCGACAATCGGCAAGGCCGCGTCGACCATTGCCGAGGTCGACAAGATCGTCAATCAGGATCCTGCCGTCGGCGTGTCGGTTGTTCTCGATTCCGCGGTCTCGATCACCGTCGGCACCGGTCCGGAGCAGGTTCGTGTCCCGGATGTGACCGGTCAGCGTGAAGAGGTGGCGAGGCCCAACATCGAAGGTGCCGGGTTCGTCGTCCAGATCACGGAGATCGATTCGGGACTGCCGAAGGGACAGGTCGTTTCGACCGATCCGACCGGCGGCACGTCGGCCACCAAGGGTTCGACCGTGACGCTGCGAGTGTCCAACGGCAACCAGGTCGCGATGCCTGATCTGACCAACAAGACGGTGTCCGAGGCGTTGACCACGCTTCGCGCAGCCGGCTGGGCGGGAACTGCTTCGCAGCTGGTGCAGAACCAGAGCACGACGCTCACCCCGGAAATGGTGGGCAAGATCGTCTCGCAGACGCAGCCTCCGGGCTCGGAGATCTCCAAGGACGCAGTCATCACCGTCAGCGTCGGAGCGCTCGGAATCCCCGGCCGCTAGCAAAGTGAAAAAGTGCCTCCCGGAGATTTCCGGGAGGCACTTTTTTGTGGACAGGTGTCAGAGAATTGCGGGCAATGCGCCACCGAGCGCCGACGCGACCTCGGCCTCGAGGGCTGCGACGAGCCCTTCCGGGGGCGCCTCACCGCAGACTGCGAGCCAGTTCGCAAGCATCCGGTGCCCACCCTGAGTGAGTACGGACTCCGGGTGGAACTGGACGCCGTGAATCGGCAGTTCGCGGTGACGCATCGCCATCACGACGCCGCTCTCGGTGTGTGCGGTCACCTCGAGTTCCTCGGGAATGGTGTCCTCGAGAACCGTCAGCGAGTGGTAGCGGGTAGCGGTGAACGGATCGGGCAGCCCGGCCAGGACGCCGACGTCCTTGTGGTGAACCAGACTCGTCTTGCCGTGAAGCAGTTCGGGCGCGCGGTCGACGGTTCCGCCGAAAGCCGCACCGATCGCCTGGTGTCCGAGGCAGACGCCGAGCAGCGGGGTCTTGGTGTCTGCGCAGACCTTCACCAGATCCATCGTCGCTCCCGCGCGCTGCGGAGTTCCGGGGCCAGGGCTCAGCAGAATGCCGTCGAACTGCGCTACTGCACCCTCGAGGTCTGCCGTCAGTTGTGGATCGTCGTTGCGCCAGACCACGGCTTCGGTTCCGAGCTGGCCGAGGTACTGCACCAGGTTGAACACAAAGCTGTCGTAGTTGTCGACGACGAGAATCCTCATGAGAGCAGGGTAAACGCCCGTGCTATCCGCCGGTATAGGCGGGGACCGTGATCTGCGACGGTGTCGCCTGCGTGTACCCGAGGCCGAAGCGGGTCGCGTACTGCTTGTAGATCCGAATGCCCGGTTCGGCAGCGAGTGCCGCCTCGAGGCGCGCAACATCGCCGATCGCGCTCATCACGTACGGCGGGCTGTAGGTACGGCCGTGAAGAAGGAGGGTGTTTCCGATGCACCGCGGTGCCGACGTACTGATGATCCGTTGGTCCTGCATGCCCACCGCTTCGGCGCCGCCGGCCCACAGTGCGTTCAGCACGCTCTGGACGTCCTGCTGATGCACGACGAGGTCGTCCGGGGTGGCGTCGACCGGATACTTGCCGTCGGCGTTGCGCGGGGCGTCCGTCATGGTGACCACGACGCCGGGGCCGGTCATCTCCGTCAGTCCCGCGTCGGCGGAGATGTTCTTGATGTCACCGAGAGCGGCGGCCACGCCGGCGTCGGACCGAGCGGCGTCTTCCTGCAGCGAATCGAGCTGAGCGGCAAGTTCGTCCCGGTCGGCCGAAACTTTTTCGGCATTGGCCTGGGCGCTGCGGACCAGATCGGAGAGCCTGGTGCTTTCGGTGACCTGCAGCTGATTTTCCTCGGCGGATCTCTGCGCCGTAGCGACCATCAAACCGGCTACCAGGCAGACGGCAAGTACACCGATGTGCCAGACGGTTCGTGAAGATTCACCCGAAGACACGTGGCTCCTCCCGGATTGTGCAGGTCGGCCGGTGACCAACTGGACACAGCTACGTTAGCGTGTAGGTAACACATGCAGGTCACACCGTAGAGCGAGGACGCCATGCCCAAGTCGAAGGTCCGTAAGAAGAACGACTACACAGTCAACCCAGCAAACCGCACTCCGGTGAAGGTGAAGATGGGTCCGTCGAGCACGTTGTACGTCTCCGTGATGCTCGGATTCATGCTTCTCGGCCTGGCGTGGTTGATTGTGTACTACTTGGCCGCGGATTCGATCACGTGGATGAACGACTTGGGAAACTATAACTTCCTCGTCGGCTTCGGTTTCATGGTTGTGGGCCTTGTGATGACCATGAGATGGCGCTGACCAGCGATTATCTGATTCGGCTCGGATCGTGACCGTCTCTCAATTACATGGGTGTCATTCATCCCCATTGTGGATAACTCCTGTGGACAACCTAGGAAGTTATCCACATGCTCGAGGATGAATTTCATCCACAGCCTCGTGACAACGCCACCGAGGTCGTCTCGTGGGCCACTCCGATGGGTGTTGTCTACGCGATGTTCGGCGGCGGAATTGCCCTCGCGATCGCCTCGATAATCGCGCCCACGGAGCCTGCCGGACGCTTCCTGCTCGCCCTCGCGGTGATCGGGCTGTTCGTGATGGGCGGCCTCGCCCTGCGTCAGCGCCCCCGCCTGGCGGTGATCGAAGAGGCGGGAACAAAGTCGATCGCGGTGCAGCGACTGCGCGCCCGGCACACGTTCACCCGCGAACAGATCGACCGGGTCCGTCTCGTCCGCTACCCGCGTCTGGGTCGACGCGTCCCGATGCTCGAGATCGACATCGTCGACCGGCCCACCGACACGGAGAAGCTGTTGATCTTCGGACGCTGGGATCTCGGTACGACGCCGGAGGACGTCCTGGACGTGCTTACCGTCCACGGTTTGGTTCCGCCCGAGAAGTAGGCGCGGGTTACATGGCCAGTGCCGCGAGGTCCGGCTGCACGATGTCGAGTGCCTGCTGCGGCACCGCGACGGCGTCGCTCGACCATCCCCAGATCGAGTACAGCTCGCGGCCGGGGTCGGTGTACCCGTCGCGGCCGTGAAGCACCCGGTAGTTGTCGATGCAGATCATCTCGCCGGCTTCGGCACGGAACATCGGCCCGCTGTCTCGCACGTGAATCACGGCCTCACTCCATTGCTTCACCAGCGGCCACTGCGCTTCTTCCGATTCGCCGGCGATCGGCGCGAGGTACGGGTGGTACCGAACCTGGTTGCGTCCACTCGGCACCGTCCGGGCGATCGGCGCAAATGTGCTCTGCGGGAAGTTCGGTTCCGAATGGTCGATGTCTGTGCTCCAACAGAATTCGGCCAGCTCCGCTGTTGCGGGATCGAAGGCGAGCAATCGCGTCAGTTTGACCGCGTCGATGAGAAACGAGTCGCCGCCACTCGGGTACGCCGGGCGCTTGCACCACAGAAACAGGTAATCGGGAGCGTAATCGCCGAAAGCGAAGCCGTCGTTGTGGGCGGTCATCCGCTCGCCGGAGATACCGAACGAGCGCTTGCGGCCGCGTTCGTCCACCGGTTGGGTGTCGACGACAGCGGCTTCGGCATCCTGACTTTTGGCGCTCGCCTCGAACTGGCGGCCGACGCGAATGCACTTCTCACCGAGCAACTTCGACGCGAAAGCAATGGCATCTTCCTCGGTGTGCAGCCCACCGAAGACCGCGGCGCCGTCCAGAGCGATTGCCGCCCGGACGGCCTCGACCGTGTCCACGCGCCGCGGAACAACACTTGCCAGCGTCAAATCGGAAGAGAACATTCATCACTCCATACGTCGAGTTCGCCAAACGGTTCAACTCGAGCGTAGGAACTCGTCATTTCGACGGCGTAACTCCGGAAACCGATTCGGTTACGGAGCCAGTCTTTCAGATCACCCGGCCTTTCAAATCACCTTGCCCGGGTTCATGATTCCGTGAGGGTCGAGTGCGCCCTTGATTGCATGATGCATCGCGACGACGGCCGGTGACAGTTCCTGTGCCAGGCCACCCATCTTCAGTAGGCCGACGCCGTGTTCACCGGTGACGGTTCCGCCCAACTCGAGGGCGTTGTCGATGATCTCGGAAAAAGCTGCCTGAGCACGCCTCCGCGCCGCTTCGTCGTCGTGTGGCGTGATCAGCAGCGGATGCAGGTTGCCGTCACCCGCGTGCGCGATGTTCGCGATGTGCGTGTCGTGACGGGCCGAAATGGCCTCGATCCGTGCCAACATCTCCGGGACCGCTGCCTTGGGGACACAGATGTCCTCGGTGAGCACCGGGCCGAGCCGCTCGAGGGCGGGGTACGCCAGACGCCGGGCGGAGAACAGGGCGTCGGCTTCCTCCTGGTCGGTGGATCTGGCGCTCCAGGTTGCCCCGGACCGGTTGAAACAGGCCAACATTCGCTCGGCTTCGGCGTCACCGATCTCACCCGGTGTGTCGATGCGGCCGAGCAGGACCACCTCGGCGTCGGCCGAGAGGCCCATGTTCTTCCAGGCGTCGACGGCAAGCAGACACTGTCGATCGATCAGCTCGAGGGCAGACGGCGTGAGCCCGTCTGCGGCGACGGCCTCGACGGCCTTGCCCGCAGCAACGATGGAGTCGAAGTATCCGACGATGGTGCGCTCGGGATCGCGCTGAGGACGTAGCTTGACGGTCACCTCGGTGATCACCCCGAGAGTGCCTTCGGAGCCGACCATGAGCGCGGAGAGATCAAACCCAGCCACTCCCTTGGCAGTTCGACGCCCGAGCCGAACCAGCTCACCGGTTCCGGTAACCACCTGCATGCCCAGCACGTAGTCCTTGGTGACGCCGTACTTGACGCAACACAGGCCCCCGGCATTGGTCGCGACGTTGCCGCCGATCGTCGACCAGGGTGCGCTCGCCGGATCGGGCGGATACCAGAGGCCGTGCTCGGCGCACGCGTCGCGGAGGTGATCGTTGACCACTCCGGGTTCGACCACGGCCAAACGCTCGAGGGTGTTGATCTCCTTGATGGCGTTCATCGCGTCGAAGGCGATCACGACGCCGCCGGCGACTGCGTTGGCTCCACCCGACAGACCGGTGCCTGCGCCGCGCGTGACGACGGGCGCACCGTGGGCGATGCACGCCTGCACAACTGTCTGTACCTGCTCGGCTGTGCGCGGACGGACCACCGCTACGGGCATCTCGTAGGGAGCCCACTCGGCGTCGTCGTGGATGTAGCTCGCCATGATGTCGGGGTCGGTGATCAGTCGATCCGCATCGATCTGCGAGCCGAGCGCCTCGAGGAGTGTCATGCCTCCACGATAGTGACGGCGGCTACACCACCCCATGTAGATTTACTCCGAGAAACCGGAAACCGTATGGACATTCTCTCCATACTCATCGTTGGCCTGACAAGTTGGCCTGACAAGGGAGTGCGGATGCACGAGAACTGGCTACAGCTTCTCCTGGCCGAGGCATCCACCGAGGAACTGATCGAACACCGCGATCAGTTGGCCGCCGGGTCAGCCCCCGAGGCCGCTGCCGAAATCGAGCGAGAAGCCCGATCCGCACTCCAACTGCGTAGTCTCCTGGCTCAGCGCCGACAACGTGCCACCGAGCTGGGCGCACTCAACGACATCGCGTCGCTGCTGACCACGATGCACGATCACCACGCCCTTCTGCAGGAGATCGTGGACCAGGCCAAACGGCTACTCGGCGTAGATCTTTCGTACCTCGCACTGATCCACGACGACATCCTGATCATCGAAGTCACCAGCGGGGCGTACACCTCGCAACTGCTCGGCCTCACGGTTCCGTTCCGAGAAGGCCTCATCGGTCGTGTGGTCGAGAATTCTTCTCCTGCTTGGTCTCCCGACTACCGCAACGATCCCTCGTTTGCACACATCGGGCCCGCCGACGACGCAGCGCGAGCCGAGAACATGCGCGGCCTGTTGGCCGTGCCGCTGACATTGAACGGCAAGATCCTGGGTGCCCTGTGCGCGTGCAAACGTCAAGAGCGCCGATTCGGCAACGAGGAAGTTGCGTTGCTGTCCGCTCTCGCAGCTCATGCCTCGGTGGCGATCGAGAATGCCCGCTCTCTCGAACGCTATCGCGCGACGGTTGCAGAAGTGAATGCAGCGAACACCGAACTTGCCGAGCGCACAGCACTTCTCGAACAGACCCTGACCTGGGACCGATCGCTCACACAAGTTGTCCTGCGCGGCGGCGGTGTTCGCGAACTCGTGGAAGAAACCTCCGCGTCGACGGGTTCACCGGTGTTTTTCGTGACCGGAACGTCGGAGATCCCACCGGGACTGCAACGGGTGAGCGAGAGCGTCAACCGGGTCTTCGACATCTTTGCCGCTGACCGACGCGAGCAGGAGGTGACGCTGATCGTCGGTGAGCAGTTCCTGTTCGCTACCGAAGTACGCAGTGCCGGTGACCAACTCGGAATTCTGTTCCTGCTCTCGCGCCAGGAACCCACCGCCGCCATGAGATTGGCACTCGAAAGGTCAGCCCCGGCCATTGCGCTTGCGCTGGTGGGCGAACGGGCGGCCAGGGAAGCTACCCGTCGGGCACGCGATGCATTTCTGGTCGATCTGATCACCAGGCCAGCGCCGACGCCGGCCGAAGTCACCGGTCAGTTCCGCCTGGCCGGACTCAACCCCGACCGCTCGTACACCGTCGTGGTGGCCCGCCCGGCCGACGCCGTAGACCGTACGCGTCGCAGTATCGAGGAAATTGCATTCCCGTCAGGAACTGTTGTTGCCGAGCATGGTTCACGGGTCATCGCTTTGATTCCGGGAATGTCACCGGCAGAGGTTGCGGCGACGTGGGTGCAGCCGGCGGAGAACCCGACAGTGGGAATCGCCGATCCCGCGGTGGGAGCGGAAGGTCTGGCGCGAGCCTATGTCGAGGCACAGCACACCGTCGACGTCCTCGAGACTCTCGGTCGGGCCTCGCACGTGGAACCGGCAAGTTCACTCGGCATCTACCGAATTCTCCTCAGCCGCACCGGCCGCGAAGAACTCGAAGCGCTGACGCTGCGGTCCCTCGGTCCTCTCCTCGAGGAGGAGCAACGACGCGGCGTTCCACTTCTGGACACCCTCGCGTCGTACCTGTCGCACAATTGCAAACATTCTGCGACCGCCACCGCGCTCGCGATTCACGCCAACACTCTGTACCAACGCCTCGAATCGATCGACCGATTGATCGGTACGCAGTGGCGTCAGCCGGACCAGGCGCTCGATCTTGCGCTCCTGATCCGGCTTCGTGCCAGTGCGGGAAAACTAGGTCAGATCTGAGCGGTCTTGCTCGATCGCTTGGCCAGCGCCACCACAAGAATTGCGGCACAGAGCATCACGGCGCCCACCACCCACAGGCCTGCCTTGGCATTTCCGGTCACATCGGTGAGCCAGCCGGTGATGTACGGAGCACCGAAGCCCGACGCGTTGCCGATCGAGTTGATCATGGCGATGCCCGCGGCCGCACTGGCACCCGTCAGGAACGTGGTGGGCAGGTACCAGAAGACGGGGAGCGCACAGAGCACGCCGACGGCGGTGAGCGAGACCGCAATCATGACGGTGAACGGTGAATCCAGGTACAGCGCAATCGGAATGGATACTGCACCCAGGAGCGTCGGGGCTGCAACGTGCCACATCCGTTCACCGGTCTTGTCGGAATGGCGGCTCCACAGCACCATCGCGACAGCGCCGATCGCGTAGGGGACGGCCACGATCAGGCCTGTCTCGACGAGCGAGAAATCGGTGTTGAACGTCTGCTTGAATCCCGCGACGATGCTGGGCAGGAAGAAGCTCAAAGCGTAAAGGCCGTAGGTGATTCCGAAGTAGACCAGACCGAAACCGATGACGCGGGGATCGCGCAGGGTCTTGCCGGCGGACTGGTGACCGGCGTCGCCGAGTTCTTTCTCCTCGTCGGCCATGGACTTCATCAGCCAGGTGCGCTCCTCGAGGGTCAACCACTTCGCGTCGGCGGGACGGTCGGTGAGGTAGAACCAGACGACAAACGCCAAGATCACGGCGGGCAGACCCTCGATCAGGTACATCACGCGCCATCCGGCCAACCCGAACAGGCCGTCGCCGTACTGGATGATGGCAGCCGAGAGCGGGGCACCGAGCGCCGACGAGAGCGGAAGTGTCAGCAGGAACAAGCCCATCAGGCGTACGCGGTACTTCTTCGGGAACCAGAAGGTCAGGTAGAGAAGAACTCCGGGGAAAAAGCCTGCCTCGGCGATTCCCAGCAGAATGCGGAGGAAATAGAGGCTTCCCACGTTGGGCACGAATGCCAGCGCAGCGGCGAGGATGCCCCAGGTGAGCATGATGCGCGCGATCCACAGCCGGGCGCCGAAGCGGTGCAGGGCCAGGTTGCTCGGCACCTCGAACAACAGATAGCCGACGAAGAAGAGACCGGAGGCAAGGCCGAACATCGTCTCGGTCATCCCGAGGTCGGCGCTCATGGTGAGCTTCGCGAAGGCGATGTTCGTACGATCCAGATAGTTCACGAAATAGAGCAGGATCAGGAAGGGAATCAGCCGGCGCGCTACCTTCTTCACCACGCGAGATTCGATCTCGCTCGGCGCAACCCCACCGTCAGTGGTGGTGCTATCGGTGGAGGTCATGGCAGGGGTACTCCTCGGAAAAGGTCAGCGTTGCTATCTACGAAGTGACTCAAGCCACAGTAGAAGCACCACCGAGCCCAACCTATGTGGACAATCTCTACAGAAGCCGTCCCTGCATGTGCGTTTACTCCCGACGATCCGGCGAATGACCCGCACCAGTCTGACGAACGTCCCTGAACAGTCGAAGGCGACAAACCCGCCTGAGCTGGGGGTTTAGCGCTACGAGCACCGAGTCACTCGCTAGTGTTATCGGCGAAACAGCCAGAGCAAGTGCGGGCGCACCGCGTGACTTGAAGGACAGAATATGACGAAGATGGTTCGGACCACGATGACCCGCCGGTCCTCCACCGCAGTCGCTGCCACCATCGCGGCGGTCGCACTATTCGCCTCCGCCTGCGGCAGCGACTCCGACAAGACCGACTCCGACAAGAGCGCTGCCGGCGCCTCGTCCGCTACATCCTCGGCCACCGTCGGCGGGAAGACGCTCGACGCCAAATTCGAGACGAAGTGCGCAAAGGACGGCGGCACGACAGTTATGACACTGCTCGACGCGGAAAATGCCACCTACGGCATGTTGACCGTCACAGCCATCATCGATGAATCCGGCACGGTTCAGACTGCTGGAATCGCCGGAAGCGAGGGTGGATCGAACGGTCTGCCGTACACCGCCGGATTCGCACCGGGACTGCCCGGCGGATCCGCCAGTGCCAAGCAGGACGGCAATACCTTCGTGGTGACGGGCGAGGGAATCGGCGCCCGGGACAAGGGCAACCCGACGGCGACGTCGAGCTTCGAGATCACGTTCGCCTGCGAGTCCATCATCGGCGGCTGATCCATAGAACGGCTGGGCCCTAGGATTCTTGCTAGCTGATTCCCAGCTGTTCGCGCAGTTGGACGACGCGGAGCACGATGACTCCCAACGTCACCACGGTGACGGCACCAAAAGCGATCCAGCCGATCCGCACTGCTTTCACGCGGTTCTCACCGGCGCCCAACCACTGTGGGGCGTACAGGAATGCAGCGGCCGTTGCGGCACCTGCCACCAGACCTCCCGCGTGACCCCAGAACGAGATCCCGGGCAGCGAAATGCTGATGATCACATTGATCGCGATCACCGAGATGATCGGGACCGGGCTTCGACGCAAACGCAGTAGAAGGACGGCCTGTGCGCCCATGATGCCGAAGATTGCACCCGACGCTCCAGCGGTCCAGGACAGGGCCGTGAGCGAGGAGAACACCGGCTGGAACGCCATCACCGAGGCGGAACCGCCGAGGAGCGAAACCAGGTAGATGCCGATGTACCGGGAGCGGCCCATCACGATTTCGGTGTCGCGCCCCAGGATGTAGAGGGCGTACATGTTGACCGCGAGGTGCAAGATGCCGAAGTGCAAGAACCCGGAGCCGATGAGCCGGAACCAGTCACCGCTGGCGACCAGACCCGGATTGAGTGCCCAGTTCGCGAAGATCGACGAGCCGACCTGATTGTTCATGATGCTTCGCGACTGCGCGAAGGTGGCGAGGAACGCCAGGACGTTGAGCCCCATCAAGGTGTACGTCACGACCGGGACCGCGCGGGTGGGGCTCACGGTGTTTCCGGCGACGCCCCGAACGGGGCGGACATCGCGTTGGCCGGCAGCTACACAGTCAACACATTGGTATCCCACCGCCGCCTCGCGGAGGCAGTCCGGGCACGCCGGACGTCCACAACGATTGCAGGAAAGTGCGGTGGGTCGATCTGGATGGCGGACGCACCGCGGTTGGGGCGGGATGCCCTCACTCGCACCGCCGCCCCAACCGGGGTTCGTCATCTGCTTGTTTTACCTGTTCAGGAGATGGTGATGCTGTTGATCACGACGGGCTCGACCGGACGATCGCCACGATCGACGGCGGTGGAGGAGATAGCGTCGACAACCTTCTTGGAATCGTCGTCGAGAACCTCACCGAAGATGGTGTGGCGACGGTTCAGGTGCGGCGTCGGGCCGGTGGTGATGAAGAACTGCGAGCCGTTGGTTCCCGGGCCTGCGTTGGCCATGGCCAGCAGGTAGGAGCGGTCGAACTGCAGTTCCGGGTGGAACTCGTCACCGAACTTGTAGCCCGGGCCGCCGGTGCCGGTTCCGGTGGGGTCGCCACCCTGGATCATGAAGCCGTCGATGACGCGGTGGAAGATGGCACCGTCGTAGAACGGGCCGGTCTTGGTGCCGGCGGCGTTTGCGGTGGTGTACTCCTTCGAGCCGTCGGCGAGGCCGACGAAGTTCTCGACGGTCTTCGGCGCATGGTTGCCGAACAGAGCGATTTTGATGTCGCCGCGGTTCGTGTGCAGCGTTGCGGTTGCGGTCTGATGAGTTGAAGTCACACCACCATCGTGCCATTGCCGGCGTTCTCGCGGATGTCGCCCCGCAAAACTCTCCCTGTCCCCGCCTCACTGTTATGGCACAGTGAAGTCATGACACGAGTGACCGAGTCCCTCAGCACGCAGTTGCCCGACACCTTCGATCACGCGCGCGCCCGCGTCGAGGACACCTTCGACGAGACTGCCGCCTACCTCGAAGAGACAGCGGCTCGTATCAAGGAGTCCGAGGCAGCCGACAACGCTCGCCGTATCGCCGCGGTGGTCGCGACATCGGTCGCTCGCGGCGCCGGGCAGGTCGGGTTGTTCCTGGGTCGTCAGGGCAAGGTCCTCGCCAAGAAGGGCGTCGAGCGCGCAAAGGCTATCCCCACGAAGTCCGCGGAACGCACCGAGAAGCCTCGTGGCCGCAAGCGCGTCGCCGTGTTCGTCATCGCCGGTGTCGCGGTGATCGGTGGCGCGGTGTTCTTCAAGAGCCGCCGACGCGAGCATCCGCCGGTCGCTTCCGCACCCCCTCGGCTCGAAGAGAACTCGGCCGAGAAGACCGCTTAGTCGACACACGAAAAGCCCCGGAACAAATTGTGTTCCGGGGCTTTTCGATGTTCACGTTCAGCAGTTGGACGGCGCTGGGACGTTGTTGAAGCGATCGATCATGTACCCGACGGATTCCGGGGTACCCACCAGGTACGGCGTTGCATGATTGATTGCCATGCCCGGAATGATCGGGGGCAGTTCGTTGACGGAGAACTGCACCGCCGCGCCCTTGCCGCACCAGTCTCGCGCCAGTTGCTGTCCCTGACCGAACGGAACGATGTCATCGGAGCGGCCATGCTGAATGAGCACGGGCGACTCCGGCGTCAGCTTGCCGATCTTCTGCTCGTCGAGGATCGCCTGCGCCATGGGTAGACGCGCCAGAACTGCGGAGAGTGATTCACCGGAATTGGTGAAGCTCGACGACTGCTGGAAGCCGAACTGCAATCCACTTTCGGCGACGCACTGGTTCTTGGTGGCGGCCAACATCTGTCGGCCGCGATCGTTGATCTCGGCGTCGAGCAGCGGCTGAACCTCGGGGTACTGCGCAAGGATCCCGTTGAGCGCGTAGCCGATCACTCCGGTGAGGAACGTGCCGTCGACCTGCTGCAGCGTCGCCGCCAGATCGGCGGGCGGTGCACCTGCGTACGTGCCCTTGAGGTCAAGCTCGGGAGCATACGACGGCTTCAATTCCGTTGCGGCAGCGGCAGCTCCACCACCTTGCGAGTAACCCCACAGCCCGACGGGGCCGTCGGCGGGAATGCCCGTGTTCGGGAGCTGCTGAGCGGCACGCACCGAGTCCAGAACCGCGTGCGCTTCGGCTTCGCGGTTGACGTAGGTGTGATCGCCAGGAGTTCCGAGGCCCTCGTAATCGGTGACTACGACGGCAATGCCGTTGAGCAGCAACGTGTTCACCCAGATGGACTCGTAGCCGACCATGACGTCCGTCGGGAACTGGTACTCGATACCGGTGTTGAACAGTTTGGACGGAGCGCATTGATCGCCCTGCCCATGCGTTCCTACCGCTGCGGCAACCAGTGGACGCGCCCCCTGCCCGGTCCACGGGTTCGACGGTTCGAGGTAGGTCCCCGTCACGGCAACGGGAGCACCCTTGGCGTCCTCGCTTCGGTACATGATCTTGGTGGCGGTTGCCGGCCACGCACCGTTCGATCCGGGCACGCTCAGCAGCAGTGGTGACGGCTCACTCTTGATGAGATCTCCGTTGGCACCTGCCGGAAGCTCCGACGGCGGCGTGTAGAAATCCGCCGGGTCCGCCATTGCGGCAGGGGCCGTCACAGCACCCATGACCAGTGCCGCGACGGAAACCCCGGCCGCCCACCATGCTCTGCTCTTCACGTTTCGATCTCCCCACGCTCGCCTGCGCTGTGGCTTGGCACACAGCGAACGCAGAGTAACACATACCTCACGTAACACTTTTTCGTGAGGTTTTCGCCTTAACAGGCTGACTTACAACCGTTTACGACTACTTCGTGGGCTCCAGATTGGAGGTCAGCAGCGAACGAAGCTTGTCGGTATCAGCCGAGGTCCACGCCTCGGGGTGCAGGATCTTGGCCCACATGTCCGCTGCATCCTCGCCGTAATTGTGACCGTGCCCGGACGGGACGTCAGCCGAGAAGACCATGTCGAGGGTTACCTGCCAGAAGGTCACGAGAGGTACCCACGTCATTCCCGGATCCACGTCGCGACCCAGCGGTTCCTTGAGCCAATCCGGCTTGTTGAGCAGCAGGTCGAAGGACCACCATGTGATCGGGTCGCTGGCGTGCTGCCAGTACACGATGCGATCGTCGTCCCAGTCGGACTTCAGCTCCAGATCTTCCGGATCGCCGGCAAACCGAATTGCCTGGCCACCATCGATCACCGGCAGGATCTCCGGTGAGCCCGAGTCGCGGCTGTCCGTGATTTCCTGCCACTGAGCAGTGAAGTTGGGGGTTCCGACCCACAGCGCGCCGTCGACGCGCGTCATCATGTCCTGAGCGCCGGCAAATGCGGCCTGGCCACCGTAGGAGCCGAGGCTCTCACCGAAGACAACCAGTTCGGGTCGCGTCTCCACGGGCAGGTCGATCCACTTGGCGTACACCGCGTTGAACAGTGCGCGACCGGCAATCATCGGCGTCTCACGATCGGCGATGAAGGCCAACGGACTCGGAAGGAACGAGTACTGCATCGACGCGATCGCCGTGTCCCCGCCCTCGACGTACTCGAACGCCGACGCGACGTCCTCGTTCACCCAACCGCGGCCGGTGGTCGTGACAACTGCGAGGGTTCCGCGGTCGAATCCGCCGGTGCGCTCCAACTCGTCGACGACCCGCTGTGCGACACCGTTGATCGAGTCCGAGGATTCACGTCCGGCGTACACCCGGATCGGTTGCTTCGCTTCACGTCCGGTCAATGCGGTGATCTCGGCCGCGGTGGGACCGCTGCCCATGAAGGTGCGCCCCTCCTGGCCGAGCGAATCCCAGGCTTCGGCGGACATCGGTGAACCACTGCGCTCAGCGATCAAGGGTTGTTCGATGCCGTCCGGTGTTTCGTGATCCGCACCGGAGAAACTCCAGTTCGCGAAGGCAATCAACCCGTTGTACAGCGCACCGTTCACGATGAAGATGCCGAGGGCGAAGATGACGATCAAGCTGCCGACCTTCGCCGCTTCGAGGGGAACGAACCGAAGTGCGACGGCGGTGAGCTTGTTGGTGGTGAAACGAAGACCACGGCCCGCCTCGAGCAGGATGAACCAGATTCCGAGCGAAATGAGCAGCACCAGAAGGTAATTCGCCTGATTGGTGCGAGGAGCTTCGACAAGGTCACGCACGATCTGCTGCCACCACGAACCGAGGACCAAGAACGTCGGAACCAGAATGACGGCCGCGACCAACAGGATTCGCCAGCCGATCTTCTTGGTGCGATCCGACCACTGCGGTTCGACGCCGCACTTGCGGATCATCCAGGCAACCGTCACGCCGACGCCGTATCCCATCGCGAGCGAGATGCCCGTCGCAACGCCCTGCAAGTACCACGCGCGCGGCAACAGGGAAGGACTCATCGACCAGGTGAAGAAGACCAGAGCAAAGGCAAGCCCGACCGGGTGCAGCGTCTTGCAGTAGAGGCGCAGCCGTTCCCACACACGTTTCATGCCGGAATCGTATGCGCCCCGTGCCCGAATCAGGTCACGAAGCGCACACGCGTCCAGTCTGTTTACGGGGCGAAGCGCAAAATCGCGGCAACTGCGCCGCCGCCCGGAATGTCCTCGGCGCGAACAGCGAGGACCCGAGCACCCGTCAGGAGCGCACGACGAGCGATCTCGTCGACGACCCCGTATGTACTTCCGTTGGTCGACTCACCGGTCGTGAGAGCGCCCGTCTGGGGATCGAGACTTCCGGGCACAACGGAGTCGATGTCGATGAAAACGGTGTCGACCTGTCCGTACGTCGCGGCCGTTGCCACGTCGGCGACGTCGGTTTGAGTACGTCCCTGTTCGGTGCGCACATTGAAGGTGTCCCGCACCGCCGCCAACTGCTCGGCGTGGAAATCGTCGAGCGCCGGTCGCGAACCGTCCGCCACTTCCTGCGTCGACAAGGCTTCCGGATTTCCCTCGACGGTTTTGTCGACCAGGTGGCGGTACGAATTCACGGAGCGATACACCGACGCGATGGGTTCCGCGGCAGCCAGGATCAAGGGGACGTCGCGGCCGGCGAGGACACCACGGACCTCGTGATCGACTGCGCGGGCGTACTGATTGACGCGCAACTTTCGGCTGTCCGAACCCGAGAGCCGACCCGCCTCGGTGCGACTGTTGATCGACGACTTGCCAGCGTGATCGGCAGCGTTCTTCGGCATTCCCTGAACACGAACCTCGTCGGCCGGTTGATCGGCGGCGATCTCGATCAATCGCACCGAACCTTCGGCGAGAGCGAGAACAAACGCCGTCTGGGGGAAGGTCACCGAACGGAGCAGTGGCTTGAGATGAAACCGATCGCTGACCGTTTCGAGCGCCTGCAGACGGTTGGGGAGGCGGAAGGTCACCAGACGCTCCGGCGTCGCGTACGTGACCAATGAGCGCGACTGGAAGCGCCAGAAATCGTCGTCGTCGTCGAGCTCTGCGTATTCGGCCTCGAACAGCTTGCGCTCGGCCGGATCCTCCACCGATGCGAGTGCCGAGCGGACCTGGTCCTTGAAGGCGATGCGCGCTTTGTCATGATCCTGCGGCGCATCTTCAGTCGGAGTCACGATGGTGATGCAGGTGGGCCCTTCCACCTCCGCGAGTGCGGCAATTTCACCGTGGCTGGGAATGTCGTTGTGAAGCACTACGAACCTCCTGAAATTGGGTTCTCCTCACGCTACGCCCGGCTGGTTATGACCACTAGACTTTCCGGAGAATTCGGGACGAACGGTCCATAGTGGGCGCTGTTCTGGCCACCCCACTCCGAGCGAACGGCATGTTCATCGCCTTCAGTGCGCCGAAAGTGCCGTTCGCTCAAAAGGGGGAGGGCCACGAGTCGGGCACCGGCCGGCCAGACATCGGCACATCGGCATACAAAAACACCCTCCCGGATCCCGGGAGGGTGTTTTCTTACTGTGGAGCCTAGGAGATTCGAACTCCTGACATCTGCCTTGCAAAGGCAGCGCTCTACCAACTGAGCTAAGGCCCCGTTCGGTTTTCTGACCGGAGTCAGAGTACCTAGGTTCTATCCTGTTTCCAAATCGTGCCAAACCTTGTCTCCGCGCTGACTTTTGATCAGCTTGGTGACCCCGAGAGCTACCAGAATTCCGGCCCCGACAAGCAGGAAAACCTTCATTCCAGCAACCCTTCTTCGGCACATGGGAGTGGGCCTAGGAGGACTTGAACCTCCGACCTCTTCATTATCAGTAAAGCGCTCTAACCACCTGAGCTATAGGCCCCTGAACCGATTCCAAAGATTACCCCACCGGGCCGCTGACACCAAAACGGGCCCGGCGGAGCAATGTTTTCGCAGGTCAGTCGCGGTCGGCGAGAGTTACCTCGACGCCGCCAACCAGGTCGCTGCAGAGGTTGTAGATGAACGATCCGATCGTGACGAGTGCCGTGAAAAGCACCATGTTCGCGATACCGATCAGCGCGGCGTAGCCGAACACCTGGCCGGCCGTCACCAGACCGTCGGAGCCGCCGTCGGCAACGATGTCGGTGAACGCGTTGTTCAGGCGATCCCAGACGCCCATGCCGTCGAGAACGACGTAGAGCAGTCCGACGGCCACCATCCACACGAAGAACAGCGACACCGAGATCACGGACGTGATCTTGAGCGTGGACCACGGGTCGATACGACGGATCTGGACCGTTGCGCGCAGTGGCGCACCGTCCACGACCGAAGCCGATACGGCGTGAGTTTTCTCACCCTTCACCGCAGCAGGCAACGGATGCTTGGCCTCGGAGAGGTCAGGCATGTCCTTCGGCAGATCCTTGCGATCGATGTGCCGAGTCGGCCCGTCGATCGCGGCGGCTTTTGCTTTCGGATTAGCGACGGTGGGATTGGCGACCGTGGGATTGGCGACCGTGGCATTCGCAGCCTTGGGATTTGCGCCCGAGGGTGCAACAGCCTTGGCTGCCGCTGCGCCGGCGACGCCACCAGTAGCTGCGGCAGCTGCCGTTCCTGTCACGACAGGACGCGCCGACGGGTTGCCGGCAGGACGACCTGTCTGTGCACCGGCAGCAGGGCGACCCGCCTGCGGCTGTCCCTTCGGCGCACCACCCTGCGCTGGGTTTTTGGCCGGACCACCCTGTGCCGGACCACCCTGTGCCGGGCCTGCCGCTGCAGGACGCTGCGGACCCGCAGGCGGCTTACCCCCAGCAGGAGCTGCCTGTCGACCTGCAGGAGCACCAGCGCCGGCCGGGCGCGTGATGTTGGTCTGCGGCTGACTTTGCGGAGCCTGATTCTGCGGTGCCGGAGCCTTGCCCGGGTTCTGAACAGCGGGGTTCTGAGCACTCGGGTTCTGAGCAGGAGCCTTCGGCGCCTGAGATGGCTGACCCTGAGGCTGGCCTGACGGCTGGGGTCCCCGCTGCCACGGCGGTGCCTGGCTGCCACGAGCCTGATTGGCGACCGGTTGCGGCGGAGCCTGACCATCACCCTTCGCCGGAGTTACCGGCGCAGCCGGAGCCACAGAAGGAGCGGAAGGAGCCCGACCCTTGGCCGCACCCGCGGCGTCGGGAGCCGCAGCCGCCGGTTTCTGGACCGAATCCGACGGGCCGCGAGGCGGCTCCGGTGCCTTGGGCGCCGGAGCTGCCTCGGAAGCTTTGGGTCCGTCGTCCGCTGGAGCTGCAGGTTTCGAGGTCTGCGGCCCCGCCGGAGCAGTTGCCTGCTCCGGCTTCGGTGGCGTCGAACCTGAAGTGCTTTCACTCTTCTGGTCACTGCCCGGCTGGTTGGGAGTGCTCACTAGGACTCCTTAGCTCCATCGGCATTGTCTGCGTTGTCGGTGGTCTCTGCAGCGAGCTCTTCGGGCTCGTCGGCGTTGCGCGCAATCGCGAGCAGTGTGTCGCCTTCGCCGAGGTTCATCAGACGCACGCCCTTGGTCTGGCGTCCCGCCTTACGAACCTGCTTGGCAGCCGTCCTGATGACGCCGCCGCCCGAGGTGATCGCGTACAGCTCGTCGTCGTCGTCGACGATGAGCGCACCGACCAGAGTGCCACGTTTCTTGTCGTACTGAATCGTGAGCACGCCCTTGCCGCCGCGACCCTGCACCGGGTAATCCTCCATGCCGGTTCGCTTGGAGTAACCGCCCGAGGTGGCGACCAGGAGGAACGTTCCTTCACGAACGACGTTGAGCGAGAGCAGCTCGTCGTCACCGTTGAAACGCATGCCCTGGACACCGGACGTGGCGCGGCCCATCGGACGCAGTGCCTCGTCGGTGGCCGAGAAGCGGATCGACTGGCCCTGTGCCGAGACCAGGAGCAGGTCGTCTTCGGCCGAGCAGAGAACAGCGCCGACCAGTTCGTCTTCACCGCGCAGGTTGATGGCGACGATGCCACCGCTGCGGTTGGAGTCGAAGTCGGTGAGCTTGGACTTCTTGACCAGACCGTTGCGTGTGGCGAGCACCAGGTATGGCGCGTCTTCGTACGTCTTGATCTGGATGACGGACTGGATGCGCTCGTCCGGCTGGAAGGCCAGGAGGTTGGCAACGTGCTGACCGCGAGCGGTACGGCTCGCCTCGGGCAGCTCGTAAGCCTTCGCGCGGTAGACGCGGCCCTTCGTGGTGAAGAACAGCAGCCAGTCGTGCGTCGAGGTGACGAAGAAGTGCGAGACGATGTCGTCCTGCTTGAGGCCGGCACCCTGAACACCCTTGCCGCCGCGCTTCTGCGATCGGTAGAGATCGGTCTTGGTGCGCTTGGCGTAACCGGTCTCGGTGATCGTGACGACGACGTCTTCGCGGGCGATCAGATCCTCGTCGTTGACGTCTCCGTCGGCGGCGATGATGCGGGTACGACGGTCGTCGCCGTACTTGTCGACGATTTCCTTGAGCTCGTCACGAACGATCGCGCGCTGACGCTCCGGGCGAGCCAGAATGTCTTCGAGGTCCGCGATTTCGAGTTCGATCTCGGCCAACTCGTCGACGATCTTCTGACGCTCGAGGGCGGCCAGACGACGCAGCTGCATGCCGAGGATGGCGTCGGCCTGGATCTCGTCGACGTCGAGGAGTTCCATCAATCCGGCGCGAGCGATGTCGACGGTCTGCGACGCACGGATCAAGGCGATGACCTCGTCCAGAGCGTCGAGGGCCTTGACCAGACCGCGCAGGATGTGGGCGCGCTCCTGTGCCTTGCGAAGCAGGTACCTGGTACGACGAACGATGACCTCGAGCTGATGCGTCGTGTACAGACGGATCATCTGGTCGAGGCGCAGCGTGCGCGGCACTCCGTCGACGATGGAGAGCATGTTGCAGCCGAAGCTGGTCTGCAGCTGGGTGTGCTTGTAGAGGTTGTTCAGCACGACCTTGGCAACGGCGTCACGCTTGACGGTGACGACGATGCGCATGCCGACGCGGTCCGAGGACTCGTCGTGGATGTCGGAGATGCCACCGATCTTGGCGTCACGAACCTGCTCCGCGATGGAAGTGATCAGGTTGTCCGGGTTGACCTGGTAGGGCAGCTCGGTGATGACGATCGTGGTGCGGCCCTTGGCATCTTCCTCGATCTCGACGACGCCGCGCATACGGACGGAGCCACGGCCGGTGGTGTAGGCATCCTGGATGCCCTGTCCACCGACGATGAGCCCGTGCGTCGGGAAGTCGGGTCCCTTGATGCGCTCCATGACGGCCGCGAGGGTGGCTTCCTCGTCCGCCTCGAAGTTCTCGAGCGCCCAGTAGATGGCCTCGGCAACTTCACGCAGGTTGTGCGGCGGAATGTTGGTGGCCATACCGACGGCGATGCCGTTGGAACCGTTGATCAGAAGGTTCGGGATACGGCTGGGCAGAACCGTCGGTTCCTGCGTCTTACCGTCGTAGTTCGGGGTGAAATCGACTGTCTCGTGGTCGATTTCGCGCAGCATTTCCATCGCGAGCGGCGTGAGCCTGCACTCGGTGTAACGCATGGCGGCTGCGCCGTCGTTGCCGCGGGATCCGAAGTTTCCCTGACCGTCGACGAGCGGGTAACGCAGCGACCACGGCTGGGCCATACGGACCAACGTGTCGTAGATCGAGGAGTCGCCGTGGGGGTGGTAGTTGCCCATGGTCTCGGCGACCGGACGGGCAGACTTCACGTATCCGCGGTCCGGGCGATATCCGTTGTCGTACATCGCGTAGAGCACGCGGCGGTGCACCGGCTTGAGTCCGTCGCGGACATCCGGCAGAGCGCGACCGACGATGACGCTCATGGCGTAGTCGATGTAGCTGTTCTGCATTTCCTGCTGGATGTCGACCGGTTCGATCCGGTCGTGTTGCGGACCGTCCGGTGGCAACGTGGTGTCGGTCATGAGCTCACTTTCTTAAAAGAGGGGGCAAGCCCCTGTGCGCGGAAAAGGAGTCCGGGGACTCCGCAACCGCTCACAGGGCCGCAGGCCTACACGTCGAGGAAACGAACGTCCCGGGCATTGCGGGTGATGAAGCTGCGTCGTGCTTCGACGTCTTCGCCCATCAGCACGCTGAACAGCTCGTCGGCAGCAGCCGCATCGTCGAGCGTGACGAGACGCAGAACGCGCACCGTCGGGTCCATCGTGGTTTCCCACAGCTCCTTGGCGTTCATCTCGCCGAGGCCTTTGTAGCGCTGGATGCCGTCGTCCTTGTTGATCTTCTTGCCGGACTCGAGGCCTGCCTTGACCATCGCGTCGCGCTCGCGGTCGGAGTACGCGAATTCCGGCTGCGCACCCTTCTGCCACTTGAGCTTGTACAGCGGCGGCTGCGCGAGGTAGACCTTGCCGTGCTCGACGAGCGGCCGCATGAAGCGGAACAGCAGCGTGAGCAGCAGCGTTGCGATGTGCTGACCGTCGACGTCGGCGTCGGCCATGAGCACGATCTTGTGATAGCGCAACTTGGCGATGTCGAACTCGTCGTGGATGCCCGTGCCGAACGCGGTGATGATCGACTGGACTTCGGTGTTCTTGAGGACGCGATCGATACGCGCCTTCTCCACGTTGATGATCTTTCCGCGAAGCGGGAGGATCGCCTGGTACATCGAGTCTCGGCCGGACTTGGCCGAGCCGCCTGCGGAGTCGCCCTCCACGATGTAGATCTCGGACTTCTCCGGATCGTTGGAGCGGCAATCGGCGAGCTTGCCTGGCAGGCCACCGAGGTCGGTCGCACTCTTACGACGGACCAGCTCACGCGCCTTACGCGCGGCGACGCGGGCCTGCGCCGACGAAACAGCCTTGTTCACAATGGTTTTCGCGTCGGCGGGGTTCGCCTCGAACCAGTGCGCGAGGTGCTCGTTGCACGCCTTCTGTACGAAGGACTTGACCTCGGTGTTGCCGAGCTTGGTCTTGGTCTGACCCTCGAACTGGGGTTCACCGACCTTCACCGAGATGATGGCCGCGAGTCCTTCACGGATGTCGTCACCGGTGAGCTTGGGATCCTTGTCCTTGAGCAGCTTCTTTTCGAGCGCGTACTTGTTGACCGTTGCGGTCAGTGCGGCGCGGAAGCCCTCTTCGTGGGTACCACCCTCGTGGGTGTTGATCGTGTTGGCGAAGGTGTGCACGGACTCCGAGTAGCCGGAGTTCCACTGCATTGCGACCTCGAGCTCGTGGCCGGTGCCCTTGGCGGTGAATCCCACGACCGAGTTGTGGATCGGGGTCTTGCTCTTGTTGATGTGCCGAACGTAGTCCTCGAGTCCACCGGGGTAGTGGTAGATACGGGTCTTGGACTTACGCGGCGCTGCCTGAGCAGCTTCTTCGGCTTCTTCGGCAGCAGACTTGGGAGCCTCGGCTACCTCGGCGGCTTCGTCGTCGATGACCTCGGCGCGCTCGTCGGTCAGCGTGATGGTCAGGCCCTTGTTGAGGAAGGCCATTTCCTGCAGACGACGCGCAACGGTCTCGAAGTTGTAGCGGGTGGTCTCGAAGATCTCGGGATCAGCCCAGAAACTGACGGTGGTGCCGGTCTCCTTCGTCGGGTCGCCCTGTACGAGCTCTCCCGGCTTGGAATCGGTGTACGTCTGCTGCCACCGGTAGCCGTCGACCTTGATGTCGACGTCGAGCCGGGTGGAGAGCGCGTTGACCACCGAGATACCGACGCCGTGCAGACCACCTGAGACGGCGTAGGAGTCGGAGTCGAACTTGCCGCCGGCGTGCAGCTGGGTCAGCACGACCTCGACGGTGGGTACTCCGGAGGCGTGCATGCCGACCGGGATGCCACGGCCGTCGTCGATGACGCGGATTCCGCCGTCTTCGAGGAGGGTGACCTCGACCTTGGTGGCGTGTCCGGCCATCGCCTCGTCGACCGAGTTGTCGACGACCTCCCAAATGAGGTGGTGCAAGCCGCGTTCACCGGTGGAACCGATGTACATGCCTGGACGCTTACGTACCGCCTCGAGTCCTTCGAGGACGGTGATGGACGACGCGTTGTAGTCCTTGCTGGAAGTGCTTGTATCTGACTTCTGGGCAGCCACGGGTGGGTAGCTCTCCTTCTCCGTCAATACTCGAGCGCAGCCGTCAGCAAGCCCTTGCGGGTGTCGTCGGAGCGGGTTCGAGAATGTTGCCGCTAGTTACCGTTGACCATCTTACTGGTAAGCACCGACTAGAAGCGGCCAATGACACCCCTGGCTGCGCCGCAGACGAATTTTTACGATCCCCTGAAGGTGAAACGCTAGGAACTTTGCTTCTCCGAGCGACGCTCTCTCAGGCTCGCGATAAATGCCCGCGCATGTTCGGCAACCTCGCTCGGATGTGAAAACGGCGACCAGTGTCCCGCGGCAATTTCACGTCGCTGCAGGTCGGAGACCCATTTTTCGGTGTCTTCGTATCCCACCGGACGAACGGCTTTGTCGTACTTGTTCAGAATGAGCTGAACAGGCACGTCCGTGTACCGATCCCGCGGCTTGCCGAGAGACGGCCGGATGTTCGCGCGATAAAGCTTGAGTCCGTTCACCATGTCGTCGGCGATGGTGGGCGCGGTGTTGACCACACGGGGGTCCAGACCGTCGAAGAAGCCCAGAAATGCCGGCCAGTGCTTGGAGAACCACAGACGCAACGGGAGGGTGCACAGCCCGGGAATCTGGAACAGAACGGTGTAGGCCGACGCAATTCCCTGCGCCGCCGGGCCGAGGAAACGACGCTTGGACACGCTCGCCCGGATCCACTTGCCGAGATGATCGAGATTGGGGCCCGAGATGGACGAGAACGACGCGATCTTCTCTTCGGCACCCGGCTCGCAGACCGCTTCCCACGTTTCCACGGATCCCCAGTCATGTGCCAGGACGTGCACCGGCTTGCCCGGGCTGACCGCGTCGATGACGGCAAAAAGATCGCCGGCCAGTGCGCTCAGTTGGTAGTCCTGCACCCTCGAGGGGATCGTGCTCTCACCGGCCCCGCGGCTGTCGTAGCTGACGACGCGGAAGTCGTCTGCCAGCAAAGGCACGATGCGGTTCCACAATTCATGGGTGTCGGGCCAACCATGCACCAGGACGATGGTCTCGCCGTCTGCCTTGCCCTGCTCGAACACTGCCAGGCTGACGGAACCGTTGGTCACGCGACGCGCGGTCACGGCATGGACAGGAGAGTGCTTCGACATTGTCGAACCCTTCGGAGTCGGGAATATCTAGAGATCGAGAACGAGACGTCCACCGTCGGAACGGGATACGCAGATGAGCATCTCCGTTTCCTGTTCGGTGTCGGTCAGACGCCTTTCGCGGTGATCGGGCTTGCCCGCGAGCACCTTCACACGACAGGTTCCGCAGAAACCCTGCTGACACGAGTACCCGACACCGGGCAATGTCTTCTTGATGACGTCGAGCGCGGACTCGTCGGCGGGCACGGTGAGCACCTGACCCGAATTGACCAGCTGCACTTCGAATTCCTTGCCGTCGATCACCGGCGGAGCCCCGAACCGCTCGAAATGCAAAGCGGTGGAGGGTGTATCGCGGAATCCGCGGCGGACGGCGTCGAGCATCGGCGTCGGGCCGCAGCAGTACACGGCACCGCCGGCCGGCGCTCGTCCGAGAAGGTCTGCGGTGGTGGGTAATCCGAACTCGTCGTCCGGGCGCACGAAGACACGCTCGGGTTCCCAGCTCGCGATCTCGTCGAGGAACGGCATGGATTCACGAGAGCGGCCCGAGTACACGAAGTACCAATCCATTCCCAATTCTCTTGCCGCACGGACCATTGCGATGATCGGCGTGATACCGATGCCGCCGGCAACAAACAGCGCACTGCCTTCACCCACGAAGGGAAATCCGTTGCGAGGGCCGCGCACCGTGACGTGCTCACCCGGCTGGAGAGCGTGCATCTCGATGGAACCGCCACCGCCGTCGGGGATCCGACGAACCGCGACGCTGTATCCCGTGCGATCGGCAGGGTCGCCGCACAGCGAATACTGACGCCGCAGACCCGAAGGTAGATGGAAGTCCAGGTGCGAACCCGGATGCCACGGCGGAATCGGTGAACCGTCGGCGGATTCGAAACGCAGGCGAACGACGTTCTCGTCGGTCGCCACCACCTCACGCGTACTGACCACCATGTTCATGGCCGTGTCGGGGTTGTGGCCAGCGATCTCGGGGTTGTAGTCGTAGGCCGTCAACACCCGAAGGTACTTGTCCGCCAATACCTCCGTGATGCGCATGGCACGGTCGGGACGGTTCTTTCCGGACAAATCGGGTGGCGCCGGAAAACGCGGCAACCCGTCGTGCCCGGAGATGACGTCCTTGACCCTCGAGAGTGAAATCACCGTGCAGCCGCCTGAGCTGCGGGTGACGACGCCAGGTACTGCACCGCCTGGGCGGTCGAGCCCTCGTTACTGGGGTGATAGGACTTGCTGAAGTACGTCGACATCCGCTTGACCAGCTCGAACGACGTGGGAACTGTGCCACGCTTTCCGGCCGCGATGAAATCGGACAGGTGGGGCCGTCGACGGCTGGGAGCCTGAGCGGCAAGCTCGGGATCGTTGCGCATCAAGAACCGAGTTCCACGAATCCACAGCCACACGATTGCGGGCGTGACGAGGATCTGGGTACGGATCCGGCGGGTCTCACGCTTGTCGAAGTAGCGCATCACGTCGTACGCGACGGCGCGGTGTTCGACTTCTTCGGCGCCGTGCCAGCGAAGAAGATCAAGCATGGTCGGGTGCATGCCGGCTTTGTCGAGCCCCTTGGCGTTGAGCACCCAGTCGCCGAGGAAAGCAGTGATGTGTTCGATGGCCGCGATGATAGCCAGACGCTCCACCAGGTGATTCTCGGCGCGCAGTCCCGTCATCGGGCGCGGTCCGAGCAGTTTCGAGAATGCCCACTCCATCTGCTGGGTGTACGGCGTCGGATCCAGGCCGTTTTCCTTCAGATGGACGAGGACACCCGAGTGCGCGTTGGAGTGCATCGCCTCTTGGCCGATGAATCCGACGACGTCTTCACGGAGTTTCTCGTCCTCGATCAGAGGAAGAGCTTCCTTGAAGGTCTCGACAAACCACTCCTCACCGGCTGGGAGGAGGAGGTGAAGCACGTTGAGAACGTGTGTGCTGAACGGATCGCCCGGAATCCAGTGCATGGGCAGATCGGACCAGTCGAACTCGACATTGCGAGCCTGCAACAGGATGTGATCCGGCTCGGCGAACGACGAAGCGGGTGTCGATATCTTCTGCGACATCTAGCTACTCCTTCATGCCTGCCGATCGGGATGGAACGACAGCCTTGTGACACAGTTCACTCACTAGCGAGTTTTAACTGTAACACGAAGTAATAGGTAGAACCAGGTCCTGGTTGAGTTTTCCTCAGCCGTACGTATCGCGAGGTCCGCGGCCTTTCACATGCCTTTCGCCCTTGCGCCAGCTAGGCGCACTCGGACCGGTGATGCGCAGTGTCTTCACGACGCCGTCACCGACGGCAGCAGCGATCTTGGCCAGAATCTGGGACTGCATCATGCGCAACTGGGTAGCCCACGCCGTCGACTCGGCGGAGATGCTGAGAACACCTTCTTTCAGAGAGATCGGCTCGGCGTGCGCGGAGATGTCTTCTCCGACGACCTGCGGCCACCGACCGAGGACCGTGCCCTCGGACACCTTGGGGGACCACCCACGCGATTTGGAGATAGCGCTGGTGAGAGCACCGAACGGCTGAGGGTCCCGCGCATCCGGGCCGGGGCCGGACCAACCGCTGCGTCGACGCGGGCGGCCACTTCCGTATTTGGGCGACGAGCGCCCCTGCCCGACGGCCTTGCCGTTGGCTTTGGCTGTCGCGCGTGCCTCCTCGAGGGCACGGCGCGCCAGATCGATCCCCTTTAGCTCGGGCTCCGGGGCCGCGCTGCTGTCTTCAGTCATCGAACTCGACCTCCTGATCCGTCGAGCCTACGGGCACTATCCGGGATATCCGACCGTCTCCGGTATCGGAGGCTTCGACGCCGAACTTGGCCGCCTCGAGTTCGTCCGGTACGTCCTCGGGAACGGCGGCCGTGATCAGCACCTGTTCTGCGGTAGCCGCAACGGTGGCGAGCGCACGACGCCGACGACGGTCCAATTCCGCGAATACGTCGTCGAGCATCAGGACCGGGTCGCTGCCGTCCGCGCGCAACAGGGCAAAACCTGCCAGTCTCAGCGAAAGCGCGAACGACCACGATTCACCATGACTGGCAAAGCCTTTCGCCGGACTGTCGCCGAGAACCAGCTCCAGGTCGTCCCGATGCGGACCGACCAGACACACTCCGCGATCGATTTCCTTCGACCTCATCTGTGCCAACTCGAGATGGAATCTCTCCTCGAGGTATGCAACGTCGTCGATTCCGGAAATCCTTGCAGGATCGGTGAATTCGGGATCCAACGACGAACCCAGGCTGCTCTTGTATCGGATCGACGCCGGCCGGGACTCGGGTGCGATGGAACGATACGACTCCGCCAGGTGGGGCGCCAGATCATGGACCAACTCGAGGCGCCCGGCCAACAATTGTGCGCCGTGAGCGGCCAGATGCCCGTCCCACACCTCGAGGGTTGAGAGGACGTTGTCGGACTCGCCACCACGAGAACCGCGGCGCAAAGCCGCACCAGCAGTTTTGAGTAGGGCTGAGCGCTGACGCAGCACTTTGTCGTAATCCGCACGGACGGCAGCCATTCGGGGAATCCGCGACGTCAACAACTCGTCGAGATAGCGCCGACGATCACCAGGATCACCGCGAACCAACGACAGATCTTCCGGCGCGAACATCACCGACTGCAGAATTCCCAGTACTTCCCGCGGACGACGCGTCGGCGACTGATTTATCCTGGCGCGGTTGGACTTTCCCTCGATCAGTTCGACGTCGATGGTCAGTTCGCGCCCGTTGTTGACCACCGTTGCACCGGCAAAAGCACTGGCGGAACCGCTGCGGATCATCGGTGCATCCGTGGACACTCGATGAGAGGACAGCGTGGACAGATACCCCAGTGACTCGAGGACGTTGGTTTTACCGTGCCCGTTCGAACCGAGGAAGACAGTTGTTCCCGGCGTGAGGTCCAGCGTCAGCGAATCCCAGGATCGGAAGTCCCGCAGCGAAAATCTACGAACGAACACTTAGCTTCCAGAAGCCGAATTCTTGGGCGAAGCGCTCTTGACCGCGTGACCACCGAACTGATTACGCAAGGCCGACACCGCCTTCATGGCCGGTGAATCATCCTGTCGTGAAGCAAATCTCGCGAACAGAGCAGCGGAGATTACGGGAGCAGGGACAGCGTGCTTGATAGCTTCCTCTACCGTCCAGCGGCCCTCACCGGAATCCTCGGTATAGCCCGTGATCTGCGCAAGCTCCGGATCCTCCTCGAGGGCGTCGACAAGCAGATCGAGTAACCACGAACGTACGACGGTTCCCTTCGACCAAGCTCGGAGCACGCCCGGAACGTCCGCGATCAGGCTTTCCGCCTCGAGGAGCTCGTACCCCTCGGCATACGCCTGCATCAGGCCGTATTCGATGCCGTTGTGCACCATCTTCGCGTAATGACCAGCACCGACGGGGCCGGCGTGGACAAAGCCGTCTGCAGCGTCGCCGTCGGGGCGAAGGGCGTCGAAGATCGGCATTGCCTTTGCCACGTCGGGCTCGGATCCGCCAACCATCAGGCCGTAGCCGTTCTCACGGCCCCAGATGCCACCGGAGACACCGCAGTCGAGGAAACCGATCCCACGGGCGCCCAGAAGCTCGGCATGGACAGCATCGTCGGTGTAGCGCGAGTTCCCACCGTCGATGACCAGATCGCCGCCCTCGAGGGCATCCGCCAGCTCGGCAATGGTGCTCTGGGTGATTTCACCGGCCGGAACCATCACCCAGACGACTCGAGGTCCCTCGAGGGAAGCAGCGAGTTCGGCAAGTGACCCGACATCGGTGACTTCCGGTCGAGGGTCGTATCCGATCACCTCGAGGCCATGCGCGCGCAAGCGCTCACGCATGTTGAAACCCATCTTGCCGAGACCTACGAGTCCGATCTTCATACTGTTCTCCCTGGTCAGGCGCGAACTGAAGTGCGGGGTACCACTCAGCCCGGGAGGCGAACCGGCATCAGCAGGTACGTGTACTCGCTCGAGGGCGCAGCGAAGTTACCGGACTCGTCTGCCGTGGGCTCTTCCTCGGCCGCGGGGCGAAGAACAGCCGGACGGCTGGGAGTGGTGAAGCCGAACAGAACGTTTTCGCTGTGAAGCGAGTTCAACCCGTCGATCAGGTAACCGGGGTTGAACGCAATGGTGAGTGCTTCGCCCTGGAACGACGCGTTGAGTGTCTCTTCTGCGCGGCCGGCGTCGTCGCCACCCGCAGAGAGGAGCAGACCGTCAGCGGAGAACTGCATGCGAACCTGTGCGCCACGCTCGGCGACGAGTGCTACACGCTTGATGGCCTCGATGAGAGGCGTGACCTCGACCGTTGCCATCGCGGTGTGCTGAGCAGGCAGCAACTGACGGAACTTCGGGAACTCGGCGTCGAGGAGGCGCGTCGTGGTGCGGCGTCCGTCGTTGACGATGCCGAGGAGTCCGTCGTTTCCGATGGTCGTACCGGAACCGAGAGCCAACTCGACCGGCGAATTTGCATTGCCGGCAAGCGTTTTCGCGGACTCGGACAGAGTCTTGGCAGGGATGAGAACAGCAGCCTGGACGTCAGGGTTTGCCGGAGTCCACTCGAGTTCACGAACGGCGAGACGGAAGCGGTCGGTAGCGGCGAGGACGATCGAATTCTGTTCGATCTCGACACGGATACCTGTGAGCATCGGAAGGGTGTCGTCCTTGCCGGCTGCTACGGCTACCTGGCTGATGGCTTCGGAGAACAGGTCGACGGGAATGGACCCGGACTGCTGCGGAAGCGTCGGAAGCTGGGGGTAGTCCTCGACCGGCATCGTGGGCAGGGAGAACTTGGCGCTTCCGCAGGAGATGAGCACGCGAGTGCCCTCGAGGGTCACATCGACCGGCTTGTTGGGAAGCGACTTGGTGATATCGGCAAGGAGGCGTCCGGAGACGAGTGCCTGACCTGCAGTCGTGACATCTGCCGAGACGCGGACCTGCGCAGATACCTCGTAGTCGAACCCGGAAACGGTGAGGCCGGCTTCGGTTGCGTCGAGAAGAACTCCGCCGAGAACCGGCACAGGCGGCCTCGAGGGCAGGCTACGAGCAACCCACGCTACTGAATCAGCGAACTCTTCCCGGGAAACGCGAAACTTCAGGCTTCCAAGCTCCATCGCCGGGTTATTCCTCTCGGTAGGCATGTTCGTCTGCTGCGGATCTGCATCAGCTCACTTGAAGTCTGACACAGACCAAGCGATGCCCACCGTATGCCCTCGAGGGCGCAAGTGGAAAGCCGAAGCCGGGACGAGCGCAGCCTGAGGCGAGGTTCTCAACAGGAGTTGTCCCCAGAACTATTTTCAAAGAGCTTTTCCTAGGAAATTCTCAGTAGTAGTAATAAGTCCTGTGCAATCTGTGGAGCAACGGTTGTCGACGCTGGTAGGTCCCCTCGAGGGCCTGTGCACTTCTCGAGGACAGACTCGAGGACCAATCGACCCCCTCTGTGCACTCTCTGAAAGTTTTCGGATTCCTCCTCGAGAACTCCACAGACTTTCGGAGTTATCAACACAGTTATCCACAGATGTGAATACTTTTCACAAGAAACGAAGAGTTTGTTCTCATCGGCGTGTCCGACTCCGGCGTGTCGTCCCTCGAGGTGGACAACCGCCCCTCGAGGGGACCGCACGTGTAACCCTTCGAATACACCGATGCCGCTCGAGGGAAACCTCTGCCTCGAGCGGCATCGATCGAAATAAGTGCAGGTCAACGCTTGGAGCGCTGCTTGATCCTTGCGGTCAACTCCTGAACCTGGTCGTACACCTTGCGGCGTTCCGTCATTTCCTTACGGATCTTCTTGTCGGCGTACATGACCGTCGTGTGGTCACGGCCGAACGTCTGACCGATCTTCGGCAATGACAAATCAGTGAGCTCACGGCACAAATACATCGAGATCTGGCGGGCCTGAGCGAGTGGCCGGGCCTTACCCGGCCCACACAGGTCGTCGATCGACATGTTGAAGTATTCGGCCGTCACCGCCATGATCGTCGCCGCGTTGATCTCGAGGCTCGACGAATCGGGCATCAGATCGCGCAGGACCACCTCGGCCAACGTCAGATCCAACGGCTGGCGGTTGAGCGAGGCAAAAGCGGTGACGCGGATCAACGCGCCCTCGAGTTCACGAATGTTGCGCTCGATACGGCTGGCGATCAACTCGAGGACATCGTGCGGGACCTCGAGGCGATCCATCCTCGCCTTCTTGCTCAGAATCGCGATACGCGTCTCGAGCTCAGGCGGCTGAACGTCGGTGATCAGGCCCCATTCGAAGCGCGTCCGCAGACGCTCCTCGAGGGTTGCCAACTGCTTGGGCGGACGGTCCGAGGAGACGACGATCTGCTTGTTCGCGTTGTGCAAGGTGTTGAAGGTATGGAAGAACTCCTCCTGGATACCTTCCTTGCCTTCGATGAACTGGATGTCGTCGACCAGCAGGACGTCCGTTTCCCGGTATCGACGTTTGAACGCAACCTTGCGGTCGTCACGAAGACTGTTGATGAAGTCGTTGGTGAATTCTTCGGTCGAGACGTACTTGACCCGCATGCCGGGGAACAGTCGCTGTGCGTAGTGGCCGGCGGCGTGAAGAAGGTGCGTCTTGCCCAGGCCCGAAGCTCCCCAGATGAACAAGGGGTTGTACGCACGCGCCGGCGCCTCCGCGATCGCGACGGCAGCGGCATGAGCGAATCGGTTGGACGATCCGATCACAAAAGTGTCGAAGGTGTACTTCGCGTTGAGACTGTTCGCGCCGGACCCAGAAGCAGAAGGAGTAGCGGGCGGCTTCGTGAAGTACGACGGCCACGATTCGTGAACGCTCGCGAGTGCTTCGCGGTCGTCGTCGACTTCCTCGGTCTCGGCAGTCTCGGAGTCCGAAGGTTCTCCGTCGCCTTCGGTGAATCTGCGCCGACGGTATGCGCCCGATGAGTTGACCGACTCGAACTGACGGCTGCCCGTGCGCTCCTCGACCGGTTCGGCGGGTGCGTCGGCATCGTCTTCGAGTGCGATGCGGACACCGAGTCCCTCGACCTGGCCGCCGAGGTGGCGTCCGAGTGCCTGCAGGATCGGCTCGCGTAGATCGCGCTCGATCGTCTCTTGAGCAAATGGCGATGGAACCGAGAGGAGTGCAAAACCCTGAGCAAGTGTGAGAGGCCTCACCAGACGGACAAATGCCTTCTGCTTGCTGCTCAAAGCCGGAAGATTACTTCCGGGGTCATCACTCGTGAGTTCTGCAACCACGTCGACCCAGACCCGTGCGAGCGCGTTGGGATCGTCGTTCACGTGGTTCCTTCCCGTGTTTCGCCGACAGTGGGTGTGCTGCAGCTGCCGAGCGTATGGCTGCGGCGTCGAATGATTCGGTGGATTACCACCCGGGGTGAGAACCCCGTAACAGGCTACGAATATGCCACCTGGGCTGTGTTTCCACACAATTATCCACAGATGTGGACAAACCTGCACTGAGTCGGTTTTTTCGTCAACCAAATTCGTCAAAGTGATCGAGAAATTGATCTACCTGCAACTTTGTCGGAACTCGAGGCGTTCGCCACTTGGTGTCGGGGATGCGTCAACACTCACAGCCCTGTGGATGAATGTGGAAACTCGGGATTCGGGGTCGCGTCCGGCGCTCGTGCCCGTATGTGCTGATGAGGCCTTGTCGGGAGCATGCGCCGGTGGAACTGTCCGGGTTGCCTTCAGGTCACCTGCAGTCCGTAGCGGAACTGTTGCCAAGGTCACACTTGCCGCCTCGCTCGAGGTCACGGCCGTATGCACACCGCGAATGGAATCTGCGGAATGATGGAAGTATCGGCGTGTCGTCGCGGTTGCCGCGAGAGGGCTCCGAATCGGGCTGGTTTGACCTTGGCAACGGTGGTAAGTAACCTCGAACGGTCACCCGCTGGTGGTGATCGCTTCGTGCTGGCTACATATGTCAGGTCGGATCGGTCTTCCAAGCCACAACGAGTGAAGTTGATTGTTCTGTACCTGTTGGATCCAAAGGCGCCGTAAGGCGTCGATCACTGAATGACGCCGGGAGGCGTCAATGAACTTCGAGGAGTGTTGACCGTGGCCAAGGGCAAGCGGACGTTCCAGCCGAATAATCGCCGCCGCGCGCGTGTTCACGGCTTCCGTCTTCGTATGCGTACCCGTGCGGGTCGTGCAATCGTTTCGGCGCGTCGCCGTAAGGGCCGCGATTCCCTCACCGCCTGATCTGATTTCGAGTTCAGGAGCTCGGGGTGTTGCCTGAGCCGTCTCGGTTGCGTCGCCACGCGGATTTCTCCGTGGCGGTGCGACGCGGGCGTCGTATGGGAAGACGCGACCTTGTCGTGCACGCGTTCGATCGCGAGCAAGTAGAGGCGCTGGTAGTAACAAATCACGGTCCCCGTTTCGGGCTGATCGTGAGCAAGGCTGTCGGGCCGGCGGTGATTCGACATCGAGTCGCACGCCGGCTTCGTCATATCTGTGCAGATTTCGTCGGGCAGGTTTCGCCGGAGACGGACGTGGTCATCCGCGCACTTCCGGGCGCAGCTACCGCCAGTTCAGCCGAACTGGCCAAGCAGTTGCGTGGGGGCCTGACCAAAATGAACCTATTGGTGTCGGTAAGTGAAGAGCCATGAGTACTCCGCTCTCTGAGCAGATCGAGACTCCCAGAGCCTCCCGTGTCATCACGGTGTTGAAGGCTGTGCGTCGCGCTCCCGCCACTGTTCTCATCTTCTGTATCGAGTTGTACCGGACGTATGTGTCGCCCTTGAGGATGCCGACCTGCCGGTTCACCCCCACCTGCAGTGAATACGCGGTCGAAGCGCTGCGCACTCACGGGGCGATCAAAGGCCTTTTCTTGACTGTGGTGCGGTTGGCGAAGTGTGCCCCCTGGCATTCTGGAGGGTGGGACCCTGTCCCTGCCCGTCGTGACCGTGATGCGGGTAGCCGCCATAGCTGTCCGGAAGCACGCGCAGCGTGTCACAGTCCGACGGACGAACAGAGGAGTACTTAGAGCCGTGCTCAATTTCATTTACTATCCGGTATCCGCAATTCTGTGGGTCTGGCACAAGGTCTTCGGGTTCATTCTCGGCCCGGACAACGGAATAGCCTGGGCGCTCTCCGTGGTGTTCCTGGTGTTCACCTTGCGTGCGGTTCTGTACAAGCCGTTCGTGAAGCAGGTCCGCACGACCCGCCAGATGCAGGAACTGCAGCCGCAGATCAAGGCATTGCAGAAGAAGTATTCGGGCGACCGTCAGCGTCAGGCCGTCGAGATGCAGAAGCTCCAGAAGGAGCACGGATTCAACCCGATCATGGGCTGTCTCCCGGTCTTGGCTCAGGCTCCGGTGTTCATCGGTCTGTTCCACGTCCTGCGCTCGTTCAACCGCACCGGCACCGGCATGGGCCAGCTGGGCATGAGCGCCGAGGACAACCTCAACACCCCGAACTACGTCTTCTCGGCCACTGACGTCCAGTCGTTCCTGGATGCTCGTCTGTTCGGCGCGCCCATCTCGGCCGCGATCACGACGCCGGTTGCGCAGCTTCAGGCTTATGTCACCGAGAACGTTCCCGAGCTTCCGTCACGCCTGAACATCATTCTCGTGGCCGCTCCGTTGATGATCATTGCCAGCATCGCGACCCACTTCAACTCACGCGCTTCGGTTGCCCGTCAGAGCGAAGCAGCTGCCGCGAACCCGCAGTCCGCGATCATGAACAAGCTCGCGCTGTACGTCTTCCCGCTCGGCGTTCTGGTCGGTGGACCGTTCCTTCCGATCGCGATCCTCCTGTACTGGGTGTCGAACAACATCTGGACCTACGGTCAGCAGCACCTCGTCTTCCGCAAGATCGATGCCGAAGAAGAAGCGAAGAAGCAGGAAGCGATCACTCGCCGCAACGACAATGCGCCTAAGCCCGGTGCCCGTCCCGATCCCGGTAAGAAGAAGGGATCCCCGGCTGCGCTGAAGACCGCGGATTCAGCCGACGACGACGGTGACGCCCCGGAAGTTTCGCTCAAGAAGCCTCAGCCGAAGCCCTCGGGTTCCAGTGGTGGTTCGACGTCGAAACCGAAACAGAACCGGCCACAGAGCAACCGCGGCAACTCCCCCAAGCGCAATAAACGGCGCTGATCCAGGAAAGAGAACGACCAATGTCCAGTGAAGCTGACATCGTTGTGGATGGAGAGAACGCAGACGTGAGCACCGAGACCACTGCGCCGGTTACCGATGTGGATGTAGACATCGACGATTCCGATGACGATTTGATCGAAGAGGGCGAGATCGCCGGCGACTACCTCGAGCAGTTGCTCGACGTGCTCGATTTCGACGGAGACATCGACCTTGACGTCGAGGGCGATCGGGCGATCGTCAGCATCGACGGCGGCGACGACCTGACCAAGCTTGTGGGACGTAAGGGTGAGGTTCTGGATGCTCTCCAGGAGCTGACTCGTCTGGCTGTTCAGCAGTCGACCGGAGAGCGCAGCCGCTTGATGCTCGACATCGCCGGCTGGCGGGCGGGCCGCCGCGAGGCGCTCAGTGCTCTCGGTGCGGAAGCCGCACAGCGTGTTCTCGAGACCGGCGAACGCGAAGAGCTTGCTCCGATGACGCCGTTCGAACGCAAGATCGTGCACGACGCCGTCGCCAAGGTCGCCGGTGTTTCCAGCGAGAGCGAAGGCGCTGAGCCGTCTCGCCGAGTGGTTGTCCTCAAGGACTGACACTCCCCCCTGATCGAATGCGGGCCCCGGATTTTCCGGGGCCCGCATTCGTGTACGAGAGGTGTTTCACGTGAAACCGAATCCGGCGGCACGGTGAAGGTCCGGTGCCTATCGTTGTCGACATGTCCTATCTCTATTTCGGAACCTGTCGTCAATGAAGCGTCGTGAAGGGAAGCAATGGTGCTGATACGACCCGCGACTCGGGCCGAGTTGGAAGAGCCCGTGGGGTTCGCGATGAACGATCCGGTCGGGTTCGTCGACGCTGACTCGCTCCGGGAAGAGGTGGCGGCCGGACGGCTTCGTCCGGAATGGAGTTGGTTCGCCGTTGACGGCTCCAGTATCGTCGCGCGTGCCCTGTGGTGGGGGCGTGAGGACAGCGAGCGTCCGCTCGCCCTTGATTTCCTGCACGTGCTGGCTGACGTGCCGGATCGTGCTGCGCTTGCCGCCGAACTCATGTCGCGGGCGCACACCGAGTTCCACGCGAAGCCTGAGTATGTGCTGGTCGTGCCGACCGCCGGGCATGACGCGGATTCCACCGTCGCAGACGCCGTGTCCTGGCGTCGCGAGGCGGCCCAGGCGGCCGGACTGACCGAGATGATCGAGCGGCTGCGTTTCGAGTGGACGCCTGCGGCCGGTGTGCCCGCCCCCTCCGAGCGTCTGATGTTCCGTCCCGCCTCGGATGATGAGTTCCTCGCGGTGTTCCAGCGGGTCGCTGTCGGCAGCCTGGACGTCGCCACGCAACGAGGCATTGCGGCCACAGACATTGTCAGCCAGGCCCGGGACGATCTCGAGTTCTACCGGTCGTGCCCTGGCGAACGATCGTGGTGGCGGCTGGCGGAGACCATGGACGGGACGCTGGTCGGCTTCGCGATCCCGTCCGCGACGCCCTACCATCGCAACGTCGGATACCTCGGAGTAGTGCCCGAGCTGCGCGGGTGCCGCTACGTGGACGACATCCTCTGCGAGATCACCCGCGTTCACGCAGCCGATGGCGCCAATCGCATCACCGCGACCACGGACGTACCCAACACGCCCATGGCCGCCGCGTTCAAGCGGGCGAACTACCAGGTGACCGAGGTGAGGATGGTGTTCGAGGCCCCGGCGGGCTGAGCCGGGCGTCAACCGGAGGTTCGTCGCCGAATCGCGCCGGCGTGGGCCTTTCTGTCCAGCTTGTCCGACGGTGTATGGGTGACGCGGAGACCGCTGAGTACCAGGGATAGGGGTGGCCAGGTTCCAACTCGGCCCACATACCCTGCTGCAACGGTGTCGTACGAATATGGGTAGAGACCGAGACTTCGATCCGAACATCTCTCGGAGGCGGGCGGCGATCTTGAGTGCTTTGAGCGGGATGCTCGTGTGCGGCCTGAGTTGTTGGCCCGTGGTCTTCGAACCGCAGCAGAGAATGGAAGTCCAGTCTTTCCCGCCCGGGCGGTGAGGAGTATTGGCTCTGCTGGTTGTTGCCGCTGGGAGTAGTCGCCGTCGTATTCATTCCACTTGCACTGGCATGGGGATCCGGGAGAGCAGTCATGCTCAGCTTCATCATTGCCTTATTGGGTGTCGGCGGCGCACCGTGCACGTTCGGATATTCGATCGACAACACGGCGTACTACATGTGAGCCCCTCCCCTCCCCCAGCCGGAATAGTCAGCCCTTCGTTTCACGTGAAACAGGATCGATGATTGTTGCCCCGAGCTCTCGATCTCCATCCCAGATTGGTAGTGGACGCCTATTGGATGGCGATCACGAGTTCAATGGCTTCTGGTGTGCCGTCGTCAGCGAGTACTCCAACCTGGCGGATGCTGCCGTGAACTAACTCCAGTCCGTCATCGTTTGCTTGCTCGATCATCGCGATCTGTGCGGCTTCTGCGCCTAGATCGCCGAGATCGGAATCGTCGTCGGATGTTTCGAGTGTCACAAACAGTTCGTCGCGCGCTGGGAGTGTGCCAGATTCGACGATCGTTCCGGAGATGCCAACTGGCTCGGCGGGGATCTGGGTAGTCGGCCAGCAGAACAGAACTTCGACGACCTCAGCTTCTGCAGTTTGGCGCAGTGTTGTCCACCAGGGGCCGGAGATCGTGTGGCCGGCTTCTGTCAGGGCCATTCGCAGGGTCGCCAGGGGCGACTCAACCTGCTCGAGTTCGAGGTTACGGATTTCGTGTTGCAGTCCAACCCAGTGTTGAGCCGGCATGGAACGACGGCGCACGGTGTAGTCGAGTTCAAGTGAGTCGATCAACGCGGACCCTTGCGCCGCGTCAGCATCTTGTCGTGCGCGTTCGTCAGCGACATGTGCTCGGTGCCGTTCGATGAAGGAATTTATGTAGTGCGGGTTGCTCAATGCTTCTGCGACAGTGTCGAGCGCGAGGCCGATGTTGCGGAGTGCCGTGTGGGTTTGAGTAGATCGATGGCGTCGTAGTGGTGGAGTGCTTTCACTGTGAGTCCAGAGGCGAGGGCGAACTCTCCGATGCGCATCATGTGGTGCCAAGCTCCTTGGATTGATTTCGGTTTCTGGTGCCAAGTCTCCGGTCTCCCGCAACAGGAGAGTCAAGTCGAAGGTTGGGTAGCTCGTGGCAATCGGCGGCGAGACACCGAAACTGTCCGAAGCCGGCCCTTTTCTGAAACTCGCTTTTCGTCGATAATTACCCCTTTTTGGCCATGAATTCCATCCATGTAACTACCCATGGCAGTTTCGTCACTGTGATGATATTGATAATCGACCTCCTATCTGCGTTCGATCGCCCGGCTATGTTTCACGTGAAACGCATCAGAATTGGAAGATTTGTCAGCGCGATGTTTCACGTGGAACGTGAACCCCTCCCCTCCCCCACTTGAATTTTGGGCGGAATACTTCCCAAAGAATGAACGAGTCGGCAGACTCACAGCGAGTCGGTGTGCAGAAGCGAACACATGTCGGCTCCAGAGCGGATAATGATTTCGGTCTTGATTGTTGATTTCGCGGTTTACGCGGGAGGATGTTTCACGTGGAACAGAATGGTGCGGCGTCGGTTGACTGGGACGAACAAGAGACTGCGCGCGCAGTGTTCGGTGACAGATATGAGATCGCGGAACGGTACTACCAATCCCTTGCAACGGATGGTGTCGAGCGCGGGCTCATTGGTCCCCGTGAGGTTCCCCGACTGTGGGAGCGTCACCTTCTCAATTGCGCAGTGATCGGTGAACTGATCGCCGAAGGTGAGTCGGTTGTGGACGTAGGAAGCGGTGCCGGCCTACCCGGAATCCCTCTCGCGATCGCCCGCCCGGACTTGAAGGTGACTCTCGTCGAACCGTTGCTTCGACGCTCGGTGTACCTCGCGGAGTTCATCGAGTCCAACGGATTGGACGTATTGGTTGTCCGAGGGCGAGCCGAGGAATCGGGTGTTGTGAAGGAAGCGGGCGGCGCGGATGTAGTCACCTCGCGAGCTGTGGCGCCTCTCGAGAAGCTCGCACGTTGGTCCCTCCCACTCATTCACGAGCACGGCCGGATGTTGGCACTCAAGGGTTCGAGCGCCGCCGAGGAGATCGAGCGAGACCGTACGGCGCTCACCAAATTGGGCGCAGGTAAGTTGGAAATACTCGAATGTGGAGCCAAGATTCTCCGCACCCCCACCGTGGTGGTGAAGGCCGAACGTCTCCCGAAGCGTCGCCAGCGTTGATGATTTACACGCATGCAATCGAGAGCAATGTACAGATGATGAGAGCACCTAGTGATCGATTCCCAATCGAAGGAGCAGTCAATGTCGGGTCGATCTGAATCCGCCGTTTCACGTGAAACACCGAAGCAGCACACGAGCGCGGGTGCGGATCAGATCGTCAACGACGACGACAATTTCACCGCCCCCTACGCGGCGATCTCCTCGGAGGAGACTCCCATCGGGGCGGCCGCGCATCGAGCGAGCCAGGTGCTTCACCCCCATTCGGTGACGCTGCCGAAGCCGGCGTTCCGCCGCGTGATCACCATCGCGAACCAGAAGGGCGGCGTCGGTAAGACGACGACCACGGTGAACCTTGCGTCGGCGCTCGCTCTTCAAGGGCTCACTGTCCTCGTGGTCGATTTGGACCCTCAGGGCAACGCCAGCACGGCTCTGGGCGTCGTCCATACCTCGGGCACCCCCTCCAGTTACGAGTTGCTCATAGGCGAAGTGAAGGCCCCGGAGGCGATCCAGACCAGCCCGCACAGTGAGCGCCTTCTCTGCATCCCGGCAACGATCGATCTGGCGGGCGCCGAGATCGAATTGGTCTCCATGGTTGCCCGCGAGAATCGACTCAAAGGCGCGCTCAACGACAAGGTGCTCGCAGAGCTCGACGTCGACTTCGTCCTCATCGATTGCCCGCCCTCGCTAGGGCTGCTGACCGTCAACGCGATGGTTGCTGCCAAGGAAGTCCTGATCCCGATCCAGTGCGAGTACTACGCCCTCGAGGGGGTCGGTCAGTTGCTCCGCAACATCGAACTCGTCCAGGCTCATCTGAACCCGGATCTGCATGTCTCCACCGTCCTTCTGACGATGTACGACGGACGGACCAAGCTCGCCGACCAGGTCGCCGAAGAAGTACGCAAACACTTCGGTGAGGCCGTCCTGCGCGCTGTGATTCCGCGCAGCGTGAAGGTGTCCGAGGCTCCCGGATACGGAATGACAGTTCTCGATTACGACCCGGGTTCACGTGGCGCCATGAGTTACCTCGACGCCGGACGAGAACTTGCCGCCCGCTCTGCCACCACGACGACCCAGGAGCAGTGAGATGAGTCAAGCACGCAAAGGTGGATTGGGCCGCGGCTTGGCTGCTCTCATCCCCACTGGGCCGGCCACGGCACCGGGTCTGGGTTCGGCTGCAGCGGACGTCGTAATCGGCGTCGACAAGCGCAACCCCTCCCCTCCCCCACCGACGAAGGCGGCTCCGAAAACACCGAAAGCCACCAAGGCGACGGCGGCGAAGGCTCCGGTGGAAGCTGAGCCGGAGACCGAACTCGAGCCGACCGGCGCGGTCTATCTAGAGATCGAACCGAGCCTGATCGAGACGAACCCGAAGCAGCCCCGCAGCGTTTTCGACGAGGAAGCGCTCGCGGAATTGGTTCACTCGATCCGCGAATTCGGCTTGATGCAGCCGATCGTGGTCCGTCGTCACGGTGACAAGTACCAACTTGTCATGGGTGAGCGTCGCTGGCGTGCGAGCCAGGAAGCCGGCCTGGAGAAGATTCCGGCGATCATTCGTGAAACCGATGACGACTCGATGTTGCGCGACGCGCTCCTCGAGAACATCCATCGAGTGCAGTTGAACCCCCTCGAGGAGGCAGCGGCGTATCAGCAGTTGCTCGAGGAGTTCGAAGTAACCCACGAAGAATTGGCCAATCGGATCGGACGTTCGCGTCCCGTCGTGACCAACATGATTCGTCTGCTGAAGCTGCCGGTGGCGGTTCAGCGCCGCGTTGCGGCTGGAGTACTCTCGGCCGGCCATGCTCGCGCACTGCTGTCCCTCGAGGCGGGTGCCGACGCTCAGGAAGTCATGGCAGCACGCATCGTCGCCGAAGGAATGTCGGTTCGCGCGACGGAGGAAGCCGTCACTCTTGCCAACCGGGCGGACAATGAGATCGCTCCCCCGCAGAAGCGCAAGCCCATCGTGATGCCGGGTCTGCAGGATGTGGCTGAGCGGTTGTCGGACTCGTTCGACACTCGGGTGACTGTCAGTCTGGGCAAGCGGAAGGGAAAGATTGTGGTCGAATTCGGCTCGGTCGACGACCTACAACGCATCGTCGGAATGATGGAAGCGCAGAAATCGACGTAGTGAACTCGGATGCCCGTTTGGTGACGTAATGACGATGACCGGGCACACCACCTATTTTCGTCACTGTGACGAAAATAGGTGGTCCGAGCTTCTCGAAATCTTGAACCGGGACGAAAGATGTTGAACAGCAATACATTAGAGCGATCAACTCTCGCGCCACTGCCGACTCGGTACAGCTGGCCTATCCTGGAGAAGAAAAAAGCGGCGGGCGAACATCAAAACCGCTTCGGGGACCTACGGAGAGTGAGTTAGTCAGTGTCGACTCACGTCATCACCTCTCTCACGCTCGACAGCCTCGATCAACTTTCCGCCCATGCGCGTCGATGCGTGTTCTGGGAGATGGACCCGGGCGCGCTTCACGATGCCCGAGGATTCTGCGATCAGGAATTCGAGAAGGAAGCCTGGCTGTCGATGGTCATGCTCGAGTGGGGTTCGTGCGGACAGGTCGCCGTCCGCGACGGAAAGCCGCTTGGAAGTGCGTTGTACGCCCCTCCCCGCATGATCCCGCGCGCGCAACTGTTTCCGACCAGCCCGGTCAGCTCGGACGCAGTGCTTCTGACAAGCCTTCGCCTCGAGCCCTCGGGCATAGAGGAAGAACTAGGGCCAAGCCTGCTGGCCGCTGTCGTGACAGATCTGGTTCGACGCGGAGTTCGTGCGCTCGAGGCATTCGGTATCCGTAGCGACGACTTGGGACCTGCTTCCGACGTGGCCAGCGCAACGGCCGCTCTGGAATGTTCACCCGCAGAATGCATGATCAGTGCCGAGTTCCTCGAGGATTACGGTTTCGAGGTCGTGGCACCGCACCATCGCTATCCGCGGCTTCGTCTCGAACTCAATCGAGATCACGAATGGAAAGTCGACGTCGAAGAAGCCCTCGACCGTCTACTGAAGGCCGCAGCTCTCGAAATGGTGGAGATCAGCGAGCTCGCCAGAGTGTGAGCAGGTGCCGACCGCAGGACCTACGAAATGCGGTCGGCTACCGAAAGTTCTTCTGCGAGAAGCTCGGCGAAGGTGAAGGTGCCGGTCGGCTGATCGTCTTGACCCAGCAGGTACAGCCGTTTGACCGAGATCAAGATGGCTTCGGCGATGGTGTCACGCATCCGCGGATTCGTCAGTACCGCAACGTCGGACGCGTTGGACAGGTAGCCGAGATCGATCTGCACCGTCGGCATGTTGGTGAGGCGCAACAACTCCCACGTCCGACCGTGAGTTCTGCAGTCCCGCAACGGAGTTCGCGCAACGATCTCGCGCTGAACGAAACCGGTCAACACCTGCCCGATCATCGAGACCGAACCGTGCGAATTTCCGAAGTGGAAGCTCGCGACGCCGTTTGCCGAAGGGCTCGAGTTGCTGTCGCAACGCAGGGAGATCATCAGATCCGCGTCGAACGCATTGGATGTCAGTGCGCGCTCGGCCTCGGTGGGATCGGCGTTGTGCGGGCGGGAGAGGAAAGTTTCCATCCCGGTTGCGGCCATCCGCCCCTCGAGTCGCATGGCCAGATCCCAGAGGATGTCAGCTTCGGAGATGCCGTTGACGATGTTGCCCGTCGACGGGCCGCCGAGGCCGGGATCGATGACGATGCGCTTACCGCCCAGCTGCGGGCCCTTGCGCCGCACCAGTTCCTCTTCGCTGATCGCATGTGGGGAACCACCGGTGACGCGGGTTCCCAGAAGTTCCAGCGAACGGAGTGTCTGCGGTCCGCAGATACCGTCGGCTGCAATCCCGATTTCGCGCTGGAAAGACGAGAGAGACTCGTGGGTCTGTGGACCGAAGAAACCGTCGACCCGGCCTGCGTAGAAGCCCAGATCTTGCAGTTTTGCCTGCAGCGCTGCGACGTCGTCGCCGTACAGCGGCGCGGACAACTGGTAGATCAACGTACGGGCACCCAGGCGGTACGAGGCCTCACGAAGTGACCGATAGGTCGCAGGGCCCACAATGCCGTCGACAAGAAGCCCACGCTGCTGCTGGAAGGCACGAACGGCGCTGTCGAGTTGATGATCGAAGATGGCGTCGGGTGCAACCCAGTGGGCACCGTCGGCGCTTTCACGTCGAATGCCGGAAGTTCCGTGATGGAGGTATCCCAGCTTCGTCAATGTGCCCCGAATCTCGGCGACGGCCGGGCCGTGATCGCCGTGTCGGAGTCTGTGCATGCGTGAAAGCCTCTCGGATCGGTTAACGAATTCGATCGATGTGCCTGGTCGTAGACCCGATCAGGCACATCGATCGATTATCTCAGAAATTCTGTGGATTGCGAGAATCCACGATGCTCACCCAGCCGTCAGAGAACGTCTGCGAGGTCCTTGAGCAGCGCGGCCTTGCCCTTGGCGCCGACGATCGTCTTGATCGGCTTGCCGTCCTTGAACAGGATCATCGTCGGGATCGACATGACCTGGAAATCGCGCGCGGCCGCGGGGTTGGCATCGATGTCGAGCTTGGCGACGGTCAGCTTCTCGCTGTTCTCGCCGGCGATCTCCTCGAGGACCGGGGCGACCATCTTGCACGGGCCGCACCAGGTTGCCCAGAAATCGACCAGAACGGGCTTGTCGCTGCCCAGGACGTCCTGCTTGAAGGAATCGTCGGTGATGGTGACGGTATTCGACACTGTTACTCCTCGAGGGTTGGGTACGACAGCTTGGTGAATCAGGGAGCGCCGACGACGTCGACCGTGTGGCCGGCTGCGTCGAGCGTGTTGGCGGTGATGTCGCCGCGGTCGGCCAGCCAGCGTTCGGCGTCGATTGCTGCGGAGCATCCGGTGCCGGCAGCGGTGATCGCCTGACGGTACGTGTGATCGACCAGGTCACCGGCAGCGAAGACGCCGTCGACGGAGGTCGCGGTGGAACCGGGAGCGACGCGCACGTATCCGGCGTCGTCGAGATCGACCTGGCCCTTGACGAGCTCACTGCGCGGGTCGTGGCCGATGGCGACGAACATGCCGGTGATCTCGAGTGTGGAGGTCTCGCCGGTGACGGTGTCGCGCACGACGAGGCCGGTGACGCTGTTCTCACCGAGCACCTCGACGGGCTCGGCATTGGTCAGGAAGCGGATCTTCTCGTTGGCCTTGGCGCGCTCGAGCATGATCCGTGAGGCGCGGAACTCCTCGCGGCGGTGCACCAGGGTGACCGAGCGAGCGAAGCGGGTGAGGAAGGTTGCTTCTTCCATCGCGGAGTCGCCGCCGCCGACCACGACGATGTCCTGGTCACGGAAGAAGAAGCCGTCGCAGGTGGCGCAGGCGCTGACGCCGCGGCCGAGGAGGCGTTCTTCACCGGGAATGCCCAGGTAGCGGGCTGCTGCGCCCATGGCGAGGATGATCGCGTGCGCGGCGTAGGTTTCGCCGTTCGCGACGACGGTCTTGATCGGGCCGCTGAGGTCGATCTCTTCGACGTCCTCGGTGCGGATGTCGGTGTCGAAGCGCAGTGCCTGCTCGCGCATCTGTTCCATCAGATCGGGGCCCATGATTCCTTCGCGGAATCCGGGGAAGTTCTCGACCTCGGTGGTGGTCATGAGGGCGCCACCGAACTGGGTTCCCTCGAAGAGCAGGGGCTGGAGCTCAGCGCGCGCGGTGTAGACACCAGCGGTGTAGCCGGCCGGTCCGGAACCGACAATGATGACGTCATGGACCGCGGGCGTGGTTTCCAGCTGGGTGGTCATGCGAGCCTTCCAATAGTGAGTGCAGACCCTCCGCTTCTTGGAGAGCCGTACCGATCAACACCAGGATAAGGGGTGTTGTTCCCGCACTCCGCTGGAAAGTGGCTCACAGCCGGCAGCTCACAGCGCGGGACTCACTGGGCGGGGCGCGGTGCCTCCCGAACCACCAGCGCGTCCCGAACCACACAGCGCGTGCCGGTGTAGATGGTGGGCATGCACTTGTTGCAGTGGATACACAGACCCTCGTCGACGCTCTCGGCCTGAAATTTGTTGACCAGTTGTGGGTCCCTGAGCAGTGCGCGCGCCATGGCGACGAACTCGAATCCTTCATCCAGTGCGTGCTCGATGGTGTCGACGCGGTTGATGCCGCCGAGCAGGATCAGTGGCATCCTCAGCGCCTGTCGGAACTGGCGGGCGAAGGGCAGGAAGAAACCCTCCTCGAACGGGTACGTCGGAAAGATTTTGGGACCGTAGAACTTCAGCCCGTACCCGACGAGTTTGGGTTGGGAGGCGACAAACTCAGCCAGTGGGACCTCGCCGCGGAAGAAGTACATTCCGTTGAGAAGTGAACTGCCACCGGTCAATTGCATCGCGTCCAGGTGGCCGTCGGCTTCGAGGATCTGGGCGATCGGCAGGCTCTGGTCGAGCCACAGACCTTTCGGCACCCCATCGGACATGTTGAATTTCGCGGTGACCGCCACGCTGGATCCAGCGGCCACTCGCACCGCTTCGATGACTCGACGTGGATACTCGGCGCGCTTGGCGACGCTGCCACCGTATCGGTCGTGGCGCTTGTTCAGATTGGGGCTCATGAACGAGCTGAGTAGATAGTTGTGACCGAGATGGACCTCGATGGCGTCGAATCCTGCGTCCACTGCGACGCGGGCGGTCCGTTCGAAGTCGGAGACGACACCGTCGAGTTCGGCGAGCGTCGCGCCTTTGACGAGGCCCATTGCGGGCGGACTCAGCCGGGTCGACGGCGCGAGGGTCTTCGTCTTGTTGGAAAGCGTGTTGGCAACCAGTCCCGCGTGGCCGATCTGCGCCGCGGCAAGCGCGCCTTCGGCGTGGACTGCGTCGGTCAGTCTGCGCAGTCCCGGCAGTGCGCGCTCGTCCATGACAAGGGTGTCGCGGTGGACTCGTCCACCTGGTGAGACGGCGCAGTAGGCGACGGTGGTCATCGCGGCCCCGCCCCGGGCGACTTCAGCGTGGAAGTTGATCAGATCGTCCGAGACCGCTCCCCGGGGCATGACGCCCTCGAACGTTGCAGCTTTGACGATGCGGTTGCGCAAGGTCAGAGGGCCGAGACGTGCGGGTTCGAATATCGACGGTGTGGGCGCTGTGGTCATTTTCAACTTCCTGCGGCGGCCTGATCTTTACGATGCCAGTGGACTCGTAACTACGACGATATAGCGCCTACTCCCAATCTGTCCGACAATTCGACACGATGAACGCCACAGGATCAGGTCGCCCACGAGACCCACGCATCGACGACACAGTCCTCGAGGTCACCCGAGCGATGCTCCTCGAGGTCGGATGGGAGCAACTCAGCCTCCGGGCGATCGCGGCACGGGCAGGGGTCAGCCGAGCCTCGATGTCACGACGATGGCCGTCGAAGGCACATCTAGTTCTCGGATCGATCCTGGGGGCGACACCTGACCTGACACCGTTCGAGGGCACCGATCGCGACGGCTGGATCCGATGGGTGGTGGAGGGAAGTGCTCAGCTCTTCTCGCGGCCCGAGGTTCGTGCTGCGTCGCCGGGACTGCTGGCTGCGCTGCGCGACCATGACGATTTACGCAACGAATTGTGGCGCGGTTTCAGTGGGCCGAGCACGCAACTCTTCCTTCAAAATGCTGACGATCCCGAATCGGCACTGCTCGATGCCAAGGCCGTGCTGGTATTGGCGGCCGGAGCAGCGATGTTTTCAAGTCTGATAGCGGTCGAGGACGATACGGATGCGTTGCGCGGGAGAATCCTCGAGCTCCTGCTACCCGCAGCAACACCGCGCTGACCGTCGACGTCAGCCGATGTTCTTGACCGACAACGTATTCGGATTCCCGTCGCTGCAGTTGATCCCAACGGTGAGTGCAGTGATCTGACGCGGCTGCGATCCCGTCAAGAGTAGGACTATCGCCGGTGCACCGTCGATGCGAACCTCACCCGAGCCGAGCACCGGCCTGCCCTCGTCGATGCCATTGGCGCTCAGGCAGCCGGCAAGCTTGAACGGATCATCCAGCGGTCCAAGGTTTTTGGATCCGATGAGTGAAAGCAGAGACGCCGAATCCGGATCGTCGACAGCAGATGTCACCGGTATGCTTGGTTGAGCGACAACGCTTTCGGCAGGTTCGGAATCTCGGGTTCCGATCACAACGATCACGAAGGCCACCAACACTGCTGCTGCGGCACCGAGCAGCCACGCTTGTGGGCGTCGCCGGAACGGCACGACGGTTGTCTCTGCTGACAGCTCGTCCTGACCGGACTGTAAATCCAGTGCCGAATTGATTCGCTCGGCAAGCGAATTCGGAATCCGTTCATGAGAGGCCTCGCGCGAGTTCAGTGTCGCGAGTGATGCTGTGACGCTGTCGAGAGTAGTGACAAATGCCTGGGCGTCGGCGTCTGCGTGTACCAGCGGCCACAGAGCTGCACTGGTTTCGGGATCGAGAACCCCGGCGTGAAGATCCGCCAAGAGGTCCTCCGAAAACGGAGGCGACGGAACGCGAACAGACGGATCTGTCATGAACCCTCCCTCGGCAGTCGGTGTGGACGCTTACAAGATAGGACGCGGCCGGTTCACGAATGGTTCCCGCCTTCGCGAAAGTCCTCCAACTGGGCGGCGAGGCGCTTGCGCGCGCGGGCGCAGCGACTCTTCACGGTCCCTACGGGCACGCCCAACCTCTCGGCGGCCTCGGCCACCGGATACCCCTCGACATCGACGGCGACGACGGCAGCGCGCTGCTCAGGGGGCAGCGATGCCAGCGCTTGTTCGACGGTCAGGCTCATGTCCACTCCCGCCGCGTAATCGCGGTGATCACGGGGTTCCTCCGCATTCTCGGAAGACAGAGAGAACGCGGCCCGCGATTTGTTGCGTCGGATCCGGTCAAGGCACGCATTGACCACGATGGTGTGGAGCCAACTACGCACCGCCGCATCGCCGCGGAACTTCGCCGCCTTGCGGTGCGCGGAGAGCAGACCCTCCTGGAGTGCGTCTGCCGCGTCCTCGTCCGAGTAACTCGTACGCCGGGCAACGTGCCACAGATGATCCTGATGCCGGACCAGTAGTTCACGGAACGCGTGTCGATCGCCCGCGACATGAGCGGTCAACAATTCGAAATCCGTCGGCTCGAGATTTTTGTTCTCGAAACTTCTGGATTCGAAATTTCCGGCTCCGCCCCCGGTGCCCCCCCGATAACTGTGCACGGGCGGATATTAGCCCAGTCGGTAGGTTTCAGAACGGGCGATCCGTCAGCTCGCGTCGTGCGCGCGCTTGGGCCAAGGGCGATCACTTTGCAGCAGTGAATGCAATCTCCGAGATGGATGTCTGGTTTTGTCCGGATTCGGTGCTGAGCTGCGTAATCCAAACCAGGACATACTGACCCGAGCCGTCCGACGAGAGCGGAATGTCGGTCACACCGTTCTTCAGTACACCGGATCCGATTTCCTTGGTCTGATCCAGCGAAGTATTCGCAGAAGGGGCAGAACGGATTTCAACGACGGTTCCGGGCGAATCGGACGTGATCGCAATGTTTTTCAGGTTGGCCGCATCGGCGAGCGTCACCATCAGGCCGACGCCGTTCTTCAGGGACGGGAAGGGCTGGAAGTACGAGTCCGACGACCATGCGGTGGCCGGATTGCCGTCGATGGCGTTCTTCGCCGTTGCCGGCTGATCCGGCGTGCCCTGGGGCGAGAACACCGTTACGGCCGAGGCGGCTACCGGCACGGTTGCGGCCGCCGGTGCGGGGGCAGGTGAATTGTTCTCGGGCGCAGTAGCTTCGGTGGTCAAGCCGAAACTCTGCTCGCTGAGCGGGGTGTCGTTACTGCCGCCCGAGAGGAAGCTCGCTACCCACACCACAAGGAGAATCAGGACGATCACGGTGAAGACACCGAGCGCCGTCAGTGCCGCGAGCATCCGCGTCGACTTCTTCTTCTCGGCCTCGATGGCTTCGGGGTCGTTCAGTGCGTGACCCGACGCTCCCTGTTCGCGGTGGCCGAGACGAAGTGCCGGAATCATTTCCGTCTTGTCGTTGACGACGGACGCCTGATCGAGAATGTGCTGCACGGTGGCAGCAGTGCGGATTCCACTCTCCGACTGCAACGCTCGAACTGCCACGGCCGAGATGTCGAACGGAACCTCCGGACGGACGACCCGAGGTTCGACGATGTTGCCGTCGGCGCCGCGGCCGGCGGGAAGCAAACCACCGACGGGACCGGCGGACGGTTCGGCGAGCGGCCAGCGCGCCGTGATGAGCGAGTACAGCATGGCGCCGAGACCGCGGACGTCGCTGGTGGAATCGGCGTCGGCAAGCGTCGCCGGGAACGCCAGTACGGCGTCACCGTTGATGCTGATGCGAACGCGGTCCGGGTGATCGATGGACAACGCGCCGCCGGTGCGGTGGGCAGCTTCGGCAGCGGCCGCGAGGGCACGGATGGCGCGGGCTGCACCGATCGGTGACGGCGTGGTCTCGGCCATCTCACGCAGCGAGCGACCGGGAGTCCATTCGGCGACGACGATGCCACCCGAACTTCCGCGGACGACGTCGAGGACGCGAGCCAGTCCGGGCGAGTTGATTCGTCCCAGGCGCAGTGTGCGCGAGAGAACCGCCTGCGGTCCGGACTGGCTGTCGTCGTCACCGCGCTGATCGGCGTCGACGAACGTCAGGGCTACTTCACGGTCGAGCTTGACGTCGAGAGCTTCCCAGAACTGCAGTCCGCGGGTTCCGCCGTGCGGCGCGAGCAGACGGTAGCGTCCGCCGGCGACAGATGCGCCCGGGATGAGCTTGGGTCCACGGGGCATCGGTCGCTGGGCCGGTCGTGATGCGGATCCGGCGGCAGGTGTGCGAGGCGCAGCGGGCGGCGGTGTCTGAGCTGCAGCCGTCTTCTGAGGTTCGGGTGCCTTCTTGTCCGAAGCAGGCGTCTTCGACGCGGGTGTCTTCGACACGGGAGCTGAAGGTGTCTTCGACACAGGTGCCGAAGGTGTCTTCGACACACTGACCGGAGGCACCGGCGGTGCGGCCTTCTGCACCGGCGGCTGTGGCTTCTGGCCCTGCTGTGGCTTCTGGACCGGCCGCTGCGCGGGCTGCTGTGGCCTCTGACCCTGCTGTGGCTTCTGGCCGGCAGATGCGGAGGAACTCGTGGATGCAGGTGTGCCCGACGATGCCGTTGACTTCTGTTCGGACGCTTTCACGGCAGAAGTCCCGGCACTCTTGTTGCCGGAAACGTTGTCGTCGCTCACCCTCGCTCCTTCTCCATCGATAGCCCGTCCCCGAATACGCGCGGGTTGCGATCCTGTACGCCCATGACCAGGGTACGGGAGCGCACCCGGTCGTTCTTGCTCGTTTGATTCCGTTCTGATTGCAGGAATCAGCTCGGTGACGTCGTCGTCGGTGTTGTTACGTGTGTCCGGTTCGGCGCGACCTGTCAGTGAACGAATCTTGCGGGAGACCGCAACCGTTACCGACAGAACTTCCGGAACCTTCTTGAAGTAGAGAATCGTGAAGGTGATCGCGAGCATCAGGATGCCGCCGACGGCGACGCGAACCATCGAGCCGGGTCCGCCGAAACGCTCGGTGAGTTGATCGAATCCGAGGACGCGGTCGACCGCGAGCATGGTCAGCGAACCGGCCAGCGAGGCGAGTACGACGGACCAGACTGTCTTGCCCACGTTGGCCATCTGCAGGTTTCCGAGGCTGCGGTGCAGGAGGTATCCGCCGATGACGGCGCCGGTGATGTATCCGAGACCGTTGGCCGCACCGAGCAGGATCACGACCTGATCGCTGTTGGAGGCGAAGACCGGAGCGAGCGCCGAGAATGCAATTTTCACTGCAGTGATGCCGAGAACGATCCACGTCGGCGTCCAGGCTTGTTCGCGGGCGTAGAACACACGAAGTTGGATCAGGACCAGCGCGTACGGAATCAACGTGAATGCCGACCAGCTCACGGCAGTACCGAGACGTTCGGCCTGTTCGGGTCCGAAGCGGCCGTAACCGTAGAGCGCTTCACCGACCTGCGGACCCATGAAGGTCAGGAACATGATGATCGGAACCAGCGTGATCATGGTCAGACGTGTCGCGACCGACAGATCGTCCACGACGGCCGGGGTGTCGTCGGCCGCAGCGTTGCGGCTCAAGCGCGGCATGATCGCGGTCAGAACCGTCACTCCGAGCACGCCGTACGGGAGCTGCAGGAGCAACCAGGCCTGGCTGTAGATGGCAGGGCCGGCTTCGTCGGCATGTGAGGAAATCTTGGTCGCGAAGATCATGCCCATCTGGCTGATCAGGACGTACAAGACGATGGCGACGGCCATGCCGCCGAACTGGCGCAGGCGATCGTCGAGACCCCACAGCGGCTTGAGCGAGATCTTCTCGCGGCGAAGCGCGGGGATCAGGCTGGCTGCCTGCACGATGACGCCGATGGTGATTCCGATACCGAGGGTGAGCAGCTTTGCGTCGCCCATCGAAACCGGATCAAGCGAGATCTCGCCCGGAGTCAGGCGGTAGATCACGAGCACCACGAGGACGACGACGTTGTTGAGTACAGGAGCCCAGGCTCCGGGCTTGAAGATCTGCCTGGTGTTCAGAAACGCCGTGAACAGTGCCGACAGCCCGTAGAACAGGATCGCCGGCAGAAGTAGATACGACAGCGCCGTGGTCAGGTCGGTGCTGACCTTGCCGTCTTCGGACAGGAAGACGTATTTGGTGAGTACGGGCGCTGCCAGGGTCGCGAGCAGCGCGGCCATGCCCAGTAGGACGAGCGACGCCGTGAAGAGGCGTCGGACAAACGCTTCGCCGTGATCGGCGTCCTCCCGCTCGGCGCGGACCAGCACTGGGACGACGATCGCGGTCAGAACGGCGCCCAAGACGAGCTCCGCGATCATGTTCGGGATCTGGCTGGCCACGGTGAACGAACTGGCGATGGCCGGGCCGAGGACCATCAGGATCATCAACTGCTTGGCGAACCCCGTGATGCGGCTCGTCAGCGTCGCGATCGCGATGGAACCCGTCGCCGCGAGGAGGCGGGAGTTCGTCTCCTTACGATCACCGACCAGGGCGTGCGCGTCGGTATCGAACTCGTCCGACTTGGTCGCCTGCCGATCGGCGAATTCCATCTCGGCTTCGCGGTACCTGGGATAGTCGCGGATCACCGGGATGGTCATGGTGGGTGCGTCGTCGAAACGTGCGTCCGGGTTGACCGGCTGAATCGGGTAGCCGCGCTCCCACGGTGGCATCCGAGGATGCGAACGGGTCGTGGCACTCTTGCGGGTGATCGCCGAGCGGCGACCCTCCTCGGGTGGATTCCCGGTCATGAGCGTTCGTACCCTTCATCTGCTGGGTCCGGCTGACCCTTGAATCGATGCCACAGCCGTCGCCCTGCCAGGAACAGCAGCAACCCTCCCGCTGTCGCCGTCACGGCGGCCAGGGGACGACCGTACGCATTCGACCGTACGGTCACGCTGGTCGGCGTACCCAATTGGCGGCCATCTGTCGTGGTCAGCGAGAAGTTGACTTCCAGCTTGCGAGAATCGTTCATTTCCGCGGGCACAGTCAACTGTCGGCTACCTCGCGGCGGCAGCTGTTTGGGACCGATGTCACTGATCTGCATCTCGGGTGGGGCTTCCACACGCAGGTCGACGTTGATGGCGATGGGCAGCTCGTTGCGCGCCACCAGCAGGAGCGGGCTCTGCCCCGACGCGAGGGTGTAGACGCCGCCCGGCGACACCACACTGACGGCCCGGTACATCCCGTCGACGGCTTCGGTGACGTTGTCGGCGCGGATGGTCGCAGCTCGCTCCGCCCGATTGACCGATGCGGAGTCGACGTTGCGGCGATCCGCCAAGGTCATCGAGCGAAGTAGATCTTCGCGGAGCGGTGCCGTGAATCCCCGGGGGGTGAGCGAAGCCGCCGGATCGTCCACGAGCGAAGCTTCGAGCCCGTCGATACGCGGAAGTTGGGTGGTTGCGGTCTCGACGACGGACGTCTGCGGACCGTCCTGGGTGGCTCGGTCCGGGTAGTCGAGCGTGGCGGCATCAGTGGCCCCCGGTTGTCTGCCGAGTAGTGCGGGCAGGGCCTGAGGTGAGGCGAGACCGGAACGAATGAGGGTCGCGAGCATCGAGAGCACGGCGGTGGCGTCGTTGGTGTCCGCGGTCCACAGTTGCGGCGGCGCGAAGATCTGATTGCGCGGCAGAGAAGTCGGCGTCAGCGCGGCCCAGGCCATCGCTCCCAGCGCGTCCTGGCGCCGGGCGCTGCGCGATTCGATGTCGATGGTCGGCGCGGTGTCGTCGGGGATGTACGACGGGACCTGCGGCTCCGAGCCGGTGGCGGCCAAGGCTGCGGCTGCCGAGGTGTCGAACGCAAGCGCGTCGAGTGAGCCGGTTATCCGCGACGACAGTTGCGGGGCTGCCGAGTCGACGGAGGTGTCAGCCACCATCGCTGTGGTGGGATTCACGCTCAGCACCTCTGCGGTGGCCGAGTCGAGGACACCCGAATCCGGCCAGACGAAATCTCGCAGTGACGTCACGCCGAGGATGTTGTCGACGATGTCTGCCGGGCGTGCGAGCGCGGTAGCCGTCAACTCCGGATTGGCCACCGAGGTGACTGCGGCGAGATCGGCCTGGGCGAACGGAACCGCCGTAGTGCACATCGAGGAGGCGAGGGTCTTCACCCGGCCGAGCCATTGGTTGGCGGCGTCGCTGCCACGGCCTTCGTGCGACGGTCCGGTGGGATCTGACGAGTTGTCGGCCACGAGGTATCCGCGAGTCATGTTCTCGACGGTGATCAGAAGGTCGGGGTCGATTGCCAGGCAGAGCGCATCCGTGACGCGGCGATCGGTATCGCTCTCGGGCTTGGTGGCGTTCTCCACCGCATCGACCAACGCGTCCAGGCGCCCGCCGTCGGAAAGTTCGGTGGCAAGTTCGTCGTCGATCAGGCGCACGGGCTCGTTGACCGCGCCCGGGATTCCGCCGACGAGTCGTGGCGCGTCGGCCAGCGGCCACATGAGCGTGACGCCGATCGGGGCGGACGTGTCGGGGGGAACGACGGCCGTCGCCGACGAACTGGGTGTTCCGGATGTGGCGTTCGATTCGGCCGCGGCCGGCACACCGAGCACTGGGAGCAGGAAGCGTGCGTCGTCGAGTCGGGCGGCCCCGCCGTATTCGGGGGTGCCGTTCACGTTGACGAGCATCGGGTAGACGCCCGGTTCGGTGATGTCGAGAGACAACCCGGTTGTGCTCCGGAGCGGCAAGGTGAGTGTGAACTGCTTGGACTGGCCGGTGTCGAGGGTGGTGGCAACGGTGTCGAATTCGCCGACCGTGTCGAAAACAGCCTGGTCGAAATCGAGTGCTGCGCGCACGTCGGAACTGGAGTCGATCGCGGGAGCGCGTTGCAGCCTCACTCCGACGTCCTCGACGGGACGGTCACCGACGTTCTTCACCGTGCCCTTGACCACGACGTTGCGGTCGCTGGTTGTCGTCACGGTGGTCGGTGCGGTGGAGTCGATGGTCAGCTGCAGAAATTTGGCATCGTTGGTGTTTCGCGCCGGGGCGCGCTCACTGGGCTGGCTGGACGGAGCGGCCCAGGAGACGGCCGTCGTCGCGGGCCCGAAACCGACAGCGGCCATCACCAAAGCGGCCACACCGGCCCGCCGCAGAGCCATTCTCATCCGGCGTCCGGTTCCTTCGGGTGCTGTACTCGCGGGATTTCAGGTCGGTGCATTTCAGGTCGCGGCATTTCGGCGATCATCTGCGATGCAAGTTCGGCCAGCTTGCGCTCGTCGGCGTATGCGAGTCGCTTGTGCAGTTCCGTCAGCGGCACCCAGGCGACTTCGGTGACCTCGATGTCCTCGTCGGAGAGTTCACCGCCGAGAAAGCGGAGGAGATAGTGGTGCACGGTCTTGTGGACGCGTCGACCTTCGGTCACGAACCAGTAGTCGATGCTGCCCAGCGGTGCCAGGACGGTTCCCTGGATACCGGTTTCTTCTTCGACCTCACGCATTGCGGTCTGTTCGGCCGTCTCACCCTGCTCGATATGGCCCTTGGGTAGCGACCAGAGCAGGCGTCCGCGGCGGTCGGTTCGGCCGATCAGTGCAGCGCAGAGGCGTTCGGGAGGTCCGCCCCAGCCGTCGACGACCAAGCCGCCCGCAGAAGTTTCACGGACGGTTCGCATCAAAGGTTTATCGGGGTTGCCGACGGCAGGTCGACGCCGCGGGTTGCGGCGACTCCTGTTTGTTCGTTCGGCACCAGACACCTCATCGATACTAGTTGGCCTTGCAGCGTTGCCCGGTAACCCGCGCAAAGCGGTCTATCGCGTTCGTATGCGCGTTCTGCTATTTGCGCACCTTAAGTAAGCTCCTTTCACGTGACTGTCCCTACCTCCGACGCTGATCGCCGCCTACGACTGCTTGCCGACGCCACTGCAACGCTCGGCACGTTGTCCGACGTGTTGAACCCGCTCGGTGAGCGTTTTGCCGAGGCCGGTCACGAGCTGTTCCTGGTGGGTGGCAGTGTTCGCGACGCGATCCTGGGCCGCTTCAGTGGCGATCTGGACTTCACGACGGACGCCAGGCCGGAGAAGGTTCAGGCTCTGCTCAAGGGCTGGGTGGACAAGCAGTGGGACACCGGCATCGAGTTCGGGACCATCAGCGCCATCAAACACGGCCAGGAGATCGAGATCACGACCTTCCGGGCCGACGCTTACGACCGTGTCTCACGTAATCCGATAGTCGAGTACGGAACGACGTTGGCCGACGACCTGGTGCGCCGCGATTTCACCGTCAACGCGATGGCGATGAAGATCGGCGCGGACGGTTCCTACACGTTTGTCGATCCGCTGAACGGCATGGCCGCCCTGCTGGCCGGGGAACTCGATACGCCGTCGGCGCCGGAGAACTCGTTCAACGACGATCCGCTGCGGATGCTGCGCGCAGCCAGGTTCGTCTCGCAGCTTGGTTTCACGTTGAACAATCGCGTTTTCGAGGCCATCAAGGAGATGGCGTCGCAGATCGAGCGGATCACCGCCGAGCGTGTGCAGGTGGAGCTGAACAAAATGATGCTGGGCATGTACCCGGTGGACGGCATCAACATGATGGTCGACTCCGGACTGGCTGCATACGTGCTGCCCGAGGTTCCGCAGATGAAGCTCGAGATCGACGAGCATCACCAACACAAGGACGTCTACCAGCACTCCCTCACCGTGCTCCAGCAGGCGATCGATCTCGAAGAAGGCGATCCCGACCTCGTATTGCGTTGGGCTGCACTGCTTCACGACATCGGCAAGCCGGACACCAAGCGCAACGAACCGGGCGGCGGCGTCAGCTTCCACCACCACGAGGTGGTTGGCGCCAAGCTGGTGCGCAAGCGCATGCGTGCCTTGAAGTTCTCGAAGCAGATGGTCGACGACGTTTCGCAGCTCGTGTTCCTGCACTTGCGTTTTCACGGCTACGGCAAGGGACAGTGGACCGATTCGGCAGTGCGGCGGTACGTCACCGACGCGGGCGAGCTGCTCCCCCGGCTGCACAAGCTCGTCCGGGCCGACTGCACCACGCGTAACAAGCGCCGCGCCGCGCAGTTGCAGGCCACGTACGACGACATCGAAGAGCGGATTGCGCGCATCGCCGAGCAGGAAGACCTCGCTCGCGTGCGTCCGGACCTCGACGGCAACGCCATCATGGAACTGCTCAACATCCCGGCCGGCCCGCAGGTGGGCAAGGCATGGACGTTCCTCAAGGAACTACGTCTGGATCGCGGCCCGCTCGAACGTGACGAGGCCGAAGCCGAACTGCTGAAGTGGTGGGCTACCCAGCAGGGTTAGTTTCTCGTTTCTTGCGGTTGATCAGCACCGCTGACAATCCGGCGGCATAGACACCCGCGCCGGCAAGGGCCAGGCCGACGCTCTTGCCGTCGGGTGCGATCACCGTCGACGCTGCCGCGATCGCACCGATGAACGCGACGTTGAACACGGTGTCCTGCAAGGCGAATACCTGGCCACGACGGTCGTCGTCGATGTCGATCTGCATGGCCGCGTCGCCGCTGAGTTTCACGGACTGCCCGGCGATGCCGAGCAGGAAGGCGGCGATCAGCAGCGATCCCTGCGTCAGGGTGGTCACGAAGACGAGCTGGACGGCCACCGCGCACACCAGGGCGTACGTGATCGTCCGTGAGCGACCGATCCGCGGAATGAGGAACGGTGTGATCAATGCCGCGATCAGCATTCCGATGGCCGTTGCACCGACGGCGACGCCGAATCCTGCCATCCCTCCAGGTAATTGGGAGCCGTTCGAGGTGTCGCGTAGGACCAGCACCATGATGAGGGTGTTGATGCCGAAGCAGATGCGGTGCGCTCCGATCCCGATCATTGCCGTGGTGACGCCAGGCGCCTCCCAGACAGCGGTTGCCCCGGTGCGCAGTCCGGCCGTTACCGAACGGACGGCGCTGGCACGAATCACTTCGTCGGCCACTGGACCAAGTGAGCGGGCGGTGAACCTGGCCGCGGCGAGGGCTGCGATCACCGATCCCAGTGCTGCGATGGCCACGGCGGCGCCTGACGCTCGATCCCCCGCGCCGATCACGCCGATGATCGCCACCGCTGCCGAAGCACCAAGAGCGGCTACCACCGAACCAGCCGTTGTGAGAACGGAATTGGTTGCCACCAGCCACGATTGTCGGACGACCTTCGGCAGGGCTGCGGATACGCCTGCCCCGACAAAGCGGCTGACCCCGATCGCAGCAAGCGCACACGTCAACAACAGAGTGTCACCGCCGCCGGCGACCAGCAGCACCGCGGTGGTCAGGATGAAGAGCCCGCGGAGCACGCTCGCCCACAGGAGCACCAGGCGGCGGTCCCAACGATCCAGCAGAGCGCCGGCAAAGGGGCCGATCACCGAATAGGGAAGGAGCAGTACGGCAAAGCCGGCCGCTATCGCCACCGGATCGGTTTCACGTTCCGGGTTGAAGAGGATTGCGCCGCCGAGCGCGGCCTGGAACATTCCGTCGCCGAACTGGCTGGAAAAGCGGACGAGCGCCAGCCTTCCCAGGCCGGGTGATTCACGCAGGGTGTGCAGTACGCGCTGCCAGGCCTCGCGGCGGTTCGAGGCTCGGTTCATAAGCGGAAACTGTAGTGGGTGGGTCAGGCGCCGATCTTGACGGTGGCCCGCTCGAGGATCGGCGCGATGTCGATCCCCCTCGGCAGGGTTCCGAACACGCTCCCCCAGCTATTTCCGAGCCGACTCGCGCAGAATGCGTCGGCCACCGCGGGGTGCCCGTAGCGGAGCAGCAGCGAGGCTTGCAGTGCGAGTGCCATGTCACCGACGATCTTTCGCGCCCGGTATTCGATGTCGTCGAAATCGCCGAATGCCACCTCGAGATCCCGCACGGTCTGATCGAAGCGGGCGTCCACGCCACTCGCTTGTTTCAGTTCGTCGAAGAACACCTGCAGCGTTTCGGGTTGCTTCGCCATCGCCCGCAGAGTGTCGAGCGCCGCGACGTTGCCCGACCCTTCCCACACCGAGAGCAGCGGAGCCTCGCGATAGAGGCGCGGCATCCGGGATTCCTCCACGTATCCGTTTCCGCCCAGACACTCGAGTGCTTCGGCAGCGTGGATCGGTCCGCGCTTGCAGACGAAGTACTTGCTCACGGCCAATGAAATGCGTCGTAGGGCGCTCGCGTGGGCATCGCCCGACGTTGCGCGGTCGGTCAGAGCGGCCAGCCACATCGCGACGGTAGTGGACGCTTCCGATTCCACCGCCAGATCTGCGAGAACATTGCGCATCAAAGGTTGGTCGATCAGGTTGGCGCCGAACGCACTTCGATGATTCGCATGGTGAACTGCCTGCAGCGTGCCGACGCGCATGCCGGTGGCCGTGCCGATCGTGCAGTCCAACCTGGTCATGTTGACCATCTCGATGATGGTGCGCACGCCCCGGCCTTCCTCGCCCACCATCCACGCGAGAGCGTCGTGGTACTCGACCTCGCTGCTCGCGTTGGAATGATTTCCCAACTTGTCCTTCAGACGCTGCAGGTACATGTTGTTGAGCGAGCCGTCCGGCAGGACCCGAGGAAGGAAGAAGCACGACAGACCGCCCGGCGCCTGGGCGAGGACGAGGAACACGTCCGACATCGGTGCGGAGGTGAACCACTTGTGGCCTGTCAGGAGATAGCTACCGTCGGATTGTGGCACTGCCCTTGTGGTTCCGGCACGCACGTCCGAACCGCCCTGTTTTTCCGTCATCGACATACCGGCGATCAATCCGGGTTTGGTGAGGGGAGCTTTCAGCGCCGAATCGTAGTGCCGGGTGGTCAGGAGGGGTTCGTACTGCGCCGCCAGGTCCGCGTTGTGCCGCAGCGCTGGGATCACGGCGTACGTCATGGAGATGGGGCAGCCGTGGCCGGCGTCGGTTTGACCCCACACGGCCATCTTCGCGGCGCGGACGAGGTGTGCGTGTGGATTCGGGTCAGCCCACGGAGCGCCGTGCAGCCCCAATTCCACTGCGGTGCTCATGAGTTGGTGATAGGCGGGGTCGTAGCGGACCTCGTCGATGCGGTTGCCGTAGCGGTCGTGGGTTCTCAGGACAGGTGGGTGCTCCTCGGCCAGGTCGCCCCACTCCTGAGCTTGCGCGCTGCCGGCGCGGACCCCGACGCGATGAACCTCTTTGGCTGCGTCCGAAGCTCCCTCGCGGTGTAGTGCCTCGAGGATCGGCGCGTATTCGGCTGCGTCGTAATCGATCAGGGGCGGTACCTGATTGGTGACTTCATGCGTGGGTGTCATCGAAACTCCCTAACGATCGAAGGGTGAAGGCGAGGATGGCATCGATCGCAGCGGGATCCGTGGTGCCGCCGCGCAGCGGAAGGATCAGGGCCTCGCCGATTGCCCCGACGATGCACGCTGCCGTCAGAGTGGCGTCCTGCGAAGGTATCTCACCGGTGTCGACTGCCGAGCGAATTGCGGTGGCCAGGCAATCGCGGAACGATTCGCGAAACATGAGTCGCTGTTCGTCGACGAGTGGATCCACCGGCTCCACCAGCAGGGCATAGGCGAGAACCGGTGCACGCATGGCACGTTCGGCGAAGGTTCGAACCGACGCCGATACCGCGGAGCGGTGGTTGCCTTCCAGACTTCGGGCATTGTCTCCGGCGTCCCGGGCCGCGGATACCTCACGGCTGCAGACTGATTGGAACACCTCGGCGAACAATTCACCCTTGCCGTCGAAATGTCGATACAGCGTCCCGGTGCCGACGCCGGCGTTCTTGGCCACCGCGGCGATGGAACAGCCCGCATAACCGTGGGTTGCCACTGCCGTCGTGGCCGCGTCGAGCAGTCGGGCGCGTTGGGCGTCCAGTCTTTCTTGTACTGCCGGAGTGCGGCGATAGGCCATGTGAAGAAGTGAACACCCGTTCCGTTCTTGCGTCAAGAGTTGACTGGCGCAGAACGGCGACGCGGCTACTGGTGCATCGTTGAACTTTTACACGCAAACTCCGTGGGTGAGCATTTCGATCAGCCCGTCGGCCGCCTTTCGAAACGGTTCTTCGGATTGGGCAGCACGAGCGAGGACGTAAGCACCTTGCCGCACTGCGAGAATGGTGGCGGCGAGAGCTTCGATGTTCGCATCGGGACGGATTTCACCGTTGCTGCGCCCGTCTTCGAGTGTGGACGCAATGTTCTGTTGAATCCACACGAACATGGTCTGGATCGGTGCTCGCAACTCGTCGTTGGATGCGACCTCAGTGTCTTGGACCAATCTCCCGAGCCGACACCCTCGGAGGACGTGTTCGTCGATCGTGAGGAAGGCGGCGATCTTGTCGACGGTCGTCTGGCCGGAGCTGAGTCGCTCGTTGATTTGCGTTTGCAGTTCGCGCCCCATGAGATGTTCGGCGGCGACCGCCAGGTCCGCTTTCCCTTGGAAGTGGTGGTACATGCTGCCTTGCCCGACGTCAGCCATTTCCTGTACGGCGCGTGGGCTGGTTCCGGAGTAGCCACGCTCCCACAACAGTTCTTGCATGCTTGCGATCAGCCGTTCCGCGCTACCCATAAAGACATTGTACCTATGGGTATGTACAGTCTCTGTGAAAGCTGTTGTACTTGCAGGTACAGAAATTCCGGAGACGGGGGCCTCCTATGGGTACGAGCAACATCTCTGCTGACAGCTCGGTCGGCGACTCAGTGTCTGACGAAACGAAAAATGCTGCACCAGTGAGTGATTCAAGTGTTCAGGCGCTGGCACTGACTGCGGTTTGTCTTGGATTCTTCATGATCCTGTTGGACGGTAGCGCTCTCAACATCGCGTTACCGGCAATCGAACGCGACATCGGTGGCTCCATTGCCGCGTTGCAATGGTTGGTGAACATCTACACGATTCCTCTGGCCAGCCTGTTGCTCACAGCGGGAGTTCTGGCGGACCGAGTCGGTTCCCGCAGTGTCTTCCTGTGGTCGTTGGGCGGCTTCACGGCGGCTTCTCTGTTGTGCGCCATAAGCCCGAACCTGGTTGTGCTGGCGGCATTTCGTTGCCTGCAGGGTATCGCTGCTGCCGGGCTTCTTCCAACGACACTGGCGATCATTGCACGCACCTATCCGGATCCGATCGCGCGTGCCAAGGCAATCACGATTTGGGGAGCAACGGGCGGAATCGCATTGGTCGCAGGACCGATCGGAGGAGGCTTGCTCACCGAGTTCATCGGTTGGCGCTCGATCTTCTTCGTCAATGTTCCCATCGGCGTTCTAGCCCTCTGGCTGTGCTGGCGGCATGTCCGTGAAACCGCGACGCGCGATGCGGAATCCTATGACGTTCCCGGGCAGGTCCTCGGCATCGCCGGACTTGCCCTCCTGGTAGCCGGTTTGATCGAAGGCGGCTCCCGCGGGTGGGGTGATCCGTTGGCACTGGCGTTGCTACTTGGATGTGTGCCAGCGCTCGTCGGGTTCTTCGTCGTCGAGGGCCGGACCCGGCATCCGGTTCTGCCGCTGTCGATCTTCCGTAAGCCGGCGTTCTCTGCATCCATAGCGAACGGATTCGCCTTCCAATTCGGGGCCTACGGCATGCAATTCATTGTCGCGATATTCATCCAGTCCTACTGGGGCTCTTCAGCGCTGCGGACAGGACTGTTCTTTCTGCCGTTCGCGGTGTTGTGGACGTTCGGAACGCTGGTTCTCAATCGCGTGTGGGCAGGTCGCGGTATGTGCTGGCTCCTGACTGTCGGTGCTTCCACTGCTGCGATCGGCGCGCTCCTGTGCACCGCGATCGGGGACAGCGATACCTGGCCTGTGGTGATGGCGGGGACCGCCCTCGTCGGTCTCGGGTGTGGTGTGTTCGGCCCCAGCTGCAATGGAGCGGCCATGGCAGTGATCGACAAATCGTTCGCCGGACTTGCCTCGGGGGTACTGAATACCTCCCGTCAAACGGGCATGGCGATCGGCGTCGCGGCCCTGGGCATCGCTCTGAGTGCGTCGAACTCCGTTGGTGGGGCACGCATCGGGATGATCTTCGTTGCAGCGTGTTTCGTGGCCATCGTCGCTCTCAGTCGACGCTATCTCACGCAGATCTGAGTGATGCCCGGCCCACCGCCAGATTCAGGCAGCAGCGGTGCGAGCCTGTTCCGCGCGCCACCACACGACGGTCTCTTCGGCGGCCTGATCGAGCGGCGTCGGCGAGAGTCCGAGCAGCACTTCGCTGGCACTCGAGTCCATGACAAACGGCTTGGTGAACTGGTAGTTCATCTCCGCGAGTTCGCGGCTGTCGGTGTTGATCTTGCCGACGGCGTCGAGCACCCAGGCGGGCAGGACACCCACCTTGGCGGGGGTCGCCCCGGCGGCTCGGGCGAAGGCCTCGGCGATTTTGCGCTGAGTGAGCGCGGGGCCGGTGGGTGCGTGGATGACGGAGTTCCAGAGTTCGGGGTTGTGTGCTGCTGCGATCATCGCCGCCGCGAGATCGGGGATGTAGGTGAAGGAGTGCGGCTGGTCGGCGGAACCGATGACACGAATCTTCTTACCTGCCATGACCTTCGGAACCATGCGCTCGCCGGCGTGGGCGGTGCGGACGCGGGGGCCGAAGAAGTCCGAGGCCACGACGCTGACGGTGGGTGTTGCGGAGGCCTCGCGAGCGCGCAGCAGCGCGGTGCGCACTCCGCGCTTGCCGCCGGTGGCGTTGCGTGGATCGGATTCGGTCATCAGGGTGTCGGAGTTGTAGGCGTAGAGGCTTTCGGGGAAGACCACGACGGCTCCGATGGATGCGGCTGCGTCGAGCACAACCTTCTCGGCCGCCGGGAGTTCCCGCTCCCAATCGGCTGCGTTGTAGGCGGCGTGGATGCAGTGGTAGATGGCCGTGGCGCCCTCGCTGACCGAGCGCAGGGCCTCGGAATCCGAGACGTCGACGCGTCGGCGGTCGATCAGAGGGTGCTCGGGCCCGCTGCCGGACCTGGTCAGGAGCCGGACGTTGATTCCCTGCTCGGCGAGCTGTAGCGCGACGGCGGATCCGACGGGTCCTGCTCCGGTGACGATTTCGAGGTTCGACATGGTGTGCTCCTTCTCGTTTCGGGTGAACTGAGAGCACTGCTCTCGTTTTCAAGAATGCACCCGCGCCTCATTGCTGTCAAGAGCGGTGCTCTCTTTTGTTGATAGTGCTCTCGGTCATGGGGCAGGATGGACTCATGGTTGGGACTCCCCGAGAGCGGGCGCGCGAACAGACGCTGCAGGACATCACCCGGATCGGGCGCGAGCATCTTGCTGCCGTCGGCGCCGCCGCGTTGTCATTGAGGGCCGTCGCGCGTGATCTGGGAGTCGTGTCCTCAGCGGTGTACCGCTACGTCGCCAGTCGCGACGAACTGCTGACCTTGCTGGTGGTGGACGGGTACACGGAACTGGGCGCGGAAGTGGACTCCGCCGTGAATGCCGTTGCAGCAGAAGATTTTCGCGGACAGTTCATTGCTCTCGGGCGTGCCGTCCGGAGTTGGGCGATCCGGGAGCCGGCTCGATACGGATTGCTGTTCGGCAGCCCCGTCCCCGGTTACGACGCTCCGGGCGAGCAGACCACCGGCCCTGGCACCCTCGTCGTGACCCGGCTGATCGGGATCATCGACGCCGCCCATCGCGCGGGTGCACTCACGGTGCGAGAGGGCCCGGACCTGAGTGACACGCTGGCAACGGACCTCGAGGGAGTGCGGAAAGAACTGGGCACCGAACTGCCGCCGGATGCCGCGGTGCGCGCAACTCTCGTCTGGGTATCGCTGTTCGGTTCGGTGAACTTCGAGGTGTTCGGGCAGTACGGAAGCGATACCTTCACCGATGCGAGTGAGATTTTCGAGCGGCATCTGGCACTACTTGCCGATGTGGCGGGTCTGACCTGAACACGCCTGTGTCTCGTTCCCCCGCACGCAGTTGTCGGTGAGATGATGTCTTTGTGGCGCACGCAGAAGAACCCGAGGATCGAATGGCCTGGATAGAACCGGAGGTTCGTCCGGGCAGTTTGTTGGTGTCGTCGACCGACCTCACGGAACCTGCATTTCGCCGCACCGTCATCTACATGATCGAGCACAACGACGCCGGGAGCCTGGGCGTCATCGTCAATCGGCCGAGTGAGACGGCCGTGCAGAACGTGTTGCCGCAGTGGTCGCCGCTGACCGCGCATCCTTCGGCCCTGTACATCGGTGGACCCGTCAAGCGTGACTCGGCGCTCTGCCTGGGTATCGCTCGCAACGGTGCACGAATCGACGGCGTCGCCGGCCTGCGGCGGGTGGACGGCAAAGTTGTCATGGTGGATCTGGACTCGGACCCGGAGGTCATCGCTCCTCTGGTCGAAGGGATCCGCATTTTTGCCGGTTACTCGGGTTGGACTCTGGGGCAGCTGGATTCGGAACTCGAGCGTGAAGACTGGATGGTGATCAGCTCACTGCCGTCCGATGTGCTGACGCCGCCCCGAGTCGATGTCTGGGCACGGGTGCTACGACGCCAACCGCTCCCCGTGGCAATGCTGGCCAGCCATCCCATCGAGGTTGAACGGAACTGAGAGGTCGAACGAACTGATCTGTCGGAGGTCGATGATATTCCTGTGTCATCGTTTTCGAGAGAGGTGGCAGTAATGATCGCTGAGCGTCAGATCCAGTGCGCGGATTGTGTTTCGGATGTCGATCACTGCCACGATTCTTTGCTGCGACATGCGGACGGATCACTCGAATGCACCGGCGTGAACTGCGTCGACCTGGCATCGAGTCGCCATGCGTTGTCCATCGATTGTGCTGAACTGCAGGGCGGTTGTGGCTGCGTCGACGCGACCCGAGGCGAGTTGCTCGCTAGCTGACGCTCACCGGATCCCGATTCGCGAAGCGTTGCGCCATCGCAGCACAGACGATCAGTTGGATCTGATGGAAGATCATCAGCGGCAACACGATCAGGCCGACGGGCTGGCCCGCGAACAGTACAGCCGCCATCGGTAGGCCCGTTGCCAAGGACTTCTTCGAGCCGCAGAAGATGATGACGATCTGATCGGGAAGATCGAACCCGAGCTTGCGCCCCGCGAGAGTGGTCACGCCGAGAACCAGCGCGAGAATCAGGCAGCACACGATTGTGAGGATCACGATCTGCCAGATCGTGATGGTGCTCCAGATTCCCTCTTTCATGCTTTCGCTGAAGGCGGCGAAGACAACGAGGAGGATCGATCCGCGATCGACGTACTTGGTGGGTTCGGCGTACTTCTGCAGCCATCCGATCACCAGCGGGCGGATCAGCTGACCGACGATGAACGGGATCAGCAACTGCACGACGATGTCGAGGATCGACGAGAAGTCGACTGTCGCCTGGCCTGTGGTGTTCATCAGCAGAACCACCAGAAGCGGTGTGATGAAGACGCCGATCAGGTTGGAGAACGACGCACTGACGATCGCGCCCGCGACGTTCCCCTTGGCGATCGAGGTGAACGCGATCGAAGACTGAACCGTCGACGGAACCAGGCACATGTAGAGGATGCCGGTGTAGAGCTCGTCGCTGATCAGCGTCGGCGACAGGAATCGCAGTGCTAGGCCGATCAGTGGGAACAGCACGAACGTCGCGGCGAGGACGACGGTGTGCAGTCGCCAGTGCTTGACGCCCTTCCAGGCTTCCTGCGGCGAGAGTCGCGCGCCGTAGAGCAGGAACAAGAAGCCGATGGCGATCTTGGTGGCCCAGTTCAGAATGCTCTCCGCGGTACCCGATACCGGGAACACACTTCCGAGCACGCCGGCGATGATGATGCCGAGGATGAACCCGTCGATGTAGAACCTACTGAGAAACTTCACCTGGCTAAGGATAACGGCGAGCTTCAGCGGGCTCTCGAGCCCCACGAAGGTTGAAGCCCATCACCGCCAGGCACAGCAGCGTCCCGATGATCGACAGCTCGATGATGGCCGTCTGCATTCCCTGGATCGTGATGGCGATACCCGCGATGATCGACGGGATCGCCAGTCCCGCGTAGCTGACGGTGAAGAACGCGGCCAGAACTCCGCCGTGGCTCTCGCGGGCGTGGGTCCGGGCGGCGGCGTTGACGCGCTTCATGCCGCCGGCAAACGCCAGACCGTGCCCGGCGCCGACCACGACGGTGATGACGCCAAGCAGTGCCAGGCTCGGGACGAGGTCGACCACGAGGAGGCCGATCATTCCCAGAGCGAGGATTCCCAGACCGACGGTGACGGACGTGCGCGGGTCCATGCGGCTTCCGCCGAGTTGCGCGACCACCGAGCAGATCATCACCAGTGCGGCTGCCCCGCCGCCGAGCAGAAGGTTGTCGATGTTCAGCAGGCTGGTCATCCACGACGGGACCACCGACTGGAAGAGCCCGACTGCGCCCCACGACAGCGCGACGGCGAGCGAGCTGAGCCAGAAAGTCTCGCGAATAGTGGCGGGAACATGTGGCATTTGGAAGAACCGCTTCGGGCGTGTGACGTCCCCGATCCGCGGAAGTAGCAGCAACACGATCAGTGCCGGGATGAACGCGACGAGGAAGATCAGATACGGCAACCGCAGCGGTTGTGGAAGGTACTGGGCGATTGCACCGGACACGAGTGGTCCGAGCGCACCGCCCAACGCGCCCGTCACCGTCGATACGAGCGCTGCTCGTCGGTGATCGAACATCGGTTCCTGCTCCACCAATGCGGCGCTGCCCGCCGCACTGGCCGCGCCCACCGCGATTCCCTGGGCAATCCGGCCGACGAACAACCACACCGTCGCGTCGGCAAATGCCAGAACGAGCGTGCCGACGACGCTCAGTGCGAGTGCGGCCAGAAGCACGGTCCGGCGGCCGAGGGCGTCGGACAGCGGTCCGAAGAACAGCAACGCCGGAACGAGGCCGGCGACGTAGACGCCGTAGATGAGCGTCTGGATGGTGGGCGTGAATCCGAACTCGGTCCGGTACAGCCCGTAGACGGAGGTGGGCATGTTCGCGCCCAAGAGGATCACGGTGAGGACGTAGCCCACGCCGTAGAAGTGTCGATTGGTGCGGCGTGTGCGTTCTTCGGTGGCGACAGCTGTGGCGGACGTGGGAAGCCCCTCCTGAAGACAGAGTTCGAAAATACATGGGTCGTCCTACGTATCGTAGGTGAGTGGAATGATCGCCGCGAATGCTGTGAGGATGAGTAGATGACCGTTGTTCGCAAGGAGTCCGCGTACGAGCAATCCCTCGACTGGATGCGCACGCAGATCTCCGACGGCGTCTGGACAGTGGGCAATCGTGTTCCGACCGAGCCGGAGCTGATGAGTGTTCTCGGCGTCGGCCGGAACACCGTGCGCGAAGCGATCAAGACATTGACCTCGACGGGAGTTCTCGAGATCCGTCGCGGATCAGGGACCTTCGTGCGCGCTCGGACCGACATCGGCGGACTTCTCGGCAAACACGCGTCCGTCGACGAGATGAAATACGTCTTCGAAGTGCGTCGTGCGCTCGAGATGGAAGCGGTCCGGTTGGCGTGTGAGCGTCGCAGCGACGACGACGTTCGGATACTTCGTGAGCTGGCCGCCAAGCGTGACGTGCCGGCCGAGAACTTCGTCGACGTCGATCTTGCGTTTCACATTGCCGTCGTCGATGCCGCTCACAATCCGGTTCTGACCGATCTGTTTGCCGGAATCCTCGAAACGGTCCGCGCCACCTACGAGGTGACCGAAGGCGTTCATCCGCCGTCGCTGACGTCCTCGCATCATCAGGGAGTTGCCGAAGCCATTGCCGAACGCGATGTCACCAAAGCCAGGGCGGCGGCATGCGGGTATCTCGAGAAGACTCAGGAAGCGATCGGTTCAGGTTCGGCGGTTACCGAGTCCGGGCGTCGGCCAATCGGTTGAGGGACCCGGCGATGTCTTCGGCCTTCGGTGTCGTGATCGTGAGGCGGTCGCCACCGGCCAACGTGACGACCACCGCTGGCCCGGTGCGGGTGACGACGCCGTAGTTACGACGACCCTTGGTCTTGAGTCCCCAGCCGCCGAAGTCCGCGAACGGTTTGATCTCCGCGACGTCGGCTCCGACAACTTCGTCGATGCCGTAGGTCATCGCAGCCATCCCCATGTTGATCACCCGAATTTCCCGTTCGTCGACGATCACCCGGAAGCGAACCAGGCTGACGACGAGCAGTCCGAGTGCACCGAAGATGAACAGCGGCCAGAGTGACCGCATCGCCAACGCCATGATGACCCCGGGCGCCAGAGTGATCGCAGTGAGGATCACCGAGCCTTTGGTGCTGAATCCGACGTCGTCGGAGATAGGTAGAGGGCAGCTGCTTCGCGGCAACCCGGCCGAGGGTTCGATCGTGGCAAGAGTGCGGACGCGGTAGTCGCGCAGGAATGAGGCACCGATCCAACCCAGCACCGCGCCGACTGCAAAGCCGACACCGATAGACCACAGCGGGAGTGACGACGTGGACGGATCGGTGACATCGAGTTGGGTGTAGAGCAAAGCGAAGTTCACTGTCGTGATGAGCCCGACCATGCTCAGCCCGACAACCAACATGAAGCGACGCATCATCAACATCGCGGGAGCAAGAGCAGCAATCGCGCTGAGACCGCCACCGAAGAGCAGTGTCAAAAGTGCAATGGTCCACGCGTTGGAAGACGGGGTGGAGAAACCATCCGGCGAGGTGGTGGTCCAGTGAGTCGCGATCTGTTCCGGGAGGCGAGGCTCCCACATTTTTGTCAGGACGAAGCCGAAGACCGCACACAACAGCGGAACCACTAGTCCGAATACGACCCCGGCCGGGTCGACCACGCGATGTTTCACGTGAATCAATGAGCCGGCTGGCAAGCATCCTTGAGCGCGCAGGCACCGCAGGAAGCGGTACCGCAAGCGGCAGCGTTCGCCTTGGCCTCGGGGGTCTCCGCCACCGGCTCGTCTGCGGCAGGCTCGGAGTGGCCGCCGCAGTTGCAGTCGTTACCGCATCCGCTCTGTTGTGGGAGTGCGGCGGCTGCGCGGGTGCCGATGCCTCCACCGAAACCGGCAGTGAGGACGGCGACGACGACGGCGATGATCGCGACCGCGACGCCGAAGACTCCGCCGATGGTCAGTGCTGCGACTCCGCCGATGACCAACATTCCAGCGGCCGCGAGCATGGTCGGACCGGCCACCTTGTTGGCGAGGGCGAACGACTCCTCGCTCCGCAGGGAATCCTCGGTGCGGACACCGGCCCAGCGGTTGCGCGGGAGTTTGCCGATCAGACCGGCGACACCAACTCCACCGACGGCGACAGCGAGCACGAATAGCACCACAGCGACAACGATCACCCATACAGGATAGGCGCGAGTGGAGTTGATGGTATGCCCGGGTCGCACAGGCTCTACCCTGGTTATCGGTATTTCCGTCAGCCAAGTAGATAGCGACCACAGTGACCGAGTCTCCGCAGTCCCCCGATTCACCAGCCGACGCAACTCCGCAGCACCGCTACACCGCGGAGCTCGCCGGCCAGATCGAGCAGCACTGGCAGGACCGCTGGAGTGAGGAAGGCACGTTCAACGCGCCTAATCCGGTCGGTCCGCTCTCCTCGCCCGACGGTGTTCCCGCCGACAAGCTCTTTGTTCAGGACATGTTCCCGTACCCCTCGGGTTCGGGCCTGCACGTCGGTCACCCGCTCGGATACATCGCTACGGACGTCTTCGCGCGCTTCCATCGCATGCAGGGGCGCAATGTCCTGCACACCCTCGGCTACGACGCCTTCGGTCTCCCGGCCGAGCAGTACGCCGTGCAGACGGGTACCCACCCGCGGACGACCACCGAGTCCAACATCGCCAACATGAAGCGCCAGCTGCGACGCCTGGGTCTGGGGCACGACGAGCGTCGTAGCCTCGCGACGACGGACGTCGACTTCTACCACTGGACGCAGTGGATCTTCCTGCAGATCCACGGCGCGTGGTACGACAAGGCGGCCGGCAAGGCCCGTCGTATCTCCGAGCTGGAAGCCGAGTTCGATTCCGGTGAGCGCGCTCTGGAAGACGGACGCGAGTGGGCGTCGCTGACAGTCGCCGAGAAGGCAAAGGTCGTCGACTCGTACCGCCTTGTCTACCAGTCGGATTCGATGGTCAACTGGTGCCCCGGTTTGGGTACCGTGCTGGCCAACGAGGAAGTCACCGCCGACGGTCGTAGTGACCGCGGAAACTTCCCCGTGTTCCGTAAGCACCTCCAGCAGTGGATGATGCGCATCACCGCGTACTCCGATCGCCTGGTCGACGATCTCGAGTACCTGGATTGGCCGGACAAGGTCAAGGCCATGCAGCGCAACTGGATCGGACGCTCCTATGGCGCCGAAGTTACCTTTGCCGCAGGCCAGTACGGCGTCGATGTGTTCACGACGCGCCCCGACACGCTGTTCGGCGCCACCTATGTGACGCTGGCTCCTGAGCATGACTTGGTGGACAAGCTCGTCGCGGACGAGTGGCCCGAAGGTGTCGACGCACGCTGGACTGGCGGTGCCACGACGCCGGCGGAAGCTGTTGCTGCATACCGTAAGTCGATTGCCGCCAAGACCGACTTGGAGCGTCAGGAAAACAAGGAGAAGACGGGCGTCTTCCTCGGTTCCTACGCCGTCAATCCGGTCAACGGCCACAAGGTCCCGATCTTCATCGCCGACTACGTGCTGACGGGCTACGGCACCGGCGCGATCATGGCAGTTCCGGGACACGATCACCGTGACTGGGAGTTCGCGAACGCGTTCGGACTGGAAATTCTCGAAGTTATTGCCGGTGGCGATGTTTCGGAGGCTGCGTACTCCGGTGACGGCCCGCTGGTGAACTCCGACTACCTCGACGGCCTGGACGTGGCCGAGGCCAAGGCGACCGTCATCAGCCGCCTCGAGGAGAGCGGGCAGGGCAAGGGCACCATCCAGTACAAGCTGCGCGACTGGCTCTTCGCGCGTCAGCGTTACTGGGGCGAGCCTTTCCCGATTGTCTACGACGCGGACGGCAACGCACACGCCCTGCCGGATTCGGCTCTGCCCGTAGTGCTTCCGGAGGTCGAGGACTACGCACCGGTGTCCTTCGATCCGGACGACGCCAACTCCGAGCCCTCTCCCCCGCTGAACAAGGCGACCGACTGGGTCAACGTCGAGCTCGATCTCGGCGACGGTCTGCAGACCTACCACCGCGACACCAACGTCATGCCGCAGTGGGCAGGTAGCTCGTGGTACCAGCTGCGCTACATCGACCCCACCAACCAGGACGCCTTCTGCGACCCGCAGAACGAGGCGTACTGGACGGGTCCGCGTCCGGAACTGCACGGCCCCAACGATCCCGGTGGAGTCGACCTGTACGTCGGCGGCGTCGAGCATGCGGTGCTGCACCTGCTGTACTCGCGCTTCTGGCACAAGGTTCTGTTCGACCTGGGCTACGTGTCCTCGAGCGAGCCGTACCGTCGCCTGTACAACCAGGGCTACATCCAGGCATTCGCGTACACCGATGCCCGCGGTGTCTACGTGCCCGCGGAAGAGGTCGTCGAGCATGACGGCAAGTTCTTCTTCGAGGGCGCCGAGGTCAACCGCGAGTACGGCAAGATGGGCAAGAGCCTCAAGAATGCCGTTGCGCCGGACGAGATCTGCGCCGAGTTCGGTGCAGACACCTTGCGTGTGTACGAGATGTCGATGGGTCCGCTGGACACCTCGCGTCCGTGGGCGACCAAGGACGTCGTCGGTGCTGCGCGATTCCTGCAGCGAGTGTGGCGCGTCGTCATCGACGAGGAGACCGGCAAGCCCCGTGTCACCGACGAAGCTCCTGGTGAGGAGACGCTGCGTGCGCTCAACAAGGCGATTTCCGGTGTCATCGAGGATTACACCGCGCTGCGCGACAACACGGCCGCTGCGAAGCTGATCGAGTACAACAACCACCTCACCAAGGCGTTCCCGGGTGGCGCGCCCCGTGCTGCCGTCGAGCCGTTGGTGTTGATGCTCGCTCCCTTGGCGCCGCACCTCGCGGAAGAGCTGTGGTCACGTCTTGGCCACACGGAATCTCTTGCGCACGGCCCCTTCCCCGCTGTCGAGGAGAAGTGGCTCGTCGAGGACACCGTCGAGTACCCGATCCAGGTCAACGGCAAGGTTCGTAGCCGCATCAGCGTGCCGGCGGATGCCGATCGCAAGGCTGTCGAGGAGATCGCCCTGGCCGACGAGAAGATCGTCGCTCTGCTCGAGGGCAACGCACCGCGCAAGGTGATCGTTGTGCCGGGCAAGATGGTGAACATAGTTCTGTAGGCGCTTCGCGCACGTGCGCCGTTTTGGTAGTTACCGCTACCGAAACGGCGCACAGTCGTATCTGGTAGATGACCCCAGATTGATTGCGAGATATATTGTCCAGCAGAAAAGTTACATTCAGTCGGTAACAGAAATGGATCAAGTGTGCTCAATGCTGCGAGGGTCTTCCGCATCGATGGTCAGAACGCCCTCCCATTCGGCCAGTCCACGCTAAAGCGACACAATCTGGTGGAGTCCGATTTAGAGCGCTGGGTAGTCGCCAACCCCGACGTTCTCGGCACAGGCGTGCAGATAGTGGCGACTCAATATGACAAGTGGGCATTACCGTCGGGCGATCGCGAAAAGTCCCGCCTCGATGTGTTGGCCCTTGACCCATCTGGCCAACTGATCGTCGTAGAGTTAAAGCGCGGCTCCGACAGCAAGATACATCTGCAGGCACTGACGTACGCCGCAATGGTTGCATCATTCACCATGGATACACTGGCCGAAGCGCATGCGGACTGGTGCAATCAGCAGAAACTTGACGATACGCTGACGATTACCAGCGCTGAAGCCCTGAACAGGTTGCGTTCGGTGGTGGCTGGAGAAGGAGAATGGACTCCTGATCTCCTCACGCGCCCCAAAATCGTACTCATCGCCGAGAGTTTCCACCCGCAGGTTTACACGACCGTCAAATGGCTTACAGAACTTGCCCCGACAGCACTCGACATCGAAATCCACACGGCCACGCTCTTCGCGATCGGTGATTCGGAATCCGAAGTGTCACAGCAGTTGTGCCTTACATTTCACTGCCAGTTCCCAGCTGAGGGAATTGAGACCAGAATCCTTACGGCGGGGATCCCGCAAGAAGCCGTGGACCAGGTAACGATGGAAATCGTTGAGCGTAGACGCAACAAGAAATCGGTCCACATCATTCAGCAATACGGGCTCATCGAACCTGGCGAACTTCTCACTATTGATTTAGGCACATCAGTCAATTCTGCCGTTCGTGCGGATGTCGAACGATGGATTTCGGAAGACAAGAACCGTGGGCGTGCCGAATGGGTTGGCGGCACAACCAAAGTACTGCGTTGGTGTGCAGAACCGGGCGGTACATCGTGGTCTCTTACGGGCCTTGGAAAGCACATCATCGAACAGGCAACGCAATCGAAGCCACATGTCCTTTCGGGGCCGGGCGTGTGGCTGCGAGGCGGCCGGACTCTTTACGACATTGCAAGCAACTTCCAGGAAACGGATGAGGACAGCTGAGTTCAAAATGTGATCGGCGCGGTTCGCGTGGAGCATCCTGTACGTAGAGCTGATATCTTGAGTCGCGTACAGGGGTTCGACAGCATTGGTGGGGGCATGGATGTCTGAGCTCTGTACCATTGCTGTTCGGTCACGTGCGCAGAATTTCAATTCCATTCTTTTGTAAATCGATCAGATCGGTATCCCGGCTTCCGGCGACATCCCTATATCGAATACCGCATCGCAATGATCGACGTCACCGGAAGGATCTCGATGCCTACGCGTTGTGCGGCTGTGATATTGGGGGTGCTGATTGCGCTGGCAGGATGCGCGAAGGAATCTGACGTAGAAGGTGAAGCCATGGTTCGCGGCGTATCAGTGAACAGAAATTTGACCGAATCTCTTGCGCGTCAGTCTGTTATCCGATACTTGACCGATACTTTGGCTCAGACTCCGAGCGATGCCGCGTTATCCCGTCAGCATCCTCAAGCTCCCAGCGGATTGTTTGGCAATGGAACTGTTCTGCCATGCATCGACGACGATACAGTCGGAAACCGGCCGCTGAACGTCATCGTCAAGTACTGGGTGGTCGGTATTCCACCGGGCAAGTCCGCTGAATACTTCGACACCATCCTCCGGGTGTGGCAAGACTTCGGATGGAAGAAGTTGGCGGCCGAAGGTGGGCTGAAATCGGCGACCGCGCGCACATCCGACGGCTATGCGTTCGATCTCTCTGCGAATACCAATGGCGACCTGATTGTCAGTGCCTCGTCTCCGTGTTTCCCAGCCGGTGCGCTCGGCGGCGAACCCTTCCCTCTCGGCATCGTCAACCCGAACCGGTGAACGGTAGGAATTCCCCACGTTCAAGTTCGAACCGAGAATCGTTGCCGTTGCTCATAATCCAAGGGCGGTTTCGAGTTCGTGACGCCAATCAGTCGTTGTCCTGATTGTCCCGCTCCGCGGAACATTCTGTAGCGCGCGTTCGACGCGAGGGCTGTGATGCAGGTAACACGTTGCCGAGAGTGGTAGCTGTCGTTCCACTGCACTTCCCCGCAAGGCCCCGGCCGACGGTATTCGGCAGGGGGTCAATCGAATTCGCAGGTGTCCCGAAAGGATTCTTCAGCCATGGCGTCTCATGTCCACAGCGACGGTTCGTCTCCCAGTCTGCCCGAATCGACGTCGATACCGGAGAGGTGGACTCCGCGACTGGTGTTCTCGCTGGCGTCGATCGTTCTTCTTCTCGAAATGCTCGCGGTGAGCTACATGATGATTTCCACGGCGCTGCCCGCCATCTCGGTGCATTATCAAACAACGCAGGGCGCTTGGCTGCTCACGTCGTTCCTGCTGCTGGGGGCGGTCGCGTCTCCGCTGCTCGGCAAGCTCGCAGATATGTACGGCAAACGAAAAGTCCTGCTCTTTGCGGTCGCCGGCGCAGCGGTCGGTTCCTTCATTTCGGCGATTGCGCCGAGCTATGCAGTCTTGATTCTGGGCCGGTCCCTGACTGGTCTGCTCGTTCCCTGCCTCTTCCTGAGCTACTCCCTCATTCGAGATGTCTTTCCGCCGAAAACCGTTGCGCTGGCTGTCAGTATTGCAACCTCCGGCATGGGCCTGATCGCTATTCCGGCGCCGTTCCTCACCGGTTGGTTGATCGACAACCACGGGTTCCGGAGCATCTTCTGGTTCTTCGTCATCGGTTTGGTTTTGCTCAGCGGCATGATCTTCGCTTCGACGGCGGAATCAGCTGTACGACTGCGTTCTTCGCTGGACCTCATCGGTGCGGTACTACTCGGATCGGGCATCGCCGGAATTCTGATCGGCGTCAGCTTCGGACCGACCTGGGGCTGGAAGAACGGCTCGACACTGGCCTATCTGATCGGCGGCGTCGCACTGCTGGTGGCGTGGGTTGCCTCTGCCCGAGCCATCCGTGAGCCCTTGATCGACCTGCGCTACTTCGGCAAGCGTTCGGTGATGCTCACCGCCGTCGGTGCCGGGTTCTGCTACGGCGCGTCGGGAGTCTTCACGATTTTGCTGCCGATGATGGTGATGACGCCAGCAGTTCTCGGCCTGGGATACGGATTCGGCGTCACGGCAGAAGGATTCGCGATCTTCCAGGCGCCGCTTGGTGGCATGGTGGTGGTCGGCGGCTTGATCGTAGGTTTCCTCGTGGGCCGCAACATCCGACCGCGTCTGCTGATGATTATCGGAATGATCCTCATGGCAGTCGGATTCACATTGACGGCCACCATTCACGACAACAAGCCGCTGCTCATCATCTTTGCCGGAATCTTCGGTGTCGGAATGGGTATGGGCTACGCATCTATCCCGAACCTGCTCATCGAGGCAGTGCCGCCGCAGTTGCAGGCAACCACGGCGAGCATGGTCGCGGTCTTCCAGAGCATCTTCCCCGCAGTGCTTCCCGTCATCGCCTTCACGGTCTTGAACTCGCACATCGCGATGGCGATGGAGGGCGCTGTGTTCTACACCGACGAGGGCATGCGTATCGCGTTCCTGATCGGTGCTGCTGCAGCAGTTCTCGGTGCGATCGCAGCCGTATTCCTGCCGCGAAACATCGTCCAGATCGGCGCAGAGGACGGCGCGGCGCAGGAGACGTCCCTGCTGCCGGCTCACTGAGTGGACATGCTGCGCGTGTAGATCCGGGCTGACAGGATTGGGTGTACTGACGAAAGGACTCCCATGACATTCGCGGATCTGGACGGCGATGAACTGTGGAGTTATCTGCAGGAGCGTTCAGGATTGCCCGGCCCGCGCGCGAACCTCGCGCTCATGCTCGAGTTCGCGCGCGGCGCCGATGACGACGACATCCTGCAGGCGGTGGAGTCCGAAGACGAATACATCCGCTGCTGTGGGATCGTCGGGCTCGGATTCATTCTCGTTCGTTCGCGCGACGAGGCTGTTCTGGACAGTCTGACGGAGGCGACCACCAGTGCTTCGTGGCGTGCACGTGAAGCTGCCGCGATGGCCGTTCAAGCGATAGGCGACACGGATCCGGAATTGTTCCGGGCGATCATCGAGCAGTGGGCGCGCTCCACCCATCCATTGACGCTGCGCGCAGCGGCTGCCGGGATCTGCGAGCCACGGTTGCTGAAGGACAGGACCAACGCTGCGCTGGCCGTCCAGGTGTGCCGAGACGCTACCGAGTGGATCGTCTCGCAACCAGCTGATGCCCGTCGTGACGCCGACACACGTACTCTCCGGCAGGCGCTCGGATACTGCTGGAGCGTCGCGGTCGCGGCTGATCCGGAGAATGCCCTGCCGGCATTCGTCTCCCTGGAGGCGTCGGACGACGCCGATGTCGTCTGGATCGTCCGGGAGAACCGGAAGAAGGCTCGCTTGCGCAAGGTGCTCGAAACCTGACCCGTGGACCAGAGACGTAGGTTATCCTCAGAATTAGAACCTGTTCTAACTACGAGGGGTAGACCATGGCACCGTCCGCAGAGGTAATCCGCAAGACCGTCGACGCCTACATCGAGACAGTTGCCACGGGCACTGCCGCCCAGGTTGTGGCCCTGTATGCCGAGGGTGCAACGGTTGAAGACCCGGTTGGTACCGATGTTCGCACCACCCGCGAGTCCATTCTCGAGTTCTACTCCGTGATCGAGAATTTCGACCAGGAAGCTCACCTTCAGACCCTCCGCATCGCCGGAAACGAAGCGGCATTTCACTTCTCGCTGATCACCAAGCTCGGCGAGCAGACCCTGACCATCGCACCCATCGACGTCATGACCTTCGACGACGACGGAAAGATCCTGTCGATGCGTGCATTCTGGAACCAGGAAGACATGATCACCGCCTGACATGACGGTCAAGACGATCGATGTCGACGGATTCCGTTGGCAGATTGACGATTCCGGTTCTGGGGCAGCTGTGGTTATGTGTCACGGCTTTCCCGGCCTCGGGTACAGCTACCGGCATCAGTCGGCAGCGTTGACGGAAGCGGGTTTTCGGGCGATCGCACTCGACATGCCCGGTTACGGCGGCACTACCCGCCCCGAAGCGGTCGAGGACTACACCAACGATGCCGTCGCGAACCGGCTGATCGACCTACTCGACGCTCTCGGAATCGACAAAGCGGTGTTCGTCGGCCACGATTTCGGCGCGCCCGTCGCATGGACGACCGCTCTGCGCCATCCCGATCGTGTTGCGGGGCTTGTCTCGTTGGCGGTCCCCTATGCGCCCGACAGGTTCCCCGCAAAACCCTCGACCATCTACGCCGCGATGGCGCGCAAGCATTTTCTGCACATTCACTATTTCCAAGAACCGGGTGCCGCGGAGCGCGAACTCGACGCCCGTCCACGTGAGTTTCTTCAGCGGCTTTTCCATGCCCTCTCCGGGGCTTACCGGTACCTCGACGTCTGGAAGAACCCGTCCGAAGGAAACGGCTACCTCGACGTACTGCCCGAGGCGCCTGCATTGCCGTGGTCGTGGCTCACCGAGGACGATCTGGATGTTTATGTAAAGGCCTTTACTGCAACATGTTTCACAGGCGGCTTGAACTGGTACCGAGCGTACGACGCCAATTGGGAACGCAGTGCGGATCTGGACGGCGCGAACGTCAACGTCCCGACGCTCTTCGTGGCGGGCGCCGAGGATCCGGTCGTAGCGATGAGCGGCCCCAAGGCATTGGACCGCATGAAGGACACCGTCCCCGACCTGCGGGGTGTGCACCTTCTCGGCGGCGCGGGGCACTTCGTACAGCAGGAACGTGCTACCGAGGTCAATGAACTTTTGATCTCTTTCCTTCGGTCGCTCTAGGCGAAATCGGGCCGAAGGTCTAGCGTTGCGCAGATGCGCACCAGGATCTTCGATCGCGGTATTCGGGTAGGTATCACCGGTGCTCTTGTTGCCGGTTCGCTTCTGGCTCTGGGTGTGTCCGGTGCCGCGGCCGCGCCGCCCTGCCCTGGATCGTCCCCCGCAATCCTCAGCGCCCAGATTCCGGGCGCAGCCCTCGAGGGTGTCACCGTGGACGGGCAGGGTCGCCTGTACACGACAGACCTGGTGAGTGGTCGAATCTTCCGCGTCGACGCGCCTGGTCAGGCCGCAGTTCCGATCGCGACGGTTCCCGGCGGTGCGGGCGCACTCGCGTGGAGCCCGGACGGTTCACTGCTGGTGGGAACCGGAGCAAACGCCGGCGTGCTGATCGGCGATCTGACGCGTGCTGCGTCGGTCGCGCGGGTGGACGTGAACTCGGGTGCCGTGACGCCGATCGCCGGTGGTCTGAGCGCTGCAAACGGCCTCGCCGTCGCGCACGACGGAACGATCTATGCCACCAACGATTTCGGTTCGTTGATCGGTAAGGTCAGTCCAGGCGGTGCCGTCGACCCGGCGTGGGCGACCTTCCCGAGTGCAAACGGCGCAGCCCTGAGCGCCGATAATCGCTGGCTCTACGTCTCGCGCACGTTCGCAAACCCGGGTGTCAGCCGCATCTCCGTCGACAATCCAGGGTATTCGGAATCGTTGGTCGATCTCGGCGGTCTCGAAACCTTCTCTGCTCCAGATGGTTTGACCCTGGACTCGCGAGATCGCGCAATCGTTCCCACGGACATCAGTGGTGAGGTGTGGCGGATCGACGGACCCGGCCAGTACTGCTCGCTCACCAGCGGACTGCAGGCGTCGAGTGTGCTGACCTACGGGCGTGGCACTTCCGGATTCGCGGCCGGGCATCTCTACCGCGCTGGGTTCGACGGAAAGATCTTCGAGATTCCGACTGGCTTCGACGCGGGCGCCCAGGCCGCGACACCGTAACGCGACACCTTCACTCGTCTTACCCACTACTGATGCCGGGACTGCCGGAATCGTCCATACTGGTCTGCATGGCGGAAACGAGTGAGATCGACGAGGCCGAAGTGGCCCTTCCCGCGATACCGCAGCCGTTGCTGACCCCGCTCACCGAAGCTGCGATCTTCCTGGTTTTCACCATCGACGAGGGTGGTGAGCAGGCAGTTCACGACGTTCTGGCGGATATTTCCGGGCTGCAACGCTCGATCGGATTCCGGGTTCCCGCCGGTGGCTTGGCCGCCGTCGTCGGCATCGGTTCGGATGCGTGGGACCGTCTGTTCGAGGGTCCACGGCCGGCAGAATTGCATCCTTTTGTCGAGTTGACCGGTGACAAACACCACGCTCCCCGCACACCGGGCGATCTGTTGTTCCACATCCGGGCCCGTCAGATGGACCTGTGCTTCGAGTTCGCCACGGTTGTGACCAACAGGTTGGCCGGCGCCGCGTCGGTGATCGACGAGGTCCACGGGTTCAAGTACTTCGAACAACGCGACCTCATGGGTTTTGTCGACGGCACCGAGAACCCGTCCGGGCAGGCCGCCTACGTTGCGGTCACCGTCGGTGACGAGGATCCGGACTTCGCAGGCAGCAGTTACGTCATCGTCCAGAAGTACCTCCACGACATGTCGGAGTGGAACTCACTGCCCGTCGAGGAGCAGGAGAACGTCATCGGACGCTCCAAGCTCGAAGACCTCGAGATGGACGACGACACCAAACCGGCCAACTCGCACACCGCCCTCACCGTCATCGAAGACGAATCCGGTGAGCAGATCCAGATCCTGCGCGACAACATGCCGTTCGGCCACGTCGGCTCCGCTGAGATGGGTACCTATTTCATCGGTTACTCGGCGTCGCCGACGGTCACCGAGCAGATGCTCACCAACATGTTCATCGGGAATCCCGTCGGCAACTACGACCGCATTCTCGATTTCTCGACCGCCGTCACCGGAATCAATTTCTTCGTTCCGACGGCGGACTTTCTCGACGATCCCCCGGACGCGCCGACCAGGCTCGTTCCCGAAGCGACGTTCACAGCGCCCATCTCTGACGGTTCTCTCGGAATCGGCAGCCTCAAAAGGAGTGCCCAGCAATGACAAACCTGCACCGCGACCTAGCACCCATTTCGGCAGCAGCCTGGGCCGAGATCGAAGAAGAGGCGAGCCGTACCTTCAAGCGCCACGTCGCCGGTCGTCGTGTGGTGGACGTGGAGGGCCCGTCGGGTGACGATCTTGCGGCCATCCCGCTCGGACATCAGGTGCCGATCAATCCCTTGGCCGACGGCGTCATCGCACATGCTCGTCAGTCCCAGCCGGTCATCGAACTGCGGGTCCCGTTCACCGTCAGCCGTCAGGCCATCGACGACGTCGAACGCGGCGCCAAGGACTCCGACTGGCAGCCGGTCAAGGATGCCGCCAAGCAGATCGCGTTCGCCGAGGACCGCGCCATCTTCGAGGGATACCCCGCAGCCAGCATTACCGGCGTGCGGGCGAGCGGTTCCAACCCGGAATTGAAGCTCCCCATCGACGCCAAGGACTACCCGGAAGCCATCAGCCAGGCGATCACGTCGCTGCGCCTGGCCGGTGTCAACGGACCGTACTCATTGCTCCTGAACGCTGACGCGTTCACCGCGATCAACGAGACCTCCGATCACGGCTACCCCATCCGCGAGCACCTGCGACGCGTTCTCGACGGCGAGATCATCTGGGCCCCGGCCATCGACGGCGCTTTCCTGCTGTCGACGCGTGGTGGTGACTACGAACTGCATCTGGGCCAGGACCTGTCCATCGGTTACCTCTCGCACGATGCGAACTCCGTCGAGCTGTACTTCCAGGAATCGATGACGTTCCTCATGTACACCAGCGAAGCCGTTGTCTCACTTGCGTAAGAGTCTTCGAAACCTCTGATGCCAGGGCGAGCGAGGCAGTTCGCCGATGTCCTGGAGGTGGGCGACAAAAGCCTGGGCGTCCGCGTGCGAAGACGTCTTCGGCCGTCCGTCGGCCCACGCTGTGAACAACCGAAGATAGCGATCGCCGAGAGTGTGGCGCACGACCGGAAGGTGGTGCGCCACTTCTCCTGCGCGCTTTCGGAGCAGTGCCGTCGAGACAACGGCAGCATCGTCTTTGTCGAAGCCTTCGGGTAGTTCGCCACCCGCCACCAGTGCGCGAATAAGCGCTTCTTGACGCTCACCGAGCGTGCTCATGTGCGTGACCAATCGGTGCCCGCGGTGATGCGATCCAGACCCGCTGCGTCGGCGATGGCATCGAGCTCGTCGAGCAATTCCAGTGCCGGCGGATAGTTTCCGTCGCGCTCGAGCATGATCGCGGGATGGTGACCGGCGGCGGTGAACTGCGCAAGGAGTTCCAGCACGGCTTCGGGCACAGGATCGGTATGCGTGTCGTGGTATTTGCCGTCGCTGATGCTGCCACCGGCGATGTGGCAGTATGCGATTCGCTCGAGTGGTAGCCGGCTCAGCTCGGCCCAGGGATCACGCCCTCGGTTGAGGGCATTGGCATAGACGTTCGCGATGTCGAGAACCAGCAGAGCCCCGGTGCGGTCGACGATCTCCGAGAGAAACTCCCCTTCGGTCAACTCGTCGTCGGGCCAGTCGAAAAGGGCGGCAACGTTTTCGACGGCAAACGGCACCGGTAGACCGTCCTGAGTCCGGGTGATGTTGCGTACCAAGGCGTCGACGGCTTCGTAGGTGCGTGGTAGTGGGAGCAGGTGCCCGGCCTCGATGCCGCCCGCCCGCACGAATGCGATGTGCTCGCTCGCCAAGGGGGCGTCCAGTAGCTGGGCTGCATGCGCAAGGTGATCGATCCGTGCCTGATCTACCGCCTCGGCCCCGCCAAGGGAGAGCGAGATTCCGTGCGGGACCACCGGAACTCCCAGCGAACCGAGGTGCGGCGGTATCTCGGTTCCGATGGATTCGGCAATGACTTCGCAGAATGCCAGGCCGTCTAGCTGCGCGATGATTCCGGATACCTCGGGACGCCAACCGATTCCCAGGCCGTACAGGGTCATTCGAGTCACCTCCCGTGTGCAACTGCTAACGGCGACTATAGACGGATCAGCCGGGCAACCAGTTGGGTCCCGGACCGTTGCCTTCTTCGAAGATCAGCCACGTTTTGGTCGAGAGAACCCCGTCGAGTCCCTGGAGTTCTTCGAGAACGGTGTGGCGTAGTTCCTGGTTGTCCGGGGCTCGAACCAGCACCAGAACGTCGAAGTCGCCGCCGAGGAGGGAGAAGTGCTCGACAAACGGCAGTGCCTTCAACGACGCAGCCAGACCTCGCCACGAGTGCTGCCTGATCGAGAGCGCCACGTACGCCGAGGAGCCGAGTCCGGCCTTCTCATGGGCGATCCGCGTCGTGAATCCGGTGATGATTCCGGCGTCCTCGAGCCTTTCGATGCGGACGTAGGCGTGAGCGCGAGATATGTGCGCCTTCTCGGCCAGTGCACGCATGGAGATGCGACTGTCTGCGACCAGTTCGGCGATGATGCGGCGGTCGATCGCATCGAGAGCGTGCGGTTCGGTGGCCATCTGTCCATTCCTGCTTCGGTAGTCGAGTCGGTTGATGGACATATTGCTGCCCGAATCCTCATGATAGGCCGTTTGTCTTGAATCTTCGACGCCTTCTGCCATTACGTCGCCGAAGTGCGAATACTGATGGACACAACGTCTTCTGGAGGTAGAAGTGACTCTTGTCGAGCCCTTGGGGGAACTGCGGTATCAAAAGTTCCTGCCGGCCGATTCCGCGGTGCAGTACCTCGACCCTGCTGGAGAACTGACGCGCAGCGAGGCCCGCTACGCAAAACCGAGCGACGATCGCCTGATCGAGATGTATCGAAAGATGTTCCTGGGCAGACGCTTCGACCAGCAGGCGACGGCGCTGACCAAACAGGGGCGCTTGGCCGTGTATCCGTCCTCGCGAGGGCAGGAGGCATGCCAGATCGCGGCAGCGATGAGTCTGGAGCCGAGTGACTGGCTCTTCCCCACCTATCGGGATTCGATGGCGTTGGCTGCTCGGGGTGTCGATCCGGTGCAGATTCTGAGCATGCTTGCCGGCGACTGGCACTGCGGGTACGACCCGGTAGCGCTGCGCAGTGCGCCGCAGTGCACCCCGCTGGCAACGCAATTGCTGCATGCAGCGGGGGTGGCCTACGGGGAGTCCCGACGGGGCCTGAACACCGTCGCGCTGGCGCTCTGCGGCGACGGGGCCACCAGTGAGGGTGATTTCCACGAAGCGCTGAACTTCGCCGCCGTCTTCAAGGCACCGGTCGTCTTTCTGGTGCAGAACAACGGATTTGCGATCAGCGTGCCGTTGTCACGTCAAAGCGCAGCACCGACGTTGGCGCACAAGGGCGTCGGCTACGGGATCGGCAGCGAGCAGGTCGACGGCAACGATCCTGTTGCGATGATGGCCGTCATGGACGAGGCGGCGCGCTTCGTCCGCAGCGGAAACGGACCGGTGATCGTCGAGGCACACACCTATCGCATCGACGCACACACCAATGCCGACGACGCCTCCCGCTACCGCGACAGCGCCGAGGTGGAAAGCTGGCTCGGGCGAGATCCGTTGCCGCGTCTCGAAAAGTATCTGCGCGCACACGATCTGATCGACGACGCGTTCGTGGAATCACTGACCGCAGAGGCAGAAGCCGAGGCCGCCACACTTCGCGCCGGCATGAACGTCGACCGCCCGCACGATCCGCTCGATCTGTTCCGGTACGTCTTCGCCGAGCAGACACCGCAATTGCGTGAGCAACAAGCCCAACTCGAAACCGAACTTGCTGCCGAAGCCGCTGACACAGGGGGACACTGACCATGCCCATGCTCACGATGGCTCAGGCCCTCAACACCGCGCTACGGGACTCTCTGGCTGCGGACGACAACGTTGTCGTCTTCGGTGAGGACGTCGGCACCCTGGGCGGCGTTTTCCGCGTCACCGACGGCCTCACCCGCGACTTCGGCGACGACCGATGCTTCGACACTCCCCTCGCCGAGTCCGGCATCATCGGATTCGCAATCGGCATGGCCATGGCTGGTTTTCGTCCGGTCGTGGAAATGCAGTTCGACGCGTTTGCCTATCCGGCATTCGAGCAGATCGCCTCCCACGTCGCAAAGATCCGCAACCGTACCAAGGGTGCACTGTCGATTCCGATAGTCATCCGTGTTCCTTTTGCCGGCGGTATCGGCGGGGTGGAGCATCACTGTGATTCCAGCGAGGGCTACTACGCACACACGCCCGGCCTGAAGGTCGTGGCGCCGTCCACGGTGGAAGATGCGTACTCACTGCTACGTTCGGCGATCGAGGACCCCGACCCGGTGATCTTCCTCGAACCCAAGAAGCTGTACTTCTCGCGAGCCGATGTCGAACTGACCGCACGTGAGCCGATCGGGCGCGCCGTCGTCCGGCGCCCCGGTCGTGACGCGACGCTCGTTGCCTACGGTCCGTCCGTGGAGGTTGCACTGAAGTCCGCCGAGGCTGCTGCGGCCGAGGGCCGCGACATCGAGGTGATCGACATCCGGTCGATAGTGCCGTTCGACGACGAGACGGTCACCGCGTCGGTGCGAAAGACCGGACGCTGCATCGTCATCCAGGAAGCGCAGGGCTTTGCCGGTGTTGGTGCGGAAATTGCTGCTCGCGTGCAGGAGCGATGCTTCCACCATCTCCACGCTCCGGTGCTCAGGGTCAGCGGATTCGACATCCCCTACCCCGCGCCGAAGCTCGAGCGTCACCACCTGCCCAGCGTCGACCGTGTCCTGGACGCCGTCGACCGTCTGCAGTGGAACGACGCCCCGGACACCCGTTGGGCGGTGACGGCATGAGCAATCAGGTATTCATGCTCCCCGACCTGGGTGAAGGTCTGGCCGAGGCCGATATTGCGGAGTGGCACGTCAAGGTCGGCGACGTGGTCACCATCGATCAGATCGTCGTCGAGGTCGAGACTGCGAAAGCTGCTGTGGACGTGCCTATCCCGTTCGCCGGGACCGTCGTCGAATTACATGGCAAGGACGGCGACACCTTGAAGGTGGGCACGCCGTTGATCACTGTGAGTGGTGGCGGCAGTGTCGACGCGGTCGTTTCGGCCAACCACGAGCGTTACCGTGAAGAGGAACGCGCGGGTTCGGGCAACGTCCTGATCGGCTACGGCACCAGTGAGGATGCACCGAGACGCCGACGTCGGACTCCTTCGTCGGTACGCGTGATCTCACCAATCGTTCGTAAGCTGGCTGTCGACAACGATATCGACCTCTCCTCGCTCTCCGGATCCGGTGCCGGCGGGGTGATAACGCGCGCTGACGTCGAGGCCGGGTCGAACACCGGCCCGGAGACGGAAACGTCGCACGTGAGCGACCAACGCATCCCGATCAAGGGGCTTCGCAAGGTGGTGGCCGACAAGCTGTCCACCAGCCGCCGTGAGATCCCTGACGCGACAACCTGGGTCGACGTCGACGCCACCGAACTGTTGGCGGCGCGAGCCGAGATCAACAAGTCACTGCCCGATTCCGACAAGATCAGCCTGATGGCGCTCCTGGCTCGGCTGACCATCGCGGCGTTGGCGCAGTACCCCGAACTGAACTCGTCGGTCGATACTGCTCGAGGCGAGATCGTTCGACACGCCCGCACGCACCTGGGAATCGCCGCACAGACACCGAAGGGATTGATGGTACCGGTCATTCGCAATGCCGATACCCTGAGCGCTGTCGAACTCGCACAAGCACTTCGGGTGACCACCGACCTTGCGCGCGACGGCAAACTCGAACCCGCCCGCCTGACCGGCGGCACGTTCACGCTCAACAACTACGGGGTATTCGGGGTCGACGGATCGACTCCGATCATCAACCACCCCGAGGCGGCGATACTCGGCATCGGACGCATCATCGACAAGCCGTGGGTGGTGAACGGCGAGTTGACCGTCCGTAAGGTCACTCAGATCTCGTTGAGCTTCGACCACCGCGTCTGTGACGGAGGCGAAGCCGGTGGATTCCTGAGGCTGTTCGGTGACTACATCGAGAACCCGATCCGCGTCCTGGGAAGGCTCTGATGACCAAGGCTCTGATGACCAAGGCTCCGATGACAACTGCAGAACCCCACAGCGACGTCGTGATCCTCGGTGGAGGATCGGGCGGCTATGCCTGCGCCATCCGCGCCGCCCAACTCGGATTGTCGGTCACGCTGATCGAGGCGGACAAGGTCGGCGGAACGTGCCTGCACCGCGGATGCATCCCGACCAAGGCGCTGCTGCATTCCGCCGAGGTGGCCGATTCGGCACGCACCAGTGAGCAATTCGGAGTCCGAGCATCTTTTGACGGCATCGACGTCGCGCAGGTGCACGACTACAAAAACGGGACAGTCGAGCGGCTGTACAGCGGTCTGCAAGGTTTGTTGGCGCAACACAAGATCACTATCGTCAACGGATACGGAACGTACGTCGGTGGGCGAAGCATCGACGTCGACGGAACCCGCTATACCGGAACATCACTCGTTCTGGCCACCGGTTCGTATCCGCGGGAACTGCCCGGCATAGAACTCGGCCGCCGGATCCTCACCAGTGACCAGGCGCTCGAACTCGACCGGGTGCCCACCAGCGCGACAGTGCTCGGTGGCGGTGTCATCGGCGTCGAGTTCGCGAGCCTCTGGCGCTCGTTCGGCGCCGAAGTCACGATCGTCGAGGCACTCCCCCGACTGATCGCCGCCGAGGACCCGTGGTCGTCGAAGCAGCTGGAGCGGGCTTACCGGAAACGCGGAATCGTCTGTAAGACAGACACAAAGATCGTTTCCGCGAAAGAAGCAGCCGATTCGGTCCGCATCGAACTAGGTGACGGAACGATAGTCGATACCGACCTACTGTTGGTCGCCGTCGGCCGCGGACCCCGCACGGACGGTAACGGTTTCGAAGAAAACGGAATCAGCCTCGACAAGGGATTTGTCGTCACCGACGAACGCCTCCGTACGTCCGTGGACGGTGCGTACGCGGTCGGCGACATCGTGCCCGGTCTTGCGTTGGCGCACCGAGGTTTCCAACAAGGAATCTTTGTGGCTGAACAGATCGCCGGGAAGGATCCGATACCGGTCGCCGAACACTTGATTCCTCGCGTGACGTACTCACATCCCGAAGTTGCGTCGGTCGGACTCGGCGAAGAGGCGGCGCGCACGCAGTACGGTGACGTCTCCACCGTCGTCTACGACCTGTCGGGTAACGGCAAGAGTCAGATCCTGCGAACCACCGGGGGAATCAAAGTGATTCGCAGCGGAACCAGAGGTCCCGTCGTCGGCGTCCACCTGGTAGGCGACCGGGTTGGTGAACTGATCGGTGAGGCGCAGTTGGCCGTCGCCTGGGAAGCACTTCCCGATGAAGTGGGGCGTTTCATCCACGCACACCCCAGCCAGAACGAGGCGTTGGGCGAGGCCATGCTCGCACTCGCGGGAACACCACTGCACGCGCACAGCTGAACCATGACCAGAAGAGGATCTGCAATGAGCATCGACGACGAACTGCGCTGGGACGGTGAACTGACCGTCGCCCGACATGATCGGGAGACCGGCACGACCTTTGTGATCCGAATCGACTCCACCCGTCTGGGACCGGCGTCGGGTGGCACGCGGGCGGCGCATTATCCCTCGATCGGTCACGCGCTGGCGGACGCCGGGAAGCTGGCCGGCGCAATGACTTTGAAGATGGCGGTCTCCGACCTGCCGATGGGTGGCGGGAAGTCGGTGATAGCACTGCCCGCACCGCGCAATCGGATCGACTCGGCGACTTGGTCTCGTATCCTCGACATTCACGCGGAGAACATCGACAAGCTCGAAGGAAACTACTGGACCGGTCCTGACGTCAACACCAACTCTTCCGACATGGATCAGCTCAGTCGCACCACCAAGTACGTCTTCGGGCGTTCGGTCGACAACGGTGGCGCCGGTTCCAGCGCGCACGCCACGGCTCTGGGCGTGTTCGAAGCGATGAAGGCCACGGCGCGCCGTCGTGGACTCGGAACACTCGACGGCCGAAAGGTGCTGGTTCAGGGGCTCGGCGCCGTCGGCGGGGATGTTGTACGTCTCGCAGCGCAGGCTGGGGCACGCCTGCTTGTTGCCGATACGGACCCGCAGCGCCTCGAGGCGGCTTCTCTTGCGGGGCACACGATCGTTCCTGCGGACGAGGTACTTCGAACGTCGTGTGACCTCTTTGCTCCCTGTGCGATGGGAGGCATCATCGATTCCGCTGCTGCTGCGTCGATTCCGACTCTGGCCGTGGCGGGCGCAGCAAACAACATCTTGACCGATGCCGCTGCGGGCGAGGTTCTGCGAAGCCGCGGGGTTCTCTGTGCCCCTGATTTCGTGGCGAACGCAGGCGGAGCCTTTCACCTCGTGGGGCGAGAAGTCCTGGGGTGGAACGAAGACGACGTCGTCGAACGAACCCGAGGGATCGGTCGAACTCTGGACGAGGTGTATTGGTTGAGCGAGGAACGTGGCATCACTACCGAGGCCGCAGCGCTTCTGCTCGCCCGGACGCGGCTATCCCCCGCATCCACCACCGCCGCCGCCACATCCGCCACCCCCGCTGCAGCTGCCTCCTCCCCCGTCTGAACTACCGCCGTCCGAACCCCCGCTACTTCCGCTGCCGTCGGCACCGATTCCGGCGGCGGAGGCCAAGGCGGGATTGATCATCAGCATCGCCGAACCGGCGAAGAGAGCGGCGGACATCCCCGCCAAGCGTGGTCCGTAGGCAGAGAAGGCAGGCTTGTTGCGCGGGGACAGGTAGGCGTGTGCCGTGGTCAGTTCCGAACGTGCCGCATTGCCCGAGGTGGTGCGATCGAAGTTGAGCCCGAGCAGCGGGATGCTGAACCCGGTGACGAGTACGGCGAGAATCAGAAACTCGACGGGCTTGTCGTTGTGCAGTCCGAAAGCAACGCGGACGATACCCACGGCCACCAGGATCTTCAGCGGAACTGTGGAGAGAAAGATTGAACGCCTGGTGCTGTCGGAGGTCAGGTATCCCCGGTCCGCCAAAGAGTTTCGTAGGCGAGCTGTTTCCACCGTCATGCGCTCGGCGAGTTGCCGCCGACGATGGGGTAGAGCCTGCTGGGCCAGGCGCTGGTACACGGTGAGGGTGTACCAGTCCAGGGTTTCGTCGCCAGGGCCCAACGGGCGCAGGACAGCGCCGTCGGTGGTGATCAGATCAGCGCTACGCAGGATTGCCAACGATGCTGCGATGGCGCGTGACTCGCCGGTGAGCATTCCGACTTCCGGAGGCGTCAGTTGCTCGGCGGAATACCCGTGCTCGGTTGAGTACCCGTACCGGCGTGCCCGGATCATCAGACGCCACACCAGAGTGAGAACCATGAGCGTGGCCGATACGGCTATGTAGCCGTAGAGGAAATCCTCGCTGGGGATCCCCCAAGTGTCGGCTGCATGCGTGCTCATCCCCCACACCCCCCGCCGCCGCAACTGCTACCGCTGCCGCCACCGCCGTCCGAGCCGGATGAACCGGATGAGGAGCCACAACTGTAGTAGCTCGAACCCCCGCCGCCCGGGGTGTACGCGGCGCCCGCAGCCACTGCTCCCGCCAGCGCGGGATCGATCAGAACCAGAGCTCCCGAACCGAAGAGCGCCGCCGAGAGCCCGGCGAGCGAGGGACCATAGCTCGAGTACGCGGGCCGCAGTTTCGGTGAGAGGTACGAGTTTTCGTGCTTGAGGCGTCGAAGCTCGCTGTCGCCCAAAGCTGTCCGACGACGCTTGATGCGGAGAAGTGGAATCATCAGCGCGAGAACGATGATGGTGAGGAGCAGAAACCCGACCGGCTTACCGCCGGCGATGCCGGCGACGAGACGGACTACGCCGAGACCAATTACCGCCAGGATCGGAACGGTCCGAAAGGCGGCAGTCAGCCCGTCCTGCGGGCGTTGCAAGTATCCCTCGTCGATCAGCGTCGTACGTAGTTGTGCGAGTGCGACGTTCAGCCGTCCCATCAGACGCACCTGCCGCAGCGGGACCTTTCCGTTTCCGAGCCGCTTGTGCACCGTACGGGTGAACCAGTCGAGACGATTCTTGTCCTCCGCACTGAGTGCCTGCTTGGTCTTGCCTTCGGTGCTGATCAGTTCGGCGCTACGCAGAATAGCCATCGACGCCAGCACCGCTTGGTAGTCACTGGTCAAGGCACCGATCTCGGGAGGAGTGAGCGGCCGACGGACCGAGTCGACGACCACCGGTGACCGGCGCGCAGTCATTCGGCTGTACAGCGAGAGTCCGATCGCGACGGCAGCCGCCACCAGGTACCACTGAAGGAAAGTCTGGCTGGGGATCCCCCACGTGTCGGCTGAGTAGTAGTTGTTCACCGCACTCACCCCCCACAGCTCACGGTGCTCGAGAAGGTCGAGCAACTGGACGGTGAAGATCCGCCGCCGCATCCGGGTGCCCAACCGCCGTCGCGACCCGGACCGAAGAGTGCCGCGGCAATACCCGCAGACGTTGCCCCGTAGGTGGCAAACGACGGTTGGAAATTCGGTGTGAGGTAGGAGTATTCGTCCTTCAAGCGACTCAATTCGACCTGGCCGAAACGAGTGCGTCGGCTCAGGCGGAGAAGGGTTACGACAATCAGGGCGAGGCAGACGACAACGAGCGGAAGGTATCCCACCGGGTTCTCGTTCACGACAGTGAATCCGGTCCTGATTGTGCCGACCACGGCGACGATAACGACCGGTACCACGGACAATCGCGTCAAAGTGTGTTCACGATTGCCGTTCAGGTAGCCGGCCTGCACCAGGTCGCTACGAAGCTCCAACAGCGGCAGAGGAAGTGTCGGCACGAGCCGGGAGGGCACGGCAGTTCCACCGGCGTCGTCGATCCGCTGGCGGACGATGCGGGTGAAGCGGTCATGCTGACCCTGGCCGGCAGAATATGCAGCACTCTCGAGTTCTGCCACGGCAGCGCGTACCGCACGCTCGTCGCTGGTCAGTACTCCCATCTCCGGTGGTGTGAGTGTGCGCAATGCAGGTGTGGGCTTGCGCATGGCGACGCCTCTGATCACAAGTGCGATCACCATCGCTCCGGTGGCAGCGGCGACGTACCACCCGAGGAAAGCCTCGGTGGAAATTCCCCACGTATTCGTATGATCATGCATCGCACACCACCTCTCGATGAACTCCTGAGAACCAGTCCAGTCTCTTTGTCCGACAACTGATGTCAGTATCGGGCCAGTACCCGGAAAAGCGATATCCGGGTGGCCATCGTCATCATTCCGTTACCGGCGAACTGGGGATTTACCGGCCGGTAGGTCGAAGCACGATCTCCGTGGGGTGTGCATCGGACGGTGTTTCGACGGCAGTGAGTACGGCACGCGCCACAGTGGAGGCCTTCAGGAAGCGCTCCGGGTCGTACTCGTCGCCCTCGCCGGCGACGATGTCGCGCTGCATATCGGTGTCGATCCGACCGGGGTGAATGGAGGTGACCCGCAAGGACGGCTCTTCCAGGCGCAGTGCGTCTCCGAAAGCGCGCAGGGCGAACTTGCTGGCCGCGTACGAGCCCCAGCCGGCGTTGGCGCGCAGTCCGGCACCGGAATTGATCAGTACGACGTGGCCACCGGCTGCCCTGAGGGCAGGAAGGAGGACTCGAGTGAGTTCGGCGACGGCGATGACGTTTGCCTCGAGGGTGTGTCGCCACTGATCGACCGAGGATTCCTCGATGGTTCCGATGTCGGCCACGCCGGCGTTGTGTACCAGCACGTCGAGCGTCGTGATGGACGAGGCAGCGACCGCGACGGCGTCGTAGTCCGTGAGGTCGAGGGGTAGAGGCGTCGATCCGGGTAGTTCCGCGCAGATCGGCTCGAGGGCCTGCGCGGATCGTGCACCGAGCAGCAGGTCGTGTGTCGGCGCCAGTTCGCGTGCGATGGCAGCTCCGAGGCCGCGACTGGAACCGGTGATCAAGGCAGTAGGACGCATGGTCCGAGCCTATCGAGTGTGAATTGTTCGGCTATACGAACTTGTGTATTTGTTTACCCACATATTAGAGTTCGACCATGACGACTCGCGACGCGAAGAACTTCCGCCGCCTGGGAATTGCCGCCCTCGCCGCCCTGATTCTCTCCAGCTGTTCTGCGGTGAATTCCGGCTCCGACGACGACCGCCCGGTGGTGCTCACCACGTTCACCGTGCTGTCGGACATTGCCCAGAACGTTGCCGGCGATCACCTTCGCGTCGAGTCGATCACCAAGGCAGGGGCGGAAATTCACGGCTACGAGCCGACGCCCGGAGACATTCGGCGGGCGAGCGAAGCCGATCTGATCCTCGACAACGGCATGAACCTCGAGGCGTGGTTCGCGAAATTCGTCAACGGTCTGGACGTGCCACACGTCGTGGTCAGCGACGGCGTCGAAGGCATTCCGATCGCCGGTGACGCGTATGCGGGCAAGCCCAATCCGCATGCATGGATGTCTCCGTTGAATACGCAGATTTACGTCGACAACATGGTGACTGCTTTCAGTGACCTCGACCCGGACAACGCCTCGGCATTTGCGGGGAACGGCGCGAAGTACAAGGCGGAACTGCAAGCAGTTCAGGACGGCCTGGTCAGTGGGCTGGCGGTATTGCCCGCAGGTCAGCGCGCACTCGTCAGTTGCGAGGGTGCGTTCTCCTATCTGGCCAGGGACGCGGGACTCAGCGAGGCCTACATCTGGCCGGTCAATGCCGAGCAGCAGGCGACGCCGCAGCAGATCATCGCCGCGATCGACTTCGTCCGGGCCAATTCCGTTCCCGCCGTCTTCTGTGAGTCGACGGTCTCGGATGCCCCCATGCAGCAGGTTGTCGGGGCGACCGGTGCGAAATTCGGAGGGACGCTGTACGTCGACTCGCTGTCCGAAGCCGACGGTCCCGTGCCCACCTACCTGGACATGATTCGCCACGACACCGACGTCATCCTCGGCGGTCTGACCGGCGGTAAATCATGAACGAAGCCATTCGCGTCGAAAACGTCAGCGTTCACTACGGCGAGGTCCACGCACTGGACCATGTCGATCTGATGTTGAATTCCGGAAGCGTCTGCGGACTGATCGGTATGAACGGTTCAGGAAAGTCGACCTTGTTCAAGGTGATCATGGGAATGATCAAGCCGGACAACGGCTCTGTGAGAATCGCCGGTCTCGACGCAGCCGCTGCGCGCAAGAGCGGGCGCGTCGGATACGTGCCGCAGAGTGAAGACGTCGACTGGACCTTCCCGATCAGTGTCCGTGACGTCGTGATGATGGGCAGGTACGGCCACCTCGGGTTCTTGCGACGTCCGCGGCGTGTAGATCGCGAGGCGGTGGCAGAGGCCCTCGAGCGAGTAGAACTCACCGAATTTGCGGATCGTCAGATCGGTCAGCTCTCGGGTGGTCAGAAGAAGCGCGCCTTCGTCGCACGCGGTATCGCACAGGACGCGTCGATACTCTTGCTGGACGAGCCGTTTGCCGGCGTCGACAAGCGTTCCGAGGCAACGATTTCGACGCTACTACGAGAGTTGGCTTCCGACGGCCGATCGATCTTGGTCTCGACTCACGACCTCCACGCCGTGCCGAAACTCTGCGACGAGGCGGTACTGCTCATGCGCAAGGTCCTGGTGCACGCCGACCCGGACACCGTGCTTCAACCGGAAAACCTCGCCCTGGCTTTCGGTCTCGACGTGATGGACAGGACCTGATCGATGAACGTCGTAGAACTGCTACTTGATCCTCTCCAGTACGGATTCATGGTGCGCGCGTTGGCCGTTGCGGTTGTGGCGGCGGTTGTCTGCGCGGTGCTCAGTTGTTGGTTGGTGCTCATCGGGTGGTCACTGATGGGCGATGCCGTCTCGCACGCTGTCCTGCCCGGTGTTGTCCTCGCCTACGTCGTCGGCGCTCCATTTGCCATCGGGGCCTTGATCTTCGGGCTGATCGCCGTCGCACTGATCGGACTGATCCGTAACACCAGCCGCGTCAAGGAAGACGCCGCGATCGGTATCGTCTTCACGACTCTCTTTGCGTTCGGTTTGGTTCTCATCTCGGTGACCCCCAGCCAGACCGATCTCAACCACATCATTTTCGGCAACCTGCTGGGGGTGAGCTCGTCCGATCTTCTGCAGGTCGCGATACTCGGCGCGTTGGCGTTGAGCATTCTGTTGATCAAGCGTCGCGATCTGACGTTGTTCGCCTTCGACCCGATCCATGCCAACGCGATAGGTCTTTCGCCTAAGCGTCTCGGAGCGCTGCTACTCGGCGTCCTCGCACTCACGTCCGTTGTGGCGCTGCAAGCTGTCGGAGTCGTGCTGGTGGTGGCGATGCTGATCATCCCCGGCGCGACGGCCTACCTTCTCACTGACAAGTTCTCGCGGATGCTGGTGATAGCTCCGGTGGTTTCCGCAATCTGCGCGATTACGGGTATCTACGTCAGCTACTACCTCGACACAGCTTCCGGGGGCATGGTTGTGATGACGCAGGGCATCGTATTCGCCCTGGTGTACCTGTTCAGCCCGTCGCAGGGGGTCATCGCGAAATGGACTTCGCAGCGGCGTAGGACCCGAGCGGAATACAGCGCCGTGGCTTGAAGGGCGGTCTTGATCGTTCGTCCAGTTAACAATCCGCTACCAAATCGGGTAGGTTCGTACGGGCATTCGTCACCACAAACATTCCGGCCGCAACGATGCCGGCTGCAAGACAATCGGTGGTGACGCCTTGAACACCGATGGGCCCTTCGATGACGCAGTTCCGAGCACGACGCACGTGGCTGGTTCTCGGCGTCGTTGTTGCGGTCATCGTCCTCGCCGGATCCGGGCTGCTCAGCCCACGAACCTCGGTTCTGGTGGACGATGTCGCCCAGCTCGTCGGCGGCGCCACTGCGACTGCGGTCTGTTGGTGGACGTCGCGGCGCCATCACGGAGTCGAGCGTCGTTGGCGAACTCTGATGGCTCTCGGTATGGCCGGCTGGACCCTCGGAATGTTCTTCTGGGCGTTCTACCGCTCAGTTCTCCACGTACCACTTCCGTCGCCGTCGATCGCGGACATCGGTTTCTTCATGTTCCCGGTGTTTGCCGTACCGGCGCTTCTGTCGCTGGTACGTGAGTCTCCCCGGCGTGAGGCGATCGGCCCGATCCATCTCTGGCTCGTGCTGACGCTCGACGGTCTTGTCGTTGTCGGTGGATTGTTCATCCTCACGTGGACGACCGCCCTGGGCGCCGTCGTTCATACCGGTCCGACGGGATCTCTCGGGTTTCTTGTCGCGGTGATGTATCCGATCACCGACTTCGTTCTGATCGCGATGGTCTTGCTGATGGTCATCGGGCCGAAGGCCGTTGCCGAGATCCGCGAACCGCTGACGTTCCTCGGGTGCGGGTTGGTGATGCTCTCCCTTTCGGACAGTCTGTACGCGTACTTGGTCGCGATCGGCGCCGAGAGTATGCCGACCATCGCCGATGCCGGGTTCATCGCGGGGCCGCCTTTGATCGCCTTGGCGGCGCTGACGAAGCGAACCGAGCCTCGGAACCGCGACGCGCCACAGCAGTGGCGAAGTGATCGGACTCAGTTGCTGCTGCCGTATCTGTTGATCGCGGTGATCGCGACGATCGTGACTGTTCAGGCACTGATCGTCGGCAACCTCGATGCCGTGGTCGTGATACTCGGCGTCGGCGTGCTGGTTCTCGCGCTGGTGCGCCAGATACTCACGCTCCTCGAGAACGACGCGCTCCTCCAACAGATCTCCGCTGCGCAGGACGAGCTCCGGTACCGAGCGCATCACGACCCACTCACCGAGCTCGCCAACCGGGCCGCATTCGACGAACACTTCGCGAGCGCCATCGAGAACTACCGCCTCACGAACTCCGATTGGGTGCTGATGCTTGTCGATCTGGACGACTTCAAACAGGTCAACGATCGTTACGGGCACCCGGCCGGTGACCGGTTGCTGGTTGCCCTCACGGCGCGTCTGCGTGAAGCGGTTCCCGAGAGTGCATTTGTCGCTCGATTCGGCGGCGACGAATTCACGGTGCTTCTGCAGGGCCCGATCGACGACGCCGTCGTCGTAGCCCACCGGATCGTCGACGCGCTCAGTTCTGATCAGACTGCAGACACATCGGTGTCGGTAGGTGCGAGCGTTGGTGTCGCGCAGTTCGAGTTAGCCGACGAGCCGCTGAGTGCACACGCTCTTCTCCGCCGAGCCGATGCGGCGATGTACGAGGCGAAGAGAAGCGGAAAGGGCGCTGTTGTCGTCTACTGCGATCGCCGCGAAGACTAGCGCCGTAAGAGTGCGAAGATCGTTGCCGGTGAACCCGATCCGGCCTTGTTGATCGCGCCACCGACAAGGATGCTCGCCCCGGTGGTTGGCAGGGCGGCAAGATTGTTCAAGTTCTCCAGGCTGATTCGATGCTTGTCGTACAGGAGCGTCGAGACGGGGTAGGTCTCGTCGTTTCCGAGGTCGGGACCGAAGGTGTCGGTTCCCAATGCTCCGCGGGTGCCCAAGCGTCCGGTGTCTATCAGCCACCGCGCCGCGTCCACCGAGAAGCCGGGTTGGTGGGTGACACCCTCGGCATCGGCGTTGGCATATTCTTCGCTACCCCAGCGCGATTCCCAACCGGTCCAGAGAACCACGGCCGCTCCATCGGGGATCTTGCCGTTGCGCGTTTCCCACTCCTGAAGGTCCGCGACCGTGAGCGCATAGTCCGAATCGGCGGCAGCCTTGTCCCGGATGTCGATCTTCACTGCGGGAAGGAAGAGGTCGGCCGGATCGAGTTGGTCGGCTGTGAGTCCACCTTCCTGAAAGTGCGCGGGTGCGCCCCAATGTGTGCCCGTGTGTTCACCCTCCTTGACGTACTGGAGGTAGTAGCCGTCGTCTGCGATGGTTGCCGCTGGGTCGAGAGTGAACGCGGGATCGCCGGGAAAAATCGGCGTGGTCGCGGGGTCGTTCACGTGGGAGAGCGAAACGACTTGCAACAGCTCATCCAACGGGGTTGTTGCGTCTTGGCTGCTTCCGGAACTGCTACCCATGTCGATCACCTGAGGTCCCGCTACCAGCGCCAGGCCTGTGGCTGCGCGCTGAAGTAACTGTCGTCGTTTCATCGATCCCCCGCCAATTTGCCCGAATTGAGAGTGTTGCAATCACTTTCGCTCCTTGAACACTAGGACAGAACCTTAGGCTGCGGCGGACCATGACGACCAATCCACATCGCGGACGGCTATCACCTGTCCGTGCGGTCGGTGATCTACGTACTGCGGATACTTTGCGGCCAAAGCGTCGATTGCGTTCTCGGACTCCTTGGTGCCGGGGCCGAGGACCTCCGCGCGTCCGTCGACGCGGACCCACCAGAGCGCGGACCAGTTGTCGTCGTAATGATCGACGAGCAGGCTCGCACGCCCTGTCTCGGTGATGTTCCGGAGCCTGCGAAGTGCGGTGGTGGTCTTCGGTTTGTGGTCGACGCAGGAATAGACGGTGTCGCCGACCAAAACGAATACCAGCGGCACGATGTGCGGAACGCCGGCCGCATCTGCCGTTGCCAGGTGAGCCACCCGCGCGGCTTCGAATCGTGCTCTCGGGTCGTCCATATTCACAGCGTAAGGGGATCAAGGCTTGCCGCGAGCCGCTGCTGACGGAACAGTGGTCTCATGGAACCGGATGAAGCGCTTCGGGAGATCGCCTACTGGCTCGAACGATCACGCGCTGAAACGCACCGCGTCAAGGCCTATCGCCGAGCTGCGGAGGTCTTTGCTGGATTGTCCGACGAGCAGAAGGAGTCTCGCCGGAAGGCCGACAGTTGGAAGGCTCTCACCGGCATCGGGCCCAAGACGGCAATGATCATCGCCCAGTCGTACGACGGCGTCCCCGAGTATCTCGAGGAACTGCGGGGGCAGGCCGAGCCCATCGGCGACGGCCCATTGCGCCAAGCGCTGCGCGGCGATCTCCACACACACTCCGACTGGTCCGACGGCGGAAGCCCCATCGAAGAGATGATGCGACGCGCAGCAGCACTCGGCCACGACTACTGCGCCCTCACCGATCATTCGCCTCGCCTCACTGTTGCCAACGGGCTGTCCGCGGAGCGCCTACGTTCTCAACTCGACGTGATAGCCGGTTTGAATGCCGAACTGGCTCCCTTCCGCATCCTCACGGGAATCGAGGTGGACATCCTCGAGGACGGTTCACTCGATCAGGATCCCGATCTACTCGACGAACTCGACATCGTGGTGGCGAGCGTGCACTCGAAGCTGCGGTCCGAACGCGAGGCGATGACCCGCAGAATGCTTGCTGCAGTGCGAAATCCGCGTGTCGATATTCTCGGGCATTGCACCGGGCGCCTTGTCGAGGGTGCTCGCGGAACCCGGCCCGAGTCGCAGTTCGATGCGGAGAAAGTGTTCGAGGCCTGCCGAGAATCAGGGACCGCCGTCGAGATCAACTCCCGACCGGAGCGTCGTGACCCGCCTTCGCGTTTGATCGAGTTGGCCCGCGATCTCGATTGTCTTTTCTCCATCGATACCGACGCCCATGCCCCCGGTCAGCTGGCTTGGCAGGGCTACGGCTGTGACCGGGCCGAAAAGTGCGGCGTCGAAGCGGATCGGGTGATCAATACGTGGACCGCCGAAAATCTTCTGGAGTGGGCGGGCAATTGAGAGCATGCCGGAATGGGTCACCGAGGCGTTTGCTCGGTGACCTCCGGGTTCAGATCCGTGTGGTGGAGCGGCGGGGTTTCTGGTCGGGGTCGATGCCTGGCGGGGGGATGAACCAGGGCAGGTGATCAGCGCCTACCTGGATTTCCCATTGTCCGGTGAATCCGGGTTTTCGGTGCATCAGGGTGTGGTGGGTTCGGCAGAGCAGGACCAGGTTGTCCATGACGGTTGGTCCTCCTTTGGCCCAGTGTTTGATGTGGTGGGCGTCGGTCCAGGCGGGGACGCAGTCGCAGCCGGGGAAGGCGCATCCTTTGTCGCGGGCGATCAGGGCGGTGCGTTGTGCCGCGGTGACAAGCCTTTTGAGTGGGGTGACGTCGAGTGGGGCACCGTTTTCGTCGAGGAGGACGGCGCCGAGCATGCAGTCGCAGGCGATCATGCGGGTGCGGCCGACGCTCAGTGGTCCCATCCAGGGCATGTGGCCGACATCGAGATCTTGTTTGTCGAGATCCGGCATGCCAAGGTCCAGGGTGTCGAGGTCGTCACTGTCGGACGGGCCAGGTGTTGAGCCATCACCCGTTGTGGCGCATTCACGGTGGTAGGCCAGGTCTTTGGCGTTGATGTGCACGTTCAGGTGCGGGCGTTGGCCGCCGTCGATACCGGTGGCAGCGTTGTCGAGGTAGCGCCGGATGAGCTCTGCCATGGCGTCTGCGTTGCGTGTGGCGGCGGGTCGTTTGTCGGGTGTGCCGTCCTTGGCGGGGGTGGGCATGGAGAGGCTGGAGAGGGCGGAGAGAAGCATCTCACCGGTCACTCCGTCGAAATCGCCTCGCACGGCCACTCTTCCGTTGAGGGTCGGGGAGATGCGCAGTTCGTTCCGATCGGTATCTTCGCTTGGCGGTATGTCGTCGGATTCGAACATGTGCTCGAGGACGCTGATGGCGTAGCGCAGTTTGACGGTGGTTGCTTCGACGCCGGATGCTGCCGCGAGGAGTGTGTCGCGGCAGTACGGAAGCGCGGCGTCGGGCATTGTTTTGGGTGGGGATTCGCAGAACGCCACGATCAGTGCCGCGTGCTCGAAAGTGAGGTCGCCGGAGTCGAATTGGTCTTCGATCTCGGGGAATGACCGTAGGGCTTTTCCCAGGGCTGCGATTCTTCTGCCGGTGGAGATTTGCAGCATGGTGTGGTTCGCGAGCCATTGTCCGGTGCCGCGGTAGCAGAGTACTTGTTCGTCCGGGTTCAACGTCAGGGTGTCGACGGCGGCCACTCGAATGGCTTCCAGGCGAAGGATTTCCGCTGACGCGGTGATGGCGATCTCGCGGACGTCGGTGGGGTGCAGCCGCCACAATCGTCCGCGCACACCCACAGCGGAGCTGTTGACCACGGCAGTGACAGCGTCGTCGGTGATGTCGATCGTCATGAGAACCCCCCGTTCCACCTTCCATCATACTCGAACATACTTTCGAGTCAAGGGTTTTTTGGGGGGAAGGTGAGGCTGAGCCTGCCGTCGCGATTCTATTGTTCGAGAGGAGATTCCGCCTCTAGAGCATCAGCGCCGGATCTGTAGTCAGTTCGATGTTCAGCCACGGTTCGTAGGGGAGATCGGCGAGGCTGGTGGCGAACGAGCGTCGTACTGCGTCTTCACCGTCGATGTCCCAGCTGTGTGGCGCGACCATGAACGTCGCTTCGATATACAGCTTGCGACCCACCTTGCTCATGGTGAGAGTCGGTTTGTCCAAGCCGAATTCGTCGCGGACTGCGGTGATGGCTTCGCGCACGCGGGCCTGAACGTTTTCGCCGGGAGCACCTTCGAGGAGTTCGATCAGTGCGGTTCGCAGGAGTGCGTACGGTTGTGGGACCAACATCGCGCAGCCGAGGAGGACCAAGACGGAGTCGACATATCGGTCGGCGTCGGAGAAATCGGTGCGGCCCAGGATCATTGCGACGACAGCACCGACTGCGACCAGCGCGCTGAAGGCAGCCGACGCTCCCCATTGCCTGGCTTCGGCGACGAGCAGATCAGATGTGCGGTCGACTTGTCCGACGTAGCGCCAGATGATGATCGACACCACTGCGCTGACAGCGCCGTATGCCACCAGCGACCCCGCGGTGACGTCGGCCCCGCCCGCGAGGATGACACGAACTGCCTCGACTGCGGCGTACGCGAGTGTCGCCAGTAGTGCCATGCCCTGGACAGCGATGACTACCGGGATCAATGCCTCCTTACCGAAGGGGAAGCGTGCGGTGGGGCCCGAGTCGGCTATCCGCGAGACCCGCAGCGACAGCGCCGTCAACACCATTCCGATGAGGGCGTACACACCGTCGAGCAGGATCACCTGGGACTGCGAGATCCAGCCCCAGAATGCGGCGAGCACAGCCAACGCCGTTGCGACCACGAGGGAGTACCGCAGGGCCTTGCGTTCGCGGGTAGCGCTGTCTTCCTTGGTGCCCATGAAATCCAAACCGCCTGTCCGTTTCGATATTCCTTCACGTAGGAATACCAGCAACGACGCGCAGGCACGGCATCAGTGGACCAATTGCGCTGCCAGATCGAGAAAGTCCTCGGCGTTGATGTCGAACTCGTCGGAGAATGACACATCGGGATTGCCCCTGGCTCCGAATTCGAGTGGTCGGGCTATGAAGGCTGTGCGGAATCCGAGAGCTTTGGCCGCCCGGATGTCATATTTGTGGCTGGCAACCATCATGATCTCGGCCGGGTCGAACCCGAGGTATCGAGCAGCCAGGTGGTAGATCTTCGGATCTGGTTTGAAGACACCGGCCATTTCGGCGGTGAAGACGGCATGCCATGGCAGATTTCCGTGCCGGGAGATGCTGACTGCGGCATTCACATCGGCGTTGGACAAGGCAGCGATTGTGTACTGCTGGCGCAGGGTTGTCAGGCCTGCGACGGTGTCCGGCCACGGGTCCAGGAATTTCCAGGCGGTGGTGAGTTCTTCCTGTTCGGCATCGGAAAGTTCGATGCTCTCGCGGGCCAAAAGCTTGCGCAGAGCCTCGCGGTACACCGAATGTACTGTCACCCATTCGCCTGTGGAGTCGTCGGCCTCGGAGGTGTTCGCGAAGTACTCAGCGCGCCAGAGATTGACGAATCTTGGCCAGTCGATGTCAACGTCGGTGATCCGACGGGCCTCTCGGCACAGGGTGTTGTGAAAATCGGTCGCTGTGCCCTGGACGTCGAACAGCAGTGCTTTGATCTTCTCGCGCACAAGCCCTCCACTTCGAGATCGCCTGACGGTGTTGCCACATTATCGCGGTTACGGCGCCCGATTCGTGCTCGATGAGCGCAGAGGCGCCGCGCGTCGCAAAATAGACATCTATGGCCGACCGCGGATTTACCCCGACTCAGCTCGCCGCCCGAGCTGCCTACCTGCTGCGCGGAAACGACCTGGGCACGATGACCAGCGCTGCCCCGAAGCTGTATCCCCACATGTGGAGCTGGGACGCCGCGTTCGTCGCGGTAGGTTTGGCGCCGCTCAGCGTCGAACGGGCGGTAGTAGAGCTCGATACCTTGCTTTCGGCTCAGTGGAAGAACGGAATGATTCCGCACATCGTGTTTGCGAACGGTGTCGACGGCTACTTCCCCGGCCCGACGCGTTGGGATGTCAATGCGTTGGCAGCGCATGCTCCTTTGGGTACCGCTACGTCGGGAATCACCCAACCCCCCGTTCACGCGATTGCGGTGCAGCGGATTCTCGATCATTCGCGTCGGCACGGACGTACGACGCGTGCGGTCGCGGAAGAGTTCCTCGACCGGCGCTGGAGCGATCTGGTTCGGTGGCACCGCTGGTTGGCGGAGGCCCGCGATCTCGACGGCAACGGCCGCATCGCGCTCTATCACGGGTGGGAATCGGGGATGGACAATTCTCCGCGATGGGATCTGGCGTACGCGAATGTTGTTGCGGGACAGGTGCCTGCGTATCAGCGCGCTGATCTCGCTGTGGTGACCGACTTGTCTCAGCGACCAACGGATCACGAATACGACCGCTACCTTTGGCTTCTCGAAGAGATGAAGGCCGTGAGGTACGAGGATTCTCAACTCGCCACTGCCATGAGTTTTGCCGTGGAGGACGTGTTTGTCAGTGCGGTTTTCTCGATGGCATGTGACGTTTTGGCAACCATCGGTGAGGAGCATTCGCGACCAAACTCCGACGTCCGTGATCTGCGCGGTTGGGCAGATCGATTCCGGCAGGGCGTAATTGCCACCACCGATGAACGATCGGGTGCAGCAAAGGATTTCGATCTTCGCACCGGACGATGGGTTCATACCGAGACCATCGCGATGTTTGCGCCGTTGCTGTGCGGCGGCCTGAGTCGTGATGCCGAGCGCGCGCTGGTGCGTACTTTCGAGGGGCCCAAATTCTGTGGTCACCCGGACATGCGATTTGCCGTCCCACCGTCGACGTCTCCGGTTTCCGGCGATTTCCGTCCTCGGGAGTATTGGCGTGGCCCAGTGTGGCCGGTGATCACGTGGTTGTTCTCGTGGGCGTTCGCGCGTCGGGGGTGGGCCGAGCGATCGCACGTCTTGCGTTCGGAGGGGTTGCGGCAGGCCAGTGATGGCAGTTTTGCCGAGTACTACGAGCCTTTCACCGGTGAGCCGCTAGGCAGCATGCAACAGTCGTGGACCGCGGCGGCTGTTCTCGATTGGCTCGGTTGAGTGAACATTCCCTGAATTAGCGGACAAAACGGACTAGTCGACCTTACTCTCGGGAAATGGTCGAGCGACGGATCGTCAGGACACTGGGCAAGCTCACCCCGATCGCGATGGCAGCTGCCATCGCGATCACGGCACCTGGCCTCGCCGCTGCCGACGCTCCCCGCGGCCCGGACGTCTCGTCGTGGCAGCACGTGGACGGAACCGGAATCGACTGGTTCCAGGTCAAGGCGTCAGGGCACGAGTTCGCGATGGTCAAGGCCACCGAGTCGCTCAACTACGTCAATCCGTACTTCATCCAGGATTGCCTGGTCATGCGGGCTGCCGGCGTCTCGCGCGGGGCCTACCACTACGCAGATGTTCGCCAGTCCCCCGAAGCCCAGGCCGCCTTCTATTCGGCGATCGTCCTGGGTATCAACGGACCTGGTGACCTCCCGCCCGTTCTGGATCTAGAGGATGCGAAGGGACTTCCCGCCGGTCAGGTCATCGACTGGACTCATCGCTACCTGAATACAGTCCAGGCACTCACCGGGCGGCAGCCAATCATTTACACGTACCCCAACTTCTGGCGTACCCAGATGGCCAACACCACCGAGTTCAACCACTACCCGCTGTGGATCGCCGATTACAACGGGCAGAACGCACCGGGCCCGCTGCCCGGTGGTTGGTCCAACTGGACCTTCTGGCAGTACACCAGCACGGGACGCATCCCCGGGATCACCGGAAATACCGATATCAACGTTTACAGCGGGGCGCAGGGCGATTTCGATCGCTACGCCAACAGTGTGGGGTTCGGCAGCAGCTAGTTTGCGGCGGGGCCCTTGGCTCCGTGGTGCCCGGTTCGGGCCCTTTCGCCCTCGATGCATTTGCCTCGAGGCACGCGGAAGGGCCCTTTTTGGCACTCTTGTGACGCTTGGCTGGTTAGTCCGGTTGTTGCTCGTCAGTTACGAGAATTCTGCCGAGTGGTAGCCACGGTCGCTGAACTTTCGACTAGCTGAGCAGGATCAGAAAATAGCTATGGCAGAAAATGAGCAGGACTGCTCCAACCGAAAAGCTACAAAACGGACTTGAAGTTGGGTCTGGATCGAAGGCGCCCGCTCGGTTTCGGTCGAAGATGGCGCCTCGCAATCCAATTATCGGAGCGCCGGAGTGCTTCGTTACCGGCAGCCGTCGCCGGGTGCGGTCTGGACCAATTCGATAATTTTCTACGTGCTTGCACGGGCGATTGGACTCCATTCAGTACGGAGTTTCCGTTCATGGTTCGAGGGGCTGTGGCGCATCCAACAGGCCTTATCCATATTGGGCATTTGTCCAGATTCCTGGTCGCCTCGAAGTTGGTCGTCACCCGATCTGGTCAGCGGAAACGCTGAATGCCATCGCGTCCGGCGCAGTGCCGTGCGCCGAGGGCTGAATTGTCCGCTTGAACAACGCTGCTCCTCGAAGCTTGTCCGATCTACGAACAAAAACGTCGATCGGTCTGCTTTGTCTGACTTTCAATGGGCAAGCTCCCGGTTATCTGTTATCTTGAATCAGATAACTGGAAGGTTGCTCTCGATTTGCACGGATTTCGAGGGCCAAGGTCCTGTTCAGGGCGGCTCTTCCAACACGCAGGTGTTTCCGAAGAGGAGCTCGAATGACAGGACCGGCAACAGCGTCCGGTGTGAGGTCGATCAGCCGAAAACAGGCGGATCGACCCGAACCAACCGATCAATCGGGAGTTCGCGCCAGCGCTCTCGCATCTCCGTCCACCGAACATCGATCAGGCACATCCTGGGGAGTAAGAAATGCCTAACGACATACCGCCGACAAGGTCGGCCTTATTCACCGCAGGGCTCCCGCCCTGGGTGCGAGCGTGGACGGTGGTGTGGACCGCTATCGCGATGATTCTCGGCCTCTCCGGCGCGACGGCAGTAGCTGCATCAGCGCAGCCGGCCGCGACGCTCGGCGGTCCCGTTCAGGCTCAAGCACCGGTTCGCGCCGCTGTTCTTCCGGATGAACAGCCTGCAAAAGGCTGCGCATTCAGCGCCCCCGGCACCGGTCCGTTCTCGCAGAATATCTGCTGGATCGATATGTCGACGCTCAATGCGGCCACGGCTGCTTCTGCGGCCGGGCAGTCGATGGAAATCCAGCTCACCGACGGCTACAAGATCAACTTCAAGGCTTTCCTCACCGACTCGGTAGCGGGTAAGACTCACCAGGGAATCGAAACGAAGGCCTTTCCCACGTTGCACTATGCAGCGCTGGGAACTTCCGCGTACACGGGTGTGCCGACGACGATCAAGCCGGCGATCTACCAGACCTCAGCCACCGCTGGTCAGTCCGGTGGAACAGTCTCGCTGAAGAACATCGTGATGACGGGGCCGAATGGCGCCGTCAACAACTACGGGCTCGTAGCAGCCGACGCCGAGTCGACAGACGCGAATATCAATACTACGAACGACCGTGAATTCCTCACTTTCAATTCGGACAAGCCTCTACGTCAGATTGCACGTACCGTCGGTGACGACGATGATCCTGCCTACCCCGGAATTCGGGCTTGTGACGGTGGGCTGACGGCTATGCCCGCCACCACCGTCCGATGTGATTCTTGGAACAACGTCAATGGCCAGGGGCGCACGCCCGGAACGCTGGTCGTTGCATCGACTGCTCCGACAAGTTTCGCAGCCACTTTCGGAAATACCGTTCAGGCCACCTCTCGTCAGGGTCTGGCTTTCGGTGTCCTGCTCTCGAAGGTCAAGATCGACAAGGACCTCACGCGCGTCACCCCCGGTGACGATTTCACTATCGGCATGAGCACCGGCCACCACGCAAACGCGGGTGCTGCTGCAGCGACCGAGATCAAGAGCACCACGACCGGCGCTACAGATACGACGGCATCGACTGGCTGGCGTACGCTCCTCGCAGATACGACACCTACTCCTGTCACGTTCTGGGAGAAGCCAACTACCTCGGCGACCAAGACCGCGAACTATGCGACGTCATGGGATTGCCAGGTAAACGGTGTGACCCAGGCGCTCAGGGTCGGGGACGTTGCGCAGGCAGCACTCACACCGGGTGACAATGTTTACTGCAAGGTCAAGAACACTCCGGTTCTCGTGAAGAAGTCGTCGTCACCACCTACCGGTGAGACGGTCAATATCGGCCAAACAATCACCTACACTCTGAATTTCGAGAATCCCGGCACTGCGCCGGCAACGATCGACTACACGGACTTCCTTGCCGACGTCATTGATGACGGAACGGTTGCGGTCGGTGCTGCTACAGGCGGACTCACCGCTGCATTGGACGGCGCCGACAAAATCAAAGTCGGGGGCACATTGCCAGCCGGCGGCAAAGGGACTGTCACCTACACCGTCACGGTCAAAGACGGTGGCAACAAAGTCCTGAACAACTACCTCGTTCCGGGGACAACAACTCCTCCCACAACATGCGATCCTGCAACCAATCTCTGCACGACGCATCCCATGCCCGGGTTCACGGTCGCGAAGACCGCTGTGCCCGCGACAGGTTCGACGGTTCAGGCCGGCGATACCATTACGTACACGGTCACCGGTGCTAACACCGGCAAGACGGCCCTAACTCCCGCGACGATCAAAGACGATCTGAGTGCGGTTCTCAACAATGCTGCTGTCGTTCCGGGCTCGCTGAAGGCGACCGTCGACGGTGCTGCTGTCGCTGCTCCGACCCTGTCGGGCAGCATTTTGTCGTGGTCCGCCAATCTCCAGGCTGGTAAGTCTGTTGTTCTGACCTACCAGGTGAAGGTCAATGCCGGCGTTGCCGCGGGCACGGTTCTGAACAACAAGGTCACCGGTACTGCGAAGCCACCCACCGGTCCGGACATCACTCCTCCTACGGTGGAGACGAATCACTCGGTTCCCGGCTTCAAACTGGAGAAGACTGCTGATCCGATTTCCGGTTCGACGGTTCAGGCCGGCGAGTCGATCAAGTACACCGTCACCGGAACCAACACCGGTAAGACGAAGCTCGATCCGGTAAAGATCAACGATGATCTGGGTGCGGTTCTCAATAACGCCGCTGTCGTTCCCGGTTCGCTGAAGGCGACCGTCGACGGTGCTCCTGCCGCTGATCCGACCCTGTCGGGCACCACCCTTTCGTGGACTGGTTTTCTCGAAGCCGGTAAGTCCGTCGTTCTCACCTATGAGGTGAAGGTCAACGACGGCGTTGCCGCGGGCACAGTCTTGAACAACAAGGTCACCGGTACTGCGAAGCCGCCGACCGGTCCGGAGATCACTCCTCCTTCTGTGGAGACGAATCACTTGGTTCCGGGTTTCACGGTCGCGAAGACTGCGGATCCGGTCTCAGGTACCAATGTTGCTGCTGGTCAGACGATCACGTACACGGTGACGGGTGCCAATACGGGTAAGACGACTCTTGATCCGGTGGTGTTGACCGATGATCTGTCGAAGGTTCTCGACAATGCGGCGTTGGTGGACGGTTCGCTCAAGGCGACGGTCGATGGTGCTCCTGCGACTGTTCCGACTCTGTCGGGCACCATGCTCTCGTGGACTGGTGCACTCGAGGCGGGTAAGTCGGTTGTTCTGACCTATCAGGTGAAGATCAACGACGGTGTTGCCGGCGGCGTTCTGATCAACAACAAGGTCACCGGTACTGCGAAGCCGCCGACCGGTCCGGAGATCACTCCTCCGCCGGTGACGACCGAACACCCGGTGGTGTCTCCGAAGATCGCTGTGGTGAAGTCTTCTGATCCGGTGTCGGGTTCGAATGTTGTTGCCGGTCAGGACATCAAGTACACGCTCACGTTCTCGAACACCGGTAACGGTGCGGGTCAGGTCGCGCACTTCGACGATCTGCGTGGTCTGCTCGACGATGCTGATCTGGTTGCGGGCAGCTTGAGTGCTGATGCTCCGTTGACTGCTGCGATGGTCGGCAGCGATGGTTTCTCGGTGACGGGAACCCTGGCGGCCGGCGAGAGCAAGACGGTGACGTACACCGTCACGGTCAAGGCTGATGCCGATCGCGTTGCGGCGAATGCCGACAACACGGTGCTCAACTTCGTTGTTCCGGGTACGACTCCGCCGGTTGATCCTCCGGAGGTGTGTGATCCGGCGACGCAGCTGTGCACGACGCATCCGGTTCAGGTTCCGGGGTTCACGGTCGCGAAGACTGCGGATCCGGTCTCGGGTACCAATGTTGCTGCTGGTCAGACGATCACGTACTCGGTGACGGGTGCGAACACGGGTAACACGACCCTTGATCCGGTGGTGTTGACCGATGATCTGTCGAAGGTTCTCGACAACGCGGCGTTGGTGGACGGTTCGCTCAAGGCAACGGTCGACGGTGTCGACGCGACTGCTCCGACCCTGTCGGGTACGACGTTGAGTTGGACTGGTGCACTCGAGGCGGGTAAGTCGGTTGTTCTGACCTATCAGGTGAAGGTCAACGACGGTGTTGCCGGCGGCGTTCTGGTCAACAACAAGGTCACCGGTACTGCGAAGCCGCCGACCGGTCCGGAGATCACTCCTCCGCCGGTGACGACCGAACACCCGGTTGATGGCACTCCCGCAATCGAGGTACTGAAGTCCTCTGACCCGTCCACCACGAACCGTGTGGTTGGCGGCCAGGAGATCACGTACACGCTCACGTTCAAGAATGTGGGCACCGCGGATGGTGAGATCAGCTTCTACGACGATCTGACCGATGTTCTCGACGATGCAGTAATGACGAAGAATCCGGCTACTACTTCCACGCTGGTTGTTTCGGGTGTCGTCGACAACGTCTTCACGGTCACCGGAAAGCTGGCCAAGGGTGAGAGCGCGACGGTGACGTACACCGTCAAGGTCAATCCTGAGATCGGAACGTTGTCAGGTCCCGGATTCACTCCGGGCGTCCTGAACAACTACCTGGTGGTTGGTGGCGAGAACCCGCCGGTGGACTGTGTCCCGGGCGACGCTCTCTGCACCGAACACCCGGTGGACCCGCCGGAGACCACCACCACGGTGCCTCCGACGACCACCACCACGACGCCGCCGGTCACGACGGAGCCCTGTGTTCCTCCGACGACGACCACGCGGATGGTTCCGACCACAACGGTTGCGACGACGACGGCTAGCGCGACCACTGCCGGTGACGCTGATGTGACCGGTACGGAGGAATCCACCACCACGGAGGAGACCACCACAGAGGAGACCACGACAGAAGAAGTTGTCGCGGAGGAGATTGTGGATCCGTGTGGCGTGACGACAACGACGCCGCCGACGACAACGCCGCCGGTCACGACAGTTCCGCCGACCACGACGGTTCCGAACACGACGGTGCCGGTTACACCGACGATCATCATTCCCCCGATCGTCGTTGTGCCTCCGATCGTCGTACCGCCGACGGTTCCGGGTCAGCCGGTTCCGAGCACGGTTCCGGGACAGCCGAAGCCGCCGACAGCAAACCCGGGTCAGCCGGGTCAGCCAAAGCCGCCGACGTCTGCTCCTCAGGGTGGAACGATCAACTCGGGTGGTGGCGCTGGTGAGAGTGGCGTGAACACCGGGTTGCTCGCGGCAGGCGGTTTGGTTCTGCTGCTGGCGCTGGGAACGGGTGTTGTTCTCCTGACGCGTAAGCGTCGCGAGGATGGTGACAACTGATTCTCTTGAGAATCTGAGGTAAACGACGTGGGGCAGATCGCAGAGTATGCGATCTGCCCCACAGTCGTTTTCGTGTGTGTTACGAGCCGAGCCGAGATCCGTCCTTCTTCCAGGCTGCAACTACCGACGGGCGAGGCTGGGAGGAGCCACCGTCGGGCCAATGGGATGCGGGGCTTTCGATGCTGGCGTCGTCGGTCTCGCCGGGGTGCTGGACGCAGACGATGACGCGCTTCTCGTCCACGATGGGGCCGCAGGTTTCGGCGCCGACGGGAACGGTGAGGAACTGCTTTGTTTCACCGCGGTTTTCGCCTTCGAGGACAACACTGAACAGTCCGTCGTTGGACTTGAGTGCGTTGCCGTCGGTGGAGATCCACAGGTTGCCGTGCGGGTCGAAGGCAAGGTTGTCCGGGCATGAGATGGGGCTGACCTTGCTCTTGTCGAATCCGCCGAAGTAAGTATCGGCTGTGGCCGGATCTCCGCAGACGAGAAGAAGATTCCAGCCGAAGGTGGTGCCGGCGTGGTCGTCGGTGATTTCGAGGACCTGGCCGTTCTTGTTGTTGTTCCTCGGGTTCGCCTCGTCGGCCGCGGCACCACCGTCGACTCCGCGCTTGGTGTTGTTTGTCAGTGCGACGTAAACCTTGCCGCTCTTCGGGTTTGCCTCGAAGTCCTCGGGGCGGTCCATCTTCGTTGCCCCGACCTTGTCACCGGCCTGGCGGGTGAAGACGGCGACCTCTTCGGCGCTCATACCGTCTACCAGCGATTCGCCCTTGCCGTCTTCGCCGGTGCGCAGGATGGCTACCCACTCGCCGGTTCCGTCGAACGTGCCGTCCGACGGGAGTTTGCCGGTTCCGTCGATCTCGCCGGCGGAGTTTCCGCTGAGCTTTGCAACGTACAGTGTTCCGGCGTCGAGCAGAGTCATGTTGTGGCGCATGGCTGCCTGACTCTTGCCGTCCTGCATCTTTCGGCTCGAAACGAACTTGTACATGTAGTCGAAGCGCTCGTCGTCGCCGCTGTATGCAACGACGGTACCGTCCGACGTGATGTAAATGGTGGCGGCTTCGTGCTTGAAACGTCCGAGCGCTGTGTGCTTGATCGGAGTCGACGACGGATCCCAGGGATCGATCTCGACGACGTATCCGAATCGGTTGACCTCGTTGGGTTCTGCGACCAGATCGAACCGCTTGTCGAAGCGTTCCCACTTTCGCTCGGAAGCGGCTCCGGCCAGACCGTAGCGCTTCAGCCGGGCTGCCACCGTGGGATCGGTGACACCCTCGGCGTTCGCGAAGTACTGGTTGAAGTTCTCTTCGCCGGAAAGCACTGTGCCCCAAGGTGTGACGCCGCCAGCGCAATTGTTGAGGGTGCCGAGCACTTTGGTTCCCGTGGGATCGGCACTCGTCTTGAGGAAGTTGCTACCTGCAGCGGGGCCGGTCACGACAAACTCCGTGGTTCCGGTGATGCGGCGGTTGTTCGATCCGATCTCCGGTACCAGCTTGCCGTTGTCGGATTCGCCCTTGACCTGGACGACCGACAGTCCGTGGCTGGCCAGGCCGATCTTGAACTGCTCCTCGGTCGGGTTCTCCGCATCGTAGCCGCGGAACATCGCCGGCTCGGTGGAGTATTCGTGATTGACCACGAGGAGGTAGGTGTTGGGCTGCCCGTCGACCGGGAGCAATCCGGCGAAGTCGTTGTTGAATCCGAACTGCAGTTCCTGTGCTGCCGCAGTCTGCTTGTCGAAGTCGAAGGCCGGGGCTCCGGCGAGAACGGCGTCACCCCAACGGATGACGACGGCCTGATCGTATCCGTCAGGGACGGTGACCTTGTCTTCCTTGTTGGGCGCGACGGCGTCGAAGTTCGTCCCCGCTGGTGTGGTTCCGCCGCTGCTGCCGCTCGTCGAACCGGTTCCCGGTTCGGCACTTGCGGATTCGTCCGAACATGCGACGAGGGCGCTGCCCGCTCCCACCGCGAGGACTGCCATGCCGCTGCCCCGGAGCATGCCGCGACGAGTCAGTGCCGTGCGTGCGATATCGCGGAAGTATTCGCCGCCCGAGGTGTTGGGGACCTCATGAGAGCACGCGTTTCCGCACTTGTACTGGCAGGTGATCGACGCGCGTGCAGACACGCCGTCGTGTTTGACGAACAAGGCCAAAGGCTTGATAGCCACCGTGAACTCCCGAGATTCGATGTACGGACTTCGGGAACCGTAGAAGCTCTAAGCGAGGGTAAAGGAACGTAAAAATGAACGGCAAAACAACGAGGCGACCCTTACCTGCAATTTACGACGCGTCCCCGCGGGGACGTCGCATGACATTTGTCATCGCCGATCCATGACGGTGTCACCGCAGGTGATGACGCTGTGCACTGTTTTCGTCGCGGACTTCCCGCGAGGCTTGGAGGCATGAGAGAACCACATGAGGGAAGCCTCCTGACGGACCTGATGGACATCGGACCCGCACCCACGATGGGCCGCGAACTTGTTGTGATCGTGGTGAACATCGCGATCATCGGAGGGGTGTTCGCGATCATCGGCTCCAATCCGATGTCCTGGATTCTTGTTGCCGCTCTCGCGGTCTACGCGGGCATTCGATTCACGATCGGACTGCGCAGCTGGAACCGAGAGGAGGCGCAGCGATGAAGGGCGATCCCGTGATCGACGTAGTCGGAATGTCGCGGCGCTACGGCTCCGGCAAGGAGGCGTTCGATGCTGTTCGCAATCTGGATCTGAGTGTTCAGGAAGGCGAGCTGTTCGGCCTCCTGGGAACAAACGGTGCCGGCAAGACATCCACTCTCGAAGTGATTCAGGGCCTTTCACGAGCCAGCGCCGGTACGGTGCGCGTTCTGGGAATGGATCCGGTGCGCAACCGCAAGCAGATTCGACCGTCGCTTGGCATCATGCTCCAGAAGGGTGGGCTTCCCCAAGACCTGACTGCTCGTGAGAGTTTGGCGATGTGGGCCGGAACGTGCTCGAATCCGCTTCCCGTCGACGAGGTGCTCGAGCGCGTGGACATGCGCGACCGTGGCGATACCCGCGTGAAGTTCCTCTCGGGCGGTGAGGCCCGGCGACTGGATCTGGCGTGCGCGATCATCGGCCGGCCACTCGTACTGTTCCTCGACGAACCGACTACTGGATTGGACCCCGAAAGTCGTCGTAACACTTGGCAATTGATCGCTGACTTGAAAGCGTCGGGCGTCACCATCATGTTGACGACGCACTATCTCGACGAAGCTGAATCCTTGTGCGACCAATTGGCGATCATGCACCGTGGATCGGTCGTGCGCAGCGGAACCGTGGCGGACGTCGTCGCAGATCATCCCGCCCAGATCAAACTGCACCGCCCCGGTCTTGCACTCCCAGCGCTGGCCGGCGCCGAGGTGCGCGTCGAAAACGATCTGGTGGTGATCACCACTCGCACCGTCCAGGAGACGCTGACGGAACTGCTGCTGTGGGCGCAGCACAATGATGTCTTGCTGACCGGCTTGGATGCCCGGGCGGCGTCCCTGGAGACAGTATTCCTCTCCATTGCAGACAAATTCGATCATCACGCAACTCTCGAAGGAGCGTCGGCATGAACCGCATCGCAACCCTGTCTCGTTCGGAGTTCACGCTCCTGGGACGAAATCGACTGTTGCTCTTCAATGCAATCGTCCTCCCGCTGATCTTTCCCGTGGGAATGCTGTACCTGTCGCGAGACGGCGGGCTGTCGGACAAGTCGGTGTCGGCAGGCCTCGAGGTATTTGCGCTGTTCCTTCTCGTCTTCGTGGTCTTCTACAACTTGCTGTCGGTGTACGCGACGCGTCGTGACGAGTTGGTTCTCAAGCGACTACGGACCGGGGAATGCAGCGACGCCGAGATCCTGGCGGGCCCGGCAGTGCCGTCGTGGGTTCTCACCGCGCTGTTGACGGTGGTCGTCGGAATCGCCGTGATGGTTCTGGGCGGCAGTGCCCCGGTCAATCCGGTGCTGGTGCTGGTCGCGGTGATCGGCGGCGCCGCGCTCTTCACGGCGCTGGCGTTGATCACTTCGGCTGTCACGCGAAATGCAGAGGCGGCGCAGATCACCTGCATGCCGATTCTGATTCTGGCGACGGCAGGTATGTCTTCGATCAGGAATGTCGTGCCGGACAACGTTGCTCGCATTCTCGATTTCACTCCGCTGGCCGCAGTAGTCGACCTTCTCAATCTCGGATGGCTGGGGCGGACCACTGGCGAACTGGCTGATCTGGGCGATGCGCCCGGTGCGGCGGCCGGATTTGTCGACACCTTCGGTTCGGCTGGGCAACCGCTGTTGGTCATGCTGGCGTGGATCGTCGGTTCGGTTCTGATCGCGAACGTCCACTTCCGCTGGGAACCGCGTTCGTAGAACTCTGAGAAGGTAGTGGGCATGATCGCGCAGAACTTCGGACGCTGGAATCCGAGACGGACGTGGCGAACCGCGTCGAACGTCGACAAGGTTCGCCTCTACACGCGGCAATCGTTCATCATGGTCGCAGTGGTTTTCGGTGGCTTCGGTGCGGTCACCGAGATCGTTGCGGATCGGTACCTGTCGGGTGTCTTCCTCGGGATCAGTGCCGTTGCGTGCGTCATCGCCGTGTCTCGGATGCCAGATCTGGGTGGAGTCGTGGCCAAGCCCGTCCAGATTCCTCTTGCCGTGATGACGTTGTCGGCGTTCTGCTCGGCGGGAATCGCCTTGGGAAGCAATGCCGAGAACGGCCCGTACTTCTGGCTCGCGGCAATCCTTGTCGTGCCCCTTGCAGGGTTGACGTCGTTGCGCTGGCTGATCGTGGGCTCGGTGGCTGCCGGGGTCGTATTGGGACTGCTTGCGGGTCCGGAAAGCGGCGTGTCCGTCGGAATCGTCGCCGCCTTCATGGGGCTGACCGTTTACATGTCGGTGTGGCTGCTTCGCATGGTCACCGAATTGGACGAGGCTCGCGGAGCTGCCGCTGCCCTGTCCGTCGCCGAGGAGCGATTGCGATTTTCGCGCGATCTCCATGACGTCGTCGGGCGGGCACTGTCTGCAATTGCAGTGAAAAGTGAACTTGCAGCGACTCTTTCACGGCGCGGTGACGATCGTGCGGCCGCGCAGATGGACGAAGTACGCGAACTTGCGCAAGATTCTCTCGACGAAGCGCGCGAGTTGGTTCGGGGATACCGGTCCATCGCCTTGGCGTCGGAGCTGGCCGGTGCGCAGTCTCTGCTCGAGGCCGCCGGAATCTCCACCGCGATACGTGGATCGGCAGATCAACTGCCGGTGGAACTGGCCGAGGCCGCCGCGTGGGTCGTCCGTGAAGGCGTGACCAACATTCTCCGGCACTCCAGTGCCGAGAATTGCAGCATCGAGGTGTCCGCGGACGGCGTCGTGATTGCCAACGACGGCGCACGGATCGCAGAGCCGAACAACGGAACCGGCCTGAACGGATTGCGCGAGCGCGTCGGCGCCGTCGGAGGAACTGTCGAAACCGTGCAGGACGAAGATCGCTTCACCCTCACCGCCCACTTTCCGTCCCGAACGAAGGAGTCTCGGTGACCGAGCCGATCAAGGTACTGCTGGCCGACGACGAGAACCTGATCCGCTCGGCTCTGGCCATGATGTTGTCGCTCGAGGACGACATCGTTGTCGTGGCAGAAGCCGAATCCGGCGAGGATGCCGTGATCGCTGCTGCAAAGCATCAACCTCACGTAGCCGTGCTCGACCTTCAGATGGCGGGTATCGACGGCATCGAGACGGCGCAGCAGATTGCGCAGACGGTCTCGGGGTGCGTCTCGATCATCGTGACGAGCCACGGGCGTCCCGGGTACTTGAAGAAGGCACTGTCAGCAGGTGTCCGCGGATTTCTACCGAAGACGACGCCTGCGGCGACCCTCGCCGAGGTGGTCCGCAGCGTCCATGCCGGCGGGAGGTACGTCGACCCGTCGTTGGCTGCCGAGGCGATCGGCGCCGGCGACTCACCGCTTACTCCGCGCGAGGCGGACGTACTCGAATACGCGGCCGACGGGGCATCCATCGAGCAGATCGCTTCCCGGGCACACCTGTCTGCGGGTACCACCCGAAACTATTTGTCGTCAGCTGTCACCAAACTCGGTGCAGCCAATCGGCACGAAGCTGCAGTGATCGCTCGCCGGCAGGGGTGGATTTAGGGCCTCCGGCCCCCGTGCGCCTTTCTGGTTGCGGGCACTACCAAAAAGGCGCACAGGGCCGAAGGCCCTGCGATGTCGAGAATCCCCGACTTGCTTCGTCCCTGTAGTGACGTGCGACCAGAATGGGTGGCACCGACACAGAGGAGATTCACGATGGCCAAGTACTTGCTGCTCAAGCACTACCGCGGCGCTCCGGCTGCAGTCAACGACGTGCCGATGGACCAGTGGACACCGGAAGAGATCACGGCCCACGTGAAGTACATGCAGGACTTCGCGGATCGGCTCGAGAAGGCGGGCGAGTTCGTCGACGGTCAGGCTCTCGCTCCTGAGGGCACCTTTGTCCGGTACGACGGTGAGGGTCGCCCGCCGGTCACCGACGGCCCGTTCGCGGAAACCAAGGACCTCATTGCCGGCTGGATGGTGATCGACGTCGACAACTACGACCGAGCCGTCGAATTGGCCGGGGAGCTCTCGGCCGCGCCCGGCGCAGGCGGGAAGCCGATTCACGAATGGCTCGAACTGCGCCCGTTCCTGACCGAGCCGCCGACCATCACGGACTGACGACTCTCATGGACGACGCGCTGCTTCGACGTCTGACTCCGAGCGTGCTCGGCATCCTCGTCCGCCGCAGAGCAGATTTCGCGTCGGCCGAGGACGCCGTGCAAGACGCTCTGCTCGAGGCGGTGAGGGCCTGGCCGGACAACCCGCCGCGGGACCCCAAGGGCTGGCTGGTCACAGTGGCCTGGCGGCGGTTCCTCGACGGGATCCGGTCGGATGCGGCTCGTCGCAAGCGGGAGTTTCTGGTTGACGAGCAGCCAGGCGAGCGGCCGGTCAGCGGGTCGGTGCCGGGCGTGGACGACACACTCCAGCTCTACTTTCTGTGCGCTCACCCGTCGTTGACGCCGTCGTCCGCCGTTGCACTCACGCTGCGCGCTGTCGGCGGGCTGACCACTCGCCAGATTGCGCAGGCCTACCTGGTGCCTGAGGCGACGATGGCTCAGCGCATCAGCCGAGCCAAGCGCACGGTCTCCGGCGTCCGGTTCGAGCAACCCGGCGATGTCGCCACCGTTCTACGTGTCCTTTATCTGGTCTTCAACGAGGGGTACTCCGGCGACGTCGACCTGGCTGCCGAGGCCATCAGGCTCACCCGGCAGCTCGCCGCTGCGATCGATCATCCCGAGGTGGCGGGGTTGCTCGCTCTGATGCTGCTTCATCACGCTCGCCGCGCCGCGCGCACTGCCGCAGACGGCAGCCTGGTTCCGCTTGCCGAGCAGGACCGCGGACGGTGGGACACCGAGACGATCGCGGAAGGGGTCGTGATCCTTCAGGGAGCCCTCGCTCGCGACCGATTGGGCGAGTTCCAAGCCCAGGCCGCGATTGCCGCACTTCATGCCGACGCTCTCACAGCAGACGAGACCGATTGGGTGCAGATCGTGGAGTGGTACGACGAACTCGCAGCCCTGACCGACAGCCCGATCGTCCGGCTCAACCGAGTGGTGGCGGTCGGCGAGGCGGACGGGCCACGCGCCGGCTTGGCAGCTCTTGCAGCGCTGGACGATTCACTTCCACGCCATGCCGCAGTCGAGGCCTATCTCCGTGAACGCGACGGAGACGTGGAGACGGCGGCGAGGTTGTATGCCGATGCAGCGCACAAGGCATCCAACCTCGCCGAACGTGACCATCTGATGCTTCAGGCGTCGAGGATCAACGCCCGTCGATCTCTGAAGCGTCCTGGGTCAGAGAACCTGTGACAGGAACGCCTGCAGTCGATCGGTCTCGGGATCGTCGAAAAGCTGTTCCGGAGTACCGGTTTCGACAACGGCGCCGCGGTCCATGAAGAGCACCTTGTCGGAAACGGAACGCGCGAAGCCCATTTCGTGCGTCACGACGACCATGGTCATACCGGACTTCGCGAGATCGGCCATCAACGCCAGAACACCCTTGACCAGTTCGGGGTCGAGAGCTGACGTCGCCTCGTCGAAGAACATGACCTCGGGCTTCATCGCCAAGGCGCGGGCAATGGCGACGCGCTGCTGCTGACCACCGGAAAGGTTGCCGGGCCGCGAGTCCGCCTTCTCCTTGAGCCCCACCAGATCCAGCTGCTCGAGCGCGAGCGCCCGAGCTTGTTCCTTGGACAACCCCTTGAGCTTGTTCGGCCCGAGCGCGATGTTCTCGGCGACGGTCTTGTGTGGGAACAGGTTGAAGTGCTGGAACACCATGCCGATTCGCTGGCGAAGCTCGTCGGGGTTGTCCTTCAAGACGGACTTCCCGTCGAGCAGCACGTCACCCTGCTCAGGCTCGTGCAGACGGTTCAGCACGCGCAGGAGCGTCGACTTGCCCGAACCGGAGGGCCCGATGACGGTGACGGTGTTTCCGGCGTCGACGTGCAGGTTGACGCCGCGAAGCACCTTGTTTGTGCCGAAGGACAGATGCAGGTCCTTGCCGGTGAGCGATACGGACTTCAGTTCAGAGCTGGTGGTCATGTCCTCAGCCCCTTTCCACGACGATGGCCTGCTCGAGCGGATCCAACGTGCCTGAAGTGTCGGCGCGTCCGGTCCGGAGCCGGTTGTCGATGTAGTTGACGAGGTGCGTCAGCGGGATGGTCAGAGCAAGGTAGAACAAGCCTGCCGCAACGAGCGGGGACAGGCTGCCGGTCTGGGCGTTGAGATCACGTCCGACGGCAAAGAGTTCCCGCTGGGTGACGAGGAGACCGAGGAAGTAGATCAGCGACGAGTCCTTGATCAGCGAGATGAACTGGTTCATCAACGCCGGCAAAACGCGTCGTACACCCTGCGGGATGACGACCAGCGACATGGACTTGCGGTAGCTGAAGCCGAGGGCGCGGGAAGCCTCGAGCTGCCCGGACTCGACGCTCTGGATACCGGATCTGAAGATCTCACCGATGTATGCCGACGCGAGCAGCGACAGCGCCGCGACACCGAGCCAGTACGGATTGCTGCCGGTGATTCCCTTGACGATCGGTCCGACTCCGAGCCCGATGATCAAGATGATGACGACGGCGGGCAGGCCACGGAAGATGTCGGTGTAGACGCGGGCGGGCCAGCGCAGCCAACGGGTGCGCGAGATACCGGCGACAGCGAGCAGCATGCCGAGGACCGTGCCGATGATGCCAGACGCGAGCGCAAGGATCAGGGTGTTGGGAAGACCGGTCTTGAGGAGATCGGGGAATGCCTTCTTGTACAGATCCCAGTCGAAGAACGTGTCCTTGAGCTGTTCGAGCGTCGACTTAGGTTGGTACGACGCGGTATCGCCACCGTCACCGTTTGCTGCGTTTTCCGCCGCAATGGCTGCGAAGTCGGGCAGTTCCGGAGTGGCCGCGGCCTTGGATCCGGGCTTCCAGCCTTCAGGGAGTTGACGCGGTACCCAGTCGGCGTACAGCTGAGACCAGGTTCCGTCGTCGATGACTGCGTCGAGGCCGGAGTTGAGGGCGTCGATCAGCGGCTGGTTTTCCTTGTTCACCGCCCAGCCGACGAAGTTGTTGACCGAGAAGGTGTTCTGGATGATCGAGGTCGGGTCACCCGGAGCGATTGCGCCTTCGGCCTGCTGAGACGGAGCTACCCAGGCGTCGATCTGTCCGGACTTGAGGTTCGCGTACGCCGTGGCGTAGTCGGGAAACTTCACGGGATCGAGCTTGAGCGTGTTCACGACGTAGTCGTCCTGCACGGTTCCCTGCACGACGCCGATGCGCTTTGATGCGTCCAGGTCTCCGAAGCCGGTGATCGGGCTGCCGTTAGGCACGACGAGGGAGAAGTATCCGAAGTCGTAACCGTTGGTGAAGCCGACGGTGTTGCGACGGTCGTCTGTGGTGGTGATGGACGACGAGCCGACGTCGAAGCGTCGACCGGCAACCTGGGCGAGGAGCCCGGCGAACTCGGTGCCGACGAACTCGACCTTCAGGCCCAGCTTGTCCGCGACGGCCTTCAGCAGCTCGTTGTCGTATCCGGTGTACTGATTCTCGGAGTTGACGCAGATGCTCGGGGGCGCGTCACCGAGCGTGCCGACCGTGATGACCCCGGGTTTGATCAAGTTCAGCTTCGAGGTGTCGATCCGATCGACCGGGGTGACGGTGGCCGTGGTGTAGCGGTCTTCGGCGCCCGCACCCGCTGCCGCATCCAGATTGGTGGGCGCCGCGGTTGCGGCTCCCACTCCTGGAGGTGCACACAGGTCTGTGGGGGCTGCCGACGAATCCGAGCCACTCGAGCACGATGACAGAGTCAACGCCAGGAGGGCAGTGAGGAGCAGTGCCACCACCAGGCGGATCTTCGCTGCGACGGAAGAAAACATGCGAGCAGCGTAAACCTAAGGGTAGCCATTTCTCCGTGTAGAACTGTTGACAGTTTTCGGACAAGCGGCCGCTGCGCTGCGGGCATGCCTTCAAATCAGCGTGATTTTAAGTATCGCCAGGTCGGAGAATCCCGTCTCGAAGAGAACGGAGTTACCGAACCGGTGCGAGTTCGACGCCCGCCGGAGGTACCAGGCGGCGCAGTGTCCCGTCGAAGCCGGTGACGTAGAGCGCCCGGCCGTCGCCGTCCCGGCCGATACGCACTGAACTCGGCCCGGTCCACCCACCCGACAGACCCGAAGCGACGACGCAGGACTTCCCGGTCTCGGGATCTACACGATAGATCGCGCCCTCGAGGTGAGCAGCGACGTAGAGCATCCCATCCCGCGACATGGTCAGATCGTCGAGACCGGGTACCGGGCTCGGGACGGTTGCGACAACGGCCCACGCATCAGGGGTATCCACAGGGACTCGAATGATCTGACCTGTGAACAGATCATCGGTGTACACGGCTCGATGATCCGGACTGAGCGCGAGCCCCTCCGAACGTGGCACTGCGGCCCAATTGGGTACGACGGTTCGGGAGTCATGTTGATAGCGTGACACGCCCTTCGACGGGCCGCCCTCCGTTCCGACCCACGTGGTCAGCAGATCGCCGTCAGGTAGGCGGAGCAAGCCGTTGCCCGCGAAGTCGGCGGGGGCGGACAGCTGATCCGTCGTGGTGTCCAGTTGCCACAGCTTGCCGTCCTGTCTGGTGAGGAAGGACAGCCTCGAACCGTCGAGTTGCAAACCGCCAGGAGCAGCCATGCCGTCGAGGACGGTTCGTACCTGTCCTTCGGCGTCGACGTGATAGATCTTCGACTCGCCGGAGAGGTAGAACCCGCCGTTGTCATCGGTCTCGAGGTTTTCGAGCTGTTCCAACCCTTGGGCTACGGTCTCGACCTGCCAATCGCCGCACATCGGCGCGGTTGTCCAGGTGGCCTCCGCCGGTTTCGCCGCGGCAGCGGTCCCGGCTGCGATTGCCGCGACGATCAACAACGCCCGAGTTCGGTTGCGTGATAGCCCCATTGCGCACAACTTACGGCAAATCGGACCAATATCAAACGGTCTGGTCGGTATAGCCGACGCCCAGGGGGTCGCTCCAGGTGGTCCACACGTCTGGCCCGAGTTCGATCTCGGCTGTGGTGAGTAGACACGCGTCGAGTTCTCGGTGCAGTCGAGACGGGTCGATGGATTGGCCGATGAAGACGAGTTCTTGTCGGCAGTCACCGACAGGTTCTTCCCACTTGTCGAGGATTCCGTCGCGACGGTAGTCGTCGGCCGGCCACTCGTCACGGGGTAGAAACTTCCACCAACGGCCGACGTATCCGTGGCGAATGAGATGACCGGCCTGAGAAATACTCCCGATCTCGGTGAACCGGCCGGCATTCCAGTAGTAGCCCTTGGCCCGAAGTAACTTTCCGTTGGTCCACTCGCTGCTCAGGAAATCATGCAGGCGTTGTGGGTGGAAGGGCGCGCGCTCGCGGTACACCACCGAACCGATCCCGTACTCCTCGGTTTCGGGGGTGTGTTCACCTTGGAGTTCTTGTAGCCATCCAGGGGCCTGAGCAGCTTTCTCGAGCGAGAACAAGCCGGTATCGAGAATCGTGTCGAGTGGGATACGGCCGAGAGTCATCGGAACTATCGCAGCAGTTGCGTTCAAAGATCGTAGGACCGCGGTCAATTCGATCAGGTGCTGTTGCGAGACGAGATCGGCCTTGCTCACCAGGATGACATCGGCAAATTCGATCTGATCGACAAGCAGATCCGCGATGTCTCGTTCATCTTCCGGGGCATCGGCTTCGACGCGACCCCCAGCCGTGTAGTCGCGCAGAAAACTGTTGCCGTCGACGACTGTGACCATGGTGTCGAGTCGGGCGACGTCGGCCAGGGCATGGCCGTCGGTATCGATGAAGGTGAACGTCTCCGCGACGGGCAGCGGTTCGGAGATGCCCGAAGATTCGATGAGAAGGTAGTCGAATCGGCCATCGGCGGCCAAGGCGCTTATCTCGGAAAGAAGATCCTCTCGCAGAGTGCAGCAGATGCAGCCGTTGGTCATCTCGACCAGTTTCTCCTCGGAGCGACTGAGCGAGATCTCACGCTCGACTTCTGCACTGTCGATGTTGATTTCGCTCATGTCGTTGACGATCACCGCAACCCGGCGGCCCTCCCGATTGCGCAGGATCTCGTTGAGTAGCGTCGTCTTCCCGGCGCCCAGGAAACCTGACAGCACCGTGACCGGAAGTCGTGTGTCGACCATGATTTCCAGTGTCCTTCCGAATGAGTGAATCGTTGTGATCAGGCGGCGGTCACGCGAACCGCTGCGATCGCGTGACCGCCGCCTGGAATGCTGGAAGATCAGGCCGCAGGCTCGAGGTAACCCTCGAAGAGGTCGACAACGACGCTCCCGCCGTCGGTGTCGCTGCCGAACAATTCCTCCGCAGCGAACGTCACGTGGTAGGTGGGTTCTTCGCCGGCGTCGTTGCGGCCGTGACCGATTGCGTCGGGGAACGGCCACTTCTCGGTGGTCCGGTGAGCGATGGTCCCCACCCGTCCTCGGCAGTAAGCAGGCATTCGAATATGCCCGGGAACGTATTCGTCTCGCACACGTACTCGCTGACCGACCTCGAAGGTGGTTGTGTCGATGCGAGCCGGTCGGCCTTCGGATTTGCTGGGCCGTGAGAGTGGGAACGGCCCTCCTGCAAGGCTTTCGAGCTCTTCCTGCGTCAGGATTCCCTTTTCGACCATCAGTGCCGCGACGCCGATGACGTACCGCTCGTAGTACGGGGTCATCATGTAGTGGCGGGGCTCCATCCGCTCGACGACGTATCGAACTTCGTCGACGCTGAAGGCCCCGAGTTCGGCGACACCGGCGAACATCAGGCTGTACGGCAGGTGCTCCCACTCGGCGTGGAAGGTGGGGCCGATGTCGGCGTTGACGGTATGCGGGACTTTGCCGAAGCCTTGAACTCCGGCAAGATCGTGTACTCCATCCATGGTGTGCTTCTTTCTTGTCGGGGTGGTCAGACGGTGGTGACCTGCGGGACTGCGACGCCGATCAGGCAGTCCTTGGTGACGATTTCCTGCAGTTGTTCCTGGCTCCAGCCTTCGGTGCCTGCGGGACGTTGCGGTAGGACCATGTACCGAGTTTCGGCGGTGGTGTCGTAGACGCGGATCTCGACGTCCGACGCGATCTCGGTTCCCATCTCGGAGAGAACCTTCCGTGGCTCGCGGACCACGCGTGCACGGTATTCGAAACTCTTGTACCAGGTCGGCGGCAGACCGAGGATGGGCCACGCGGTGCATGAACACAGCGAGCACACGATCACGTTCTTGAGGGTCGGGGTGTCTTCGACTGCCACGATGTATTCGCCCTGGGGGCCCAGATATCCGTACTGGGCAACCGCGGCGGTACCGTCGGTGAGAAGCAGCTGCCGGAAATCGGGGTCGGTCCAAGCCCGCGCGACCAATTCCGCTCCGCGCCTTGGACTGAAGTCCTCCTCGAAGGTCTTCTTCCATCCCTCGACGTAACCGTCGGGTACCAATCCCTTACCGTCGAGTGCGCGGAACAGGGCCCACGCGCGATCGGAGACCGGCGCCTGGGCCGGTGCGGCGTTCTCCGTTGTGTGGTCGATCGTTACTGACATCTGGTTCACCTTTTCTATGCAGGCTGATCATGTGTGAATCGGTGGAATTTGTTGTGCAAGTGCGGATACAGGATTAGGTGAGGCTGAGTTGTGGTGCAGAGTCGGAGATGCGGTCGGCAGGCGTCGGAAACGCGCCGCGAAGCTTTTCGAATGCGCGCCCGACCCGGAGGACCGTCGCATCGTCGAAGGTCTTGCCGGTGATCATCATTCCGACCGGAAGCCCGTTTACCAGGCCGGCCGGAACGGACAGGGACGGATGTCCGGTCACGTCGAATGGTGCCGTGTTGGCGATCATCCCGAGAGCCTTCGTGATGAAGGTTGCACGATCCACGTCCTTCGCCGGCAATTCGGATGCGACGTAGGGCAGTGTGGGCATCACCAGGACGTCGAATTGTCTCAAGGCAGTGTCGTAGGCGGCGCGGGCGAGCGGTACGAGGTTCCGGGCTTTGCCGTAGCTCGCGCCGCCGAGGGCGGTGATGCCGTGGTGGCCGGTCAGGGCCACTAGTTTGACGGTTTCGGACAGAGCGTCGGCGTGCTGAATGCGTCGAGAAGCAAAGTGTGCCATCAGTTCCGGATCGTACAAACCTTCGGCGTTCATGCCGTATCCGTTGCCGTCCAACATCTGGTAGGCACCACCGTCCGTGGCGATCACGTTCCAGATGTGGAAAGCATGCAGGTGCCACGGGATGTTTACTTCCTCTACCGTGCAACCGATTTCGGTCAGACTGTGTGCCGCTGCGCGGACTGCGTCGTCGACCTCGGGCTGTGAGACCGCGTGCCCGAAACCTTCTCGAACGATCCCGATTCGCAGACCATCCACATCGGAGTCGAGGGTGGACAGGTAGTCACCTGCTTCGACGCTGTCGGCTTGGCGTGGGTCGTTACCGTCGCGACCGGCGATGACCGAGAGCATCAGTGCGGCATCGTGGACCGTGCGTGTGATCGGGCCGAGATGGTCGATTGTCCGCTCGATGGGAAATGCGCCGGTATACGGGACGAGCCCGAACGTCGGCTTGTGTCCGACGACGCCGCAGAATGCCGCCGGGATCCGGATCGATCCGCCTTGATCCCCGCCGATGGCAAAATCGACGTCACCGTTTGCAACGAGAGCTGCACTGCCACCGGATGATCCACCTGCTTCACGCTGTGGGTCCCATGGATTGCGGACCGGTCCGCTTGCCGGTGTGAAGCTCGAACCGGAGAAACACAGGTCCTCACACACAGCTTTGCCTGCGACGGTTGCACCGGCCGCCAGTAGTCGAGTGACCACAGTCGCGTCGCGAGACGGAGTGAATCCCTCCACCGTCCGAGACCCGTTCATCATCGGAACTCCGGCCACGGTCACGTTGTCCTTGATCGCCACGCGTCGGCCGGTCAGGACGCCGTCCGACGTCGGCGGGATGCTTGTGGTCACATACCAAGCGCTCAAAGGATTTTCGTTCGCAGTTGGCACGGCGTGTTCGCGTGACGTGGTCGACGGGGTTGCCTCGTCGGCGTACAACTGGTCGACGACGTCGTAGGAGCCCAGTGCTCCGTCGATCAGTGCCGGCCACTCGAGCCGGGCTGATTGGTCGAGAGTGATGCCGTAATGCCTTGCAGCGGTGTCTATTGCATTGTCGTCAGGTCGGATTGTCGCCATGAGAAGTGTGCTCCTGATGTGATCGGCTTCACTTGTCTTTCAGACTAGTTCCGGATCAGTAATTGCGTCAATAGGTATCGACATATTGACTCGTTAAGTTCGGGTTACGCGCGCTCAGAGAGAGCGGGGTACAGACGCCCATGGCGTGATTCAGCGATCAGAATCGGCCGATGCAGTGGAACGCCGGTGTCCGTCGAGCTTTTCGACGTTGTGACAAGCTGCCGAAGTACTGTTTCCGGATCGCCCGCCGACGTTCGTTCGACTGCGCGTGCGTAAGCGACGATCGCTTCGTACGTTGTCTCCGACAGGGAACTGAGCGGAGGCAGGAGTTCGTTCGAGCTTGCGCTGTATCGTTTTTCGAGGTCGTGATCGCCGGCTGCGGATTGAAAGTAGCCGAATGCCGCCCAGACTCCGTCGGCATCGGAATTGCCGATGAGCTGCTGAGTGGCCTCGTCGAGGACCAGCGCAAACGTCCGCGTGGTGGCCCGCAGTCCGTGCTGGGCGCATTGCCGTTCGAAGAAGACCTCGTCATGGCCCACCAGGGTGGAAAGAATCAGTTCGGCCCCGGAGTCGACTATCGACTCGATGATCCGTGAGAAGTCGGTTGTTCCCAACGGTACGTAGACTTCGCCGGCCACCGAACCTGTGGATTCGGCGATCACACGCCGAGCCGCCCAATGTGCTCCGAACGACCACGAATACTGCTGACCGACCAGGAACCAAGTGCGAGAACCGGTCTCGGACATCATTGCGGGTATGCCCGCTCGCGTCTGGTCGAGTGGCCGCTCACCCAATCGAAGGATACCCGGACGCGATCGACCTCCTTCGTTGAGAACTGTGTGCACCAACAACACACCGGTGTTTTGCAACGCAGATGCAGCGGCGTTGAAGGTCGACGACGTCACGCACGCAAAAATGGCGCGACATCCGCTTTTCACCAATCGCAGTGCGGTCGCCGCTCCGGCCGCCGAGTCGGAAGCGTCATCGCCGATCACCAAGTCGACGAGAACGCCGCCGACACCGCCGTCGGCATTGATCTCTTCCACCGCCAGGGCAGCGAGTGTTTCTGTGGCCTGGGCGAATACAGCCGCCGAGCCGGATTTGCTGACCAGCAGTCCGATCCGATGTCGGTCGGAGCGCGGAGGTTCGGGTGGAGCGAATCCGCGCTTGTTGGCAAGCCAGGAAATGCCGTCCTGATCGAGGCTGGACTCGAGAACGATTCGGGTGCCGGTGCCGTCGGGAAAGAACCGGATCGTCAGACGGCCGCGCCACGGTTGGTGGTGCACGATCACGACCGATCGACCCCGCTTCACGCCGGCGACGTACCCCAACAGAGTGATCGGCATTCCGGCTACATCTGCGCGTGCGCCGTCGCCGACGGGAAGGGAGATGGCGACGGCGGCCCCGACCGTCAGTTGCTCACATTCGAGTTCGAGCAGTTGCCCCGTTTCGAAGCGCTCGAAGGCTGACCCTGGTGGGTCCGTCGTCACGATCTGTGCCGTTACGGAGAGACCTGGCACGTTCTACTTCCTGCCTGAAATAGATGCTGGGGCTCAAACAGGGCCTCAAGCCCGGCGACGCACCGAAGCCGCGTCGGAATCCTCAGTCGCCGTGGTCGGCAACTCGGAGGCGTGAGAACCTGCTTCCAGCGCTCGCCCGAGGACGTCGCGCAGGAACTGGAGTGCATCGTTGGCGGGCCCAGACGGATCGATCGAAAACAAGCGATGACGTCCTTGACGGCGTTCGACGATAACTCCGGACAGCCGCAGCGCCTTGAGATGTGTGGATACCGTGGTGCGACCGACCGTCGAAATTTGATCGCTGATGAAGCCTGCGTTGCATTCGCCGTGGGTAGCCAGAGTGTCGAGAATCTGTCGGCGCACCTGGTCGGCCAGCACAGCAAACGCCAACTCTTCGTTTCGTTGAGTAGTCACTGTGTGCTGTCCGCGCTTCCTCGATGGCCTCTACTGAGATATGTCGACACTCGTCAACATATCTCGAGTTGCCTCCGAGGGAAAGAACGTGGCCGAAGTTTTCCGGCGGCTTCGGTCAGTGCGCGGCGGTGGTCACCGCGTCGCGCAGCAACCCGGTCCCGGGATGGCAGTTGATGTACTCGTACAGCTGATCGGCGGCATCGAATACCGAGACCTCATGGTAGAGACGTAATTTCGACAGGCCCTCGGCGACCCGGAAGAACGTCGTGAAGATCCGCAGATGGGTCGGGTGGGATTCCGACCACCGCTCGAGTTGGTCGAGTGAGGCCCAGTGACCGATGTTGTAGCTCAGGTCGAGGAAGTTTCCGTCGATGTCGATATTGCGTACGAAACGGTTGCTGTAGCACCCGACGGCCGGGCCGTTGTCGCGGAGGAAGTCCATGCCCGATTGAAGAGTGGGCAGGATTTCGTCCAGGTAGAGGCTGCGCTCGTCCGCTTCCGCGTCGGCCCAGTCCTGCCCGGATCTGATCAGTGCGATGTTGTCGTGCCCCCGCACTACTACGCGTCCACCTGCGGCGGGGTCACCGGCGACGACCCGTAGTTCGCCCGAGGCCTGCATCCAGTCGGTCTGAGAGATCGGAAAGCGCTCGCGCATCGAACCCCAGTAGCCATGCTCGTTGATCTCGCCGCTGACACCGTCCATGACGGCTCCCACTCCGGGGAGATCGTCCTGGAACGCGTAGAGCGTCTCGAATTGTTCGGCTCTCGGTGCCACGATCTCCCGGAAGAACCCCAATCCGTCGGACAAGCGGTCCTCGGACTCCCACCAGGAGGCCACCGGAGCTGATGTGCTCCAACGATGTTGGGAAGAAACATCTTTCCAGTACCCGACCACGATCAGATTCTCGTAGCCCTGGTTGTCGATGTGGTGGGTCAGATCGTGGTGTGCCGGTCCGTCCGGCAAGTCGAAGCCGGCGACGATATCCCGCATGGACTGCAGTGCTGCCGAGCGCTGATCCTCGCCGCGGAACTGCACGCCGAGATAGCCCATCGCGACCTGGTGCAATGTGTCGTCCGCACGCCCGACCCACATGGGAAATGGTGGCGAATAGGTATCCGGAACGCGCCTGGTCAGCGTGCGCGGGCATTGAAGATGTTCACCGATTGCAGATTCCATGAGTGCTCCCTGTGATGTAGGTGGTCGGATCGGGTGCCTGGCACTTGGCAACGCCGTGCCGAAAATCTACGCCCGCGAGGCCGAGCAAACTTGGCCGTCAGCGCCCGATACTTGGCCTACCGCGCCGAGAATTGTGGATAGGCGTCGGCGACCGAACGTTTTGAACATCATGTTGAATGGGTAAGTGTCCGAGGATGTTACAGATCAGCGGGCAGTACTTGTGGGGGCCACTGCTTGCGACCGGTATTGCCGCGGGCTGATCCCGAACTCCGCCTTGAATGCGCGACTGAAGGCGGCCAGGTCGGTGAATCCCCAGCGGTGAGAAATCTGGGTCAGCGACCGCTCTACGCCGTGGCGTTGCACGATCTCACGACGGCAACCGTCGAGTCGACGGCTGCGAATCGAACGCGACACCGTTGTGCCGTGTTCGGCGAAGGCTCGGTGCAACTGGCGAATGGAGACTTTGACTGATCCCGCGATGTCCACCGGTGACAGGGCCGGGTCAGCGATGCGGGCGTCTATGGCCGACAGAGCGGATTCGTACAGGCCAGTTCGCCGGGAGACGATCGGACGCGCCGTTGCGTGGAGAACCGACTTGACCAGGCTGCCGATCTCGTTGACGACTTCCTCCTCGTCTCCGCTCGCGTCGGACGTCATGCGGACGGAGGCAAGATCGTGAAGAAAGCGACCCAGCAGGCCACTCAGGCCCGCGTGTCCGTCGAAGGCAATGGCGGTCAAGCTCGTGACCTCCGCGTCGCTGAGTGACAGGTATGACCGTGGCCAGGTGAACACCTCGAGTCCCCAGATGCCGTCGTGTGCGTGTCCCTCGATCTGCCAATCGAAGGGGCGCGTGGTGTCGTACAGGACGTAGTCGCCACGTCGTAGGACGCATTCGCGGTCGTCTTGCCGCACTACCGCGCTACCGCGGCGGATCATTCCGATTTGCAGATAGTCCGCACCGTCACTCTTGATCAGGCTGCTGCTACGGACTATTCGTTGTTCCATCGATTGAACTGCGGACACCCGAACGTGTGCGAGTTGGGCCGAGTGCACGGCCCCACTGAATCCATCGCCGTCTTCGATATCGGATACGTCGAGCGCGACAAAATGCTCACGCAATAAATCTGCCCAGTCGCCCGTGAGAGTCGTGCGTGTGGGCAGGGAGAAGCCGGATCGCGCGAGCATTGCAGGGCGCCTCCTCGCAGAAAAGCCGAAGTTCTCGGGTGCTCGATGTTCAGAGAGTAATCCCGCACATCGGACATGTCGATAGGAGTCGACATGTCATCACGTCGGGAGAAATTGTTTGCCATACAAACAACGCCGAGTTATTGTTTGTCATACAAACAAGTAGGAGTTCGTGATGGTCACCGAGTCAGTTCCCGCAGCGCGCGCGACGCGTGAGTCGGGCAAGCAGACGCGCATGGCACTGTTCAACGCTGCAACCGAGCTCTTCCTCGAACATGGCGACAGCGTGTCCATCGCGCAGATCTGCACCGCCGCCGGCGCCCATCCCAACCAGGTGACCTACTACTACGGCTCAAAAGAGAAGCTCTTCGTCGAGGTGGCGTGTGCAGCCGTTCTGCGCGCAGGCAAGCGTGCCGAGGTCGACGCCGCCGACGCCGACACCGTGGGTGACTACACCGAGAAGCTGGTCGGATCACTCCTCGGCTCGGGCGCTCCCAGTGTCGAACTGTTCGTGGAAGCGATGATGATGACGGGTCGTCGTGGTGAACTCCGCGATCTGATCTCCGAGACGCTTCGCACTCTGCATTCCTCGGGTGAAACAGCCCTCCTCCGTACCTTGATCCGCACCGGCTGGCAGCTGCGCGCGGGCATCGACGTCGAATCCAAGGCCTTCTGGTCTGCGATCTTCGGCCTCGTCATTCAGAAAACTGCCACCGGCGAGAGCTTCGGTTACTCCCTCGAGGAGGCGGTCGCCGTCATCTTCGCCACTCTCCAGATACCCGACGCCGTACTCAACAGCTCGATGGAATGAACTCTCTTCGAGCGTGATTCTCCGACAAGGACTTCGATGAACATCGTTCGCGTATTCGACAGCAACGTCACCAAGACCCCGGACAAACCCTTCCTGATATTCGACGGTCACGATCACACGTACTCCCAGGTTCAGGACGGAAGTCGACGCGCCGCAGGCTATTTGCAGTCGCTGGGCGTGCAGCCGGGCGACCGCGTCGCGCTGATGTGTTACAACACTCCGGGATTCGTGTACGCGATGCTCGGTGCCTGGCGCTTGGGCGCCGTCGTGGTCCCCATCAACCACAAGATGCAGACTCCGGAAGTTGCCTACGTGCTGGGACACGCGAAGGTGTCGGTGTGCGTCTTCGACGGTGAGTTGGCGCCGGTTGTCGGTCGACTGGAGACAACGGCCAAGCTGATCAGCACGGACTCTGTCGCAGACGGTTTCGACTTCTTCGACGACGCCATCACCCGCCAGGAGGGCGTTGACGGTATCGACATCGACGAGAACGATCCGGCTGAAATCCTCTACACCTCGGGGACTACCGGCTCGCCCAAGGGCTGCGTCCACAGCCACCGCAACGTCGTCGGTGTTGCCGTCACAGCGGCCCTCGCCGTGTCGACGACTCGGGACGAGCGCCTGCTCATGGCCGTCCCGATCTGGCACGCTTCCCCGCTCAACAACTGGTTCATGTCCACGCTCTACATGGGCGGAACCGTCGTGCTGCTGCGCGAGTACCGTCCCGTCAAATTCCTGGAAACTGTTCAGGAACAACGTATTACCCTCTGCTTCGGCCCGCCGGTCATCTACACCACTGCACTCAACCTCGTGCCGAACTTTGCCGACTACAACCTCGGTAGCGTTCGTGCGTGGTTGTACGGCGGCGGACCGATCGGCGCGGATGTCGCTCGGCGACTGGTGGAGTCGTACGGCACCACCGAATTCCGGCAGGTCTACGGCATGACCGAGACCGGGCCGGTGGGCACTGTGCTGTACCCCGAGGAGCAGTTGAGCAAGGCGGGCTCGATCGGCCGCGTCGCGCTGGCCGGCGTCGACCTGCGCCTGGTTGCCGATGACGGCACCGACGCGGAGCCCGATCAGATCGGTGAGATCTGGCTGCGCGCCGACACCGTCATGCAGGGGTACCTCGACGACCCCACTGCCACGAAGGCTGCTTTTGCCGACGGAGGTTGGTACCGCACCGGCGATCTGGCGCGCAAGGATGCGGACGGTTACCTCTTCATCGTCGACCGCGCGAAGGACATGATCATCACGGGCGGTGAGAACGTCTACTCCAAGGAGGTCGAGGACGTGATCTCCGGCCACCCGGACGTCGTCGACGTCGCCGTTGTCGGAAAACCCAACGAAGAATGGGGCGAGACCGTCGTCGCACACGTCGTCTGGCGTGAACCGGATGTCATCAGCGCCGACGACATCAAGGACTACCTCTCGGACAAGTTGGCGCGCTACAAGATTCCGCGTGAAGTGGTGTTCGCGACCATTCTTCCGCGTACACCGACCGGCAAGATCCAGAAGCACCTCATCCGCGCAGCGAGCTGAAAGGCCTGTCATGACTGATATTTCCGAGAAGACCGTCACCCACCCGGCTCCGCATCGCACCCATGCAGTGCTCAACCAGTCGGTACCGCGCACGGACGTCAACGAGTTCCTGCTCGATACGGTCCTGGCCGAAGGGGTCGCGCGCCACGACGCGGATTGGGCCACAAGCGAACTCACCGACATCGGTGAACTGGTCGGCAGTGCTGGATTCCAGCACGACGCCGAGCTGGCCAACACGGTGATCCCCGAATTGAAGACCTTCGATCGCTGGGGAAACCGCATCGACGAGGTCGAATACCATCCGTCGTATCACCGGATCATCTCTGCTGCCGTAGCGCACGGTGCGCACACCTCTGCCTGGGCTGACCCCAAGCCGGGTGCCAACGTGGCTCGGGCCGCGGCATTCATGCTGTTCTCCCAGGTCGAACCGGGCCACGCGTGCCCGATCTCCATGACGCACGCCGTGATCCCCTCGCTCGAGCTGCAACCGGACGTGGCCGCTCTCTGGACGCCGCGAGCCCTTTCTCGGAGTTACACCCCCGAGTTGGATGCTCCCGGAAAGGCATCCGCGATATTCGGAATGTCGATGACGGAAAAGCAGGGCGGCTCCGACGTGCGAGCCAACACGACCATCGCCAAGCCGGCCGGACGTGGCGGTCCGGGTGCGGACTACCTGCTCACCGGACACAAGTGGTTCTGCTCCGCGCCGATGTCCGACGCCTTCCTGGTTCTCGCTCAGGCCGAAGGTGCTGCCGGTGAGGGGCTTTCCTGCTTCCTTCTCCCCCGCATCCTGCCTGACGGCACGCGCAACGTCTTCCGCATCCAGCGTCTGAAGAACAAGCTGGGGAACAAGTCCAACGCGTCGTCCGAGATCGAACTCGACGGCACCGTCGGCACCATGATCGGCGAACCGGGTCGTGGCGTGCGGACCATCATCGAAATGGTGTCCCAGACGCGACTCGACTGCATCCTCGGCAGCACGGCAGGTATGCGTCAGTCGGTCGCCGAAGCGGTGTGGCATGCACGGCACCGAAGCGCTTTCGGTGCCGTCCTGGCAGATCAGCCGGCGATGACGTCGGTGCTTGCCGATCTGGCTCTCGAATCCGAAGCCGCCACCATCACTGCACTGCGATTGGCTCGCGCGCAGGACGAGGACGCGGACGAGCAGGAAAAGGCGTTCCGCCGACTCGCGACGGCTGTTGCGAAGTACTGGATCTGCAAGCGCGGCCCGCACCACTCCTACGAGGCACTCGAATGCCTGGGCGGTAACGGTTACACCGAGGACTTCCCGCTTGCCCGTCGCTACCGTGAGCAGCCCGTCATGGCCGTGTGGGAGGGGTCGGGCAACGTCATCGCGCTCGATGTCCTGCGCGCGATGACCCGTGAACCCGATTCCGTTGCCGCCTTCGACCACGAGGTCAACCTCGCTCGCGGCAACAACCCGGTCCTCGATCAGCACCTCGATCGGGTACGACGCCAACTCGGTGAGCTCGCCACGATGGCACCCGCCGACGCCCAGCTCCGCGCTCGGACCGTCGTCGAGGCAATGGCGTTGGCGCTGCAGGCTTCGCTCATGGTGCGCCACTCCCCGGCCGCCTCGTCCGATGCGTTCATTGCCGCTCGCCTCGGCGCCGACCGTGGTCACGAGTACGGAACTCTGCCTGTGGGAACAGATTTCGCCGGAATTCTCGCGAGAGCCTAAGGCTGTTCCCTCAGTACCCTGGTGACGGTGTGTACTGCCGGCGTCGGATTGTTCGGTCGCCATGCCATCGCGATTTTCAGCGTGGGCGTGGCCCCGGCGATCGGCAGGTACACGACCCCGTCCATGGACAGATGCGCCGTCGACTCCACGACGACGGCGATCCCGACCCCCGCTCCGACCATGGCCAACAGGCTGTACGGATCGGGGGCTTCGTGCGCGACGGTGGGCGTGAAACCTGCTGTGGCGCAGACGGACAACGTCGCATCGCGCACCACCGAGCCGTGCTCGGCGGGATACATCACGAATCGCTCGGTTGCCAGGTCTTCCGGTGACACCGACTCCCTGGTACTGAGGTGATGCCTGGCCGGGACCGCGACCATCAAGGTTTCCTCGCGCACAGTGTGAGTCTCGAATCCGCGCGGAATGGGCAGGCCGACTATGCCCATGTCGAGTGTTCCGCGTCGGAGAGCGTCGAGCACCTCACCCGAGTACATCTGCGGCCGTAGGTCCAGTTCGATTCCCGGATGGGAGTCGGCCAGCGATCGTGTCAGGGCCGACAGCACCGTGTAGCCGCCCGTTCCGCCGAAACCCACCGTGACACGGCCTGTTTCCCCGGTTGACGCCGCCGATGCGATATCTCGTACGACGGCGATCTGCGCTTCGATGATTCGTGCGGGCGTGACCAAGGCCTCGCCGGCCGCGGTCAATTGCACTGATCTGGTGGTCCGGACAAACAGGTCGGTGCCGAGTTCGCGCTCGAGCGCCCGAATGGTCTGGCTGAGCGGGGACTGCCCGATGTGGAGGCGCTCGGCGGCCCGGCCGAAATGAAGTTCGTCGGCGACTGCGAGAAACGCGCGCAGCTGACGCAATTCCATGTCGCTCCTCCCGGGTTTCATTATGTGGTTCTTCCACATAAATGAGTCGAACTAAGTCTTGGACTCTACATGGATCTCGGACGATAGTGATTCACGCCTCACATTGCATCCCTTGGTGATGCCCGACGCGAGAATCAGGGAGAACCGTGGATCAACACCCAGGTCAAGACACCAATCCGCCTGAATACAACACCAAACAGGCACGCAAGGCCGGAATCACGGCGTTTGTCGGAACGACTATCGAGTGGTTCGACTTCTACATCTACGGAACCGCATCCGCCTTGGTGCTCGGCCCGCTGTTCTTCCCGGATGCGTCGCCGGCGGTGGGAACACTCGCAGCCTTCGCGACTTTTGCCGTGGGATTCGTGGCTCGTCCGGTCGGCGGAGTGGTGTTCGGTCATTTCGGAGACAAGTTCGGTCGCAAGAACGCCGTGATCATCACCCTCGCGCTCATGGGGTTGGGAACTGTCGGTGTCGGCCTCCTCCCTACGTACTCCCAGATCGGGATCTGGGCACCGATACTGCTTGTGGCACTGCGTGTTCTCCAGGGCATTGCCATGGGCGGCGAATGGGGTGGCGCCGTATTGATCGCCACCGAGTTCGCTCCCCCGAAGAAAAAGGTGCTCTACGGTGCGTTTGCGCAGCAGGGTTCACCGGTCGGCAACCTGCTCGCGACGCTGGCCTTCCTCGGCCTGACGTTGATGTCGGATTCCGTGTTCGAGTCGTGGGGTTGGCGTCTGCCGTTCCTCGGATCCGCAGCTTTGGTGATCGTCGCTCTCTACATCAGGTTGCACATCTCCGAGACACCCGAGATGAAGAAGGCTGTTGCGGCACAGGAACGTACACGGATGCCGCTGGTCGAAGTGTTGCGTTCGCATCCCGTCGAACTTGCTCTCGGCGTCGGCGCTGTGGTTGCCGGTGTTGCCATCACGTACGTCAAGACAACCTTTGCGCTCTCCTGGGCGACAACGGATCTCGGCTTCGAGCGCAGTGACTTCCTCCTCGTGATCACCGTGGCACTGGTAGCCCAGGCGCTCGTACAGCCTTTCGGCGCTGTGCTGGCCACGCGGATCGATCCGTCGAAAGCGGTCCGCTGGATGCTGCTTCCGGAGATCGTGCTCCTACCACTGATGTTCGTGCTGGTTCAGACGGGCTCCGTGCCCTTGGCGATTCTGGGGATGGTCCTCGCGACGGCGCCACACGCAATGTATTACGCCGCGTTGGCCGGCATCCTGGCGCAGGTTTTCCCCACCAATGTTCGGTATACCGGCATCTCTCTGTCGTACCAATTGTCGACCGCCGTATTTGCCGGAACGGCCCCGATGGTCAGCCAGTATCTGCTGACGCGAACCAACTCGATCTGGCCGGTCGTCGCTCTTGGGCTCGTGTATGTCGTTCTCTCCCTTGTCTGTATGACGGCTTTGTTGCGCAGGAGTGCGCTGCACGCGCAAGGGCTGGAGTCGACGAGCTCCTCGAACATGACCGATGCTTCCACCCTGAAAGGCGTTGACCACTGATGAACTTTGCACACACCGACCCCGCTCTGACAGCGGTAGTGGACAGATGGACCGCCGGGGCGGACCGAGAGACGTTGAACGGATTGCTCGACCGACTGGGCCGAGATGCCGCCGGCCGCTTGTCCGAGCTTGCCGACATCGCAGACAAGAACCCGCCGGTGCTGCAGCAATTCGACAAGGCCGGTGACCGCGTCGACCGGATTTCCTATCACCCGGCCTACCTGGAACTGTGCCGGGCGGCGTACAACGAGTACGGCCTGTCCGCGATGTCGCACCGAAAAGGGTTGCACGGATGGGACTCCGTGCATCCGCCACTCGCGAAGTACCTCGCGTCGTACATCTTCGTGCAGGCCGAGTTCGGGCTGGCCTGCCCGGTGTCGATGACAGATGCTGCTGCGCGGACCCTGCGTATGTTCGGTGATCCGGCCGTGTTCTCGCCCTGGATCGACGCGTTGACGTCGACGGACCCCGAGCAGGCGAAGACGGGTGCGATGTTCATGACCGAGATTCAGGCAGGCACCGACATCGCCTGCACCGAAACACGCGCCGAGCGCGACGGTGACGGATGGGTTCTGACGGGCAAGAAGTGGTTCGCCTCCAACCCGGATGCCGATGTGATCATCACCCTCGCAAGATTCCCGGGCGGACAGGATGGTTCGACGCGTGGAGTTGGAATGTTCATGGTGCCCAAGACCTTGGGATCCGGCGAGCGCAACAACCTCACGATCGATCGTCTCAAGGACAAGCTGGGTACGCGTTCCATGCCGAGCGGCGAGGTGACGCTGAACCGCGCGCACGCACTCCAGGTCGGTGAACTCGATCGAGGGTTCCGCCAGATGGCGGAGATGGTCAACACGTCTCGCCTGTCCAATGCGATGCGTTCGAGCGCTCTCATGCGCCGAGCAGTCCGCGAAGCCGTAGAACATTCGAAGAGCCGAGTCGTGTTCGGTAAGAGGCTCTTCGAGCAGCCGCTGATGCGGGCGACGCTTCTTCCCCTTGCACTCGATGCCGAGGCTTCGCTGGCCCTGGTCGCGTACAGCGCACAGTGTCTTCAGGCAGCAGACGGCGGCGACGAACAGGCGCGCGCACTGATCAGGGTACTGACACCGATCGCCAAACACTTTGTCTGCAAATGCGCGCGGGTGGTCACCGGCGAGGCCATGGAGGTGCGCGGAGGAAACGGCTACATCGAGGAATGGGCCAACGCGCGACTAGTGCGGGATGCCCACTTGGGCTCGATCTGGGAGGGCTCGAGCAATGTCATTGCGCTGGACGTACTTCGGTGCCTACGCAAGTTCAACTCGCACCGCACGGTCGCGGGAGCGATGACGGACATCCTGTCCACCGTCGGACCGGATTGCGAAGCCGGGGCCGGAGTTCTGTTGCGGCGCTGGGAGGAACTGGTAGAGGAAGGAGATCGTCTGATCTCCGGATCTGACGATGCCGCCCAGGCCGCCAGCGCAAAGTATGCCGACGAGTTGGCTCGTGCCGTCATGGCGACCCTGCTTTTCGATCTTGCGGATCACGGCATCCGACACGGTAATGGGTACCGGTCACTGCTGTTGGCTAATTCCTACCTGGCCGGTCTTGCCGGGAAGGTGCCGTCGGCTGCGCTCGGCAATCTCGACGTGATCACCGACGGCGGTGACGTCGAGCTGGATGATGCACGTGACGTCGTAGCCGGGTTCCTCTCTGTAGCAGGTGGTCATCGGTGAACTCGCCAACAGGCCCCACACCCCTCGCCGGCGTCCGTGTTCTAGATCTGTCGAAGATCCTTGCCGGGCCGTACGCAACCATGTCGCTTGCCGATCTCGGTGCCGACGTCACCAAGATCGAACACCCTGAAGGCGGCGACCCCACGCGTTCGTGGGGGCCTCCCTTCGTCGGGGTAGATGCCGCCTACTACCTCGCGATCAACCGCGGTAAGAAGTCGGTCACGATCGACCTCAAGTCCACCGAAGGACAGGAGATCATCCACCGCATGCTCGAAGAGACCGATGTAGTCGTGGAGAACTTCAAGCCGGGCAGCGGATTACAGAAGATCTTCGACTACCAGGCACTGTCCGAGCGATACCCGCATCTGATCACCCTGCACATCTCTGCCTTCGGTGAAGAAGGACCGCTGCGCGACGAACCGGGGTACGACATGATCGCGCAGGCCGCGGGTGGGCTCATGTCGCTCACCGGTGAACCGGGTGGTGCTCCGATGAAATCCGGGTTTGCGTTGGGAGACTTGGGCGCAGCGCTTTTCGGACTGGTCGGTGTCCTGGCTGCATTGGTCGAGCGAGGCCGGACCGGGCGCGGACAGTACGTGACCACGTCGCTGTACGAGTGCCAACTCGCGATGCACGTGAACTGGGCGACCAGTTACTTCGCCACCGGTGAGCGCCCGACTGCGTTGGGCTCCGGTCATCCGAATCTTGCTCCGTATCAAGCATTTCCTGCCAGCGACGGGTACTTCGTCATCGCTGTCGGCAACGACGGGATGTGGGCGTCGCTGTGCGAGGCCATCGGAAGGAGTGAACTGGTCACCGATCCGCGTTTCGTCCACAACCGCGACAGGGTGGAGAACCGCGAGAGTCTGGAACGAGAACTCACCAGCGCCTTCACATCGGAAACCGTCGAACACTGGTGCGCTCTTCTCGCCGAACGCGCCGTGCCGGTGTCACCGATCCGCCATCTCGACGAGATCTACTCCGATCCCCACACCGCCGCGCTCGGAATGGTCGGAACCGTCGACCATCCGACGCTCGGACCGTTGAAGCAAGTGGCCTTTCCGGTCAACTTCTCCGGCCAGAGGCCACGTCTGACGTCGGCGCCGCCCGTTCTCGGCGCCGACAACGACGAAGTCCTTGGTACCGCTCAGGCCAGCCCGCTCAACGCAGGCGGCGTGTTGTCGTCGCGCCAACCGATGGCCTCGACAAGCGTCGTGAGGTCGTAGTCCGGTCCGCTGACGCCGACGGTGAAGAGCGAGACACCGTCGGCGACCAGGTCAGCAGCATTCTCGAGCCCAGGCCACGGAACCGAGTGCTCTACTTCCAGCGGGTTCCGGCCTACGTCGGCGCAATGGTCGGAGAGGATGCCTGACTTGCGCAGGTGTGTCTCGCGGTCACCGAAGCTGTGCCAGACGTCGGCGTACTCGGCGACCAGGCGCAGGGTCTTCTTCTCGCCGCCACCGCCGATGAGGACCGGGATGTTGCGCGTCGGCGGCGGGTTGCCCTTCGCCAGGCGGCCCGTGATGCGGGGGAGGTATTCGCCCAGCAGTTTCAGCCGTGAACCGGGAGTGCCGAAGTCGTATCCGAACTGGTCGTAGTCCTTCTCGAACCAGCCGGCACCGATGCCGAGGATCAGGCGCCCACCGCTGATGTGGTCGACGGTTCGCGCCATGTCGGCGAGCAGATCCGGATTGCGGTAGCCACCACCGGTGACCAGGGCGCCGATTTCGACGCGTTCGGTCTGCTCGGCCCAGGCGCCGAGCATGGTCCAGCATTCGAAGTGGGCGCCGTCGGGATCGCCGGTCAACGGGTAGAAGTGGTCCCAGTTGAAGACGATGTCCACCCCGGCGTCCTCGGACCGCAAGACGGCGTCGCGTATCAACCCGTAATCGGGTGCGTGCTGGGGTTGGAGTTGAACACCGATGCGTACCGGACGAGTCATGCCACGCTCCTGACGAGAGGAATGGTTGTCTTCTCCCATCATGGCCGGGTGTGCGCGGTACCGCTACCGCCGCCGTCGGTGACGGGTTTGCCCGCACTTGTACCCACCCCTTTTCGAGCGAACGGTACTTTCGGCGCCTTAGATCGACTGAACATGCCGTTCGCTCAAACAGGGGGGCGGGTAGAAACAGGGGGCGGGCAAAACAGGGGGCGGGTAAAAACAGGGGGCGGGTAAAAACAGGGGTGGTCTGCCCACAGCAGACAGGCGGGGCCGCGGCACCGCCGCGCCGGTAGGAATGGATTCATGACTACTGAAGCGCCCACCGATACCGGGTACCGTGACCTGTTGACAGACAGGCTCTTCCGACAGCGAACGATTCTGCTCACCGGCGAGGTCAACGACGCCATGGCCGAACGGGTGTGTTCGGAACTGGTGCTCCTCGCCACCACCGACCCCAAGCGCGACATCGTGCTTTACATCAATTCACCCGGCGGATCGGTGTTTGCCGGGCTGGCCATCTACGACACGATGAAGCTCATCCCCAACGACGTCGTGACGGTCGCGATGGGCTTCGCGGCCAGCATGGGCCAGGTGCTTCTCTGCTCCGGCACCCACGGCAAGCGAATCAGCCTGGCGCACAGCCGCATCATGATGCACCAACCTTCGGCGGGTATCGGTGGCACTGCGGTGGACATTGCGATCCAGGCCGAGAGTCTCGAGCTGATGAAGCGTCAATCGCAGGAAATTCTCGCCGCCGAAACGGGCCGGACCGTCGAAGAGATCGAGACCGACAGCGATCGGGATCGCTGGTTCACCGCCGAGCAGGCGCGCGAGTACGGAATCGTCGACCGCGCCGTGACGTCCTTCGCCGAGATCGCACCGCAAGCCACCTTCCCCAAGATCGGATTGTGACGTCATGTCCCAGTACACGATTCCCAGTGTCATCGAGCGAACACCGACGGGTGAGCGATCTTTCGACATCTTCAGCAGGCTGCTCAACGAACGCATCGTCTTTCTCGGTACAGAGATCGACGACGGCGTCGCCAATGTCGTGATGGCTCAGATGCTGCATCTGCAAGCCGACAACCCGGATCGCGAAATCGGTTTGTACATCAACTCTCCCGGCGGTTCCACCACGGCGATGCTCGCGATCTACGACACCATGCAGTTCTTGAAACCGACGATTTCGACGTACTGCATGGGTCAAGCGGCTTCGGCTGCTGCAGTGCTTCTGGCCGCAGGCACTCCGGGCCATCGGCATGTTCTTGCCCATTCGCGGGTGCTGCTGCATCAACCGTCGACGCAAGGTAGCGGCACCATCTCGGACCTCGCGCTTCAAGCAGCCGAGATCCTGAGAATCCGGGAGCAGACCGAGGCGATTCTGAGTAAGCACACCGGTCAGAGCGTCGAGCGGCTCCGCAAGGACACCGATCGAGACAGGATCTTCACTGCCGACGACGCTATCTCCTACGGACTGGCTGACACCCTCATCGAAGGGAACTGATCAGGCTGCCATCAGGACGGGACCGGAGATCGGTGCGGGAGAATGTCCGAAGGTGAGGGAGTTGAGCGCAACGATCCTGTTGCCCGCTCGGAACAGCAGGTGCTCGAGCGGCATCCCGAGCGCTTCGCAGATGGCGCGCAGAATTTCCGACGACGGTTCCTTCTTGCCCCGTTCGATCTCGGAGAGGTACTGCTTCGACATCCCGACCTTTGCGGCTACGTCGTCGAGAGTTCGGTCCTGATCGCGTCTGACCTCCCGCAGCACTCGTCCGTAGGCTTCACGAATCAGCGGGGGTTTGCGCACGGCGACAGCCGGATCGGGGAGTTCCGACTCACCCTTGACCAGGACCAGTCTGCGCGGCGCATCCATAGGCCGAGTATTCCAGCCGACCGGTTCGCACACCACCCGGTTCACCGAGGGCTGACATCTAGTCCGTTCGAACACCACCGGCAAGAAACATCGCTCGAAGAACGAAGGTCGCCTCGGGTCCGATGATCTCGCCGACAAGGCTCGTATAGCGGTCGACGAACTCGGGCCCGTGGGAGGCCTCGTCGGAAGTGGGGTCGCCGAGGTGGTGCGCAAGTTCGTGCAAGACAACGAATTCGCGTAGCGCCCACCGGCCGTCACGGTCGTCCGGGACGGCGATGACGTCGTTCGAGTAGTGAGCGGCGGCATTGCCGGCGCGGGAGCGTACGGACACCGGAATGGTTGCGCGAGGCCAGGTCGCGAGTACCCAGTTCAGCCCGAGTAGCTGATCGCAGTACGCCTGGACCGACTCCACGGAACCGAATTTGCGCTCGACCGGCAACGTGATGGTGGAACCCATGACCTCGACGCTCCGAAGTCCGCGCTCGTCGGCGCGATCGAACATGGTGCGCACCAACGTCTCTGCCTCGTAAACGGCGTTCCGCTGCGTATCCCTCACGAGTCGAGCTGCCCGCGCACCCCGCCGATCTCCGGAAGGTTTCCCAGACGTGCGGAGCGCGCCGCCCGATCACCCGCTCGTCGAGCATGCGAGGAATGCCCGGCACTCGCGCGGCCACCGCCCCGCCACGTCCCACGTGCCTGGGAGTTGGACGAGTAGTAGTCCTTGAGCTCGATTTCCTTGTTGCGCAGCACGAGTGCGGTTTCCGAAGACGACGTGGCAGATTCTGCGATCGCCGCCTTCTCCGTCTCCTGCTTCGTCTCGGCCAACCGAGCGCCGATGCGGGACGCGTACGCCATCTGGAAGTTCAGGCGCGCCGTCACTCCGGCCACCGGCTTGCGGACCTGCGTGTTGACGCGTCGTCGTCCACGAGTTTCGACGACGGTCCGCACGGATGTTTCGCCGCGGTACGCCCCGGAGCGCACGTACGCGTCGGAGTCACGGACCATCTGGAAGAGCAGGCTCGAGTACAGCGCTTCGCACACGTCGATGTCACCGGCGAAGCCGTAGGCGTAGATGACGGCCGACGTCTGCGCGATGTCGCACTGTACGTCGTTGGCAGCGGCGATCGCGATGAACAACTGGGCGTACGTTCGCAGCCCGCGCTTGCCCGGTTCGCCGATGGTGATGAGCCGCTGAGTGGGTGTCGCACGTTTTTCCGAGGACGCGGTGTGCGCCCGCGCGACCGCCAGGTCGATCGCGGAACCGGTGGCCAACCGCTGCGCGGCGGCCATGAAGGCTTCACCTTCGTGTGGATTGTCGGTGGACTCCGCTTGGCGAAGCAGCGCACCGATGCGGGTCAGCATCTTCTCCGAACTCACCGTGAAAGACTACGCTCGCGCGCCGACACGGACGTTTATGCTGCTAGCGCACACGCTCACCCTCAACTTGGATCGTCCGGCACGTTCCTGCCGGTAGAAGGGATCAACCCCGTCATGGCTTCAGTGACTTTCGAGAGCACCACCTGCCTGTTCCCCGGATCGAACACCCCGGCAGTGGACAAGCTCGACCTCGAGATCGAGGACGGCGAGTTCCTCGTCCTCGTCGGACCATCCGGCTGCGGAAAGTCGACCACCCTGCGCATGCTCGCCGGGCTCGAAGACGTCCACAGCGGGCGCATCCTCATCGGCGACCGCGACGTCACCGGTCAGGAACCGAAAGAGCGCGACATCGCGATGGTCTTCCAGAACTACGCGCTGTACCCGCACATGTCGGTGGCCGAGAACATGGGTTTTGCGCTCAAGCTCGCCGGAACCAACAAGACGGAGATCCGCGCCCGCGTCGAAGAGGTCGCGAAGATGCTCGATCTCGAGCCGTACCTCGACCGCAAGCCCAAGGCGCTGTCCGGTGGTCAGCGTCAGCGAGTTGCGATGGGCCGCGCCATCGTCCGCCAGCCGCAGGTCTTCCTCATGGACGAGCCCCTCTCGAACCTCGACGCGAAACTCCGTGTTCAGACGCGCACGCAGATCGCTCAGCTGCAACGACGCCTCGCGACGACGATGGTCTACGTGACCCACGACCAGGTCGAGGCCATGACGATGGGTGACCGCGTCGCAGTCCTCGAAAAGGGAATCCTGCAGCAGTGCGCCTCGCCGCGTGAGCTCTACAACAAGCCGAAGAACGTCTTCGTTGCCGGCTTCATGGGTTCTCCCGCGATGAACCTGTTCACCCTCCCCGTCGTCGACGGCGGCGTCGCATTCGGTGATGGGATCGTTCCCGTTCCGCGCGAGACGATGAACGGTGTCGTCGAAACCGAGGTTGTTCTGGGTATTCGCCCCGAACACCTCGAGATCGCCGCCGAAGGCTTGCCGATGGAGGTCGACGTCGTCGAGGAACTCGGTTCCGACGCCTACGTCTACGGACGCACCACGATCGGCGGACGGTTGCAGCAAATCGTTTCGCGTGGTGACTGGCGCAACCCGCCGCAGAAGGGCGAGCGAGTCAACCTGCGCGTCGACCCTGAGAAGGTGCACATTTTTGCCACCACCGACGGGCGTCGCCTGGGTTAGGCGGACCTGTCAAACGACACATGACCGATTCAGGTTCGGCGTAATACCCACAAGTAGGGGTGTCTCGTGCCACAGTAGGGGCCGATGCCGGGAGCCGGCACCCATGGCGCATGCCGTGAGCCGGCTCTCGGTGACCGTCTATTTGTCATACACATACGGGGAGCGAATCCATGGTTCTGAACTCGAAGGCGATGCGCCGCGCTGCAATTGCAGCCACGGCAGCGTCCATGCTGGTACTGGCAGGCTGCTCGTCCGATTCGGACAAGGACAGCGGAACCAGCACCACGGCCGCATCCGGGGGATCGTCCTCGAGCGAAGGCCGCGGACCCATCACGATCGTCGAGGGGCAGGATGCCCTGAACGAGGCGCTCGAAAACATCATCACCGACTGGAATGCGGAGCATCCGGACGAGAAGGTCACGCTCAAGCCGCTGGCCAAGGAAGCCAACGCGCAGGTCGACGACATCACCCAGCGCATGCAGGCCAAGAGCGACGAGTACGACCTCATCGGCGTCGACGTCGTCAACACCGCTCAGTTCGCCGCAAACGGCTGGCTGCTGCCGCTCGAGGGTGACCTCGCGATCGACGAGTCCGGCCTCCTGCCGTCGACCGTCGCTTCGGGCACCTACAACGGCAAGCTCTACGCAGCGCCGAAGAACACCAACGCCGCGTTCCTGTACTACCGCAAGGACCTCGTCGAGAAGGCTCCCACCACGTGGGCCGAGCTCAAGGAAAACTGCCCGAAGGCTGTCGAAGCCGGCATCTCCTGCTACATCGGTCAGTTCAAGAACTACGAGGGCCTGACGGTCAACACCACCGAGATCACCAACGCTTTCGACGGCCCGTGGGTCGGCCCGGACGGACTCACCCCGGCCATCGACGACAAGACGAAGGCAGGCGTTCAGTCGATCGTCGACAACTTCGCCGACAACACCATCCCGCAGGAAGCACTGACCTACTCCGAGGGCGAGTCGCAGACCGCGTTCGGTGACGGCAAGGCACTCTTCATGCGCACGTGGTCCGGCTTCTCGGTCGACGGTGAGAAGACCTCGGTTGCCGGCAAGTACGGCTACACCGTTCTTCCGGGTGTCGACGGACCGGGCGCTTCGACCGTCGGCGGCTACAACGTCGGCATCAGCGCGTACTCCGACGCGCCGGCAACGGCTCGTGACTTCCTCGAGTTCATGCAGACCAAGAAGTCGCAGACGTACTTCACCGAGGTCGGCGGCGCACCCGTCCTCTCGGCTGTCTACGACGACCCGGCAGTGCTCGCTCAGTTCCCGTACTTCGCGACCCTGAAGGAAGCACTCGCTACCGCTCAGCCGCGCCCCGTCACGCCGTACTACACGCAGGTGTCGAAGTCGATCTCCGACAACACCTACGCTGCTATTCGCGGCGAGAAGACCGTCGAGCAGGCTTTGGCGGACACCAAGGCCGGCATCGAAACCGCCGGTAACTGATCTACCAGGAGCAATAAGCAATGGCAGAACCGCAGGATCCTTCCGCGGCTGTGCCTACCAACCCCACGGTCGGGGCCGGTTCAACCGGTCCCGACCGTTCGGGCGTTGGTGGGAGACACCGTGCACCGGAACCGCTAGAAGAGCCGTCGGCATCCGAGGCAGCAGGGACATCCCTGACCAAGGTTCTGCCTGACCTTGCAGCTACCCCACCCCCACCGACCTCGCCCCCGCATGCGTCGGCCGACAAGCCGAAGAAGCGTCGACGAGTTCCGGTGTGGGCGTTCGTCGCACCGTCGCTGATCGTTCTCGCCGTCATCATTCTGTATCCGCTCGGACGAGCGATCTGGATGTCGATGCACAGCGACGGCAAGAAGCTCGACCCCGAGACCGGCATGTTCGTCACCGGTCAGTTCACGTGGTTCGAGAACTACAAGAACTGGATCACCCAGTCCTGCAACACCGCCAACGGCTCGATTCCCTGCCCGCCCGGCACGCTCGGATCGCAGTTCTGGCAGTCGATCGGAAATACGTTCGGCTTCACCGTCGTCACCGTCCTGCTCGAGACGGTGATCGGTCTGTCGATGGCGCTGATCATGGCCAAGACGTTCCGCGGCCGCGGTTTGCTCCGCGCTTCCGTGCTGATTCCCTGGGCCATCCCCACCGCCGTCACCGCGAAGCTGTGGTTCTTCATCTTCGCGAACGACGGCATTGCCAACAAGATCCTCGGCACCAACATTCTGTGGACGGCCGATCCCTGGCCCGCGCGCTTCGCGATCGTCGTCGCCGACGTCTGGAAGACCGCGCCGTTCATGGCGTTGCTGATTCTCGCGGGTCTGCAGATGATTCCCGCCGACGTCTACGAGGCCGCCAAGGTCGACGGCGCGACGGCCTGGCAGCGATTCCGCATGATCACGCTTCCGCTGGTCAAGCCCGCACTCATGGTGGCGGTGCTCTTCCGCACGATGGACGCGCTGCGCATGTACGACCTGCCCGCGATCATGATGGGATCCAATCCCGCCACCTCCACCATCTCGGTTCTGGTGGTCGATCAGATGCGCGTCGGCGCTAATTCGGCTTCGGCCCTGTCCACCATCACGTTCCTCATCATCTTCGCTGTGGCCTTCATCCTGGTCCGATTCCTCGGAGCCAATGCGGTCAGCACGCAGGAAAAGCAGCGGAAGGGGGAGCCGGTATGAACAAGGCACTACGCGGCAAGATCGGCACCTACATCGGCGTCGTACTGATCATCGTGTGGGGACTCGCTCCCTGCTACTGGATGATCGTGACGGCGTTGCGCGACCCGGCTGACACGTTCTCGACGTCGCTGTGGCCCACCAATCTCACGCTGTCCAACTTCACCGCGGCGCTCGATCCCGACGCGAAGGTGAACTTCACCCGGGCACTGATGAACAGCCTCATCATCGCGGGCGCGACCACGCTGATCGCCTTGGTCATCGGTGTGTTCACCGCCTACGCGCTCTCGCGATTCGATTTCCGTGGCAAATACTTCGTCACCGGAATCATCCTCGGCGCGTCCATGTTTCCGGTCGTCGCCCTCGTGACCCCGCTGTTCCAGTTGTTCACCGACATCGGCTGGATCGGCAGCTACAAAGCGCTGATCATCCCGAACATCTCGTTCGTGCTGCCGCTGACGGTCTACACGCTGACGTCGTTCTTCTCCGAACTTCCGTGGGAGCTCGAAGAAGCGGCGCGTATCGACGGCGCCACCCGTGGCCAGGCCTTCCGTCTGATCATGCTGCCCCTCGCTGCGCCGGCACTGTTCACCACCGCGATTTTGGCTTTCATCGCAACGGTCAACGAGTACCTGCTTTCGCTGCAACTCTCGAGTGACAAAACCGCGCCCGTCACGGTGGCGATGGCCAAATTCTCCGGAACCGACCCATTCGTCACGCCGTACACCTCGATCATGGCCGGCGGAACCCTTGTGATGATCCCGCTGGTCATCATGGTTCTCATCTTCCAGCGACGCATCATCGCCGGTCTGACCGCAGGCGGCGTCAAGTCGTGATGCGCGCCTGCGCGCGGTTTCGATGAGGCGGGCTTCGCGCGCCCAGCGCATGGAGCTGATCGCCGGCTTCATCTCGGTCTTCGCCCTCATGGCGTTGATCGGCGCTGTGGTCGCGATCGTCAAGGGCGACCCCGGCGTGATGCCGTCTTTGGTGCTGCTCGGTTGCGTCGTCGCTCTCGGGCTGGCGTTCCGCGGATATCGGAACGCGGTCCGAGCAGAACGTCGCGAGTAGCCAGCCCGGTAGGGTGACATTTCGGTATCGCAGTTGCCGGGAGTTATCTGATCGAGATATCACCCTGGTGGAATGGTGCCGGTAAGTCCGGATCCACGACCGGGAGTGTTGAGTGAGTCCATCGAACAGATCGAGTGCGACGGGTGGCGATCAGTCGTCGGCTCGATCGGGCAAGTCGGCTAATTCCCCACGGTCGAGCAAGTCGGCCAAGCCGGAGAAGAAGCAGCGCTCCAAGTGGCGGTACGTCCGGCGGACCATCTACGTTCTCGTGCTCCTGATGATCATCGTGCCTGCGTCGGTTTTTGCTGTCGCGTACAGCCGGACCGACGTCCCGCGCCCCTCGGACATGCAGACCAATCAGGTGTCCACCATCTACATGGCCGACGGCACGACCGTGCTCGGCAAGGTGGTGCCGGCGGAGGGAAACCGCACCGAGGTCGCGTTGTCGGCCATCCCGATTCACGTCCGCGATTCGGTGCTCTCGGCGGAGGATCGCAACTTCTACACCAACCCCGGCTTCTCGATCTCCGGATTTGCTCGCGCTGCCCGAGACAACGTGATGGGCAAGGAAAGCGCCGGCGGTGGCTCGACGATCACTCAGCAATACGTGAAGAACGTCTTGGTCGGTGACAAGCGCAGTATCGACAGGAAGCTGCGTGAGCTTGTCATCTCCGCCAAGATGGCGCGCGAATGGTCCAAGGACGACATCCTTGCCGCGTATCTCAACACCATCTACTTCGGTCGCGGTGCCTACGGTATCGCCGCCGCGTCGAACGCGTACTTCGACAAGCCGGTCAGTGAGCTGAGCGTCGAGGAAGGCGCAGTTCTCGCTTCCGTCATCCAGAGCCCGTCGTTCCTGGACCCCGAGACCAATCTGTCCGCACTGCAAGCGCGCTGGGACTACGTTCTCAACGGCATGGTGGAACTGGGCAGCCTGACCAAGACTGATCGCGACGCGATGCAGTTCCCGGCTGTCGCCCCCGCCAATCGGCCGACCGATCTGAACCAGGCGCCCGGACCCGAAGGCCACATCAAGACTCAGGTACTCAAGGAACTGGCCGAGGCCGGTATCAGCGACCAGACGCTGAACACCGCTGGTCTGCAAATCACGACAACCATCGACCCGGTTGCGCAGGAAGCTGCGCTGGGCGCCGTCAAGCGGAATCTCGACGGTGAACCCGAAGACCTGCGGACCGCAGTAGTGTCCATCGACCCCAAGACCGGTGGCGTCGACGCCTATTACGGCGGTGACGACGGAGCGGGATTCGACTACGCCCAGGCGCCGCTGCAGACCGGTTCAGCGTTCAAGGTCTTCGGCCTGGTCGCAGCATTGATGGAAGACATTCCGCTGTCCGCACGGTTCGACAGTTCACCGCTCACGATCAACGGTGTGACCATCGGAAACGTCGGCGGCGAATCCTGTGGTCGATGCACCATCGCCGAGGCACTCAAGCGTTCGCTGAACACCAGCTTCTACCGGTTGATGCTCTCGATGGAGAACGGTGCCCAGAAGATCGCCGACGCCGCCCATCTGGCCGGCATCCCCGAACAGATTCCCGGACTCGACTACCCGACGCTCACACAGGAGGGTGGCCCGCCGGAGAACGGAATCGTGCTCGGCCAGTATCAGTCTCGTGTTATCGACATGGCATCCGCGTACGCGACGCTCGCCAACTCCGGTGTGTACCAGCAGCCGCACTTCATCCAGAAGGTCGTGACGGCCGAAGGTGAAGTCCTGCTCGATCGTCCGGTCTCTCCCGGTGAGCGTCGTCTCGATGCTGCCGTTGCCGACAACATCACGCAGGCAATGCTGCCGATCGCGTCGTACTCGAACGGTCACGCGCTCGCCGGTGGACGCCCGTCTGCTGCCAAGACCGGTACCGCGCAGTTGGGTGACACGGGGCAGAACAAGGATGCGTGGATGGTCGGTTACACGCCGTCGCTGTCCACCGCGGTGTGGATCGGAACTTCCGACGCGCAGGCCATCACCAACTCCTACGGCGGTTTGATCTACGGCTCCGGAGTGCCTGCCGACATCTGGAAGAGCACGATGGACGGCGCGCTGAAGGGATCCGACTGGGAGAGCTTCCCGTGGCCCGATCCCATCGGCGGGCAGGCCGGCGTTCCCGCCAACTCCGGTGTGACCTCGGGTGACGGGACGGGCACGCCCACGACGGGCGCGGCCGCTCCCCCAGCGCCCATCGAGGTGCCCGGCCTGCCGCCGATCGAAGTGCCGCAGCTTCCCCAGTTGCCGCGTCAGATCGAGATCTTGCCTGGCATCGTCATCCCGCTACCGGGCTGAGCCGCAGCGCTCGATTTCCGGCGGTCAGGCCTGATCGTCGAAGAGGCCGAGCTGGGTCGGCGCTGCATCCTTGGCGGGAAGTACAACGACGCGCAGTCCGCGCCTGAGATTGCGGATCGCGTGCGTCCACGCGCGCTTTTCGCCCGCGCACAGGTCGGTGTCGTCGTCCTTGCGCCGGATGGACTCGGTCAACGCCTCGTGCCAGGCCGTCTCCTGCTCCTGGCTGATCCTCAGGTAGTCGAGAATGGTGTCGCGGTCGTGCTCACAGATCACGGCAACCTCTTCGGCGCTGAGCTCGCCCGTTCCGTCCGCGTCGAGTTCGAGGAGCGCCATGAGTGCCGGAGGAAATTCGTGGCACTCGTGTGATTCGTATTCGGCACCGGGATCTTCGTGCTCGGAGGCCATCCCGTCGTTGAAGGCGGTGTCTCCGGTAGCGCGAATGGGTTGCCCGCCCAGTTCTTCGGCGAGTTCGTCGGATGCTTCGGCCAATTCGGCGAACGAGCGCAGAGCCCGCAGGAGGTGCTCGGCGACGAAGGGTGCGCCGTCTACGCGGACCACGCCCAGCACACTCTGCTCGACGAGAATGAGTTTGATGGTCGGCCACTGCCGATTGAGCTGGGCGAGAACAACAGCAGCGTTATCGACGTTCTCCACCGAATGCACGACCCGCGAGAACACCTCCACGTACTCGTCGTCCTCGAGGACACGAACATAGGTGACCTGCTCACCGCGGACGAGCGGGATGTCGCCGTCGTCGTCACGCTTGGGTGGATGGCCGAGAAGGCGTTCGACGGCCCCGTCGACCAGGATCCGCAGCATGTCACCCGAACCCGAGGGAGCGTGCGACGGCGTCGTGGCGAACGCCGGCGTCGACTCGCGTCCACTGGTGCTGGCACGCAGGAACGACGGGTGCGCAAGGCTCCACATCTCGCGGAAGACACGCAACACCTTTGTCACCAGTTCCTCGGGACGAGTGCGGTCGACGTCGATGTAGAAGGACATGGACCCGTTGCCCTCGGGCTCGTGCTCGCACAGATCGGGAGCGCTGAACCCCATGTCGAGCAGCGCTGAATGGTCTTCCGGTTCGAGCATCCGCAGTGGATGCAGAAACCTGTTGGAAGGGACTTCACAGCGCACGGAGGTCTGGTTCCACGCGAAGAACTGGATGCACGCGGGTGCGTCTGCCAGTTCGTCCATGCTGTCGTAATGCGACTCCACCACGAGAGTGTCGTCGTCCTCCATCACGGAGATGTAGCGAGCGAGATGAGTCTCGAAAGTAGTCCAGGCACTCAGGATTTCCAGATCGAAAGTATTGTCCGACATCGTCGCTCCTCTGGTCCGGGGGGCGCATGGGGCCCTACCGACGACTCGCCGAAACCCCTGCTTTTCAAACCCCGCCTACGACGGTAGTCCCGGGGTCCGACAGTGACAGTGTTCGTAGGATCCGAAGTGACGATGTTCGTAGTCAGGGGATTATCTTCCGAGCCTGCAGATTGGCGAAGATGTCGAGGAACATCGCTTCGGTGTCGACGTGGCGGTGAAATCCGAACCGCCGAGCTTTCGATCCGTCAGCGAAAAAGTCGTAGTCCCATCCGAATACGAAGTCACCGAACCCCCAGGACGAGACATCGGAATACGGGGTCCGAGCAAGTTGGTGTTCCTCGACGAGTTCATCCCACACCGACTCCTTGTCCGCCATTGCGACATCGAGGGACATCGGGAGCGGAGGTGCGACGTCCATGTCGAAGAAGGCTGCGATCTTCGGCCACATCTCCTGCCAGCGAAACAGGTCGCCGTTGTTGATGTTGAACGCCTGATTTGCGCACTCGGGATTGGTCGCGGCCCAGACCGTTGCTTCGGCCAGGAGTCCGGCGTCGGTCATCTCGATCAAGCTGGTGTACGCGCCGGGTTTGCCGGGGAATCGGAGTGGGACACCCAGTTTCTTCGAGATGGTCGCGTAGACGGCGATGACCATCGCGAGGTTCATCGGGTTGCCCAACGCGAATCCGGAGACGACCGAGGGTCTGATCGCCGACCACGTCCACGACTTGCCGAGCTGCCTGCGTTCGAGGAACTGCTGTTGGTCGACGTTGAACTCGGGTGGCATGTGCGGTGGATCGCTCTCGCGGGCCGGAGTTTTGAACGGTCCGAGATGTGCCCCGTAAACCTTGTAGCCCTGCATCAGGCTGACGTGCTCGAGTCCGCCGGCAACGGGTTCGATGGCGTCGAGAGTGTTGACCAGCATCGCCAAGTTGGGCGGAACCAGCTCGGCCCATGTCGGGCGGTCTTGATAGGCGGCGTAGAAGACGTGGGTGACGTCGTGCAGTCCGCTCAGTGCCTCTGCAGTCCGGGAAGGATCGAGCAGGTCGACTGCGATGTGTTCGACCCGGTCGGTGTCCGTGCCGCCTCGGCGCGAGAGTCCGATGATCTTCCATTCGCCGGTTGATTCGAGGTGATCGATCAAGTTCCCACCGATCACACCTCGGGCTCCGACCACGAGTGCGACTTTATTGTGATGCACCATTTCAGCCTCCCATTGGAATATCGCGATGTTGCGATATAGGGAGTGAACCACATATATCGGCATTTCGCGATCTAGCGGTATGATCTCGAGCATGGAAGACGCAACAACCGAGTGGGAAACGGCGTTCAAGGCGCTGGCCAACCCGATGCGTGTACAAATCCTGCAGTGGTTGAAAGACCCCGGGAGCTTTCCCCCTCAGCTCGAGCCTGCCGAGGAGGTCGGAGTGTGCCTCAAGCACATTCAAGCGAGGGCGAAGGTGTCGCAATCGACTGCGTCTCAGTACATGGCCGCACTCCAGGCCGCGGATCTGGTCACCACCACACGAATCGGCCAGTGGAGGCATTACAAACGAAACGAGCAACAGATCGAGAAGCTTGCTGCATTCATCAGGCAGGGCTTGTAGGTACCAGCACCTGACCGATCCCTCCGGAACCGCGGACGTTGTGGCAAAACCTCACATCGCCGGAGCCGTCGGTATGTGCATTGTGGTCGTTTCTCGGGTTGCTTACTGTCCTTACGCTCGGCAGAGGAGTCCGGTGAGGAGAGGCGTGCGATGAGTCGTGAGAGCTGGGTGGGCCGTGATGCCCGATCCATCGCCGAGGCCGTGCGGTCGGGTCAGGCGTCGGCGCGGACCGTCGTCGAAGAACATCTCGCACGGGTCGACGAATGCAACGGCGAACTCAACGCACTGGTCACCGTGTGCGCCGAGGACGCGCGTGCGGCCGCAGACAGCCTGGACGAACGTCGCCTTCTCGGCGAGACACTCGGCCCACTTGCCGGGGTTCCGTTCACGGTCAAGGACTTGATCGCCACAGCCGGCGTGCGTACCACCGCCGGTTCTCGCACTCTGGCGGACAACGTCCCGGCCGTCGACGCCCCGGCCGTTGCGGCGTTCAAGGCTGCCGGCGCAATTCTGATCGGCAAGACCAACACCCCGGAATTCGGCGCGTGCGGCCTGACGCGCAACGAATTGTTCGGAACCACGGCCAGCCCGGTGCGACCGGACGGCGTCGTCCGGTCCCCCGGCGGATCGAGTGGCGGCGAGTCCGCGTCGGTTGCTGCCGGAATGAGCGTGCTCGGACTCGGTACGGATTTTGGTGGCTCGGTGCGTTGGCCCGCCCACTGCACCGGCCTCACTTCGGTTCGCCCGACGCTCGGCCGTATCGACCCGGAAGGGCAATACCCCGGCGTGCTTTCGGATGGACGGGTACTCGCCAATCCTGCGACGATGCATGGCACGATCCAGACCATCGGCCCACTGGCCCGCAACCTCGGTGATGCGACGCTTGCGCTGCGCGTCCTGTCGAAGCCGTATCTCGCGTGGACCGAGCCGGACTCGGTCGACGTCGAACACCTCGACATCCGCTGGGCACCCGGCGAAGGGACCATGCCTGTCGACGAAAAAATCCTGTCGGCGGTTCGCTCGGTGGCGAACAGCCTGGACGCGAGTGAGTACGACGGTCTGGCTCTGCCGCGGGCCAACGCGCTTTTCGGTGCGTTGCGATCGGTCGAGACCCACGCGGACATCCACTCTCTCGCCGCGGGTTCAGCGCACTCTTTCGACGCGGACATCACTGCCATGCTTGCCGCAGGCCATGATCGGAGTTCAGCCGAGGTGGAAGCGCTGTGGTCGGATCGTGCGATGTTGATCGCCGACTTCCTCGGCGAGATGGGCGACGTGCTGATTCTGCCGGTTGCGTCGGTGCTCGCTCCGCCGCTCGGTGTGGAGAGCTTCGAGGTGGGCGGTCGTGAACTCACGTGGATGGACGCGCTCGCGAGTTGCCGGGCGATCAGTGTGCTCGGCCTTCCGTCGGTCGTGGTTCCGGTAGGACTCTCCCGCAACGGTTTACCGATCGGAGTGCAGGTGGTGGCGCGACCGTTCCACGAGCATGTTGCGCTGTCCGTGGCGGCGCGAATCACGTCGAATGCGCAAGCTCTAGTCTGACTTCCATCTTTCGGTTTCGGCTGCGAAACGTGTTGCGTACGAGTCGGCCAGGTCGTGAAGCGTGGTGACGCAGTCGCCGTAGTACGTCGGTGCATGCATGGTAGCCAGAATCCGCGGCTCGAGGTCGGCCAGGGCGCGGATCGTGGGTTCGAGATCCGGGGTGAGGCAGGTGGCGTGGCCCAAGTCCTCGGCTTCCAAAGCGGGACCGACGATTTCGTGCTCGGTAGTCGCGGGGTGGTGCCCGAACGCAGTGAAGAGATCTCCGCAGAACAGCGTGGACGTCGTCTCCTCGAACATCAGGCCCGCGTCCCAACCGTGCGGGACGTGCGGGGTGTCGATGTGGCGAACGCGGCGCCTGCCGGTTTCGAGTACGTCGCCGTCCTGCAAGGGAAGTGGCGCCCGATCGGCCAGATCGTTGACCTGAACGAAGCACCCCATCGCGCCGTGCGCCACTTGTGCTTCGGGGGCCGCCGCAAGCCAGGAGTTCATGGACCCGCACTCGTCGGCCTCGACGTGACCGAACGTGATCCATTTCAGACGGTCGATGTCGATCAGCGTGGAGAGTGCGTCGGAAGCCGAGGTGAACAACGCTCGCTGCCCGGTGTGGAAGAGCAAGGGTTCCTCGCCGTCGACGAGAAACTGGTTCATCGTGAGGTTCGCTTCGTCCACGAAGGTCGACAGTCGGTAGATGTCCGGCGCGATTTCGGTGATCGTGGTGGTCATCGCTGTGCTCCGATCAGGGCTGTTGTGCACGTCAATCTGTCTTCTCCAGCCTTCTCGCCGCCCCACGCCTGCACAAGGCTCTGGACATGCTCACGGCTCTGGAATAGTGGAGGACGTGTTCGTACTACTGCTGACAGGCCCGCCGGGCGCGGGGAAGAGTTCCGTGCTGACCGCGCTTCACGATCGACTCGGCGAGGCCGGGGTGAGCAACGCGATGATCGAGGTGGACGAACTCGAGCGGTGCTACCCGCCGCTGGGAACCGAGCGGGCAATCGCACACGTCGGGATGTTGTGCGCGTCGTACCGGGAAGCGGGGTATGAACTCCTGTTCCTCACGGCGACCGTCGAAGACGACGACTACGGGCATGCCTTGCTGGCCGCGACCGGCGCCGAGGGGCACCTGCTGGCGCGCCTCGAGGCCGATCCGGATACGTTGCGCACCAGAATCGTCGAACGTGAACCGGCCGGCTGGGCCGGGTTGGACGATCTGGTGGAAGCGTCACAACTGCTGGCCGGTTCGATGCCGACGCTCAGTGGGGTCGACGTGGTTCTGAGCACAGAAGGCCGCGATCCCGAAAGTGTTGCCGATGATCTGGAAGCGGCTCTGCGAGAACGCAGTCCAGCGCTCTTAGCCGTCGGTGTTCAGAGCAGTGACCACTGAAGCGAACATCGTCGATTTGATTGCCCCAAGTGTGCCCGCATTCTTCGGGCCGATCGGCGCAACCATTTCGATGGCCTTCGCGGTCAAAGCATCGACGGAAGCTGTGAAGTCCACCAAACCGGCTGCGAATGCGTCACTTCCGCCGTATCGCCGCCCCGTGGTCATGGCGACGATTGCCGACGCCGGGCTGAGCTTGGCCTGGATGAGAGCTGCCATTCCTTCGGTGAAGGGGATGTTGATGTCCACCTCCGGGAAGCAGTAGTAGCCGCGATCATCGCGCATGACGCGGTAATCGTGCGCGATGCCGAGCATGGCGCCCGCTCCGAAGGCGTGGCCGTTGATCGCCGCGACGGTGGGCATGGGGAACGTCAGCATCCGGGCGAACAGCGACTGCACCTGCTGCACATACCACTTCGCCTTGTCGCCGTTCGCGCCCAGCCAGTCGAGGTCGAGTCCGTTGGAGTAGAACTTGCCCGTCGCCGTGGTGACCAGGGCGTGTGCGCCTTCGCTCAGAGCCTGGTCGAGTAGCTGGTCGACGGAATCGAGCCAATCTGGCGAGAATCGATTCTCGTCCTCGCCGAGATCGAGAACGGCGATCTTGTCTTCGAAGCGCAGAGTTGCGGTCATGATTGGCCTTTCCTGTTGCGGGGCTTGGGCAGTGGTGGGTCGAGATGCAGAACCGCTCGAACGGCGGCATCCAACCGCGCGCGTGCTGCGGCGTCGGGGACTCGCCAACCGTCGGCGCGTTTGGCGGGATGAATGAGCAGCCCGGTAGGCAGGCCGACAACACAGGCTTCGATTGCTTCGACGGCTCGGCCGTCCTTGCGGCCCCAGAGCGCGGTCGACAACCGGATGAACAACTCGACCAGAGACCGGTCGAGTTGTGTGAGTTTCTCGGCGATGTCGGCAGGGACGTCGGTGCCGAGCAGTTCGTCGCGCTGAATCGTCAGCAGCAGCAACGCGGATTGTGGGTAGTCGAGCGCGAAGACGGCCGGAACTTCGGCGGCTGCGACGACGGCGGAAACCGCGGAGGTCGGCGCGGGGTCCGTGAGAGCGTCGTCCACTCTCGATTGCTGAAGCGCGAGAAATCGTTGCGCGGCACGCAGCCACGCGCTACCGACCAGTCCACTGCGAGAGCCGAATGCGTGATAGATCGCCCCGTTGGATACACCGGTGGCGTCGGAGACCGCCCTGACCGTGACAGCGCTCGGCCCGGCAGTGGCGGCAAGTTTTTCGGCAGCGTCGAGCAGGGTGTCGAGGTCGTGGACGCGTGGCCGAGGCATGAACGCACAGTAACAGAGCGTCCGCTCTGTTACTAGTGTGCGGTCAGATCACCGAATTTGCGCGAAGATCCTCGATCTCCTCCGGGCGCAGGCCGAAGTCGGTGAGTACGTCGTCGGCGTCACCGCCGAGAGTCATGGGTGGCGCATTCCTGACGGGAAGGGTCTTGCCGTCCACCCAGAACGGTCCGCGGACAACGGGAATCGATGTTCCGTCGGCGCTCTGGGTCTGCTCGACCATCTGCAATGCCTCGACCTGCGGGTCGGAGAACACCTGATCGATCGAATGAATCGGGCCGCAGGGGATTCCGGCACCGCGGATCTCGGCGATCCACTGTGCGGCGCCCTTCGTGGTCAGTAGGTCCTCGAGTTCTTTGGTCAGTTGGTCTCGGTGCGCCAAACGTTCTTTACCCGTGGCATATTCGGCACGGAAGGCGAGATCGGGGTCGCCGATAACCGAGCACAGCGCGATCCAGTGCTTGTCCGAGCCGGTGGCAATGTTGATCGGGAAGTCGGCAGTGTCGAAAGCGCCGTACGGCGTGATCGTCGGGTGCGTATTGCCGTTCGGCGTCGACACCCGCCCGGTGCTCAGGTAGTCCTGCGCCTGGAAGGTCATGATCGAGATCGCGGATTCCAGCAACGAGGTCTGCACGCGGTGCCCACGACCGTCGCGTCCGCGCGAAGCCAACGCCGCCGTGATACCCAGCGCCGCGTAGATGCCCGAGACCGTGTCGATGATGGGGATACCGACCCGCATCGGGGTCTGTTCCCCGGCGCCGGTGACCGACATCAACCCGGACATGCCCTGGGCCACCTGATCGAGTCCGGGCGCGAACTGGTCCGGGCCCACCGGGCCGAAACCACTGATGCTCATCACGACGAGACCCGGATTCTCCTGCTCGAGCGAATCGGGATCGAGCCCCATGTCGGCCAGCACTCCCGGACGGAAGTTCTCGACCAGCACATCCGCGTCGAGGGCCAGGCTGCGAAGCAGTTTCCGCCCGCGGTCACTGCGCATGTCGATGGCGATCGACCTCTTGCCGCGGTTCACGGAAGCGAAGTAGAGGCTTCGATCGCCGTCGAACGGCGGCCACTGACGCGAACTGTCGCCGGAGCCACGGGTTTCGACCTTGACCACGTCGGCGCCGAAGTCCGAGAGCAGCGACGTGCACAGAGGGCCCGCGAGAGCGCGGGTGAGGTCGAGAACTTTGATACCGCTGAGCAATTGGTCCATGGGAGAAACCTCGGTTCTGTGGTGTGCAACGTCGCCCACTCGATCCGTCGCACCATCTGCGTGAATTACCGCTGCAGTGATCGTCGGAGAGGGGAAGAATGAAGGTCAGGCCTGCTTTCGGCTGGGCTCGGTGACAACACTGGTCGAGAGCGCACGGTGATGCGACGGCGACATTGCACAACTGCAGGGCCCGGATTTAGGCGCATTGTGTGACAGGCAGGATTGCGGTGGGCCGATACCGTGAACTCTCTACGGACGGCGATGCAAGCGGGAGGCGAGGCGATGCGCGACATTTCCACTCAGCTGGCGCAGTGGCACGCCCGCGGCGAGGATTTTGCACTGGCGACGGTTGTCCGTACCTGGCGATCCTCACCGCGCATGCCCGGTGCTTCGATGGCCGTCTCACGCTCCGGGGAGGTAGTCGGCAGCGTCTCGGGCGGGTGTATCGAGAGTGCACTGTACGAGATCGCCCAGGAGGTTCTCGCCGACGGCACCAGTCGCGTCGAGGTCTTCAGCGTCTCCGACGACGACGCCATCGGAGTAGGTCTGACCTGCGGCGGAACCATCGAAGTGTTCGTCCAGGCCGTCGGAGCCGATTTCGTCGAGTTCGGTCAGGTCTGTGAACGGATCGAAGCCGATACGCCCGTCGTCGTGGTCACCGAAGTGCGTCCGGGAGCGCCGGCGCGGCACCTCGTCGTCGAGCACGGCCGACGAAGCGGGGATCTGGATGCCACGGAGGACGAGGTCTCCATCCTGTTGCGCACGATGGACACCGGTGAGTCCGTAGCCTTTGTCGCGCCGGCGGGAACCCTCATCGATTCGCAGCACGACCTGCTGGTCGAGATCTTCGCGCCACTACCGCGGATGTACGTGTTCGGGGCCATCGACTTCGCGGCATCGATGTGTACGTTGGGCGCCTTTGCGGGTTACCGAGTGACCGTCGTGGACGCACGGCCGGTCTTCGCGACACGGGCGCGCTTTCCCGACGCCCACGATCTGGTCGTGATGTGGCCACACAAGTTCCTCGAAACCGCACCGATCGACAACAAAACCGTCCTGGCCGTGCTCACGCACGACGAGAAGTTCGACATCCCCTTGCTCGAGATCGCTCTGCGTTCGCCGGCTGCATACGTCGGCGCGATGGGAAGTCGTGCGACGCATGAGCGTCGGGTGGCGCTGTTGAAGGAGCGAGGCGTTACCGACGCCGAGTTGGGGCGTCTGCACTCACCGATCGGGTTGGATCTCGGCGCCAGGACGCCGGAGGAGACTGCAGTGTCGATCCTCGCCGAGATGACCAAGACCCTGCGCAATGCATCCGGTTTGGAACTGCGGGATCTGCAGGGGCCGATCCACCCGCCACCTCAGGAGAATCCGACCGCCCTGCATCGAACGGCCTGAGTCGACTGCGCTGAATTCGGACATCTTGTGTTCGGTGGGGATAGGATCGTTTCTTTCGTGAACCATCTTCCGTGATCCGAATGAAATCGAGGTGCCTGCCAAGTGGCAAACCCGGCCGTACCGGCATCCGAGGTGAATGCTGTTCTCTCCGAACTTCTTCGAACCCCGCTCCTTCCTGGTGTTCGAAAGGTCGCCGGCGGCTCCGAAGACCCGACGGTAGCCCGGGTGGGATTCATGGCGGTTCCGGACATCGGACCGTGGCTGCGACACGGACAGTTGCTGATCACCACGCCGGAAACCCTCGCCCGGGTCACCGAAACCTTCAAAGCATTTGTCGGACGGTTGTCGACGCGCGGAGTTGCAGCGCTCGCCGTCCAATTCGGAGCAGACGGGGACACTCTCGCGCCGGAACTGGTCGACGCGGCCGAAAGCGCCGGCTTCCCGCTCCTGGTTTTTCACGGTGCGTGCGATCACCCGGCGGCGAGAGACCGTGAGCAGACGGAGTCGGCCCAGATCGACGCCATGTTCGGGGCCGAGCGCTTGCGACGGCTGCTGGTCGACGTCGTGATGGGCGGCGGTGGCCTCCCACAATTGACCGAGGTCATCGCACGGGAGATGAAGGGCGCCGCCCTGATCACCACCTCGGACGGACGCGAGATCTGCCGCGCCGGGGATGCGGCGGAGCGCAAGCATCTGTCTGCCTGTCCCGCCGTCGATTCCACCGGTCGTCTGCGGACCGACACCGTCGAGGGCGGGTTGGGTCTGCACGAGTTCGACGGTCAATTCATCGCGGTGTCCGCGATTTCCGCCAATCACATCGATCACGGGCGTCTCGCGTTGTTCACCGGTGAGCGCGTGATGACGAGTTACGACCAGTACCTGGTCGAGCGAGCGGCGTCGGTGTGCGCGTTGGTCATCACCCGTGAGCAGGCCGTGGCGTCGGTGGAAGAACGCCATCGCGCCAACTTCGTTCACGATCTGCTCCTCGGCCGGGCCGGGGACCACGATCACGTTGTCTCCCACGCCAAGACGTTCGGTTGGGACTTCGATCGCCCGCTGGTGATCGTCTCGATCGAGCCGGACCCGATCGACGAACCGGCCTCTGCGGCGCCCGCTCGGCTGCCCGTCGTCGATCGCCAGGCGATGGCGTTCTCCGGGGCGATCGCCCACCGCGATCCCGGTGCGGCGGTGACCGCGCTGACGGGCGAGACGGTGATCGTCATGGGCGTCGGCACCGACACGATGGCATTGGTGCGGGACCTCGTCACGGTCGTTCGCGGTGAAGGTGGCGGCGGGAGAAGGCCGTTCAGTGTCGGGGTGTCCCGGCCGACAGCGGCGATCGACGCCGTCCCCGCGCTCTACAGTCAGGCGCGCACCGCACTGACCGTCGGACGCCGGATCTCCGGTCCGTGGACGGTGACTCAGTTCGACGATCTCGGTGTGTACAGACTGCTCAGTCTGGTCGAGGACGAAAACGAGCTGGAGACGTTCGCGCGGGAGACACTGCGGGAACTGACGGAGGAAACTGCCGAAGCGCAGGACATGCGCAAGACATTGGAAGTCTTGCTCGCGACCAACATCAACATCGCCGAGACAGCGCGCAAGCTCCACTTCCATTACAACACACTGCGTTACAGGGTCGTTAAGCTGGAGAAAATGCTTGGACCCTTCACGGCGCAACCCGAGCTACGGCTGGATCTGTCTCTAGCACTGAAGATAACCGCGATGCGCGGCATCAATCACTAATATTGCCAATCCGGGTCCGTGGGTTCTGGCAGATTGTCATCACGTCGATACCCCGGCGCTGTAATAGCGTTTCACTCCAGTCACGGTGTTTTGTGAGCTGGAGCACACTCAGCGTTCGGACACCTTCCTCTGCACGAAAGGTCCCATCATGCCGATTTGGACGTTGCACGGAGATGGAAAGAACATCAGACCGGGTGAAGTGGTCGCTCCCGGCGAGCGGCTCAGCTGGGGAAGAACCATCGGGCTGGGCAGCCAGCACGTGGTGTCGATGTTCGGCGCGACGTTCGTCTTCCCGATCATCATGGGGCTCAATCCTCAACTTGCCGTGATGATGTCGGGCTTTTGTACGCTCTTCTTCCTGCTGGTGGTCAAGGGACGCATTCCCAGCTACCTCGGTACGTCGGCGGCCTTTGTCGGCGGTATCGCCGCCATTCGTGCCCAAGGCGGAACGTCCGCAGAGGTGACCGGCGCGATCCTGGTGTCCGGACTGGTCCTGGCAGCCATCGGTATCGCGATCCACTTCCTCGGTGGCCGGGTCGTATTCAAGGTTCTTCCCCCGGTGGTGACCGGGGCAGTGGTGATGCTGATCGGATTCAACCTGGCACCCGTCGTCGCGGGGCTGTACTGGCCGCAGGACCAGTGGGTGGCTCTGATCGTCATGGTGGCCCTGATCGTCATGAGTATCGCGCTACGTGGCTTCATGGCGCGCATCGCCATCTTCCTGGCGCTGATCTTCGGCTACGTCCTCTCCTGGATCCTCGACCGGGTCTCGGGCACGATCACCTCGTACGACGCAGGCACCGGTCAGATCACCGAGCACTTCCGCGTCAACTGGGATTCGGTGCAGTCGGCGTCGTGGTTCGGCCTGCCCCCGTTCTCGGACGAGGCCAACGGAATCGTCGGCATCCACGCTCCGTCGTTCAGCCTGACGTTCATCATCCTGGTCCTTCCCGGTGTCATCGCGTTGATCGCGGAGAATGCCGGCCACGTCAAGGCAGTCGCAGAGATGACCGGCGACGATCTCGATCCGTACATGGGACGCGCGCTCGCCGGTGACGGTTTCGCCACCGCTATCGCCAGCAGCGTCGGCGGTTCGCCCACCACGACGTACGCCGAGAACATCGGTGTCATGGCAGCGACCCGTGTGTACTCCACCGCCGCTTACGCGGTCGCCGGCATCGTCGCGATGATGCTCGGCTTCTCCCCCAAGTTCGGTGCCGTCATCTCGGCGACACCCGGCGGTGTTCTCGGCGGAATCACCGTGGTGCTCTACGGCATGATCGGTCTGCTCGGCGCCAAGATCTGGAAGGAGAACGGTGTCGACTTCGGCAATCCGCTCAACCTCATGCCGATCGCGGCCGGCCTCATCATCGGTATCGGCGACACGGCTCTGAAGTTCAGTGACACGTTCTCGCTCAGCGGCATCGCGCTCGGCACCATCGTCGTGATCGGGATGTACCACCTGTGCCAGTTCATCGGTTCGAAGAACCCGGAGCTGAATGTGAAGAATCCGGAACCGAACAAGCCGGATTCGAAGGCTCCCGGCGGCGAACGGGAAGAACCCGCCCCGCAGCTCACGTGACGCTTGGCTGAGTGTGCTCGATTGTCGAAGGCCGGACATCCTCCTTGGAGGATGTCCGGCCTTTCGCGGTGTGTGCGTGTTCTGTGTTCTGTGTACTGATCGATCAGACGGCGGTGCTGGCTTCGACCAGGCCGATACGGTCGATGCGTTCGGTGCGGGTGATGAGCCGTTCAGTCGCATCGGTAGCACTGAGCACGCTCAGCTCGTAGTGCAGTACCGCTCCGACGCGAGTGCAGAAGGCGGCGGATTCGTCCGCGGCATCGGGAAATTCGGGGATGACCCGATCGACGATGCCGCCCGTGAGCAGATCGAAGGACCGTATCCCTTGACCGGCCGCCATCTCCGGAGCGTGCGTGATGTCGTGGAACATGATCGCGCTCGCCCCCTCGGGAGGTAAGGGCGAGAGCCAACCGTGGCGGGCCGCCAGCACTCGATCGGCCGGAATCAGTGCCAGGGCGCCGCCGCCGGTGCCCTGCCCGAGCAGGAGCGAAATGGTGGGGACCTCGAGTGAAATCATGTCGGCTATACACCGAGCGATCTCGCCGGCCAATCCACCTTCTTCGGCTTCCTTCGACAGTGCCGCGCCTGCCGTGTCGATGATCGTCACCAACGGCAGGTCGAGCTCTGCGGCAAGCCGCATCCCTCGCCGAGCTTCCCGCAGAGCGCCGGGGCCGAGTGGGGAGTGAGCAGTCTGCCCGCGTCGGTCCTGTCCGAGAAGGACGCAGGGCATGTCGCCGAAGCGAACGAGCGCAAGCATGATGCCGGGATCGTTCTCGCCTTGGCCGGTTCCGTTGAGCGGGAGCATGTCCGAGGCCGAATTGAGCAACACTTCCCGGATCCCCGGTCGATCTTCGCGTCGGGATGCGACGACGGATTCCCACGCCGACGTATCGGGTGGGCAATCGTACGAGCACGGGTCACTCGGCAACGAGTACCCACGACGTCTCGAGGTGATGATGCGCAATGCGCGGTCGACGATTTCGGCGAGCTGGTCTGGCGGCCTCACCGCATCGATGAGTCCGTGCTCGTGAAGGTTCTCCGCTGTCTGGACACCGACGGGGAAAGGTGAGTTGTACAAAGCCTCGAACACCCGGGGGCCGAGGAATCCCACGAGGGCTCCTGGCTCCGCGATCGTCACGTGACCGAGTGACCCCCAGGACGCGAATACGCCTCCGGTGGTGGGGTTTCGGAGGTAGACGATGTAGGGCAGGTGCGCTTCTTTGTGCTTGATGAGCGCCGCGGTGATCTTGACCATCTGCAGAAATGCCGTTGTCCCCTCCTGCATACGCGTTCCTCCGGAGGTGGGAAGCGCAAGAAGGGGCAGCTGCTCTTGCGTCGCTCGACGGATGGCGACGACGAGGCGTTCGCCCGCCGCCACGCCGATCGATCCGCCGAGAAAACCGAACTCGCAGACGATGATTGCCACACGGCGGCCTCGGACGGAGGCGCTTCCGGTCAGGACGGACTCGTCGAGCCCGGTCTTCTCCTGCGCCCGCAGAAGTGCTTCGGCGTAATCGGAGTCGGTCGCGACGGGGATCGGAGGGGTATCCCACGACTCCCAGGTGCCGGCATCGATCACCAGGTCGAGCAAGTCGCGAGCCGTCAGGCGGTTCATCGGGTGAATCCTTGTAGCCACGACATGACTTCGTCAGTGTCTTCACCGAGCACCGGCGGTGCCGTGTGCCGGGTCTCCGTCACCTCGGTTCCGTCCGGATCGAAAAATCGAAGCGGCGGACCGGGCAGAGTGATGTTGCCGAGCGTGCTGTGGTCGACGTCGACGAGCAATCCCTGTGATCGGGTCTGTTCCCATTCGTACACTTCGGAGATCGTCCGAACCCGTCCTGCCGGTATTCCGATGCGGTCGAGTTCGGTCAGAAGCTCGTCACGCGAATACGGTTTGAAGGTACGTTCGATCAATTCGACGACCTGGAAATGATTCTCGACGCGTTCGGCGTTTGTTGCCATACCGGGGGCGTCGGGATCGAGTTCGAACCCTTCGCAGAATCTTCTCCACAGGCTTTCGCTGCCGACCGAGATCTGTACTGCGCCATCGCCGGTACGAAAGAGTCCGTACGGTGCGATGGAGGGATGGTGGTTGCCTTGCGCTGTGCCTACCTCGCCGGCGACGGTCCACTTCGTTCCTTGAAACGCGTGAACACCGACCACGCTGGCCAAGAGCGACGTTCGAACGACACGGCCTCTCCCCGTCTGTTCGCGTTCCTTCAAAGCCGCGACGACACCGAACGCCCCGTACATTCCGGCGAGAAGATCGGCGATCGGAACTCCGACTCGTTGAACGTCGTCCGGGCTCGAGCCGGTCAGCGACATGAGTCCGGCTTCCCCCTGGGCGATCTGGTCGTAACCGGCGCGACCACCTTCCGGGCCGTCGTGGCCGAAACCGCTGATGGACAGGACGATCAGTCGAGGATTGAGTTCGGCCAGCCGCTCGGTGGAGAATCCGAGTCGATCGAGAACTCCGGTGCGGAAGTTCTCCATGAGAACGTCGGCGCGGCAGACAAGATCTTCGAGGGTTGCGCGCCCGCTGTCGGATTTGAGGTCGAGCGTGATCGACTTCTTGTTCCGGTTCGTGGACAGGAAATACGTCGATTCCCGTTGCGTGTTCGGTGGTTCCAGCGGTGGCTCCACAAAAGGCGGCCCCCACCCACGGGTGTCGTCGCCACCGTGAGGTGATTCGACCTTGATCACGTCGGCACCCAGATCGCCGAGCATCATTGCCGCGTGAGGACCCGCGAGTGCGCGCGTGAGGTCGACGACAATCACGTCGTGTAGCGGACCACTACGAGCACTTGTGTTGTGAGGCTTCGAAGTCGAGTTCATGTCGCACCGCCGTGTTCTGGTGTAATTGGCTGAGCCAGTTGGTGGTTGAGGCCTCCGTAGTTCGGTCGACTCCGGTCCGCTGGACCGAGAAATCGGCCAGGGCCACTGAAGGAGGTATGTGCGGCCCGTCTTTCGAACCGTAAGCGCGCACCGGTCAACGGCACATGGGTAACCTTGCCGATGACGGGTATCAGTGGTGGGTAAGAAGTGACGAACGCTTAACGCACGGCTGGATTGCGGTTGTATCGAACCGTAATTGGGGCGCTCTGTCAGCCTATTTGGTGCATCTTCATGACATTTCGTGCATCTTCATGACCTGCAGGGCGAGTGAGACGTTCAATCGAAGGACGGGGTCGTCGGTGAACGATCCGACGACGCTCTCCAGCTTTCCGATTCTGTATCGCAAAGTGTTGTAGTGCATATGCAGTGCCCGGGACGCCTCGGCGACATTGCAATTGCAGTCGAGCAACGTCTGGAGTGTCAGACGCAAATCTGCGGCTTCGGCGTTGTCCGCCGACAGTGACTTCAGAACGTCATCGGTGAACGAACGCAGTTCGCTCTTGTCCGTCTGGAGCGAGAGGAGTCGGTGTACGCCGAGTTCGTCGAAGTGCGCGATCTGGCCCGGCCCGTTGATACGTCGGCCGACGACCACGGCCGTACAGGCTTGGTCGTAGGCAGCAGGTAGATCGGCCAGGGAGTAGATCACCCGGCTCACTCCCGTGCTGAAGGAGCGGCGGCCGCTGGTGCGATCTCCGGCAACCTTGCGCACCAACCCTTCGATGTCCCGAACCGCACGGTCGGTGCTGGTGGGGAAAAGCGTGACCACCTCGTGTCGAAACCCGACGGAGGGTGCCGTCCGCTCGTGGGTGCGTACCACTTGTTGCCAGCCGTCGCTGAGTCGATCTTGGTCCGTGCGCGTGGAATTCGCGTGCTGGGATTCCGGGTGATCGACGTCGAGTTCTGCAACCACTACGGCAAGTGGACGAGTGACATCCCACCCCAACTGGGTGAAGTGCGCGCTCACTTCCGCCGGCGAGCCGGCTTCACCTATCAGTGCGTCGCGGAGGAAGTCGCCGCGGAATTTGGATTCCACTGCCGCAACTGCCAGCTGCTTGGTGACGGCCAGCGCAGCAACGGTGGCCGCTCGCTCCAGTGCTTGAACGACAACTGCGCCGAGTTCGTGGGTGCCGGCGTACGCGACCATTCGGCCGTGGTCGGTGCCGCCGGCCACCACCCGGGTGAGCGCCAACTGACCAGGAAATCCTTTGGGCGCGTTCTGTAAACCGACAGCGACCCGTTCGGTCAGGAACCGACCGGTGCTTTCGAACAACGGAAGCGCGTTCAGCGCGGCTGAATCTCCGGCCTCCGTCAACACTCTTCCGTCCGGCGAGCAGATGAGAACGCTGACGTCGAAAAGCGCGGCGAATTCCGCGGCGATCTGGGGTAGATCGCCACCTTCCAAGACGATCGACGTCAACGAGCGGTGAAGACGATCGGCAATGTCGAGTGCCGCAGACTGCTTCGCCACCAACTTGGTGAAGACCTCCGAGATCACCTCGTCGAATCCTGCGGTGACGGGAAGAACCAACAACGGCAGCCCTCGCTGCTCTGCCATGTGCAGCATGGCTTCCGGCAGTTCGTCGAGATAGCGGCCCGTTTTCACGGCAAGTGCCGCGACTCCTCGGCGTGCGAGACCGTCGACGAGGTCGCTGAGATCTGTATCGTCGAGAAGCTCTCCGGTTCGCCCGTAGCGCAGCGGGAACCCGGTTGTCACCAACAGTTCGTTCGGCTTCACCCAAGCGAGGATGTCCGGCACTTCCATCACGTTCACCGATTGAACGAGGTGGCGCAAGCCCCCGTGCCCGGCAAGGACTTCGGCTCCACGCAGACTGGGTAGCTCGAGGACATCCCGAACCGTCAGTCTGTAGTCGCCACCTTCTGGCAAATGTTGAAGCTCTTCGCTCGAATATTTGGCAGATCTATCCATGTCGCGAGACTACGCTCGATCACGCGACGAACATTGTCAACAGTTGACGAAAATAGCCTCTCGAAATGAGTGGTTCTCCGTATGTCTGCCAACTACCGTGGTCCGAATTGGCGATCGCCCGCGTCTCCGAGTCCAGGTACCAGGAAAGCATTTTCGTTCAGGCCGTCGTCGATGCTCGCAGTGAGGAGCCTGACTGGATGTCCGGAGTTCCTCAGTGCTTCGATCCCCTCCGGAGCCACGACGACACATATTGCAGTCACATCGGTGGCTCCGCGTGCAATGAGCAGATCGATTGTGCGGATGATGGATCCACCGGTCGCCAACATCGGATCGAGGACGTAGACGGGGGTGCCCGACAGATCAGCGGGCAGGGACTCCAGATACGGAACCGGTTGGTGTGTCTTCTCGTCTCGTGCCATTCCCACGAAACCGACACCTGCCTGCGGAATGAGGGCACTCGCCTGCTCGACCATGCCGAGGCCCGCTCGCAAGACCGGTACCAGGAGCGGCGGATTTGCCAGTCGCACTCCCAGCGTCGGAGCAACTGGCGTCTCGATGTCGAACTGTTCCACTTCTGCGCCGCGCATGGCCTCGTAGACCAACATATGGGTCAGTCTGCGCAAGGCGGACCGGAATGTCGCGTTGTCGCTGCGAGCGTCGCGCATGGTCGTGAGTAGCGATGCCGCCAGCGGATGGTCGACAACAGTGGTGTCCATGGTCGAATCGTAAGTGAGAACCGATGGGGCGGCGCATAACCGGTGAATCGGAGTCGAAATAACCAATCGTGGTTTTCGTTTGGGCAACTATTGACGATGCCGAAGGGTTCGAGTCGTCATAGCGTGGTCGGCATGGCAGTTCCGAACCGCTCGGCTGGACTGGGCGCCAGGAGCTGTCAAGGCCCAATTTTGCCTCCACGATTCCCTATACAAGGAGATGCCAATGCCCGAAGCAATCGAGGTCCGTAAGGTTCCGCTACACAGCGTCTCCGACGCCAGTGAGCTCGCCAAGCTGATCGACGACGGTGTCCTCGAGGCCGACCGCGTCATTGCAGTCATCGGCAAAACCGAGGGTAACGGCGGCGTCAACGACTACACGCGCATCATCGCGGACCGAGCGTTTCGAGAGGTTCTCTCCGCCAAGGGTAATCGCAGCCCCGAAGAGGTGGCCGAGGTACCGATCGTCTGGTCAGGCGGCACGGACGGTGTGATCAGCCCGCACGCGACGATCTTCGCGACGGTACCGGCAGACAAGGTCACCAAGACCGACGAGCCGCGACTGACCGTGGGTGTCGCCATGAGTGAGCAGTTGCTGCCCGAGGACATCGGTCGTACCGCGATGATCACCAAAGTGGCTGCGGCAGTGAAAGATGCGATGACCGATGCCGGCATCACCGATCCCGCCGACGTGCACTACGTACAGACCAAGACTCCGTTGCTGACAATCCACACCATCCGTGACGCCAAGAGTCGCGGCAAGACCGTGTGGACCGAACAGACTCATGAGTCGATGGACCTGTCCAACGGCGGTACGGCGCTCGGAATCGCGGTTGCACTCGGCGAAATCGACATGCCGACCGACGAGGATGTCATGCACAGCCGCGAGCTCTTCTCCTCTGTTGCATCCTGCTCGTCCGGCGTCGAGTTGGACCGTGCTCAGATCGTTGTCGTCGGTAACGCACGTGGCGTCGGCGGACGCTACCGGATCGGCCACAGCGTGATGAAGGATCCGCTCGACCAGGACGGCATCTGGGCGGCGATCCGTGACGCCGGACTCGAACTTCCGGAGCGGCCGCACTCGAGCGACCTGGACGGTCAACTCGTCAACGTGTTCTTGAAGTGCGAGGCCAGCCAGGACGGAACGGTCCGCGGCCGTCGTAATGCGATGCTCGACGACTCCGATGTGCACTGGCACCGCCAGATCAAGTCGTGCGTAGGTGGAGTCACGGCAGCTGTCACCGGTGATCCGGCAGTGTTCGTCTCGGTCTCGGCAGCGCATCAGGGCCCCGAGGGCGGCGGCCCTGTCGCCGCCATCGTCGATCTCGGTCAGTAGCCGGTAAGAACCTCGCTGGAAACTTCGACAGTCGCGCGCCGCCACCGGTAATTCGTCCTCGAATCAGTTGCCGGTGGCGGCGAATCCGACCGAGATTCTGCCGGCGCAACCCACTTCACTGCTTGAAAGGATTCACGATGGTTCATGCTGCTGACCCTGTCGACGAGAGCGTTTCCGGTGCGCCCGAGAATCGCGAGCTCGTCATGGCCGATGCGGTCACGCTCAGTGGTCTGATACGCAGGCGTGAAGTGTCGTGTGTCGAGGTGATGGACAGCTACCTCGACCAGATCGAAGTTCATAACCCGGCGGTGAACGCGATCGTCGCATTGCGGGATCGGGAAGCATTGACGGCGGAGGCGCGCGAGCGTGATTCGCAGTTGGCGAGTGGGCAGTATCTCGGTTGGATGCACGGGTTTCCGCATGCGGTGAAGGATCTTTCGGCAGCCAAGGGTCTGCCGTTCACGTCCGGGTCGCCGATGTTCGCGGATCGAATCGCCGAAGAGGACGACCTGTTCGTCAAGCGGATCAAGTCTGCCGGTGCCATCGTGATCGGCAAGACGAACACACCGGAGTTCGGGCTCGGATCCCAGACGTACAACCCGGTGTGGGGTACGACGGTGTCGCCGTACGACAATTCGCGCACTGCCGGCGGTAGCAGCGGAGGCGCCGCAGCGTCGTTGGCGCTTCGCATGCTGCCGGTGGCTGATGGAAGTGATTACATGGGTTCGCTCCGAAACCCGTCGGCGTTCAACAACGTCGTGGGGTTTCGACCTTCCTGGGGTCGGATACCGGAGACGGGATTCATCGCTCAGGGCGCTGTTGTGGGTCCGATGGGCCGAACCGTCACCGACGTGGCTCACCTTCTCTCTACGATGGCGGGGCCGGATGCCTATGCACCGTTGGGGATTCGTGAGAATCCCGCTGTGTTCACCGAAAGCCTCGCACGGGATCTGAAGGGCTCTCGGATCGCATGGGTCGGTGACTGGAACGGTTACCTGGCAACCGAACCTGGAGTTCTCGAGTTGTGCGAATCCTCGTTCGAGGTCTTCGAACAGTTGGGGTGCCGCGTCGAGGCAGCACTTCCCGACTTCAAACCCGAGGACATCTGGCAACTGTTCCTGCGATGGCGTTGGTGGGCGCAGCTCGGTTTGATCGATCAGTACAACGATCCGAGCTTGCGTGAGTTGATGAAGCCCGAACTGTTGTGGGAACTCGGGCATGCGGTCACCCTCTCGGCACTCGACGTGACCAAGGCTGCGGAGGCCCGCAACGGCTGGCTGTCGGCCATTACCAAGATGTTCGAAACCTACGACTACATTCTCGCGCCGAGTGCTCAGGTGTTTCCTTTCGACAAGAACACTCACTGGCCCGAGAACGTCGACGGGCGGTCGATGGACACGTATCACCGGTGGATGGAGACGGTTGTTCCCTGGACGATGGCCGGGGTTCCGGTTGCGGGGATGCCGGTCGGCTTCGACGATCGTTCGCTTCCCATGGGTATCCAGATCATCGGTCGGCACGGAGCCGACTTGGACGTACTCCAACTCGCCTACGCATTCGAGCAGGCAACCCAGTGGGTCGAGCGGGTTCTTCCTCCCGCACTCCGCGTGAACTGACCTAATCTATTTCGAACGTATCCAGTTGGGAGAGAACGACGATGGCTTCGGCATTGTGGCACGGGTTCGCGGACATGGGCGCTGTGGAGAAGAACGGCGCGTTTGTCGTCTCTCGCGGTGAGGGCGCGTACATCTGGGACCGCGAGGGCACTCGGTATCTGGATGCGACGGCGGGCCTGTGGTTCACCAATGTCGGGCACGGGCGCACGGAGATCGCGGATGCGGTGGCGGCTCAGTTGTCGAAGATCGCTCATTTCTCCAACTTCGGTGATTTTGTTCCCGAGACCACGCAGGTGTTGGCGGAGCGGTTGGCGACGATAGCGCCGGTTGCCGGGAGCAAGATCTTCTTCACTTCGGGTGGTTCGGATTCGGTGGACACTGCGGCGAAGCTCGCTCGCCGGTACTGGCACGAGGTGGGGCAGCCGGAGAAGGCGATCATCGTCGGTCGCCAGAAGGCGTACCACGGAATGCATGTTGCGGGAACAGCTCTGGCGGGTATTCCGGTGAACCGTGAGGGTTACGGCGAGCTGATGGCGGATGCGGCCACGGTCGGCTGGGATGATGCGAAGAGTCTGCTCGAGTTGATCGAGAGGATCGGTGCGAACAAGATCGCCGCGTTCTTCGCGGAGCCGATCATCGGTGCCGGTGGGGTGTATCTTCCGCCGGAGGGGTACCTGGCCGAGGTGCGCGACATCTGCCGCGAGCACGACATTCTGTTTGTCGTCGACGAGGTCGTGACCGGTTTCGGTCGTATCGGCGGCGAGTGGTTCGCGTCTACTCGTTTCGATTTGCAGCCCGACATGATGACCACGGCAAAGGGTTTGACGTCCGGTTACGTTCCGATGGGTGCGGTGTTCATCGCGCCGCGGGTGGCGGAGCCGTTCTATGCGGGTTCGTGGTGGCGTCATGGTTACACGTATGGCGGGCATGCCGGTGCTGCTGCGGCGGCGATGGCGAACCTCGACATTCTCGAGCGTGAGAATTTGCTTGGGGAGTCGAAGCGTCTGGAGGCGTCGTTGCATACGCATCTGCAGCCGTTGGCTGGCG
>NZ_VBTL01000009.1:0-702749 GCF_013277835.1 Rhodococcus sp. MS13
CGGCGGCTTCGAGTAGTTGCATTGTCAGGTACGCCGCGACGGCCTGCGTCGGTGACGGCTTCCAGATCACGGTGTTGCCCATCAGGGCCGGCGCGGTGGGGAGATTTCCGGCGATGGCGGTGAAATTGAAGGGGGTGATCGCGTAGACAAAACCTTCGAGTGGTCGATATTCGACGCGATTCCAGACTCCCGGAGCGGAAACGGGTTGGTCGGCGAGTATCTGACGAGCGAACGCGACGTTGAAACGCCAGAAGTCGATCAGTTCGCACGGGGCATCGATCTCGGCCTGATATGCGGTCTTCGACTGACCGAGCATTGTTGCGGCGGCGATGGTTTCGCGCCACGGGCCGGAGAGTAGATCGGCGGCGCGGAGGAAGACCGCCGCGCGGTCGTCGAACGAGAGGTCGCGCCAGGCCGGGGCGGCGAGTGTAGCGGCGTCGATGGCATCACGAACATCCGAGTGCGTTGCGCCCGCAAACGATCCGATGACCGAGCTGTGACGGTGTGGTTGAACTACGTTCTCCCGCTTGCCTTCCGCAGTTCGGTGGACGCCCCCGATGACCTGTCGGATGTCGGTGGGTGTCTCGGCCAGTTCGGTCAGTTTGGTGCGTAGGCGTGATCGTTCCGGGCTTCCCGGCCCGTAATTGTTGACCGGTTCGTTGGCTGGGTGGGGGACATTGGTGACGGCGTCCATGACGATCCTTCGGCAGACTGATGGGTGGGGCAGTTGTCGTGTCGTCATCAGTCAAGCCGAAAGGAGTCGGCGAGTAATCCGCTGATCGGCCAAACTTCTCGGACGCTGTTTGTTCGATCGGCTGAACCATCTCCGCAGGAAAATGCACTATTCTCGAAATTGAGGCGTTGGAACGGTCCGGAAAGTGGGTGGTACGTGGCTATCCGTGAGGTCAGGCTCGACGCGGTCCTTCGGGCGCTGGGCGGAGCCTTTGTCGAGCTCGTCTTCGCGCCGTCAGGTGATGACGTCTTCGTCGACTCCGTGGTGTTCGCGGAGGTCGGGGACCTCACACGCCCCGGAACCGCGGACGTCGAATCCTCTGAGCTCTGGCTCGCTGTCGGTATCGGCGCAGCAGAATTGGCAGCCTGGCTGAACCGCGTCGATCAGAAGGGATCAGCGCCTCGGGCCGTAATGTCGAAGGAGGCCTCGGACACGTCGGTGCGCGCGGCGGCACAGCGCGCCGGGATCGCCTTGATAGCAGTCCATCCGGACGCTCGTTGGGATCGATTGTTCACCACGATCCGGGGCGTGCTCGATCATTCGGTATCCCGTCAGGATTCCGAGGACGTTGTATTCGGCAGTGACACAGACTTGTTCGAGCTGGCGCAGAACGTCGCGTCACTCACCCAGGGGATGGTCAGCATCGAGGACGAGCGTTCCCACGTGATGGCTTATTCGGCATCAGGGGATGCTGCGGACGAGCTCCGCCGGCAATCGATCCTCGGCCGTGAAGGACCTCGGGAATACCTCCGGAAGCTGCAGGAGTGGGGCGTCTTCGAAAGCTTGCGGCGAAGTGACGACGTAGTGGAGGTGCCTGCGCACGAAGACCTCGCGATCAGGCGACGGTTGGTGGTTCCGATTCGCAGAATTTCCGAGAACGTCAAGGGGGAGAGCGGTTTCAGTTCTGATCTGCTCGGCACGATCTGGGTTCAGGAAGGCCCGCTTCCCATCGCCGGCGATGCCGACAGAGTGCTCCGCGGTGCCGCGGCCATTGCAGCTCGGCTGATTTCGCGCATCCGAGACGCGCCGAGTAACGAGGCGATACAGGTTCAGCGCTTGCTCGGGGTTCGCGGCGGCGGCGTCGATGTTCCTTCTCTGGCGGCCTCGTTGTCCATCCCGATGTCCGGACCCGCGATGGTGATCGGCGTGGCGAGTGTCGGGGGCAGCGTGTTGTCGGCTTCGGGTGAGCTCGTGTCGTCGTTGCGCCTGCACGCCAGTGCCTTTCACCGTGAATCGCTGGTGAGTGCATTCGGCGCCCGGATCTATGTGCTGTTTCCGCGAACCCAATCCGTGAAATCCACAGTCTCGTGGACCCGTGAAGTTGTCGCGCGTTTGGACAAGGTGTCGCCCTCGGGTTTACGGGCCGCAGTCTCGTCGCCGGTTTCGACGCTCACTGAGGTGGCTAGGGCTCGCGCCGAAGTGGATCGGGTCTTGGACGGAACGTCGGGGGATGTTCGTGTGACCACCCTCGCGGACTCGCGCACTCCGGTGCTGCTGGGCGAAATCATGGACGCGATTGCGGCCGACGAGCAACTGCACGATCCGAGAATCGACGCGCTCGACGTCTACGACAGGCGTAACGGGTCGAACATGCGTGAAAGCGTGTCCGTTTACCTCGCGCATTCGGGCGATGTCCGACGCGCGTCCGAGCAGCTTCGCATTCACCCGAACACACTCAGGTATCGGATAAAAAGGGTCGAGGAGATAACAGATACCGACCTGTCCGAGCCCTCGACGAGGCTGTTGATGGAGATTCAGTTGGCGGCGTCCGCTCGCGCAGTGAGTTCGCCGAACCTGTCGGACCCCAGCAGTACTCTTCGCGAATGATCGACTCAGCGAAGGTGCCAGGCGCAGCGCGCGCATATTTCGACGGCGGAGACGTCCGTGACGTGTTCACCGAAGACGCCGTGGTGCGTGACGACGGCCGGACGTATGTCGGGATCGAAGAAATCGTGGCGTGGAAGTCCGCCGTGTCGACGGCGTTCACCTTCACCCAGAAGATCGAGTCGGTCAACACCCCAGGCTCGGCCGTTGTCGTGTCGGTGAAGGTCGAGGGTGATTTTCCCGGAAGCCCCGTCCAGTTGCATCACCATTTTTCTCTCGACGGTGATCGGATTTCCGCTCTCACGGTGTGCCCCTGATGCCCACCGCTGACGAACTGCTCGGGAAATCCGTCGTCGCCGATCTGGCAGGCTGCCTTGAGCGAGCCTCCGGTCACACACGCCTCGCCCTCGTTCGGGGTAGTACATCCGAATTCGACGGTATGAGTCTCGGCGAACGTACCCGCGTCGTGCGGGACGCGATGACTGCCGAACTGCCTCAGGATCTTCCGGCCTTCGCCGAGATCATCCGCCGTGCGCTTTCAGAGGAGACCTTCACTGGTTGGATGATCTGGCCGGTGACCGAAGCCGTCGCCGTCACGGCGACACGAAGTGGCTCCGAGTCGGACTTCGACGAGGGAATGGCTCTCCTTGCCGAGCTGACGTCGCGTCTGACGGCCGAATTCGCAATTCGCACATTTCTCGAAACGAACCTTGACCGTTCGCTGGCGATCGCACTCACCTGGACCGGCCATGAAGACGAACACGTCCGGCGCTTGGCGACCGAAGGCACTCGTACTCGTTTGCCCTGGGGAAGACGAGTGAAAGAATTGACGGCGCGTCCCGAGTCGACAATCGCCATTCTCGACGAGCTGTATCGGGATGATTCGGAATATGTACGACGCTCGGTCGCAAACCATCTCAACGATCTCAGTCGTGCTGACGCAGCGCTCGCCGTGTCGACTGCGAAGCGTTGGTTACAGACACCGGATTCCAACACACTGAAAATCGTCAAACATGCATTGCGGACGTTGATCAAGGCCGGCGACCCAGATGCTCTGTCTCTTCTGGGGTTCTCGCCGCCCACCGATGTCGTGGTCGAAGGGTTCGTCATCGACCGCGAAATAGTCGATGCGGGTGGAGAACTCACCTTCGACTTCGCCGTCACGAACAACGGCAGCGAGTCCGTCACCGTCGTGATCGATTACATCGTCCACCACGTGAAGGCCAACGGGACCACGACGCCGAAGGTCTTCAAACTGACAACACGAACGCTCGAGCCTGGGGTGCCGGCCCGCATCGCGAAGAGGCATTCCTTCAAACCGATCAGTACCCGGAAGTACTACGCCGGCGACCATGCCGTCGAAGTGCAGATCAACGGTGTACGCCAGGTGCGAGGCGAATTCCGCTTGGAGGCGTGAGTGACCCCACCAGGTGTGGTGGGGTCACTCCAGTACCGATCCAATGCCCGCACGGATGTCAGCGCATGACCTGTACCTGTTCGGCGATATCAGCGGCCAGGGCCATCGCAGTCAGCGCGAGGCCGTTGTTGAGGTCGTATCGCAGTTGTCCGACATGTCCGTCCTGGACAGCGCGGACTCGTCTCCACGTGGGCGACTCGGCTTCGACGGCGTCGGGGTTCTGTAGCAGTACGAAGTCGGCCTGGTCGAAGATCGCGAGCTCCTCGAGGCTGTAGAAAGTCGAATCCTTCCGATCGGGTGCGGCATGGGCGGCGTCAGTCAAGACGTTCAGGCCGAGGTCCTGTGCAACCGACACGGCGAACGTGTTGTTCTGCAGCCAGATCTGACCGCTGTCTGCACCGGCGATCGCAATCGACTTGCCTTCGAGGAGACCACCGATCTTGGCCCGCGCTCGAGCAAGTTCTGCGTTGTATCGGGCGATGACGCGTTCGGCGTCTTCGCGGCGATCGAGCGCCGTGAGCTGCGCGGTCATGGCCTGTTTCCAGGACGAGCCCGTCGTGCCCTCGTCAACGACGAGCACCGGGGCGATGTCAGTGCCGAGCAGGCCCCTGTCCTGGTAGTAATCCCACCAGCCTTTCCCGACAACCAACAGATCGGGGTCGTAGCTCAGTATCGATTCGGCATTCGGTTCGTTGTTCGTCCCACCGAGGCGAGCTGCGCCGGCGGGTACCTGTTGCATGAGCTGAGACTTCGGATCCCAATTGGTCGCGACGATCGGGTACTCGGCCAGTAGTGCAAAATCGAGGGCGCCTCGGGCTTCGAGCACCACGACACGCTTGGGGTCCCGCGGGAGGCGGTAGGTCTGGTCTGCGACGACGATGTCGACCCACTCGTCCGAGGCTTCGGTGCCGCTGGATTCGCTCGAACATGCAGACAGTGCGCCCAGTGCACCGAGCGCCGCCGCACCGCTCAGGAACCCGCGTCGTGTCAAGGAATCGATCAGACGGCTGAATTCGTCGTCCACATCTTTTGTCGACTGCAAGGGGGTTTCGGTCGCAGAAGGGGACACCGTCGGGTGGAAGGTTTTGGTCGATTCGATCACAGGCATGAGAAGGCGCAGCTCCATCTGATGTTCCGGGCGTTGGCAGGTGCCTAACCAACGTATTCGAACTTCGCAGCCGGAGCCTTACTCGAAAGCGCCAACCGCTCAGCGGATTTGGCCATTCTTCACGGACTCGTGCCACGGGACTCGCCCCTCGGATTCGGCTTGTTGTGGAGGGGCGCGCCCATCTGATCCGAACTCGAGGTATCGTGGCCGTCATGCAGCGCGTCTATTTCTGGTTTAGCAGGCCGGCCCCGGGTGGGCCTGCCGGCGTAACCACGCGCTGACAACCTCCACCCAAGAGCCGGACTACAGACCGGCTCGCTGGAGTTTCTCTTCATCTCTGGGGTCGGCCTGAGAACAGGAAACCGAAAACCCCATGACTGTCACCATCGACACCACCGCAGCTTCGGACAGCCTCGACGATCAGCGCACTGTGAGTATCAGTCCGCTCGTGTCACCGGCGACTGTTCGTGCTCAGCACGCTCCGGACGAGGTCGCGGCCGCAACCGTGCGCACCGGTCGGGCCGACACGATCAACATCCTCAACGGTGACGACGATCGTTTGATCGTCGTTGTCGGTCCGTGCTCCGTGCACGATCCGGAAGCGGCGATGGACTACGCCCGCCGGTTGGCCGCCAAGGCCGAAGAACTGCGGGACGATCTGCACATCGTCATGCGCGTCTACTTCGAAAAGCCGCGTACCACTCTCGGGTGGAAGGGCCTGCTCAACGACCCCCACCTCGACGGCACGTTCGACATCAACACCGGGCTCGGTATCGGCCGCAAGTTGCTCCTCGACGTGTCGAGTCTGGGCCTGCCTGTCGGCTGCGAGTTCCTTGATCCGATCATGCCGCAGTACATCGCCGACCTGGTCAGCTACGGTGCAATCGGCGCCCGGACCGCCGCCAGTCAGGTTCACCGTCAGCTGTGCAGCGCGCTGTCCATGCCCGTCGGCATCAAGAATTCCACCGAAGGTGATGTGCAGGTAGCCGTCGACGGTACCCGCGCTGCGGCGGCGAGCCATGTGTTCCCCGGAACGGATCTCGACGGCCAGGCTGCCTTGATTCGGACCGCGGGCAACCCGGACTGCCATGTCATTCTTCGTGGCGGCAGCGACGGACCGAACTACGATGCCGAGACCGTCGCGGATACCCTTGCTCGCCTGCGTAAGTCGAACCTGCCCGAGCGCGTGGTCATCGACGCGAGTCACGGTAACAGCAGCAAGGACCACGAGCGTCAGGTCATCGTGCTGGACGACATTGCCCGACGTCTGACCGAGGGTGAGCAGGGAATCGCCGGCGTCATGTTGGAGAGTTTCATCGAGGCCGGCCGTCAGGACCTGACCTTGGGTAAGGCGGACGAGCTCACCTACGGTCAGTCGATCACCGACGCGTGCATCGACTGGTCCACCACCGCAGCGCAGTTGGACCGTCTGGCGCAGGCCGTTGCGGCTCGGAGGGGCTGACGCCCCCGTGCGCGTTTAGGGAGTGCCTGGACTCGCTAAACGCGCACAGGGCCGCTAGGCCAACACTGCTCGCGTGGCCTCGACCAGGCGCTTCAGCCAGGCGTCCGTGCCGACGGCCTGACGCAGCGGCTCGTTGGGCAATTCGATGCTGACCGGCAGTCCGGAAGGCAGGGTCGACCAGATGTCGGCCAGGGCGATGCCGCCGGTGCCTGGCACCAGACGCTCCTCTCGGGCGTGACGGATCAGCTCTGCGTCCTCCGTGGGAAAAGGGATCGAACCGTCACACATCTGGGCGTAGTGAAGCCACTCGCGCGGGATGGACGCAAGATCCTCCAGTGTGGTCGCCGAGCGGTCGGTGTGGAGTGCGTCGACCAGGACACTACGAGCCGGACCGTCTGCCGCCGAGACGATCTCGATGGCAGCACGCGCATCGGGCACCGCAGTCCACGGCATGAATTCGAGCGAGGCGACGATGCCGTAGTTCGCGCACAGTTCAGCGAGGCGGGCATAGGAGTCAGTGAGCCGAGCGCGGTCGCGGTCGTCGCCGCCCACCAGAACGGCTTTGGCTCCGAGCTGTGCACCCGCTTCGAGAAGCGGAACATAGTCGGCGGGGTCGAAGTCGGCTGCAAGACGGATGATTTCGAGGTCGAATACCTCAACGGGTGAATCGCCTAGTCGACGCACCAATTCGTTCAACCCCTGCTTGTCCTCGTGCAGGGGGTACGCCGTAGTGCCCGGTGCCGCGGGCATCAGACGGATACCGATGGTGTCGAAGCCGTGCTTTTCGGCCAAGTCGACGTGCTGCATCGGTGCGGTATCGAGCACCGTGAGGGCTGCCAGCCCGAGTGTGAGTGTCATGCGTGCGCTCCAACTGTTTTGGCTCCGGCCAGTTCCCGACCTGCTAGATACCCGAACGTCATAGCCGGGCCGAGGTTGATGCCGCCCGATGGGTAGTGCCCGCCCATCACGCTGGCCTGATCGACGCCGACGGCGAGCAATCCCTCGATGGGGCGGTCGTTGTCATCGAGAACCTGCGACGACGAGTCGGTGACAAGCCCGGCGAAGGTACCGAAACTGCCCGGCACCACCTTCACCGCGTAGTACGGACCCTTCTGTAAAGGAGCGAGCGACGGGTTCGGCCAGGGGTTGGCGGTATCGCCGGAACCCCGGTTGAACGGTGTTGTACCGCGACCGAACTCGGGGTCTTCACCGGCCACGGCCCCGACATTGAATGCCTCGATTGTCTTCTCCAACTGCGTCGGATCAGCGCCGATCTTCTCTGCCAGTTCGCGAACGGTGCGACCACGTGTGAGGTATCCCGAGCGCAGGTACGGCTGGATCGGGATCGGCAGGGGCTTGGCCATGCCCAGCGGGAGGTAGCGCACATACTGCTGATCGGCGATCAACCACGAGCACACTTCTTCGCCCTCAGGAACCTGCTCGACCATCGCGAGTGTGTAGTCGTGGTAGCCGAGTGCCTCGTTGACAAAACGCTTGCCGTTCGCGAGAACTCCGATGACACCGGGCTTTCCGCGGTCGAGGATGTGCGGGAACACCCCTTCCTTGCCGTTGCGATAACGAACGATGGAGACGGGGCAGTACGCGACGGGGGAGGCAAGAGTGCGGTCGAGGCGACCACCCACGGATTCGCCGAGGGTGATGCCGTCGCCGGTGGTTGTCTTCGGAGTGAGTGACCAGTGCTCGTTTCCGGTGGGGGTACGGGGGAACAGTTCACGTCGGCGGTCGATGTCCTGGGCGAAGCCGCCGGTGGCCAGTACGACGCCGCGCGTGGCAGTTACCGAGTACGCACCATCCGGACCTTCGAGGCGGACACCGACAACGCGACCGTCATCGTCAGTCTGCAGCGATGTTGCCGACGTTTTCACCCGAATCTCGACGCTGAGATCGAGCGCTGAGCGAAGCATCATGCCGACAAGCGCAGTGCCGTTGACGAGTTGCTGGCCACGGCGCTTGGTGGCGAGATCGAACATGTGCTTTGTCACGCGAACGCCACAGTGCACAAATGCTTTCGGCGATCGAGTCGAGTGCAGGAATGCCTGCAGGTCGGGGCCGGCCATGATGCCCATTCCGAGGAATGACGTCTCGTACAACTGTCGACGGAGCAGCGTCGCGACGTCGGGTCCGAGCTTTCGCAAGCTCACCGGTTTCGGTCCGACGGAACGATGACCCGTGCCGGCTCCCGGTGTGTCGCCGTGAATGTCGGCGATCTTGGCTCCGGGAACGAACTTCAGTGCAGTGTTGCGTTCGAAGAACTCGACCATCTCCGGTGCGCCGTCGAGGAGTGCATCCACCTTGGCAGCGTCGAAGTTGTCGCCGAGTCGGTTCTCCAGATATGTCCGCGGCGCCGAACGATCCTCCACAACCCCGTCGGCGATGGCAAACATGTTGCGCGGGGTCCACATCCACCCGCCCGACCAGGCCGTTGCGCCGCCGCAGGTGTCGGCCTTCTCGACAACGAGTACCGACGCGCCGCCATGTGCTGCGGCAATTGCTGTGGAAAGCCCGCCTGCGCCGGAGCCCACGACAACTACGTCGTAGGTGAGGGGGGTACTGCTACTCATTTCTGCTCCTTGGCAGTTGTTGCGAGGGTCGGTGTCGATGTCAGATCGACAACCTTCCCGGTTCGTGACGATTCGTAGATTGCGGCGATGATGGCAAGTGATGCGCGGGCGTCCCGGCCGGTGACGGCGGGTTCGCGCCCGGTCAGGACCGCGTCGGCGAAGTCCTGAACCTGCAGGGTGTGGAAGTCGGTCAGTGCCGCATTGACCGCTCCCACATCGAGATTGGCGTCGATGTCGGCAGAGTACGGCGACTGGAACTCCACTTCGCCGGGCGCGGTCCAGATTTCGTTGACACCCTCGTGCCCTTCAGGAAATTCGAGGACGCTGGCGATGGCGCCGGTGCGCCCGATCACTGTCACGCGGTTGCCCAGATTGTGATTGGCACCGGTAGTCGCGGTGACGGTGGCGGTGCCGCCCGAAGCAAAGGAAATTACAGCTGACGCACTGTCCTCGGTCTCGATGTGCTCACCGTGGGTGTGGGTGCGGATGAAGCCGCTGACCGAGACGGCCTCGCCCATGAACCAGGCCAGCATGTCGATCTGGTGCACCGCCTGCGTCATGAGCACGCCACCGCCGTCGGTGTCCCAGCGTCCGCGCCACGCGTCGGCCGAGTAGTAACTCGATGGGCGGTGCAGGATCACCGACGCCTCGCCGAGCGTGGGCAGTCCGATCCGGCCGTCGTCGATGGCGTCCCGGATCCGACGCGCGGCCGGCCAGAAGCGGCGTTGGAAGAGGACGCCGAAGGTGATACCGGCGAGGTCGGCGGCTTCGATCATGCGGTCGGCGGCAGCAACATCGACCGCGATGGGCTTCTCGCACAACACATGTACACCCGCTTCGGCAGCGGCCACAACTACTTCTTCATGTACCGGGTGCGGCGTGCAAACGGTGCAGGCGTCGAGTCCGAGGGCGAGAAGTTGCTCCACTGAACTCACGGCTGCGGGAATGCCGTGCGCTGCCGCGAACTCCTGGGCGCGTCCGAGATCGGGATCGCAGCAGCCGATTACCTCGACGCCGGGGACTTGTTGCAGGGCTCGGGCATGGTTGCCGGCGATCTTGCCGCAGCCGACGATTCCGACTTTCAACGTCATCAGAAATGTTCCTCTGCTTCGACGTCCCGCGCCGCAGACTCGCCGCGGTCGAGACTGTTCAGTGCTTCGATGTCCTCGCCGGAGAGGGTCACGTCGAGTGCTGCCAGGTTCTCGGCCTGACGCGTCGGGTTCGCTGATCGCGCGACCGGAACCACACCCTGCGCGACGTGCCAAGCGAGGACCACTTGAGCTGGTGTGCAACCGATTCGACCGGCGATCTCCCCGATCACGGCGTTGTCGAGCACATCACCCCGGCCGAGCGGGCTCCACGACTGCGTGAAGATTCCGAGTTCGTCGTTGGCGCGGCGCACCGGAATTCGCGCGAGCGACGGGTCCATCTGAATCTGGTTGACTGCCGGTGCCTCGCCGGTTTCGGCGACGACGCGGCGCACGTGGTGCTCCAGGAAGTTCGACACACCCACGTACCGAACCAGTCCGGCGTCGCGGCAGGCAAGCATCGCCTCGAACGACGCAACGTAACGATCGATTCGCGGGAGCGGCCAGTGGATCAGGAACAGATCGAGTTGATCCAGTCCCAGTCGTTCCAGGCTCTGCTCGAGCGCTCCGCGGATGTCACCGGAAACCTGGTCGTTTCCACGAAGTTTGGTGGTGACGAACAGTTCTTCTCGCGGTAGGCCCGACTCCGCCAACGCTACGCCGACGGCGTCCTCGTTGCCGTAGATCGCGGCGGTGTCGATGAGGCGGTACCCGGCCTCGATGCCGGAGAGAACCGACTTCGTGGCGTCGGCACCGACCAGTGGCCAGGTTCCGAGTCCGATGGGTGGCAACGCAGTTGCCACCGGTGCGGCTGTGTGTGCGCTCATGCGTGAACCTCCTGACGGGCCGCAGCGGCGGCGGTGATGGCGACGGCAACGTCGGCTGCGGTCACGAGTGCGGCATGGATGGATCCGCCGTCACCGCTCGCGTCGCCGACGGCATGGACCCCGAGTCGTGGTGCCAGTGAACGTAGTTCGGCCAGAAGCTCCGAGCGCGGCTCGACGCCCTGTGAAATCAGCAGCTCGCCGGGGGCGTCGACTTCGCTCAGTACACCGCCTGTCGAGATCGTGACCCGATCGGCGTCGACTTTGGTGACGATCGAGCTCAGGTAGGTCGTGAGGTTCTCACTTGCGGCCAGGCGCGGCAGCAGTACGATCTTGCCGCGCCGGCCGACGTCGTGCGCGATGGTTTCCTGCGGCCCGATCATGACGACCTGGGTGCCCTTCTGGAGCAGATCGTCTGCGACGGCAGCAGCCTCGCGGTCGGCGCCGAAAATGGTGATTGCTTCGGGGGCCGGATCTCCGGAAACCAGGAACTCGCGCACGTCACGGACGGTTCGGGTCTGCGCGCCGGGGAGGTCAGTCACGGGACCGTGCCCACCGGCAGCAAGGACGATCGCGTCGAAGTCACTGTTTGCGAGCAATGCTGCGTCAGCTCTGGTCGAAGTGTGGCACTGCACCCCGAGTTCGGCCAGTTCCGCGAGGTACCAGTCCACGATACGCCCGTATTCGGGATATTCGTGCAGCTTCGATGCCAGAGCGAAGTCGCCACCGAGGCTGGGTCGTTCGTCGTACAGGTCGACGCGATGACCGGCAAGTGCGAGGTCGCGGGCAGCGGCCATTCCGGACGGACCGGCACCGATGACGGCGACGCGTACGGTGGCATCAGCCGGCTTCGTGGGCTGATCCAGTTCACGTCCGACCCACGGGTTGACGGAACAGGGAATGGGGCCGGCGGCCAGGCTGTCGATGCAGTAGTTGCAGGCGATGCAGGGGCGGTAGCGGCCACCGTCGACAGCGCGATTCGGAAAGTCCGGGTCGGCGTGCAACGTACGGGCCATGCTGACGAAGTTCGCCTGACCGGATTCGATGATCTGCGTGGCGATCTCCGGCGACGTGATGCGTCCGGCCACACCCACCGGGATGTCGAAGTCGCGCTGGTACTGCTCGGAGTACGGCGCGAGGAGTCCGCGGGACCATTCACCGGGCTGGATGATCCACTGTCCCGCTTCGTAGTTGCCGGCCGAGACGTCGAGAAAATCGAGTCGGTCGGTGTCGATGGCGTCGATGCGAGAGCGGGTCGTCTCGGCGTCGAGTCCGCCGTCAATGCCTTCGAAGGCTGAGAATCGAAGTCCCAGAGTGATTCCCGGAGCATGATCGTGGACGGAGGCGATGACCTTGTTGACGAACAAGGTGGGGTCGGCCCACTCGTCGTCGCGGTGATTGTAAGCAGGGGAGAGGAACTGGTGGATCAAGTACCCGTGGCCACCGTGCAGGGAGATGACGTCGACGCCGGCCTGCTGGCACCGTGCGGCAGCCTCACCGAAGCATTCGATGATGTGCTCGATGTCGTCGCCGTCGAGTTGTTCTGGCATCTCGCCGCCGACAACCAAACACGGAATCGGTGTCGGGGCAACGGGAACAAACCCGCTGACAGAACCTTGCGCCGTACGTCCACCGTGGTTGAGTTCGACTCCGACGAGGGCGCCGTGAGCGTGGATCGCGTCGGCCATCTTCTTGATGCCGGGAATCCGTTCGTCGACGTCGACGCCCATCTGCCGGATGCGTCCCTTGCCGTCGGCACGCACGTAGCTCGCTTCGGTGAAGATCAGTGCAGCACCACCTTCGGCGCGGCGGGCGAGGTACGCGATGTACTCGTCCGTCATGGTGCCGTCGACTTCGCAGTAGTTGCGTTCCATCGGGGCGGACACGAACCGGTTCCGGAGGCGGACGCTGCCCATGTCGAGAGGTTCGGCGAAAGGCGCAGTCACATTCATCAGTGCTCCTGGTACTTCGCGAGAAAGTAGGTGTTCGGTTGTGCTCATGCGGATGCCGTCTCGGAGAGCAGCTCGCTCAGATGGCTGCGCATGCGATCCGTATCGGCTTCGACACCGGTCAGGAGTGTGAAGGTGTCAGAGGCTTGAGCCACCAGCATCTGCCCACCGTCGAGAACCGCGCATCCGAGAGCAGCTGCAGCGTCGAGCAATTCGGTGCTCATCGGTCGATAAACGATGTCAGCGACCCACAATCCGTAATGCAACGCCGCAGGGTCGAAGGGAGTTCCGGGGTGACCCACCATGCCGATCGGAGATGCGTTGACGACGCCGTCGCACGTCGTCAGGTTGACGGCGATCTCATCAATCGCCAAAGCCGTTGTGCGCGTGCCAGGGAAGGCCGAGGTGACGCGAGAACACACATCGGCAGCGCGATCGGGATCAATATCTGCGATGCGAAGATCCGTGGTACCGGCGGCGGCGAGTGCGTGTGCCACAGCGGAACCCGCCCCTCCTGCCCCGGCAAGCACCACTCGGTCCAAGGCGGCGTCGGGCAAACCGCGCTGCAGTGCTGTGAGGAATCCGCTGTGGTCTGTGTTGTGGCCGATCAAACGGCCGTTGTCGACCACAACCGTGTTGACGGCACCGAGCAATCGCGCGTTGTCGGACAGCTCGTCGAGCGCGTCCATGACAACCTGCTTGCACGGGTGGGTGATGTTCAGTCCGGTGAAATCGCCCGCGACGGCGCCACGCACCACCTCACCGGTTTTCTCGACCGAGATGTTCAGGTTCTCGAGATCGATCAGTTCGTAGCTGTAATCGTCGAGTCCGAGTGCTGCTGCTTCGTGTGCGTGCAACGCGGGCGAGAGTGAGGTGGCGATACCCGACCCGACAAGGCCGATACGGTGACGTGTGTATTCGGTAGTCATGACATTCTCCTGCATAAGTGGGGACGGCCCCTCGCGGCAATTCAGCGCGAGGGGCCGGTCCGGTCAAGCGTTGTTGCTGGTGAGCTCTGAGTCCTGCTTGATCGGCAGGCTCGGCTTCGGTTGGCCCAGTTCTGCTGTGGGCGTGCGGTACGTTTCCGGTCCGGTCATTGCCGCGATGGCGGAGATGACGGCGAAGCCCAGGCACATCCATGCAACCGGTGTCCAGTTGCTCTTGTCTCCGGCCGAAATCGCCTGGGCGATAGCCGGTGTGAAGCCAGCGACAAGGAGTCCGAGCATGAGGCTGACGGCCATTCCGGTGTATCGGACCTTCGCGGGGAACTGTTCCGGGAAGTATGCCGGGTACGTGCCGTTGGGCATCGCGTAGAAGATTCCGATCATGACGATTCCCGAAGCGAAGACCATGGGGACGCTTTGGGTTCCGATCGAATGGAAGAACACGAAGATCATCAGGCCGGCTCCGATGGCGCCGACGACGAAGATGGGCTTACGTCCGTAGCGATCCGAGAGAATGCCGAACAGCGGCTGAGTCAGTACGGCAACAAAATTGGCGGTCGCGATGGCCCACAGCATCGTGGAGCGTTCGAAGCCGGATTCGACGGCGTACGCCAGGGCGAAGACGTTGACGATGGTGTTGATCATCGCGAAGGTCGAGCTCATGCTGATACGGATCACGGTGCGCCAGTGCGAGCGGAACATCTCGACGACGGGAATTCCGGCCGTCTCGTCCTGTTCCTTGAGTTCTTCGAATACCTCGGGCTCATCCAGGGCGCGACGTAGCCACAGCGCGACGACGGTCACGATGATGCTGAGCCAGAAGGGAACTCGCCAACCCCACGAGTAGAGGTCTTCGTCGGGCAGGCTCGCCACTGGGATGAATACCAGGCTGGAGACGACGATGCCGAACATGATCCCGCTCATGGTGAACGAGGTGAAGAACGAACGACGGTGATCCGGCGCGTGTTCGAGCGTCAGTGCCGAAGAGCCGGGTGATTCACCGCCGGCAGAGAGCCCTTGAAGAAGGCGAAGCAAGACGAGAATGATCGGCGCGGCGATGCCGATCTGGTCGTAGGTCGGCAGGCAACCGACGATGACCGTCGCAACACCCATGAGGAGCAGGCAGGCGAGAAGCGCGTTCTTGCGTCCGTACCGATCGCCGAGGTGTCCCCACAGCACTGCGCCGAGTGGGCGGGCGACGTAGGCCACGCCCAGGGTGCTGATCGAGAGCAGCGTTGCCGTCGAGCCGCCGCCAGGAAAGAAGATCTTGGGGAACACGAGCGCGGCTGCGGAGCCGTAGATGAAGAAGTCGTAGTACTCGAGGGTGCTGCCGAGGAAGCCCGAAACGGCAGCGCGGCGCGCATTCGAATTCGGGTGCTCCGCAGTGGAGTGCGTGGAACCGGTGGAGTTGATCGGTGGTGCCATGTGAAGTCCTTTCGTCCCGATGGGCCGGCCGTGGCGGCACGTTTGGTGATGCACCACGCATCGGTGACGTCCCTCACCTTTCGGCGGCTGAGACGACAGTGCCACGAAGGACTATGGCGCGTCCAACACTAAATGAGTCTCAGATAATGACGTTTTTGGTCTCAATCTCCGGCGTCGGCAGAATCTCCTCGGACGTCTCCAGCGCGACGGCGAGTGCATCGGTCATATGCCGGGGTGACCAGGCAATTCCGTGATTCATGAACGTCGGCTCGCCGGTGAGTGGGACGAACACACTGCCAGGTGGGGTGATAGCAGCCATGCCGGACGTCATCAGCGCTACACCGACGCCGGCGGCAACGAGCATGAGGATCATGTACGGATCGGTGATCTCCTGGACGACGCGAGGCCTGAAGTCTGCGTTCATGCAGGCGCGCATCGCGGTTTCCTGGAGGGCGGAGCCGGCTGAGAGCGGGGTGGTCACGAATCCGTCGTCGGCCAATTCGCGGAGATCGATCGCGTCCCTCTCGGCAAGGGGATGGTCGATCGGAAGTACGGCGCCGAACGCCTCCCGTCGGATCAGCCGGGTAGACAGTGATGCGGATTCCACCGGTAGTCCGACGAAGGCGAGGTCGAGGGCGCCGCTCTCGAGTTGAATGACCGCGTCGCGCGTCATGATCCGGCCGAGGAGTGTCAGTTCGACTTCCGGATAGCGCTGACGCAACGCGCGGGTGAGCGGCGGAAGTGCTTGATAGTTGAGCACTCCGGTGAACCCGATCGTGACTCGTCCGTAGACGCCTCCCGACGACGCACGCGTAGCGTGTCGTGCCGTCTCCATGTTCTCGATGACGCGATAGGCGTGGGGGAGAAAGGCATGTCCGCCGGACGTGAGTGCGACGCTGCGAGTGCTTCGTTCGAACAACTTGACGCCGATGTCCTTTTCGAGCTTTCGGATCATCTGGCTGAGCGGCGACTGGGCCATCTGGAGCCGTGATGCGGCCCGCCCGAAGTGAAGTTCTTCCGCAACCGCGACAAACGCGTGCAACCAGCGGGTTTCCATCGCCAAGGCCTCCAGGTATTTGACGTTGACAACAAACGCCATATATTCAGAATTTCTACACAGTGTGATGGCAATTATGCCTGTTTGCAACATAAATTGAGTGCGTAGCGCACAGAAACTCAGGAGTGAATGCGATGCAGGGTTACCCAGAGGGTGTCACCGCGCTCGTTACCGGCGGTGCGAGCGGAATCGGCGCCGCCAGTGCAAAGCTGTTGACGGAGAGGGGAGTTCGGGTGGTAACGGCAGATCTTGCCGAGGGTGCGGACGAACAACTCGACGTGAGTGATCCGACAGCAGTCGATGCGCTTCGAACCAGACTCGGCAGAGTCGACATCTTGATCAACAGTGCGGGAATCGTAGGACCATCAGCGCCACTCGTCGACGTCGACCTCGCGGCTTGGCGGCGTACGTTCCGCATCAACGTCGAAGGGACATTCCTGATGTGCCGGGCGTTCGTGCCGGGGATGGTTGCGTCCGGGTGGGGGCGGGTCGTCAATCTCGCGAGTATTGCTGCCAAGGACGGAAACCCGAATCAGAGTGCATATTCCGCGTCCAAAGCGGCAGTCGTCGCGCTGACGAAGTCGCTCGGCAAAGAGGTCGCCACCGCCGGTGTGCTGGTCAACGCGATTGCTCCCGCGGCCGTGGAAAGTCCTATGAATGCCGGCACCGATCCGGCCATCCTCGCCCGCTCGCAGTCTTTGACGCCGATGGCGCGGATGGGGCGGGCCGACGAGATCGCCGAATTGATCTCCTGGCTGTCGTCGTCGGCGGTGAGTTACTCGACGGGTGCTGTGTACGACGCCAGCGGTGGCCGCGCAACGTACTGAATTACCTTCTGGAAGAAGTCGATCAGAACTGGAGCAGTGACTGCCACAGTTCGCGAGATGCGTCCTGGTACTCGAGCATGTGCGAGATCAGTTCACGTAGTGGCTGCGTCGGTTCGAGTTCTTCCGGAAGGAGCGGATTGCGCACGATGACCGCGATCACCGCGCTGCCCAAGGCAAGTGATTCACGGGCAGCCTCCTCGCGACTGATTGTCGCCAGGCGTGTTTGCGCCTGTGTGAGTGCTTCACGGGCCTCGGCGATGTCGACCAACAGTGCTTCCGAGTTCCAGAGTGTGCGGATTGTCGAATCATCCTCGGGGGCAAGGTGAGCGATTTCCATGACAGCCGATTCGGGGGCGGCGCCGAGTCGGCGGAGAGTGCGGCGGGCGCTGTCCGTGCCGCCGAGCAGATTGTTCGGGCGGACGGCGAGTGTGGGCTTCCACTCCTCGTAGCCCGCCAGGCGCAGCGCCTGATCGTGTCTTCGGGCGGCTGTGCGGTCGCTTCGTTTGAGCGCTGAGTGCTCGACGGCTATCCACGTGCCGTCCCAGGGGCGTATGCGATCGGTACGAGTTCGCCACCCCTCGACCTCGCTGTAGGTGGGGATGCCGTCCGGGTTGAGGACGTACGTTCCACGAGCGGTGCGACGCAGTTTGTTCTCGCGGCACAGGCGGCCCGTTGCCACGCGAACGCTCGATGCGCTGACACCGACGATCTCGCCGGCCCGGGTCAGCACTGCAGTGCTGAACTCGGTGTCCGGACTCGCCGTTGCGAGGTCCAGCACAACTCGGGTTGCGGACATTCCTCGATCAGTTTGTAACAACTTTTGAACAACTCCTGACAAATTCTGTTACAAGTGGCATGGTGGGTACCGGGAAACCTTATCCGCGAGCAGTGAGGAAATATCGTGACCGACTCCGATCGACCAGGTGGCGATGTCTATGTGGAGCGTGACGGTGGCGTCACCGTCATCGTGATGAATCGCCCTGATCGCAAGAATGCGGTGGACGGGCCGATGGCGGCGCAGTTGCGTGATGCCTTCCTGGAGTTCGAATCGGACGAGAGTCAGAAGGTGGCGATTCTGTGGGGCGCGGGCGGCACATTTTGTGCCGGTGCGGATTTGACCGCAGTCTCCGACCCCGCCCGCGTGCACGAGTTGCATCCGGAAGGCGGCGGCACCGGCCCGATGGGGCCGAGTCGGTTGGTGTTGTCCAAGCCATTGATCGCCGCCGTCAGCGGATACGCGGTTGCAGGAGGGCTCGAGCTTTCATTGCTCGCGGACCTGAGGATCTGCGAGGAGGATTCCGTCTTCGGAGTCTTCTGCCGGCGCTGGGGAGTTCCTCTCATCGATGGTGGGACCGTGCGACTGCCGCGAATCGTCGGGCAGGGGCGAGCGCTCGACATGATCTTGACCGGTCGCCCGGTCGACGCTCCGGAGGCGCTGGCCTTCGGACTGGCCAATCGTGTTGTTCCAGTGGGGCAGTCACTCCAGGCAGCCAAGGAGCTTGCGCACCAGTTGTCCGCTTTCCCTCAACTCTGCATGCTCGCGGATCGCGCGTCGGCCTACCGATCTTTTGATCTACCACTTGCCGAAGCACTGCGGGCCGAGGGCGTCGCGGGAAATCCCATTGTCATCGCTGAAGGTGTGCGCGGCGCTGCTGCGTTCGCCGCGGGCGCCGGCCGGCACGGCCGGTTCGAGAACAACCCGAATTCGAACGAGGAAACTGAACCATGATGCCCATAACCAGAGACCTGATCGCCCGTGGTGCGCGACAGCACGGATCGCGAACAGCCGTCGTTTTCGGCGATCGATCGATGACGTTCACGGAAGTGGACGAACTCAGCAGCCGATTGGCGCACACATTCATCGCCCTCGGTATCGGGCGTGGTGCACGGGTTGCATTGCTGGTCAACAACTCTCTTGCCAGCGTCCCCGTCGATTTTGCCTGTGTCAAAGCCGGCATCAACAGGGTTCCGCTCAACTCGCGTCTCTCGCTCGACGAGCACGCGAGAATGCTCGAGGACACCGACACCTCGCACGTCGTCTTCGGTAGTGACCTCGCCGACCGCGCCGCTGAACTGTCCGCCAGGTTCCCCGAACGTACGTTCATCGGGCTGGAAACAGGTTCGGCGCGGCAGCGTTCGCTGCTCGACCAAGCACAGAGCATGCCTTCGGACACACCGGACGTCGAGTTAGCTCCCGACGATGTGATCCTGACGCTGTTCACCTCCGGGACCACGGGAACATTGAAGGCCGCGCAGCACACTCAGCGCAGCTACGCCGGCATCTGCCGCAATGTTCTGCTCAATCTGCTTCCGGCGACTCAGGACGACACGATGCTGCACGCGGCATCACTGATTCATGCCAGCGGTGTCTTCGTGCTTCCGTTCTGGCTGCGTGGCGGCAAGACCGTCATCCTTCCCGGATTCGACCCGTCGACCTTCTTGGACTCGATAACCGAGCATCGGGCTACGGCAATCAATCTGGTGCCGACGATGATTCAGATGCTCCTCGAACGCCCTGATTTTGCGAGCGCAGACATCTCGAGTCTGAAATCCGTGATCTACGGTGCGTCGCCGATGCCGCTGGCCACTATCGAACGTGCAATGCAGGCGTGGGGGCAACACCGTTTTCTCCAGTACTACGGGCAGACCGAGGCACCGCTGTGTATTGCAGTCTTACGGCCCGAAGATCACACGGAAGATCGCCTGCTGTCCTGTGGTCAGCCCGCCATCGACGTCGAGATCAGGCTGCTCGACGGCGAGGGAAACGAAGTGCCCCAGGGAGAACCGGGTGAAATCGTGATCCGCTCGCCATCGGCGATCGCCGGATACTTCAATGCACCGGAACTGAATGCGGACACCTTCACCGAAGACGGCTGGGTTCACACCCGTGACATCGGTCAGTTCGACGCCGAAGGATTCTTGTTCTTGAAGGACCGAGCTTCGGACATGATCATCAGCGGCGGATACAACGTCTACCCCCGTGAAGTCGAGGATGCATTCCTGACGCATCCGTCTGTCCGTGAGGTCGCCGTGGTGGGTACCGCCGACGCCAAGTGGGTGGAGGCGGTCACGGCTGTGGTGGTACTCGAGGACGGGACCGTCGAAAACGACGCACTGCAAGCATCATTGGTCGCGCACGTCGGCGAACGACTGGCGTCGTACAAGAAACCGCGTCGGGTTGTTTTCGCAGAATCCATACCGAAGACGGCCGTCGGCAAGCTCAATCGGAAGGCGCTGCGAGACGAACTCCGCGACGCTATCTAACTCCGCGAGTGCGGAATTGAACGCTGATTCTCGGCCCGAGGGCGCGCGCACTCTTCGGGACACAGTGTTCCCACGTGCGTTGGCAGGATCCGCCCATGACGAGTAGATCTCCGTGTCCGAGATTGAAGCGGATGGATTCGCCGCCCCCACGAGGGCGCAATAGGAGCGGGCGAGCCGCACCGAGAGACAGGATGGCCACCATCGTGTCCTCGGTGCGACTTCGTCCCGTGTCGTCCCCGTGCCAGGCAACGCTGTCGGAACCGTCGCGATAGAAACACAGACCCGACGTGGCGAATGGTTCACCGAGTTCGTCGAAGTAGTGACTGCTCAGCGCGTCTTTGGCTTCGGTGAGAAGCGCGTCCGGCAGTGGTTGATTCTCTGCGTAGAAACACACCAGACGAGGGACGTCGACAACGCGGTCGTACATCTGACGCCGTTCGGAACGCCACGGCACCGTAGCCTCCAGATTGTCGAACACGGCCTCCGATCCGGTCAGCCAGGCCGGGCGATGGTCGACCCATGCGCCGGCGGTGAGAACACGTCGCTGCACCGTGCCGTCGAGATCGGCCAAAGAAACGCCGAGGTCACCGTTGTCGAACAGAGACGGTTGCATCGTGGCGGTCATAGGCTCCACCGTACACCGAAATCGAACATATGTTCCCATGAATTTTGATTGGAGTGCTGGACGGCTGTTCATCCTTGCTGGGTGATGTCCGTCGGCGTGAACCTTTGAATACTGTTCTCACGCTATTTCGCCGAAGAAGGGGACGTCATGACTGCTCCGCACCAATCTCATGCGAACCATCCTGTCCGACAGGGCTTTGCCATCGGGACCACGGTGGCGGCAGCCTGCCTGCTCTTCGTCGCGGGAATCGTCGCGTTGCTCCAGGGCATCGCGGCTCTCGCAGACAACGACCTGCTGATCGTCGGAGTCAACTACACCTTCGAATTCGATGTCACGACATGGGGTTGGATCCACATCGTGCTCGGAATCATCGGCATCGCGGTGTCGCTGGGATTGTTCGTCGGCATGACGTGGGCCCGCGGCATGGCCTTCGTGATCGCGGCGCTCTCGATCGTGGCGAATTTCCTGTGGATGCCGTACTACCCGCTGTGGTCGATCGTGATCATCGCCCTCGACGTCGCCGTGATCTGGGCCGTCGCGACCTGGCGACCTGACGAGGTGTGATCCTCTGACCGAAGTGAGTGGTTCACCTGCGACAGGTGAACCACTCACTTCGCTGTGTCCGGGCCTCCACGGTCGGCCTCATCCCTACGCGGCGTCAGCGCCGTTTCGGTGACTCGCGATCCTGGTTCTCGCGCGGACGCATGTCCTTCGTCGATCGGTGTGGGAAGCCGTGGATCATCGAGCAAGAGATCCAGCAGATCACCACCGTTGCGATTCCGAGTCCGATCGACGCGAATGGTTTCTGCGTGGCCAGCCAGACGCTCAGTCCGATTGCCGTCCCGACGATCAGAATCAGGATGGTGTCGAGTCGTGTCGTTTGCATCGAAATCATCGCCTGGCACAGATTGTTTTCGGCGGCCCGCTGGTTTTGGCGGCCCGCCACCCGGCGAGTGACAGCCGGGGGCAGACCTTGCGCGGCTGACCCCTCGCTCTGGAAATCGCCGCCGCAAGTGATCAATACCCGCGAAATTCGTCTGCGAAACTATTGGCAGGCAGAACAGGACCTTAGGCCTCAAGGCCGGCATGTCGGCCTTGACTATGACGTAGCGTCATAGTTGATGCTGTTCGTATGCGAATCAGCGACGTGGCCAGTGCGGCAGGCACCACTCCGCGGACCGTTCGGCACTATCACCGACTGGGGCTGCTGGCCGAGCCGAGACGACTGTCCAACGGTTACAGAACTTACGAACTTCCCGATCTGGTCAGGCTGATGCGCATTCGTTGGCTCTCCGCCGCCGGCATTCCACTCGGATCCATTGCCGCGATGATCGAACCGAAGCCGATCGATGCACGAGAACCGGACGACTTCGCCGAAGATCTTTCCTCCCTGATCGCGGAGATAGACCGGAAACAGCGCGTCCTCGCAGACCAGCGAGTGCGCCTCCAGGAAATGCTCTCGGCGCGAGGCGCCGGCCGGGTGGTCTCGCCGCTTCCGGTGGAGTTGCTGTCTGCGTTCGACGAGTTGATCGCGTCGTCCCCGACGGATTCGGTTCGGCGTCTGTTCGAGCGTGAACGCGACATGTGGGAATTGGTGGCGATCTCGGGAGCAGCGCCACACGAACTGTTCTCCACGGCTGCGCGATTGCTGTCCGACGAGGGCGACCGGAAGAGAATTGTCGATCTGTACCGTCGTTTCGCCGCTCTGTCTGGGCGCGAGGTAGCCGAGGTTGCAGACGAGATCGCGTACTTGTCGGACGAACTGGAGGAATCACTGGACGGGGTGCTCGGCGATGTGTACTCAGACGGAGACTCCGCAGGTGTGGGATTCTCGGTTGGGATCGCGGACCTGGTGCCCGATCCAGCGCAACGTGAAGTGGTCGCGCGCGTCGCAACACGTCTCATGTCAGGCGGTACGGCGTGATCCGATCACTGTGGTTGCTCTCGACGGGTCGGAGAGACGGAGGTTCCAGTGATACAGCGACTTTCGGCTACGCGAGGGGGACAATGTCGATACCGGTGGCATTTGTTGCGGCGAGTGTGATCGAGGCCGTAGCGATTCACTTCCTGGTGCCGTGGCAGTGGCTTCGCGTCGTGCTGCTCGTTGCAACGGTGTTGTCGCTGATTGCGATTGGCGGTTGGCTTGCCGGACGCGTCGTGCACCCGCACCTCGTCTCGGCTCGAACGGTAGTGTTTCGATCCGGCACGGGCATTCGAGTCGAGGTGGACCGATCACGGATTTCGCGGGCGAGCATGGTCCGAAGGTTCGGTGAGACAGCAAATGTGATTGTCGACGATCGCTTGGTTCTGCCGGGGCCCGACGGCACTGTCGTGGACATAGACTTCGATCGGCCGCTCTCGGTCACGCTCCCGAAACGGCTCTCGAAGGCCAGTCCCACCACGATCGGTGGGCTGCGGTTGCATGTCGATCAACCCGGCGAGTTCTGTGCTGCATTGGGGCCGAACTGAATTCGCAACGATCGTTGGATCCGGTCAGTGCGGAGACCTCGGTGGAAGACCTTCACGGAACGGATCGACAACCAGCCACTCCACCGTGCCACCGACATTCCATAGTGCATCGGGGTTGTCGAGCGAGGCCGCGTACGTTGCCGCAGCTTGGTCGCCGGCGATCTCACCGCTCTCGCCCGACGGCGGGTTGGGCTCGAGGAATTCGGAGGGGTGCGGCCCTGGCCATTCAGGCACGTCGAACGGGGAAATGCTGGTGTCGATGAGGCCAGGTCGATGCACGGTCACCCGGTCGGGAACTTGCTTGGTTTCCGCCGCCACGGCGATGCCTGGTCCTTCGGCAGCTTCGCCGTCGCCGCTACCGCAGCCGGCCACTGCAAGAACAAGTCCCGTGATTGCCACACCCACTACCGCATGACGTATCCGCACCGTTTTCTCCTAGCCGGGGCTCACCCCGTTCGAACTCCACTATTGCATCTCGCCAACTCCGCGGGATGCGTCTTTCGATAAATGTGGGAAACGCACTGAATGTGCGTAGAAGACTCGGATTGCCAAACTATTCAGCGGTCGATCGAGGTGCGGCGGCAACGGACTGCGCTTGCCACCGTTCTTCGATGCGGCCGTACCGCCACACGAGGAGGGCGATCATCCAGGTGGCAACGAAGAGTCCGACGATGATGAAGCCCATCGCGCCGAGATCCAAGTTCCCGATGGCGCCGAGAATCCCGTCGTGGATGTCGAGTTTGTCGGTGAAGATCGAGATGATTTCCTGGGTCCCGATCAGCAGTGCCACTGCCACCGAGAGTCCGGTGATCACCATGTTGTAGTAGATCTTTCGTACCGGCTGGGCAAATGCCCAACCGTAAGCGAAGTTCATGAACGATCCGTCGATCGAGTCGAACAGAGACATCCCGGCGCAGAAGAGTATCGGTAGAACGAGGATCGAATACCACGGGAGCCCTGTCGCTGCCGCGCCGCCGGCGATCACCAACAGTCCCACTTCGGTGACGGTGTCGAATCCCAGTCCGAACAGTAGGCCGACCGGGTACATGTGCCAGGGCTTGCGAACCATCTTCATCACCGGGCCCAGGATCTTGTTGAGGGCGCCGCGGCTGTCGAGTTCCTTCTCGAGTTGTTCCTCGTCGAAGGTTCCGGCCTTGTACTTCGTGTACACCCGATGAATCCCGATGAGAGAGAAAAGATTCAGGAGGCCGATCAAGATCAGGAACGTTCCGGAAATGGTTGTGCCGAACAAGCCGGTCCACTTTTCCAGATCTGAGTTGTCGTCGGAAAGGCTGGTGGCAAGTTGCCGCACACCCAACGCCAGAAGTGCGACGAGAACAAAGACGATGGTGGAGTGTCCGAGTGAAAACCAGAAACCGACGGACATCGGTTTCTTGCCGTCCGCCACCAACTTCCGAGTGGTGTTGTCGATGGCGGCGATGTGATCGGCGTCGAAAGCATGGCGCATGCCGAGCGTGTACGCCGTGACACCGAGTCCGATGCCGAAGACACTGCCTTCGATCGTGTAGTGGCCGGGGACAACCAGACCGAGAAGAACTGCCCACCCGACGACGTTGAGTGCAACGACGGTGACGGTCATTCCGATGATGCTTCGACGCTGGCCTCGATCCAGACTGTGCCAAGCGCCGGCGATTCGGGTGCCCGTCGTGGTCATTGTCGTGGACATCGAACCTCACCGATCTTTCAGTCGCGGCCGGCGGCCACCCTACTGAAATCGTATAAGTGTTCAACTGTTCAGATAAGCGCCTGGAGGTTACAAATCACCCATCCGGGAGTAAAGCTGCTTTGCTCCCGGATGGGAATTGCTCAGGCAAACACGGTATTGACCAGCGCAACGTAGATCGTCGTTCCGACAACGATGCTCAGGACGGCATTCTTTCGCCACAGGTGCGCGACGATCGTGGCACACACTGCAATCAGTTCGGGGAGGCCGTGAGACGGGGCGGTGATCGACACCCCTTTGAGTGAATACATCACGAGGATCAGCATGACGCCGGCCGGCATGTAGATGCCGAGGTAGCCGACCAGGGCGGAGGAGCGCAGCGGCATGAGCGCGGCGAAGGGGATTGCGCGCAGCGCGAAGGTGACCACGGCCATGACTGCGACCGCCGCAAAGATGTACGAGGTGTCAGGCATCGATCTTCGCCTTTCGTGAGTCGTAGACAAAGCGGCCGATCAGGAAGAGCACGAAGGCGCCCATTGCAATTGGCAGCATGTGATCCGGGGCTGCGAGCCGGGCGACCAGAGCGCAGGTGACCGCAGCGACCGGCACCGCGAATCCGTTTTGTGCGCGAATTGCCTCGATCGAGAGGACGACGAACAGTGCGGTCAGAGCGAAGTCGAGACCGACTATCGAATCTGGAATCCACTGTCCTGCCGTCGCGCCCAGGATCGCGCCACCGATCCAGTAGCCGTGGAGGTACAGCTGGGAGTAGACGATGACGCGTCCGGTGAGTGCCTTGGGATCGGCAGTTACCGACATCGCATAGGCCTCGTCGGTCAGCGCGAACATGCTGTAGAAGCGGGCGAAGGGGTTGCGAATCTTTTCCAGCGGAAAACTCAAGGCGTAGAACACATGTCGAAAGTTGACCAGCAGTGCGGTCAGAGCGACGTACGGCAGTGGTGTCATGGCCGCGACCATTCCGACGGCGAGAAACTCCAGCGATCCGGCGTAGATCAGCGAGGTGAAAGCGACTGCCCACCAAGGGTTGAGGCCCTGTTGGACCACAAGAACGCCCAGGGCTATCCCGAGTGGGAGCAGGCCGAATCCGACCGGCAGCGACAGTTGGAAGGCGTGCCGCCACGCCGGGGTTCGCGGCGAGAGTTCGACGGCAGGCGCGGCCGTCGACGATGCTGGTTCGATCACGACGCAAATCTATAACAAAGATCGAGGTTATCGATTGCTCAGAATGCCCACATATTGAACAGTGCGCAATAATAGTGCGATGGATGCCATGGATGACGCAATTTTGTTTCACCTCCGTCAGGACTCGAGTCTGACGAACACGGAATTGGCGGATCTGGTGGGTCTGACACCGTCCCCTTGCCTGCGCCGCGTGAAAAAGCTCGAAGCCGACGGAATCATCACCGGGTACCGCGCGATCGTCAGTCAGGAAGCGCTTGGCCGAGGATTTCAAGTGATCGTCACCGCCGAGATCGGAGTCAACGACCAGGCGACCATCGAGGACTTCGAATCCCAGGTCGCCGCCTTCGACGAAGTGATCGAATGTCGGCGGTTGTTCGGAATTCCCGACTACTTCATTCGGGTCGCGGTGAAAGATCTCGCGACCTACGAGAACTTCATGGTCACCAAGCTCAGCGGGCTTCCGGCTGTCTCGCGGGTGACATCGCTGATCACCATGAAGACCATCAAGAGTGTCGACTGATGCCCGGGCTCGGCTGAACCTTCACTAGGTGTCGGTGGTCGGCGTTAACGTCGGAACATGGGATACGAATTTCAAGTCACAGTAGATTCGGCACACCCGCACGAACAGGCGAAGTGGTGGGCCGCAGCACTCGGGTGGGCAGCGGAGCCCAGCGACGAAGACTTCATCAGGGGCCTCGTCGCTGCTGGTCACGCCAAGGAATCTGACACCACGACCTTCGAGGGAGTTCTCGTCTGGCGCGAAGGTGCGGCCATCAGCGATCCGGAGCATCCCGAACGTCCCCGCGTTCTGTTCCAACTGGTTCCGGAATCGAAGACGGTGAAGAACCGGCTCCATTTCGACATACGAGTGGGCGACAAGCGCGAGGATGTCGCAGCGCACCTCGAGACGGTGGGGGCGACGATCCTGCACCGGGGAGCGCAGGGGCCGAGCGTGTGGATCACGATGACCGATCCCGAAGGAAACGAGTTCTGCGTCAGCTAGCGGTACGAACTCGGAGTGTCGCCGGTCCATCGTTTGAAGGCCCGACGGAACGCGCTCGGCTCGGAGAACCCCAATCGCGCCGAGAGTACTTCGACGGATTCTCCGCGCCGCAAACCAGCGATGGCTACGTCGCGGAGCACTTCCTCGCGTAGTTGATTCAGTGATGTTCCGTCACGCCGCAGCAGTCGACGCAGATGGGGAACGCTGATCGAGAGCATCTCGGCGATCTCCTCGGCCGTGGAGGTTCGCCCCTTCACTCCGAGTTCGAGGACCCGTCGCACCTGCGCCGACGCAGTGCTGTCGTAATCGCGTTCGGACATGAGCTGAATCGGAGATTCTCGGAGGTACTCCTCCAACGTCTCCTCGGTTTGGATGATCGGTGCACGCATTGCGGAGTTGTCGAACTCCAGTGCCGCTCGCCGCGCGCCGAAGGTGACCGGCGCTCCGAAGATGTAGTCGTAGTCCTGCGCCAACCGCGCATCCGGTGCCGAGTACGGAAATTCGACTGCCCGAAGTCGGACGCGCTTTCCGATCAACCACGCGGAAAATCGGTGCAGCAAGATCAGGACAAAATCGGTTGTGACACGTTCTGCGACATCAGGTTCGGCGACGCCCTCGCGAGCTCGGACTGCGAAGCTCACCCGCGTGCTTTCCTCGCCCTTTTCGATCGCCAGTGGGGCCAGAGCCGGTAGCGCACGGATCACGTCGGACATTCGAGCGAACGCTGATCCGAGGTCAGGGCAATGGATCAACGTCAGGCAGATCAATCGGAAAGTGCCACGGGGGACCGGGGCGGATCCGAGGCCGAACAATTCGTCGTCGGTGATCTGCCAGGTGGTTTGAATGAAGGTGGTGACCTGAGTTGGGGTCAGCCGCGCGCGAGCGTCCGACAATGTCTCCAGGTCGATCCCAGCAGCTCGCAGTGCACCAGACAAATCGACGTCGTTGTCCGGCGAGAACGCGAGGTAGCGGTGGACGAATGCGGTCGGGATGGTCCGCGCTGTCATGGGTGCGCTGTTCCTTGGAGCAGGTGGAGACGGCGTGCAGCTTCGGAAAGAATGTGGTCCTGCTTGCAGAAGGCGAAGCGCACCAGGTGCTTCCAATCGTCGCGGTTGTCCGCGAACACGTCGACCGGTACGGCCGCGACGCCGATACGCTCGGGTAGGGCGCGACAGAAATCTCCCGCGTCGGTTTCACCCAACGGTCTGATGTCGGCAAGGAGGAAGTACGTGCCGCCGCCGGAATGCACCGTGAAACCGGCCTCGGTCAGAGCTTTTCCGAGTACGTCCCGTTTGCCCTGCAAGCTCTGTCGAAGTTCGACGACCCACGGCTGTTCGTTGGTCAGCGCGTAGGCAACGGCCGGTTGGAATGGTGCACCGGCAACAAATGACATGAACTGCTTGGCGGCACGGACTCCGTCGATGAGTTCTCGGGGGCCGATCGCCCAGCCGGTCTTCCAGCCGGTGACATTGAAAGTCTTTGCGGCACTGGACACAGTGACGGTGCGCTCACGCATGCCCGGGAGCGACGCCATCGGTGTGTGGGTGAGGCCGTCGAAGACCAAGTGCTCGTAGACCTCGTCACTCAACACGATCAGGTCGCGTTCGCACGCGAGTTCGGCGATCGCTCGAAGTTCGTGATCGGTGAATACGGTGCCGGTGGGGTTGTGAGGACTGTTGACGATCAGCATCTTCGTCTTGGCGGTGATCGCGCCGCGCAATGCATCGAGATCGACCGCGAATCCGTCTCCCGCGGCAACCAGCGGAACTGTGCGACGCACAGCGCCTGCCAATGCGACGGATGCAGCGTAGGAGTCGTAGTACGGCTCGATCAGCACTACTTCTTCGCCGGGTTCGACCAGTCCGAGAATCGCAGCACTGATCGCCTCGGTGGCGCCGACGGTGACTAGAACTTCGGAGTCGGGATCACTGTCGAGTCCGTAACGGACGCGCCGATCCTCCGCGATGGCCTGACGCAAGACGGGCATGCCCGGACCGGGCGGGTATTGATTGACGCCCTCGGCGATGGCTCGGCGCGCTACTTCGAGCATGGCCGCAGGACCGTCGGTATCCGGAAAGCCCTGACCGAGGTTGACCGCGTCGTGAAGTGTGGCCAACGCTGTCATCTCGGCGAAGATCGTGGATGCGAACGGCTGCAGACGCGAGACGGTGCGGTTGCGGGGCGTCGAAGGCATCTTTGCAGCTTAGTCGGCTGACACCGCATCCTCACATCCGCTCGGACGCGGTGCTTGTCACGTTTGAATCGCCGCCATCGTCCAACTCTGTAGAGAGCATCGAATCCGGTGCCCCAGAACATACGGAGGCTTGCCATGACTCGCATTCCCGCAGTGACACCGTCAGAAGCCAGTCCGTTGATCAAAGTGGCATACAAATTCGCCGCCAGGCAGTACGACGAAGTCCCCGAGCCCTTTGCCGTCCTGGCCAACCATCGGAAATTGTTCGTCGCGGCTGCCCGTCACGAGATGGCCGTGCAGAAGGCGTCGAAGGTGCTGCCGTCGAACATTCGTGAACTGGCCGTCTATCGCGTCGCCTGGACTGTCGGCTGCTCGTGGTGTGTCGACTTCGGGACGATGCTCTCGCGCCTGGACGGTTTGGACATCGACAAGCTGAAAGGGATCGCGAATTACCGGGATTCACCGAAGTACAGCGAGGACGAGCGGGCCGCGATCGCCTACGCCGATGCCATGACCGGTGACCCGCACGGGGAGAACGGGGTGACGGACGAGCAGGTCGCGGATCTCGAGCGCAGGTTCGGGCGAGCGGGCGTCGTGGAACTGACCTATCAGATCGGGCTCGAAAACATGCGCGCCCGGATGTATTCGGCGTTGGGGATCACCGAGCAAGGGTTCAGCACCGACTCCTGCCGCGTGCCCTGGGCCGAAGAATGATGCGCTGACTCGTCTACGGCAACTATCGACAATGCTCCGCAGATACGTGATCATGATTGACTAGTTCACGCATCTGCGGAGTATTTCGGCTTGTTAGGTCCGCACTTGCGACCTACGATCACCTGGTGCCCAACATTCGAATCCGCGAAGCTGCCGGTCTGCTCGGTGTCAGTGACGACACCGTTCGACGGTGGGTCGACGGTGGGCTTCTCACCGCGAGGACGGACGACTCCGGCCGCAAGGTCATCGACGGTGCCGAGTTGGCGGGCTTCGCCCGGTCCAACGCCGGACCCGCACCGTCCGATCCGCTCGCGGGTGCGAGTTCGGCCCGCAACCGGTTCGCCGGCCTCGTCACCAAGGTCGTCACCGACAAGGTGATGGCCCAGGTCGAAATGCAGTGTGGGCCCTTCACTGTCGTCTCGTTGATGAGTACCGACGCGGTTCGGGAGCTCGGACTCGAGGTCGGGAGTATCGGAGTCGCAATCGTGAAGGCCACCACGGTCATCGTGGAAACGCCGTAGTTCTGAACATACTGGAGGAAATTCGTGAAGCGTGTAGTCGGACTTGTTGCAGCAGGTGCCTTTTCGCTTGCCCTGGTGACCGGTTGTAGTTCCTCCGACAATTCGTCGTCGGAGACGTCGTCGGCCGCTCCGACCACGACCACTTCCAGTGACAGTGCCACGGGAAGCATCACCGTCTTCGCGGCGGCGTCACTCAAGACCAGCTTCACCGAACTCGGCAAGGAGTTCGAGTCCGAGAACCCCGGTTCATCGGTCACATTCAGCTTTGCCGGGTCCTCGGATCTCGTCGCCCAGATCACCCAGGGCGCACCGGCTGACGTGTTCGCCTCGGCTGACGCCGCCAACATGACCAAGGCCACCGATGCCGGTGTCGTCGCGGGGTCGCCCTCGGATTTCGCGAGCAATACCTTGACGATCGTTGTACCGCCTGGCAATCCGAAGGGCATCGCGTCCTTCGCCGATCTGGCAAAGGAGGGGACACAACTGGTGATCTGCGCTCCGCAGGTCCCGTGTGGCGCGGCTACGAAGAAGGTCGAGACGGCCACAGGTGAGACCCTCTCGCCCGTCAGTGAGGAATCGTCGGTGACCGACGTTCTCAACAAGGTGACGTCCGGTCAGGCCGATGCCGGCATCGTCTACGTCACCGACGCGAAGTCCGCGGGTGACAAGGTGCAGACGGTCGCGTTCCCGGAAGCCACCACGGTGGTCAACCTGTACCGGATTGCGGTGCTGAAGGATTCGAAGAATTCGGAAACGGCAACCAAGTTCGTCGATCTCGTCAAGGGGCCCAAGGGCCTGGCAGTTCTGAGTGACGCGGGATTCGCTGCCCCGTGACACACCTAAGACCGGCAGTCCGGGCTCCGCTCGGGTTGCCGGTATGGATTTACCTTCCGGCGCTGATCGGCGGAGCGTTTGTCATCGCGCCCTTGGCGGCGATGCTGGCCACCGTGCAGTGGTCGCAGTTCTGGGAACTCGTGACTTCCGAATCGTCGGTTGCCGCGTTGAAACTGAGTTTGAAGACAGCGGCAATGAGCACGCTGCTGTGCATCCTGTTCGGGGTACCGATGGCCGCGGTGTTGGCGCGCAGTCATTTTCGGGGACTGTCCGTTCTTCGATCCTTGATTCTGCTCCCGCTGGTTCTGCCGCCCGTGGTGGGCGGTATCGCGTTGCTGTACACGTTCGGGCGCAAAGGGTTGATCGGTGAGCAGTTGGAAGTGCTCGGCATCCAGATAGCATTCTCGACAACCGCGGTGGTCCTGGCGCAGACGTTTGTTGCGCTACCGTTCCTCGTCGTCAGCCTCGAAGGTGCACTACGCACTGCGGGTACAAGATACGAGGCCGTTGCCTCGACGCTCGGAGCCCGCCCGACCACTGTGCTTCGCCGGGTGACTCTGCCGCTGGTGCTTCCCGGTCTGGTGTCAGGGGCAGTTCTGGCTTTCGCTCGAGCGCTGGGGGAATTCGGTGCGACGCTGACCTTCGCGGGAAGTCTGCAAGGGGTGACGCGTACCCTGCCGCTGGAAATCTATCTCCAGCGTGAGACCGATCCGGATGCAGCGGTGGCGCTTTCGCTGGTGCTGGTTGTAGTCGCGGTGGTCATCGTGGTTGCGGTGCGTGGACGCGGATCGGCGGGTTCGTTGTGAGTGGCCTCCACGTCGACATCGAGATTCCGGAGCGCGACGTCGTTGCGACGTTCGACGTAGCGGCGGGCGAGGTGACCGCCATCCTCGGGCCGAACGGCGCCGGCAAGTCGACGGTACTGGCGGCGGTTGCCGGACTGCATCATCCGCGGCGCGGGTTGATCGAACTCAATTCCCGCGTTCTCACCGATACCCGTAGGGGAGTCGTGTTGGCACCCCATCGGCGCGGCACTGCCCTACTCGCGCAAGAGGCACTTCTCTTTCCCCATCTCAGTGCGGCTGCGAACGTGGCGTTCGCGCCGCGCAGTGCAGGGCGGTCGCGTCGCGATTCCGCCGAGTCCGCGCGCCATTGGCTGGACGCAGTCGACGCCGGCGATTTGGCTGACCGCAAGCCTTCACAACTCTCCGGTGGCCAAGCGCAACGGGTTGCAGTGGCGAGGGCATTGGCTGCTGAACCCGAACTGCTTCTACTCGACGAACCGATGTCCGCGCTCGATGTCGCCTCCGCCCCCGCGCTGCGGTCGTTACTGCGCCGAGTGCTCAGGACCGGCGATCGCACTGCCGTACTCGTCACGCACGACGCTCTGGACGCACTTGCGCTGGCCGACACGGTTGTCGTCATGGACGGTGGCCGGGTCGTCGAACGTGGTGACGTACGAACAGTTCTGACCCGCCCGCGTAGTGCATTCGCAGCACGCATCGCCGGAATCAACTTGCGCAGCGGCACGATGGCCGGAGACGGAGTGCTCAGAAGTCCGGTCGGGGTGGATATCGCGGGCCAGACGGAGACCGACCTACCGGCCGGCAGTGCCGCCGTGGCGGTCTTCGAGCCGCGAGCAGTGTCGGTCTTCCTGGATCCGCCGCACGGCAGCCCACGAAATGCGTTTGCGGTCACGATCGCGGAGATCGAAAACCGAGGCGATGTCGTCCGAGTGCGAGCGGAGGACGAAGCCGGCCAGCCGGGCTTGTCTGCCGACATCACGGCGAGCGCAGCGGCCGAACTCGATCTGGTTCCGGGGTCGGCCGCTACGTTTGTGGTCAAGGCCACCGAGACGCTGATCTATGCGCAGGGTGCAGGCTCGTAGACGTCCTCAACGACCGAATCCGCATAGAGGGCTGCAATTTCGGACGCGTACTTCTCGGCTATCGGCTTGCGCCTGAGCTTCATCGTCGGTGTCAGCTCGTCGCCGCCTGGCTCCCAGAACATGGTGAGTACGTGAAACCGCTTGATCTGCTCGGCCCTCGACAGACGCGAGTTTCCCTCGGCGACAGCAGTTGCAACGACGTCGACGATCCGAGCGTCCTTGGCGAGTACCGCGGCCTCGGCCGCAAGTCCCAGTGAGCGTGCCGCTCCGACCGCGGCGTCGGCGCTGAGAGTGATCAACGCTGTGTTGAACTTTCGGCCGTCTCCGATCGTCACGACCTCGCCGATCAACGACGACGACGTCTTCACTGCCGTCTCGATGGCAGCCGGTGACATGTTCTTTCCCGACGCGTTGATGATCAACTCCTTCTTGCGATCGATCACCGTGAGGTAGCCGTCCGCGTCGGCGGTGACGACATCTCCGGTCGAGAGCCACCCGTCTGCACTGATCGCTTCGGCCGTTTTTGCGGGTTCGCCGCGGTACCCCTTCATGACCAACGGTCCTCGAACCAGTAGCTCGCCGTCCGCCTCGATGCGCATTTCCATGCCTGGGAGCAACTTTCCGACCGTTCCGAGCTTGGTCGGCTCGGCCGGCGCGGTGCTTGCGATGCATGTCAGCTCGGACATTCCCCAGATCTCCGAGATCGGAACTCCCAGGGCCGCAAAGAATGCCAAGGTTTCCGGCGGAATCGGTGCGGCGCCAGAGATGGCCCACTTCAGTTCGGCAAAGCCGAGTTTCGCACGCAGAGCGGACAGGACCATCGTATCGGCTCGGGCGTAGTCCGCTTCCAGTTCGGCGGGGACTGTTTCACCGGCTCGCAAGTGTGCGAGACGAGTGCGACCGACGTCGAGTGCCCACTGCAACGCCGCTCGCCGCGCGTCGTCCGGTTCGTTGGCGACAGCCGATTCGACTGCAACTTTCAGCTTTTCCCACACACGGGGGACGCTGCCCCAGATCGTGGGACGACAGTCCGGAAGCGCGGCCGCTACCTGGCTCGGATCCGGTACGACAGTGATCTGGGTGCCGAACACCATTTGCATGTACAGGCAGGTGAGCCGATCGGCGATGTGCGCCGACGGCATGTACGAGGTGATGCGGTCACCGAATTCGACGGGGAGTACAGCGCTTACGGCGTTGGTTTCGAACAACAGGCATGCATGAGTCGTCTCGACGCCCTTGGGGTTGCCGGTCGTGCCGGAGGTGTAGATCAACGTGGCGACGTCGTTCGGTTTCACCGCACGCCAGGTGCCCTCGAAATCGAAATCCGATGCGGCAGAATTCTTCATCTGCTCCAGGGTCACGGTGCCGGGCTGGTGGACATGCGATTGCGCGTCGACGACGACGATCGTCTCGAGTGTGGCGCCCGAGCGGCGGACCGTATCCACGTACCGGTCTTCGCAGACGAGAACCCGTGCACCGGAATTGGCGAGGATGTAACGGATGGCTTCGGGTGCCGACGTGTTGTAGATGGAGAAGGACGTCGCGCCGAGATGTTGGGCACCGACGTCGATCGGATAGAACTCGATGCGGTTACTCATCATCAAGGCAACCGTATCGCCGTGTCCCACGCCGATTCCGGCCAATCCCGCGGCAACCTCGCGGACCTGTTCGGCGTACTCGCGCCACGTCAGTGTTCGCGCATCGCCGATGTCTCGCAGGGCCACCGCGTCGGGCGCTACCGCCGACACTCGCTGGAAGGCTGCACACAACGTGGTCATGATGATCTCCTGGATGCCTTTGTCAGGGCTGATACATTCGTCGGGGCCGCAGCGGTGGTTCTGTCTTCGAGTTCGCGGATCAGGTCGTGTGCCTGTTTGTCCCTGGCCAGATAGCCGTCGGCCAGGACATTGATGAATCCGCGTCCCCACGCCCAGGGTTCCCAGGCAGCGGGGGCAAGGGTCCGCGCGGCGCGGCGCGCGATCGCGTCTGCGATCACCGTGGCGGCACGGTCCGGGGAGATTCGATGACGGAGGGGACCGGGTAGTCGAGCGTCGAGTTTGCGCCCGATCTCGTCGTCGTCGAGTGTGGCGCGTGCAAGTTGTGTATCCACCATCCCGAAGTACGCGATGCCGGCAGTGGCGCCGTAGCCGGCAACCTCGAGACGCAGCGCCCGGCCGAGCGCTTCGACCCCAGCCTTACTGATCATGTACGAAGCGCCGCCCAAACCGGGGGCGAACGACGCCGCCGATGACACGACGACGATGTGCCCACTGTTGCGGATCACCTCGTCGATGGTCGGATGCACGGTGTTGAAGACGCCGGTGAGATTGACGTCGAGCACACGATCGAAGGCGTCGGGATCGATCTGGCGCAATGTTGCCGGGGGAGGGGTGATTCCGGCGTTGGCAACCACGACGTCGATTCTGCCCAGCTGCTCGATGATCGTTTGCACGGCTGCTGTCATGCCGTCCCGATCTCGGACATCGGCCGTCACCGTCACGACTCGCTGTGACTCGAATGAGCGCTCGGCCGTTGCCAATGAACTTTCGTTGACGTCGACCAGCGCCACGGTGGCCCCACGCCGGTGGAGAGTGCGCGCCAGCGCGGAACCGATACCGTCGCCTCCGCCGGTGATCAGCACGACCTTTCCGGCAACGTCGTAGTCGATTCGGCGTCCGGGCAGTGGAATGCCCAGATCGCGGACTGTTCCCGCAATTGCGGACATGCGTCCCGTCATTGCTTCAGTGCCTTCCGTGTAGAGCGCGGATGAGAACCTTGACCAGCCAGTCGATTCGGGCGGTCCGTCGAAACGTCGTCAGTGGTAGGGGCGAACGGAATCGTTGCCTGGTCATCGACCGGGCATAGGTGAACTCCTTCAGACCATCTGGGCCGTGAACGCGTCCGAAACCAGATGCTCCGACCCCACCCAGTGGCAGGTTGGGAACCGCGGCATACATCACGTAAGAGTTCACCGACGCTCCTCCGGATCGGAGCCGATCGGCAACAGCCACTCCATCCTTGCCGAACACGCTTGCTCCCAATGCATATGGCGACGCATTGACCAACTCCACCGCCTCGTCCATCGAGGCGACCTTGGTGATCGTCATCGTCGGGCCGAAAGTTTCCTCCGTGACGGCGAGGCTGTCTTCGGGGACGTCGACCATGATGGTCGGTTGCACATACTGGCCGGAGATCGAGCCGAGCCCTCCGAGAACGACACGTCCACCTCGAGACACCGCGTCGTCGATGTGGCGCCGGATTACAGCCACTTGCGAGGGCATGGTGATCGGACCGATCTTGTCTTCGGCCCCCGGGCCCGCATGAACTCGGGCAGCCAAAGTGATTGTCTTGTCGATAAACTCGTCGTATACCTGTTCGTGCACGTATACACGCTCGACGCCCAGACAGGTTTGACCGGAGTTGGACAATGCGCCCCACACCGCAGCATCCGCGGCGGCACCAACATTTCCGTCGGCATCAAGGATGAGCGCGTCCTTACCGCCACATTCCATCAACACCGGTGTGAGGGTCCCGGCGCACGCTGCCATAACTTTCTTGCCCGTCGCGGTCGATCCGGTGAACCCGATCTTGTCGACACCGGCCAGGCACAGTGCCGCGCCGACCGAACCGTCGCCTGTGACAACTTGCAGCACAGGATGTTCAGGGACGACCTCGGCAAACGCTCGGACCAACCATTGCCCGACTGCCGGCGCGAACTCACTCGGCTTGTAGACCACGGCGTTGCCTGCAGCCAGCGAGAACGAGAGCGAACCGAGTGGGGTGAAGACCGGATAGTTCCACGGACCGATCACACCGATCACCCCGAGAGGTCGATACTCCACCGAGGCGGCCTGATTGACCGTCAACAAACTGGAGCGGACGCTGCGCCTGCCCAATACCTTTCGGGCATTCTTCGACGCCCACGCGAGATGTTCGAGTGCCATGGCGATTTCGAGCATCGCGTCAGGGTGCGGCTTGCCCATGTCCCGGTGCACGACGTCGGCGAGTTCGGATGCTCGACGAGCGATGATTCCACGCCACCGATCCAGTCGACGAGCGCGTTGCTCGAATGTCAGTTCTGCCCACCACTCGGAAGCAGTTCGGGCGTCGCGCACTGCCTGTGTCACCGTGTCGTCGGACGCCTGTGTGGTCGTGTCGATCTCGGTCGCCGTCATTGTGGAGTTCCTTGAAGTGTGTGGTGGACGGCGCCGTCGGCCCAGCTGCGAGTGACGCGTTCGAGGATCGGTCGGGACAGAGCCAGAATCGGGGCGAACCACGGCTGCGCTTGTACGGCGAATGTCCAGGTGAGGCGGCTGCCTGTCGAAGTCGGTTCCAGCACCAGATCTTCGGCGAAGCGTTTGAACCCCGGCAGTGACGCCGACTCCACGTAGAACGTCATTCGGTGCCCCTCGTCCCAGCGGAAGAATCTCTCGTTCAGTGCAGCAAAAGCGCCGGCGCGCACGGTTCGGGTAGTCCCGATGCCGAATGGTCTGGCCGAGGTCCAGTCGGCTCCGGTGATCCCGCGCGCCCACGACGTGAGCGCTCCGTCCGCGGTCAACGTCTGCCACAAGCTTTCGCACGTCGCTTCGGATTCGATCCGGTGAGTGATCACCAGCGGCGCGGATCGGACGAAGTCTGCGTCGGCTGCCGCAAGAGAGAATTTTCCCCTCACAGGTCCACCACCAAAGAAGCACCGGTGGAACGTGATCGACAGGTCAACATCGAATCGGCACGTTCGGATTCGGTGAGCAAGGTGTCTCGATGATCGACGCTCCCCGAGAGCACCCGAACCTTGCACGTACCGCAGAAGCCCTGTTGGCAGGAATACGCGACTCCGGGAAGTGCACGTCGTATCGCAGCCAAAGCACTTTCGGACTCGCCCACATCGACGGTGAGACCGGTGCGCGCCAGATGCACCGTGAACTCCTTGCCGTCGACTACCGGGAGTGGGGAGAACCTCTCGCTGTGCACCGATCCGGTCGGATTGCCGGCGAAGGTCGCCGCGCGCACCATGTTCATCAGCGGCGCCGGTCCGCACGTGTACACCGCGGCACCGGGATCCGCAGCAGTGACCAGTGTTTCGATATCCGTCGGGCCCAACTCGTCGTCCGGTCGGATGGTTACCCGGCCGCTGGAGTATTCCTCGATCTCGTCGAGAAATGGCATGGCCGTCCGAGATCGTCCGAGATAATCCAAACGCCACGGGATTCCGCGGCGGTGACAACGTTGCACCATGGGAAGGAGCGGAGTGATCCCGATTCCGCCCGCAACGAAGAGGTACGACGGAGCAGCGACAAACGGAAATGCATTGCGTGGCCCTCGGACGTCCACAACCATGCCGGGTTTCAGCGACTCGTGTATCTCGCGCGAGCCGCCCCCACCCTCGTCGATCCTCCGGACGGCGATCCGATACGAGGACAAGTCGTCGGGGTCGCCGCACAGCGAATACTGTCGTTGCCTTCCCGAGGGGAGAAAGATGTCGAGGTGGGCGCCGGGAATCCACGACGGAAGGGTGATTCCTTCCCTCGGGGTCAAGGTGACACTCAGGACGTCGTCGCACTCTGACCGGACGGACTTCACGTCCAGAGTCATGTCGAACCCGCTGTAGCGGACCGGGCTGGGGCGCGAAAGTATTTGCGCTGCTGGACTTGCTGCAAAGATTCGGCGGTATGCGCCGGTGGCTTGCGCGGCAAACCTCAACGACCGGGTCGGTGTGAAGTCGGGTGCGTCGTGGGAACTGTCGGCAGTCGTCTTGTTCATCCTGCGCTCGCTTCGGAAGAACGATTGGCAGCAGGCGAGCGAGCGAGGTAACGCATGGCGACGTCCATGTCCCCGATCTGGGAAGGATGGAAGCTCGGCCGCAGATACGGAGGAATCTCGGTGATCAGGAATTTCATGTTGGGTACCAGGCCACGACGGGTGGCGCTTATCAGTTGGAGAGGCCACAGTCGGCCCTTCGTCGTGGACGGGTCCTGTCGGAACAGGTAGTTCATCGAGGCGATGAACAGCACGAACAACGTGAAGCTGGCCAGCAGCGCCGTGCGAACGCGTCTGGCGTAGCTGCCGTCCACGTACATGTAGGCGTCGAAGGCTACGTTGCGGTGTTCGACTTCCTCGGCGCCGTGCCACTTCACCATGTCGAGCATCATCGGGTGCATGCCGGCATCTTCGAGGGCGGGATCGGTGAGCAGCCATTCCCCGACCACTGCCGTGTAGTGCTCCATGGCGGCAAACAAGCCGAGACGTTCACAGAGCCAGGCGTGCTTGGCTTTTCCGGTCAATCCTTTGTCGCCCAATATCTTGTCCACGAGCCAGTCCATCCGGCGTGACATCGGTTTCATCTCCATGCCGAGGTCCGCAAGATGCTCGCGTGCACCTTTGTGCGACGACGCGTGTGTTGCTTCCTGGCCGACGAATCCCACCACCTCTTCGTGCAGGCGAGTGTCTTCGATGAGCGGGAGTGCTTCGGCGAGCGTTGCGGACATGGCCCGCTCTCCTTCGGGTAACACGAGATGCATGAAGTTGATGACGTGGGTGACCATCGGTTCGTTCGGCACGTAATGCAGTGGTACGCCGTCCCAGTCGAATTCGACGTCACGGGCGGCGATCGCATGTGCTTCGTCGGTGTAGCGGCGAGCGCCGGACGGTGCGACGACGGGTGTGCCTCGGAAGGCGTTGATGCCGAGCATTATCGGCTCCTCACGGTTTCTCGAGCAGTGGTGAGTGCTGCGGACGAGACGGGTTGTACCTGCGCGTAGTGAGCGAGGTCGGCTCGTTTGGTCCTGGCCCGGAATGATCGGTTGAATCCGGGATAGAAGGTGTAGTTGCGACCGCCGTCGACGAGGTAGTAACTACTGCACCCACCGGCGTTCCACACGCTGGTGGCGAGTCGGCGGTCTGTCGCGCGTACGAACTCGCGTTGCACGTCTGCGCGGACGTCGATGCTGCCGATGCCGCGCTCGTCCATTTGAAGAATGCAGCTCACGATGTACTCGACCTGGGCTTCGATCGTGACGACCTGTGAGGTGTAGACCACGGAATTGGGGCCGAGGATCATGAAGAAGTTCGGAAAACCGCTGATAGTGGTGCCGAGGAAGGCCTCGGCACTGCCGTTCCACGTCTGTGCGAGGCTGCGGCCGTCCTGGCCTCGGATGATGTCGAACGACGGGTTGTCTCCCATCCGAAAGCCGGTTCCCATGACTATGGTGTCGACTTCCCGGAAGGCGCCATCCGCGGTGAGAACTCCGCGCTCCTGCACCTCGACGATTCCGTCCGTCACCACCTCCACATTGGGTGACGCCAGCGCGGGATAGTAGGTGTTCGAGAACGTCGGACGCTTGCATCCGAATGCGTAGTGGGGGAGCAGCTTTGCGCGAAGATCCGGGTCCCGCACCTGCCGGCGAAGGTGTGCTCGGCCGAGTGCGGCCAGCCCTTTGAGCAGTGACGGCTTGTACACGAATCCGGGTACCAGGGCTTCTTGAAGCAGGTCGAGTCCCTTGCGTGCCAGTCGTTGGGTGAGCGGCACCCGCTCGAAGAGAGCGCTTGGCCAGCCGGTCATCGGCTGATCCGGATGCGGCAGGATCCACGTCGGTGTCCGCTGGAACACGGTCAACGTGTCCGCGAGCGGTTGCAGTCTGGGGATGATCTGCACCGCAGAGGCGCCGGTGCCGACCACGGCTATCCGCTCACCGCGAAGGTCGTGGTCGTGGTTCCAGTCCGCGGTGTGGAACATCTGACCACGAAACGATTCGAGCCCGGGAAGGTCGGGTGTGGCGGGGGCACTGAACGGGCCGGTGGCCGCGACCAGGAACTGTGCCTCCCAGACGGTTTCCGCAGCGTGTATCCGCCAGATCTGGGCTTGCTCGTCCCACGAAGCTTCTGTCACGTCCTGGTTGCAGTGGAAATGACCGGCCAGTCCGAAGCGATGGACGCAATCCCGGAGATAGTCGTAGATCTCGGGCTGTAGCGGATACAGCCGCGTCCAGTTCGGATTGGGCGCAAACGAGAACGAGTACAGAATCGACGGGATGTCGCACTGTGCACCGGGGTAGGTATTGACCTGCCAGGTCCCCCCGGGCTCCGCGGCACGTTCCAGAACGACGAAGTCGTCGATCCCGGACTGCTTCAAGCGGACAGCCGTTCCGATGCCGCCGAAACCGGCTCCGATGACGACGACTCGTGTTCGGCGAGTTCGAGTTTCCTCGTCACCGGCCGATGGCCCCGAGGTTGGGTCGATGTCGACCATGTGTGACGCCTCCTGATTGGTGCGTGAACAACTGAACGAAGAGTAAGTCTGACATCAAGTGATGTCAACAGCGATTGATGTCAGAATTGAATTGATTGACATCGTGCGATGTCAGTTCGCTTGCCGAGGTCGCCGCGATAACCTGAGGTCGAGAGCACTGCCGGTCAGTGAGAACATGGGGACATGACGGATACCGAGGCTCGGCGCACCGGCCCGCGCAGGTGGCGTGGGCAGGAACCAGAAGATCGCCGCGCCGCGCGCCGGGCACAGCTGATCGAAGCCGGGTTGCAGATCATGGGCACCGAGGGTGCGGCCGCCGCGACCATGCGTGCGACCTGCCGCGAGGCTGCGCTGACCGAACGGTACTTCTACGAGAGCTTCGCCAATCGTGACGAACTGCTGGTCGCCGTGCTCGACGAGGTCGTTCTCGGGGCACGCGACACTATTCTGGACGCTCTCGAGGCGGCGCCTTCCGAACCGTCGGCCCTGATCCGTCACGTGGTGAAGGCCTTCACCACCTACGTATTCAAGGATCCGCGCCGTGGACGCATCATGTTCGTCGAATCCCAGGCGGAACCTGCGCTGTGGGATCGAGGGCGAGAATTGATGGCGGAGTTCACCAATCCGATCTCCGCGTCGCTCGAGCTGATGTACGGCGGCGAGGCAACCGACTCCGCGAACTCCGAACTCAATTCGGTGGGGCTGTTCGGTGCCCTCGCGTTCATCTATCAGGCGCACACCCCGTCCTCCAAGATCTCTCGAAAGCGTTTGGTGGAACACATTTCGCTCATGGTCGAAGCGCAGGCGACGGTCGACAGCACGCCCGCGAGAAAAGAATGACGTCCGCGTCGGCCACAGGCGGAAAGCGTCTCGGTCCTGAAGACCGGCGTGAGCAGATCATTGTCAGCGCGGCAAAGGTTTTCGAGGAGAAGTCTTTTGCCGACGTCTCGATGACCGAGTTGGCCAAGGCGGCCGGGGTCGGTCGTCCGCTGCTCAATCATTACTTCGGCTCCAAGCGGGAGTTGTACCTCGACGTCGTGCGGCGATTCGTCTTCATTCCCGAAGTGGCGGTGGACCGCATTCCGCGATCGGCGAGCCAGGAGAAGCGGATCGGCGCCGTGATCGATCGGTGGCTCGACGTCGCCTGGCGTCATCGCGACATGTGGATCTCGACAGTCATGTCCGACGACCTCCGCCGTGACCCCGAGATGGACCGGATCCTGCAGGACGCTGACGACGTTGCTGCGCGACGCATGATGGATGCGCTCGAGATTCGACCGAGTGAAGGCAGCGAGGCTGCTGTTCATTCGATGATCGTGGCGTACGGAGGATTGGCCAAGGCCGCCAGTAAGCAGTGGTTGGTGACGGGAGCGCTCGACCGCGAACAGGTGCACCTTCTGCTGGTACACAGTTTGCTCGCCATCGTGCGTGACGTTCTGCCGGCGTGCGAGGCGGATTCCTGATTGCTCAGAGTGATCTCGCCACGAGGTCTTTCATGACTTCGTTCGATCCGGCGTAGATTCGCTGAATACGAGCGTCGGCGTACATCTGAGCGATGGGATATTCGAGTATGTAGCCGTACCCGCCGTGTAGTTGCACGCAGCGGTCGATCACGGCGCACTGCTGATCGGTGAGCCAGTACTTGGCCATCGCGGCGGTAGTCGCATCGAGTTGCCCGGCAAGGTATTTGACGATGCAGTCGTCGATGAACGTTCGTGAGATACGAGCGATGGACGCACACTCGGCAAGTTCAAAGCGGGTGTTCTGCAGGTCGAAGAGCGTTTGTCCGAACATGTTTCGGGATTTGGTGTACTCGACGGTGAGGGCGACGGCACGCTCCATTGCCGCAGTGGCTGCAACTCCGCAGATCAATCGTTCGGGCAGTAGCTGCTGCATCAGCTGGGCAAACCCTGTGCCTTCGCGGTCCCCGAGCAGGTTTGTTGCAGGCACCCGCAAGCGGTCGAAGAACAGCTCGGTGGTGTCCTGGCCCTTCTGTCCGACCTTCTCGAGTATTCGCCCGCGCTCGAAACCCGGTGTGTTGTCATCGACCTCGGCCACGATGAGCGACACTCCACGCGCTCCGAGGCTGGGATCGGTCTTGGCGGCAATGATCACCAGATCACAATTGCGACCGTTCGAGATGAATGTCTTTGCGCCGCTGATCAGATAGTCGTCACCGTCGCGGACGGCGCGGGTGGTGATGTTCTGCAAGTCGGATCCGGTGCCGGGCTCGGTCATGGCGATTGCGCCCACCCACTCGCCACTCACCAGCTTCGGTAGCCAGCGCAGTTTGTGCTCGTGATCGGCGTAGGCATTGAGGTAGTGCGGCACGATTCCCGAGTGCACGCCGAGTTGGAGTGAATGATCACCCGCCATGACCTGCTCGTGGAACAGCACGGCGTCGTGCGCAAACGTTCCTCCTCCGCCGCCGTACTCGGTGGGGATCGACATGCCGGCGAGCCCGAGCGTCCCGAGTTCCCGATATGCGGATTTGTCGGGAAAACCCTGGGACGCGAAGCGTTTCTGATGCGGTGTGACGTGTTTGGCGAAGAAGTTCCTTGCCAGGTCGGCCACGGCCTCCAATTCGTCGTCCATCCACGGGGACCGGCGTTCGGTGGTTCGGGTTGCGGTAGATCCTTGCGTCATCGTGATTCTCCCGATCGATGAAGTGCGACCCGCGAGCGGATCCGACTCCACCTATCATCCACACTGTTGACAGAGTGTCAATAACGGGGTAGTCGAATCGACCTCCGGACCCGCCTCGAATTCCACGTCGGCCGCCCGCAAGAATGGGAGGACACAGACACGAACAGGCCGGCGCGAAGGATGGGCAGTGGACCCCGAAGAAACATCAGCGGGTCACGAGTCCAACCTCCCGGCTCCGCGGCCGGCGCGCAGCGTCCTGTTCGGATTGCCGCCGGTGGGAAACAGGTACCCCGGAGCGGTTCGCGTCGCCCTCGCCCTGGCGATTCCGGCGGCCATCGCCACACTGCTCGGATTCGGGTCTGCTTCGCTCCTGGTCGGTCTCGGTGCATTTGCATCGATCTACGGTGAGGGTCGTCCGTACCGGAGCAGGTGGAAGGCAGTCGGTATCGCCGCGACGGCGCTGACGATCCTGTCCTTCATCGGGGCATCAGTGGGTGAGCCCGTCCACCGAGCCATCGCCGAGGGAGCGCCGACGGTGCTGCTCGTCTTTGTCGTGCTGATCATGGCCGTCGTGGTGTCGACCTGCGCCTTCACCGTCGACGCGCTTCGATTGGGTCCACCGGGCGCGTTCTTTCTGTTGCTCACCACCGAGATCAGCTCCGTGATCGCCACTCCCGGCCAGCCGCCGGTCGAGGTCGCGATGTGGACGGCAATCGGTGGGATCAGCGCGGTGGTCGTCTCGATGACGGGAATCCTGTGGGCACCGAGAGCTGTCGAACGCAGCGCTGTACAGGCAGCCGTATCGGCCGTTGCGGAGTACACGGACGCTCAGGCGGCGTACGCCCCACCCGAACTCACGCGAGACAAACGCCACGCTGCAGCACTTCGGCTGCACGACGCGTGGCAGTGCCTTTACCGCGGCGCAATCGTCGGGAAAGACCATCCGTTGACCCGTGAACTCGAACGAGCGCAGATCTCGATGGCCAGAGCGATCTCCGACGACCACGATCCGGAGCTCATGGCGGACCCCGCGTTCGACGTCGACGAGGTCGGGGCTCACCCGCCTCTGCCCGATCCGACGATCCGATATCGGTTCCTCCGCGCCTGCAATCCGTCCAGCCGAGCGTCGGTCACGGCACTTCGGCTGTCCATTGCCTGCATGGCCGCGGGAACCCTCACCGTCCTGCTCGGCATCGATCGCCCAGACTGGGCGGTGATCGCCGCGGCGATGGTCCTTCATCAAGGACCGGATCGAATACTGGGCACCTATCGCGGAATTCACCGCATCGGCGGAACCGTCCTCGGGTTGATTCTGTTGGGTGCCATCTACGCCTGGAGTCCGACCGGTCTGTGGTTGGTGGCGGTACTTGCAGTCCTGATGGCCGGGATCGAGCTGTTCCTGGTGCGGAATTACGGGATAGCCGTCATCTTCATCACCGCCCTCGCGATTCTCCTCGGCGCGGCCGGTGGTGCGCACGGGACCGTCCAACATCTGATCCTCAGCCGCATGCTCGAGACTGCAATCGGCGTCGTCGTGGCGTTGGTGGTCCTGTGGACGGTGGGGCGCGGTGCGCATCGACGCACTCTGATCTGGGTCGACGAACGGGCGAGTAGCGTCCTGTTCAAGCTGCTGACCGAAATCCGCGCGAGGCACTATGCACCACAGGCGAATTGGTCGGAGCTTTCGGAGCTTCGACGGGACCTGGACTTCGAACTGCGAGGTAGCGCGATGGCCGGGATCGACGCCGCCCACAACGAACCCGAGTGGGCGTCGCAGCAGTGGAGGACGCACACCGAATTGCATCATCTGGGATCGGATGTACTGCACCGACTGTGGTTCGGAACGCAGGTGTCCAGATCACACCTCGAGGAATGGGAGTCTCGTTACTTGCGTTCGGGTTCGGTGTGATCGAGCATCGGCACAGCGCTGAACTTGGCTGGATTCGCAATGTCGTAGGCTGCGCACACAACTCCGTCGCGGACAGTGAAGCCGGCAACGCGAGCGGCGAACTTCGGGTACTGGTCATCCCCTGGTGAGCCGGCGAATACACCGCCGAGCCGTCCGTTGACGAGAACCGGTGACATCGAGAACACCGCTGCCGGTCCGTACTTGCGGGCCAATCCCAGGTAGAACCGCGCCACACGATCGCTGCCGCGCACAATGTTGACAGCCGTGCGGGTCGTTCCGCCTGCGTCACCGATCAGGACGGCATCGGGATCGAGTGCATCGATCACGGCGTTCAGATCTCCACTCGCGATAGCCGTCACCAATCGCTCGACGGCGGCAGCATGCTCCTCGCTACTGACCGGGACCGGCGCCGACGCTGCGGCTTTACGGGCCCGCGAGGCCAACTGACGGGCAGTGGCTACTTCGATGTCGAGGATGCGCGCAACCTCGGCGAAGGGCACGTCGAAGCCGTCATGCAGGACGAAGGCAACGCGCTGAGCGGGAGTAAGGGTGTCCAGGACGACGAGGGCCGCAAAACGATTCTGTTCCTGCGTCACGACGTACTCCAGCGGATCGGGTGTCGCTGAGGGTGTGCCCGCGGTGGCGTCGACGGGCGTGACGATCGGCTCCGGAAGCCACTGTCCGACATAGCTTTCTCTTCTGACTGCGGCCGATTTGAGATGATCGAGGCAGATCCGACCGACAACAGTGGTGAGCCATCCGCGCAGCTCCCGGATCTCGAGGTCGCTTCCTTGTCTCGATTGTGCGACTTGCAAGCGTATCCATGCCTCCTGCACCGCATCCTGAGCGTCGCTGAAACTTCCGGTGAGACGGTAGGCCACCGACGTCAGGTGGCCACGGTGTTGCTCGAAGTCCTGCGCAGTCGTCGGCGAAAGCATGCCCTCATGATACGGACCTCACACATTAAATCCGGCATGAATGTAACCGTTGACCCAGGTAGTGGGTGCCGACGTATGGTTTCGGCACTACTAACGGCTCGATTCTGTCTTCACATTCATTGGAGTCTCACGTGTTTCGGTCTTTCCCGCTCATGTCGCTCAACTGTTGTCGTTGAACTGACATTCCCCACACCTGCCTGTGCCGAGCGCCGCACACGGCGCTCCGGACAGGTGTAGCCGAGAACTGAACCAATCATCTTCTACAGGAAGCAACTTCATGATTCGCCCTCGTTTCGCGCGCTCGGTAGCCGCGGCCGTCGCCTTTGTCACTCTGTCCAGCCTTGCCGTTGCCTGCTCGGGCTCCTCCGACGAAGTCGTCAAGACCGCCGACGGCAAGACCGTCCTGCGGTACGAGGGCAGCACCGGACAGGTCATCTACCCCGAACTGGCCGCTGACCTCGGCTACTTCAACGACGTGGAGCTCAACTGGATCGGCGATACGACCAGCGGCCCTCAGAGCATTCAGAACGCAGCGACCGGTCAAACCGAGTTCGGTGGAGCGTTCAACGGTGCGGTGGTGAAGTTGGCTTCCGCCGGTTCACCGATCACCTCGGTCATCGGGTACTACGGCTCCGACAAGGAGAGCTTCAACGGGTACTACGTACTCGACGACAGTCCGATCAAGTCGGCGAAGGACTTGATCGGCAAGAAGGTCGGGATGAACACCCTCGGTGCGCACCACGAGTTCGTCGTCCGTGAATGGCTTGCGCGGCAGGGACTTACGCCTGACGAGATCAAGCAGGTTGAATTGATCGTCGTTCCGCCGGTCAACACGGAACAGGCGCTGCGGCAGGGACAGATCGATGTCGCCACCCTCGGCTCGGTCTTCCGTGACTCAGCGCTCGAACGCGGTGGTCTTCGCGAGCTGTTCACCGACGAATCGCTGTTCGGCTCGTTCACCTACGGCACGTTGGTGTTCCGTGACGACTACATCGCGCAGAACAAGGAGGCGGTCGCCGATTTCGTACAGGGAACAGCACGGGCCATTCGCTGGACCCAGACGCACCCACGAGAAGAAGTGATCGCGAAGCTGACGTCGATCATCAACAGCCGCGGACGCAACGAGGACACCAAGCTCATCAGCTACTGGAAGAGCCCAGGAGTCGCCGGTCCCGGCGGAACGATCACCGATACCGAGATCAGCACGTGGATCGACTGGCTCACCCGTAACGGTGAACTCGAAGAAGGAAAGTTGAAGCCGTCGGACATCTACACCAACGAATTCAACCCGTACGCCAACGGAACGTATTCACCCGACAGCGGCGCTGACGGACAGGCACTGGAGGCAGCAAAATGAGCACAGAACCGAAACTACGGCTCGAGCACGTCACCAAACAGTTCGACATTCGTGGGACCGACGAAGTTTTCACCGCGGTCGAGGACATCAACATCGACGTGGCGCCGGGGGAGTTCCTGGTCCTCGTCGGGCCGAGTGGTTGCGGCAAGTCGACTCTGCTGGACCTCCTCGGAGGACTCAGTTCGCCCACTTCTGGTCGAATCCTTCTGGACGGCAAGCAGATCACGGGCCCAGGCTTGGATCGGGGAATCGTCTTCCAGCAATACGCGCTACTTCCATGGCGAACTGCACGTCACAATATCGAGTTCGGACTCGAAGCGAAGGGCGTGAAGAAGAGCGAGCGGCGCGAGCTCGCCGAGCATTACCTCGAACTGGTCGGTCTGCAAGGTTTCGCGGATCGCTATCCGCACGAGTTGTCCGGTGGAATGAAGCAGCGAGTCGCGATCGCCCGCAGCTTGGCATTCGATCCCGAAGTGTTGCTGATGGACGAACCATTTGCAGCGCTGGACGCACAGACGCGAGAGTCGCTGCAGGACGAGCTTCTGCGCATCTGGAAGGCCACCGGCAAGACCATCCTGTTCATCACCCACGGAATCGACGAGGCCATCTACCTCGGGCAACGTGTTGCAGTACTGACTTCGAGGCCGGGGCGCGTCAAGACGATCGTCGACATCAACATCGACCGGTCCGGCGACGACGTGCGATCAGGTGAGGAGTTCCGTGTGTTCCGGCACCGGATCTGGACGCTGCTGCACGGTGAAGTCGAGCGCGCTCGGGCCGGCGAACTCGATCCTGCCAAGGAGGTTGCACATGTCTAGCGCATTGGCGACGCCGGAGGTGGTCGCCACCCCGAAACCGTTGCCCGACAAAACACCTGACATTGCGCAGCGGAGCCAGGCCGGCGGCAAGGCGGCGCGCTACATTGGTTCCACCGCCTGGCGGATTGCCAAGCCGTCGATTGCGATCGCGATCTTCCTCGGGATCTGGGAAGCGGCACCTCGGCTCGGGCTGGTGGACAAGGTCTTCCTCCCGCCTTTCACCGAAGTTGTGTCCGCATTCTTCACTCTCGCCGAGAACGGACAATTGCAAGAGCATGTTTCGGCCAGTCTGACGCGTGCCCTGACCGGATTCTTCGTGGCCATTGCGATCGCGATTCCGTTGGGAATCGCGATCGCCTGGTACCGCCCGGTCTCCGACTTCCTCAACCCGATTCTCGAATTGTTCCGCAACACAGCAGCCTTGGCTCTGCTTCCCGTCTTCGTGCTGATTCTCGGAATCGGTGAGGAATCGAAGATCGCCCTGGTGATCTACGCCTGCACCTTCCCGATTCTGCTCAACACGATCTCCGGTGTGCGAACAGTGGACCCCCTGCTGATCAAGTCCGCTGCCTCGCTGGGGTTCTCCTCGATTCGGCTGTTCCAGAAGGTGGTTCTGCCCGCCGCAGTTCCCACGATCTTCACGGGTATCCGCATGGCCGCCGCGTCGTCGATTCTCGTGCTGATCGCCGCCGAAATGGTCGGGGCCAAAGCCGGTCTCGGGTATCTGATCACCGCTTCCCAACTCAACTTCCAGATCCCGAACATGTATGCGGGCATCGTCGCGATCTCGTTGTTGGGTCTGACAATCAACGCGATTCTGGTCCTGATCGAACGTCGGCTCTCGCGCTGGCGCGTCACCACCTGACCACACTTTCACGGAAAGATTCTGCGAACTCATGTCCGAACGACAATTTCATCTGAACGCCTTCCTGATGGGCGTCGGCCATCATGAGGCGGCGTGGCGCCACCCACGCACAAATGCGGCCAACCTTCTGGACGTCAAGCACTTCCAGGAACTGGGGAGAATCGCCGAGCGTGGCAAGCTGGACTCGGTGTTCTTCGCCGACGGTCTAGCAGTCGGCCCGCGGGTCAAATACAACACTCAGGCGATCTTCGAACCCGTCACCTTGCTGTCGGCGATCGCTGCGGCCACCGAGAAGGTGGGGTTGATTGCAACCGCGTCGACCAGTTACAGCGATCCGTACACTCTTGCAAGGAAGTTCGCTTCCCTCGATCACATCAGTGGCGGACGAGGCGGGTGGAACATCGTGACGTCGGCCGGCGCCGACGAGGCCGCGAACTTCGGCCTCGATGCGGTACCGACGCACAGCGGTCGTTACGAGCGCGCCGAGGAGTTTCTCGACGTGACGCTCGGACTCTGGGACAGCTGGGAAGAGGGGGCAGTTGTCCTGGACGAAGAGACCGGAATCTTCGCCGATCCTGATCGTGTCCATCGCATCGACCATGACGGTCAACGATTCACGGTGGCTGGCCCGCTCAATTCGCCGAGGTCTCCACAGGGACGTCCGCTGCTTGTACAGGCCGGTTCCTCCGAGAGCGGTAAGGATTTCGCGGCGAGGTATGCCGAAGCCGTGTTCACCGCTCAACGAACCCTCGAGCAGGGGCAGGATTTCTACAACGATCTCAAAGCGAGGCTGATCAAGTACGGGCGTAGTCCCGACGAGATCAAGGTGCTGCCGGGCATCGTGCCCTTCATCGCGGATACGGAAGAAGAAGCGAAGGCTCTGGAGCAGTCGTTCACGGACCTGATCTCTCCGGAGTATTCGCTGCGCCAGCTCTCGAACATGGTGGGTGTCGATCTCACCGAGCATTCTCTGGATGCCCCGCTGCCACCGTTGCCGGACATCGATCGCATCCAAGGGAACAAGAGTCGATACCAGCTCGTCAAAGATCTTGCAGAGAGCGAAAACCTCACCGTCCGTGAATTGATCGGCAAACTCGGCGGTGGCCGCGGGCATCGGACATTTGCCGGGACACCGGAGCAGGTCGCGGACGAGTTGACCGAATGGTTCGACAAGGGCGCAGCGGACGGCTTCAACATCATGCCGCCCTATCTGCCCGGAGGGCTCGAGGTGTTCGTCGACCGGGTCGTGCCGATTCTGCAGGCGCGTGGGCTCTTCCGAACCGAGTACACCGAATCGACCCTGCGGGGCCACTACGGCCTCGATCGTCCGGCGAACCGGTTCTCGCGGGCCGCTGACGCGGCAGAAGTGAGCGCGTGACGGAAACACTGCCCAAGGAACAGCCGGCGATCGCCGGACTCAAGCCACTGGTCACAACGGTTTTCGTGCCGGCGGCCATCTTCGGGGTCGGTCAGGGTGCGGCTGCCCCCATCATGGCCGTCACCGCGCGCGACCTGGGTGCATCGGTCGCCGTCGCCGGCCTGATCGTTGCGCTCGGTGGCTTGGGTGCCGTACTCGGTGACCTCCCTGCCGGCCGGATAGTGTCGCGTTTCGGTGAGCGTAGATCGATCATCGGCGGAAGTTCTTTGGGTGCAACAGGAGTGGTGATCTGTCTGCTTGCACAGACTCCGTGGATGCTCGGTATCGGCGCACTGTTGACCGGACTGGCGAATGCGGTGTGGGGCCTTGCGCGGCAGAGCTACCTCGCCGAGACCGTGCCACTCGGTCTTCGGGCCCGAGCAATGTCGTCGTTCGCCGCGATGTGGCGGTTGGGTTTCTTCCTGGGACCGCTCATCGGTGCCGGCGTGATTCTCCTGGTGGGAGCGCGCGGAGGATTCCTCGTCCAGTTGGTGGGCGTCGTGCTCGCCGGGGCGCTGATGGCCCGCGTTCCCGACCCGCCACGAAAGGTGCAGGCGGGCAACAGCGATCACGGGCACGTCACCCTCCCGGAGATCCTTCGCCGTCATCGTGCCGCTCTGTCGACGCTCGGGACAGGCTCCCTTCTGATGGGCGCCGCCCGCGCTTCGCGCGAGGCCGTTCTTCCATTGTGGGCATTGCACCTCGGGTTGGATGCAGCCCAGGTGAGTGTGATCTTCGGAATCGGTGCGGCCGTGGACCTGCTGTGCTCGTATCCGGCCGGACACATCATGGACCGATACGGACGCAGGCTGGTCGCGGTGCCTTCGCTGACGGTGATCGGTGTGTCGTACCTGATGTTGCCGTTTTCGACGGGCGCAGTGGGATTGACAGTGGTCGCTGTCGTGATGGGGATCGGCAACGGACTGGGCAACGGCGTGATCATGACTCTCGGTGCTGATATCGCTCCGCCCGAAGAGCGCGCCGAGTTCCTCGCTGCATGGCGATTGACGCACGACACGGGCATGTTCGGTGGGCCGCTCGCGATCGGTCTTCTCGCCGCGGTGTTCCCGCTCGGGTGGGCATTTGCCGCACTGGGCGCGACTTCGTTCGCCGGCGCGGCGATGATGTTCCGCTTCATTCCGGTCTATTCTCCGCGGGTTTCACCCCGGTCGCGCGTCGGGAAACTGTAGGTAGGCTCGCTACATGCGATTCGGACTGTTCGTACCTCAAGGCTGGCGTCTGGACCTGGTCGGCATCGACCCCGCGAAGCAGTGGGAGGTGATGCGAGATTTCACGCTGCGCGCGGAGGCAGGGCCGTGGGAGTCGGTGTGGGTCTACGACCACTTTCACACCGTTCCCCAACCGACGGAAGAAGCGACTCACGAGGCGTGGACGTTGATGGCCGCACTCGGTGCGTCGACCTCGCGTATCCGACTGGGCCAGATGTGTACCGCCATGAGTTACCGAAACCCGGCGTACCTCGCCAAGGTCGCCGCGACCACCGACCTGATCACGGGTGGACGCGTCGAGATGGGCATCGGCGGCGGTTGGTACGAGCAGGAGTGGCGCGCGTACGGCTACGGTTTCCCCTCTGCCGGTGAGCGTCTGGGCCGCCTCGACGAAGGAATCCAGATCATGCGGCAGGCGTGGTCGACCGGCAGCTCGACGCTCGACGGCAAGTACTACCAGGTCGACGGAGCGCTGTGCCGTCCACTTCCGTTGCAAGAGGGCGGAATTCCCATCTGGGTTGCCGGTGGCGGCGAGAAGGTCACACTCAAAATCGCGGCCAAGTACGCGCAGTACACAAACTTCGACGGCACCCCGGCCGGCTTCGCGCACAAGTCCGAGATCCTGAAGAAGCACTGCGACACCGTCGGTACCGATTTCGATGCCATCGTCCGTTCGGCCAACTACAACGTGGCCATCGGCGCGACGGAATCCGAGGTGGCTCAGCGGTTGGAGACACTGAAGGACAGACTGACGCCGTTGGTCGGCGAAGCTGCCGCCGATGCGTCGCTCGATGCGTTCCGCGGAATGCCTGCCGTAGGTACACCCGAGCAGATCATCGAGAACCTGTCGGCGCTCAAGGCGCAGGGACTCGAGTACGGAATCTTCTACTTCCCCGAGGCCGCGTACGACACGTCGGGAATCGAGATGTTCGAGAAGGAAGTGCTGCCCGCGCTTGCGTAACCGTTAGGGCTAGCGCAGGGAGTCAGGAAGATCGGCCGGGTTGATCAGAACCCGGCGATCGGGGTGGGTGCGAACTTCTTCGGAGTCGGGGATCCGGCTCTGCAGGAAGTTCCACTCGCTCGCACTGACAGCTGCGATCGCGCGTGCCAGCACTGCCGAGTCCTTGGTTCCCCACTCGATCGGCATGGGGCTGACCATCTGCCACGTGTCAGCCTTGCTGCGGGTGGAACGATCCGAACGCAGTGCCACCGACGGAATGCGGTCGCCGACTCGCCACTTCGGATTGAGTCGAACGTTGCGGCTGACGAGCGCGTACTTCGGTGCTCCGGCCGCCGGCTTCGCGATGTCGATCAGTGCCGTCAGGGTCGCCGCTCGAGGGTGAACCTCGGTGACGATCGCGGGAACCAGTGGGTTGTCCGCATACAGAGATTCGACGCTTCCCACCTTGCGAGGTGCCCACAAGGCGACCCACAGTGAACTGGCCGCACCGATGGCGAGGACCGCGCCGATGATGATGGACCACACCTCACCCATGCTGATCAGCCAGGCTCCGACCGCGGCGAGGACGATCGCGAAGATCACCGCAGAAATCTGCAGGCGGCGTACGTCGGCCAGTGTGTCGTTGACCGACTTGGCGTGGGCCTTGTCGACGGTGAACTGGAAGTCAGCCACGAAAAAATCCTTCGGGTGGTGCCGGACTATCTAGGACCGGCCCCCGATCTCCCGGGAGCCGTCCACCAGCGTAGCTAGTTTCGCGCGCGCTCCCACATCTGCAGGTAAGCCTCGGCGCCACGGCTCATGTCCTCGATGATCGTGTCGCCGTCGGCGCCCGCAGCAATACGCATGTCCGCGATCCAGTCGGGAATCATCCCGTACTGGGCAACGCCGTCGGTGTTCACGTCGAAAACCCTGGTGCCGGCGCGCTGCTGGTCCATGACGGTGCCGTCGAAGGCGGTGTACGGATATTGGAGCGGATTTTCGGCGGCGTCACCGCGCGGTGCGGCCTGCGGCCCGAAGCCGTTGGTGTCTGCGCCGTAGCCGAAACCGAAGTAGTAGTTCTCGCTTCGCATTGCCCGTGCGTCGCGCCACTGGTCGATGAACCCACGCTCCTCGGGCTTGTCGTCCGATGCGTCCAGTTGCCCGGCGTACAGGGCGACAAATCCGCCGAGCGCGTAGATCCGCTTGTAGAGGCTCGGGTCGCTCCAGCTGTGACTGGAAACAACACCGGAATAGTTCGCTGCTTCGAGAATGCCGAGGGCTTCTTCGGCGGTCTTGACGCTCATGTGATCGATGTCCACGATCATCCCTCGGTCCATCAAACCTCGGATCGTGTATGCGCCGAGGTCGGTCAGGCCGTGCGAATTGCATTGCGGACCAGAGGGGTACACCGGAAGCGTCACTCCGGGTGGGAGTACCGCGAGAAGATTCTGTGCGCCGTCGACCTTGGTGGGCAGCACATTGTCCTCGGCAACGCCGGTGCATGGTTCCGACTGCCAGAACTCCCCGGTGCCCAGGTAGTTGCCGATATTGACGGCCACTCCGGTGACGCCGCCGTCGAAACGGGCACCGCCGAGGGCGTTGTCGAACTTGTGCGTGACGATCATCTGCCGAACACCGAGGTCGTACAACTCGTCCAGGCCGCGGTCGATGTCGTCCTCGGTGCACTGCGGAATACCGTTGCGCACAGAGCAACCGAAGGGTTCGGACACCTCCACCCCGAGGGTGACGGCCAGCTTTCCATCGGCGGCCACCTGCCTGGCCTGTTCAGGGGAGCTCACGATGCGGAACCAACCCCGGCCGGGACCGCCGTACTGGGCGTCGATGTAGTCCTGGAGTTCGCGTGTCTGCTGCGCCTGGATCCGGACGGTCTCCATCTCGTCACAGGGATTTCGCTTACTCGGATACAGCTCGCACAGCACACGGTTGGCGACAAAGAGATTGGTGAAGATTCGCAGACCACCACGCCAGGCACGCTCGACCCACTTGTAGTACGTCTGCTCGTGTGTCAGTGAATCGTGCGCCGGCCAGTCGGCGAAACTCGGCCAGCCGGTGGTGTCGTGAGTTTCGAAGGGATTGCCGTACGACAGAACGTTTTCGAGGAGCGCAGGTATCCCGTCGGGTTGATGGTCCGGGCAGTCGACGAGCGCTGCGGTGACGCCCCGAGGGTCGAAAGGTCGGCCGCAGTGCAGGTTTCCGCCCATGAACTCGGAAGCGTTCATGTGCACGTGTGTGTCGATGAATCCGGTGACTTCACCGTTCGGTCCGATTTCTGCTGGAACGCCGTTTGCGCCCACCTCCGCTTCGGGGAAGTCGGCGCAGCCACCGCGCGGGATCAGCGTGAACGCAGATTCGGGAACGTCACCGGGATCGGACATCGTGAGCATCAAATCTCGCGAGATCAGTTGACGGCCGTTCGAGGTCGCGGTCAGAACGAACGATTCACCGGTGGACATCACGGTCCAGTCGGTGGAGGGAGTTGCTTCGGAAGTGGCGAGTACCGAGTCCGCGCCGTCGTGCGAGAGCATCGACCCGTCCGGGCCGTACAGCATGAAACGACCCAACTGGGCCGCATGTAGCCGGAACGGTTCGGCGTCTGCGGCTTTCGTTACGTCGGTGAGGTACGCCGACCCGTCACGACGGACGAAATCACCAGACTCGGTGCGCAGCGCGAAGCAACCGTTCGCAAGTGCGTACACCGAGTTCTGCGCGGTAGGGGCAGGACTCGGTGCCGCGGCGCTGACGCCTGTCGTGGCGACGACGACGGCGGCAGTCAGCAGCGAGATGGTTCCGGCGAGCCGACCCCGTAGACGTGGAACTGAGCGCATGGTGCTGGTGACCCCCGGCCGATGGACACGACTGTGACAGGGGACACTCTACAGATAACTGGACGTATGTCCATTTGATTCTGCAACGTGTTGCAGAAATGCTCAGCCGATTGCAGGTCCGAGCAGGTCATCGGCGTCGGTGATCCGGTAGGCGTAGCCCTGTTCGGCGAGGAATCGCTGACGATGTGCCGCATATTCCGCATCGAGAGTGTCGCGGGAAACCACCGAATAGAAGTGGGCCTGACCGCCGTCGTGCTTGGGGCGCAACAGTCGTCCGAGCCGCTGAGCTTCTTCCTGCCTCGATCCGAAGGTTCCCGAAACCTGCACGGCGACAGACGCCTCCGGAAGGTCGATCGAGAAGTTCGCGACCTTGCTCACCACCAGCGTCTGGATCTCACCGTTGCGGAACTGATCGAACAGGATCTCACGTTCCTTGTTCTTGGTGGATCCCTTGATCACCGGGGCGTTCAGGGCTTCGCCGAGTTCGTCGAGCTGATCGAGATACGCACCGATAACCAAGGTCGGTGAATCCGGGTGCTTGGCCAGAATCGACTTCACGACAGCAATTTTGGTGTGCGCCGTCGAGCACAGTTTGTAGCGCTCCTCCGGTTCGGCGACGGCATAGGACATGCGCTCGGCGTCCGTCATCGTCACTCGCACCTCGATGCAGTCAGCCGGCGCGATCCAGCCCTGCGCTTCGATGTCCTTCCACGGAGCGTCGTAGCGCTTGGGGCCGATGAGCGAGAAGACGTCGCCTTCGCGGCCGTCCTCACGAACCAGCGTTGCGGTCAGGCCGAGACGGCGGCGCGACTGCAGGTCTGCCGTCATCCGGAAGACGGGCGCGGGCAGCAAGTGGACCTCGTCGTAGATCACCAGTCCCCAGTCGCGGGAGTCGAAGAGTTCGAGATGCTTGTACTCGCCCTTCGTACGACGCGTGATCACCTGGTAGGTCGCGATCGTGACCGGCCGAATCTCCTTGCGCTCGCCGGAGTATTCGCCGATTTCTTCCTCGGTCAACGACGTGCGGGCGATGAGCTCACGCTTCCACTGACGACCGGCGACGGTATTGGTGACGAGGATGAGTGTGGTGGCTTTGGCCTTTGCCATGGCTGCTGCGCCCACCATCGTCTTGCCGGCGCCACATGGCAGCACGACGACGCCCGAGCCGCCGGCCCAGAACGAATCCGCTGCCATCTGCTGGTAGTCGCGCAGTTCCCAGTGGCCCTCTTCGAAAGCGAGATCGATCGGGTGCGCTTCGCCGTCCACATAGCCGGCGAGGTCCTCGGCCGGCCAGCCCACCTTGAGCAACATCTGCTTGAGGCGGCCGCGTTCGCTCGGGTGGACGATCACCGTGTCGTCGTCGACCTTCTCACCGAGCATCGGTGAGATCTTCTTGTGTCGCATCACCTCGGTGAGGACTGCCCGGTCGAGGCTGACCAGGATGAGGCCGTGCACCGGGCTCTTGACCAGCTGCAAGCGTCCGTACCTGGCCATCGTGTCGACGATGTCGACCAGCAGCGGTTGCGGAACAGCGAATCGTGAGAACGAAACCAGAGCGTCGACAACCTGCTCGGCGTCGTGTCCGGCGGCGCGGGCATTCCACAAGGCCAGGGGAGTGATGCGATACGTGTGGACGTGCTCGGGGGCGCGTTCGAGTTCCGCGAAGGGGGCGATTGCCTGCCTGGCATCGCCGGCGCGCTCGTGGTCGACCTCCAACAGCAGCGTCTTGTCGGATTGGACGATCAACGGTCCGTCGGTCACGGAAGCCTCCTAGTGAAACAAACGCAGCAGCCACAGAGCGTTGCACCGCGTTGTCGGCTGACGCCAACCCTGCCATTGTCCTGGTATCGGAGCGCATACGCCAACAGGCGACGCTCGCACAGCCAGAAGTAGAGGTGCCCGAGTTCGGGCACCCCTACGTCAACAGAGCAGGACCAACCGCTATTCCGGACGACCTGCAGCGGGCAGGACGAGGATCTTCACGTGCTCGTCGGGTGCGCGAAGAGCCGCAAAAGCGTCCGAAACTCCGTCGAGCCCGACACGGCCGGTAATGATCGCTTCGGCGTCGATCTCGCCGGCGGCCAACCGAGCAAGGGTGATGTCGTACGCGTTCTCGTAGGGGCCATGACCGAAGTTGATCGAGATCCTTCGGAACTGCCCGATGACGGGAACGATGGTCTCGTCGCCGAACGGCGCAGCCAGGACCTGAATCCGCGAGTTGAACGGCAGGGTGCGCATCAGTTCGCCGATGACCCCCGCCCGGCCGCTGCATTCGTAGGCGATCAGGATGCCGTTCGCGGCCTGGCCCACGAGCGGGTTGCCTTCGGCGACCATCTGATTCCACAGTTCGATCGGATCCTGTGTGAAGGGGTCGACGACGATGTCCGCGCCCATCTTCTTGGCGAGCTCGCGGCGTTTGGGGGAGGGTTCGGACGCGATGACGATCTGTGCCCCTCTCGCTTTCGCCGCGACGATGGCACCCAGTCCGATCGTCCCGCAACCGACGACGAGCGCTGAATCGGCCGAGGTGAGGCCGGACTGCTGGAGATGCATCTCGCCGACGTGTAGAGGTTCGGCCAGTGTGGCGTGCTCGAGTGACAGATGGTCGGGAACCTTGCGGACCCAGAATGCGTCGACAACGATGTGATCGCCGAACGCACCGTGGTATTCGTTCGAGTAACCGATGATCGTCGGGATCCCGGTAGCCGTGTCGGTGGCCAAGCCGATGCCGGCCACCCGATCACCGATCATGAAATCGTCTACTGCAGAACCGGTCTCGGCGACGATACCCGCGTACTCGTGGCCCAGCACCACGGGTGTGTCTGGATCGAAGGTGGCGAGCGGGTAGCCACCGTTCTGTGCGACTTCGACGAATCGGCACGGGTCCTTCGACATGCTCAGGTCGCTGCCGCAGATTCCGCAGGCGACGACGTCGATGCGGATCTGATGGGGTGCCAACGGCGGCGCGTCGGCCATCTCGGCGACGGCGAATTCTCCCTGTTGGAATCGGACAGCCCTCATGCGCGCAAGGCTCCCGTCTCGGCCGGTTGGCCGTAGTAGTCGGTATGGGCTTTGGTGATCGCTCCGACCAGCCCGCCGATCAGGTATTCGCGGTTGTCCTCGGCGAACTGCATGCTCGCCTGACGTCCGACATTCCGCTTCCGGAAGTGCGGGACCACCTCGGAGGCGAACAATTCGTAGCTGCGTTTGGTGTCCTCCCAGCTCGCCATGTCCACGTGAAGGATCAGGAACGTGCCGAACCCTCCTGTCTTCTCGATCAGACGCTCGATCTGAGCAATCGCATCTTCGGGCGTACCGATGATCGCCTGACCGAACTCGCCGAGCGTGTCGTTGCGCCACTGGTCGATGATTCCGGCAGGTGTATCTGCCCAGGCCGGGTTCTGGCCGGTCTGTCGATTCACGTAGGAGGCCATCGATCCGATCCGTCGGCTCACGGCGCGCTCGGCCTCGGCTCGGGTCTCGGCGATGAACATCGGATTGACCACACGCCACGTCGCCCGGTCGGCGTGGTGGCCGTGCTCGGCCGAGACCTTCTCGTACACATCCCAGTTGCGATCCAGTGCGTCGAATCCGCTGGGTGAACTCGCCGCGAGTGAGAGCAGGGAGAGCCCGTTCTTGCCGGCGAGCACCGAACCGTTGGGGGAAATCGTCGACGCTGTCACGGTCTCGATGCCGTCCGCACGGTATGTGGGCAGCTGTGCGCGTGCGTCACGCAACGTGAACCAGTCGGTTTCCATGTTGACGACCTCGCCGCGGAGCAACGCGAGAATGGCCTCGAGCGCTTCGCCCTGGCGACGACGCTGGTCCGACGGGTTGATGCCCATCATGTGTGCATCGAGGGGGATCTTGCCCGGGCCGGTGCCGAAGATGAGCCGTCCGCGGGTCTGCAGATCGAGCTGAGTGATGCGGTCGGCCGTGATCAGCGGGTGGTGATAGGGCAGGGACGTCACGCCTGTGCCGAACTGGATGCGCTCGGTTCGCTCTGCGGCGGCCGCGATGAACATGTCCGGGGCAGGCACGATCTCGGCGCCGGTCGAATGATGCTCACCCATCCACGCTTCTTCGAATCCGAGGTGGTCCAGGTGTGTCATGAGGTCGATGTCGCGTCTGAGTTGCAGGGCGGGATCGGCGTCGAGCGGATGGTACGGGGCGAGGAAGGCTCCGAAGCGGATGGACGATGCGGACCACACGATGACATCTCCTGTCGACAGGGGAGTGATTTGGATCACTCGCTCTGATGGAGATGTCTAACATGGATCAACTGATCCAATAAGTTGAGCCTCCCGCACAGTGGGAGGTTTGTAATCACTTGTAGCTCAACGCTATCTGGCGCAGTAATGTCGTCTAAGGTTGTTTCAAGTCGATCAACTGAACCAGGTATTTTGAGAAGGAGCGTTGAAGAGGTCATGCGACTGGACGTCACAATCACCCCCACCTCCTCGACCGTCGAACTGAACGGGGTCGACGACTTCACCAGTCTCTCGGTCGTCGTAGGCGGCGACGATCAATCCGCGACTCTGAGTCGGGCATTGGAACCGTGGGGGGAACTCGAGGACGATCATGTCTGGCTCGACATTGCTCACCTGGAACAAGCCGTCGCGGCCCAGGTCGGAAACGCGCAGTGGAAGCAGAAGTTCTCCGCGATGGTGGACTACGCGCGCGCCCACGGCTGGGTCGATCGCGACAACAGGGTGCGAGCACACCGTGAATCACTCTGACTCCGCGGTCAGCGCTTCGGAGAAGTTCGGCGAGCCCGTGCGAAGCTCGTTCGTATGACCGACTCCCGGCAGAACCGTCAAGGCGACGTGACACGTCTGCGTTTGCTCAAAACTGCTGAACGGCTTTTCGCGACAGAGGGATTGGATGCAGTTTCGCTGCGCGCGGTCAACGCGGCGGCCGGTCTCGGACCGTCGTCCGTCCACTACCATTTCGGCACCAAGGAGGATCTGGTCGCCGCGGTGCTGTTGGACATGGGAACGTCGGTGCGAGATCAGATCAGCGCGAACGTGGACGCCCTAGCCGCGGACAAGGAGCCGCCGACGGTCGAAGCGTTGGTGCGGGCCGTCACGGCGCCATACAAGACACTGCTTCTTCGCCATCGCACGCGGGGAATGCGATGGATCAGAATTGTCACGCAGATTTCGCAGCCGCAGATGTCACGACCGGGCCATCCAGCCCTCGAGGCGACCGAGCTGCACCTTCGTGATCATCTTCTCGACCAGGTCCGTCGTACCTTTCCTGCTACCGATCCCGAAAGGCTCGAGACTCGCTGGGCGGTTGCCTTGATGGGCTTCCTCCAGGCGTTGAGCCGGGCGGACGATTGGAGCGGAAGCAGCAAGCCGCTCGCGCCGGAGCGACTTGCCGACTTCTACGAGGACCAGGTCGTCTTTCTGGTGGGTGGAGTGCGACAGTTATTGGGATGAGCGCCTAATTGATGCGCCTCCTATTTCTGTGCGACCACTGACTTCCGCATTTCCATTACATGAGTAATAGCTTCGGAAATTCCGGATCTATAACCGATATTCTTTTCGGAATCACCCGGAGTGGAATCAAGCTCCGATTCGAGTCTCGTTTGAATACGGTCCAGGGTGTGGATTGTTCTTTTCACGATGGTTGATTCTCTTTCTGCGGTAAATCCGAAAGAAGTATTCCGGATTGCCGAGCGTGTTCGTCGAGGACACACAGTGATGCCAGGGTCATGCCCGCTGCGTAGCCGCGCGAGCGTGCATCAGTTCCTCGACTACGTGACTTGAACAGGTTGAATGTTTCGTGCAGGTGCACGAGGGTGTCGGTGGAGGCAGGCATTGGTCAGCTTCGCAGTCAGCTCGTCTTCCTCTGGACTGTGCTGTCAGCTCCGCTTCCGCTTACGAATGAACTCGGAAGACTCCGTAGTTTTCGCCCGCTTTTCCGCGCGGCGTTCCTTGATCGACTGAGCGGGTTTCTTCATGTTCTTTCCCGGCGCCTTGTCAGCCATTGTCGCTCCTCATTTTTCGAAGTGGCAATCACAAACTGACCTCGACCATACTTCATTTACAGAAAAAAGCCAGTTGCTTCTTTTCTGCTACTTTTTTCCGGAGTCGACGGGGCTGACGGAAGTAATGCGGTGCAACGTGAAACGGCGTACGGCACCACTTGCCGGGTCGAAGGCGTCCAGCTGTCCGCCACCCACGCTGACGGGGTCGACGATGCGATGAGTCGCTACCCCCTGAGCGTCGACATAGCCGATGTTGACGCTCGAATTGTCCCGGGCCGCTGTGGCCAGTAACGCGATGGTGGCGGCATTGTTCTCCCTCGAACCGTCCGTCCGGACACCACCACGGCCCGGGGCGGAAGCGCGGTCACCTGCTCGCATCGTCCGTACCAACGACGCCAATTGATCCGCCGACGGGCTCGCGGGCATTCGCGACGCCGGTCGGCTGCGACGGTTCGGTACACGCGCCCCGCGTGGGCGGAGATCGACCAACGTGCCCGAGGAGTCCTCACCTGCCGGCGCGAATCCGGCTGCGCGCAGCTCGGCCAGGACCTCGCGCAGTGGGGCCTGCGAAATCGCGACTGTGGGAGCCAAGGCGCGCAATGCCAGGGGCTCCGCCACCGCCGAAGCGAGGACCTCCGCCAGCAGTGACGCGTCCTCACATCGAATGAACGACGCCGCCACTCCGGCACGCAGTCGCCCGTGTCGACGGGCGACATCGTCGATCAGATACGAAAGTGATTGGGGAACAGGCGTCTTCGATTTCGAGGCGAACATCGCATGCAGTTCGGTGGCCGTCAGACCGGCGTCGAGCGCACGACGCACGCTGTCCTCGCTGATGCGGTACATGGACGCCGATCCTGCCGACTCGATGTCCGCGACCAGGCTCACCTGCTCGAGCAGGTCCGGTACGAGCGGGCCGGGCGCAACCAGAGTCAGATCTGCCTGGACCAGGATGTAGTCGATGGGCTCGGGTAGCGCGGACTGCATTTCGGCTTCGGCGTCCCCGCCGTGCAGCAAAGCTCGTCCAGGTGACGACAACGCGCCGCGGGCCACCAGCCCGAGGGCCGCGGCCTCGTCCAGAGTCCGCTCGATTGCGAACGTCCGTAGGCGCCCGCTCCATCGCGGGCGTCGCCACGCCAGTAGTCGACTTACCTCGACGGCCGATGCAGTCTGGCCACTGTCGAGTTCGGAGAGTAGCCCCAGAATGGCCTGGCGATCGCGCGGAGCCGCCGGGGCCCGGCCTTCCTCGGACAGCGCCGCGATGGGCTTGTCGGTGGAATCCCTCAGCCCGATCATCCACGGAACTCGCGGTACGTCGACCCAGGCGGACGCCAGCACCTCCCACCGACGAGCTGTGGACGCGTTGAGCCAGCCGTCGACGGCGAGTGTGGGCGTCCAGTATTCGTCCGCGTTGTCCGAGACCGGCGCCGGGTCGGGCGTTCCACTGGCGATGAGTCCGGCTGCCGAGAGCAATTCGACGAGCAGGCTCACTCGCGCTTCGTCGAGATCGGCCGTCTTGGCCACGCGTCGTAGTTCTCGAACACCGAGTCCACCTGCTCGCAGTGCTGGGGCCGGTGCTGCGCCCAGAACAGCGATCACGCTCTCGCATTGGCGTACCAACTCGAGCGCCTCGCCGGCCGCTGCGGCGTTCACGTCCGCGGGTTTGAGTTTGTCGCCCCCGATGACGGGTGCGGTCAGCGTCGTCGGATCGAAAACCGGCTCGCCGCGGATGACCTGACGAACCGTCGCCGGAAGCTCGACGGTCTGCTCGTCGAGCCACCGCAGCAGGCCGGCCGCCAGCAGTCGCTGAACCGGGCGCTCAGGCGGCGTTCCGGGGGCGGCGTCGCGGGTGCGACCGATCGGGCTGGAGTTGGCGAGAGTCTCGAGGAGATCCCGCTCGCGGGTGTCCAGAGCGTCGAGGGCTGCCGAGATCTCGGTCTCGGTCATCGCCTCGGCAGGTTCGAGGGCTCGCCCCACACGCCACGGAATCATCCCGATGACTGCCGGGACGACGCTGATGGGATCGACACCCCAGACGAGGGCGGACTCACGCATCTTCGACAGTGACTTGTCGACGGCCTTCTTGGTGACCTTGCCCTTGCCGGTCAGGGCGCGTTCGGCGATTGCACTGTTGAGCTCCGCCCGCGTCATCGGAGTTTCCTCGGCGCCAGCCAGTGCCAACAATTCGAGAAGACCGAAATCCAGGGTGTCGAGTTCGTCCGCCGCTCGGCTGACCGACGCGCGTTGCTGCGCCCGACCACTGAGAACCACCATCGTGCTCGGCGGCGGTACGGCCAGATCGGGGCGCAGACGCAGCAACTCCGTCAACTCGGCGTCACTGCGCGCCGAGAGCCAATCGGTCAGACTTTCGGCTGCGGAACTGCCCGCCGGGGTGCCACGTGTTTCGGTCATCAGGTATCAGATTAGAGACCTGGTCTGTACGGCGTAACGGCGTCCTGTCAAAATGACTTCGTGGCCAACAATTCGAAGCAACACTATGTAGATCCAGGATGGCCGGAAACTGCAGACGGAGATCACGCAGTGACCGAATTGTCATCGACCCGCGCAGGTGGACTTTCACCCTTCGGCGAGGACACCACCTTTCCGGTTCCGGTGGAGTCACTTCCTTACGTACACCCGCACACCGTCATCAACCGATAACAACTCGACACGAAGAAGGCCCGCACCGATTCGGTGCGGGCCTTCTTGATGTTCGAGCGTCCGAGCGGACAGTCTTACCGGTGTTACTTGAGGAACGTCTTCGCGGTGTCGGCGACTGCGAGGATCTGCGGGTCGACCGGGATGCCGTTGGCCTTGGCGAACGCGATTGCCTGATCGATGGCGTCAGCGACCGGGTGTGCAACGGTCTGAGCGACCTGCTGTGCCGGAGCCGGAGCTGCCTGAGGAGCCGTGGTGGCCGGAGCGGAACGCTCGGTGGCGCCGCTGCTCAGTCCGAGGCTGGAGGAGCAGGACGGCCATGCGCCCCAACCCTGGTTTGCGAGAACACGCTCGGCAACAACGATCTGCTGCTCGCGGGTGGCCTGGTTTGCGGTGGCTGCGTACTGTCCGCCGCCGTGTGCGTTCCACGTGCTGGGGGAGAACTGCAGTCCGCCCTGGTAACCGTTGCCGGTGTTGATGGCCCAGTTTCCGCCGGCCTCACACTGGGCGAGACGATCCCAGTCGGAGTCGGGGGCAGCGCTTGCGGTTCCGGTGGCTGCAATTCCTGCTACGCCCATGATGGCGCCGGTGACGGCGACCTTGGCGACAGTGCGACCGGTGGTGGTGGGCTTGCGATGGCGTCCGCTCATGATGGTCGAAATCCTCTCCACACGCGCCTGCGAGGTCAGCTGTCGGGTTCGGGCTGAGAGGTCGCCCGGCCTCGCCTTTCCTGGCTGGAAAGGGTCTGGCTTCACCCCAAGATTCGGTCTTGCGATCGAACCGGTGTCCACTGGAGAACTTTTCTGTTCTCACAGAGGACTTTGGGTCCCCCGTCCTCGTCCCTGGAATGCTCTGTCGGAAGTCCGGTACCCGCGGGACAAGGCTTGGCGCGGCGGGCCGGAGGTGGCCGAGTTTCCCGGCCGAAAACGACGGTAACGGCTCGAGTCTCTCGTGTCACCATTTGATAACGCGGCGTGGCGAAGGACGTACAACGCGTCACACAAAGCGCAGGAGACTCTTCCCAGGTAGGTGGGGGTGCCTGAGTGAATGTCCGGTTGTGTCCGTTCCGTTATCCATCCGTAATGTGAGCAAGGTCACACGTTATGTGGAAATGGAATTCCGGCCGAGTGAGAGGTGTGCCGATCCAGGTCGAAGATGTGTCCTGTGTCTCAACATCGAGATTGAAACTTAGGTTAGGTTTGCCTGACTTGCCCCGAATGGGCAGGGTTCGCAGAGTCTTCCAAAGAAGTAGGGCACCCCTCATGAAACTGCAATACCGTCGGCGTGCGGTCACCGCGTCACTCGCCGTCGCCGCTGCTGCTGTCGGCCTGGCCGTCACTGCTCCCGCTGCACACGCCTCACCCGAGGATCCGACACACGGTGTTGTCGGAAGCTATTCCGCAACCCAGCCCGGTGACATCGTCGTCGACTCGGCAACCCACCGCGGATACATCACGCAGTACGGCGGACCGACCAGCTCGTTGTCCGTCGTCGACACGAAGACCGGCAAGTCCGTCGGCACCATCGACGGTGTCGTCGGTTACCCGTCGGCACTTGCCGTGGACTCGGACCTCGGACGCGCATACGTGTCCTCCTCCTACGGCGGCGCGATCTCGATTGTCGACACGAAGACCGGCAAGGTCGAAAAGACGGTCACGCTGAGCGAGAAGAACCCCGACGGCTCGCGGCCGCAGATCAACGATGTCGTCGTCGACCCCACAACACACCGCGCGTACTTCTCGGACTACAAGTCCGGCAACATCCGAGTCGTCGACCCCAACGCCGCCGACGCCGTGTCGAGCATTCTGGTCGACAAGTCGGCAACGCCGACCAAGCTCGCCTTCGACAGTGTCCGCGGCGTCCTCTACATCGCGGACACCAACTTCTTCGACGAGAATTACGGCCGCACGCTGTGGCAGGCGGACGTACGCAAGGGCGGAGCACTCAAGTCGATCGTGCGTGCCGACAACCTCTACCCGGTCGACGTCGATGTCGACACGAACACCGGCAACATCTACATGACCGACACCCGGGCAACCAACCTGTGGGCGATCACCCCGGCCGGCGCGGTTCTGTCGAAGACCACGCTGTCTCCGACCGCGATTCCCAACGGCGTGGTCGTCGACGCTGCTGCAGGCATTGCATATGTCGCGGACGTCATGAACGGACACCTGTGGTCGGTCGATCTGACGACCCGCGCCACCACCGCTCTGACCGATACCAAGGTTCCGGCACTGGAGAAGGTCAAAAACCTCGCGCTCGACACCTCGACCGGCGCCATCGCGTCGACGACCAACGGGGGCAAGGTGACCGTCGTTGCTGCGTACCCGCTACCCGCGACCGTCGAACTGCCTGCCGCTCAGGTCGGTAAGGCGTATTCGCAGAAGCTCACTGCCGCTGATACCCGGGCAGCCTTTGCGCTCACCAACGGCACTCTGCCCGGCGGACTGTCCCTCGCACAGGACGGCACCATCTCGGGAACCCCCACGGCCGTCGGCAGCGTCACCGTCGAGATAACTGCGAAGAGCGTGCTTTCGCGCGCTTCGAGTGTGACCATCGTGGTCTCCGAGGGTCCGGTCGGCCCCGTTGATCCGGGCAACCCGGGAACGGGTACCGGTTCGCTCGGTAACCTCCCCGGACTCGGTAGCCTCGGCCGCTGATCCGACCTGATACGAGAGAACCCGACCACAGCACCTGCAGTGGTCGGGTTCTTCTGTCTCCGGGCCCGCTTACGCGTAATTCACCCGGTCCACGGCTATGCGTAATTGACGCGGTCCACGGCTATGCGTAATTGACGCGGTCCACGTCGACGATCTCCTTGCCGAGCGGCATCAGCGAGATCGGAATCATCTTCAGGTTCGCGACCGCGAGCGGAATTCCGATGATCGTGATCGCCATCGCGACGGCGGTGACGATGTGTCCGATCGCCAACCAGATACCCGCGATGATCACCCAGATGACATTGCCGATCATCGAACCGACACCAGCGGTCGGCTTGTCGACGACGGTCTTACCGAACGGCCACAGTGCGTAGATGCCGATGCGGAATGCCGCGATTCCGAAGGGAATCGTGATGATGAGGATGCAGCAGATGATGCCTGCGGCGAAGTAACCCAACGCCAGCCAGAAGCCGCCGAACACCAGCCAGATCACGTTCAGGAGGATTCTCATGGTCAGTGACCTTTCGGTTGGAGGCGGGAGTGATCAGCGCACTCGTCGACCGGATCTGAGCGTGTAGACGATGGCCAGAAGGAAGCCGATCGGGCACGCGAGTGCCACCAGGTACAACGCTAGGCCGGGCGGGGTGTCGCTGAAGATGTGGACTGCGAAGATGGCCACGATCGCCAGGAATCCGACGATGAACAGTGCCATCGCCGTACGGAACAGACCGTTTCCGGTGCCGGAAGTGCGCGGGTTCGGTTGAGGGTCCACACCTACGAGGATAGTGCCTGTAAACCTGGGTGCCGACCCGGGTTCGTCACAGGTAGACTGTTAACAGACTGCGCGCCCCGCTGAAGCAAGTGTGGGGCGCGTTCTTTTGCATTCTTCCACCGGAAGCGATGCGAGCAAGGCCATGAGGCTCTTCCGAGAGCCTCCCGAGCACATTGGGGCAGATGCCCCAGTCGAGTGATGAGCAGGTGAACGCGGTGCCGACCGGCAAGGTGAAGTGGTACGACGTCGAAAAGGGTTTCGGCTTTCTGTCGCAGGAAGAGGGCGAGGACGTCTACGTCCGTGCTTCCGCTCTCCCCGAGGGCGTCGAAGGCTTGAAGGCCGGCCAGCGCGTCGAGTTCGGCATGGCTGCGGGCCGCCGCGGTCCGCAGGCGCTGAGCCTGAAGGTGCTGGAGCCGGCGCCGTCGTTGCGGGGCGCTACGGCGACGCGTCGTGAGCCCGTCGAGCGTAAGCACACCCCTGACCAGCTGCACGGCATGGTCGAGGACATGATCACGTTGCTCGAGGCGAAGGTCCAGCCGGATCTGCGCAACGGCAAGTACCCGGACCGCAAGACCGCTCAGCGGATCTCCGAGGTCGTCCGAGCCGTCGCTCGCGAGCTCGATACCTGATCGCTCGATTCGAGCTGCCGTACACGGCTTCGAAACAAAATGCCCTGCACACCAATCGGTGTGCAGGGCATTTTCGTTCTTCCGGGGATCAGGCGGTCTTGATCGACCAGATCAGTAGTCCCTGTTCGCTTCCCTCACCGACGGCGAGGTGGATTTCGACGCCGACGAGTTGCTTGACGGGATCGCTCGAAGATTCGACCGTCACTGCCAGGGCCTCGCCGGGCTCGAAGACTCGGGGTTCGCCGGTCTGGTTGCCGTCGGCATCCTCGTAGACCGCCAGCAGGGCCCACTGCGCATCGGAGACGTCCGTCGACAACGACAGCTGCAGCGGGTAGCCCGCGGGAACGTCGAGGGCATAGATGTCGCCCACCTGGGCGCACTGGGACAGATCGATGGTGCAGAACCCGGCAGGGTTCGTCTCGATCGTCTTGGCGTGTGCGTATGCAGTGATGACCGGCAGCTTTTCGGGGTCGTCGTTGATGTTCTTGATGATCACGAAAAGAACGGAGACGTAAGCAACTAGTGCCACCACCATCAGGACACTGATCGCTGCCACGATCTTCTTTGTTCTCGAGCGCATCATCACTGCGGAGTACTTCCTTGTCCTCGGTTGGATTTACCGGTGTAAATCACTTCGGTCACTTCTTGTTCGGCCAGGTCGGGTCGCTTCCCGCCTAGGCCGGGCAGGAGGCTGCTTCCTCGGTAGCTCAGGAAGGTCTGTAGAAGCCCGATCGTCAGGAACACCGATACAACAGTGAACCCGATCCAGTATTCGGTCGGAAGCAGAACCCCCAATGCGCCGCCGAGTACCCAGCTCAACTGCAGAACCGTCTCGGATCTGCCGAATCCGGACGCGATCGATTCCTCGGGCAGGTCGTGCTGGAGTGACGCGTCGAGTGAGACCTTTGCGAGTGCGCTGGCGGCGGAGGCTACGAGTGTGGCCAGCGCAGCGGTCATCAGGTTGTCCGTCAGCGCTGCGATCACCGCGATGATCCAGACCGACGCAGTGCACCGGAGCACGATCAGTGCGGGCCGGCCGAGCTTGAGGCGCGCACCCGTGGCATTTCCGGCGAAGTTTCCCAGACCGGCCGCTGCGCCGACCAGGCCGAGCATCATGGCTTGCTGGAGCGGCTCGTGATCGGTGCGTGATTTGGCGACGAACGCGATGTAGAGCGTCAGGAAGCCGGTGAGCACGCGAATGGTGCCGTTGCCCCAGAGTCCGATGATCACGGCGCGTCCGAGAGGCTGTCGGACCTTGGCCGGTTTCGCGTTCGGCTGTGGTGGGGCGCTGCCGGCGTGGTGCGCCTCGTCCGGGTGGTAGGTGATGGTCGCGGGAACCTCACCCTCGGTGACTTCGACCCACGACGGGATTCGCATGCTCAGATATGCGCCGAAGACGGTGACGGCGACGGCGAACCACAAGGCTCCGGTGGAACCGAAAGCGAGCGCGAGCGCACCCGCGACGGCGCCGGCGCCGATCGTTCCGCCGATCAACCCGAAGACCGTCAGACGCGAATTGACGCGCACCAGGTCTATTTCCGGTGGTAGGACGCGTGGTGTCACCGCACTCTTGAGTACCGAGAACGATTTACTGAGCACCATCATGCCGAGCGCGGCCGGATAGAGGATCCAACTGTCGAAGTTGAAGACCAGGATCACTGCGAGGAGTGTCCGGATTCCGAACGACGACGCGAGTGCGATGCGGCGGCCGCGCTGCAACCGGTCGAGCATCGGACCGATGAGCGGTGCGATGACCGCGAACGGTGCGATCGTGATCAGGAGATAGAGCGCGACCTTGGTCTTGTCCTCACCCGTCGCAGCCGAGAAGAACAGCGTGTTGGCCAGAGCGACGGAGATCGCGGCGTCGGTGGCGTTGTTCGTCATCACCGCGTAGGTGAGAGCGGTCAGACCGGACTTGTCCGCGCCGTCGGCCTTCGCTGCGCGCTGGAAGGTCGCGATGCCCTTGTTCGTCAGTTCGCGGCTGCGCATCGCTGCGACGCGGGTGACGGTGAGCTTGCGGGGCATCGGGGGAGCCTTGGGGGCGTCCGCACCCGGTGCCTTCGAACCGGACGCGGAATCCGAGTCTCCCCGTGATTCGGGGATCGGGTGCAGCGGCGGCAACGGCGTGCGACGCGCAGCGGGGCGAGCCGAAGGCGGGTAGTTGTCCGGGCGGGCCGCGGGTGGGTAATTGTCGTAACCGGGGTGCACCTGTTGCCCCTCCGGCTCGTCGTGGATTCGCCGAGTTTCGGGGTCGTAGGGTTCGCGCGGTCCGGTCACCACTCAATTCTGTCCTAGTGTCGGCGCGGCTACCACGCACACCCCTGCGAGTCCTGTGTCATGTCGGACTCAGTTAACAAAACGGACTTCGAACATCTGGGGCCAATACTTGCCGGTGAGCAGGAATCGATCGGTACCGGGAATCTGCGCGATGCCGTTGAGAACGTCGACGGTGCTGGTCGATCCATCCGTGACGAGTTCTTCGCGTAGAGCCGATGCGTCGTACACGTTCGTGACGGCGCCGTCCGACGGGTCGATTCGGACGACGGTGTCGGTGGTCCAGACATTGGCGTAGACGGAGCCGTCTTCGGCGCATTCCAATTCGTTCAGCTTGCCGACGGACTCCGAAGATCTGGTGACGTCGACTGTCGAGATCGGCGCAAAGGTTTCGGGATCGCGAAAGGTCAACGTGGCCGAACCGTCGCTGGAGACCAGCCGATCCCCGAGCGAACAGATTCCCCATCCCTCGGTGTCGAGTGGGAACCGCCCACGTTCGGTCAAGGTGTCCTTGTCACGGGCGATGGCGACGCCGTCTTTCCAGGTGAGTTGCCACAGTGTGTCTCCGGCGACCGTGATGCCCTCACCGAACAACGGCGGGTCGAGATCGGCACGCGCAACTTCCGGTCCCGAAGCGGGGGACTGCTCGTCGGAGATCTCGCTCGAGCGCACCCAGGACTGCCCGACGCGTCCGGTGCTTTCGTACAACCGGTTTCCGTCGATCTCGAGGCCCTGCGTGAACGCGTCGGGATCGTGCGCGGACACTCGAACGATCTCGACGGAGCCGGTTTCGGACGTGAGGCTGTCGGGAGCACCGGGGGAATCGGAGCACCCCGCCAGGGCTGACGCGATCACGGCGACCACTGCAAAAGTGCGCACGGAATTGGCGTGTGACCTACTCATCTGCCCAGCATGGCAGCCCAGTGCGTTGCGGACTTGCGGTGGTGCGGCAAACTGGAGGAGTGAGTGTTGCTACTTCTCCAGAGCGTGCAGTGCCGCGCCCAGTACTGGCCGATGCGGTCGAGCTTGCCCGAACGGCAGTCGTCGACCTGCATGAAGGCGGTGTGGGGGCATACCTCGGCGTGACGTCGGAGGACGAATTTGCCGCCACCCATCGATTTGCAGCAGACATTCCCGGATACCGCGGTTGGCAGTGGGCGGTTGTCGTCGCTGCCGGACCGGAGGACACCCGCGCAACTGTCAGTGAGTTGGCGCTGCTGCCGGGTCCCGACGCGTTGGTTGCGCCGGAATGGCTGCCATGGGATCAGCGGATTCGTCCCGGCGATCTCTCCGTCGGTGACCTACTCGCCCCGCCGGCCGAGGATCCTCGGCTCGTTCCCGGCTACGTCGCCACCGGTGACCCGGAAGTCGACGAGGTAGCTCTCGAAATCGGGCTAGGCCGCAAACAGGTCATGAGCCTCGAGGGCCGACTCGATGCCGCGCAGCGTTGGTTCGACGGTGACTTCGGCCCGGAGTCGGAGATGGCCAAGGCTGCCCCGTCGACGTGTGGGCTGTGTGGATTCTTCCTTCCACTCGCAGGTTCGCTGCACGCAGCGTTCGGCGTGTGCGGCAACGAACTCTCCGCAGACGGCCGGGTGGTCAGCGTGTCCTACGGCTGTGGCGCGCATTCGGACACCAGCTTGCCGCTCGGTGCGGGCTCGCCGCAGTTCGACGCATTCGACGACGGAGCAGTCGAGCTGATTGCGGTGCCCGCTCGCCCGTCGAGCGTTGTTGCAGTTGAGGATTCGGTATCCACCGAGTAGAAGATCCGTTCGGCACGGACGCACTCCGCGAGGCGACGCTGCGCGCGTGGTCGGAATCTCCGACGCGATTGCGTGAAGACGCGGCTGCGGAATCCGACCTCGCGAAGGCCGGGTACCGCGACCGTCTGCTCACCGAACTGGCGCAGAACGCTGCCGATGCAGCTGCACGCGAGGGCGTCGAGGGCTCTTTGTGGGTGGACGTGGACGGTCGGACGCTGACCGTCGCGAACACCGGCCGTCCGCTGGACGAATCCGGCGTTCACGCACTCACGGCGCTGCGTGCGTCGAACAAGGTCGACGCCGACGAAGGCGTGACGGGACGGTTCGGAGTCGGATTCTCGGCAGTTCTCTCGGTCGGTGACGAGGTGGAACTGCGCTCGTCGACGGGATCGATTCGATTCTCTGCCTCGCAAACTCTGCGCGAGATCGAGTCTCGCGAACTCCCCGTGCCGGAAACCGGTGTCCCCGTACTTCGTTTGGTGTGGCCGTCTGGCGAATTGCCGAGCGACGGTGCCGATTCGGAGGTGGTGCTGACGCTTCGGCCGGACGTCGATGCCGCGGCGCTGCTTTCGCAGATGGCACGTGAGGCAGTCGATCTGCTGCTCGAACTCCCGGCTCTCGGATCAATTCGTTTGGGTGAGAAGACTTTTCGGCGATCGGAACGAGTGCTGGATTCCGGTCTCGTCGAGGTGGTCATCGGAGATCGCACGTGGTGGCAGTACTCGGCGCCGAACGCACGGTGGTTGGTGCCGGTCCGCGACGGGGTCGTCGAGCCGGTCGCAGACGACGTGCTGCGGGCGCCGACCCGATCCGACGAGGAACTGTCGATCCCCGCGATCATCATTGCCGACATTGCAATGCAACCCGATCGGCGACGCCTCATGCCCGCTGCACCGATCGCTCCGCTTGCCGAGGGGTACGCGAAGTTCCTTGCTGCACTACCTCCTCGGCAGCGAACGGCACTCGTCCCGATCCCTGCCTTTGCCCGCAGCGAAACCGATTCGCTTCTGCGCGAAGCGCTTCTGAAGGAGCTGCAGGAAAACGAGTGGCTTCCGGTGGTCGGTGAACCCGACCGCGCGCCGCAGCGAGCATCCGTGGTGCCCGGGCTCAGTGATGACCTTGCCGAGTTGCTCACCGACATCATCGGCGGCCTGGTTGTCCCCGAGCTCTCCGGCCCCAAGCACGAGCGAGCACTCTCGGCAGTGTCGACGCACCGCATCGGGCTCGCGCGCATCGCGGAACTGCTCAGCGGCTTGGAACGTGAACCGAAGTGGTGGAATCGACTCTATTCGGCTCTCGAGCCCTTGGTGATCGACACTCTTGCGGTGGAAGAGCTTGGAACACTGCCGGTTCCGCTCTCCGATGGACGAACGGTGACCGGACCGCGGACCGTCGTCGTCGGCGTCGAACTGGGCGAAGACGCACCGTCTGTGCAGTGGACGAGGTTGGTTCATCCTGTCGCGGCGCACCCGTTGCTGTCTCGATTGGGAGCACAGACCGCGAGTGCCACCGACCTGCTGTCCGATCCGGCACTGCGAGCCTTGATCGAAGATGCTGCGGATCAGGATGATTCGGTAGCGACGGAGTTGGCGCAAGTGGTGCTCGGATTGGCGGCCCACGTGGCGCCAGGGGCGCTGCCGTCGTGGATCGGTGAAGTGCTGCTTCCTGATTCGGAGGGCGAATTGCGGTCCGCCGACCAACTTCTGCTTCCGGGAGCTCCCCTTGCAAGCGTCCTGGTCGAGGATTCTCCCTTCGGCATCGTCGACGCTGATTTTGTTCAGCGGGTGGGGGAGCAGGCGCTACGGGTAGTCGGTGTCGGGTGGGGTTTCACGGTGGTCCGTGAGGAATTGCCGTCCGGCCCCGATCACGATCTCGACGCCGAAGACGCATGGTGGGACACCCTCGACGAGGACCCCGAATACATCGAAGCCGTGCGCGATCTCGATCTCGTGGACGAAGACCGCTGGCCGCAGGCGCTGTCGCTGCTGGTCGAGTCGCCGGCGACGCGGGCGCTGCTCACCGACCGTCGTGGATACACGGCGTGGTGGTTGCGTTCGAATGCCGAACTCGGCGGTGAGGTGCTTGGCTTGCTGCGCGCTCCGGGCGATCGCACCTTCGAGGGATTGCTCGATGCTGCCGAACACCCCGACGCCGGATTCTTCTCCGGATTGCTGGCATCGGATACCGTCGACGATCCGGAACTGGCTCAGCTGCTACTCGATCGGCTTGCCGACCCACTACGGATGCCGGCCTCCGCCGTCGTCGCGCGGACGCACCGACTGCTGGGTGAGGCAGCGCAGCGACGGGTTCTCGACCTGGAGGAACTGCACCTGCCGCCGTTCGTGCGAGGCCTTTCCGGCGATCTGGTCGATCCCGGCGACGCCCTTGTTCTCGACCGACCGTGGCTGGGAGCGGCACTGCCTGCACAACGAGTGGTGCTCGGCAGTTTCGAGACAGCTGACGCACTGGCAGATCTGCTCGACGTCGCTACGGCGTCCACATCCGTTCACGGACGAGTGAGCAGCACCGGCGTTGTGACGACGTGGGCGAACGAACCACAGGCAGTTCTCGGCTTCGCAGCCCTCGGCCGTGAGGTTCCCGGCGGCGAGGTAGTGATCCATCACGAACTGTCGGTGGAACTGACAGGAGCGGTGGAGGCGACAGTGACCGTGCCGTGGTGGGTGGACTCGGACGGCGTTCATCACGTGATGCGCACGTGGACTCTGCCGCAAGGGATGTGAGGGCAGATGTCTTTTGATCAGTGGGTACTCGACAGTGCAGTGAGCCAGCGGACGGCGTGGCTCGTGGACGTGGTCGACGTCATCACCGACAGCGGCGGAACCCTCGCGTCGTGGCTGATCGCGACGCTGCTCACGATCGTGCTTCTGGTTCGGGGGCTCCGAACGGAAGCTCTGCTGATCGCCGGATCGATGTTGACCGGTCTGCTCGTGATGAGCGGATTGAAGCGCATCTTCACGCGAACCCGTCCACCCCTGCCGGAGCGTTTGATCGAAATCGATTCGTATTCGTTCCCGTCGGGCCACGCGATGATGAGCGCGATACTCGCGACTTCGGTTGCCGCAGTGATTCTTCGGCTTGCTTTGCCGAGGCTCGCGAAGATGGCAATGCTCGCGAGCCTCGGCCTGTACACGATCGCTGTCGGATTCTCCCGCGTCTACCTGGCTGCCCATTGGATGACCGATGTGCTGGCAGGTTGGGCGTTCGGGATGGTGTGGGCCGGAGTGTGGATCTGGGGAACTGCGCAGATCAGGAAGCGCCGGGCGCTGGTTACTTCGTGAGTTCGGCGAGTAGTTGGCTTGTCGCCCACGGCAAGCTCAGTGCTGAACTCGCGGTCAGGGCCGCACCGACCTGCGGGGCCTGATCGTCGTTGACGTAGACGACGCGATTGTTCTTGACCACGTCGAGTTGCTGGAAGCCCGGATTGTTTCGGACCGCCTGGGCGGCATCGGGATTGCCGATGACAACGAGACGGTCCACGTCGAGGAGATCTAGTCGCTCGGTGGAGATGGGCGCGTAGAACTCACCGTTCATCAATGCCTCGACCGCGGGAGCAGGTTTGAATTCGAGACTGCCGAGGACCCGTCCGCGGGCGTCCTCGGAGGAGAAGGCGTAGAACTCCGGGGTCGTGTCGACGCTGATGATCACCGCGGTCTGGTCTGCAAATTCCGGGTGAGCGCTTCTGGCGTCGGCGAACTGCTTGTCGATATCGGCGACCAACTTCTCGCCGTCGGCTTCGCGACCCACTGCCTTCGCTGCGGTCTTCGTCGTGATCTGCCACGGAGTTGCGTAGTCGCCGTAGGCCGGATCCTTCGCGACGGTCGGGGCGATCGCGGAAAGTGTGCTGTACAGGTCTTTGTCGATGCTCGAGTAGAGCGCGAGGATCAAGTCAGGCTCGAGCGCAGCGATCTTTTCGACGCTGATCGTGGTTTCGGGATTGCTGCCGACGACGGTCGGTTCGGTTCCGCCCCAAGGGCCGGTGACCCACGGCCACGTGCGGTTGACGTCCGGCTCGCCCGGGTACTGATTGACCATTCCGACGGGCTTGATGCCCAAGGCCAGCAGAGCCTGCTCGTCGTTGTAACCGACGGTGACGATCCGTTTTGGTTCGGAATCGATCGTGGTGCTGCCGAAAGCGTGATCGATCGTGACGGGGAAGGCGCCGCCACCGGAACTCGACGAACTACTTGCTGCGTCATCGTTCGAACTGCAGGAGACGAGTGCTGTGCCGACCAGGGCGACCAGAGCAACCGATGTCAGTCTCATCCAACGTCCTCGGCTTTTCCAACGATTTCGGTGGGAGATCTTCACGGTTACGTGGTTCCTTTCAGCATTGACAAGCTAAGACCGACACTAGGGTGCAGGGTAGGCTTACCACACTGAAAGGGTGAATCGACCTGCTCAGTCGACCAGACCGGCGCCCTGTTGTGCGCCCTTGTCACCGCGCACAGCTGCGCGTCGTTGAATGGAGAACAGAGCGAGGCCGAGGAAGCCGACTCCGATACCCGCGTAACAGATCGGGAGTGCATCCGACCAACGATCGCCGCTCACCGCGACCACGATCGTGGCGACCACCCACAACGCGGTGCCGATGATCAGTGCCGGCGCGGGTGCGGACAATTTGCCGATCAGGCTGGTTGTGTTGCGAGTCTCCGTCACAAAATTAACGCTACCCGTACCCCGGTGGCCTACTCTCCCTAGTGCGACCGGCTTCATGTGCGCCGGCACACGGCGACCTACAGCGATGGGGAAAGAACAAACATGGCGGCACCCGGCAAGATCCTCGACACCTATTTCAAGATCAGCGAACGAGGGTCGACGATCTCGACCGAGGTTCGCGGCGGTGTCGTCACCTTCGTGGCGATGGCCTACATCGTGGTCCTCAACCCCCTGATCCTCGGCAGTTTCTCGGCTGACGACGCTGCAGCGAAGACCGACGTTCTCGGCAACATCCTTCCGGTCAACCAGGTGGCTGCGGTCACCGCTCTGGTTGCCGGCCTGATGAGCATCGTCTTCGGTCTCGTTGCCAACTATCCGTTTGCCATCGCCGCGGGTCTCGGCATCAACAGCCTGCTCGCCGTCACCATCGCACCTCAGGTCACCTGGCCCGAGGCGATGGGACTGGTGGTCATCGACGGTGTGATCATCGTTCTGTTGGCACTCACCGGTTTCCGAACTGCGGTGTTCAATGCGATTCCCTCGGCATTGAAGTCCGCGATCGCGGCCGGTATCGGCATGTTCATCGCTTTCATCGGACTGGTCGACGCCGGATTCGTCCGCCGCATCCCCGATGCCGCCGGTACGACGGTTCCCGTCGGACTCGGAATCAACGGCTCGATCGCTTCGTGGCCGACCGTGGTGTTCATCTTCGGTGTCCTGCTCATGGGTGTTCTGGTCGTGCGCAAGGTTCGTGGTGGACTGCTGATCGGCATCGTCGTCACGACGATCCTCGCCGCGATCATCGAGGCAGTTGCCGATGTCGGACCCTCGCTCGGAACCAACCCCAAGGGCTGGAACCTCAGCATCCCCGCGATCCCGGAGATGCTCGGTGGTATGCCTGATCTGAGCCTGGTCGGCGACGTCAGCATCTTCGGCGCGTTCACCCGCATCGGTGTTCTGGCCGCCAGCCTGCTTGTCTTCACCCTCGTGCTCGCGAATTTCTTCGACGCCATGGGCACGATGACGGGTCTCGGTAAGGAAGCCGGCCTGACCGACAAGGACGGAAACCTCCCCAACGTCGGTCGCGCGCTTGTCGTCGAAGGCGCGGGCGCGATCGTGGGCGGTGGCGCTTCGGCGTCGTCGAACACCGTGTTCGTGGAATCCGCGTCGGGTATCGCCGAAGGCGCCCGCACGGGCCTGGCAAATGTCGTGACCGGACTGCTCTTCCTCGTCGCGATGTTCCTGACGCCGCTCTACTCCGTCGTGCCGATCGAGGCAGCTGCGCCTGCCCTCGTCGTCGTCGGTGCGCTGATGATCGGACAGGTCCGAGACATCGATTTCACCAAGTTCTCGGTGGCACTCCCGGCGTTCCTGACCATGATCGTCATGCCGTTCACCTACTCGATCGCCAACGGCATCGGTGTCGGCTTCATTTCATGGGTGGTCCTGCACGCTGCCAGCGGTGGTATCAAGAAGATCCACCCGTTGCTCTGGATCGTGGCGGCACTTTTTGTGGCCTACTTCACTGTCGGACCCATTACCGACGCCCTTACGTGAAATCAGGGTTGACCGGTATTCGATTACGTGAGCTACCGGCCAGCTCTTGACGTATTGTCTGACGCGTGACCACCGAAACTCGTGCGCTGGCCAGCGATCTTTCCCTGGCTGTAGTGCGTCTCACCAGGCATCTGCGCGGCCGCAGAGTCGACGCTCAGGTATCGCTGACGCAACTGTCCGCTTTGGCGAGCCTGGATCAGTACGGCCCGATGACCCCTGGCGTACTCGCAGCACGTGAGAAAGTTCAGCCGCCGTCGATGACGCGCGTTGTTGCTTCTCTCGCCGAGCTCGGTCTGGTCGAGCGCTCGCCGCATCCCACGGACGGTCGTCAGATCATCGTGAATCTCTCCGACGCCGGGCAGGCGTTGCTCGCGGACGAGACCCATGCGCGTGAGGCGTGGATGAACGAGCAGCTGGCCGGGCTGGGTGGCGAAGAACTCGCGACGCTGCGCGGTGCCGTCGGGATCATCACGGAGATGGTCAACAAGACGGAGTAGTTCCGCGAGTTATGCGGTCGCGTAGCTCCGCTACATAGAGGTCGTTGCCCAAACGAATTACTCGAGGGGCAAGATGGTGGAGTGCCCCGAGACCCCGATTCCGGCATGTTTGCCGCGCTCCACAACCGCAACTACCGCCTTTGGGCTTCCGGACAGATTGTTTCTCTGGTCGGCACGTGGATGCAACGTATTGCCCAGGACTGGCTGGTACTGACGCTCTCGGACGGCAACGCGTTGGCGGTGGGCATCGTCATGGCCTTGCAGTTCGGTCCGACGCTGTTTCTGTCGGTGTGGGGTGGGGTGCTGGCCGATCGGTACGACAAGCGTCGGATCCTGATCTTCACGCAGTGGGCGAGTGCGGTATGCGCACTGGTGTTGGGTCTGTTGGACGTCGGTGGGCTCGTCGCGTTGTGGCACGTCTTCCTGATCGCCTTTGCCCTCGGCTGTGTCTCGGCGCTCGACGCACCGGTGCGTCAGTCGTTCACTATCGAGATGGTGGGCAAGGAACACCTGTCCAATGCCATCGCGCTCAACTCGATGACGTTCAACACGGCCCGCATCGTCGGTCCGGCCATCTCGGGTGTTTTGATCAACCTGATCGGAACCGGGTGGGTGTTCCTGCTCAACGTCGCGACGTTCGGTGGGGTCCTCATCGCGCTGTACCTGATGAACAAGAAGGAGCTGATCCCGTCCGAACCGGCGCCGCGTACCAAGGGGCAGGTGCGCGACGGGTTCCGATATGTGTGGGGTCGCAAAGACCTTCGGGTGATCATGGTGTCCGTCTTCATGGTCTCGACGTTCGGCCTGAACTTCGCGATCAGCCTGGCGGTGATGGCGCGCAACACGTTCGGTCTCGAAGCCGACGGTTACGGACTGCTGTCCACGACGCTTGCCGTGGGAACCCTTGCAGGCGCTGCGTATGCCGCAAGGCGCAAGGAAGCGCCGCGGTTGCGGACGTTCCTCGGTGCCGCCGTGGCTTTCGGCGTGTTCGAGGTCGCGGTGGGATTGATGCCTACCTACGCGTTGGTGGCGCTGATGTTGATTCCCACGGGCGCACTGACGTTGACGTTCACGACGTCCGCGATGAACATCCTGCAGATGTCGGTCCCCTCCGAGATGCGTGGGCGGGTGATGGGCATCTACATGCTCAGTTTCCTCGGTGGCACACCGCTGGGAAGCCCGCTGCTTGGTTGGCTCGCCGACTCCGTGGATCCCCGTGCGCCCCTGATCGTGGGCGGAGTGATCTCGCTCGTCTCGGGCACAGTGGCCGGGGTGTACCTGCTACGTAGCGAAGGGCTGAAACTTCGTCTTGCGAGGCCGGAAGACGGTGGAAGGTTGCCGGTGTTCGTCCTGCGTCCGGTGATCGTGTGCGACGCGACCGAACAGGCAGTCGAGGCTAGCCGCGCGCCGTGACCTTCTCGCGCTTGGGAAACACCGTGTAGCTCAGGGCGATTGCTCCCCAGATTCCCAGCGCCACTGTCAGCTTGCTGATCCATCCGTCGAGGGCACCCGTACGTGCGGGGTCGTCGACGAGGAAGATGGCCGCGCCGAGAAGTCCGCACGCGATGGCCCAGGCGATCGCGGCTTTGCCGAACTCGCGCCATTCGCGCAGTGCTCGCGCACTCCCGTACTCGGGTGGCGCGACGGGAGCCGGGCCGCCGGCGAATCGGTAGGCGAACCTGGCGTCGGCCCAGGAGATGAGACTGTGCCCGAACGCAACGGAGAAGCCGATGTAGGCCGCAGCAAGCCCGTGGGTGAAGTTCGCCTCGCCGCCGCCCCGAAGATCGAGGGCTGTGGCGACGAGCAGGACGACGTCGACCAGGGGTGCGCAGATGAGCAGTGCGGCACCCAGCGTCTTGCGGCGCAGCAGATAGCGGGCGGCGAGACCGGCGGCGATGAACACCCAGAACATGATTTCGCACGCGATGATCAGATGGACGATCATGACATCAGCTCATTTCTAGTACGACTGTGTTAGTGATCGAAAACTAGCACAACTGTGTTAGCTTTGTGAAGTGGTGAAACGAAGCAGCCCCGATGAGCGACGGGAAGAGATCGCCGAGGCTGTCTGGCGTGTGATCCGTCGTGATGGTGTGGCGAGCGCGAGCGTCCGGGCCGTCGCGGACGAGGCGAAGATGTCGACGGGGTCGCTAAGGCACTTCTTCGCGACGCAGTCCGAACTCTTGCTGTTCGCGATGACGCTCGTGACCGTCCGAGTGGAGAAGAGAATCGCCGGCATCGACTTCGATCCCGACATCCGCCGCGCGATCCGCCAGTTCACCGATCAGTTCGTTCCCCTCGACGAAGATCGGCGTGAAGAAATGCAGGTCTGGGAGGCGTTTGCTGCTGCCGCCCAGACCGATTCGACGTTGACCGCAGTGCGTGACGAGACGGACCGGACGCTGTTCGAGCACTATCGAACATTTGTCGAGGCCGTACATGATGCAGGATTCCTGCAGCCGGACGCTTCGGTCGACATCGAGGCGATGAGGTTGCATGCGCTCGCCGACGGGCTCGCGTCGCACGGCGTCGACAATCCCGAGCGAACCAATCCGCAGGTGATCGGCCAGGTGCTCGACGCGCATTTCGCTACGCTGCTGCGCTAGGTCGGGAGTAGTGGCGGGGGCCCGCGGTGCGTACGGCACGATAGACCCGTGGTTCACGTCATCGACATCTCAGATCCCGCCGACCCCCGGTTGGATGACTTTCGCGATCTCAACTCCTCGGATCGGCGCCCCGACCTGCCGGAGGGCAAGGGACTGGTCATCGCCGAAGGAGTGTTCGTCACTCAGCGACTGCTGACGTCGCGGTTCCAGCCGATCAGTCTTCTCGGCGTCGAACGACGGCTCCTGGAGCTCGCTGACGATCTCGACGGTGTGGACGTGCCGTTCTACCGTACGAGCGCCGAAGTGATGGCCGAGGTCGTCGGATTCCACCTGAACCGTGGCGTCCTCGCTGCAGCAGCGCGCCCGGCACCACTCGCGGTCTCGGACGTGCTGAAGGACGCAAAGACCGTCGTGGTCCTCGAAGGCGTCAACGATCACGAGAACCTCGGCTCGATGTTCCGCAACGCTGCAGGGCTCGGCGTCGACGCCGTTCTGTTCGGGAAGGGTTGTGCTGACCCGCTGTACCGGCGGTCGGTCCGTGTGTCGATGGGGCACGTGCTGCGAGTGCCCTTCGCGCATGTGGCAAAGTGGCCACATGACTTGGATGAGCTGCGTGGCAACGGTTTTCAGCTCATATCCTTGACTCCGAATCCGGAAGCGGTCACTTTGGCCGATGCGATGACCGGGGAGAAGGTGGCGCTACTGCTGGGCGCCGAGGGGCCAGGTCTGACCGAACATGCGATGCGGGCCACCGACATTCGTGCCAAGATACCGATGGCACCTGGTACCGATTCGCTCAACGTCGCGACCGCAGCGGCGATGGCCTTCTACGAACGTGTCAGGACCGGCCGGTGACTCTGGACCGCACGCCCTGGTTCACCGGAATCGCGGTGTCGGTATTCGCCGCGATGCTCTCGACCAGCGCCGTCGCGGCGTTCTGCGTCGCGCTCGGCAACGTGAACGTGCTCCTGGCGGTTGTCGTCAATATCATTGCGGTAGGCGGACTTGCGCCGACCGTCTGGCGCTGGCGAGCCGTCCCCGTGTGGCGATGGGTGGTCTACGGCGCGGTAGTCGGCGTTCCGCTCGGGTGGATCGCAGCGATAGCCGCGTGACTGTGTGATGCTTGTTCGCGCTACTTGAACCCGAAGTACCGGGCGAGGCGACCGCGCGGCTTGGCCACGGGTGCGTCGTGGATCGGCGGCATGTTTTCGGGCATGGGTATCTCTGTCGGCGCCTGCTCGGGTACCGGTACGGGAGCTGGGGGCGCAGGTTTGGGTGCCTCGCCGGGGCGGTGAATCTTGAAGCCCCACAGGAGAATCTGCGTTGTGTCGAGTTCGTGTTCTCGCGGCGCGCCGGTGTATCGGAATCCCAGCCACTCGAGGTTGGCGGACTCCGCGAACTGCTGCGGGTGGAACGGAAGTGACTGCGGATCGGGCAGGATCCCGGGCGGGTAACGCAGGGGATGGTTGCCGGCCCAGAATTCCAGTTCCCACGTCTGCGGGATCCCCAGATTTTCGACGATGTCGATCGGGATGGCACTGAACGAGCGTCGTAGCTCGCCGTTCTCCCACAGTGCAAACGAACCCTGCGCGGTTTCGGGGACGGAGCTGATCAACAGCGTCGAGCCACCCTCGGCCGAAAGGTGCCAGGACTCAGGCAGTTTCGAGGGGACAAATGTGCTGAGTTCGGAACTGCAGACGACGCTCACTCGGCCGTACGCGCCGACGAAGACGTAGCCGGGGCTCACCGTCGCGGCCATCGACAGCGGCTGAGGACCGAGAGACTCGAACTCCTTGTCCGGGTACAGCGACATGGCGATTTTCAGCGCCTCGGTCTGATCCGGCTGTGGGTACTTGCTCAATTCGGTGCGAGCGTCTGCGCCGCCCAGAAACCAGATCGTCGATACCCGTGCAGCCACCGGCAGCCCTCTCTCCTCAGCCTCGCTCGAAAGAAGAATACTTTCCTTCGGGTCAGCGACCGCTGCTGCGGACCCCGAGGAGTACGTCGTCCCACGAGGGAAGAGCAGGCCGTCCGCGCTTGTCCTTGGTCTGCGTCTGCTGCGGAGCGGTTTTCGGGGTCACGTCCGGTGCAGGCTCGGGAACCTCTTCGTCGACGACTGTTTCCGGCTCGACAGCAATCGGCTCGGGCGCCACGATTCGTTCCGCCACCACCGTTCGCTCGGAAGCTGCTGTCCGCTCGGAAACTGCTGTTCGCTCGGAAACTGCTGCGGGCTCCGGCTCGATCTCCGCCACCGGTTCGACGTCGAATCGGGACAGTTCAAGCTGCTGCGGCTCGTTCGAAACCACCGGTACCAGGCCGCGGAGCGGGCGACCGAAGTCGGGATCGATCAAGTCGAATGCCGCGTCGTCGAGTGCGACGATCGTTCCGCCGTGCGCGTCGGGCTGGTAGCGCCAGTGTGCGGCGTTGGTGGTGCGGCCGGCCTGCCACTGCAACTGCGCGACCCACTGATTGTCCTCGTCGCGCCAGGCATCCCAGGTGGCCTCGTCGATGCTGTGGCCGCGGGCGCGGAATGCGTGGGTCACGATTTCGGAGAGGGTGGGAACCGTCGGGCCGTTGTCGCGTACCGGGTGTCCGCCCTGCGCCATTTCCGCGGCGCGGGAACGCTCGAGCAGAACGGGGTACGCAAAGCGCTCGACCTTGCTGATGGGGATCTTCGCTTCTTCGGCGACCTGCTCTACGGAAGCACCGGAACGAATGCGCGCCTGAATTTCGCGGGGACGGAGTTGGCTTTCCATTTCGATCTCAATCTGGCCGAGTCGAGCCACGTCTCCGCGGGAAGCTGCACGAAGTTTGTCATCGGCGGGAAGCCGGAATTTCTGGCCGGTTTCAGCATCTGCGCACACCACATGCGATCCATCGGGTTCAAGTCCGATCACTCGAAGCTCTCGCACATTGACCTCCTTATCGCGCCGGCTCGCGACTTTGCGCCGCGCTCAACTGTAATTCATTCGTGACCATGGACTCGGCAGGACACGCAGGGCGAGATGACCTCGGATCCGACCACCGGTGTGGTAGCTCACAAGGCCTGGCGCAAACGACGCTCGGCCCCCGACATCATGTCGGGGGCCGAGCGGTGAAGCAGTATGAAAATCAGCCGAGCTGAGAAACGACCCAGTCGATGCTCTTGGTGAGAGCGGTGACGTCATCGGGGTCGATGGCCGGGAACATGCCGACGCGCAGCTGGTTGCGGCCGAGCTTGCGGTACGGCTCGGTATCGACGATTCCGTTGGCGCGCAGGATCTTTGCCACCTCGGCAGCGTCGACGTCGTCCTTGAAGTCGATGGTGCCGACAACCTGCGAGCGGTGTGCCGGATCAGCGACGAACGGCGTTGCGAACTCGCTGGCCTCGGCCCAGTTGTACAGGCGCGAGGACGAATCCGCGGTGCGTGCGGTGGTCCAGTCGAGGCCGCCGTTGCTGTTCATCCACTCGATCTGGTTGGCGAAGAGCAGGAGGGTGGCCAGGGCCGGGGTGTTGTACGTCTGATCCTTGGAGCTGTTGTCCACGGCGATGGGCAGTGAGAGGAAGTCAGGAGTCCAGCGTCCCGAATCCTTGATCTCCGCGACGCGCTCGAGGGCGGCCGGGCTCATCAGCGCGATCCACAGTCCGCCGTCTGCGGCGAAGCACTTCTGCGGAGCGAAGTAGTAGACGTCGGAATCGGCGACGTTGACCGGAAGTCCACCGGCGCCCGAGGTGGCGTCGATGGCGATCAGTGCGTTCTCCGAACCCGCGGGGCGCGAGACGGGGATCGACACACCGGTGGAGGTCTCGTTGTGCGCCCAGCCGATGAGATCGACGGACGGGTCGGAGACCGGCACCGGTGCGCTGCCCGGATCGGCGGAAACGACGATCGGGTCACCGATGAACGGGTTGGCCTTGGCGACCGAAGCGAACTTGGAGCTGAATTCGCCGTTGGTCAGGTGCAGCGACTTCTCGCGGATGAGGCCGAATGCGGCCGCATCCCAGAACGCAGTGGTTCCGCCGTTGCCGAGGACGACCTCGTAGCCCTCGGGCAGTGAGAACAGATCGGCGAGGCCGGAACGAATGCTGGCCACAACGTTCTTGACCGGCTTCTGGCGATGGCTGGTGCCGAACACCGAAGCGCCCACCTCGACCAGGGACTGCAGCTGCTCGGGGCGAACCTTGGAAGGACCGCAGCCGAAGCGTCCGTCGGCGGGCTTGAGGTCGGCGGGGATGATCGGTGTGGAGGTCATCGCTTCTTTCTGTTCCTTCACTTGTGTTCTGTACTACCGTGATTGGCGAATTCGAGCGGGGTACTACGCGTGGCTGATCTGGTCCCAGCCCTCGACCGACTCCGGAGTACGGGGCGCCGGGCCGGTGTAGATGGCGGCCGGGCGTACCAGTTTACCGAGACGCTTCTGCTCGAGGATGTGTGCACACCAGCCGGCGGTGCGGCCACAGGTGAACATGGCAGGCATCATGTGCGCGGGAACCTCGGCGAAGTCGAGGATGACGGCGGCCCAGAACTCGACGTTGGTCTCGATCGCGCGATCGGGACGACGCTCACGCAGTTCTGCCAGTGCAGCCTGCTCGAGAGCTGCGGCAGCTTCGTAGCGGGGAGCGTTGAGGCGCTTCGCGGTAGCGCGGAGCACGCGTGCACGGGGATCTTCGGCGCGGTAGACGCGGTGTCCGAAGCCCATGAGCTTTTCCTTGCGGTCGAGGATTCCCTTGACCAGTGCGCGGGCGTCGCCGGTCTTCTCGGTCTCTTCGATCATCGGAAGAACGCGGGCCGGTGCGCCGCCGTGCAGCGGGCCGGACATCGCGCCGATGGCGCCGGAAAGCGAGGCAGCGACGTCGGCGCCGGTGGAGGCGATGACGCGGGCCGTGAAGGTGGAGGCGTTCATGCCGTGCTCGGCTGCCGAGACCCAGTACGCGTCGATTGCCTCGACGTGTGCCGGATCGGGCTCACCCTTCCAGCGAACCATGAAGCGCTCGGTGACCGTCTTGGCCTCGTCGATGCGGCTCTGGGGGACTGCAGGCTGGTAGATGCCGCGAGCGGACTGCGCGACGTACGACAGTGCCATGACGGATGCGCGGGCGAGCTGGTCGCGGGCGGTCTCGTCATCGATGTCGAGGAGCGGCTGGTATCCCCAGATGGGAGCCAGCATCGCCAGTCCGGCCTGGACGTCGACACGGACGTCGCCGGTGTGAATGGGGAGGGGGAAGGGCTCGGCCGGCGGGAGGCCGGGGCCGAAGCGGCCGTCGACGAGAAGGGCCCATACGTTGCCGAAGGTGACCCTCTGGCCGACCAGGTCTTCGATGTCGACACCGCGGTAGCGCAGTGCGCCGCCGTCCTTGTCGGGTTCTGCGATATCGCTGGTGAAGGCGACGACGCCTTCGAGTCCGCTCACAAAATCGTCCGGTATTGCTGCGCTCGCTGCCATTCTCGTGGACTCTCCTCGTTCGAGTGCGCCAGGTCTACAGTCGCACTGCCTCAGCTTCAGTGACTGCGCCTCGGTGCTCGCAGGGATGAGCACGCACCGTGTTTTGTACTGCGCAATCGTCTCGTCCCGATTCGGTTGCTGTCGCTGGTGCGGCTCGCGGTCCGGGTCGGGTCTAGCCACGGCAAACTTTAGCGCGTGCCGCGTAGCCGTTGGCCAGTGAGTACCCGGGAGTAGCGTTCTCGGCTGTGTCGAATGAACGTCAGGACCCGCAGGCGGTGGACAACGAACTCGCGGCCATGCGTGTGGGCTATCCGCAAGCAGGCAGCGAATCGGAGTCCGTCGAGGACCGCATGAGTGCGGAATTGGATACCTCGGTCGTCGAGACCGGTTGGCTGCCCCTCATGCGTCAATGGCTCGTGGACGCCGTCGAAGCTGACGCGCCGGAGCCCAACGCCATGACTCTGTCGACGGTGGACGACGGTGGCCGTCCGGCGTCGCGGACCGTGCTTTGCAAAGGGCTCAGCGAAGACGGTGTCCTCTTCTTCACCAACTACGGATCCGACAAGGCTCGTCACCTCGACGCGCACCCGTACGCGTCGGCCAACTTCACGTGGCTGACCCTTGCCAGGCAGGTGATCGTCCGCGGCACCACCGAGCGCGTGAGTGCTCAACTGACGCAGGATTATTGGCGAACCAGGCCTCGTGGATCGCAGCTCGGCGCGTGGGCGTCGTCGCAGTCTCGTCCGATCGACTCGCGTGCCGATCTCGACGAGCAACTGCGTGAGGTCGCCGCGCGATTCGGCGTGGACGGTGAGATTCCGGTGCCACCGAACTGGGGCGGGATTCTGATTCGGCCCGAGTCCGTCGAGTTCTGGCAAGGACGCGCCAACCGCATGCACAATCGAGTTCGCACGAGCCTGGTCGACGGACAGTGGTCCGCCGTCCGTCTCCAGCCGTGAGCCGGTTACTCGCGGACACGACTCCGCTCGAGAATCGCGACTATCGACGGCTGTGGACGGCCGGCATCGTCACCGTCATCGGCGCTCAGCTCAGTGTGGTCGCCGTACCGCAACAGGTGTACGAGATCACCCGAAGCTCGGCCTACGTCGGTCTGACGGGAATCTTCGGTCTGGTCCCGCTGGTCGTTTTCGGTCTGTGGGGCGGCGCACTGGCCGACGTCATGGATCGACGACGGCTGTTGATGATCACCTCGGTCGGACTCGGTGTCACGTCGGTGCTGTTCTGGATCCAGGCTGCTCTGAACGTGAACAACGTGTGGTTGGTGCTCGGATTGTTCTCGGTTCAACAGGCGTTCTTCGCGGTGAACCAACCGACGCGAGCGGCGATCATCCCTCGGTTGATCCCGGGCAGGCAGTTACCTGCCGCGAACTCGCTGAACATGACTGTCGTGCAGTTCGGTGCGATAGCCGGCCCGCTACTGGCGGGTGTCCTCATACCGTCGGCCGGTCTGCAACTGCTGTACCTGCTCGACTCGATCTTTCTGATCGCCACGTTGTGGGCAGTGTGGAAGCTCCCGGCGATTCCGCCGACCGGCACGTCTCGGCGGGCCGGGCTCAGCGAGGTTCTGGGCGGTTTCACGTATCTCGCGACGCAGAAGGTTCTGCTCGCGTCGTTCGTGGTGGACATCATCGCGATGGTGTTCGGGATGTCGCGAGCACTGTTCCCGGAGATCGCACACGAATCCTTCGGTGACCCCGCCAGCGGCGGTTTTGCGCTCGGACTGCTGTTCGCGGCGATGTCGGTGGGAGCCGTTCTGGGCGGAGTGTTCTCGGGTTGGTTGCCACGGGTTCAGTACCAGGGGCGGGCCGTGCTGGTCTGCATCGCACTGTGGGGGCTGTCCATGGTCGGCTTCGGAGTAGCGGTGTACTTCGCGAGTCCCGGTTCCAGTGTGATTCTGCTCTGGGTGGCGGTTGCGTTCCTGGCATTCGGCGGCGCCGTCGACATGGTCTCGGCCGCATTCCGCAGCACGATGCTTCAGCAAGTGGCAACCGACGACATGCGCGGACGACTGCAGGGCGTGTTCATCGTGGTCGTGGCTGGTGGTCCGCGTATCGGTGACGTCCTGCACGGCGGTGCGGCCTTCCTGTTCGGGACCGGTGTCGCGGCAGCGGGCGGCGGCTTCCTGGTGATTGTCGGTGTTGTCCTTTCTGCCCTCGCATTTCCGGCGTTCGTTCGCTACAAGGTGGGACGCGCCGTCTGACGTCCTGGTTAACCGGTCGCTCGTGGTGGAAACTGGTACGTATGACTGCGCCGCACAGCACGGGTAGGGGAGGGTTCGAGATCCGTGGTGGCGGCTATCGAGCCGAGATCGCCGCGGCCGGTGCCGGGTTGCGGCTTCTCGACCACGAAGGACCGAACGGTCAGCGCGCGCTGACCGAGACCTGGGCACTCGGATCGAAGCCGCCGCTGTCGGCCGGATTGGTTCTCGCGCCGTGGCCCAACCGAATTCGCGACGGGCACTTCATGTTCGACGGGATCGAGCATCAACTCGAGATCACCGAACCTGCGCTGGGGAACGCGAGCCACGGGTTCGTCCGTCGTCGCAATTGGAGCCTCGTGGACCACACCTACGAGCGCGTCGAACTGTCGGTGGACGTCGGACTGCACAAGGGTTGGCCGTATCCGTTGCAGCTGACGATCGCCTATGAGGTCGGTGCCGACGGGTTGACCGTCACGCATACGGCCACGAACAAGGGTGCGACCTCGTCTCCGTTCGGGCTCGGAATGCACACCTTCATTCGCGCCGGCGACTTTCCGCTCGACGAATGTGCACTGCATCTGGCCGCAGGCACGCGGTTGCCGATCGATCCGGCGAGGATGCTGCCGAACGCGTATTCGCAGGCAGTCGCCGGTACGGATTACGACTTCCGGACACCGAGACCGCTCGACGGGGTTCAGTTGGACACGCCGTACAGCGCATTGGACGTCGTCGACGGCAGTGGTCGGACGCAACATGAGCTGCTGGCTCCGGATGGAACGGGCACTGCCCTGTGGACCAACCGCGAGTTCCCGTGGATTCAGGCCTTCATCGCAGATCCCGCCAACGACAAGGGGTATCCCGATCGCGGCCGCGCATTGGCTTTGGAACCGATGACCTGCCCGCCTGACGCCTTCAATTCGGGCATCGACCTCCTGGTGCTTCACCCGGGTCAGACGTGGACGGGTAGCTGGGGCATCAAGGCTCTGTGATCCGGCTCTCATACCGTGGGATCGTGTAACGCCGAGTAGGCATCAGGCGATAACGATCGGTTTTCGGTACCTCGTGTCAGTGCTCCGGACGGTCCGACATTGGTCCCATTCTCGGATAGCTGCCGAGATTTGCAGATCAGTGTGGGTAAATGCGCGATTCCGTAGACTGGAGTACCGGTCATGCGAGTGGGAAAACCCAGCCTGGAACGTGTTTCAGTTTCGGTGGGTATGTCGGGTTCGTGAGTACCCGAAAAATAGCCGTGGAGCGACCCTCCTTCGGCACGATCTCTCCCGTGCGACTAGTTTCTAGTTGATCGCATGTAGTTACTCGTTGGTTCGAGCTTGAGAGGGATCCTTCGTGCCCGCTGACAATGACACAAAGCCCACGCTTACTTACCCCGGTGGTGAGTACACGATGTCCATTGCCAGGGCAACAGAGGGCAATGACGGCATCGAGCTGGGAAAGCTGCTGGCCACAACGGGGTACACCACCCTTGACCCCGGTTTTGTGAACACTGCATCCACCAGTTCTGCAATCACATACATCGACGGTGAGAAGGGAATCCTGCGTTACCGCGGATATCCCATCGAGCAGTTGGCAGGTAAGTCGACGTTCATCGAGGTCAGCTACCTGCTGATCTACGGCGAACTGCCGACCGACGCCCAGCTCGAGTCCTTCACGGACCGCATTCGTCGACACACCCTGCTCCACGAGGACCTCAAGCGGTTCTTCGACGGATTCCCGCGCAACGCTCACCCGATGCCGGTTCTCTCGTCCGCAGTGAACGCACTGTCGGCGTACTACCAGGATTCGCTCGATCCCGAGGATCCGGAGCAGGTGGAACTGTCCACCATCCGTCTTCTTGCGAAGCTGCCGACCATCGCTGCGTACGCGTACAAGAAGTCCGTCGGACAGCCGTTCCTGTACCCGGACAACTCGTTGAACCTGGTCGAGAACTTCATGCGTATGACGTTCGGCTTCCCGGCCGAGCCGTACCAGGGTGATCCCGAGGTCGCCAAGGCACTCGACATGCTGCTGATCCTGCACGCGGACCACGAGCAGAACTGCTCCACGTCGACCGTGCGCATGGTCGGCTCGTCGGACGCCAACCTGTTCACCTCCGTCTCTGCCGGCATCAACGCACTGTGGGGCCCGCTGCACGGTGGCGCGAACCAGGCAGTGCTCGAGATGCTCGACGAGATCAAGGCCAGCGGCAGCACCGCAGCCGAGTTCGTCCGCAAGGTCAAGAACAAGGAAGACGGCGTGAAGCTCATGGGCTTCGGGCACCGCGTCTACCGCAACTACGATCCGCGCGCTGCGCTGGTCCGCGAAACCGCGCACACCATCCTCGCCAAGCTCGGCGGCGACGACGAACTGCTCAACATCGCAATGCAACTCGAAGAGGCCGCCCTCACGGACGACTACTTCATCGAGCGCAAGCTCTACCCGAACGTCGACTTCTACACCGGCCTCATCTACCGCGCGATGGGCTTCCCGCCGCGCATGTTCACGGTGCTGTTCGCCATGGGCCGTCTGCCCGGCTGGATTGCGCACTGGCGTGAAATGCACGAGGATCCGGCTACGAAGATCGGCCGCCCGCGCCAGATCTACACCGGCTACACCGAGCGTGACTACAGAGACATCACGTCCCGCTGACGCGTGACCTAGCGACATCACGTCCCGCTGACGCGTGACCTAGCGACATCACCACCCGCTAGTCTTCTGTACACATTATTTCGCCTCAACGAGGAGGACCCATGAGTAGCAAGCCCGTAATCGAGTTCCAGGAAGGCCCCGCGCCGACCGATCTGGTCATCAAGGATCTTGTTGTCGGAGAAGGCGCCGAAGCCGTTCCCGGTGGCACCGTCGATGTTCACTACGTCGGTGTCGAGTTCGAGTCCGGTGAAGAGTTCGACTCTTCCTGGAGCCGTGGCGAGTCCATTCAGTTCCCGCTTCGTGGCCTGATCAAGGGTTGGCAGGACGGCATCCCGGGCATGAAGGTTGGCGGACGTCGCCAGCTCACCATTCCGCCGGAGCTGGCATACGGCCCCGCCGGTGCAGGGCACCAGCTTTCCGGCAAGACCTTGGTCTTCGTGATCGATCTGCTGGAAGCCAAGTAATTCACTGTGCGCCTTTATTAACCCCCCGCGGTTAATAAAGGCGCACAGCACAAGCAGCCCCGCACCGTCAGGTGTGGGGCTTTCTTGTGTGGTCAGCTCGCGGTCTTTCGTCGGTAGAGCCAGTTCGACCACACGAATCCCGCGGCGGCGATGCCCAGGCACCACGCGAGGGCGATGGCCGCGCTGTTCCCGATCGGCGTGCCCATCAGGAGTCCGCGCACCGTCTCGATGATCGGGGTTACCGGTTGGTGCCGGGCAAATCCCTGCAGCCATGACGGCATTGTCTCAGCCGGTACGAAAGCAGTGCTGACGTAGGGCAGGAACATGATGGCGAAGGTGAATCCGCTTGCAGCCTCCGGGTTCTTGGCCAAGAGCCCCAAAGCTGTCGAGAGGTACGACATGGCAAAGACGAAGGCGACGATCACAGCGGCGACGCCGAGCCAGCGCAACGGATCGCTGGTCGGGCGAAATCCCATGATCAGCGCAACGACGACCACGATCGCCGTAGTCAGGATGTTGCGGACGACGCTGGCCATTACATGACCGGTCAGGACCGACGACGGAGAGATCGCCAGGGTCCGGAAACGGTCGATGACCCCGTCCTTCATGTCGCTCGAGACGCTGACCGCGGTGGTCGAGGCACCGAAACCGGCGCACAGAAGGATGATTCCTGGTACGACGTAGTCGATGTACTCGCTACCGGTGTTGATGGCGCCGCCGAAGACGTAGACGAACAGCAGCATGAGCATGACCGGAAGGGCTATCGCGGTGATCATCGAATCCGGACTGCGCAGAACGTGTTTGAGATTCCGGCGGAGCATCACCGCGGAATCGATTGCAATGGTGGAGGTCATCGAACGCTCGCAATCTCAGGTTGGCCTGATCCGGTGAGCGCGAAGAACACGTCGTCCAGATCAGGGGTGTGAACGGAGAACTTCTCGACGGTGATCGACGGATCGTCGATCGAGTCGAGGATGGCTTTGATCGACGGAACCGCTCCGTCGGAAGGGATGTGCAGGGTCAAGGTCTCGGCATTCGAATGCGCCTGCGGCAGTGATGCCGCGGCGAGTTCGAGTTGGGCCAGGTTCTCGAATTGCAGAGCGACGTGGCCGCCGGGAACAAGGCGTTTGAGTTCGTCCGGTGTTCCCTCGGCGACGAGGCGACCGCCGCTCAGCACGCCGACTGTATCGGCCAATTCGTCTGCCTCGTCGAGGTATTGGGTGGTGAGGAAGATGGTGACGCCTGACGCTGTGAGTCCTCGAACGATCGACCACATTTCGTGGCGGCTCCGCGGGTCCAGGCCGGTGGTGGGTTCGTCGAGAAAGACGACGTCCGGTCGGGCGACGAGGCTCATTGCGATGTCGAGTCGTCTGAGCATGCCGCCAGAGTAGTCGCCGGCGCGTTTGTCGCCGAAGTCCGTCAAATCGAACTGGTCGAGCAATTCCTCGGCACGGCGACGGGAGTTCTTCCGGCCCAGGTGATTCAGTTCGCCCAGAAGGGTCAGGTTCTCGAATCCGGTCAGCAAGGTATCGACGGCTGCGTACTGCCCGGTCACGCTGATGCGCCGCCGAACGTTCTGTGGATCTCCGGGCAGTGAATGCCCCGCGACCGTGACCTCGCCTCCGTCGAAGGGGATGAGGGTGGTGAGAATTCTTACGGCCGTGGTCTTTCCGGCGCCGTTCGCGCCGAGGAGGGCGTACACCGATCCGGCCGGGACCGACAGGTCGAGTCCACCCAGTACCTGTTGAACGCCGTAGCGCTTTCGGAGTCCGCGGACCGAGATTGCGGGGATCGTTCCTGACATCGAGACCTCCAAGTAAGAACTGTGTATGTCATAAACTCGTGTTTATAGCGTACACAGTTCTAGGATGATGGCAAGAGTGAAGAGTGGGAGCTTATGGATCGCGGAGCGCTACCGAGAGCAGTTGAACTGGCCTGGGGATTGGACCAGCCGGGAACGCGGGGTCCCAAGAAGGGGCTCAGTCTCGAGCAAATTCTCGACACCGCGATCGAGTTGGCCGACGCGGAAGGTGTCACGGCTCTGTCGATGGGCCGCGTGGCCAAAGCGCTCGGGTTCACGACCATGTCGCTCTACCGCTACGTGGCAAGCAAAGACGAACTGATCGAACTGATTTCGGATCGGGTGATCGGGCCACCGCCGGTGATTCCCGACGGCGTGACCTGGCGCGTCAAGCTCGAGGCGTGGGCGAATCAGGAGTATGCCACGATGCTGAGTCGACCGTGGTGGCTCAAGCTGCCCATCACGGCTCCACCGACCGGGCCCAACAACATGGCGTGGCTCGACGCGGGTCTGAGCGCCCTCGACGGTGTCGCCCTGAGTGCCGCGTCGAAGTTCCAGGTGGTGACCAACGTGTCGTTGTTCGTCATCGGCCGCGCCCGATTCTCGGCCGACCTGGCTACTCGTTCAGCGCAGTCGGAAGATGACGACGTCGCATACGGTGCTCTCATTGCTCGTGTCATCAATCGGGAGGAATTCCCCCACCTGAGTGCCGCAATCGAGGAGGGTGGCTTCGAGGACGGCAGCCCGGAGGGTGAGGCCGCCGGCGATGATGCCTTCGATTTCAGTTTCTCGCTTGGCTTACTGCTCGACGGAATCGAGAAGCTGGTGCAGCGGTCAGGACACCAGCGCGGTGGCACTGACGTCGTCGATGATCAGGTCGGTGATCAGCCCGCCCCGTAGTGCACCCTCCAGTGCGGGCAGTTTTGCTGTTCCGGCGACAATGCACACGCGCCTGGCGACCTTCTCGAAAAGGTCCAGTCGTGGGCCGCTCGCGCGCTCGTTGAGTTCGATTCCGCGGTAGCTCCCGTCTGACCGGAAGAACACGGTTGCGATGTCGCCGACTACTCCGTCGCGTCGAAGTGCTTCTGCTTCATCGGGTTCGAGGTATCCGGCGGTGTAGACGTGACTCGGGACGTTGCCGCCCGGTACGCCGATGCTGAAGACTGCCAGGTCCATTCGCTTTTGCATGTCCAGTACGCGTTTGATACTTCGTTCGCGCCACAACTGCTCCCGGGTCTCCGGGTAGTCGAAGAATGCGGGGACCGGAAATCCTTGGGGGAGAGCGCCGTAGGCGTCGGCGATGGTTCTGATGATGTCGCTGGCGTACGAGATTCCGGTGGTGCGAGTATTCGCGGCGCCGTTGAGTTGCACGACGTACGAGTTGTACGTGCGTTTGGGGGCAAGGTGCTTGCTGACTTCACTGAGAGTGGTTCCCCAGGCGATCCCCATCACCATGTCGCTGTCGAAGAACGACGCGAGCAGGCGTCCGGCAAAGGTTGCGACCTTCTCGAGTCGCTCGAGATCGCCCACCAGTTCCGGCACCGTCACCACGTGGGCACGCACTCCGTACCGTTCCGAGAACTCGCGTTCGATGCGAGGAGCCTGGCCGTGCGGGGTGCTGATCTTGATCTCGACGAGGCCTGAGGTGCGCGCGTAGGTGATCAATCGGGAGACGGTGGATCGGGACACCCCCATGTCGCGGCCGATGGCAGCCATGGTCTGGTCCTGGAAGTAATAGAGGCGTGCGGCCTGAACGGCGTCGGCGATGCGAGGGTCCGCCGGATCGGAGGTAGCGGAGTCGGAAGTGGGAGTTTCCATGGGTTCGTCCTGTCTGCACGTACGTGCAAGAGCACTGAACCGAATCTTATCCGAGTAGAACCAGGTTGAGCCGCTCGATCACGCAAAGTCCCAGAAGTGTGTCTGTTACCAGCGTTACGGTGCGCAAATGACGCATTTGCACATATGTGCACGAGCTATGCGTGAATGTGCAATGGGCTTTACGCTACGGGTGCAGCAATCCAAACTATGACATGCATCACAACGAAGTGAGGGTGGGGATGGAGAAAGCCAAGCGATTGGGGCTTCCGGGCGAGTTGGCAGCCGAGTTCGCCGGAACGATGATCTTGATCTTGTTCGGCGTCGGAGTTGTGGCGCAGGTTGTGTCCGGCGGGAGCGGTGGGGGTCTCGGCGGACACGACAGTATTGCGTGGGCCTGGGGACTCGGCGTCATGTTCGGCATCTATGTCGCAGGCCGGGTGACGGGTGCTCATCTGAACCCCGCAGTGACCTTCGCCTTCGCGATCTTCCGGGGATTCTCCTGGCGCAAGGTGCTGCCGTACACCCTGGCGCAGACCGCTGGAGCCTTTGTCGCCGCGTTGATAGTCCGGTGGAATTACAACGACATGCTCAATGCGATCGATCCCGGACACACAACCGCCACCCAGACGATCTTCTCGACGATGCCCGGAAACGGAACGCTTCCGGTCAGTCTCGGCTCGGCTCTGATCGATCAGATCATCGGCACCGCCATCCTGTTGTTCCTCATCGTTGCAGTCACCGATTCTCGTGGAACTCCGCCGCTCGCGAATCTCGCGCCGTTTGTCGTCGGATTGATCGTGGTGGGAATCGGATTCGCCTGGGCGACCAACGCGGGGTACGCCATCAACCCGGCGCGCGACTTCGGGCCACGACTGGCGTCCTTCATCACCGGCTACGGCAGCGCCTGGCGAGATCAGTACGGGAGCTTGTATTTCTGGGTGCCCATCGTGGGACCCCTGATCGGCGCTCCGATCGGAGTGTTCCTCTACGACAAGCTGGTTGGAAGATTCCTGCCTGACGACGAGTCGGCGGAGGAAGCGACCGAAGAGCCGGCGTCGATACCGGCGTGACCGCGAAACATTATCTCTGACAGTCAATCTCTCGTACTTTCTTTCGATACCAAAGGGGTAGCACGATGACGCAGTTCGTAGCCGCGATAGACCAGGGAACCACCTCCACACGTTGCATGATCTTCGATCACAGTGGGCACGTAGTCGCTGTCGAACAGCACGAGCACACACAGATCTTTCCGCAGGCAGGCTGGGTCGAACACGATCCGATCGAAATTTGGGACAACGTCCGCAACGTCACCGCGGGCGCTTTGGCAAACGCAGACCTGACCGCGGCCGATATCGCGTCCGTCGGCATCACCAATCAGCGTGAGACAGCGGTGGTGTGGGAACGCGCCACCGGAAAACCCGTCTACAACGCAATCGTCTGGCAGGACACACGCACCGATCGAATCTGTACTGCACTCGCCGGCGAGGACGGGCCGAAGAAGTACACCGAAGTCACCGGATTGCCTTTGGCCACGTACTTCTCGGGTCCCAAGGTCAAGTGGATTCTCGACAACGTCGAGGGGGCGCGTGAGAAGGCCGACGCAGGAGAGTTGTGCTTCGGCACGATGGACACCTGGGTGCTGTGGAACATGACCGGCGGCGTCGACGGCGGAGTGCACGCAACCGACCCCACCAATGCGTCGCGCACCCTGTTGATGGATCTTGACACTCTCGCTTGGGATTCGGCGATCTGCGCCGACATGGGCATCCCCGAATCGATGCTCCCCGAGATTCGCAGCTCGTCCGAAACTTTCGGATTCGTACGCGAACGCGGAACGTTGTCCGGTGTGCCGATCGCCGGAATCCTCGGCGATCAGCAAGCAGCGACTTTCGGTCAGGCCTGCCTCTCACCCGGAGAAGCGAAGAACACCTACGGAACCGGCAACTTCGTGCTCCTCAACACCGGCACCGAAAAGGTGATGAGCAAGAACGGTTTGTTGACTACGGTCTGCTACAAGATCGGTGAGCAGCCAACGGTTTACGCGCTGGAAGGATCGATCGCCGTGACCGGTTCGCTGGTCCAGTGGCTTCGGGACAACCTCGGCATGATCGACAACGCGGCCGACATCGAGGTCAATGCGCGCTCTGTGGACGACAACGGTGGCGCGTACTTCGTGCCTGCGTTCTCGGGTCTGTTCGCACCGCACTGGCGCGCGGATGCCCGCGGTGCCATCGTCGGTCTGACCCGGTTCGTGAACAAGGGGCACCTTGCCCGGGCGGTACTCGAAGCGACTGCGTACCAGAGCCGTGAGGTGATCGAGGCGATGAACCTCGACTCGGGCGTCGACTTGAAGGTACTCAAGGTCGACGGCGGAATGGTCGCGAACGAACTCCTCATGCAATTCCAGGCCGATCTGCTCGACGTCGAGGTGATCCGCCCTGTCGTTGCGGAGACCACGGCATTGGGCGCTGCGTACGCCGCTGGTCTCGCGGTCGGGTACTGGGAGAGCGAGGACGACATTCGCAGCAACTGGGCGAAGGACAAGAGCTGGACGCCGTCGATGGATTCGGCCGAGCGTGAGCGGCTGTACGCAGGCTGGCAGAAAGCCGTCACTCGGACACTCGACTGGGTTGACGCAGACTGATAGCGGCGCCCGAATTTCTACCTATTTTCAAGTGAAGGAACCCTTTTCATGAGCACAGCACAAGCATTGAGTCCGTCCTCGCGGGCGGAGTCGCTGAAGAAGTTGGAAGAAACCGAACTCGACGTCCTGGTCATCGGCGGTGGCGTGGTCGGCGCGGGTAGCGCGCTCGATGCCGCAACTCGTGGTCTGAAGGTGGGCTTGGTGGAGGCTCGTGACTTCGCGTCCGGAACCTCGAGCAGGTCCAGCAAGTTGTTCCACGGCGGACTGCGTTACCTGGAGCAGTTCAATTTTGCGCTCGTGTTCGAGGCACTGCGTGAGCGTTCGCTGGTTCTGAACTCGCTGTGCCCGCATCTCGCGAAGCCGGTGCCGTTCATCTACCCGCTCGAGAAGTTGATCGACCGGCCGTACGTCGGTCTGGGCATCGGCGTCTACGACGTGATGGGCGCAGGCCGCGGGGTTCCCTCACACCACAAGCATGTGGGAAAGAAGAAGACTCTCGAGTCGTTCCCTTCCGGAAAGCGCTCTGCTATCAGGGGTTCGGTCAAGTTCTACGAGGGCCAGGTAGATGACGCCCGCCACACGATGATGCTGGCGCGCACAGCAGCCGAATACGGCGCACTGTGCGTCAACAGCACCCGCGTAATCGGTTTTCTCCGTGAGGAGGACCGCGTTGTCGGAGTGAAGGCAGTGGATCTGGAAACGGGTCGCGCGTTCGAGATCCGTGCTCGTCAGGTCATCAACGCCGCCGGGGTCTGGACCGACGAGATCCAGGAAATGGTCGGTGGGCGAGGGCAATTCCAGGTTCGCGCTTCGAAAGGTGTGCACCTGGTCGTCCCGCGAAACCGCATCAACTCCTCTACCGGAATCATTACGCGGACCGAGAAGAGTCTGCTGTTCGTGATCCCGTGGGGAAGCCACTGGATCATCGGTACGACGGACACCGACTGGAACCTCGACCTCGCGCATCCGGCAGCGAGCCGAAGCGATATCGACTACATCCTCGGACATGTCAACAAGCTGCTCCAGGACGAGTTGACGCACGAGGATGTTGTCGGTGTGTACGCGGGACTGCGTCCGTTGTTGTTCGGCGAATCGGACTCGACCAGCACTCTCTCGCGTGAGCACGCGGTGTCGAGTCCGGTTCGAGGGTTGACGGTGGTCGCCGGTGGCAAGTACACGACCTACCGCGTGATGGCCAAGGACGCAGTCGATTCCGCGGTACACGGACTCGAACAGAAGGTGCCGAAGTCCTGCACCGAGCGTATCCAGCTGGTGGGTGCCGACGGCTATTTTGCCGCACACAACAATCGGCATCTCACCGCTGAGCGCACCGGGCTCCACGTTTCGACCATCGAGCACCTACTCGGTCGGTACGGCACTTTGGCTGACGAGTTGTTCGAACTCATCGAGGCGAGGCCTGAACTGGGGCAGCCGTTGGACTCCGCCTCTGAGTACCTCAAGGCGGAGATTCACTACGCCGCGAGTCACGAGGGTGCGCAGCATCTCGACGACATCCTCACCCGTCGTACCCGCATCTCCATCGAGGTGACCGACCGCGGCGACGCGGCAGCCGCGGAAGTAGCCGAACTGGTTGCGCCGGTGCTGGGTTGGACTCCCGAGCACATTGCCGAGGAGATCGAACACTACCGGTTGCGTGTTGCAGCCGAGCGGGAATCGCAGGAGCAGCCCGATGACCTGACCGCTGATGCGGCGCGCCTTGGTGCACCGGACGTTCGCACCGGAGTCACTGTCGGACAGGTTTGAACCTGAGACACCACTGATCGGCCGGGGCATTGCGTCCCGGCCGATCGGCCGAACTGGCTCGGTGTCAAGCGAACTCGTCTGGCGGGCATTCGGGGAGGTCGATCGTCACCACAGCGCCGCCGTTCGGATGGTTCGAGAAGTTGATACGAGCGCCGATGACCGCCGCTTGCCCGACTACGATCGTCAAGCCGAGGCCCAGGCCCGAGTTCGGGCCGCGTTCGACGCAATCGGTCTGAAATCTCTTCGGCCCCTGACGAAGCCACTCTTCAGTGAACCCGCTGCCCCGATCCCGCACCGTGACGCGGGAGTGGTCGACGTCGACATTGATCGGCGGCTTTCCGTGATTTCGAGCATTCAAGATCAGGTTGGCGATGATCCGCTCGAGCCGACGTGCGTCGGTGTGCGACACAGGGGTCCCGTGAACTCTCACTTCGCACTCCACCCCGGTGGTGGAAATCGCGTGGTGAACCACCGGTGCCAGTTCCACCGATTGGATGTCAGCCTGCTCGGACGTGGTGTCGAGGCGGGCCACTTCGATGACGTCCTCGGCAAGCCTCCTGAGTTTATGGACGCCGTCGCGCACCAATTCGGTAGGCCTACCTGGCGGCAGAAGCTCTGCGGCGCCGACCAGTCCGGAGATGGGTGTTCTGAGATCATGCGCGATGTTGGCTGTCACGCGCTTCTCGGCGTCCAATTGTCCCCGCAGCGCATCCGACATTGCGTCGACCGCATCCGCCAGCTCGGTGATCTCGTCGTCGAAAAGCGACCAGGTGACCGATCGGACGCGGATGTTCGCTCCGGTGGACACTTTGCGAGCCGCACGGGCGGCCGAGCGCAATCGATACGACATCGCGAGTCCAAGCAGCACACCCAGGACGGCACCCGCTGCGATCACTGCGATGGTGGCATTGCGAAGTGTCCGATCGACGCTGGCGATCGATTCCCGCTGCGCGGTGTACGGGACGCGAATCGCCACCACCTGAGTGTTGACGTCGGCAGCAGCCCAGACAAATGGCTGGTCCCCGCTGTTGACAAGGTAGGTGGCACGTTTGCCGCCCGCCACGGCCTGACGCAACTCTTCCGGAACGTCGAGACCATCTGTGGTGGCGCGGAACAGCGCACGCATGCTGCCCGTTTCGTCCTGCAACACCAGTTGGAGATTGCGATCAGCTGCCGCCCGCGCTGCATCCTCTTGGTTGTGTGAAAAGGTTTGATGCATCACGGTACTGAGCGTGATCGAGGCGACGGCAATCACGAACGTGATCGCTGCAGCGATCTTCCACTGAAACGACAACCGCCTCCCGGTGGACGGGAGCTTGGCGGCGAGATCCCGCGATCTCACCGATGGTTGTCCATCGTGTAGCCGAACCCCCGGACGGTTCGGATCTGTTCGGAGCCGATCTTCGTGCGCAATCGCTGAACGTGAACGTCGACGATGCGCGTATCGCCGCCCCAGTCGTAATCCCAGACGTCCGAGAGCAGTTCGGAGCGAGACCAGACTTTGCGCGGCACACTCACCATGATCAGGAGCAGCTTCATTTCAGTGGGGGTGAGTGCCACTTCGGCGCCCGAACGCGTGACGGTCACCAACTCGCGATCGATCTCCAGATCGCCGAGAGTCACGATGTCTTTCTCCGTACCGGAATGGGATTCGACCCGCCGGAGCACACTTCGGATACGGGCCACCAGGACACCGCTGTCGAAGGGCTTGGTGACGTAGTCGTCGGCACCGGCTTCCAATCCGAGAACGATGTCGACCGGGTCGTCGCGCGCGGACAGCATGATGACCGGCACCGACAGTTCCTCACGAATGCGTCGGCACAGGCTGATTCCGTTCAGGTCGGGAAGCATCACGTCGAGGACGGCGATATCCGGCTTGGCGTCGACCGCCAAATCCATTCCGGTCAACCCACCCGATGCGGTGATCACCCGAAACCCGTTGCGTTCGAGATTCAATTGCGTTGCTTCGCGGATGACAGCGTCGTCTTCGACCAGCAAAATCAACGGATCGGTCATCGGCCTTCGCTTTCATGGGAACGGAACACTCTCAAACCCTTCACCGGTCCACTTGTATGCAGTCGACGATTGACAGAACTCCGGAATGCCGGGGTCTTTGCACAGGTCGACCATGACCGACAATCCTCCGGTTGAGCCGACGACGTAGCGTCCTGGGTCTTGCACTCCGAAGACTTTGTGAGCGCCCGATTCGTCGATCTGGTAGACGAATCCGGCGACCATGAAGCTGACCGGTGGGGCCGGTCGTCCCCAGATGCCGACAGACTCGCAGGTGAAGACATTGACGACGGCATCTTGCCAAACGGCGTCCGTCACGTGGGAGTACCGGATTTCGAAGGGGAAGTTCGCATCCCCGCACAGTCGGAGACTGTCCTTGACCGCATCGGACACTTCCGGGTCTGCTCTGAGGAGGGCAACAGGATCGATGCTCAAGCCCTGTGAGAGATCCGAGGGGTCGAGTGATGCTGCGATATTCGGAGTGGGTTCTGATTCAGGCTCGGTGGAACAGGAGGCGAGAGCAAACGCGACCGGCAGGCAAAGACCGGCGAGCATCGCGCGGCGACGGCGATCAATCACGGATGAACTCCGTTCCATCCCAGTGGAACTCGGTCCGAAGCGGTGGACGGGGGCAACATTCGAACTCCGGTGGCCGCGGATCCGTTTCCAGGACAGACAAACTCGCGGCGCGTTGACCGCTGACGATGAACTTTCCGCGCTCTTCGACGGAGAACAGGCGCTCACCCAGTTCGGGATTGTCTTCACTCGAACCGGCCTTGCCGCTGCGGTAGACGTAGCCGGCGAGGTTGACCGAAATCGATACTCCGGTCCCGGGTTGGTGGGCCGGTTGGCACGGATACACATTCATGACGACCAGTTCGGTCTCCGGCACGATACGAGGTGCGCCTGGATCGAGAAGGATGGATCCGACAGAGATCGGATACCAGTCCGGGCACGATCGGAGTTCTGTCTTCACGCCTTCCGACACCCCGGGGTCGTCGAGAAGCGCACGGCCCAGCCTCGAATTCTCGGCAACCCGTCTGGCCAGGTCGGCGGGCTGTGTGACGGACAATCCGGTGGAAGCGACATCGCCTTCGATCACAACACCCTGGGTGGACCCGCATCCGGTGATCACGGACGCTCCGACGGCCGCTGTCGCGAGTGCCGTACCGAACAGCCTGCGAGTGCGGCCTGTTCGGCCCTCGCAGATCTCATTCCGATACAACACTTTCCCCTCCCCTGCCGGTGCGAACTGTCTCATCGGCATGCGCACTTTTCATAGGATCACACGTGATCTCGATATCGGCGTTTCGCCACCCACCGTTACGTAATCGTATGAATGTCGGGACCGTTGAGAGTTGGTACGCGACCGCCGGAATTCTGTTACGAAACCGATGGAATCAGGCTTTTAGAGTGAGTCACGTCGATGTTCGCCATTTGAGGTGAACGGACCCGAATTTCTGTATCGAGGAGCGTGAGAGCACATGCCTGATGTTTTGCTGACCAACAAGTCTCGGCGCCTGCGAGTGTTTCTTGCCGTACTGACGATCGGAAGCGCGTGCGCCATGACCGCGTGTTCGAGTGAAGACACCACTGCACCTGAAAACGGTTCGACGGCTACGTCAGTGGTCGCGGCGTCCGCGACCACACCCCCGCTGACCACGGTGGCACCTACGTCGGAGACAGTCGAAAATTCGAATTCGGCCGGCAGCGCGGACGAATCCACCCCGGGAGTCCCGGCGGGTGGAGCAGCACCGGCCTGGACGCCGGTCTCGGCCAGCACAGTTGCCCCTGCGGCCCCTGGTCCGGCTACCGGGTCGACCAAGTGCACCGATCAGATCAACTATGCGGGCGATCCTCGTTCGAATGCAGAGATCAACAGCATCGGAGAGCAGATGGGTTCATGCCCGGCCCCGCTCCCATCCGGTGCCGTCGAACCCCCCGAGAAGTGCACTGACCAGATCAACTACGGCGCTGACCCTCGTTCCAACGCCGAGATCAACATCATCGGGGAACAAACCGGGATCTGCCCCGAGCCGATACGCCCCTAGCGAGCTCGAAACCTGAGCAGTAGTCGGGAATTCGACCAAGGGTGGAACCAGGGGGAGATCGGAATGACAAGCAGGGCAGGTGGACGTTCGATCGACGGTGTTGCCGACGATGCGTCCCGAGGGGATCGTGACGCGATTGCGGAACTCCTTCAACGCATCGTGCCTTTGGTGACGCGGCGCTGTCGTGCCGAATTGCGACCGGTCGACGCTGACCGTATTGCCGTCGGAATCTGCCGTTCCGTCCTGGACGATATCCAGCGACGAAGACGCGCCGGAGAAGCGTTCCTCGCGCATCTGTACGACGCGATCAGTCGCGAAATCGATTCGCTACCCGCATCCAGTCGACTCACTCTGCCGTTCGGTGATCTGTCGGCCGTCGAACGCAATGTCTTGGTAGCTCGCATCGTTGTCGGTTTCGACGTGCGCGAGACGGCGCTGTCACTGAGAACAACAACGAGCGCCGTTGAACTCGTCCAACACCGCGCGCTGTCCAAGATCAGACGCGGCAGCCTCAGCGGCGCCTGAGCCAACGCTCGAAAGTCAACAGCTGCAACCCTTCGCAACTCCCGGCAACCTCACGCAACTCTTTCTCTTCGCCCGTGACCTACACGACACTGCATGGCGACGAGTGATCGAGAACGAGGAGTGTGACGGTGGTTCAACGGACGGCGCAGAAGCCGGCAACGTCAGGATCGAAAAAGACCGGGGCCAAGCCTCATTCAGGGCTGGACCGGGATGCATTGCTGAAGGCGTACGAGAAGATGTCGCGCATCCGCGCGTTCGAGGATCGATTGCACGAAGAGAATGCAACCGGTGACATCCCCGGCTTCATTCACCTCTACTCGGGCCAGGAAGCCATCGCAGTGGGAGTGTGCGAGAACCTGAGCGACGCCGACTACATCGGATCCACTCACCGCGGTCACGGGCACTGCATCGCCAAGGGCTGCGATCTGAACGGCATGATGGCCGAGATCTTCGGCAAGGACGACGGCCTGTGTCGCGGTAAGGGTGGGTCGATGCACATCGCCGACCTGTCCGTTGGAATGCTGGGTGCCAATGCGATTGTCGGCGGAGCCCCGTCGTTGGCGATCGGCGCTGCACTGAGTGGCAAGACACTTCGAAACGGCGTCATCGCAGCGTCGTTCACGGGAGACGGTGGATCCAACCAGGGAACCGTCTTCGAGGCGATGAACATGGCTGTGGTGCTGGATCTTCCGATCGTCTTCGTGATCGAGAACAACGGATTCGGTGAAGCAACAGGAACCGACTACGCGGTGGGCGCACCCGACATCGCCGCCCGCGCTGCATCCTTCGGAATGCCTGCCGTCAAGGTGGACGGCACCGACTTCTTCGCGGTCTACGACGCAATGGCGGAAGCATCCGAGCGAGCCAGGACCGGCGGTGGCCCCACCACGATCGAGGCGGCCGCATTCCGTTGGCACGGCCACTTCGAGGGTGACGCGCAGCTGTATCGCACGGCGGAACAGGTTGCGCAACTGCGGGAAACCAAGGATCCGCTCAAGAATTTCCGTAGCAGTGTGGATGCGAAGAAGGTCAGCACCGCTGATCTGGACGCGGTGGACGAGCAGTCGCGAGTGCTGGTGGACGAGGCGGTGGCGAAGGCGCGCGCCGCAGCGTACCCACCAGTCGAAAATCTGCTGACCGATGTCTACGTGTCGTACTGAGGAGCCCGAGATGACAAGCGTGGAAGCCACGAACGTGTCGAAGAAGACCTACCGCGAGGCCGTCAAAGAGGCCATCGCTCAAGAAATGCAACGAGATCCGAGCGTCGTCCTGATCGGTGAGGACGTACGCGGTGGGCATGCCGGTACCAATCCCGATCTGGAGACGAAGAAGATCGAGGCATTCGGCGGTGTCCTGGGTGTCACCAAGGGATTGTGGACGGAGTTCGGATCGGAGCGTGTAATCGATACCCCGATCACCGAATCCGCGATCATCGGAATGGCTGCCGGAGCCGCACTGACCGGACTGAGGCCGGTCGCCGAGCTGATGTTCATGGACTTCTTCGGAGTCTCCTACGACGCGCTCTACAACCAGGCTGCCAAGTTCCGCTACATGTTCGGTGGCAAAGCCAGAACTCCGCTGGTGGTGCGAGGCATGATCGGCGCCGGCTTCTCCGCCGCTGCGCAGCACTCTCAGTCTCCGTACAACGTGTTTGCCGCGGTGCCTGGCCTGAAAGTGGTCGCGCCGTCCAACGCCTACGACGCCAAAGGCCTTCTCATCCAGGCTATCCGGGACGACGATCCTGTTGTGTTCTGTGAGCACAAGGTGCTCTACGACCTCAAGGGCGAGGTGCCGGACGAGCCGTACGCGATTCCGTTCGGCGTCGCCAACTACACCAGGCAGGGCGACGACGTCACGATCATCGCTTTGTCCGCAATGGTGAACCGCGCCAATGACGTAGCGGACAAGCTGGCCGCCGAGGGTATTTCGGTCGAGGTCGTCGATCCTCGTACCGTCTCACCATTGGACGAGGACGGCATCCTCGAATCCGTCGCATCGACCGGACGCGTCGTGATCGTCGACGAATCCGCCGCCCGCTGCGGTTTCGGGCACGACGTGGCCGCGCTGATCGCCACCAAGGGATTCAACTACCTGAAAGCGCCGATCGAACTGATCACGCCGCCACATACTCCGGTTCCGTTCTCACCGACCCTCGAAACTGCCTGGCTGCCTGACGTTGCGCGCATCGAAGAGTCGGTTCGCAAGCTGGTGAGAGCCTGATCATGGCTGACATCAAAGCTATCGACATCCCCAAATGGGGGCTCTCCATGGAGGAGGGGTTGGTCAACGCGTGGCTCATCGAGGAAGGTGACTCGTTCACCAAGGGCCAGTTGATCTGTGAGATCGAGACCAGCAAGATCACCAACGAACTGGAGGCGCCGTTCGACGGTGTTCTCCGCAAGATCGTCGGCATACCGGGGCAGACTCTGCCCGTCGGTGCCGTGATCGGTGTGTCCGCCGATGCGTCCACGACGGATGCGGAGATCGAGCAGTTCCTCGCCGCTCGCGGCGCAACCGCGCCGGCGGAAGAGCCGGCACCCTCACCAGTTGCCGAACCGGAGGCTCCCGCGACACCTACGGCTACACCCGCTGCGAAGGTGGTTGTTGCAGCGAAACCTGCACCAACCGGTTCCACCGTCGTACCGAGTGTTCTGCAGGGCACGACGCAGAGCGACGTGTTTGCGAGTCCTCGAGCACTCCGACGTGCCGAAGCGCTCGGAATCGATCTCGCCGCCGTAGTGGGTACCGGCCCACTCGGGCGGATCAGTGTCCGAGACATCGACGACGCGATTCGTGACGCCGGTGGCACTGTTGCGACAGTAGCGCCGGCCACGAGATCCGGCCTCCCGCTGCGATCAACCGCCGACGACAGTGCCGTGCCTGCCACCCCGGTCGCACGCAGAACTGCCCGATCGCTGGGCGTAAACCTGCACGATTGTCGTCCGACAGGCTCGCGGGGACGCGTCTGCGTCGCCGACGTGCACGACGCCGCTCGTTCCGCGCAGCTCCTGCCAGAAGCGGCGGCTCAGACGGGAACCATTGCCGTCGAACCCGAGTACGACACAATTCCGTTCACGCCCATGCGATCGGCAATCGCCGGCAGGTTGCAGGCGTCCAAGCAGCAGGCTCCCCATTTCCGGCTCACGGCGGATCTCGAGCTCGATGCGCTCCTCGCTCTGCGCAAGGAGATCAATTCGACTGTCCCGGCGGTCAAGCTGTCGGTCAACGACTTCATCGTGAAGGCCTGCGCGGCTGCGCTGATGAAGGTGCCGGACGTGAACGTCCAATTCGATGCCGCGAACGAATCGGTTCTTCGATTCGCGTCGGCGGATGTCTCGGTGGCAGTTGCACTTCCGACCGGGCTGATCACGCCCATCGTGCGTGGCGCGAACACAAAGTCGTTGGCGGACATCTCCGGTGAGGTGCTCTCGTTGGCCACCAAGGCGAAGACCGGCAAACTCCGTCCCGAAGAATTCCAAGGCGGAACATTCACGGTGTCCAACCTCGGCATGTTCGGGATCAAGGCATTCGACGCGATCATCAACCCGCCCCAGGGAGCGATCCTCGCCGTAGGTGCGGGGGAGAAGCGGGCCGTGGTGGTCGGCGACAGTGTTTCCGTCCGGACCGTGATGACCGTGACCCTCTCGTGCGATCACCGGGTGATCGACGGAGCCTTGGGCGCGACCTTCCTTCGGGAGCTCCAGCGCTTTGTCGCTTCTCCCGCGCTGATGTTGGTGTAAGGGGCTGTGGTGGAAAGCAATACGTCGAAGAAGCACGACGTTCTTGTCATCGGTGGTGGCCCCGGTGGTTACGTGGCGGCGATCCGGGCCGCCCAGTTGGGGTTGAACGTTGCGCTGGTAGAACGTGATCGCCTCGGCGGGATCTGCCTCAACTGGGGTTGTATCCCCACCAAAGCGATGCTTCACGGCGCGGACGTCGCGCATACCTTGAGTGAACTCGACAAATACGGATTCAGTTCGGCGTCTGTCCAGTTCGACATCTCGAAGTTGGTGTCGTTCAGCCGAGGGGTTTCGGAGAAATTGTCCGGCGGTGTTGCCTACCTGATGAAGAAGAACGGCGTAGACGTCATCTCAGGCACCGCGAAGTTGGTGGGCAAGGGCGTCGTGTCCGTGGAAGGTCAGACGTATCGAGCCGACCACGTGATCATTGCAACCGGCGCCCGGCCGCGTTCGATTCCCGGGGTTGCCCCCGACGGTGATCGGGTGTGGACCTACTTCGACGCACTCGTCCCGAAGGAACTACCGAAGTCGCTGCTCGTGATCGGGTCCGGCGCGATCGGAGTCGAATTCGCCAGCCTGTACCGCGATCTCGGCACCGAGGTGACCATCGTCGAGATGGCACCACACATCATGCCGGTCGAGGACGAAGAGATTTCGGCGTTCGTTCGCAAGCAGTTCGACAAGCGTGGCATCACGATTCACACCGGAGCCTCGGTGTCGGCGGTGACCGTCGGCGCCGACGCCGTCGAAGTGAACGTGCAGACGAGCGACGGTGTCCAGGCGGTGACCGTGGACCGGGTGTTGGTGGCTGCCGGGATCACCGGCAACGTCGAGGATCTGGGGTTGGAGGCTCTGGGCGTCGAGATCGAGCGCGGTGCGATCGTCACCGACCAGTGGTGCCGTACCAGTGCCTTCGGGATCTACGCGATCGGTGACGTCGCGGGCGCTCCATGTTTGGCGCACAAGGCAAGTCACGAAGCTGTCCTGTGCGTCGAAAAGCTGGCAGGCGTGCCCGATGTTCATCCGCTCGATCGCGACTACGTTCCGGGATGCACGTATGCCCGCCCGCAGGTGGCGAGTCTGGGTCTGACGGAGAAGCAGTGCGCCGGTACTGGTCGCACGCTGCGGGTCGGATACTTCGACCTGCAGGCGAACGGCAAGGCATTGGCGATCGGCGAGGCCGAAGGCTTCGTCAAGACGATCTTCGACGCCGATACCGGGGAACTGCTCGGCGCGCACATGGTCGGTCCGGATGTGACCGAGCAGATCCAGGGTTTCGGTATCGCCCGATCCCTCGAAGCCACCGGCGATGATCTCGCCGAGGTCGTGTTTGCTCATCCGACGCTCTCGGAGGCAATGCACGAGTCTGTGCTCTCGGCGCTGGGGAGACCCCTCAACGCATGAGCACAGTCCGCGTGCGTGAACGCCGTCCTACGTTCACGCACGCGGACAACTCTGCAACCGGGTGCAACGCTCGCTTTCGATGACCCCATCACATAGGACTGGAGTGTGATCGGCGCAACGAATCGACTCGAACCGGCCCTGGGTAGTGGTGAAGACCCGGCGCAGTACGCACGTGTTCTCGAATCCGTGTACGAAGCAACGATGTCCGGGCGCAAACCGCCCGCGCGCCCGCGCTCCGTGATCGCCGATTCGTGGTCGCGTCTGCGCGCCCTCGGTCTCGATCCGGAGCGGTGTTCGATCACGAAGACCACTCGTGCCTCGGAGATCGAAGAGAGTCGGGGTGCGGCCGGAATGACGGAGATCTTCGACGAGGCGGTACGCGGTCTGGCACCGCTCGTCGGCCCGGACGACGCGAATTTGATAGTGGTGGCGGACCGACAGGGTCGCATCCTCTGGCGCCACGGGCCCGGTCGAATGCTGGATCGGGCCGAACGCCTCGGGATGATCGAGGGTGCGTCGTGGACCGAGGAAGCTGTCGGTACCAACGGGATCGGTACTTCGTTGGCATCAGGTTCGGCAGTGCAGGTGTTCTCGGCCGAGCACTACTCGCGCTCGCAGCATCCATGGACTTGCTCCGGGGCGACGGTTCGGGATCCGCGTAGTCGCCGGGCGCTCGCCGTCGTCAACGTCGCCGGCGCCGCAGGCACTGTCCACCCGTCGACTCTCGCTTTGGTGGACAGTGTGGCCAGGCTGGCGGAATCCGCACTGCGGGAGAAGCATCGAATCGGATTGGATCGGCTTCGGATGATCTCGGCGTCGACGCTGGCTCGCGCGAGTCAGCCGACAATGGTTGTGGACCGTAGTGGCTGGGTTGCTGCGGTGGACTCGATGGCGCCGATCTACCGAATTGCACTACCGAAAGCGATGAGCAGCGGCGAGCATTGGCTCCCGTCACTCGGATTGTGTATGTGCGAGCCACTGCCGGGCGGCTGGCTCATCCGTCCTCAGGTGAACCCGGCGTCTGGAAATGTCTGTGCCGAAGTCGAATTGGACCTGCGAGATTCGAATGCGATGGAACTGCGGTACTCCTCGGACTTGGGAGGTTGGAGTATCGACCTCAGCCCGCGCCATTCGCAGATCCTCCTGGCTCTGACACAGGCGCCCGAGGGCCTCACGGCCTCGCAGCTCGCCTCAGAGTTGTTCGGCGATCCGCGCAAGACGGTGACCGTCCGGGCCGAGATGTCGAGGTTGCGTAAGCGATTGGCTGGAATCGTGCTGGCTCAGCCCTATCGCTTCGACCCGGCGGTGCGGGTAAAGACCGTCCCTGCTGTGCGCCTTTATTAACCGCGGGGGGTTAATAAAGGCGCACAGCAGAGCGGCGCGAACGCCGCACCTGCGCATACTCGTAGCCGTTCTGCCAGGTCACGGTGGCCACCAGCACCCAGATGATCCACGTGGCGCTCATGTGCGTGCCGACAATGCCCATGACGATGGGGACGGCCGTGCAGGGGAGCGCCCAGCCGAGCAGCCACCGTCGATCCGATCGCGCAAACAGCCCCGCCACGGTGCTGATTCCGAAATAGACTGCGATGCTTCCGCACAACAACCACCGTAGGTTCGCGGGTGTGTGTTCCGCGCCGTGTTCGGTGGCAGCTCCGAGTCCTGCGACCAGAACCGCGATAGCGCCGGTGGTGAAACAGTGCAGTGCCATGTCGATGCGAGCGGGAAACTTCTCGGGCTGCAGGTGCGGAACACCGGCGTGGCCGTAGAGAAGCGAGAGTGCCCACATACCCGAGAGCAGGACAAACGATCCGACTGCGAGGCTGACGACCGTGGAGTCCCAGGTGAGCTTCGAGGCCGCCGAGATCACGAGGATCACACCCTCACCCAGCACGATGATGACGTACAGGCCCAGCCGCTCGGCAAGATGAGCCCGATCGGAGTGCAGGGCTTCGAGTTCGGGCATCCGGTCGTCCTTGAACCCGCGAACCTTGATGATGCGGTCGAGCTTTTCCTGCGCGTCTTCCATGATCGCGCTGCCGGAGACGACGAACATGATCAGCAGGTCGATAGTCACGCCGGCGGTCCAGAGCCAGAAACGAGTTTCGCCCTCGAACCAGAACGAGACGATCCACGGGATCACACCGAGAGACATCTGGGCGATCGGCCAGTCCACTACTATCTGGCCGTTGTGCCACACCCGACTCGCCAGCAGGCGTACGGCCACGTAGGCGACAGCGAAGGCCAGCGCATGGTTGTCGTGGATGCCGGCCACGGCCGCCATCATGACTGCCAGTCCGAACATGGCGATCAGCATGCTCGGGATTCGGACGCGGTCGCCGGCAACGTTGCCGTACATCGTGAACGTCGCCCATGCGGTCCAGAACGCGAGATAGAGCAAGGCGTAGAGCGCGACATCCGACCACGACGGCGAACCGTGGAGCAGGTGAGCCAGCTGACCGATACCGGCTACCACGACCAGGTCGAAGAACAATTCGATCCATGACGCGTGTCGCTCGAGCACCGCCTTCTGCTTCGAGTCTGGTTCATTTCCGAGTTCCGACATAGAGCTCAGTATCGGTTATCGGCATCAACAGTGCTGGTAGGCAGCGAAGTTGTCCGTTTTTTCGAAGTTGTGCTGATGCTGTCCGCGCTCACGCGCGCGCCGTCCGGGAGGGGCATGCGAAGGCGCAACTCGACGCCGTCGACCACATGACGAAGAAGAACACACAAGAGTTGGCAGACAAGGGCTGACGTCGTGAACGATCCACAGGGCAACAGGGCGTTGTGTTTTCGAGAAGCCATGGACACGTGTGCTCACCGAGACTGCCGGACGCTCCCATCTGGATCGCATGCACCGTCGATGCCGTCGTGGACGGTGGTGATCACAAGATCGTGACAGGATCGGTGGACGACGCCTGGCACTGCGAGGCGAATCCACTGACCTATCACCGGCGTGTATTCGGTACGCACTCACCGTCGTGAGTGATCCACGAAAGGAAAGCCATGTATGTACTGGTGGACAACGGCCGCGTCAGCGTCCGCGATGTGGACAACCTGAAGGCCTTTCACGTCGAGGTGACCGGCGACATCGCCGATTCCGAACTGGACGAGCTCTTGCGCCTTCGGAATTACGGATACGTCAGCGGTGGTAGTGCATTCATCTCGGTAGCCCGTGTTCGCGAGAACACCACGGACGTCGACGGAGTGGCGGCGATGGTCGACTACGCCCAAAGCAAGGGCTGGGTCGACGACGACGGTGAAGCGTTGCGGGCGCACATCGTTCGCCGGCAGTGAACGCTCAGACCATGTCGTTCTTCTGCAGCCATCGCAGGGTCGGCCAGCCGCAGAACACCGGGAGCCAGCAGGTCAGGACTCGGTAGAGCAGAACCGACGGCACAGCGATGCTTGCCGGCAATCCGAACGCGGACAGGCCACCGATGAGGGCGGCCTCGACGGCTCCGACGCCACCCGGTGTCGGAGCTGCCGAGGCGAGGGTTCCACCGATCATCGTCACGATGGTGACGGTGATGAACGTGGTTCCGCCGCCGAATGCCTCGACGCTTGCCCACAGAGCCAGGGCGGCACCGAGAGTTGTTGCAGCGCTGCCGCCCACGATGATGAGGAATCGGGTCGGGTTTCGTGCAAGTTGGCTCAGTTCACCCAACACCTCGGTGATCTGAGGACGCAGATCGTCGCGCAGCCACCCACGAAGTTTCGGAATGAACATGAATGCACCGAGAACTCCGAGCGCGACGCCACCCGCCAGATACAGAACAGTGGATCCCGGGATGAAGTGCGAGAGGTTTGTATCGCGTCCGGCGACGATCGAGAAGAAGATCAGCAAGCCGACGTGGGTGACCACCTGAACCGTCTGTTGAAGCGCGACTGCGGCCGTTGCACGGACGGTACCGAGCCCGCCCTTCTGCAGGAACCGCACACTCAGGGCGAGCCCGCCGACTCCGGCCGGAGTTGTCGTCGCGGCAAAGGTGTTGGCTACCTGCATGATCAGGAGGTTGCGGTAACTGACCATCGACGACGCACAGGCCCACAGAGCTGCTGCCGCGCCGACGTACGTCAGTGCGGAGACGCCGAGGCCGAGCAGTGCCCACCACCAGTTGGCTGTCTTCAACTCCGTGATGAATGCGGGTACCTGGCTGATGAAGGGATAGGCGACGTAGACCAAGCCGATGAGCAGAACGAGCTGGATCAGTTGATTGCGACTGAATCGGGTGACCTGTGCGGGAGCGACCTTTTCGATCCCGTTCTTCGCGCCGACCTCGTCTCGGATCTCGGTCATCAATTTTGCGGAATCCTCGGCGGTCCGCCGAATTCGGTTGGGCAACGCCGAGGTGGTCAATCGGCCGGAGGCAGCGAGAATCGTGTCTGCGCCTTGCGCACGAATCGCGGCGTCCACCGCTGCGTCGACGCCGAACAGTGATGCGGTGGCAAAAAGAAGTTGGGCGTTGTCGGACTGCATCTGAACTTCGGTGGCGCCGAATTCGGAGTACGCGTAGCCGCCGAAGAGGATCGTTCCGCCCTCGACGCGAATCTCGGAAGCGCGCAGGTCACCGTGCGCCATCTGATGTACGTGAATGGTGTGCAGTGTTTGCCACAACGCGTCGATCAGTTTGGAGGATTCTTCCTCGTCCGCCTGGTTTTCGACGGCGACGGCAAGTGGGATACCGCGAGGGCTCGGGCGGGCGTACATCTCCCATCCGCGATCGAGCACCGAGATGGCGACGGCTTTGGAACTGGCCAGACCGATGTCGGCGAACGCGATACCCATCAGCGCGCGATGTTCGACGGCGCGCCGAAGCGATCCGTAAGGGGGAGGAGTTTCACGGTTCCGGAACGAGATCCAGCGGAACGTCTGTCGAATTGCTCCGCTGCTTCGCTGGTTCTGTCCGTACAACTCGACAATCAGTTCGTCGAACGGTTCGTCGTCCGGAGCCTTGTCGATGTCGGCGGACATGACCAGCGGGCCGATTCCCGAAGGACTCACGACGCGGAAAGCGGTGACGCGGTAACCACGCCGCGCGAGCACGCGTACTGCAGAGTCCAACGGCACTTCGAGGGCAGGTGTGCCGACGGCAAGAACGATCACCGCGCCGATCAGATATCCGACGGCGAGACCCAGCATCGATCGGGCGGGAACGATCGAGCTGACGATCAGGTGAATGGGCGCAAACAGCAGAAGCAGCGTCCACCAGGCTCGTCGCCACTTTTTCGGTAGCCACGGACCCGAGACGGTGAGCACCGCCGCGAGCATCGCAATCCACCGCGGATCGTCGAGAAATTGGGACAGGAACGTGGCGTCGAGTCGGTCAGGGACGTCGAGGTGCCACTTGGGTGCGGCGAGTCCTGTACCGGTGAACGACAGCGCGAGTCCGGCGCACAGGCCGGCAGCGGCGTATCCGGCCAGCAACTTCCATCGGCGCCCCACGATGAGCCCGATCAGAATGGCAAACGGTAGCGCCAGGATTGCGATGCCGTAGAGGAGGTACACAGTGTCGGACAGGCTCGGCGACAGCACTCCGACGATGTTGGACACCGATGTTTCGAGGGCGTCCCACTGACTTCGGGTGATCAGAGAACCCGCGATGACGCCGCCGAGCAGCACGGCAGCGATCGCGACCCGCATGATATCGCTCGTACGGCGGTGCAGTGGTGGCAGGAGGCTTCCCGTTACCGGGATCTCCCGTCCGTCTACTCGCATCTCGCCAGAACTCTCTTCTCTCGGGGGTTACCGACCGTCTCAGTTACCTCGATCAAGGTACCGCGTGGGGGTTCGGCGCCTGGGAAGCCGGACCTGTCGTTACCTCCTCGATGCCAAGCAACATTCGCTTCGGCCCCGCGGCGGAGGGCTTCGGCGCGTAAAATTCACTTTCCGGACGTTCGTTCATTTCGACGACAGGGAGTGCGTATTCATGAGTCCCGACGCCAGCGGTGTGGACGGTCGGGTTCCTGACCTGCCGACCCCGTCGACCAGAATTTCCGTCACCGAGGACTATGCGGCCGAGATCGACGAGCTCTCGAGTCTCAAGCACAAGCTCGGCGGACTCGAGCCCTCAGAGTTCGCGGATGCCTGGAAGCAGGGCTACCCGTACGAGAAGAAGATGTCGCGCCGCGAGTACGAGCGGAAGAAGCGGCGTCTGCAGATCGAGTTGCTCAAGCTGCAGCTGTGGGTCAAGGAAACCGGGCAGAAAGTGCTCATCATCTTCGAAGGTCGCGATGCTGCCGGTAAGGGCGGGTCGATCAAGAGGTTCACCGAGCATCTCAATCCTCGTGGTGCCCGGGTCGTCGCGCTCGAGAAGCCCACAGACATCGAGCGAACGCAGTGGTACTTCCAGAGGTATGTCGCACACCTACCCAGCGGCGGCGAGATCGTGATGATGGACCGGTCCTGGTACAACCGCGCCGGTGTCGAACGAGTGATGGGTTACTGCACGCCGACTCAGTACCTCGAGTTCATGAGAGAGACCCCGGACTTCGAGCGGATGCTCGTCAACTCCGGGATCCATCTGCACAAGCTGTGGTTCTCGGTCAGCCGGGAAGAGCAGTTGGCGCGATTCGCAGCCCGTCGAACAGACCCGGTGCGTCAGTGGAAGCTCTCACCGACTGATCTGGCTTCGCTCGACAAGTGGGACGACTACACGCAGGCCAAGGAAGCGATGTTCTTCTACACCGATACCGGGGATGCGCCCTGGACGGTGATCAAGAGCAACGACAAGAAGCGCGCCCGCCTCGAAGCGATGCGTCACGTGCTCGCCAGCTTCGACTATCCCAACAAGGATCACCGGGCAGTCGGTACTCCGGATCCCTTGATCGTCGGGCCTGCTTCGGCCGTATTCGAAGAGGGCGAGCACGTGAACGTGGAGTTGCCTCAGCTCTAGCGCAGATGATCGCTCAGATCGAACTGGCCTCTGCCCACAGATTGATGCCGCTGTCCTTTGCGTGCTGATCTATGGAGGCCAGTTCGGCTGCGCTGAATTCGAGATTGTCGAGCGCGCCGACGTTGGCTTCGAGTTGGGCGACGCTGGATGCACCGATCAATACCGAGGTGACCCGCGAATCGCGGAGTGCCCAACTCAGTGCCAGCTGAGCCAGCGACTGGCCGCGGTCTGCCGCGATGTCGTTGAGCGCGCGGATGTGGGTGAGAGCGTCGTCGGTCAACCACGACGGATCGAGTGACTTACCTTGGGCGGCCCGAGAATTCTCGGGGACGCCGTTCAGATACCGGTCGGTGAGCATGCCTTGCGCGAGCGGTGAGAACGCGATGACGCCCACGCCGAGATCGTCGACAGCCGAAAGCAGGTCCTGCTCGATCCACCGATTCAGCATCGAATAGCTCGGCTGGTGGATCAACAAGGGGACCCCCGCAGCGGCGAGCAGTGCGGCGATTTCACGGGTGCGCTCCGGCGAATACGAACTGATACCCGCGTACAGCGCCTTGCCCTGCTGGACGGCACTGATCAGCGCGCCTGCGGTCTCGTCGATCGGAGTTTCGGCGTCGGGGCGATGGCTGTAGAAGATGTCGACGTAATCGACTCCGAGTCGGCCGAGTGACTGGTCGAGGGATGACAGCAAGTACTTGCGGGAACCGCCGAACCCGTAAGGGCCGGGCCACATGTCCCACCCGGCCTTCGACGAGATGACCAATTCCTCGCGGTACGAAGAGAAATCCTCACGCAGGATCCTGCCGAAGTTCGTCTCGGCGCTTCCGTACGGCGGCCCGTAGTTGTTGGCCAGATCGAAGTGCGTGATTCCGAGATCGAATGCCCGCCGCAGGACTGCGCGCTGGTTCTCGATCGGTACGTCGTCGCCGAAGTTGTGCCAGAGCCCGAGCGAGATCGCCGGGAGTTTGAGACCGCTCCGACCGGTTCGGCGGTAGGGCATGGCTTCGTAGCGGTCCTGCGCGGCGACGTACTGATCGGACATGGTGCCTGCCTTCACATCGTTGTGGTTGAGCATTTACTCCCGACCATTATCGCCGACGGCATTCAGGTGTGCTGAACACTCGGGCGGCCCGTACGAAAATGCTTGCGGGTTAAAGCAATTCGATCGCTCTTCTGGACCGACGTTCAGGTTCGAGTCACAGTGCCGGGCGGCGGTGACGTCGACCACGTCTGGGTTCGCATCTAAGGGAACAGTAAGGAATCGCGGTTACCATGGTCACAGTCGATCGGCGATACCGATCGCCGATTCGCTTCGAACATGTTGCCCAGCAGCCGGATCCGGGGTCCGGCGAGGAGATCTATGTCGACGCAGTCCGTAGTGCACGCACAATCATCCGCAGACGAAGCCGTCGTGGGGGATTCGTCTCCGCCGGGTGGTGGAAGCCGGCGTTATCTCGAGCAACTGATCAGATACGACGTGCCGGCGTCGCTGGTCGTCTTCCTGGTGGCGCTTCCCCTGTCCTTGGGAATTGCTATCGCCTCCGGGGCACCGATCATGGCAGGTCTGATCGCCGCCATCGTCGGCGGAGTAGTGGCCGGAGCGGTGGGAGGTTCACCGCTGCAAGTCAGTGGTCCCGCAGCCGGCCTGACCGTGGTGGTCGCCGAACTGATCGGCAAGTTCGGGTGGAAAGTCACCTGCCTGATCACCGTCGGCGCCGGAATTCTGCAGATCGTGTTCGGGCTCAGCCGAATTGCCCGTGCGGCACTGGCTATTGCGCCGGTGGTGGTGCATGCGATGCTCGCCGGTATCGGCATCACCATTGCGCTACAACAGGTTCACGTGTTGTTGGGCGGAAGCTCGGCCAGTTCGGCGCTGGACAATCTACGGCAGTTGCCCGCACAGATCGGTGCCCTGCACGTCGAGGACTTGATGATCGGACTCGTTGTCATCGCCACTCTTCTCGGGTGGCGCTATCTCCCCGCGGGCGTCCGGAAGGTGCCGGCGGCATTGGTCGGCATCGTATTGGCAACTCTCGCTTCGCTCCTGCTGCCGATCGACGTCGAACGTATTGCTCTCGACGGGTCCCTGCTGGACTCGATCGGACTTCCCGCTCTGCCCGACGGCCAGTGGCTCGGAGTCGCAACCGGCATCCTGACCATCGCACTGATCGCCAGCGTGGAGAGTCTGCTCTCGGCCGTGGCTGTGGACAAGATGCACTCGGGCCCGCGCTCGAACTTCGATCGCGAGATGCTCGGCCAAGGTACTGCGAACATGGTGTCCGGGGCGATCGGCGGCCTGCCCGTCACGGGTGTGATCGTACGCAGCGCCACCAATGTCGAAGCCGGGGCGAAATCCCGTGCGTCGTCGATCATGCACGGCCTGTGGATCCTGCTGTTCTCGGCCGCGCTGGCCGGGTTGGTGCAGCAGATTCCGAAGTCTGCGCTTGCCGGACTGTTGATCGTCATCGGCATTCAACTGGTCAAGCTGGCGCACATTCGGTTGGCGCGACGCACCGGTGATCTGTGGGTGTACGGCATCACAGTGGTCGGCGTCGTGTTCTTGAACCTGCTCGAGGGCGTGCTGATCGGATTGGCGTTGGCGATCGCTCTCCTGGTGTGGCGGGTCATCCGCGCGTCGGTCACGGCAGAAGAGTTGGGTGACAAGGATTCCGGGAAGTGGCGGGTGCTGGTCGAAGGGTCGTGCACCTTCCTGGTGCTGCCCAAGCTCACCTCGGTACTCGCCGGCATCCCGCCGCGGTCCGACGTCACCGTCGAGTTGTCCGTCGACTTCCTCGACCATGCCGTCTTCGACGTCATCGAAGAGTGGGCGAGGCAGTACGAGTTGGCAGGTGGTTCGGTGATCATCGACGAAGTCGGCTCGGTGAGTATGGAGAGCGCGACCACCGGTCCGCCGAAGCGCGGCGCCGCAGTCACCGACCTGCGCGGATTGCTCGCTCCGTGGGGTAGTTGGCAACCACAGGCTTCGGGAAGGAATCTGAGCAGCCCGCCAGCCTTGCGACCCATTCTCGACGGGGTGTCCAACTATCATCGCCATCGCGCCGAAGCGATACGGCCGCACATGGATCAGTTGCGCGACGGCCAGAATCCCGACTCTCTTTTCCTTACCTGCGCAGATTCGCGAGTGGTGCCGAACATCATCACGAGCAGTGGCCCAGGTGACCTGTTCACTGTGCGCAACGTCGGAAACTTGGTTCCTGCCGGCGGCCGCGATACGTCGGTGGAAGCGGCACTGGCCTTCGGGATCGACGAGTTGGGTGTCAGTTCGGTGATCGTGTGCGGACACTCGGGTTGCGGCGCGATGCAGGCACTCCTGACGAACAGTTCGTCGGAAGCGGGAGTTGTCGGTGAGTGGTTGAGGCATGCGGAGACGAGCTTGCAGGCATATACGAGTGGCCATCCGGTGGCGCGTGCTGCGGCCGAGGCGGGTTTCTCGGAGGTCGATCAGCTCGGAATGGTCAATGTTGCAGTCCAATTGCAGACTCTCGAACGCCATCCTCTGGTCGGTCAGGCCCGTGTGGACGGTCGCCTGCGTATCGCCGGACTGTTCTTCGACATCGGCTCGACTCGGGTCATCGAAGTGACAGCGTCAGGGATCGGCGAGTTGATCGAGACCTGAAGGGGCTATTCGGGTCCGGGCTGATCCCTGAGTTCGACCAGCAGGCGAGCCCCGCCGAGCGGACTGTCGTGAAATGTCGTACGTCCGCCGTGCAGGGCCGCCTGCTGCGCCACCAGTGCCAGGCCCAAACCGGAACCCGTCTTGCCTGCCGTCGATCCGCGAGTGAAGCGTTCGAAGACGCTCGAGCGTTCCTCGGCCGGTATTCCGCAACCGTTGTCGTCGATCGTGATCGTGACGGTGTCCGGTGAATCGACCGGGCGCGCGAGGGTGATGCGCACCGTGCTCGCGCCGCCGTGGCGGACTGCATTGGTGATCGCGTTGTCGAGGATCAACCGGATTCCGCCGGGAAGGGCCCGGATGCAATAGGGCAGTGGGGAATCCACCGTGACGAGACTGACATCGACGCTCGGGTGGTGGCGTCGTGCATCGTCGGCCGCGATGTCGCAGACCTCGGTCAAATCGGTGTCCTTGAAGTCCTCAGCCGTCGACAACTCGCCCTTCGCCAGTCGCTCCAGGTCCCGGAGAGTCGATTCGACGCGGCCCTGTGCGCGGGCCAGATCTGTGAGGATCTCACGTCGCTGCTCGTGGTCGAGATCGTGAATGGACAACACTTCGATGTCGGTTCGCATCGCCGTCAACGGAGTTCGGAGTTCGTGAGCCGACGCGGAAGCAAAGTCCCGAGCGGCAGCAAGGGCCGAGTTGGTCGCGGCCTGTGCCCGGGCGACGTCGCTGAGCATCGATTCTGCTGCTGCGGCAAGCTCGTCCGCTTCACGGATGCCGGAAACCTCGGTGGCAAGATTGGGATCTCGCCTGGCGATCCGGCGGGTCAATTCCACGAGTGGGCGCACCGCCGGGCCACCGAACAACCATCCCAACGCGGCTGCGGCCGCTACGGCTCCGACGCCGAAGAACGCAACCTGACGCTGTTGGTCGACCGTGATGTCCCGCGCCTCGGCATAGGGAACCGCCAGCGAGACCAGGGCATTGATCCCGTCGGCCTCGGCGGTGTAAGCCCGGTACTTCGTACCGTCCACGTCGACGGTCGCCGAGCCGACCGGTAATTCGGGCAGTCGCGTCGGGGTACTGGATTTGACGGTTCCGTCGGTGTCGGAGCGGATGGTCACGGAGAACGCTCCGCCGTCTCCGAATGCGCCGAGAAAAGGTCCCGCTGTTGCCGCATTGGCCACGATGACCGTCGATGCCGTCTCCAAGCGACGGTCCAACTGTGCCAAATTGTTTCGTGCAATAGCCAGTGCAACGACCACGCCGAGTGCGATGACGATGAACGTCGCCCCCAGTGCCGCGGCCGCGGCAACGCGAGTTCGTAGTGAGAAGCGGCGACGCTTCACGGGTTCTCCCGAAGCACGAACCCGACGCCGCGAACGGTATGCAGCAGACGAGGTGAACCGCCGGATTCGAACTTTCGACGCAGGTAGCCGATGAAGACGTCCACGACGTTGGTGTCGGCGACGAAGTCGTAGCCCCATACGAGTTCGAGGAGACGTTCGCGAGTAAGCACGATGCCGGAATTGTGAGCGAGCACTTCGAGTAGCTCGAATTCGCGTTTGGTGAGCGGTACTTCCTTGCCGTCGACGCGAACCCGCCGGCCGGAGAGGTCGATGTCGAGGTTGCCGACCCGCAGGGTGTTCGTTCCCTCGGAGTGATCACCGGCCGGAGTGTTGCTGCGACGGAGCATTGCGCGGATCCGGGCAACCAGTTCGGCGAGGACAAACGGTTTGACCATGTAGTCGTCTGCGCCGGATTCGAGCCCGGCGATGCGATCGTCGACCGAATTGCGTGCGCTGAGCACGCAGATCGGGATTTCGTTGCCGGCGGCACGAAGCGCCGTCACCACACCGGTGCCGTCGAGCACCGGCATGTTGATGTCGAGGACTACCGCGTCCGGTCGCTTGTCGGAGATCACTCGGAGCGCGTCGGCGCCGTCCACTGCCGTCAGTACGGTGAATCCCGAGAGCCGCAATCCGCGTTCGAGTGAGGTCAGGACGTCTGCGTCGTCGTCGACTACGAGGATTTTCGGTATCTCGGTCACAGTCCCATTGTGCCTTGCCTGGTACGTCGGGTTTCGCCGATCAGACCGGCAAGTCGGTACCGTCCGGACGCAAACCGGCCATGAACACCGCGACCAACCGCGGGACCAGGTTCGGCATGGCCTCGTCGGACAATTCGATTTGCGGGCGCGTCAGTTTGGCCAGAGCCATGACGAATTCGAGCGGTTGCAGATCGGCGCGAACCAGTCCGGCGCTCTGAGCGGCGCCGATCGTCGCGGTCATCTTCGATTTCGTCACCTCACGCACCGCCAGAACTTCGGGCGCCAGCTCGGTGAAACTGCGTTCCACCAGTGCAGGAATGAGCGCACCCAGGCGCAGTTCCACGAGGCGGTCCACCAGCGTGTGCCACGCGTTTGTGGGATCGGTGGACATTGCCGTGAGTGCGATGTCGGCAGCCTCGCGAACATCGGTCAGTGTTGCGACGGCGACGGCGGTCACGAGGTCCTCGCGCGTCGGAAAGTTCCGATACAGCGTGGCGATGCCCACTTTCGCGAGTTCTGCGACTGCGTCGAGGGGCGCGTCGTGCCCGCGCTCGGTGAACACCGCTCGTGCGGCGTCGACTATTGCGTTTCTGCGTTCACGTGCATCGGCTCGCACATTCACCTCCGGTATTGACAGTTCATCATAACCGGAGGAATATCTTCCACAAATAGTGGAGGAAAAACTTCCACTTAGGGAAGGTAGTTATGAACGCCGAAGTTGAAGCACGGGACCGCAAGAAGTTGGTGGCTGTGGTGTTGGGCTTGTCCGCCGTGATCGGGCTGATGCTGCTTGCCTTCGTACTGCCCTCGGTCAACAGTGGCCCGCACGAACTGAAGTTGGGCATCACCGGTCCAGCTCCGGCAACCGAACAGATCAGCACCTCGCTCGAGGCGAGTAAGCAAGGCGCCTTCGATACTCGAGAATTCGCTGACGCCGACGCCCTGCGTGACGCGATTCGGAATCGCGACGTGGTCGGCGGAATCGCCGTTGATGCCAACGGTCCTCACGTGTTGATCGCGACTGCAGGCGGAACCCCGATCGCCCAGACCCTGACCGGGGTGGCCAACGGCCTCTCGGAGGCCTCGGGGGCAAAGGTGCCTGTCGAAGACGTTGTGCCGCTGACGGCGGACGACCCGACGGGTGCTGGGCTCACGGCATTGGCCTTGCCCTTGGTGTTCGGCGGAATCATGCCTGCTGTTGTTCTCGTGCAACTGTTTCCGCGCAGCATCGTCAAGCGAGTGTTGGGCGCTGCCGGCGTCGCGGTTGTCGCGGGTTTTGCACTGACTGCCATTCTGCAGTTCGGCACCAACAGTCTTGACGGAAACTACCTGCTCACCGCGCTCGCACTCACCATGGGCATGTCGGCCATCTCGTTGCCCATTCTGGGACTCGAATCCCTGCTCGGGATGAAGGGATTCGCGTTGGGTGCCGTCACGATGATGTTCATCGGAAACCCACTCTCGGGGATGGCGACAACTGCCGCGTGGTTGCCCGCAGGCTGGGGTGCATTGGGGCAGCTGCTCCCACCTGGCGCCGCAGGAGCATCCGTCCGTTCGATGGCGTTCTTCGACGGCCATGGCGCCGCCACGCCACTTCTGGTGCTGGTGTGCTGGATTGCCGTCGGGATCGCGCTGTGCGTCGCAGCCGGCCGGAAGAAGGCGTCGACCCCCGTGGTCGAACCCGAGGCTGCGCTGGTCTAGCCGGCGGGGCTTGCGTACGGGGTCAGGTCGGGAATCGGCCAGGCCCCGTCAACGCGTTCCACGACCAGTTCGACGACCACGGTGTCCTCGTCCATCGGTAGAGGTCGGAGGATTCGGGGCTTTCCCGCCTCCCATTCGACGTCGATGCCTGCGGAGGTCAGAGCGTCCTGGTCGATGACGGCGACGATCAGTGGCAACGTGAGGTCGCCGAACACCAGATCGAGCACCGAAGCGAGCGCGTCCGGGGTGGTTGCGCGAATGAATCCCGCCTCGTCGTAACTGATTCCGCGCGTCGAGACCTCGTACTCACCGAAACGCTTGCATGCTTCCCAGTCGTCGGCGATGGCGACGTGGACGAGTCGTTGTCCGGTCATGCAGTGCTCCTGTAGTGTTCGAAATAATGAAACGTCAACGTAGCATTAATTGAGTGGCACGGTAGTAGGGGACTTGATGGAGCAACCGCGCAGACGTGGGAGAACCAGCGACGCGGAGCGAGCTGATCGACGCAACGAGATTCTCGACGTTGCGGTCGACTCGTTTCGAGAAGTCGGGTTCGCTCGAACGACCATCGACGCCATTGCCACAGCGGCCGGCGTCGCCAAGCGCACCGTGTACAGCTATTTCGGCGACAAATCCGCGGTCTTTGCTGCTGCTGTTTCGCGTCAGCACGCGTATGTCGAGAACGCCGGTGGCGACCAGTCGGACCTGCTCGCCGCTGCAGTGGACATCGTCGTCGCACTGCACAGCGACAACTCGATTGCGCTGCACCGCATGATGATCGGCGAGGCCGTGCAGTTCCCGGAACTGGCCGCCGCGTTCTACGAATCCGGCCCGGCCAAGTCGATTGCCTTTCTGGAGAAGATATTGATCGATCAGCACGGCCAGAAGGCTGCGCTGTGCGCGGATCAGTTGTACACGTTGCTGCTCGGGGAGGAGCACCGGCAGCGACTGCTCGGGCTCGCTTCCGAACCGACAACAGAACGAGCTGCGCAACTTGCAGCTCGTGCGGTGGGATGCGTTCTGGGATCTGATCGGTAGGCTCGACTGGGTGAGTAACTCTGTGGTCTGGTTTCGACGTGATCTGAGGGTAGGTGACCTTCCCACCCTGAGTGCAGCGTCGGATGCCGGCGGGCGGACGTTGGGTTTGTTCGTTCTCGACGAGAACCTGCTCGGACCGGCAGGCTCACCCCGTCAGGATCAACTGTTCGCCAACTTGACGGCGCTCGATCATCAACTCGACGGAAAACTGATGGTTGTTCGAGGTGATCCGGCGGACGTGGTGCCCCGTGTAGCGGAATCCGTTGGCGCCGAAGAAGTTCACATCAGTGCCGACTACGGACCCTACGGCCGACGGCGCGACGCGGCCGTGGCGGAGCAGGTGGAGTTGATCGCCACCGGATCTCCGTATGCCGTGGCGCCCGGACGCGTCACCAAGGCGGACGGTGATCCGTACAAGGTGTTCACGCCGTACTTCCGTCAGTGGATGGAACACGGTTGGCGGGGCCCCGCGTCGACCGATGCGCAGACGGTCTGTTGGTTCGATCCGAGCGACAAGGAGGGTGGCCCGCGGCGGGTGAGTATCCCCGCGCCATCCGCCGCCGTCAGCGATTTCGTCGGTGAGGTCGGCGCCCTCGAACAGTGGAAAGAATACTGTGAGAACGATCTTGACCGGTACGACGACGAACGAAATCGGCCTGACCTCGACACCACGAGCCGGATGTCGATTCCGCTCAAGTACGGCACGATCCATCCGCGAACGATGTTGGCAGATCTCTCCAAGCGACTGGGCGACGGCGCTCAGGCTTACCGTCGCCAGTTGGCGTGGCGAGACTTCTACGCAGACATCCTGTTTCAACGCCCCGACAGCGCGCGGAAAAACTACGACGACAAGTTCGACCGTTTACGTCACGACGGTGGAGTGGACGCAGACGCCGCCTTCACGGCCTGGTGTGAGGGCAAGACCGGCTTCCCGATCGTGGATGCCGGCATGCGGCAACTCGCGGCCGAGAACTGGATGCATAATCGGGTGCGAATGATCGTCGCGTCTTTTCTGGTGAAGGACCTACACATTCCGTGGTGGCGTGGCGCACGGTTCTTCATGTCGCATCTGGTGGACGGTGACTTGGCCTCCAATCAGCACGGGTGGCAGTGGACTGCAGGGTCGGGCACAGATGCTTCGCCCTTCTTCCGCGTCTTCAACCCCATCACGCAGGGAGAGAAGTTCGATCCCGACGGCACATACGTCCGTCGGTGGGTTCCCGAACTCCGCGATGTTCCCGGGAAGGACGTCCACTCGTTGAAGGCGATGCGCCCGGTCGACTACCCGGACCCGATCGTCGATCACGCGCATGAGCGTGAGGAAGCCTTGCGCCGGTACGGCGAGATCAAGGGCTGAATCAGCGTTTGTACGGGGCTGGATCGGCCACTCGGGCCGTATCGCTGCAGTACGTTGCGTTGAAAACTCTTGACGCATCGAGGCCGGGTGCGTAGATAGTGCCGTTCGAGGCTAGTTGACCCTATTCATTGAATTAGGTCTTCGGCGATCGAATCCAGACCGCGATCCAAACTCGAATCGTACTGTTTGGAAAAATCGCCACGCATGACGTCGGAGCAATGGGCCATGGCTGCAATGCGTTCGGACTCGTCCATGTTTTCGGCTTCTTTAACTTTTTCAATCAACTTATGAAATGAATTCTGAGGCATACGTCGAGAGAGTCTCATGCCGAGGTGGCTTGGAAATAGACTTCCAAAGGATCTTCTAGCTTCTTCCGCTGCTGGCGCTAATGTTAGAAAATTTAGGAGATATGCGGGCCTCATTATGTATGTCGAGCCATGATGCTTCGATATCAAGTCCTCGGTCTCGTTGATAATTTTGAATTCATTCGTTAACCACCATGTTTTGTATCCGAACTCGGACACTGTTGAATCCTCTTTTTCTTTTCTTCGATGACCGTAAACGGATAATGCCATTAGCGCATCGTTTCGAGCCAATTCGTATGATCCCTTCTTGATGTCCATGAGGCTTCCGGTTAAATCATTCAACTCGTCGTTATCTACAAGTTTTTCGAGATCTTGGGTTGTTCTGTAATCCATGGCAAACATAGCTTGGAGGTTTCTTCGAACAAAATCAAAAGCTTCCGGCTTATGTAGAAGTGAATACTGGCAGATCTTCGTCACGAAATTCTGCCAGCTTGCTGGCCACTTGCTACCTAGGCGATTTTTCTCGAGGTTTGCGTACAGGAACGATCGAACTAAGATTTTAGGTGAATTTCTTGCCATGTCGAATGGGATTGGGCTTGGAAGGCTCGCGAAAGAATCCATGTACTCTCGATCGCTCGAGCGCAAATTATGTACAACCTCTGAGATTGCGGTCTCGGTGAGCACTAGAGTTGCGCCCACCCGAGATGCAGCTTTGAGCGTGTTGGTCATCGCTCGATCGCCTTCAGGCAAGTATCTCTCACTTAATGACAGAATGAGTTGGTCGGCCCCGATGTAAAGATAATAGTCCCCAGCCATGTCTTGAAAATACTCAAGTAGTCGAGGCTGGCGGTTGAGCGTGAAGAGAAGTGAATAAGTTCGGATTAGCCGCGCAAGGTATGTTCGCTCCTGGTCTGTTGAATTATTTAAGATTCCCCGCAATGCCGAGAACGAAATTTCACCGACGCTCCGAACCTCGTCTTTCTTCAGCTCCTCGCAATTATCGAGCGCTGTCCGAACTGCGTCAGCAACGGTGAGGTCCTTCATTGGATTTGAACCATTTTCGATAGAGGCTACGAAACTGAGACCCTCCCTTTCGAATATTAGCTGTATGGCTCCAGTTACTACCGATTCGCACATAGAACGACGCCTATCGGTCATATCAGGAGAAGAATCAGAAATCCTTTTTGCTATGGATGACTGCATTTCAAGCCTAATTGTTTCATCCTCGCGATTGTCCTCTTCGATGAAGCGGCGAGATTCCCAGGGTAGGCAAAAAGCATCCTCCTTTCGGTGCCATCGCACTCGTCGTGAATCTCGATTACCGGAGGCCAGTGATTGCAGCCTGGGCCTAACTTTAATGGAGATCATGGAAGAAACCGACGGAAGAACTCCCTCGATCTTTTGGGTGATATCTTTTTCGCTGTAGAGTATCCCTGCATCCGGATTGGTTCCTTCGAGTGCCCAGAGTATGAGACTGTCGACGACGCCTGATATGGTGTCTGAATTACCTCCCCTACGTTCCATTTCTTGGGAAAGGAATATGTATATTTCGGGATTCTTAATATGAGCTGAAGCGGATATCAATTTCGATGCGCCCACGGATTTCAAATAGTCCGTATAATGTCGAAGATTGGCTTCGAATGCCATTTTTGTTTGATCGTTGTGATTTATGTGCGATGCAATGTATTTTCTATCCTTAATTCGGATTGTGACACCGAGTTCTTCAGTCAGGTCGTCCTCTACTTGATCGGGGTACCTTATTTCTTGGTTGGTTATGTAGTGGAGAATTCTCGGTTCTCTGCCGAAGTTAGTCAGTCGAGTAACTGTTCCCTTAATTTTGGTGAGATACTCTTTTTGTATAGATGCCTGATAAAATACTGAGGTCGAGTCAACCTTTTCGTGAATCGGTTCTTCTAAGCCGTCGGCACCGCCGTCTTTGGTGCCACCTAATGGCTTGTATTTGTGCCCAACGAGAGTTGGGAGGAAGTTGTTTACGAAGGATTCAAACTCTGCTCCGCCTGCACGGTCGAGGGCGATTTCGATGATCTGTGGATGGACGGGTTCCATTTTTCCTCCGAAGGCGCGGGCGACTACTTACGATCGCAAGATTTCCAATGGTAGTAGATCTTGCTCAGATTGACCCGTTTTAGAACTTTTACTGGCCGAACGGCCGTTCGTGCCAACGTATTGGTGACCCGTTTTCGGATGGAGCCTACGAGTACCCATGTCCCCGAAGTGCATGATGATCTTGGCAACTGCCCACCCCCGTCAAAGGGATACGCCCAGGTGGCCATCTCGACCCGGCCACTGATAACGCTTCCGATCGTGAGTGAGCCCGAGCGCAGAAATGTTACAAAGAGGGTTGAGGGGTTCCTTGCGCCACGAACAGTCTCGGTTGAGTGGCCAGCCAATACCTGAACCCAATATTCTCCGAAGCACGCTGTGTGTGTGGGAAGTAACAAGATGGATCGACGCAACAAGAATGTGCCCAGACGGGCCACTGCGTCGAAGGTGGAAGTACTACACAACTATATCGGCAAACGCTCGCTGTGCGGATATCCTTCCCTATCTTCCACTATTGCCGCGCAGTTCGAGGACGAGGAACGGAACCGATTGTTTGCGACTTGCGGGCTTCCATGCGGCTGGAACGGCTAAGTTGTGCCGATGACCATGCCTCCTCGCGACTGGTCGTCCACTCGACGATCTTGCATCACCGCCAGCAATCGAGTGGCGCGTTCGATTGCTGGCGGTGAATCAGTGATCTGCGGGCGCTACGCGGAGGCGGTTTCCGTCCAGATCTGAAATGACGAATGTCAGACCGAAGACATCTTCGTTTGGCTCTTCGACGACCTCAATTCCCTTGGCCACCCACTCGTCGTAGATCGCCCGAATTTCATTGCTCCCGCCGTCGACCAATATGCCGACTTCGAAATTGCGCGGAGTCGCGGGATCGAGGTCGCGGGACTTGCCGCTCCACAGTGCAAGGACCACGCCGCCGCCGAGGTCGAAGGTCATGTACCGAGGGCTGAGGACCTCAGGCTTCGCGTCGAACAATTCGCCGTAGAACGCTGCTGCGGAGGCGGCATCGCTGACGTAGATCAGAAACTGGTTGGGTAGTCGCACTGTGGTTTTCCCTCTCCCGTTGATGTTCGGACCACCGGCAGCGGGGCGTGTGCCTGGTCGTGCGGGGCCGTGTTCAACACTTCCCGCGCGCCGGACGAATGTCCAAGAACGAGTGCGTCTGAGAGGCAGATGGTTTACTTATGACGACTGCTGCAGTCACACCGCACTGAGGTGGTACCCGACGCTCAGGTTCGGGTAGTAGCCGTCGATGTAGCTCGAGATGAAGTAGTGATCAGGGTCGGTGGTGCGAGTTCCGTCGGTGTCGAACTGCGGATAGTCGTTGGCCATGAAGACGGCTTGTCCGCCGCCGGGAGTGGAATAGACGACGTCGACCGTCAGGCCGCGCGGGTCGTGGTTGTATGCCGTGACGATCTCGGTCTCGTGGGGCGCGAGCGACTGGCGTGGGCTCTGCATCCACTGTCCGTAGGGGTTGTCGGCGCCTTCGAGATGAATTGTCTGTTCGGTGTCGTTGCTGATCGTCATTGTGATGGTGTTGCCGGTCGTGGGAAGAGTTCCGGCACTGGCGATTCCGCTCAATCCCAAAGTGAGGGCGCCGGCGGCCAGAGCTGTGATTGCGGCAACTACGTAGCGTGGGTTCGTCATCGTCGGTGTCCTTTGTCCGGGTGAGCGTTCGGTTGGCTCTCTCGAAGACAACTATGTCGGAGCGGATCGATGTCGTATGTCCACTTCCGGGGCCCTGTGCAGGAGGAACGGTGTGTCCACCGATCGGGGGACACCTACTCCGACACGGAGACAGCTTCGACCTTTCGCTCGCCGGTGACCAGCAGTCCGATCAGTGCGGCGGCCGCGAGAACCATGACGAGTGCGCCGTAGCCACGCGTCGTATCCACCAACCCCACCTTGCCGACCAGGTAGCCGGCCAGCAATGCCGGAAGGCTGTTGGCCAGATACGCGATGACGTAGACGGTGGACAACAACCCCGCGCGTTGGTGATTCTCGGCCAGCGGCATGACAGTGAGGATGGTTCCCTGGAATCCTGCTCCGAAGCCGATCCCGGCAACAGCCGTACCAACCAGAATCAATACTGCAGAGGATGTTTCAGCACCGATGAGTGTGACGGCCACCCCGAGCACCAAGGCGGTTGTTCCGATCAGCATCACGGTTCGGCCGCCGAGTTTGCGGAAGGTGAGCACCGCTGCGGCTCCGAATCCCGTCAGTGTTGCGACCATGATGGCACCGATGAGCGAGCTGTGAACGTCAAGTGCGTTGCGCGCCAGCGCAGGTCCGAGTGAGAGGTAGAAACCGCCCAGCGCCCAGACCGCGATCAGGCACGGTGCGGTGAGCGCAATCATGGTTCGGGCCTCGCGAGGAACAGCAAGGGTGGGGCGTAGCGACTGCCAGGCTCCGGGGCGTCCGCCCGAAGTCTCGGGAGCGGCCCAAACCCCGAGGATCTCGAGGACGACGAGTACGAGAAGGACCAGGTAGACAGTGCTGGTTGGCCTGGGCAGGTGCTCGCTGATGAGACTCGAACCCACGGCTCCGACGGCAAGCCCCACCGTCGGAGCAACGCTGTTGATGATCGATCCGCGTCCCGGAGTGCGTTCGAGGTCGATCAACGCCGAACCCAAAGCGCTGATTGCAGCGCCGGTGGCAACACCCTGCACGACCCGGGCAATCAGCAGAATGGTCAAACCATCGGCCGACGCGAACAGGGCGAGCGAGACCGCCTCCAAGGCGAGCGCTCCGAGCAGGACCGGGCGCCTGCCGATGTGATCGGACAGGGATCCGGCGGTCAAGAGCGTGGCGAGCAATGCGAGAGCGTAGATGCCGAACACGAGCGTCGACGCGAGCGAGGAGAATCCCCACAACTGTTGATAGTGCTCGTACAACGGTGTCGGGGTCGCGGAGGCGCCCAGGAACGTAGCGATGATGACGGCGATGAGTGTGAAAGCGACGCCTCGCCCCAAGCGTGGGCGTGAAGTGCTCTCGGTCGGTGGTGAAATGGTCGTTGTCATTGTCGTAGCGCTTCCCGTGCGGGTGGTGAAGACTTCAAACGCAAATACTTTGCGTTTGGGACGCTACGCCTGGCCGTAGCCTAATGCAACATCTTTGCGTTAGTATTGATTTATGAGTCCGTCCGCAGGTCCGCGCCCCGGTGGCCGCAGTGCGCGCATCCAACAGGCAGTGCATGCGTCGGCGCGCAAGTTGTTGGAACAGCGTGATCGGGCAGAGATCACGGTGCCGATGATCGCAACCGATGCGGGTGTGACCCCGTCGACCATCTATCGGCGGTGGGGCGACATCAACGAAGTCTTTGCCGATGTCTCGATCGAGAGATTGCGACCGGACGCCGACCCGCGTGAAACGGGTTCGCTCCGAGGGGATCTGACGATCTGGGCGCAGGACTATCTGGAGGAGATGTCTGCACCCGTCGGTCGCGCATCGCTGCGAGATGTGCTGATGAGCGACGACCAGACGCACGCACCGGACGGCACGAAGAAGTTCAAGTGCGCCTTTTTCTGTCGGACACAGATCGACGTGATACTAGCTCGTTGGCCGGAAGCTGCTGACGTGGATGGTGATTCGGTAGTGGACCACGTGGTGGCACCGATCATCTACCGAATTCTGTTCGACCTCGAACCGGTCGCGCCGCAGCGAGTTGCGGAATTGGTGGATCAGACACTTGCGCTCGCGGCGCGGGTCGGTGCCGAAGGCTGATCGCTACGTAGTCGGGCGTGGACATGCATGTCGTGCCAGCCGTCGGCGTGCCTGGCGGAGCCTCGTCGAACACCTTCTTCGCTGAAGCCTGCTTTGGTGGCGACTCGGCACGATCGTGGGTTGTGGATCGAGTGCTCGAGTTCCAAGCGATGAAACCCTACTTCGCGGAATGCCCACTCGGACAGTGCGGTTACAGCCTACGTGTTCCGGCTCTGCCACTCTTCGTTCAGGCGGCGCGCGGATTCCAGAGTTGCGATCGCCTCTTCGGTATCAACTCGCGCGAGGACCAGTGCACTTACTGTGCAGGAGAGAATGATTCGAGTGCGATCCTTCAGGGTGGCGTCTGTCGCGGTCGGAAATGTGGCTTGTAGCCCGCTGCGAATTGCAACGGCAAGTTCTTGCCGATAGGCGCGGATCACGGCTGCCACCGCATCGTCGTGCGCGCCGAGTCCGGCAGCCGTATTGAGAAGTAGGCAACCGCGCCGAGGCGAGTCGGCGGTCATGGTGCCGATCGCGTGTTCAAGCGAGGAAAGGTAGTCGTCGACGGCGTCTGTCCCGGGATTTGTCGTGAGGCCGCGCAGACGTGGCCGGATGACATGTTCGAGGTACATCTGCACTGCGGCGTCGAACAATCCGCGCTTGTTGGTGAACGAGTTGTAGAGACTTGACCGACTCAGCCCCGTCGCGGATTCGAGGTCTCCGAGTGAGGCGCCTTCGTATCCGCGTGCCCAGAAAACGTCCAAAGCGGCAGCGACCACGGCTGTTGTGTCGAATTCTTGTGATCTGCCCATCAAAGCCTCGCTCTTTCTGTATCGTTCGGTCCAGTATATATTGGACCGAACGATACAGAATTCACTCGAAGCAACAGGAGTTCACCGATGAACGTCGCCGGCTACATCTTCGCGGGACTGGCCGCAGCAGTGCACGTATACATTTTTGTCCTCGAATCGATCCTCTGGACGGCACCGAAGACCCGCGCCACGTTCGGCGTGAAGTCCGAGGAAGAGGCGATCACCACGCAGCCGCTCGCCTTCAACCAGGGCTTTTACAACCTTTTCCTGGCGATCGTGTCGGCGGTCGGCATCGTGATTGCGGCGACCGGCTCCGCGTCGGTCGGAATTGCCCTCGTCCTGGCGGGCACAGGATCGATGGTTGCCGCGGGATTGGTGCTGATTCTCTCGTCTCCCGACAAAGCCCGCGCAGCCGTCGTGCAGATGCTTTTCCCAGCTATTGCCGTTGTTCTGCTGGTAATCCACCTGCTTTGAGTGGTCTCTATCCGCCGCCGAGCACCAGTGATTCGATCAACGCAAAAGCACCGTTGAGTGCTCCGCAATCGAAGGCTTCGGCCAGGGCGTAACCGATGACAAGTTCGTCGGTGCTCGGCGTGCTCGACCAGACTGCGTCGGTCTGTCTGGGATCGGATTCCTCGTTCTTGGAGAAGTGCCCGATCCGCAATCCGTCGCGGGTGAATGCACTGTTCGCGTCGTCGACTGGGGCGAAGTTCAAACTCACGCCGTCGACGAGTGCCGAGACAGAGTACGAGCGACGGGACAGAAACCCTTTGCCGACAGTGAGTTCGACTTCGTCGCCACCGACAGTGAAGAACAAGTCGGCGGCGGCGCGCGTTCCGATGGGTGTGCCTTCGCGGCGCGGGGAATCGACTCGACGCGTCAACAGAGCGTGTGAGTTGCCGTTTCGGACGTCGACGACCCCCGTGTCGACATCGAACGAGATCTCGACTTTTCCGTGAATCGGGTCTTTTGCGGCGTATTTGACCGTCACTGTGCCTTACCCCCTGTAAGTGTGAACTCGGGTCCATAATACGTGGTGGGAGCGTTGTCCAGTATGCCCGAATCCAAAAAAATAGTGCCGAATGACGCGCGTTTGCGGCCAAATGCTTCTACGCTGGGTCTTGGGTTTGTTGCGCATCCCACAACGGTTTTTCCCACGCCAGACGAGGAGCGCCTATGAGGTTGTCGACTACTTGTTCTGTTGCTACGAAGGCTTGATCAAGCCGGAATTGCCTCTGCCGGATGGTGCTCGAGACCCATCCGGCAGAGGCAATTCTGCATCAGTTCGGGCCTTCAGCCGCCGGCGAATTTTTCCGAGGTGCCGAGATCGATCGGCAACGCGATGCCGGTGATCCCGCGCCCGGCCGGCCCCACCAGATAGAACACCGCATCCGCAATCACTTCGGGGTCGACCCACGGGTGGGGCAGCAGATTCAGCTTCGACATGATCGGAGCGGTATCGGCGAGGACAGGATTCTCCAAGTCTGGACGGAACGCACGAACCATCGGTTCGTTGTCGATCATCGTCGTTCGCACATTGCCCGGGTGTACAGAGTTGACCCGAATGTCCGCCCAGCCGAGTTCGTTGGCCAGAGACTTCGCCAACCCCCGAACGGCGTGCTTCGACGCGGAATAGTGTGCGATACCCGGCACGCCTCGAAGCCCGGCCATCGAGCTGATCAACACGATGGATCCACCTCGATTGCCGTTCATGATGTGCGGAATCGATACCTTGGTCGTCAACCAAACGCCGGTGACGTTGATGTCCATCAGCTCGCGGAACTCTTCGGCGCTCAGGTCCCAGGACAATTTCGCCGACGCCGCGATTCCCGCGTTGGCGATCACGATGTCCAGTCGGCCGAGTTTCTCGACTCCGGCGTCGACCGCTGATTTCAGGGCATCGAGGTCGCGAGTGTCCGCGACGGATGCGACGATGCGCCGGCCCTGAGCTTCGACCAGGGCGACGGTCTGGTCGAGGTCGGCTTCGGTGGCCATGTCGTACCCCGCCGTTGCGACCGGCGCGCACAGATCCACCGCGATGATGTCCGCGCCCTCGGACGCGAGCTTGACGGCATGTGCGCGCCCTTGACCGCGCGCCGCTCCGGTGATGAATGCGACCTGACCGTCCAAATTGCCCATCGAACTTCCCCTGCCCGTCTGAATCGTTGAAAACTGGAACGTGTTCATACTGCTACGTTCGGTGCGAGCCAGGCAGGGGAATTCTCTGAATCCTTATCCGCGAAGGAGTTTGGACAACTCGTCCAGTACGCTCGCGTCCTCGATGGTCGACGGGACCGTGTACTCCTCGTTGTCGGCAATCTGCCGCATGGTCTTGCGGAGGATCTTGCCGGAACGAGTCTTCGGTAGTGCAGCGACGACGGTGACGTCCCGGAACGTGGCGACGGCACCGATCTGGTCTCGCACCCGGGCGACCAGTTCCTGTCGGAGTGTTTCGGGATCGATGTCGACGCCGGACTTGAGCACGACGTAGCCGCTGGGGCGTTGCCCCTTGAGTTCGTCGTGAATGCCGATGACCGCGCATTCGGCGACAGCCGGGTGGCCGGCGACGACGGCCTCCATGCTTCCGGTCGAAAGGCGATGTCCGGCAACGTTGATCACGTCGTCACTTCGTCCGAGCACGAAGACGTAGTTGTCCTCGTCGATGTATCCGGAGTCGCCGGTGAGGTAATAGCCTTCGAAAGTCGACAGGTAGGACTTCACGTATCGGTCCTCGTCACGCCACAGTCCGGCGAGTGTTCCGGGAGGAAGCGGCAGGCCGATCACGATGTTGCCCTCGGTGCCCGGACCCACGAGTTCGCCCTTGCCGTCGACGATTTCGACGCGGTATCCGGGGCAGGCGACGGTGGGTGAGCCTGCTTTGATCTCCATCGGTTCGAGGCCGCGCAGGTTCGCGCAGATGGCCCAACCGGTTTCGGTCTGCCACCAGTGATCGACCACCGGGCGATCGAGAATCCGAGTAGCCCACTCGTAGGTGTCGGGATCCAAGCGCTCGCCGGCCGCGAACAGTGTGTCGAGCGACGAGATGTCGTACTTGGCAAGCTCTTTTGCATCCGGGTCGGCCTTGCGGACCGCGCGGATCGCTGTCGGAGCGGTGAAGAGTGCCGACACTTTGTATTCGGAAATGATGCGCCAGAATGCACCTGCATCGGGGGTCCCGACGGGCTTGCCTTCGTACATGACCGTCGTAGCTCCGGCGAGCAGTGGCCCGTAGACGATGTAGGAGTGGCCGACCACCCAACCGACGTCTGAGGCGGTCCACCAGACCTGGCCGGGGCTGATGTCGTAGAGATTCTTCATCGTCCACGTCAGGGCAACGGCATGGCCACCGTTGTCCCGGACGACGCCCTTGGGCTTACCGGTCGTTCCCGAGGTGTAGAGAATGTAGAGCGGATCCGTCGCGGCGACCGACACCGGGTCGGCAGGAGTTGCATCAGCGATCAGCTCGTCCCAGTCGAACCAGGCTGCGGCACTTGACTTGTAGTCGGCAGCTGCGCCGGGAATCTGCTCGCGATTCTTCACGATCACGGTGTGCGCGGGCGTGGCGGACAGTTGCAGAGCCTTCTCGACCATCGGCAGGTACTCGATTGTTCGTCCGGGTTCGAGGCCGCCGGACGCCGTCACGAGCACCACTGGACCGGCGTCGTCGATACGGGTTGCGAGTTCCTTGGCCGCAAAGCCGCCGAACACCACCGAATGCACCGCGCCGATTCGCGCACACGCGAGCATCGCGATCGCGGCCTCGGGGATCATCGGCATGTAGATGATCACGCGGTCGCCCGCCACCACACCCTGATCTTTCAAGACGCCGGCGAAGAGTGAGACCTGCTCGAGCAATTCGGCGTAGGTGTAGGTCGTCTTGGCTGGGACCATCGCGGAGTCGAAGATCAACGCGGTCTGATCGCCGCGGCCGTCGCGGACGTGCCGATCGAGGGCATTGAAGCTGGTGTTGAGCGAAGCATCCGGGAACCAGCGATAGATCGGCGCGGCAGAATCGTCGAGAGCCTTCGTGGGGGCGACATCCCAGTCGACGGCACGCGCAGCGTCGAGCCAGAACTTCTCCGGCTGATCCATGCTCTCGCGATATGCGTCGGCATACGTGGTGTGGGACGCCTGCTCGGAAGAGCTCATCGACGTGTGTCCTCTCGTGAACTTCGCTTACCGGTGACCTGAAACACCTTAGGTCACCGTCAGTGCGGTGCGCCTCAGTAGCGGTGCGGGTACCGTCCCTTTGCGCCGGGCGGGCCTGTCCCGTCGGCCAGTGGCGCGTAGGGGTGGGATAAGCCAGGGACGGAAAGGGGGATCGATGTGACAGGTGCAGCGCAACGCGCAGGCTTCTGGGGAGTACTCGCTCTGCGTGACTTCCGACTGCTGTGGACCGGCGACGCAGTCAGCGGTATCGGAAACGGTGTCACGACCGTCGTACTGCCGCTGGTCGCGCTTCGCGAACTGGACGCGAGTAGCTTCCAGATCGGTGTGCTGGCATCGGCAGTGTGGTTGCCGTGGTTGATCGTCGGACTACCTGCCGGTGCCTGGATCGACCGGCTGCCACGGCGTCCGATCATGATGATCGCGAACGCTGCGTGCGCGCTGCTCTTCGCGAGCCTCGCGATCGCGGGCCTCCTGGAGGCGATGACATACGGCCACCTGCTCCTGGTCGCGCTGCTCACCGGTACAGCCACGGTCTTCTTCCAGGCGGCCTATCACTCGTATCTCCCCACGGTGCTCGCCGAAGCGGATCTTGTCGAAGGGAACTCGAAGATTCAGGGCGCCGAGGCCGCAACTCGGGTGATCGGCCCAAGCGTCGGTGGGCTGGTGGTTGCAACTGTCGGGCTCGCGGCCGGTCTGGTTGTCGACGCGTTCACGTTCGCCTTCTGCTTCGTATGCATCTGGCTGATTCGTGTGCAGGAGACCGTCCATCGCGGACAGAATCAGCGAGAACCGTTGCGACGGCAGATTGCGCTCGGACTGCGATTCGTTGCCGGTGATCCGTATCTGCGGTCAATCGTCGTCTACGGCACTCTGCTCAATTTCGGTCTCACCGGGTACACCACGATTCAGATCGTGTTCTTGGAAAAGACGGTTGGTGTGGGGGAGTTCGGACTCGGGCTTCTCTTGGCGATTGCCGGGGTGGGCGGAATTGTCGGATCGATGATCGCGCGCCCGCTCGGCCGCAGATTCGGCACTGCCCGAAGCGTTCTCATCTGTCAGTTGGTGACGGGACCGTTCATCCTGTTGGCGCCTCTGACGACGTACGGTGCCGGCCTGTTCTGGTTCTGCATCGGCGGCATGGTGATGGTTGCGGGTGTCGTGTCGTGCAACGTGGTGCTCGGCAGTTTCCGTCAAAGTTACTGTCCGCCGGACCGCCTCGGACGAGTAGTGGCAACGAGTATGTTCCTGCTGCACAGCAGCATTCCGCTCGGTGCGCTGACGGCAGGCTACCTCGGCGACGCGGTGGGACCGCGCGGGACGATGTGGATCATGGCCTGCCTGATCGCGCCGTGCGGATTGATCTTGCTCTTCAGCCCCCTCCGCGGGATCCGCGATCTACCGAGTCGGCCGGCGATCTCGCTGCGGTAGAGAATTACTGCGGTAGAGCCGCGGCGGCCTCTTCGCTTCGAATCGCGATGCGAAGTGTCGCGAGCATGAACAGTGACACTGCGAAACCGAAAAGCGCGCCGAACTGGTCCTGCGTGAACAGATAGACCTGCGTCACCAGGAGACTCACGATGAGGGATGCACGCAGGAGTCTCAGGGCTCGCAGGTACGGGCCGCGGAAGAGGAACCACACTCCCAGAACCACAAGAACTCCGGTTGCGACGGTGGAGATCTGGACCACCAGGTCGGAGACGTCGTCGGCCTCGACGACGTTCTCGGACACCAACGCGTAGATCACCTGGACAATCGCCAGAAGAGCCTGCAGTACGAACAGGGTCAGTACCAGTCGGCGGACGACACGGTGCCGGAGCAGTTCCTCGGCGCGGTGGAAGAACGCGTTGCGGCCACGAGTGATCTTCGATTCGATACCGCCGGTCGGCGGAGTCTGTGAATGCAGGCCGGCTTTGATCGAATCGACGAGGTCGGTGAGGCTGCGGTCTTCGACGCCGTCGAGTACGCGGAGGGCGTGGTTGTACTGGATCTCGTCGAGCTGACCGAGAGCGAGGTCCGAGAGCGCTCGCGCCCCGATGGCGAGCCGATGACGATCATTCATTCCGCGCCGAATCACCACCTCGCGCGCGGCAAGATAGAAGAGAACGAAGACGACGTACATGATCGCGATGGCAGGCTGGTAGAAGTAATCAACGTCGGCGGTGACGAATTTTCCGACCTCGTCGATGAAGAGACCGAACCCGATTCCGCCGACGAGCGTGGCCAGGTCACGCGTGCGAGAGCCTTCGGTGATGGCGGTCGCGACGATGGCGACGGCCATCAGCAATCCGCCCCAGAGAACGTGTGCGATGTGGAGGGCGCCGCCCCCGATCTGGGGATAGCCCGTTGCCGCCAGATAAGCGCGGGTGATCAACACGGTGGCGATGCCCGCGAACAGGAACAATTCGAAACGAGCGAGTGCCGCGCGGTCGTAACTGTGCGGCAGCGTCAGCGCATTCCGGTCCTTCGTCGTCATTGCGGAACTCCCAGGTTTCGATAGCGCGCGATACGGGAGGACTGGCGATCGGTGTCCGACTCTTCGGCGAGCATGAAGAGTTCGTGCGCTATCGCAGCCCCTACCCTCTTGGAGAATTCCACGGGTTCGTCGGCCGCGTCAGGCGTTTCGGGAATGATCGCGTCGATTACGCCGTCTCGAAGCAGATCCAACGAACGAATGCCCTGCGCTGCCGCCATCTCCGGTGCGTGACTGATGTCGCGATGGACGATCGCGCTTGCGCCTTCCGGCGGCAGGGGAGCGAGCCACCCGTTCTGTGCCGCGAGTACCCGATCGGCGGGCAGCAGCGCGAGCGCCCCGCCGCCTGTTCCCTGACCGAGCAACACCGACACTGTCGGGGTCTTCAGCGTCACGAGGTCGGCGATGCAACGGGCGATCTCAGGGGCCAGTCCACGTTCTTCAGCTTCTTTGGACAGCGACGCGCCCAAAGTGTCGATCACGAGGACAAGCGGGAGTTGTAGTTCTTCGGCAAGTTTCATGCCCCGTCGCGCTTCCCTGAGCGCGGCCGGTCCCATCGTGGTGAGCGCGGATTGGCCACTGCGGTCCTGGCCGAGCAGGATGCACGGAAAGCCTCGGAAGCGGGCGAGCGAGAGCAAGATCGTCTTGTCGGTTTCACCCTGCCCGGTGCCGCTGAGCGGTACCTGTTCAGTTGCGGCATGGCGGAGCAACTGCCGGATGCCGGGTCGATCGGCCCGGCGCGAGAGCATCACCGACTGCCAGGCGGGAACATCGGGAATCTCGGGTGAGGGAATCGGGTCCGTGGCCGCCGGGGCCGGGGGATCGGTGAGCACGCACAACGCTCGATTGACCAGCAGACGGAGGCGGTCGACGGGTACGACGCCGTCGATAACGCCGTTGCGATACAAGTTTTCGGACGTCTGGATACCGTCGGGAAACTTTTCGCCGTACAGCGATTCGTAGACACGGGGTCCGAGGAATCCCACCAGAGCACCGGGTTCCGCGACGGTGATGTGGCCGAGGGATCCCCACGAGGCAAAGACCCCGCCGGTGGTGGGATTGCGCAGGTATACCAGGTAGGGCAGGTGTGCCGCTTTGTGAACAGCCACTGCCGCAGCGATCTTCACCATCTGAACGAAGGCGACGGTGCCCTCCTGCATCCGCGTTCCGCCGGAGGTGGGCGAGGCGAGCAGCGGGAGTTGTTCTGCCGTAGCACGTTCGACGGCGGTCACGATCCGCTCGGCCGCGGCGACTCCGATGGAACCGGCGAGAAAGCTGAATTCACAGGCAATTACCGCGACCCGACGGCCCCGAACCGTACCGACACCGGTGACGACGGACTCGTCCACTCCGCTCTTCTCGCGGGCCTTCGCCAGGTCTTCTGCGTATTTCGGGCCAGGTCCGACGTCGACGGGCGGGGAGTCCCAAGAGACGAAGCTCTCGGGATCGAGTACCGCAGTGAGTAGTTCTTCGGCCGAGATTCGCACAACGTCCTCCAAGTAAGCAGCACCCCGTCCAGGATGAACCTACCTGGACGGGGTGCCGCCGGGATCGCGTGGCGCCAGTTGTGCGCTGGAGAATCAGCGTCCGAACGCCTCTTTCCATGACACGACCTTGCCGATACGAAGGATGGAGCGCTGGTAGATCTTTGCCGCGATCATCGACAACGCAGCGGTCACCACCAGCATCAGCAGAATCGTTCCCACGATCTGGAACGGAGAAGCAACACCGGCGGAAATACGCAGGGGCATGAGGATTGCCGAGAACGGCGGAATCCAACTCAACACGTTGCTCAGGGTTCCTTCTGGATTGCTCACCGAAACGAAAGCCACGCTGACCATCGCCATGACGAGCAGCGCGAGAGGCATCGCGGTGGCGTTGACGTCCTCCTGCCGCGAGACCATGGACCCGGCGGCGGCGTACAGCACGGCGAAGAAGAGGAAGCCGAGAATGAACCACCCGAGAGTGCCGAACAGAACGCCGATCGCGGTGCCCGTCACGGTCAGGACGCCCGTCGCCAGTCCGGTGGCGACGCCCGCGACGGCATAGGCAGCCATCTGCATCAGGCCGACAGCACCGATTCCGAGAACCTTGCCCCACAACAACTGAAGCGGACGAAGAGTGGAGAGCAGCAGCTCGACCACGCGACTGGACTTCTCCTCGACGACGCCCATCGCCACGTACGTTCCGAACAGCAGGATCTGCATGTACAGGAGCACCACAGCAGCGATCGACATCGCTATGCGTTGGCCCTGTTCGGGATCCGGGGGATCGATGGCATCGATGGTGACCACTGCGGTGGACGTGGCTTCGGCGAGCTGAGCCGGATCGATCCCCGCGGCGGAGAGCGCATTCGATTGTGCCTGTTGTGCAACGGAACTCTCGATGACGGCGCGCAGATTCGTGGGCACTTCCTTCTTGGTCACGACAGTGACGCCGCCGCCCGATCCAGCGATCACGGCCACGTCGAGGTCGCCGTCCTTGACCTGGTTACGCGCGGTTCCGTCGTCGGAAACCTCCGTCACCGTCACCGGATTTCCGAGGGTGTCGCCGATGGACACCATCGTGGCACTGAGTGATTGGTTGCCGACCAAGCCGATCTTCGACTTGTCCTCGTCACCGCCGGAGAAGAGTGAGAAGGCGATGATGCCGCCGACGATCGCGACCAGAATGATGACGTTGCTGATCACAAAACTCTTCTTCGAGATCTGCGTCATGAATTCGCGTCGGGCGACCAACCCGATGGCTCGACCTCCGCTCAACTGGTTGCTCATGCGGCTACTACCTCTCGGAACAGATCGGTCAGTGACGGACGTCGTAGCGTGAACTCGTGCACCGGTCCGGTTTTCAACGCTGCATGCAGGATCTGCTGATCGTCGGCGGTTCCGTCGACGCTCAGGAGCGTTCGACCGTCGAGGTGGCTCAGTGTGGTGACACCGATCAGGTGGTGTGCCCAGCCGACCGGCGCGTCAGGGGCGAAGACTTCGATTCGGCCGTCGCCCTTGCCTCGTAGTTCGTCGACGGTTCCGATCTCTCGCATGCTGCCGCGGCTGATGATGCCCACGCGATCGCACAAGCGCTCCACCAGATCCAGCTGATGGCTGGAGAAGATTACGGGAACACCGGTGCGAGCCTTCTCGACCAACACGTCACTCATGACATCGACCGCTACGGGGTCCAAGCCCGAAAACGGTTCGTCCAGAACGAGTACCGCTGGATCGTGAACCAGCGCGGCCGCGAGCTGCACACGTTGCTGATTACCGAGGGACAGGGAGTCGACGGTGTCCTTGACGCGTTCGGCGATACCCAGACGTTCGGTCCAGCGCTCTGTCGCCGCATGCGCATCGGCTTTCGAGAGTCCATGTAGCTCGGCCAGATAGGAAAGTTGCGCGCCCACCTTCATCTTGGGGTAGAGGCCGCGTTCCTCCGGCATGTATCCGATAGTGCGACGCACGTCGAGGTCGACGGGTTTGCCGCCGAGGCGAACTTCCCCCGAATCTGCTCCGAGCACACCCAGCGCAATGCGCATCGTGGTCGTCTTGCCGGCGCCGTTGCTGCCGACGAATCCGAAGATCTCGCCTGGTCGCACTTCGAAACTGAGGTTGTCGAGTGCAACGACGTCGCCGTAGCGTTTCGAGATGCCGTCGATCGTGAGGGTGGCTGACATGGGTCCTTCCCATCGGTCGAGTGGTGCGCTTCGGTAATACGGGTCAGAGGTCGAACTCTTCGGAATCAATCGGATCCGGGTCTGGATTGGTCCACGAGAGAATCATCGCGGGCGTGCACGCGCCGATCAGCATTGCAGTCAGTGCCAATAAACCTCCCGAGTAAGGCAGTCTCTCTACATTCCACTGCACCGACGAGGTGAAAATGAGGAAAATGGCGACAATGAAGACCAACGATTGAGTCACGCTCAACCCGACGGAACGGGCGTCGTTGCGTTGCTGGATCTCCCATTCGTCCAGAGCATGCCGCGGCGCATCCCCTTGCCTGCCCGACACGATTTGAAGTGAAGACCACGTCGGTAGGAACAACAGGGTTAGGACCGGCCATGCCACCGCGAACAGTGGGTTGAACAGGCACGCTATGCCGATGGCAACCATCGTGGCGAACAGGACTCCGAGGGCGATGACGAGCATCCGCCGACGTCGACGGGTTCGCCAATTCGGGAGCCAATGTCGGAACGTCTCCTCGTTCTGCAGGAACCGCCGAGTGCGGTGGGCCTGGTAGCGGTCGATCAGATTTGATTCAGGCACTGGGCTTTTCACTCCCCTCGGTAGTGCGGTCAGATCGGTAGACCTCTGTCGACGGTGCATTCCGGTAGACCTCCGTCGACAGTGCATTCCGGTAGACCTCCGTCGACAGCGGCCCGAACTCCGTCCGGGAGAACACCGCTTCGACCGGAAGGTCGAACACCCAGCAGATCCTGAACGCGAGATCCAGGCTGGGGTAGTGATCGCCGCGTTCGAGCGCCCCCACCGTCTGCGGGTTGACGTCGACGAGTTGTGCAAGCTGGGCCCGACTCATCTTCCGCTCGGCGCGAAGCACTCCGATGCGATTGAAGATGGGGAGCGCGTCTCCCCGTCGGACTGGGCTCATGCATCAAAGTGTTGTAAAAACCCAACAGTTTGTCAACATGAACCGCGAAGATGCCGTTTCTGGGTGGTGTCGGCGGATAGGGTTCGGGCAACAGAAGGGGCGTCGCATGGTGGTCGAAAAGTTGGTGCTCGAGAAGTCCTGTCTCGTCGTGCAGGTGCGCGAGGACGGTAGTTACAGCGTGGGACCGCAAGGGCGTGAAGTGGTCTGGCGCGATGCGATGGAAAAAGGTGCCGTCATCGGTATCGGTCAGCACACTCCAGGGGACGTTGAGGGTGAATCGTGGTGGGTCGTGTACGGCCAGTCGGACGCCGGGGCAGACGTCACCGTTCGACTCGAGGATGGATCGCACGTGCCGGTGGGCCGTATCGGTGAGATTTTCGCCAGCGAATGGGTGAGTACCCCGCAGCAGGCCTTGCTGTATCGGTCCGATCGCCCGGTTGAGTCGCAGCCCACCAATCTCTCTGTGCTGTTCGCCAGGCCGAAGTTCATGCCCAAAGCGGCGTTTCCGGAGAATGATCGCTTGTAGTTGCAGCGAGCTGGCGTCGGGAGGCTGGCGGCCATCTTCTCGAAACATTACGGTACGTACTGTACTGTTTGGGAATGACAACTTGGCCGAACGACCTCGCAGTAGTGCAAGTGCGCGTAGCGCGACCCACCGACAGGCTCGACGACGTGATTGCGTTCTATCGCGACTGTCTAGGATTGCCCGAGCTCTACCGGTTCTCCGGTCATGCCGGGTACGACGGAATCATGCTGGGGCTGCCGGATTCGAACTATCACCTCGAATTCACGACCCACGAAGACGGAAGCCCGTGCCCGGCGCCGACGCAGGACAACCTGTTGGTGCTCTACTTCGCCGGCGAATCGGCGATGTACGAGGTAGTTCAGCGGTTGGGTGAAGCAGGGCACGAACCCGTTGGCGCCGAGAATCCGTACTGGGAGGAGAATGCGGGGATGACTTTCGAAGATCCCGACGGCTGGCGTCTGGTGCTCATGCCGCGACCGGTGCTGTAGATGGTGCGCGCCCGCGACGAGCGGATCGACGACGCCGTACTGGCGGCAACCCTGGAGTTGTTGGGGGAGAACGGTTATGCGGAGCTGTCGATCGGTTCGGTGGCGACGAGAGCCGGCGTGCACCGACCCGCCATCTACCGGAGATGGCCGTCGAAGCGGCATCTGGTGGTCGACGTCGTCGTGGCGCACATCGGCACTGATCCGACGCCGGACACCGGCGATCTCAGGGCAGACCTGGTCGCCGGCATCACGACATTGGTTGTGGGGCTGAGCGAAACGGTAGTTGGGCGGATCCTGCCCGCGTTGGTCGCGGATCTGGCGGCGGACCCGGAATTGGCGCGGGATTTCCAGTCGGCATTCTTTCAGCCACGACGCGATTCCACTGCGGCAGTGCTGGAATCGGCGCGGCTACGCGGCGAAATTCGGAGCGACTTCGACCTGGACTTCGTCCTGGATGCCCTGGCGTCGCCGATCTATTACCGAGCGTTGTTCCGTCACTTACCGCTGGACGCGCTCCTGGCCGAGCAGTCCGTCGATTCCGTGCTGCTGACGTTGACTCCCCACGAAAATTCCTGAAGCCGTTTCGATTCAGTTCAATTCGACTGGATCGGGTCCGACACGGCTGTCGGTGTTCAGCGCTGCGATGGCAGCTGACTCGTCGGTATCGAGTGCGAAGTCGAAGATTGCGGCGTTGTCGCGCATGCGGGCAGGTGTCACCGACTTCGACAAAACGGTGTGTCCCTGTTCGAGATGCCAGCGCAGAATGATCTGCGCTGGGCTCTTTCCGTGTGCTGCAGCGATGTTCCCGATGGTCGGGTCGTCGAGGATAGTTCCCTGTCCCAGTGGGCTCCATGCCTCGATTTCGATGCCGCGACTTCGCGTGTACTCCCGTGACGCGTGCTGTTGCAGTCTGGGGTGCAATTCGATCTGGTTGACGGCCGGGGTGATCGAGCTGTGCTCGGCCAGCAGTTCGAGGTGCTCCGGCAGGAAGTTGGACACGCCGATCGCACGGGCACGGCCGGAGGCGAGGATCTCCTCGAAAGCGGCCCACGTCTCCACGAACAGGCCCTTTGCCGGTGCCGGCCAGTGGATCAGATACAGGTCGACGAAGTCGAGGCAGAGCTTGTCGAGGCTCGTGTCGAACGCGGCGAGCGCTCGGTCGTGGCCCTGATCGTCATTCCACAACTTGGTGGTGACAAAAAGCTCTGACCTCGGAACACCCGAACTAGCGATGGCGCGGCCGACACCGGCTTCGTTTCCGTAGATTGCGGCCGTGTCGATGTGGCGGTAGCCGATCTCGAGAGCGGTGGCAGTGACCTCTTCGGTCTGTGCGTCCGGTACCTGGAAAACGCCGTACCCGAGTTGCGGGATGGTGATCGGTTCGCCGGTGGTTCCGTGAGTCAGTGTGCGGTCGGGGATCGACAACATTGAAGAGCGCCTTTCAAGACTGGGTGTGGCGGTTCGACGGGCGATCGTGTCGCCCGTGCCCACCTATGCCGCGCATGCAACTATTGCGTGCGCCTGATAAATAGTTGCACACGCGGGTTGTCTGCGCAAGCAGAGTCGGTTGGCTACTCCTCGAAGAGCTGTCCGTTCTCCATTCGCCACCGGCGCGTGCTTCGGGTGGACTGCAGCATGCGTCGATCGTGAGTGACCAGGAGGAGGGTTCCCTCGAAGGATTCCATCGCCTGCTCGAGCTGTTCGATCGCCGGAAGGTCGAGATGGTTCGTCGGCTCGTCCAGTACCAGTAGGTTCACGCCGCGAGCTTGGAGCAAAGCAAGTGCAGCCCTTGTTCTTTCGCCGGGGGACAGGGAAGCGGCAGATCTGAGTACGTGGTGTCCGCGCAGGCCGAACTTGGCGAGCAGAGTACGGACATCGGCATCGGGCCAGTCCGGAACCTGAGCGCCGAAGGCCTCGACGACTGGTTGATCACCTTCGAACAATCCACGCGCCTGATCGATCTCACCGATCGCGACACCGGAACCCAAGGACGCGATGCCCTCGTCTGGGACGAGTTTGCCGAGCAAAACGTTCAGGAGGGTGGTCTTGCCTGCCCCGTTCGCGCCCGTGACGAGGATTCGATCGCCCCAGTCGATCTGTGTCGTGACCGGACCGAACGTGAACTGACCGCGCGTTACCTTGGCACCATTCGTGGTTGCGACAACGGATCCGGACCGCGGAGCCGCCGCGATCTCCATGCGAAGTTCCCACTCCTTGCGCGGTGCCTCGACCACTTCGAGTCGCTCGATGCGACGTTGGGTCTGGCGTGCCTTCGCGGCTTGCTTCTCCGTCGACTCGGTCCGCAATCCGCGTCCGATCTTGTCGTTGTCCTTGGCCTTACGACGCGCATTGCGGACGCCGTGTTCCATCCAGTTGCGCTGCATCTGTGCGCGATCTTCGAGATCGGAGCGGGTGCCTGCGTATTCCTCGAACGCCTCGCGTGCGTGCTGGCGGGCGATCTCGCGTTCGGCGAGGTACGACTCGTAGCCGCCGTCGTAAACGGCGATGTCCTGTTGTGCCAGATCGAGTTCCACGATCCCCGTGACGGTGCGCGAGAGGAACTCGCGATCGTGGCTCACGACAACCAGCGCCGCTCGGGTCTCGGCGACAAATCGCTCCAACTGCTCGAGACCCCGCAGGTCGAGATCGTTGGTGGGTTCGTCCAACAGGAGAATGTCGTAGCGCGAGAGCAACAGCGACGCGAGCCCGGCGCGTGCGGCCTGACCGCCGGACAACGCCGTCATGTGAGCATCGAGCGGAACTCCGAGCCCGAGTTCTTCGACCACCTTCTCAGCGCGCTCGAACAGATCGGCGCCGCCGAGAGCCAGCCAGCGTTCGAGAGCCGGAGAGTACAGATCCTCCTCCGCTTCAGCCAGGGTTTCGGCCGCGGCGTTCATGACCGCCTCGGCGTGCGCGACGCCGGTGCGTCGGCCGAGGAACTCGAGGACGGTCTCGCCCTCGATGCGGTCGGGTTCCTGCGCGAGATAGCCCACCGCAGCGTCTGGCGGGCTGAGGATGATCGAACCTTCGACGTCGGCAGTTCCGATTCCCGCCAGTGCAGTGAGAAGCGTCGACTTGCCGGCGCCGTTCGCGCCGACGAGGCCGATGACGTCGCCGGGCGCGACGGTGAGATCGAGGTCGGAGAACAGAGTGCGTTCTCCCCGGGAGGCAGAGAGGCCGCTGATGCGCAGTGTTGCAGTCACCTGAGAAGTATCCCCGGAGCTGTGCGCCTGTGTTAATCGGTGCTGTGCGCCTTTATTAACCGCGGGCGGTTAATAAAGGCGCACAGCAGTCAGTCACGGACCAGGTGGTACCAGCACGGATGTGCCGCACGGACCGGAAGTGGCGATTCACTCACGTCGGCGGCCGTACTCGAGGCCATCGACCAACCGTCGAATACTCGCATGACGTCCTCCTCGGAGACGCCATGTGGCATCGGCCAACGGTGACCTGGCCCGAATGCGAACATCACCATGGACGCCCCGGGTGCGGTGATCGCGTTGACCGACCTCCCGTAGTCGCGTCGTTGATGATCGGTGAGCCCGTGAAAGCAGCCGATGTCGAGCACCAGCATGTGCCCGCCGTCGACAGCAATGTGCAGGTCTGCCGCGTCCTCGTGGAGGAACCGGACGTCGACGTGTGCTTCACGCGCGTGAATGCGCGCTTTGTCCAGCGGTTCCTGTTCGGCGTCGACGCCGGTGACGTGCCACCCGCGTTGCGCCAGCTCGATGGAATGGCGTCCGGTGCCGCAACCGATATCGAGTGCACGGCCACCGTCCGGGAGGGGAATTGCATCCAGAAGGCCGGACAGTTGAGCGTCGAAGCCGTGACCGGTGTGCTCCCATGGAGTGACGCCGACCTTGTAGGCGAGGCGATATCCGAGATTCATCGCTCTCTCTTTTCTCGAGGCGATTCGATTACTTGTATTCCAAGGTAGACCGGCATTTCGGGTGCGACAAGGGTGCGAAGAGGAGGTTCGGTGGGGAATGCCTCCTGGCGCCCGTGCGTTGGATCCACATATGACCGAGACCAACGATGTGACCTCTGTACCGACCATTGTTCTGAACGACGGTAAGACGATCCCCGCACTGGGATTCGGTGTGTTCCAGGTTCCGGACGACGAGACGCAGGAAGCCGTCTCCACCGCTCTGAAGACCGGTTACCGCAGTATCGACACCGCCAAGATCTACGGCAACGAGGTGGGCGTCGGCCGCGCGATCGCCGAATCCGGCATCGCCCGCGAAGACCTGTACATCACGACAAAACTGTGGAACGACGATCAGGGCTACGACTCGACGCTTGCCGCCTTCGACGCCAGCCTCGACAAGTTGGGTCTCGACTACCTCGATCTGTACCTGATCCACTGGCCGGTTCCGTCCAAGGACCTGTACGTCGAGACCTTCAAGGCATTCCAGACGCTCAAGGCGGACGGACGGGTTCGATCCATCGGCGTCTCCAACTTCACCATCGAGAACCTCGAGCGTGTCATCGGTGAAACCGGTGAGGTGCCGGTCCTCAACCAGATCGAGCTTCACCCCAAGTTCAACCAAGCCGAACTGCGCGCCTTCCACACCGGCAAGGGAATCGCGACGGAAGCGTGGAGCCCGCTCGGCCAGGGAACTGTTCTCGGTGACCCCGCCATCACCGCTATCGCCGACGCTCATGGCGTCACCGCGGCTCAGGTGATCATTCGCTGGCACCTGCAGATCGGAAACGTGGTGATTCCGAAGTCGGTGACCCCCGAACGTATCGCCGCAAACTTCGATATCTTCGGATTCGAACTGACGCCGGAACAGATCAACGCGATCGGTGCTCTCGACGACCCGGCCGGCCGCATCGGCCCCGACCCGGTCACGCTCGGCAGCTAGAACTTCCGGTAGACCCACGAACGGCACTCCCGCAATCGCGGGAGTGCCGTTCTGTCGTGCGAGGTCAGTTCAGGTGCGTGCGATGTTCTGCAGTGAATGCGATGTGCTCGTCCGCGCGTCCGGTGCGGAGCTTCTCGACCCACTCGGGATCGGCGAGCAGCGCGCGTCCGATGGCAACCATGTCGAATTCACCCCTATCGTACTGAGCTTCGAGACGCTCCAGCCCCGTGACAGCCGATGCGGCGTCGCCGGTGAATGCCGTCGTGAACACGGAGTCGAGTCCGACCGAGCCGACGGTGATGGTCGGCAACCCGGTCAGCTTCTTCGTCCAGCCGGCGAGGCCGAGCTTGCCGTCTTCACCGTCGAGTTCAGCGAACGCCGGTTCCCAGTGGCGCCTCGTCGACGGATGCAGAACGTCGACGCCGGCGTCGACCAGGGGAGTGAGGATGCGGCCGAGTTCAGCCGGGCTCTGGGCGATACGAGCGTCGTAGTGGCCGGACTTCCACTGCGAGAATCGGTAGACGATCGCGAACTCGTTTCCGACAGCCTCTCGGATTGCGGCGACGACCTCGGCCGGGAAACGGGTGCGGGCTTCCAGTGATCCGCCGTATTCATCGGTGCGGACATTGGTTCCGGCCCACATGAATTCGTCGAGCAGGTAGCCGTGCGCTCCGTGCAACTCGAGCCCGTCGAAACCGGTGTTCTTCGCGTTGAGTGCGGCGTCGACCCACGACTGCTTCAAGGTGTCGAGATCCGAGGTGGTGAATTCTCGTCCCAGACGGGTGCCGTCCAGCGCCAGGCCGGAGGGGCTGACGGTTTCGACCTCGGGGTTCAGACGCGAGTTTTCGCCGCGCTCGACTCCGAGGTGCCACAGCTGAGGAATGATCGATCCACCCTCGGCGTGCACGGCGTCCACTACCGACTTCCAGCCGCCCAGGCTCGAATCACCGTAGATGCGCGGTACGCGGGTGTGGGGGCCGGCTGCCGGGTCCGGGATATAGGTGCCTTCCGTGATGATCAGGCCGACCCCGCCCGCTGCGCGACGACGGTAGTACTCGGCCACGTCGGCGCCGGGGATCCCGTCAGGAGAGAAGGCGCGAGTCATCGGGGCCATCGCAAAACGGTTGCGCAACGAGAGTGATTTGACCTCGAAAGGCTCGAAGAGGCCGCGCAACGCGGGGGCCTCGGGTGCTGTCGATGTGTCGGGAAGAGTCACGGGTTTGTTCAACGCGGCGGACCCTTGACCTATTCCGCCGCCTGACTTTATCTCACCGAAATCTGCAAAAGGTTGCGTACGTTCGGTTTTCGATTGATGTCCACGTCGACCACACTTAGTTTGTGCATTAACTATTAACATGCGATATGGTCGTGCGGAAAGTTCTTGAGGGCGGTATCGAGCACGAAAGAGGACGCGCGAGCATGACAACAACGGTGCCGGACGAGCGGACCGGAGAGCTGGAGCCGATTCCGGAGCGGCCGTACCCGAAGCGTCGTGATCCCAAGGGGTCGTGGATGTTCGACATGATCAAGACCACCGATCACAAGAAGATCGGGATCATGTACATGATCACGGCTTTCGTGTTCTTCTTGATCGGCGGCCTGATGGCCCTGTTCATGCGTGCGGAACTGGCTGTCCCCGGGATGCAGTTCCTCTCGAACGAGCAGTTCAATCAGTTGTTCACCATGCACGGCACGATCATGTTGCTGCTGTACGCGACGCCCGTCGTTTTCGGCTTCGCGAACTACATACTTCCGCTGCAAATCGGTGCCCCGGACGTGGCCTTCCCGCGCTTGAACGCATTCGGCTTCTGGCTCTTCACTTTTGGTGGTTTGATCGTACTCGGCGGATTCCTCACGCCGGGCGGCGCTGCCGACTTCGGTTGGACTGCGTACACCCCACTGTCGGGTGCGGTGCACAGCCCCGGTGTCGGAGCCGACCTGTGGGTCTTCGGACTGACAGTGGGCGGTCTCGGCACTATTCTCGGTGCGGTCAACATGATCACCACGGTGATCTGTTTGCGCGCACCAGGCATGACGATGTTCCGGATGTCGATCTTCACCTGGAATATCTTCATCACCAGCATCCTGATCTTGATGGCGTTCCCGCTGCTGACCGCCGCATTCATGGGCCTGTTCGTCGACCGCCATCTCGGTGGACACATCTTCGACCCAGCGTCAGGTGGAGTTCTGTTGTGGCAGCACCTGTTCTGGTTCTTCGGGCACCCCGAGGTGTACATCATCGCGCTGCCGTTCTTCGGCATCGTCTCGGAGATCTTCCCGGTCTTCAGCCGTAAGCCGATCTTCGGATACACCGGTTTGGTTTACGCGACACTGGCGATCTCAGCTCTGTCCATCGCGGTGTGGGCTCACCACATGTATGCGACGGGTGCTGTTCTCCTGCCCTACTTCTCGTTCATGACGTTCCTGATCGCCGTGCCGACAGGTGTGAAGATCTTCAACTGGATCGGAACGATGTGGAAGGGGCAGTTGACCTTCGAATCACCGATGCTGTTCTCGATCGGCTTCCTGATCACCTTCCTCTTCGGTGGTCTGTCGGGCGTCATTCTCGCGAGTCCGCCGATCGACTTCCACGTCACCGACACGTATTTTGTTGTCGCCCACTTCCATTACGTGGTCTTCGGTACGGTCGTGTTCGCCACGTACGCCGGTATCTACTTCTGGTTCCCGAAGATGACCGGTCGCATGATGGACGAGCGCCTCGGCAAGTGGCACTTCTGGACCACGTTCGTCGGTTTCCACGGCACTTTCCTCGTCCAGCACTGGCTCGGTGGCGAAGGTATGCCCCGTCGTTACGCCGACTACCTGCCCTCGGACGGGTTCACGGTGCTGAACTCGGTGTCCACGATCTTCGCCTTCGTGCTCGGCGCGTCGACACTGCCGTTCATCTGGAACGTCTTCAAGAGTTACCGCTACGGCGAAGTGGTCACCGTCGACGATCCGTGGGGCTACGGAAACTCGCTCGAGTGGGCGACAACTTGCCCGCCGCCGCGTCACAACTTCACCGAGTTGCCGCGCATCCGCAGCGAGCGTCCGGCCTTCGAGCTGCACTACCCGCACATGGTGGAGCGAATGAGGGCGGAAGCGCACGTGGGCCTCACCGGGCAACCCACGTCGACGTTGGAGAAAAGTGACGATCGTCGCCAGATTGATTAGTGCGATAATAGTTACTGCACTAATCAATCTGGTAACATCGGATTCATGACGACGAAGGCTCCGCAGACGCAGATGGACGATCCGCTGGCTCTCGACCGGCAGGTGTGTTTTGCACTTGCGGTCGCGAACCGGGCAGTCCTGTCCGTCTACCGGCCACTGCTCGAGCCGATGGGCCTCACACATCCCCAGTATCTGGTGATGCTTGCCCTGTGGGGGAAGTCGCCGATGGCGGTCAAGGAAATCGGGCAGGCATTGCAGCTCGATTCGCCGACACTCTCGCCGCTCCTCAAGCGACTCGAGGCGTCCGGGTTGATCACGCGAACCCGTAGCCGCGCCGACGAACGTCAACTCGACGTCGACCTCACCGAAGCCGGTGTGGCACTGCGTGACGAGGCGGAGAAGATCCCGCCGGCGGTTGTCGCGAAGCTCGGCGTCAGCCTCGCCGAACTCGAAGAACTCCACAACGTTCTGACGCGGGTCAACGAGGCCGCGCTCCGCGCCGGCGCTTTGGACCAATGAGAGAAATGTGATGACCACATCTGAAAGAAACGTGACGACTGCGTCAAGACCGATGCGTACCGAACAGGTGACTTCCGTGACTTCCAAAAAGCAACGCACGAGCCCGAATCCCCTTCAGTGGTTGGGTTATTCAGTGGGGCGCAAGTTGCCCGATTCGATGCAGGACTGGGTGCGAAACGACCTGATCGGTGACTGGGCTGTGCCACGTCACCTGATCCGCAGCATGGTGCCGTTCATTCCCGTCTTCGCGGCCTTCATGCTCTTCCCCGGGCCGTGGGCCCTGCGGGCGTCGATGGTGCTGCTCGGAGTGCTTCTGGCGCTGTTCTATTCGGTCTCCTACATGGCTCAGAACAGGTCGCGTCGCCTCGAGCGTCACGGTTTGCCTTCCGACCTCGAGAACCCGAAGAAGGTCTCGCGCCACGACGCCGAGAAGGCCGCCTACGAGAAGTTGCACGGCGGCCCCGCGACCTAGACGCTTCGGTCAGATGCCGTGAAGGGCGCTGCCGCCGTTCATCTCGCAGACGCCCTGCTCCATGGCCGCCGAGAAACCACCTTCAGGCTCGGTCGAACGAAGAGCCGATTCGACGTCCTGCTCGACCAGGTATCCGTTGATTGCGATCGCCGCGGTTGAACCTGCAGCCGCAGCATTGATTACCTGTGCGCGAGGGTCGACGACGTTGCCGGCGCCCCAGATACCGGGAACACTGGTGGCGCCGGAATGATCGACAGCCACGAATCCCGTGGGGCTGGCTTTGCAGCCGAGTCGCGTCAGATGTGCGTCGTTCGGAACGAAACGCGGCGCAACGAACAGTGCTGAGCGCGCAACCAGTTGGCCGTTGTCGAGTTCGACGGCTTTCAGTTTGCTCTTCTCGCAGACCAATCCAGATACCGATCCGTCGGCAACCGTCACTCCTCGGGCAGCCAGTCGCGCGCGTTCGTCGGGGGTGAGCGAGATCTTGTCGGGGAAGAACGTCACATCCGACGACCACTGTCGGAGTAGAAACGCCTGGTGAAGTGACATCTCGCGAGCGTCGCCGCCGAGAACGCCGATCGGTTGGTCGCTGATCTCGTACGCATGGCAGTACGGGCAATGGAGCACGCTTTGCCCCCAAAGCTCCTGGATTCCTGGTATTTCCGGGAGTGAATCCCGTAGGCCGGTGGCAACCAGCACAGTGCGAGTTTCGAGCGTCGTGCCTCCCGACAGTTCGACGACAAAGCCGGGTTCGATACCGCGCCAGGAGATGTCGACTACGTCGTCGCGTTTGAATTCGACTCCGTACGTCTGTAATTCGCTGCGTCCGACGGCGAGCAACTCACCTGGCGCCATGCCGTCTCGCGAGAGGAAGCCGTGCATGTGTGCTGCCGGTGTGTTGCGCGGTTTGCCGGAATCGATGACGACGACCGCGCGCCGAGCACGACCCAACACCAGGGCTGCACTGAGTCCGGCGGCGCCACCGCCGACGATCACGGCGTCGAGGATCTCTGTTTCAGTGTGTGTTCGCATGAGCACAGATTGCTCGCGGAGGAGGTTCGTCAGCAACTAATGTTGCCATTTCTGGGAATCGTCGTCAGACTCGGCACCATGAATGTCAACGGTCCGCACATCGATGCCGCCATCTCGCAGATCGGCGCGCGCCTCAAACGCATTCGTACACAGAGGAACGTCACGCTCACAGCGCTGTCCGAGTCCACCGGTATTTCGAAGAGCACCCTGTCGAGGCTCGAAGCGGGGGAGCGTCGACCCAGTCTGGAGTTGCTGCTTCCGATCGCGCTTGCCCACCAAGTGCCGTTGGACCAACTGGTTGCGGCACCACAGGTCGCCGATCCACGTATCCAGAGTGCGCCTCGAAGCGTCAGTGGGCGAACGGTATTGCCGCTGACTCGGCAACCCGGTGGGCTGCAGGCATTCAAGATGACCATCCCGGCAAGCCAGACGGACCCCGACCCGCAAGTGCACGACGGCTACGAATGGCTGTACGTCTTGTCGGGGAGGTTGCGGTTGGTGTTGGCCGATCACGACATCGTGATGGGTACGGGTGAAGCTGCTGAATTCGACACCCGAAACCCGCATTGGTTCGGTAGTGACGGCGGCGGCCCGGTCGAGGTACTGAGTCTGTTCGGCCCCCAAGGAGAACGCATCCACGTACGGGCCAAGCCTTCGCCGAAGTGACGGCCAGTCATACTTTCATTCGATGCTGCCGGAAGCGAAGAGGACAGTGAGGATCCGTGCGAATCGAAATTGACGACCTGAGTCGGGATGTGGTCCGTGCTCTACTGACCGAACATCTCGCCGACATGCATGCGACCTCGCCCGCGGACAGCGTTCACGCGCTGGACATCACCGGGCTGACGGATAGCTCCGTGACCATGTGGACGCTGTGGAGCGAAGGTGACGAGCTACTCGGTTGTGTTGCACTCAAGGAACGGTCGTCGACCGGTGGCGAGATCAAGTCGATGCGAACCTCATCGGTAGCTCGAGGGCGTGGCGTGGGTACGCGACTTCTTCAACACGTCGTGGACGAGTCGAGACAACGAGGTTACCGGCAACTCGAATTGGAGACCGGCACACAGGACTTCTTCGATCCGGCACGCCGGTTGTACGCGAGATTCGGGTTCGTCCCGTGTCCACCGTTCGGAAACTACCGCGAAGATCCGAACAGTGCATTCTTCGTTCTCACCCTGTGAGCAGCTCTCATTCGGTGAACATTCTGGCAGTTATTCATCGTACTGCGCTCTCGGAGTTCATGATTGCGGTGTCGAGCACGAGCCGTTCCGTGGTCCACGGCTCGTAGTCTCGGTCCAGGATTTCCTGCCACGTAGGTAGTACAAGATCCGGGATGTCGACGACTCGCTGTTCTGCGCGTCTGCGATGCTCGTCGGGATCCGAACAGATGACTTCGACACTGAGCAAGCGCGCCGAATTCTGTTGTGCGGTAGCTGACCAGGCGTTTCGTGTCGCCTCGACTGGGTTGACGCATTCGACCACGACCGAGAGTCCCAGTCGCAATTGTTCGGCGGCGAGCGCGTACCCGGTGATGTATCCGGCGGTCCCGGATACATCAGCGATACCGCTGCGGATCAGCGACTGTTCGATGGTATCGATTCGCACGTAGGGGATCTTGTGATGCTGAGCAAGCGCCCGCGCGATCGTCGACTTGCCGGTGGCCGGCAAACCACCGATCACGACCAGTGCCGCGTCGGCCGACGGCTGGGGGTTGTGTCCGGCATCCACCATCCCCGAAATGTACGGGGCGTCGTCGATTCACATCGACTCGCCCCGTACTCCTCTCAGTTCGAGGTCGCGAACTCTCGTGCTTCGAACGCCAGGTCGTCGGCGGCGGATTCCATCCGTGCCGTCGCACGGTTGGGTGCTGTCAACACGGCGACAATCGGAACTGCCAACGCCAGCAGGCCGAGAACGAAGACGGGGAAGAGGAATGAGAACACTTCGAGTCCCTGCGGCGCCGGGGCTGCCGCGTCGTGAACAACCTCGACTGCGGCCATTCCGGTGTAGTGCATACCGACGACGGCGATGCCCATGATGATTCCGGCGACAAAACGCAGAATCGTGGACTCGAGCACCATGGTGAACCACAGTGCAGCGGTTCCGGCGACGACTGCGATGAGAACCGACAATGCAACGAAGAGCAGGTCGTAGTGGATCTCACCCTGAAAGCGCAAGGCGCGCATGCCGGTGTAATGCATGATGTTCACGGCGAGACCGGTCACCACGCCGCCGATCAGAAGCCGCGTCCAGCGGAATTCGGTCCCGATGATCAGCAGACCGACAAAAACAGCACCTACTGAGATGATCGCGGAGATCACGGTCCATCCGAGGTTGTATCGAATGGGACTGCCGGGGACTGCGAAGCCGAGCATGGCGATGAAGTGCATCAGCCAGATGGCGACACCACCGATCGACAGGGCAGCCATGGCGAGCCATCGCATGCGTGTGGCGGTTGTCGTCGCCGACGCTGAATGCCTGGTGCACGCCAGGCCGACTACCGACCCGACCACGGACACGACGTAGGCGAGCCCGAGCAGCCAGATTCCCATCGAGAAATGGTGCATTTCATCCGACATGCCAGTTCCTTTCGGCGACGATTTGCATCTGGTGATTCATCTAGACGACTGCTTCAGCTGCAAGTCGTTCGAGGGAGTACTCGGTGACGGCGATCAGCGCGCGTTTGGCCGATTCGCGGTTTCGGGCGTCGATCTCGATCATGGGAACGCGGTTGGGTAGCGCCAATGCCTGCCGGAGATCGCTCGCCGAATGGATTGGTGCGCCGTCGAAACGGTTGACCGCCACAATGAACGGGAGCCCTCGCGCCTCGAAGAAGTCGACTGCAGCGAAGCTGTCTTCCAGGCGGCGCGTGTCGACCAGAATGACCGCACCGATTGCACCGGTGATCAAGTCGTCCCACATGAACCAGAAGCGGCGCTGTCCCGGGGTTCCGAACAGATAGAGGACCAGGTCGTCGGCGAGAGTGATGCGCCCGAAGTCCATCGCGACCGTCGTGGTGCTCTTGTCGGGAGTGGAACCGAGATTGTCGATACCGTCGCTGGCGTCGGTGACCATTGCCTCCGTGCGAAGGGGGACGATTTCGGAGACGGTCCCCACAAGCGTTGTCTTGCCAACACCGAAACCCCCGGCGATCACGATTTTTGTCGATTTCACGCGAGACGATGAGTCAGAGTGCCCGAAGTCCACTGAGGGTCCTTTCGATCAGTTCGCGTCGCTCGACTCGAGATGCGTCGCTTCGCAGAGTGGCATGTATTTCCAGTGATCCGGCTACTACGAGGTCGGCAACCAGTACCCGCACGACTCCGATCGGAACACCGAGGTGGGCAGCGATCTCGGCAATCGAGATCCGCTGCTCGCAGAGTGCGACGATCGATGCACGAATATCCTGCGGTGCAAGATTGTTCGAGACCACGTCCTCGATCGTCGCGATGATCGCTTCGAGCGGGAGGTCGATGGACGGCAGGGTCCGACCTTCGGTGAGCGCGTACGGCCGGACCAAGCTGGGTTCGGCGTCGTCGTACTCGGATTGATGGTGAGGCATCGAACTCAAATACCCTGCGACGTTCGCGGGGCAATGTCCATCGTGGTCCCGACGCGATCGACGAGAGTCGCCATTTCGTAACCGATCTGGCCGATGTCGCATCCGGCGACAGCGAGGGCGGCAAGGTAAGCGCCGCTACCGACGCCCATGAGAAGCAGGTAGCCGTTCTCCATCTCGACGACGGACTGCATGACGGCTCCACCGTCGAAGAGGCGTGACGCTCCCGCGGACAGGCTGGCGAGTCCGGAAGTGACAGCGGCCAATTGATCCGCCCGATCAAGCGGAAGGTGTGTGCTCGAGGCGGTCAACAACCCGTCGGCTGAGACGATGATCGCGTGACTCACACCCGGCACGTCTCGGGCAAAAGCCGAAACCAGCCAGTCGAGTGCGCGGGGAGTCTCTTGGGCTCCGACAGTGTTCACTGTTCTCCTTCATCGTTGTGCAACATCGTGGACGATTCGAAAGACTGTCCGCCATCGGGCTGATGGTCGGCGGCGCGCCGACGCCCTCGTTGTACTCCGGATTGGTAACTGCTCCAACCACGTTGGACGTCCGCCGGATTGGATGCATGGCGTTGTGTCGTACCGCCTCCGCCGACGGCACCAGGAACCAGGCGGGCTCCGCGGTCTCGAATGGGCAGACCGGAATCGGCGATCTTGGTGACCGGCATCTCGAACGAGGTCCGAGCGGCCAGCCAGCCTTGATCCGCGTCGGTGGTCCACGAACTGCCGGTGGAAGCCGCTGAAGTCTCCGCCGTCGGATCCACGAGCCACTCCGACACCATCCGGGCGAAAATCGGCATCGTGGTCGGAGCAGAGGGTACGCCGTTCGAGTTGCCGTCGCCCGCGCCGTCAGCCCTCGCCGATGCGCGAGCAGAGAGCCCGTCACGGGTGCGTGAGGAGAAGAATGCCGCAGTATTTGTCGGCGTCGGGGCTGAGAGCCGGTGCCGCGGCGGCGGGGTTGTCGACGGTTGTGGACCCACCGGGATCTCGGGACCCTGTGCCGGCGAGGTGAATTCCGGCGACGGAGTACGAACGGGAAGGGACGTCGATGTGCTTGTGCCTTCGGGATCGGGCAGAGGAGCGAAGGACGACACCGAGGTGGCGGGTGCAGCAGTGGTCGGAGTCGAGGTGCTGACTGCCGGTACTCCACTTGTGCCCGGAGTGCGACGTGGCAATCCCGAAGGCGCTGTTGCCGTAGGAGTGGATTGTGGTGTGATCGGGGCGAACGTCTCGGTCCGATCGGTACTGTTACCGGGCGTTCGACGCGGGAGATCAGCGAAACTTCTGGTCGCAGGCCGCGGGGGTGCGGAGTCGGTCGGGACGGGCTGTGACCATGACGGTGCGGGCGGTGTGGGAGGGGGAGTCCGATCGAGCGTGGGAATGGGTCCGGTTCGCGGCGTGCGGATCTCGGGTCCCCGAGACGAATCGAGTATCGACGTCGGTAGGAGCACCGTGGCGGTGATGCCGCTGTGCGTCGATGACGTTGCCGTCGGGCGCAGGCGCACAGAGATGTTGTAGCGACGGCTGATTCGGCTCACGACGAACAAACCCATGCGACGCGCTGTATCCGCGCTCATCTCGCCGCCGGCGGCGAGGCGCTCGTTGGCATCGAGGATATCGGCAGGCGACATGCCGATACCGAGATCTGCGATCTCGACGATCATGGAGCCGTCGATAGTGCGGGCAGCGTTGATGGAGACGGTGGTCTCCGGTGGGGAGTACCGCAGAGAATTGTCGAGCAGCTCAGCGATGAGGTGAACGACGTCCGGGGCAGCATGACCGGTGACGACTCCGGGCGGGATCTGCCCGAGTTCGACGCGTCGATATTCCTCGACGCCTGATACCGCGGCGCGAAGCGTATCGCCGAGAGCGACGGGGGCGGTCCTGGCGCGGCGTACATCGGTTCCGGCGAGGACCAGCAAGTTGTCGCCGTTTCGACGCATTCTCGCGGCGATGTGATCGAGCCGGAACAGATTCTCGAGGCGACGCGGGTCGTCTTCGTCCTGCTCCAACTGTTCGATCAAACCGAGTTGCTGGTCGACGAGGGACTTGTTGCGCCTCGACAGCGTTTCGAACATGTCGTTGACCTGGCGCCGCAGGGTGGCCTGCTCGCCGGCAAGCGTGATGGCCTGACCGTGCATGTCGTCCACCGCGCGCGCAAGCTCGCCGATTTCCTCGTGGGTGCGGATCGGGACACGGGCGAAGTCGAGTTCGTCGGTACTGGCACCTGCGCGAATTCGTTCGATCGCGTCGGGGAGTCCGCGTCGTGCGGCCTGCAATGCGGCAAATCGCAACCGGCGGATCGGATCGATGAGCGATCGGCTGATGACGAGGGCGATGGCCAGTGCCAGCAGAACCGCGCCGAGCACGATTGCAGTGTCACGGAGTGCTGCGGTTCGTGCTGCATTGGATTCGGCGGTGACGGTGTCGCCGAACTCGGTGACGGTGGTGTCGGTCAGGCTGTTGTACTGGTCGTTGCCGGATTTCAGATCGGCGCCGACGCGACTCCCCAGAGGAGAGGTCGACGGCGTTGATCCGAGGGCGTTGATCCGGTTCTGAGCAGAGTTGCTGAGGGTCTGGACGGTGTCGTTACTCCCGTCGATGGCCAGAATGTTGTTCAGAGCGACCAGTTCGGCACCGGCAGCACTGACCATCGACGTACGAGCTTGCTGGTCCGGATCACCGGAGCCGAAGAGGATTCGTTGTTCGGCCAGCGCTCGTCGCGCTTCCCAGAGTGCGGAGAGTCGACCACCTTGTTCGCGCAGGACAGGGCGTTGAGAATGCTCGACGACGCTGGTGAAGGTGCTCGAGAGTGCGCGCGAGACTTCGCCGACCCGCGAAACCAAGCGTGCGGGAGCCACCGCGCCGGCGGCGATCTCCTCGGTGATGGAACGGCTCTCGGCGAGCGCCGAAGTCACTTGGTCGTTGAGGTCGCCGTCGGACTGGAACGCGCGCGCGGCGTCTACCAGTTGGTCCATTGCGTCCGAAACTGCTTGTGTTGCCGGGCCGGTGTCAGTGCGTGCCGATGCGGCTTCGGCGAGTTCGTACAGTGCGGATTCGAGGTTGATCGCCGCGGGCACTGCGAGGGCACGCTCGGACGAGGAACTCAGCTGTGCGGCTTCTTCGAGTTCTGTCTGAACTCGAAGTGCGCCGAGGACGACGGCGACGATCATCGGCAATGCGAGAACGGCGATGACCTTCCATCCCAGGCGCCATTCGCCGATCGACCACCAAGAGGTTGTCGTGTGTGAATCGTGTTTCATGCGGAACATGGCCCCTTCACGTCAACCCCCCGTGGGTCATTGCCCGAACCCCTTCAATCCGGTTTGACCAGAAGGGGTAGTTAGCTGAACGGTAACAGACTGTTCGCTGGCTCGCTACATCCCAGTTGGCTTCATGGATCGCCGATGACTATATCCGGATTGTAAGGCCAGGTGAAAGGGTAAACGGACAAGTGCGGCGAATGGGATAGCCGGGTTGTTCGATTCGGTAACTCGTCGACTCGTTGATGTGCGGCGCGCGGGAATCTCCGGAGGGATCTGCCTCAGGACCTGACATCGAAGACACGTCCGAACGAGGCGCACTCGCATGTCAGACTGTGGAAACCGCACCGATGACCGAATCGAACCTTGGAGCCATAGTGGGTGGACCTGCTCGCGACGCGTTGCGCGCGATCGCCGAACTGCTCGCCCCTGACAGCACTGTCGTCATCGACCGGGTGACTCTCGCGATCGACTATCCGGAACGGTATGTCGAAGTACAGAACGAGCTGTACTCACAGACGCTCGAGAAGCCGCACCCGGAATTGGCGTGGTTTGCTCTCGTCGACGCGTTGCACGACCGAAAACTCCTGGTCTGGGTGGACTGGAACGAGGACGCTGCCGAGGTTCTCGGTCAGCTACGAGCGCTCGAGTCGGCGCCGGCAGGATCGTGGGAGTGGGCGCAGAGTCTTGCCATGGCCTTCGATCGAGCTGCCGGACTCGAATCGCTTCTCGCTCGAGTCGGCGACAACATCACCGAGACGGGCGTTTCACTTGCCTGGCTCGACAGCGACAGCGATACGTTTCTCATCGCGCTCGTCCCGAGTGTTCACGGTGCAACACTCGTCGAACTCGCGCTGGCAGCCGGGCACTGCGTGCGCGTGTTCTAGAGTCTCAGCGTTTGCCGAGCAGGCGGCGCAATCCTTCGATTCGATCGCTCAGTCTGGGCGGCGTGCGCTCGGGATCCATCAGTGCATTTTCAGCGAGCACGTGGTCTTCGCCGTCGACTGTATTCCGGTCGAATTCGCGCAGACTGCGAGCGTCGGAGGTCGAGAGAGCGCGAACCGTCGACAACAGTGACTGCTCACCCAACGCGTCGTCGACTTCTTCCTCGGTGACGTCGAGGTGCTCGCTGAGTAGCCGGCGCCTCAATCCGATGATCGAGGCGCGCAACTCGACATCTGCGTCGTCGTTGGATTCGACGGCGATGTCGCACTCGGTGTCGAAGCCCATCGAACGGTTGTTGAGGTTCGACGACCCGATTCGCAGGAGGCGATCGTCCATCACGAGGACCTTGGCATGCACGTAAATTGGTGCGCCGGAAGAGGTCACGGGATAGAACGCACCGAACCGGTCGTGGATATCGGCCGACCACAGCAAATGCAGCAGGTCGTGGCGTGCCCCGTCCATCGCCTTTTGTTCGAGCCATCCATCGGCATTGCGCGGAATGACCAGAACGATCTCCGGCCCGTCGGCCTCACGTAGACGCGCGGCAATCGCCTCGGCCAGCGTGCGTGAGGCGAGGTACTGGCTTTCGATGTACAGCGTGTGTTCTGCCCCGGCGATGGCCGCGAGATAGAGCGCCTCGATCTCGCGTACCTCTGTGCGTTCGCCGAGTTCCGGCAGCGTTCTGGCGATGGCCACGTCGACGACGCGCAAGGTAGGAGCCAAATTGACCGGCCACGGCGTCGCCGTGCTCTGGACCGGTGGGAGGTCCTCTCCGGTTGCGGATTTCCAGCGTGCCCGCGCTAATTCGCCGATGGCCGCGGCAGCATTGCCGTCGACCGCCGTGGTTGCGTCATGCCAAGGGCCGTAACGTCTTCCGCTCGGTGTGATCCGGTAGTCGTTGCGGTCGACGTGATCCGAGGTGTCCCAGCGGTCCACCGTCATGTCGATGCCGCCGCAGAACGCCAGAGCGTCGTCGATGACGATGATTTTCTGATGGTGCGCCGCACCCACGGGATGGGCGCCGTCGATCTCGAACCGCAGGCGCTCGTCGGTCAGCCAGTTGGACACGAAGACGGGAGTCATGCCGCGCCCAATTGCGGTGAACGCGCCGATGTTCCATTTGAGTACGAGGATTTCGAGGTCGGGTTTCTCGCGGACCAGCCAGCGGAGGAACATTCCCAATCGGTTGGGGCCGTCGAGCGTCTGCTTGCCTGGTTCGAGTTTGATGCGCGTGTCGAAGTCCCAGCCGATCAACATGATTCGCTTTTCCGCTTGCAGCATTGCGGACTTCGCATGATGAAAGTAGTCAGCGGCGTCGACGATGCAGGCAAGATTGTCCGCCGGTTCGATGCGCCAGCAGGTTTCGCCCGGAATCAGTATTCTGTTCATTCGCCGATTCCCAGGTACGCGGTCAGTTCGCGCGCTGCCGCTTGGCCGGCGCGGTTGGCTCCGATCGTCGACGACGACGGTCCGTATCCCACCAGGTGCACGCGAGGGTCCGCTTCGACCTGCGTGGCGAGGCGCCCGGTCATCGGGATTCCGCCACCCGGTCCGCGCAGGTGCAACGGCGCCAGGTGATCGAGTGAGCTACGAAAACCGGTGCACCACAAGATGACATCGGCGTCGACGACGGTACCGTCGGCCCACTTCACGCCGTTCGGAAGAATTTCGGAGAACATCGGCAGTCGATTCATCACACCACGCTCTCGCGCTGCCCGGATGGCAGGCGTCACGGGGAGGCCGGTCACCGAGACAACGGATCCCGGTGGCAGGCCGCGTCGTACACGATCTTCGACCATGGCAACCGCATCGCGGCCGATGTCCGGCGTGAACGGCTCGTCGCGGAACTCGGGTTCGCGCCGCGTCACCCAGGTAGTGGTCGTGACGCGTGAGATCTCGTCGAGCAGTTGGACGGCCGAGATACCGCCGCCGACCACCACAACATGTTTGCCTTCGAACTCCGCAGCGGTTCGATAGTCCTTCGTATGGAGCTGTCGGCCACGGAAGGACTCGGCCCCGCGATAGTGGGGGATGAAGGGGCGCTCCCAGGTTCCCGTCGCGTTGATCAAGCCTCGCGCCGCGAACACCCCCTGGTCGGTTTCGATTCGCAGTCGCTCTTCCCTCGGACACACCACCCGTGTGTGTACCGGGCGGTGGACGGGAAGTTCGAATTGCTTTTCGTACAGTTCGAAGTAATGGGGGACCGCCACCGATGCAGGCACTTGTTCGGCGTCTGTACCGGTGGTTTCCGCAAAGGACATCCCCGGGAGGTCGTGCACACCGTTGACGGTGCTCAGTGTCAGGCTCGGCCAGCGGAACTGCCACGCTCCACCCGGACCGGACGCATGATCGAGCACCACGAACCCCGATTCGGGTTCGATTCCGAACTTGCGCAGGTAGTACGCGGCGGAGAGTCCGGCCTGTCCCGCGCCGATCACCACCACGTCAACCGGGTGTGGTTGCTGTGCGGCAAGGTCGTCTGTACTCATCGGTAATCTAACCTCCTGATGTACAGAACTTAGCTGCAGAGAAGTATGCGGACGGTAGCGGCGCCTCGGAACTCCCGTGTGTCGAGCCTTCCAGAAACGAAAGTGAGCGGACATGATCGGGTTCTCCCGTGACGGCAACGTCGTGACCATCGAGTTGCAGCGTCACGAGCGTCGTAATGCGCTCAGCGCCGAACTCTGCATTGCAATACGGGACGCGATGAACGCGGCAGTCGCCGAGCATGCGCACGTTGTCGTCATCACCGGTGAGGGATCGGCGTTCTGTGCAGGCGCGGACCTGTCCGGCGACGTCTACATGGAGGGCTTCACCGACCGCTTGTTCGAAATGCTCCGGTCGATCGACACGGCGCCCATCCCCGTCATTGCCGCTGTCAACGGTCCGGCCATCGGCGCCGGTACCCAGCTGGCCATCGCGTCGGATCTGCGCGTCGTGGCACCGACCGCTCGCTTCGGAATCCCCGCGGCCACCCTCGGAGTCTCGGTGGACAAGTGGACCATGCGTCGGCTCGCGTCGCTGGTCGGCGGCGGTCCGGCGCGTACCATTCTGCTCGGCATCGAACAGATCGGCGCCGAGGAAGCTTTCACGCGCGGTCTCGCCAACAAGCTCGGAACCCTCGACGACGCTCAGGAATGGGCGCACCGCATCGCCAATCTCGCACCGCTGTCGTTGCGGCACATGAAGATGGTTCTCAACGACGACGGCACCATGGAGGAACAGTCTCCCGAGCAACTCGACGCCCTCCACGCCGCCTGGCTCAGCGAGGACGTCCAGGAAGCCCGCGCCGCCCGCATCGAGAACCGCCCTCCCGTATTCAAGGGAAAGTAAAGCTCGTTGCAGGGAAAACAGGCACCAGGCACGCGGGACAGATAGTGGCTACGCTCGTCTGAATGAAGAAGACGACGGTTCTCGGAGTTGCGGCTGTTGCCGCGGCGACAGGGTGGGTGGCGCGAGCCGCATGGGGAATCCCGACGCAGATCGGGGCGTCGCGAAACACAGTGCAACCGTATGCGGCGATGTCCCCGCGATACCGGGACCGCCAGTTCCACAACTCGGAGCCCAGCAGCACTCTGGTTCCGGGCACCGATGCCGGGATGTTCAAGTCGATGGCTACACGGGGGTCGACGGGTCGGCCGCGTCAGCCGATTCCGTTGGCAACTCCGCTGGCGCCGTCGGTAGCGGGTGACGCGGCCGTGACGTGGTACGGCCATTCGAGTGTTCTCGTCGAGGTCGACGGTTACCGCGTTCTCGCCGATCCGGTGTGGAGCGAACGCGTATCACCCTCGGCCACAGTAGGTCCCGCACGTATGCATCCCACTCCCGTGGCCTTGGCTGATCTACCGACGGTAGATGCGATAGTCATCTCGCATGATCATTACGACCACCTCGACATGGCGACGGTCAAGATTCTGACTCGCACCCAGACCGCTCCGTTTGTCGTTCCGATCGGTATCGGGGCTCACCTGCGGCACTGGAAGGTGCCCGAGAACCGGATCGTGGAATTGGACTGGGACGAGTCGACAAAAATCGACGACCTGGTTCTCACGTGCACCGAGGCTCGTCACTTCTCCGGTCGTGGCCTCGTCCGGAACACGACGCAGTGGGCGTCGTGGGTATTCGCCGGTCCGAAGCACCGGGTGTTCTTCGGCGGAGACAGCGGATACACATCACGTTTCGAACAGTTGGGTGAAACCTATGGGCCTTTCGATCTGACGCTTCTCCCCGTGGGCGCGTACGACGTGCGCTGGCCGGACATTCACATGAATCCGGAAGAGGCAGTGCAGACACACATCGACCTCAACAAGGGCGACGGATCGCGCGGTGTCTTCGTCCCGATCCACTGGGCGACCTTCAACCTCGCGTTTCACTCGTGGTCGGAGCCGATCATTCGCCTCAACGAGTCGGCCGCAGAGGCAGGCACAACAGTGTCGGTCCCGATGCCTGGCGGCAGGATCGACGCGTTGTCACCGACACCGCCGTCGAAGTGGTGGATACCGCTGGGCTGACTGCGGCCCTTGCTCGAAAGTCACCCGGGATCTTCCTCAATCCAGTCGGATTCCGAACCAACCCCCACGTTGGTACTGCAGTTGATGTGTCACGTGTTCACTGGTGAGGTCGGGATCGGGTTGTCGTTTCGGTTCCCATAGTTGTGTGACACTTTCGGATGCGGATGCGATGCCTTCTCCGTCGAGGGTGACAACCTTCTCGTCCATTCCCAGCTGAGGCCATGCAGTTGCGACATCGATCGGCCCGGCAGGCGGTATCGGAGCCAGCAAATACTCACCGCGCACTGAGCCCGAGCGGCTTTCAGCCGTGCGTAACTCCAGCAGCGAGCCTCGCGTTCTTTGCGCGGTGGTCACCGATGATCCGTCCGCGAAACCGAGGCCGAGGAGTAGCGGCGCGCTGAAATGTGTGAACGTGGGACGCCCGTCGTAAGTGCCGAGACTCAGCGAGAGTGCCGGATCCTCGTAGCGGGCATCAATCGCGAACATCATCCCGAACGAGTAAACCCGAATCGCCGACAACCAGACAACCACGTTGTCGGTCCGGTTGAGGTCGAGAGAAATCGGCAGGTCGACGGGCCGTTCGCACCGAAGCGCCTCGTCGAGACCGTTGTAGACGTATTTCATACCGTTCCTCGATGGCCTTCTCTGCTCGTTCCGACCAGCATCGCAGAACCGCGGCCCACGGGTGTGATCTTCGTGTAGCCGTCATTGCCACACGAGTCCGACCCTGATTAGTTGCTCCGGGTGCGTAATCTTTGACCATGGCTCACGAGCACACCAGTTCAGAAGAGACAGCAGTGGCGGTAGCGCCTGAGCGATTGCCGGACGACGTCGACGTCGCCCGCGGTCTGACCGCCGATCAGGTTGCAGCAAGGATCGCGTCGGGACAAACCAACGATGTACCGGACCGGGCGTCCCGCTCGGTCAAGGACATCATTCGCGGCAACGTCTTCACTCGCATCAACGCGATCCTGACCGTGTTGTTGGTGATCGTGCTCGCGACGGGTTCGATCATCGACGGCATGTTCGGGTTGTTGATCATCGCGAACAGCGGTATCGGCATCATCCAGGAGATCCGCGCCAAGCGCACGCTCGACGCTCTGGCCATCGTGAGTCAGGCCAAGCCCATGGTCAGGCGTGACGGCGTCGCCGTGGCAATGGCGCCCAAAGATGTTGTGCTCGATGACATTATCGAACTCGGATCCGGTGACCAGATAGTCGTCGACGGTGAGGTGGTCAGTTCTGCCGCACTCGAGGTCGACGAATCGCTGCTCACCGGTGAGGCTGATCCGGTTCACAAGGCGAGCGGCCAGCAAGTGCTGTCGGGCAGTTTCGTTGCCGCAGGTAGCGGCGCGTACCGCGCCACCAAGGTCGGTGGAGATGCATACGCGGCCAAGCTGGCCGAAGAGGCGAGCAAGTTCACCCTCGTGCATTCGGAACTGCGCAGCGGTATCGACAAGATCCTGAAATTCATCACCTATCTGATGATTCCGGCGGGAGCGCTGATCATCTTCAATCAGCTCTTCACGATCGGCTTGCCGATCCGACCCGCCCTCAACGGCATGGTGGCAGCGCTGGTTCCGATGGTTCCCGAAGGCCTTGTGCTCATGACGTCCATTGCTTTTGCGGTCGGGGTCATCCGATTGGGCAAGCGCCAGTGTCTCGTTCAGGAGTTGCCGGCGATCGAAGGCTTGGCCCGTGTCGACGTGGTGTGCGCGGACAAGACCGGAACGCTGACCGAGAACGGCATGCGTCTGTCCGAGGTCGATGTCGCACCGGGTGGATCAGGGGAGTCTGCAGTCAAGTCCGCGTTGAGCGCGATGGCCGCGTCCGACCCTCGCCCGAACGCGAGCGTTCTGGCGATTCGCGAGTCTCTCTCCGACGATTCCGGTTGGGGCGAAGCCACCGCGCTCGCGCCGTTCTCCTCGGCGAAGAAGTGGAGTGGCCAGTCGTACGGCAGTCACGGCAACTGGGTGCTCGGCGCCCCGGACGTGCTGCTCGATCCCGACTCGGAGATGGCCCGCAAGGCAGAAGAAGTGGGTTCGAGCGGGCTTCGTGTCCTCATGCTCGGCAGCAGCAACCTTCCCGTCGACGACGCCGACGCGCCGGGCACAGTCACCCCTGAGGCTCTGGTCGTACTCGAGCAGAAGGTGCGTCCGGACGCGCAGGAGACGTTGGAGTACTTCGCCAGCCAGAAGGTCGCGGTCAAGGTCATTTCCGGCGACAACGCGGTTTCCGTCGGTGCCGTTGCCGGTTCCCTCGGGCTCGAGGGTGGTGACCGTCCCATCGACGCGCGGGATCTTCCCAGCGATCAGGAAAAGCTGGCGGACACTCTCGACGGAGCAACGACGTTCGGTCGAGTACGACCGGATCAGAAGCGGGAAATGGTCGCTGCCTTGCAGTCTCGCGGACATACCGTCGCGATGACCGGTGACGGCGTCAACGACGTGCTCGCCCTCAAGGACGCCGACATCGGAGTCTCGATGGGTTCGGGCAGTCCGGCGACCCGAGCCGTGGCCCAGATCGTGCTGCTGGACAACAAGTTCGCGACGCTCCCGTACGTCGTCGCGGAAGGCCGCCGAGTGATCGGCAACATCGAGCGTGTGTCGAATCTGTTCCTGACCAAGACCGTCTACTCGGTGGTGCTTGCGTTCCTGATCGGCATCACCGGCGTCCTGTCCCAGGTCTTCGACTTCGAACCGCTGCCGTACCCGTTCCTGCCCCGCCACGTCACGATCGCGGCGTGGTTCACGATCGGTATCCCGGCCTTCATCTTGTCTCTGGCACCCAACAACGAGCGCGCGCGAACCGGTTTCGTCTCCCGCGTGATGCGTCTGGCGTTGCCGTCGGGCCTGATCATCGGCATCACTACGTTCATCTCCTACGTGTTGGCTTACCAAGGCCCGGACCAGACGGAAACCCAGAAGATCCAGGCCGGAACCAGTGCACTCATCACGTTGATCATGATCGCCGTGTGGGTCCTGGCCGTCGTTGCTCGGCCGTACGTGTGGTGGAAGCTCGTTCTGATCGGCGGTTCGGTTGCCGGGTACCTCATCCTGTTCGCGCTGCCGTTCACTCGTGAGTTCTTCAAGCTTGATCCGAGCAACGTCGCTGCGACGACGCTCGCGATCACCCTCGGTGCTATCGGCGTTGTGCTCGTGGAACTCTCGTGGTGGATCAGCGCACGCCTGCACGGGGAGAAGCGGAAGATATTCGCGACGCCCGACGACCTGCCCGGCGAGCACCACCATGCCCACAGTGAGTAAGTAGTTTCAGCGCCTGAACATCTGCACCCAGGCAATGCGATCGCCGCCGCGCTTCTTGGCCCGGTACATCGCATTGTCTGCGTGCTCGATCAGTTCGTTGACAGCCCGATCCGGTAAGTCCGTCTCGGGACAGAGGTAGACGCTGACGCCGGTACTGGCGGATACGGGATAGGGATCGGAGTCGGACGAGACCGCCGAATGTATCTCGGTGGCGACCTGTTCGATATCTCCTCGATCGACTCCGCGCAGGACGACGAACTCGTCGCCGCCGATTCGCGCCACCACTGCCTCGGGCCCGGCGGCAGCGATGAGGCGGTCAGCGACAGCGGTCAACGCGTCGTCGCCTGCTACGTGACCGTGCGTGTCGTTGAGGATTTTGAACGAGTCGACGTCGATGAGCAGTGCGATCAGAGCCTGCGTTCGATCACTGCGCAGCAGATGCTGTGCCTCGTCCTGGAGTCCGCGGCGATTGAGTGTCGCGGTGAGGTAGTCCCGGTGGGCGTTGCGTGCGTCGTCGGTCAGGCGCAGCCAGACGATCTGCAGAATCCACGCGGTGGAGAAAACCACACCGGCAACCATCAGATAGAGATTCACGACCACCCAGTCGTCGTTGACCGGCTCGGACATCGCCATGGCAGCGAGCGTCGTGCAGACAGTAAGAGCCCAGCCGATGTGGGTCACGGCAACACGCGGACTGTGAACTATCGCCGCGTAGAAGCCGATCATGATGAACAGGACGCAACCCAGCGTTCCGACGAACGCTGTGCGAACCGCGAAGAAGAGCGTGACGGCGAGCCAGAGGTCGGCCCAGACGACAAAGGCCACGGATTGGCGCCAGGTGGGCCACGATTCGTTTCGCACCCAACGGCAACCGGCATACACCCCGCTGATGGTCCCGACTGCGAGGATGGACCGTGCAAGGGCGGAATCGGAACCGAAGCGGCTCAACTGCATGGTCACCGCGATCAGGGCGAAGAGGAAACACCACACCGCGACTAATTTGCGTCCGGGAACGGTCAGCCCGCGAGTGTCGAGGAATCGGGGGAGCCAGGTGTAATCGGTGCGATCCGACCACCACCGGGACAGCAGTTCACGCGTGGGGTGGGGGTCGCTCCCCGTCCCGCGCAGTCCTGCATTCAATCCGGGCACCTGTCGATGTCGATGGGTGATCAATCAGCTATTGGCGGGTTAACGCTACCTCGAGTTGCGCGCGGCTCGAACGCACGGACCTGCTTTCTGGCGTAGAGGCCGTCGACCTGTGAGAATCGAAGGGCGCGGAGGAACGATTCCGCCGAAGGATGTGCGTCAGCACCGGGAGAGGACACGGACATGGGTTTCTTGGACAACGTCAAGGGATTGGTCGAAAAGGGCCAGGAGCTCGCAGCGGAGAACTCCGACAAGGTTCACGACGCGATCGACAAGGTCGCCGACATCGCCGACGACAAGACCGGAAACAAGTACGGCGATCAGATCGACAAGGCAGCCGAGGCCGCCAAGAAGGCTGTTCCCGAAAAGCAGTAAAACCGGATTCGGCCATACCGTTGCTCAGGGGCCCGTAACCGAAAAGGTTGCGGGCTTCTGTGCGTCCGCTGGGTGAACTCCCAGGGTCGGCGGGCAGAATGAACGCGTGAACTTCACCTGGATTCTGCTGGTTGTCATTGCCGCCATCGCAGTCACCGGGCTGTCCAATCGACGAAACCTGCAGGCCCCGCTGGTCCTGGTGACCGTGGGCTCGGTCGCCTCCTTCATCCCCGGTATGCCGCGGCCCGAACTGGACCCCCACGTCATTCTCGGTGTGGTCCTGCCGCCGCTTCTCTACTCGGCCGCTCTCAAGTTCTCGGTCGCGACCTTCAAACGCAACCTTGCGCCCATTCTGCGTCTCGGCGTCGGAATGGTGCTGGTGACGGCGTTCGTGGTTGCCTTCTTCGCCGAATGGATGGTTCCCGAGTTCACTATCGGCGCCGCCCTCGTGCTCGGAGCTGTGATCGCGCCGACCGATGCCGTCAGCGCGGTGGCGGTCGGTCAGAAACTCGGGCTCCCGAAACGAGTCATCGCCATCCTCACGGGCGAAGGGCTCGTCAACGACGCGACCGCGCTGACCCTCTTCACCGTCGCGGTCGCTGCCGTGACCGGAACGCGAATTGCGACGGATTCGCCCCTGTTGTTCTTCGCGTACGAAGTAATCGGCGGCGTTGTCGTCGGCTTGGTGCTCGCGTTTGTCGTCAAGTTCGTTCGTGCCCGCATGTACGACTCTCCACTCGAAACCGGCTTGGGGCTGGTCCTTCCGTTCGCTGCCTACCTGGCCGCTGAAGAACTACATGCGTCCGGTGTTCTGGCCGTCGTGGTTGCTGGTCTGGTGATCGGACACTATTCGACGGACGCGTCGATCATGACCAGGCTGCAGGAGCGCTCGGTGTGGTCGAGCCTGGACACGCTCCTCGAGATGTTCGTCTTCGCGTACATGGGGCTGCAACTGAGCTTCGTGATCGACGATGTTGTCGCCGACGGACTTCCGGTGCTTCACGTGTTCGCGTACGGTCTGGCAGTCCTGGCCGTGGTCATCGTGATTCGGCCGGTGTGGCTGTTCCTGAGCTACTCCCGTGTGCGATTCGGTGTAACCCTGCGCCGTGATCGCGAGAATCAACTGACGTGGAAACAGAATCTGGTGGTCTCGTGGGCGGGAATGCGTGGTGTCGTCACTCTTGCTGCGGCCGGCGGTATCCCGTTCGCGCTCTCGTCCGGCGAGCCGTTCCCCGGACGCGGCGTCATTCAGGCGATCGCGTTCATCGTCGCGGTCGGGACACTGCTCATCCAGGGATCGACCTTGCCGTTCCTGATTCGTCGTCTCGACGTCGCGGATCCCTATGAACAATTGCGTACTCAGGAACAGATGGAGTTGGCACGCAACATTTCTCGCAAAGCCGGTGAGAAGGCGTTGGCCGACGCGGCTGCGCACCCTCCGTCGGGGATCGACGGAAAGGAATTACAGGCAATTGTCGAGCGCGTACGCCGCTCGATGCAGGCGAGGCTTCAACTCCAGGAGGTCGACGAGGACGCCGATCGCGAGGCCGCCTTGTGGAATGCGGGAGCGCTCTTCGACAAATTCCGGCATCAATCCCTTCGCTCGCAACGAGTCGCACTGATCGCCGCGCGCGACGACGGAGATCTCGACGACGAGGTATTGCGTACCGTATTGGAAGGACTCGACATCGAAGAGGCCGCAGCCGAGGAACGTGTCAGGCGTCGCCGAGCAGGCAGCGCGGGCAAATAGAGGGGAACACTGCGTATGACGGTTCGGAGTTCGAGGGTTCGCGCAGGCTGGGGAGTCGTGGTGGCGAGCGCGCTCCTCGTGAGCGTCGGCTGCGGATCGGATGCCTCGCCAGATGTCTCTGTCACCGACAACGCAACCACGACGACCCCGCCGGTCGAGAGCAGCGCGCAACGCGGCGTCGTGTTCGACAGTGAACCCTTCACCAGCACAGCCGAAGTGGCGGCGTCCGGAGCGAGCGCGGTGAAAATCCTGTACGGCTCCACCTCCGGTATCGACGGCCGGGAGACCCAGGTATCGGGAACCGTGTTCACACCGCCTGGAACGCCGCCGGAGGGCGGTTGGCCGATCGTCTCCATCGGCCATGGCACGACGGGTATTTCGGACGACTGTGCGCCGTCGACCTCGCCGACCCTCTTCGGCACGATCGGCCTGGTCGCGCCGTTCCTCGACTCGGGATACGTGGTCGCTGTATCCGACTTCGAGGGCCTCGGCACTCCGGACCCGCATCCTTACCTGCAACCGGACACCGCGGCGTTCAACGTCATCGACGCGGTTCGAGCGGCGCGCAACGTCGTTCCGGACACCTCGACTCGGTGGGCAACTCTGGGGCTTTCCCAAGGCGGGCAGGCTTCCTGGGCAGCGGCCGAGGAAGCCGACACCTACGGCGACGGACTGGAATTCGTCGGTGCAGCAAACCTGTCCCCGGCAGCGGACATCTCGCCGATCATCTCGAGTGATTCCGAGGTGAATCTGTCACTGCCTCAGCAACTGCTGCTGCCCTATGTACTCGAAGGGCTGTCCCTCACCCATCCGGAGCTCGAACGAACCGACTACGTGCGCGGCGCATTCGAGCAGAACTACGACCTGCTCACCTCGTGCCTGTCCTCTCGCGCGACGGAGAAGTTGGGTCTTGTCGGAAAGGTGACGCCCGCCGACACCCGGCCAGCTACCGCCGAGGACGCGGACCGAATTCACGCGTGGCTCAGCGACGTTGCTCTCCCACGCCAACGCGCGAGCGGTCCGATGTACGTAGTCGTCGGTACCAATGACAACCTCATCCGTCCGGAATGGACCGAGGCGGCCGTCGAACGTGCCTGCGCCGAGGGTGACGTCATCGAATTCCAGGCGCGACCGGGCGAAGGTCACGCGGACGGCGCCGCTGTGCCGGGAGCTGTTGCGTGGGTGAAGGATCGATTTGCAGGTGTTCCGGCACCGAATACCTGCGGGTCGTGAATCGATGACGGCGTCGGCACGAATCCGCGCTCTGGCACTGGCATTGCCAGAGGCAACCGAGCGGGTCAGCCACGGTGAATCGTCGTTTTTCGTGCGCAAAGCGCCGCAGTTCGTCACCATGGCAGATCACCACCACGACGATCGCCTCGCGATCTGGGCCGCGGCCCCACCTGGGGCGCAGGCAGATTGGGTCAGTCGCGATCCGACGAGGTTCTTCGTCCCCCCGTACGTGGGTGGCCGGGGATGGATCGGTGTGTACCTCGACGTTCCGAGTGCCGACGAGACCGAGGACGAGAAATTCTGGAACGACGTAGCCGACGTCGTCGAAGATGCGTACCGCACGGTGGCCCCGAAAACACTGATCCGGAAACTGGACGAGGATTCGCATTGAGTCCGGCCGTGGTCGCGCTTCTCAGCGTGCTGATTCTCGCAGTGGCCGGGGCACTGACAGCGGTGTGGATGCGCACCAGACGTGAGGTGACCACCCCGACCGAGCGTGCCGTCCATGCCGCGCTCCATACTGCTTCACTTGCCGCGCGGCCACTTCGGCGTGGACTCGACAAGAATTCGGCCGCCGAGGCGGCGCCTCACCTACGCGAGCTGACCGGCGGTTCCGGTCTGGGCCTCGCAGACGCGTCGGGAAATCTGCTGGCGTGGGACGGCCGTCACGAAGCGTTGTCCGATCAATTCCACGACGCCGCCATTCGCGCGATCGAAGGCGAACGCCGGGTGCTCGTCACCCACTCGGACCTGGTGCGCGGACCGAGCGATCACCATGTGCGAGCGCTGATCGCTCAGCCCCTGCTGATCGAGGACATCGGCGTGGTCGGCGTGCTGGGAATCGTCACCAGCGAAGACCCGTGGCCGGGAATGCTCGGAGCGGTCACCGAGGTGGCTCGATACGCCTGCAGCCAGATCGAACTCGCCGACCTCGACGCGTCCAGAGCCCTGTTGGATCGCGCCGAAGTGCGTGCCCTCCGCGCGCAGATCAGTCCCCATTTCATCTACAACGCGCTCAACACGGTCGCGTCGTTCGTTCGAACCGACCCGGCGCGGGCCAGAGAACTGATCCTCGAGTTCGCGGACTTCACCCGGTACTCGTTCCGATCTGCGGGTGAGTTCACCCTGCTTGCCGACGAGCTACGCAACATCGATCGTTACCTGACCCTCGAACGCGCGCGATTCGGGGAGGCGCTGAACGTCCGCCTTCAGATAGCACCCGAAGTGCTCAACGTGGTTCTTCCCTTCCTGGCTCTCCAGCCGCTGGTCGAGAACGCGGTTCGTCACGGCATTTCGAGTAAGCCGGAGGGCGGGACCGTGAGCATCGTGGCCGCGGACGAGGGACCTGACTGCATCATCAGCGTCGAGGACGACGGTGTGGGGATGGACCCTGAACTACTGCGTTCCGGCTCACTTGACGCCATCGAGTCGGGATCGGGACGACCCAGCGCACGCGAAGCTGCTCACGTCGGTTTGGCCAACGTCGACGACAGACTTCGTGCCGCGTTCGGCAACGACTACGGACTCGTGGTGGAGACAGCGCCGGGTGCCGGTACGAAGGTCAGCATGCGTGTTCCCAAGTTCAAGCAGGGTATTCACGTCTGATTCTCGCCTTCGATGATCAGGCTGAAACCGTCGTGGGAACATGGACCTGTTGTGAACGAGACTGACACTGATGCCCAGCTGACTGTCCTTGCCGTCGACGACGAGAAACCAGCCCTCGACGAGCTGGCCTTCTTGCTGCGCGCCGAGGACTCGGTGGCGCACGTTCACACGGCATCGGATGCGACGACTGCGTTGCGGATACTGCGCGGTGGAAGCATCGACGCGGTATTTCTCGACATCAACATGCCCGGACTCGACGGTCTCGAACTGGCAGGCATCCTCTCCAATTTCGCGACGCCACCACCCGTGGTGTTCGTGACAGCGCACGACGATCGAGCTGTTGATGCCTTCGACCTCGGTGCCGTCGACTACCTACTCAAACCGCTCCGCGAGGAGCGTCTCGCTCAGGCCGTTCAACGGATCGTGGGGTTGGCCGGGCGCACCAAGAGCGAGAACAAGCCCGAAGCTGCGTCCACCGACGAGGTGATCCCGGTGGAACTCGGCGGCGTTACGACGCTCGTTCAACGTTCCTCGGTGGAGTGGGTGGAAGCCGACGGGGACTACGCGCGTTTGCACACCGCTGGGAAGTCGCACCTGGTACGCATCCCGATCTCGACACTCGAATCACGCTGGGCCGACGCGGGCTTCTTGCGCGTGCACCGCTCCTACCTGGTGTCTTTGGCGCTGGTCACCGGCATCCGCACAGTAGGCAGCGGATTGGTGGTCTGTCTGCGCCCGCACGGAGACAAGCCTCCCGTCGAACTTCCGGTCAGCCGCAGACACACCCGTGAACTCAAGGATCGACTGGTTCGTGCGCCCAAGCAGAGCTGGTTGTCACGGTGACGTCGCAGTCCGATCCTCCGCAGCGTGAGCGCGTTGTGTTGGCGCAACGTAGTGGCGCACGGATCGTCCGTACGCGGGTGGAGGTGCAGGAACAGACGGAAGTCGGTGACGCCATGATCCGCGGTCTCGTTCGCGCGCAGTTGGGACTGGCGATTCGCCTTGCCGTCGTCGCAGCCGGGCTCCTGTGTGCAGTACCGCTTCTGACACACCTCTTCCCGACGCTGTCGGAGGTCGCAGTCCTGGGCATCCGGTTGCCGTGGCTCGTGATGGGCGGCGCCGTGTATCCCTTGCTGTTGACCACAGGCTGGGTGTTCGTGCGTCGTGCGGAGCGAAACGAGCAGGACTTCAACGACATCGTGGACGACTGAGCGCGGCGCTGTGGGAGGACAACCTATCCCGGTGCTGACGGTGCTCGGCATCGTTGCGGCGGCCGTGGCAACCGTAGCTATCGGAATCTACGGCGTTCGGCTCGCTCGTACCACCTCGGACTTTCTCGTCGCGTCCAGAACCGTCAGCGCGCGGTGGAATGCGACGGCCATCTCCGGTGAGTACCTCTCCGCTGCTTCGTTTCTCGGCGTGGCCGGGCTGGTCGCGAAATACGGCGCCGACGCCCTCTGGTATCCCATCGGATTCACCGCCGGATACCTCGCCCTGCTGCTGTTCGTCGCAGCACCGCTTCGGCGTTCCGGTGCATATACCGTCCCCGATTTCGCCGAATTCCGTCTCGGCTCACCGCGATTGCGCAAGCTCGCAATGCTCGTCGTCGCGATGGTGTGCATCCTGTATCTGATTCCACAGTTCCAAGGCGCGGGACTGACGCTCAACATTCTGCTCGGGGTTCCCAGCTGGATCGGCGGGGTCGCGGTCGGGGTCATCGTCATCGCCAACGTCGTCGGCGGCGGGATGCGATCGATCACCTTCGTTCAGGCCTTCCAGTACTGGCTGAAACTGACTGCCGTCGCGATTCCCGCTGTGGCACTGACCTTCTACTTCTTCGGCGATCATCACGACGTCGGCGCGTCGATGCCGCCGACGGTCACCACTGCGACGACCGTCGACATCACCACCGACGTCGTCGTCCAGGTATCGGAGCCGGTCACGGTCAGCGGCGGCACAGTCGACGGGCGAGTGGTCGAAGGAACCGTGACACTGGGCCCGGGGGAGCACACCCTCGGTGAAGGCATGTCCATGGTTCTCGACGCGGGAGCCGCGGTTCCCGTCGTCGCCGGAGCGCCCGCGCAGAACTCGGATTGGATCACCCCGGGTTGGGGTTTCGGCGGGCCGCACCCGATGTATCAGGTGTACTCGCTGATGCTCGCGACCTTCCTCGGAACGCTCGGCCTGCCTCACGTTCTCGTCCGGTTCTACACCAACCCCGACGGCCGGGCCGCTCGTCTGACCTCGCTTGCAGTTGTCGGTCTGGTCAGCGTGTTCTACCTGTTTCCGACCCTCCTCGGCGTCTTCGCTCGCCTGTACGTTCCGCAACTTCTGATCACGGGCACCTCCGACGCCGCGGTGTTGCTGCTGCCGGGTTCGGTGTTCTCGGGGTGGGGCGGACAACTGCTGGCAGCCCTCGTCGCGTCAGGTGCCATTGCCGCCTTCTTGTCGACGTCGTCCGGATTGCTCGTCAGCATCGCGGGCGTCGTCAGTACCGATGTTCTCCGCGGACGAGTTCGAGACTTCCGTATTGCAGCGCTCCTGGCCGGGCTCGTTCCGCTCGTGCTGTCGCTGGCGGTGGTGTCGGTCGACCTCTCGAGAACCGTCGGGTTGGTGTTCGCGGTCGCCGCGTCGACGCTCTGCCCACTGCTCGTGTTGGGTATCTGGTGGCGCGGTCTGACTGCCGTCGGCGCGGGGGCGGGGATGGTGGTCGGTGGATGTGTTGCGGGCACTGCCGCCACTGTCGCCGTCCTGGGTGGTTTGTCGGAGGACGTCCTCGGTGGCTGGCCGGCAGCCATTTTCGCGTTCCCGGCCGCGGTGAGCGTGCCGCTGGCGTTCCTCACGATGATCGTCGTGAGCAAGGTGTCGTCGAAGCAGATACCGGCAGATATTGCGCGAATCTTCACGCGGATGCACGCCCCGGAACGGCTCGGAATGGGCTCCGATCGCGAAGACGATCTCCGCCAACCCTGACTTTCACCGCCCGAACCCTCTGCCGTTGGTCGCGCCTGCCTGACCGTTCGGCGCAGCGCGCGACTGCTCACCGTGTGACTGGCGCCACAGCATCTTCATGTGACTCCGATCTCACTAACGTCTGTGCGTAGTTCACTTCACACGCGAGGCGAGGAGCCGGCAGTGTCCACAGCAGAAATCAGTGAGGGGTCGCCGCAAGAGCGACGTACCCCGGATGCCCAGGCATTCATAGACATGCAAGCGAGTCCCGAATTCCAGGAACTCCGAACGCGTCTGCGCAAGTTCGTTTTCCCCATCACTGCATTCTTCCTGCTCTGGTATGCGGTGTACGTCGTCCTGGCTACCTATGCCCACGACTTCATGGCCACCAAGGTCCTCGGCAACATCAATCTCGGCATCATCCTCGGCCTGGGGCAGTTCGTCACGACCTTCGCCATCACCGCGTGGTACGTGAAGTTCGCCGGTCGTGAGCTCGATCCCCGCTCCGCCGCCATCCGTGAAGAACTGGAAGGTCCCGCACAGTGATCACCACACTCGCCGCGTCCGGAACGGACGTAGGAAACCCCGCCTTCAACATCGCGATCTTCCTCGCGTTTGTCGTCGTGACCATGACGCTGGTCATCCGCGCCAGCCGGACCACCAAGAAGGCGTCCGACTTCTACACCGGCGGTGGGCAGTTCACCGGCCCGCAGAACGGGTTCGCCATCGCCGGCGACTACCTCTCGGCGGCATCGTTCCTCGGTATCGCAGGTGCGATCGCCGTGTACGGCTACGACGGATTCCTGTACTCCATCGGATTCCTTGTCGCCTGGTTGGTTGCGTTGCTTCTGGTCGCCGAATTGCTCAGGAACACCGGCAGATTCACGATGGCCGACGTCCTGAGCTTCAGGCTCAAGCAGCGTCCGGTGCGCATGGCGGCAGCCCTGTCCACCCTGGCCGTTTCCCTCTTCTACCTTCTTGCCCAGATGGCCGGCGCCGGTGGACTTGTCGCCCTGCTGCTCAACATCGACGGCAAGGTGGGACAGTCGATCGTCGTCGCGATCGTGGGTGTGCTGATGATCGTGTACGTCTTGGTCGGCGGCATGAAGGGCACCACCTACGTACAGATGGTCAAGGCAGTTCTGCTGGTTGCCGGAGCCGGAATCATGTTCGTACTCGTTCTGTGGGCAGTGCGCGGCAACTTCTCTCAGTTGCTCGCCAATGCGCAGGACATGGTCAACAGTTCCACCACCAAGGGTGTGCAGGGACGAGACATCCTCGGACCCGGTGCCAAGTACGGTCTTTCCGGAATGACGAAGCTCGACTTCATCTCTCTCGGAATCGCTTTGGTGCTCGGCACTGCGGGCCTGCCGCACGTGCTGATGCGCTTCTACACGGTGCCCACTGCCAAGGAAGCTCGCCGCTCGGTGACCTGGGCGATCGCGCTCATCGGTGCCTTCTACCTGTTCACACTGGTTCTCGGTTACGGCGCGGCCAGCATGGTCGGACCGGACAAGATCTTGGCAGCACCCGGTAAAGAGAACGCGGCCGCTCCGTTGCTCGCCTTCGAGCTCGGTGGCACCATCTTCCTCGGCATCATCTCCGCGGTGGCGTTCGCGACCATCCTCGCCGTCGTTGCCGGTCTCGCGATCACTGCTTCGGCGTCGTTCGCTCACGACATCTACGCCAGTGTCATCAAGCGCGGCAACGCAACCGAGGAGCAGCAGGTTCGAGTTTCTCGAATCACCGTCGTGGTCATCGGACTCGTCTCCATCGTTCTCGGCATCATGGCGATGGGGCAGAACATCGCCTTCCTGGTGGCCCTCGCCTTTGCAGTGGCGGCCTCGGCGAACCTACCCACCCTGCTGTACTCGCTGTTCTGGAAGAAGTTCAACACCACCGGTGCGCTCTTCAGCATCTACGGCGGTTTGGTCAGCTGCTTGACGCTGATCGTGTTCTCCCCGGCAGTGTCGGGCAAGCCGTCGTCGATGTTCCCGAACTCCGACTTCGCCTGGTTCCCGCTCTCGAACCCCGGCATCGTCTCGATCCCGCTGGCATTCGTCCTCGGCATCGTCGGTACGTACATCGGACGCAACAAGATCGAAGATCCGGCAAAGCAGGCGGAGATGGAAGTTCGCTCCCTCACCGGCGTCGGCGTCGAAAAGGCCGTCAGCCACTAAGAGGGGCAAAGCCCCGTGCGTCTTTCTGGTACCTCTGGTTACGGAAAAGGCGCACGGGGCTTATTGTTCTGCCATGGCAAAGCTCACAGTGAAAATCGACGTTCCGCTTCCTCCTCAAGAAGTGTGGGACAAGGCCTCCGATCTCAGCGGCTACGAAAACTGGCTCGTGGTTCACGACGGATGGCGCAGTGAACTTCCCGAGCAATTGGGTGTCGGCACCGAGATCAGCTCGGTCGTGACGGTGAAAGGCCTGCGCAACCGTGTTCGGTGGACCATCAAGAAGTACGACGTCCCGAAGGCGATCTCACTCAAGGGAGACGGCAAGGGCGGGGTCAAGCTCGGTCTCGAACTCGACGTGAAGGCAAAGGGCGACGGGTCGGAACTCGCGCTGACAGTCGAGTTGGGCGGCGCGCCGTTGTTCGGCCCGATCGGTTCGAGTGTGGCGCGGGCGCTCAAAGGCGATGTGGAGAAGTCACTGGCCCAGTTTGTCCAGATCTACACCTAGTTTGTAGAGAGTTCCACATAGAGCTACTTCACCGCTAACATGAGTTAGGATTCTTTTCGGCGGGATAAACCGGGCATCAGTTGGTTAATGATGCGGGTCCCGCCGGAAAGGATTCGATCAATGTCGTCTCGTCATGGGTACGGCGCACCACCTGCGTCCATGCCTCGATCCGTGCAGGTTCTGATCGGACTCTTGGCGGTAGTTGCAGTCGGTGGAACCGCAGCATTCGCCGTGACGTTCAAAAGCGTCAGCGACAAGGGAGAACTCGGTGCGGGCGCCGCTGCAGCTGCGACGGCAACCAACTGTGACAACCCGGAAACCGTGACCGTGGCGGCCGATCCGTCGATCGCCTCGGGACTCGAAGCTGTCGCCGCTGCCATCCCCGCCGCGGATCTCGGATGCAGCTCGCTCAGCGTGACGCCGCAAGATCCCGTGCTCACCGTCGCGGCGATCGCCGACGGTACTTCGCCCGCACTGTGGATCCCTGATTCGAGCGAATGGCTGGACAAGGTTTCGGCGAGCGGGCAGGAGATTCGCCGGATTAGCAACTCGGTCGCCTCCACCCCGGTTGTCGCCGTCTCGGCGCCGGATGCCGAGGCACCCGGCGCATGGACGGATGTCCTCGGCGCTCCATCGCTGCACATCGGCGATCCCCTGACCAGTGCCGTCTCCAGCGCGCCGATCGTGGCGGCCTTTGCCGAGACCCAGTCGCGGGGCGGGGACCTCACATCCATTTCGGCAGCCCTGGTGCCGGTGGCACAAGCGCAGTACGGAAATCTGAAGGAAACCGGTTCGACCGGGCGCATCCAAACCGTGGACGCGTCCGGCGGAACCGCGGTGACTACCGAGCAGACCTTTGAGGCTTATCTCGCCGCACATGCGGACAGTCGACTCACCGCGTCGGTACCGTCGTCCGGTTCGGTCTTCATGGACTACCCGTTGGCAAGTGTGGGTGCAGACTCGTCGGCGGCGGACGACGCCGGCAAACTGCTGGCGGCAGCGCTGGCATCGGACACCGGGCGTTCCGTACTTGCCGGCCTCGGGTTCCGCGGCGCGGATCAGGCTCCACCGGTAGCCGGTGGAGTGGGAAAGGTCGGCTCGCTGGTGCCGTCCGATCCGTCCGTGGTCACCAAAGCGCTTGCGCGGTACGAGATTCTGTCCAGGCCTTCCCGCGCGCTGGCAGTTGTCGACGTCTCGGGGTCTATGGACTACATGCAGGACGGGGTCACTCGAATGGCCGCGACGGCGCAGGCCGGTGACATCGCGATCCGAATGTTCCCTGCCAACGCACAATTGGGTCTCTGGGCGTTCTCCGTAGACCTCGGTGACGGGACGGACTACCGCGAACTCGAACCTGTCGCCCGTATGGATGCAACTGAAGGTGACACGGATCATCGGAGCAAACTGCTGTCTCGGATCGACAACCTCTCTTCGATCGTCGGCGGCGGAACAGGTTTGTACGACAGCGTTCTCGCCGCGTATCGGTCCATGCAACAGTCCTACGATCCGGCCTCGATCAATTCGGTGATTCTGCTTACCGACGGTGCCAACGACGATCCGTCGGGTATCGCCCTGCAGGAACTTCTCGACGCCCTGACTCGCGAGCAGGACCCGACGCGGCCGGTACCGATCATCACCATCGGTGTCACCGATGATGCCGATACCGATGTGCTCGAGCAGATTTCGACTCTCACCGGCGGTAACAGTCACTTCGCTCCGACACCGGCAGACATCCCGAAGGTCTTCGTCGGCGCGATCAGTGGGCGCGCCGGCTGAACTACTCGAGAACGGGTGCGTCGGCGCTGTCGGTAATCCATTCGGTTGCGAGCTTCTCGAGGGTTCCGTCGGCGTAGAGCGCATCGACTGCCGCGGAGACGCACTCGGTCAGCGGACTGTTCTTCTCGAGCACCAAACCGAAGAATTCGGTGACTGCGCCGGGCCGCGGAAACTGACCCACGATGACCGACCCGGGCAGTTCGTTCTCGGTGATGTGGAATCCGGTCGGGATGTCGACGACCAATGCGTCGATCTCGCCCGCGGCCAGCGCAGCTTTCGCGTCGTCCGTGGTCGCGAACTCGCGTGGCGCAGTGGTCGGAACAATCGTGTCGGTGATCGCCGCGAGGCTGGTGGAACCGGTCTGAGCGCCCAAACGGTAGCCGGCCAGATCCGCAAGATTCTTTGCGCCGGCGGCATTGCTTCCGCGTGAGGCGATCACCGACTGCGCCACTGCGTAATACGGCGAGCTGAAGTCGACGTTCGCGCGGCGATCCCCGGAAATCGTGAACTGATTGACGTCGAAGTCGAAATCCTTGGGGCCTGGTTTCAATGCGTCGTTGAAGGCGACAGTGGTGAAGCGAACCTGGTCGGTGTTGTACCCGAGCTTGTCGACGACCGCCCGGGCCACCGCACCCTCGAGGCCTTTGCCGTTCGACGGATCGTTGTCGACGAACCACGGCGCGTACGCCGGTGAGTCAGTGGCGATGGTCAGGACACCGTCTTCGAGGGTGGTCCCGCTCTGGGGTCCGCACTTGTCCACTGCGGTCGTCGAGGGAAGTTTGGTGAACGCCTCGGGAACCGTGGTGGTGGTATCTGCTGCCGCAGGTGCCTCCGGCTGCGACGAACACGAGCCCAACAAGATCGAGGAAGCGAAGATCGCGGTCACGGCAACTGCGCGTCGTGTCATAGGCACTAGGCCATCTTGCCTGTTTGTCCGGTCTGGACGTGACGGGGGTCTCGTGTGAGCGGAGTTCACGCAGCTGAGCGTCGCAGTGCAAGGCGCTCCGACGGTGTCGTCCCACCCCAGACTCCGTGCGGTTCAGCGGTCTCGAGTGCAAAGGTCAGGCAGTCCCGAATGACCGGGCAGCGGAAGCACACCTGCTTCGCGGAACTCTCCCGTGCAGCCCGATTGCGTCCGCGCTCTTCACCCGGCGAATAGAACACCGCCGGGTCCACTGTTTTACAGGTGGCGAACATCCGCCAGTTGTTGTCCACCAACGGCTCCACGGAACTGCGAACTGTCATCGTGGTCTCCTCTCCCATCGAGAATCCAGTCTTGCCCGTGGCCTGGCGCAGCGGCAGGTTTCCGATCCATCAGATTTCTACTGCCAGACGCAGCGCTATCCAGCACAATGAGGAGATGGCAACGACGGATCGGGGTCAGATCACTCTCGACGGCACAACCGTGTCCGTGACCAATCTGGGCAAGATCCTCTACCCCGAGAGCGGCACCACGAAGGCCGAAGTCATCGACTACTACACCCGTATCGCCGCAGTCATGCTTCCGCATGTCGTCGGTAGACCTGGTACTCGTAAGCGTTGGCCCAACGGTGTGGACGGTCAGTCCTTCTTCGAGAAGAACCTGGCGTCGTCTGCCCCGCAGTGGCTCACGCGTGCGTCGCTGCAACATTCTGATCGCGTCGTCACTTACCCGATTTTCGATTCCGTTGCATCCCTGGCGTGGCTGGGGCAACAGGCGGCACTCGAATTACACGTTCCCCAATGGCGATTCGACGGTTCCGAGCGTGGTCCGGCGACACGACTGGTATTCGATCTCGACCCAGGTGAGGGCGTCGGATTGTCCGAGTGCGCCGAGGTGGCGAGGTCGATTCGAGATCTGGTCGCAACTCTGGGGTGGACGGCCTATCCGGTAACCAGTGGTAGCAAGGGAATCCACCTCTACGTTCCACTGGATCGAGCCTTGGACGGCAGTGGTGCGTCGACTGTCGCCAAGCAGATCGCCACCGGGCTCGAGAAGCTTCACCCGGATCTCGTCACCGCGACGATGGCGCGAAATGTCCGGGCAGGCAAGATCTTCGTGGACTGGAGTCAGAACAACGCAGCCAAGACCACCATTGCGCCGTATTCGATGCGTGGTCGCGATCAACCCTATGTTGCCGCGCCGCGCAGTTGGGACGAACTCGACGATCCGAAACTGCGCCACCTGCTGTTCGACGAGGTTCTGGAGCGCGTCGAATCCGACGGTGATCTGCTGGGCGATCTGGATCCGCCGGTCTCGGCGTCTGTAGCCGATACGTTGACGCACTACCGCAACAAGAGGTCGGCCGACCGGACTCCGGAGCCGATCCCTGCTGCAGTGGACAAGGAGACAGCGGGCAATACCTTTGTGATTCAAGAACATCACGCCAGACGATTGCATTACGACGTTCGTCTCGAGCGGGATGGTGTGCTCGTGTCCTGGGCAGTCCCGAAGGGTGTGCCGACCAGTGCCGGAGAAAATCGGTTGGCCGTGCACACCGAGGATCATCCGCTCGAATACGCCACGTTCTCGGGCACGATTCCGAAGGGGGAGTACGGCGGCGGTTCGATGACGATCTGGGATTCCGGGACATACGAGACCGAGAAGTGGCGTGAAGACGAGGTGATCGTGCGCTTGAGTGGGGAGCGGGTGCAGGGACGCTTCGCGCTGATCCGGACAAAGGGTGATCAGTGGTTGATGCATCTGATGAAGGATCAGAACGCGAGTTTCGGAACGGAGTTTCCCAAGAATCTCGAGCCGATGCTTGCCACCGCTGGAACGCTCGAAGGTCTCGACCCGCAGGAGTGGGCCTTCGAAGGAAAGTGGGACGGGATTCGAGTGATTCTCGAATCTCATTCGGGCACAATGTCGCTTCGCAGTCGCGCGGGTAACGACAAGACCCGGGACTATCCAGCCCTTGCCGGGTTGGCCGAGGTGCTGGACGGTCATGACGTGGTTCTCGACGGTGAGGTGGTGGCGTACAACGACGCGGGAGTTACAGATTTCGGCCTCCTCCAGCGAGGTGGGGAACCGGTGTTCCTGGCCTTCGATCTTCTGTACCTCGACGGAGTGTCTTTGCTGCGGAAGTCCTATTCGGATCGCCGCACCGTGTTGAATGCGTTGGCGGGCAAGGTCGGTGAGCTCGAGGTACCACCGCAGATCGAGGGCACGGCGGAGAAGGCCTTGGAGGTGAGTACCGATGCCGGGTGGGAAGGGATTGTCGCCAAACGTCGTGCATCGGTCTACCTTCCAGGGCGGCGGGGGTCGAGTTGGATCAAGGTGAAGAACTGGCGCACCCAAGAGGTGGTGATCGGTGGGTGGCGCACCGGGCAGGGCAATCGAGCGCAGGGGATCGGGGCGCTGCTCATGGGAATTCCGGGTGAGGACGGATTGACCTACGTGGGGCGCGTCGGTACCGGCTTCAGTGATCGTGATTTGGAGTCACTGCTTGCGGTGCTGGAACCGTTGCGTCAGAAGGAAAGTCCGTTCGAGGAGGAACTTCCAGCAGATGACCGCAAGGGTGCGGTGTGGGTGAGGCCTGAACTCGTCGGTGAGGCGCGGTTCATGGATTGGACGGGGACCGGACGCCTTCGCCATCCGAGTTGGCGGGGTCTGCGGGAGGACAAGAAGCCGGGCGATGTCACAGGGCGAGAATAGGTTGCGTCGACGACGGCCCGGCTAGGTCTGATCCAGCATCGTGAGATAGGCATCGAGCTGAGCCGCGCCGGCGAGAAGGTTGCGACTGCGTGTGGTCAGCCGGTCTTGCCAGGATTCGAGGAACGCTGCCAATGAGTCCGCTCCGCCGGCCTCGCGCAGCGAATCGAGAAACTGGGCGACTTGCGACAGTCGGTAGCCGCCGCGCCGCAGCTGCCGCGCGATCTCGGCGTCGCGCACACACTCCGGACCGTATTCGCGATAACCCGTTGCTCGTTCGCGCTCGGGGTGCAGGATGCCGTGCTCTTCCCACGTGCGCAGTGTCGCCGGATGAACGCCGAGACGGCGCGCAAGCTCACCGACCGTCAGCGCTGGACCGTGGACCAGTGCCGGTGCCATGGTGGACAGAGTCCCCAGCGTTGCGGCTACCTCGGTGCGAGTTCCTCGCTCGGCGAGCAGTGTCCCGTGTGCACTGTCGATCAGGCGGTAGGCGGACTCGGTGTCGCCCTGGTTGGTCGCACGCATGATTTCCGTGGCCCGCTGGTGGCCGTGACCGCCGCGCAATACGAGGAAAGTTCGCAGGGCCTGCGCGTGCACTGGGGTGTATCGCCGGTAGCCGGCGTTGCTGCGATCGGTCGGAGGAAGGACGCCGGCGTCGTCGTAATTGCGGATCGCCTGTGCGGACAACCCGTGTTCACGGGCAAGGTCGATGGGCCGCACTGATCACCTCCGATTGAGGCTTTTCACGGTATACCCCAGGTAATTGTTGTAAAAGTTTCACCCGAATCTTCAACGATACTGTCGAAGGCAGTCCACCTTCGAAAGGGATGATCATGTCCACTGCCCCAGCGCTGAGTGAGCTCGGCCGCCAACTCGAAGACGCGGCAAGTCTTGGTCGTGCCGTCGACGAAGTGCTCGCAGCACGAACCGAGGTGCCGGCTCTGCTCGCTCTCGGCGAGCCGACTCATGGGATCAAGGCTTTTCCGTTGCTGCGCAACGAACTTCTCGGCCAACTGGTCGAACGAGGATATCGGTCGATCGTGCTCGAAACAGATGTCTTTGCGGCATTGCTTGTCGACGAGTACGTGAACGGGGGAGAGGCGGACATCGAGAAGGTGCTCGCCACAGGCTTCAGCCACGGATTCGGTGCGGTACCGGGAAACCGCGAACTCGTCGAATGGCTACGCGAGTACAACGACGGCCGCGCTCCGGCTGACCGAGTTCGCTTCTACGGCTTCGACGCTCCGGTGGAGTACTCCGGTGCACCGAGCCCGCGCCGCGCACTGTCTGCGGCAGGTGACTTCCTGCCCGCCGCGTTGCGGCCACAATCTCTCGACGACGCCGACCTTTTACTGGGTCAGGACGCCGACTGGACCAACCCGGCGGCGATGTTCGATCCGGCTGCGTCCGTCGGCAACTCCGATCATGCTCGCGCTCTGCGCATCATTGCGGACGACCTCGGCAGCGTCCTGCGGCGCGCCGCACCAGTGCTGCGACCCGTCGACCCGGCCGGGTACGACCTGGCCCTTGCACATTCACGCACCGCTCTGGGGCTCTTGCGCTATCACTCCGCGATGGCGAGTTCCGCTCCTGATCGCATTGGAACACTGCTCAGTCTGCGTGCCGAGATGATGGCCGAGAACCTGCTGGCGGTCATCGCCCAGGAGCAGCGACGCGGGCCTAGCCTGCTGTTCGCACACAATGCCCATCTCTTGCGAGTGCCGTCCGACATGCCGGTCAACGGCGACGTGGTCAGTTGGGGGAGCGCCGGCTCACTTGTCGGACTTGTCCTCGGGGAGCGTTACGTATTTTTGGCAACCGACGCCAACCCCGACAGTGATCCGGGCACTCTGCAGGGAGCGTTGGCCGATGCGACCGGTCGGCGTGCCCTGTTCTCGACTCCGGCCCTGCTAGCCGCGCTCGGCCCGTCGATCACCGCGGGAGAAGCGATCCTGCCAGGGCATCTGCCGCTGAAACCTTCGGAGTTGGACGGCGCCGACGCGGTCATCTTCGTCGCGGATACCGACGGGCAGCGTCATCAGTACTGGTAACAGCGTCAGGGGCAGAGCGCGTGCGAGAGTATCGCGACGGTGTCCGGCTGGTCCTTCGGCGTCGACGTCAGCGTCACGGTGAACGCACGATCCGGCGTCGCACCGGACAGCGTGTAGTACCCGTAGATCCCGCCACTGTGGCCGGTATAGGTGACGCCGCAGGGAAGTTCGGTGGCGCCGATGCCCATCCCGTACCCGAGCCCCTCGGCTTCGGTGGCGCCGACCTGAGGGGTGGTCATCTCGGCAAGCTGCTCGGCCGGCACCACCTGCCCGTCGAGTAGCGCACGCCAGAAGGTGTTCAGGTCTGTGCCCGTCGAGACCATCGCTCCGGCAGACCAGGGGATCGACGGTTCCGTGCGGGAAACATCGGTCAGGCCACCGTCGAGATCCTGATAGCCCGTCAGGTGATCGCCCCTGATGTCGCGCTCACCGGCCGCCGGGAGGTACGTGTCTTCCAGGTCCAGCGGGTCGAGTATCCGAGACTGAAGTTCGTCGGCGTAGCTGCGGCCGGTCACCGATTCGACGAGCATTCCGAGAACGATGTAGTTGGTGTTGGTGTAGACGAACGACGTTCCGGGGACGAATTGCGCCGGTTTGCCGAGGGCGATGGCGACCGCGGCGGACGGCGTCAGCGTTCGGTCCTCGTTTGCGGCAATCCATTCGTCGGCGCCGGGTTCTCCGGCGAACTCGGGTAGGCCGCTGCGATGTTGCAGCAGTTGCCGCACGGTGATTGCGCTGCCATCTGTGCCACTGCCATCTGTGCCACTGCCGTCCACGTCACTGCCGTGCAGTAGGCCCGGGAGGTACTGCTCGATCGGTGCGTCGAGGTCGACCTTGCCTTCGGCCACCAACTGCAGGACGAGCGAAGCGGTGAATGTCTTTGTCACACTTCCGATCCGGACCCGATCATTCTTGCCGATCGAATCGCAGTTGGTCCGATTGGGTACGCCGCTGGTCATGACAGCCGTCGTGGTTCCGTCGTCGAGTGTTGCGATCGACCCGACGACACCCGACCTGGTGAGTCCGTCGAGATCCGATTGAATCTCCACTGCGCGCTGGAGCGTCGAGCAACCGATCAGCGCCGTGGTGGCTCCGATGATGACCGCGGCGACGAGGAGGTATGAGCGCATGATTTCGAATCTAGGGATCCGCAGGCTCCGACGGATCCAGGAAATCCCCGATCATTCCCTGATCTTTGCCAGGCCGGGACGTAAGGCCTGTTTGTCGAAAACCGACAAATGGGATCAATGATTCCTGTCCGAACACCACGTCTACGCCGTTAATATCCGAACGAAGTGTTTGTTTTCACGTGTCTTACCAGTTCACGGCTATCGAGGTGCGCTGCCGCGCGCCGAAACGACTCCCACGAAGGACGGATGCATGAAGAAGTCGACACTCCGCACGGGAACGGTCGCTGCTCTGCTGACCGGAAGCGTCCTGTTGCTCTCCGCTGCCCCCGCCTCGGCCGATCCGGGGAGCCTCGGTAGCGGCGGCAGTAGCGGGAGCTCCGGCAGCCTGGGAAGCGCAGGAAGCATCAGCAGCGGATCAGCCGCCCTCCCCATTCCGAGTCCGGCAGGCCTGATCGCGCTGGCAGCAGCGAGCACTCAGACCGGAAAGCCCTACCAGTGGGGTGGTGTCGGGCCGAACTCGTGGGACTGCTCCGGGCTGGTGCAATGGGCGTTTCGGCAGGCGGGAGTGAATCTGCCAAGGACCAGCCAACAGCAGGCCAACGTCGGACAGCCGGTTCCTCGGTGGGCCCTCGCGCCCGGCGATGTCATCACCTTCTACCCCGGTGCGACGCACGTCGGCATCTACGCCGGATTCGGAATGGTGTTCAACGCCTACGGAGTTGGTGTTCCGACCGGACTGACGCCGCTGGCGGATCTGCCGATCAACAACATCCGCAGGTTCTAGAACCTGCACAGAACCTTCACAAGTCCTCCCAGGTTCATCCACGAGGGCCGAATACAGTCAGTTCCATGAGTCAGCGAAGAGTGCTCGTGGTCGACGACGAGGTCAGTATCTGCGAGTCCATCGCAGCGAGGCTGCGTGCCGAGGGCTACGACGTCGAGTTGGCATTCGACGGTCCCAGTGCTGTGACCCGTTGCGAGCAGATGGACGCCGACCTAGTGGTGCTCGACGTGATGATGCCGGGATTCGACGGCCTCGAAGTCTGCCGCCGCATCCAGGCCGTGCGCCCGGTGCCCGTGCTGATGTTGACCGCTCGTGCCGATGAAACCGACATGCTGATCGGTCTCGGCGTCGGGGCCGACGATTATCTGAGCAAGCCGTTCAGCATGCGTGTCCTCGTCGCCCGTGTTCAGGCATTGCTTCGGCGCGCTGATCGTGCGGAGCACGCTGCTCGCCCGGTGGCCGACTTGCTCGAGTTCGGCGACGTCGTGATCGACCTGACCGAACGTCGAGTGCGTCGTGATACGCAGGAAGTCCACCTGACTCGCACCGAATTCGATCTCATCGCCTACCTGGCGGAGCGGCCGCGAGCGGCGATCCCGCGGGAGTCGCTGCTCGAGGAGATCTGGGGCTGGGGTGAGGGAGCGGGTAGTCGGACCGTCGACAGCCACGTCAAGGCTCTACGACGCAAGCTCGGACCTTCCGTGATCCGGACCGTTCACGGCGTCGGGTACGCCTGGGACGTGCCGCGATGAGCGGCGTCGACCGACTCTTTGCACGGTGGCCGCGGCCGCTGGACCCGATGCGATCGTTCAAAGTGAAGGTCGGCCTCCTGGTTGTCGCAGCGTTGTTGTTCGCCGCGGGCGGTTTCTGGCTGACGTCGCAACAACCATTTCGTTTTGCTCTCCTGACGGCGTTGGTTGTCGCTCTCGGAGTTACACAAGTGCTCGCACACGGAATGACGTCACCGCTTCGCGAGATGACGGCCGCGGCGAAGGCGATGGCGCGTGGCGATTATTCGCGGCGGGTGCGAGCGACTTCCCGCGACGAGGTAGGCGAACTCGCCCATGCGTTCAATCGGATGGCCGAGGACCTCGGGGCCGACGACCGGTACCGCCGCGAGTTGATCGGCAACGTCTCCCACGAATTACGCACGCCCATCACCGCTTTGCAAGCCATGCTCGAAAACGTTGTCGACGGTGTCGAAGAACCGGATCCGGCGATGATGAAATCGGCGTTGCGGCAGACGGAACGACTGGGAGCGCTGGTGGCCGACCTTCTCGACCTCTCGAAACTCGAGGGCGGCGCTATGCCGTTGAAGCGCCGCCGTTTCGAGGTCGAGCCGTTCCTACGTGAGCTGTCGAGTGTGAGTGCGGGCGACATCGAGATAGACGTCAAGCCTCCGAACTTGTCCGTGGTAGCCGATCCGGATCGCCTCCATCAGGTGGTGACCAACCTGGTGGACAACGCGGTTCAGCACGGGAACGTCGACACGAAAGTTGTCATCCGAGTACGTACCGGCAGTGCAGGGGAGTTGGTGCTCGATGTCCACGACGACGGCCCCGGCATCGAGCCACAGGCCCGTGAGCGAGTGTTCGACCGCTTCATCCGCGGCGGATCGACCGACGGGGGAACCGGGCTCGGCCTCGCGATCGCGAAGTGGGCGGTCGAATTACATGACGGCAGGATCGCCGTCGTCGATGCCCCGTCGGGCTGCTGCATTCGAGTAGTGCTGCCGCAGAGCTGAATCAAAGTTTCCAACGAGATCGAGAGATCTCGCGATGGCGCATGCCTTCATCAGGCATTCGCCCGTAGTTCCGAACCCGAAATTTGAACCCGAAACATGGGAGATCACATGAGCGCTCCAATAGTCATTCCGCCGAAAGCGCCGATACCGGTTGCAAAACCCAAGCGACCCAGCCGGTTCTGGCGTCCCGATCGCACGTCGATGGCCACCCGCTCGATGCTCGTCGGCGCGAGCGGCGTTGGGGCGCTGGCGGCCCTGATCCTCGATCCAGGGTTCGTGAGTATCGCGTACGTGATCGTCGGTGTCGGCGTGGTGATCGTGTTCGGGATTCTGACGCCGCCGCGGATGTCTACGACGCAGTGGGCCGCCGCGATGGGGATGCTCGCACTTCTGGGCGTTGCCGCCGTTCGCGGTGCGGAGTGGTTGGTGTTCCTCTGCGTCGTAGCTGCGTGGGTTCTGTTCACGTGGACTCTGATCGGCGGGCGGACGTGGACCGGAATACTTCTGGGAACGGTCGCTCCCTGGCGGGCACCCCACCGTACGGTCAACTTCGTTCGTCGTCGAAAACTTGCTACCCGCTCCGCTCCGCGGGTGCCGGCGGCGCGAGTTGTCGTCGTGAGCGCAGTATCGATTCTTCTCCTGCTGATTTTCGGATCTTTGTTCGTGAGTGCGGATCCGGAGTTCGCGAAGATCTTCGGCGGCTTCGCTCCTGCCATCTCGGTGTCGAACCCGGGAGCACGGATCTTTGCCGGCGTCGTGATGGCGTTCGGCACGCTGGTTGCGGTGTACCTGCGTCGCAGAACGCCGACGGTGGACGCGTTTGCACCTGCGCCGGCGACGCCGTTGCCGATGTGGGAGTGGGCGGTCCCGCTCGGAGTGCTCAACGTGCTGTTCCTCGGTTTTGTTGCAGTACAGACGAAGACGCTGTTCGGGGGAGACGAGCACGTACAGGTGACCGACGGACTGACCTACGCGGACTACGCGCGTGAGGGTTTCTGGCAGCTCATGGCGGTTACCGTGCTGACGCTGCTCGTCATCGCCGTCGCAGTGCGGTACATCGACCGCCGCGACGCTGGATCGAGGCGTCTTGCCCGCGGACTGTTGGGTGCACTGTGCCTCTTCAGTCTGGTGATCGTGGCATCCGCTGTGCACCGGATGTGGTTGTACGAGAATCAGTACGGTTTCACGGTGCTCCGGGTCAGCGTCTTCGCGACAGAGCTGCTTCTGGGCTTCGTGTTCGTGTTGTTGCTCGTCGCAGGTATTCGGATGTCCGGGAAGTGTCTGCCCACAGCCGTTCTCGCCACTTCGGCCGTCGCGCTGCTGGCCTTCGCGGTGTTCAACCCCGATGCGTACATCGCGCAAAAGAACGTGGAGCGGTTCGAGGGCGGCAAGAGCATCGACGTTTCCTACTTGCACGGGCTCTCTGTCGACGCGGTACCTGCCTTGGATCGTCTACCGGAACCGCAGCGTTCATGTGCCTTGAGCAGATATCGATTCGGAGTGCCGGGTACCACTGCGCCCTGGGAGTTCAACGCTGCGCGTGAGAAGGCGCGCGACATCCTGGAAGCTCGCCCGGTGGGGCCGTGCCTGCAGATGTACACGGTCGGATAGACGCAGGGCGATTGTGCAGCCGCACGGCAGATATCGCGCGCGGCTGCACAATCGGCGAGCGTCGCCTGTTCGATCAGTGCACGGCGAGTGAGATTTTCTCCCGTTCCTCCGCGGACACCACGTCGCGGGTGGAGCGCAAGTCGATCGTCACGCTGTTGAGTTTGCCGCCGTAGCGGAACGTGCCCTTGTCCGCGAACTCTTCCGCGACCGGGCTTCCCCGGTTGATGCCGACGTCGAGCTGTTCGTTCATGCTGAAGATCGCCCGAGTGGTCTTCTCGATCCGGCCCTCGGAGACCACCTCGTCGTCGACGCTCAGGGTTGCGGTTCCACCCTTGCCGATTCCGCCGCCGTCGTACTCGAAGTGGACGGACACCTCGCGTGCATTGGGTGCCAGCGGGTTGCGCCCGCGCACGAAGGTCCGACCACCGCCGCTGAAGTTGTAGCAGTAGACGGGGACGGAATCGAGTATGTAAAAAGCGAATCCGCCGAACCGGCCACCGAGGCTGACCAGCATGCCGTCGGCGACGCTACCCAGACTCGCGATCAGCGTGTACGAGCGGTTGAAGAACGTCGGCGCGGCTTTCTCGACCAGACCGTTCATGTGTGGGTACAGCGTGAGGGTCTTGCGGCCCATCATCGGATGCGGGGGGCGTGATTCCGCGGTGGCGTGGCGACCGACCGTTCTGTCGTCCAGCGGCAACACCTGATATTTGGCCGCCTCGACGAGGAACTTTTCCTTGAGCCGGGCCAGGATCTCGGGATGCTCGTCCGCGAGATCGCGGGCCTGCGACCAGTCGACCGAGGTGTCGTACAGCTCCCAACGGTCTTCGCTCATCGGTGTGAGCTCGAGGCCGTGAGTGGCCATCAGCCAGGGTGCGCGGTGGGCCGTGACTGCGGTCCAACCGTGATCGTAGATTCCGCGGTTGCCGAAGATCTCGAAATACTGTGTGGTGTGGCGCTCTTCGGCGTCGGGCTCGGCGAAGGTGTAGTTCATTGCCACGCCTTCCATCGGTTTCTGGGTGACCCCGTCGACGCTGGTCGGTGCCGGAATACCGGCAGCTTCCAGGATTGTCGGCGTGATGTCGACGCAGTGATGCCATTGCTCCCTGACGCCTGGCTTGTCGATCCCCTTGGGCCAGTGGGCGATCAGACCGTTTCGGGTACCGCCGTAGTGGGACGCAACCTGCTTGGCCCACTGGTACGGGGTGTCGAGAGCCAGAGCCCACGACGCCGGATAGTGCGGGTAGCTGGTTTCGGTCCCCAACTCGTCGTAGCGCGCCAGTACGTCGGATGTCGCACTCTTGTAACCGTTGAGGCCGGCGAGGTAATTGAACGAGCCCTCCATGCCGCCCTCGGCGGAGGCGCCGTTGTCACCCAGCATGTAGAGCACCAGAGTGTTGTCGAGTACACCCATTTCCTGCAACCGGTCGACGAGCCTGCCTACCTCGTCGTCGGTGTGCTCGAGAAATGCCGCGTACAACTCCATCAAACGGGCCGAGACCTTCTTCTGGTCGTCGTCGAGTTCGTCCCAGTGCGGGAGCCCCGGAGCCCAGGGGGCCAACTCGGTGTCAGGAGCGACGACACCCAGTTCCTTCTGCTTTTGGAGGGTGATCTCACGTTGGCGATCCCACCCGTGATCGAATTCGCCGACGTACTTGTCCAGGTAGCGGTCCGGGACCTGGAGTGGAGCGTGGCACGCGCCGAAGGGGAGGTAGCAGAACCACGGCTTGTCCGGGTCCATCGTGTTGACACCCTCGACCCATTCGATCGCGTGGTCGACGAGATCTTCGGACAGGTGGTAACCCTCCTGTGGCGTCTTGGGTAAGTCGACCATCGTGAAGTCCTCGTAGAGAACCGGGGTGAACTGATCGGACTCGGCACCGAGAAAACCGTAGAATTTGTCGAAACCCTCACGGACCGGCCACCGATCGAACGGCCCGGCAGCGGTGGTCTCCCACGTCGGGGTCTGGTGCATCTTGCCGAAAGCGCCCGTCGCATAGCCGTTTCCCTGCAGGACGCGTGCGACCGTGGCGGCAGAGGCGGGACGGGTCCCGTTGTATCCCGGTGCCGCGTTGGCCATTTCGGAGATGACACCCATACCGACACTGTGGTGGTTGCGCCCGGTCAGTGTGGCGGCACGCGTCGGCGAGCACAGAGCCGTGGTGTGGAATCGGCTGTATTTCACGCCGGTTTCGGCCAAACGCTCGGCGGTGGGGGTGCGGCACGGGCCGCCGAACGCGGAGGGTGCGCCGAATCCGACGTCGTCGATCATGATCAGCAGCACGTTCGGGGCCCCGACCGGCGGGCGAAGCGGTTCCGGGCGGGTGTACGGGGGATTCTGATCGGGGTAGTACACGGCGGCCGCGACGTTCGGCGTCTCGGGAATGATCGGGATGGAATGGCGATTCACCAGCAGGCTCCTTGGCGTGTGCAAAACCGGGGTCGATTAAGCAGTCGTCTTAATTTGGAGAGTATCGATCGGAATTCAGTTGGCGGCGTAGGTCTCGCTGACTGGGACAATCACCCCTGTGAGTGGTTAAGGAGTCCCTGCACTCCCAAACCGCGCACAGGGGGTGGGTCTTGCGGAATTAAGTCAGTGACTTATATGGTCGGTGCATGCCCGCCTCGTTGGATGCCAAGAACGCCATGATCGCCGTCGCCGAGCGGATGTTCGCCGAGCACGGTATTCACGAAGTGTCCATGCGGGACGTGGCGACTGCGGCCGGGCAGCGCAACAACTCTGCAGTTCAGTATCACTTCGGTGGGCGAGACGGTCTGGTGCTGGCCGTATTCCGGCATCGGATGGATCAGATCAATGCCGCGCGACTGACGTATCTGGACGACGTCGACGCCAGTGGGCGGACCGACCTGGTCCGTGCTTTGGTCGAAGCCTTCCTGTATCCGCTGGCCGATTTCATGACGACGGTCGACGGGTCCAACTATGCGCGGTTCATCGCGAGAATTTCACCGTCAGTGGATACACAGAGTGCTGAGTTTCGCGAGGTCAGTGAAGGAATCAACGAGGTTGTCGGCAGGTTGACGCGGGCATTGCCACATCTGCCCCGCCGCGTCGCGGTGGAACGGATCGATCTGACGTTCAACATGAGCGTCTCCGCTCTGGCAATCTTCGAGCAGCGCCGCGAAGACGAAAACCCGGTTGTGCAGGCAGATTTCGATACGACGGTGGATCATCTGGTCGATCTCGCGGTAGGAGCACTGACCGCACCCCAAAGCGCACACAAACGCACACGAGCAAAGCGGCTGCATGCGTCGACTGACGTGTGACCCCGCGACACGACACGACAGGACGGAGTCATTCGATGGCTACCCTTACATCATCACGAACAGTCCAAATCGGCAATCACACAATCGAATTCGGACCACGCGGAATGAGGCGTAATCCGGAAGGCGTTGAATCGAGGCCGTACGAGCGGTTCACTCTCACACCCGTCACACCGTTCATCGGTGCCGAGATCAGCGATATCGACTTGCGTGATCCGTCGGAGGAGCAGATCGAGGACGTGCGCCGGGCCCTCCTCGAATGGAAGGTCGTGTTCTTTCGGGACCAGCCGATTTCGAGCTTGAATCATCGTGACTTCGCGGCCCATTGGGGTGAACTGGAGGTTCATCCACTTCTCCCGCAGGGAGAGGTCCCGGCAGTCGTCAGATTCGAACGCGGTGAGGACAGTCCAGGAACGGAGAACATCTGGCACGTCGACGTCACCTGGACGAAGACGCCGCCGCTCGGTTCAGTACTTCGGGCGATCGACGTACCGCCTGCCGGTGGTGACACGCTCTGGGCCGATATGGGTAACGCCTTCGACTGCCTCCCCGACGAGATCAAGGACTTGATCGACGGCAAGGACGCCATCCACGATTTTGTGCCGTCCTTCGGACGCAGCATGAGCCCGGAGAAGTTGGAGCAGATGAAGGAGCAGTACCCGCCGGTTCTGCATCCGATGGTGCGTAAGCATCCGGAGACCGGGCGTAAGACTCTGTTCGTCAACAGCCTCTTCACCACCCACATTCCGGATATGGATCCTGTCGAAGGCAACGATCTGCTCAACCTGCTGTTCGCGCAGGTCAAGGTCCCGGACTTCCAGTGCCGCTTCAAGTGGGCGCCGAATTCCATTGCCTTCTGGGACAACCGGGCCACCCAGCACTACGCTGCGAGCGACTACTTCCCTCATCGCCGCGTCATGGAGCGGGTGGCCATCCTGGGGGACCGGCCCTTCTGATCTACTCCTGCGGAATGCGGATGATGCACCGGAAGCCGACGTGGCAGGTCGAGGACTCCTCGGATTCGCCCTGCCGCGCGGCGGGGCGATATCGCAAGCAGTAGTTCGGTGCACACAGATGTGAGCCGCCTTTGATCACCCGTCGTGCGTAGGGTTCGCCGGCCAAGGCCTCGGTGGCGAACTCCGCGCGGGGATTGCGAGGAATGCAGCACGACGAGGCCGGCGCGACGTTCTTGGAACTGTGGGCGTGGTCGGACGTGTAGTGATCGGCCGTCCATTCCCACACGTTCCCGGCCATGTCGAACAGTCCGTAGCCGTTGGGCCGGAACTTTCCGACCGGAGCGGTGCGCTCGTGCCCGTCCTCGAGCAGGTTCTCCCAGGGGAACTGGCCCTGCCATACGTTGCCACCGGGGCGCCCGCCCGGAGAGTCGTGATCGCCCCACACGTAGGCCTGGCGATCGAGTCCGCCACGGGCGGCAAACTCCCACTCGGCCTCGGTCGGGAGTTCCTTGCCGGCCCACGCGGCGTAGGCCTGGGCGTCGAAGTACGACACGTGGGTGACGGGGTGCCGTTCACGTCCCCCGATGTTGCTGTCGGAGCCCTCGGGATGGCGCCAATCGGCGCCGGGAGTGAACGACCACCACTGGGTGTAGTCGTCGAGTGAAACCGGGCCGGGTGGGGAATTGAAGACCAACGATCCCGGGACGAGGAGGGCTGGATCGGCGTCGGGATAGTCGGCGGCATCCGGGGCGATTTCCGCAGTGGTGACGTGGCCGGTTGCCTTCACGAAGCGTCGGAACTCGGCGACTGTCACCGCCGTCGTGTCCATCCAGAATCCGTCGACGGTGACCTGGTGAACTGGGCGTTCTTCCGGATAGAAGTCTTCGGAGCCCATCCAGTACGTCCCACCCGGGATCAAAGACATGTTCTTCGGGGGAGTTGCCGTGGAGTGAGGCGTCGTCATGAATTCAAGAATGGCACGTTGGTCACGCCGATGTGGGGAGAGTCCCACCTAGTGTCTCGACACTTACACGGAGCGTCGAAATGCTCCGTGTCGCAGCCTCCGTAGATCAGGATTTAGGCGAAACAACTCGGATCGACTCCCTTGTCGATCAATCGATCTATTTCGCTGCACTGCAGCCAGTTTGAAGTTGCCGGTCTGGCCAGTGATCGAGACAAGCAGGCCCTTGGGCGAGACATTACTGGTTCCGCGAGACGGGACAGCCCCCACCTCTCCAGGCGGGGGCTCCGCTCGATGGTGTTAGATTCTGTGACTCGCCTGGATGTCGGCGAGGGTGTTGATCCGTCGCTGCAGGTAACGCGTTTGCGATCCGAACCATGCCGGTGCCCATAGCCAAGTCGTCACCGGGGAGACCGTCACGGACGAGTTCACAATCCCGTGGGCCTGGTTCAGCCGCTTCGCCGTACGGGATAGTCCCACAAGGCCGTAGAACGGGATGATCTGCGACCACCAGCGCGTCCAGCCCTCACGTTGATTCCCCGTGAAGCTTGCCAGTTCGCCGTTGATGCGGTCGTACCAGACGAGGTAATAGATTCCGAAGGTGATTACCGTCAGCCACCACAAACCCCACGGCCCTTGTTTCCGAATCGGGGTTTGCTGAACCGGTAACTGAATCCCTTGTTGCGTCATTACGCTGTCCTTCGAGTCTGTTGCTCGCACTTTGCTCGGCGAGTGTGCAGTTATCAAACCAGACGGACGGGATTTATGATCAGCCGATCGAAGTGACTCGCATACTTCAAACCCAAATTTGGCTGTGATCACGCGGGAAAGCGCGGCGCCCGAGATCAGGCCGACGCAATTGTTCGTTGCTTGAGAACGCATTCCCATCTGCGCTTGAGATTCCAAATGTGCCCTCGGCAGGATTCGAACCTGCGACCCTTCCTTTAGGAGAGGAATGCTCTATCCCCTGAGCTACGAGGGCGGGGAGCGTACCGACAAGTGCTGAAAACCCTGTGCTGCCGGGGTTTTCGCTTCCCGATACTACTGTTGCATCCGCTCGACCTGTCGGCACGAAGCCTCGGGCGTCACAGCTGCGCTAGTCAGTGTAGCGGCCCGCCGACGAGGTCGCGAAGTCGACGGTATCGCCGGGTGCAAGCAGGAGCCGAACCGATCGCACTGATCGCAATGGTGGTCACTGCGGTGCAGGCACGGCATGGTGCGGGAATGACCCGCAGAATCCGCTTCAACGCCTTTGCCATGAACTGCGTCGCCCACCAATCGCCAGGTCTGTGGCGCCACCCGGAGGACCAGTCGTCCAGGTACACGGATCTGAGGTACTGGACGGAATTGGCGAAGCTCCTCGAGCGTGGACGATTCGACGGGCTGTTCCTGGCTGATGTGTTGGGAACATACGACGTGTACGGCGGCAATCACGACGCAGCGCTGCGGCAGGGCGCGCAGGTACCGGTCTCGGACCCGCTACTGCTGGCGTCGGCGATGGCGGCCGTGACCGAGCACTTGGGCTTCGGTATCACCGCAGGTACAGCTTTCGAGCATCCGTACCCGTTTGCTCGGCGCTTGAGCACCCTCGACCACCTGACGAACGGGCGAATCGGGTGGAACGTGGTCACCGGATACCTCCCGTCGGCTGCACGGAACATGGGCGAGGACGACCAACTCCAGCACGACGATCGCTACGACCACGCGGACGAGTACCTCGAAGTTCTCTACAAGTTGTGGGAAACGTCGTGGGAAGACGACGCGGTGGTGCGTGACAGAACTACCGGGGTCTACACGGACCCCGCCAAAGTTCACCCGATCGAGCACGAAGGCAAGCACTTCACGGTTCCGGGCATCCACATCTCCGAACCTTCTCCGCAGCGGACGCCGGTCATCTTCCAGGCCGGCGCGTCGCCACGCGGGGTTCGGTTCGCCGCGGAGAATGCGGAGGCGATCTTTGTGGGTGCACCGACAAAGGCGATTCTCAAAGACACCGTTGCCCGAATCCGAAACGAACTGACGAAGGTCGGGCGCGATCCGTACTCGGCCCGCATCTACACACTGTTGACGATCATCACCGACCGAACCCCCGAGTTGGCCCAGGCGAAGCTCGAGGACTACCGCAGCTACGCGAGTAGTGAAGGTGCACTCGTTTTCACCTCGGGGTGGATGGGAATTGATCTCTCCGGATACCGGGCGGACGAGCCGATCGGGAACGTCGAGAGCAACGCCATTCAATCCGCGGTCGCATCGTTTCGTCAGGCCGACGAGAAGGGCGGCGAATGGACGGTGGGAGACATCGCGGAGTGGGCGGGTATCGGCGGGCTCGGCCCGATCGTTGTCGGTTCCGGCGCGGAGGTCGCCGACGAGTTGCAGGAGTGGGTTGCCGAGACCGACGTCGACGGCTTCAATCTCGCGTACGCGGTGACTCCTGGAACCTTCGAAGACATTGTGGAGCATGTGATTCCGGAGCTGACGAGGAGGGGTGCCTACCAGAGCGACTACGAAGCGGGGACGCTGCGCAACAAATTGTTCGGGCGAGGGGACAGGCTGCCGCTCGAACACCGAGGCCGGAGCTTCGACCGGATCCGCACTGCCGGCTGAGTGGGGATCTCAGGACCAGCCGGACCCCGGCACGTGCACCGAGGTGGTGAGGTCGATCGCCTCGATGTCCGAAGACCTCAGTTCCTCACCACACGCACTACAACCCAGCCTTGCTTCGAACCGCTTTCCACACGCCTTGTGATGGAGAACGATGTCCGGACCGTCCGCGGATCTGAACCAGCGCTGACCCCACGAGATCATGCACATCACGACGGGGAAGTACGCGGTTCCCTTGTCGGTGAGTCGATACTCCGACCACTGTGGGCGATCCGGAAGCGGCCGCGTTTCCATCACACCGATCTCGGTGAGGTGCTTCAACCGATCGGCGACGATTGCCGGCGGCGCACCGGTGATCTCGGCGAACTCTCCGTAACGACGGGCACCTCGGAAAGCTGCCCCGATGATCGCTGCCGACCAGCGATTGCCGACGAGTTCCATCGTGTGAGCCAGGATTTCCGGTCGGCGTTCGGACTTGGTGGAGCGGCGCCTCGACGTTGCTTCGGGCACACTGCGTGAGAAGTCCCCACTCGGCCCCATTTGGGAGTCCAGGGATCGCACGTCGACGTCCTCGCCGCACTCCTTGCAACGCAGGATCGGAGTGAAGTCGTTTCCGCAGGTGCTGTGCCGTAGTGGCGGTAGTGGCGCGGTTTCATTCGGTGCCCACTGCTTCTCCCACGACCACATGGTGATGAGGACCGGCCAGATCGACTGGCCTTTGCGAGTGACCGAGTATTCGTGCCTCGGCGGGTTCTGCTGGTACTCCCGGCGCTCGAGCATTCCGCCGGCCGTCAGGACTGCCAACCGTGAGGACAGCACGGAGTTGGAGATTCCCCCGAGAGCCAGCCAGTCGTTGTATCGACGCGACCCCAAAAGGGCGAACCGCAGAATCCAGAGGTTCCACTCGTCTCCCAGTAGCCCGAGCGTGACCGCCAGTGCGTTGGGTCCGCCCGCAGGCAACTCGGTGACGCCCACCGACGGCGTGGGTGTCGGAGATCCGGCCGACGCCGAAGATCCGGTTGCATTCACTCGTACCACCCCGAAATCATAGGCCGCGAACCCTGCGGCACCGCGAGACCGTACCGAGTGGTCTGCAGAAAGAGTCGGGAATCACTCGATACGGGCAATGAGTAACGCTTCCTGGGTGATCTGGCAGATCTGGAGTCCGGACTGATCGAAGACCGCGGCATTCACGACTGCTCTGCCGGCATGAGCAGTGGGTGTCGAATGCTCGAAGAGGAGCCACTCGTCCGCTCGCACGGGACGCTGAAACCACATCGTGTGATCGAGGGACACGCCCGTCCAATCCGTATCGAGCGAGTGCTCCTGCCCGATGTCGTAGCCGTGCGGAGTCAGCGCGGTTGCCATCAGCATCAGATCACTGGCATAGGCGAGAGCAGCGACGTGAATCAGCGGATCGTCGCTCAGTCGCTGAGCCGAACGCATCCAGATGTTGCGCGGAGGCGCCGCCGAATGCGTCGTGGGGGACTGCGAATCGAGGGGGGACACACGAATCTCGATGGCGGAGAACTCCTCCCACACCTCACCCAGCCCACCGTCTGCCTCGGCCAACTCCTGCAACGTCACGCACTCAGCGGGCGGGAGTGCGGCGGGTACGGCGCGACTGTGAGTGATGCCCTCGTCGATCGAGGAAGCAGAGACCGTCGAACGGCAGACGAGTCGTCCGTCCTGGTGGACGTCGACGCCTCTGGTGGACAGGCGTTTTCCGTCCCGAAGGCGATCTACCGAGAACTCGGTCGCGCGATTCGTCGACCCCGGGCGAAGGAAGTGCGTGTGGACGGAACTGATCGCTTTGCCGTCGGTAACCGTGTGCCCGGCTGCGAGAATCGACTGGGCGACCAGTTGGCCGCCGAACAACTGAGGTAGCCGAACACCGTCGTTCGACCCTTGCCACCGGTCCGGGCCGGTCGATTCCAGATCGAAGACGTCAGCGAGACCACTCGTGGGGGCGCTCACGACGCGTGGTTTCGTGCCGGACGGGGTGGACGGGGAAAGAAGCCACTGGTCCGGGCGACGTAGTCGTCGTAGGCCTGCCCCTTGCTCTTGCGCATGCCGCGTTCGAGAAGGGCCTTACCGCTGTAGCTCACCAGCAGTTTGATCATGACGATCGGCGAGACGATCGTGATCAGCGCCAATGGATCACCAAGTGCGAGGATGAACAGTCCGACCCAGACACATGCGTCACCGAAGTAGTTGGGATGCCGGGTCCAGGCCCAGAGTCCACGATCCATCACCATTCCTGAATTGGCCGGATCTGCCTTGAAGCGGGAAAGTTGGTAGTCACCAACCGATTCGAAGACGAAGCCGACGGTCCAGACTGCGATGCCGATCGCGCCGAGGACTCCGAGGGCGCGAAACTCGTACATCGCGAACTGGACCGGCAGCGACACCACGAGAATGAGAACGCCCTGGAGGCCGTAGATTTTGCGAATCAGGAACGGAACCAGCGGTCCCTGTTGATGTTTTAGCAGGGCAGTGTAGCGCTTGTCCTGCCCGTGCCCACGGTTTCGGAAGCCGATGTAGAGGCCGAGTCGCATTCCCCACACCACGGTCAGTGCCAGCACCACGAGGCGACGCAGATCGTTGCCGTCCGCTCCGATGGACGTCAGGTACGAGACGACGGCGACGACGGCGAAGCCAGGCCCCCAACAGATGTCGATGATCGAGTGATTGTTCATCCGGATGGCTACGGCCATCACGACTGCGATGAAGACGAGCACGGCGAGTGCGCTCACACCGAAGTTCAGTGCAAGGTCGCCCAATGGGATGTCGGTCATGCGCGCGCTTTCTGATTGTGGTGGTCGAGCAGTTCGGAAGCGAAGTCCGCGAAGGCTTCCTGTGCGCTCGGATAGGTGTGAGGAGTGCCGAGCCGGCTGGTCACGAGCAGTGCGTCGAGCGCTTTGGCATCGAGTTCTGTGGTGGTGGGCAAGAATTCGGTCGAGCCCTCGACGGCGTCGGCCGAACGCACTCCGTTACCTGCGGTGACGATCACCTGCCCGTTGGTCGTGGACTCGGGATCGACGAGAGCAGTGACCACCGGGGCTACCAGGTCGGCACCCATGATGTCGATGAATCGTGAATCCATTCCGGATTCGGTCATCTGCGTAGTGGCATAGGGCAGTACGACATTGGTGAACACATTGCGACTCGCACCTTCGCCGGCCGCGGTGCGGCCCAATGCGATGACGGCACCCTTACTGGCGGCGTAGGCGGATACGGTGGGTTCGCCGTGCAGTCCTGCGGTCGAGGCAATCATCACGATGCGCCCGAATCCGGCCTCGCGCATCACTCGGGAGGCTTCAGCGGCAACCAGCGCGGTCCCGACGACGTTTGTCGTGATGACGGTGCTGAGGTTCTCGGCGGTGGTGCGATGGAGCATCTGTGGACCGCTGACCGCGGCACTGGTGATGCAGAAGTCGAGTCGTCCGAACCGAGTGAGAGCGTCGTCCACCAACTTTCGACCGACCTCGGGGTCGGTGACGTCGTCGTGGTTGGCGACGGCGTGGCCACCGGCTTCGAGGATTTCGTCGACGACCTGATCTGCAGGGCCCCGGCCGCTCGCGTCGACGGTGCGATTTCGATTGTTGACGATCACCGTGACCCCTCGGCTCGCGAGATGCAGTGCGACGGCACGGCCGAGGCCCTTACCCCCTCCCGTGACGACGGCAACGCGGCCCGAGAGTGAACTGGCGGTCACGAGGCGATCCGTTCGACGAGCACCGCGACTCCGACACCGGCGGCGCCGCTGACCGCGGCCACACCGTAGCGTCCGTCGCTCCGTACCAGTTCGTCGACACACGCGCCGACGAGAATTGCTCCGGTGGCGCCGAATGCATGGCCCATCGCCATCGTGCCTCCGTTGGGGTTCATGCGGTCCGGCCCGGCGTCAAGATCGCGGCGGAACCGTAGGCAGAGCGCGGAGAAGGCCTCTGCGAACTCGAACACGTCGATGTCCTGTGGACGAAGCCCGGCTCGAGCGATGACTGCCTCCACGGCGCTCTGGCCCGCAGTGAGCATGAGAACCGGATTCACCGAAGTCGAGGCGGATCCGATGATCCGTGCGCGAGGGGTCAGGCCGGCTCTGGCCGCGGCTTTCTCGGATCCGAGGAGTAGTAGTGCTGCGCCGTCGGCCATGGCGGGAGAGGATCCGACGGTGTGCAGGTGTTCGATCTTGCCGACCTCAGGGTAGGCGGCGAGCGCGAGTGCATCCTGACCGGCGGCGCCGAGCCCTTCGAAGGCCGGAGGCAGCGCTGCGAGTCCCTCTGCCGTCGTCTCTGCCCTGACCAGTTCGTCGTGCGCGATTCCGGCTTCACCATTTCTGCCGGGAACTGGCACAACGGACCGCTCGAATGCGCCGTTGCGCCAGGCCTCGGCAGCCTTGTGCTGGGTTTCGACGCCGTACGCATCCAACTCGTCGCGGGAGTACCCCTCGATCGTGGCATTCAAGTCGGCGGCAACACCCATATGGATGGAGCCGATCTGCGCGATGGTTGCCGGGTCGGTCCACAGCGGTCCGCGATCACTGAACATCGGAGTGCGGGAGACGCTTTCGACGCCACCGGCCACGACGAGGGAGACGTCGTCGCTGCGAATGCGGGCTGCGCTCTGGCCGACTGCGTCGACACCGGATGCGCAGAAACGATTGAGGGTCGCGCCGGGAACGGAATCGCCCCAACCGGCAAGGAGTGCGGCAGTTCTCGCGATGTTCGCGCCCTGCTCGTCCACCTGCGATGCGCAACCGAGAACGACGTCGTCGATCTGCTCTGCGGCGAGGTTCGTTCGACCCTGCAAAGCCTTGGCCAGGTGGACGACAAGATCGACTGGGCTGTGTTCGTGGAGGGCACCTCGCGTCGATGCTCGGCCGCGCGGTGTGCGCACGTAGTCGAGGACAAAAGCATCAGTCATTTTCAACCCTTCAATTAGTAGAGTTACTCTGCTAGTTGTAGTACGGTTGCGATGAAATTACAACCGCCGATGCACGGGTATCTCGGTGACGTCACCGATGCCGGATCGGCAAGGGGAGAGGTCATGACTGTTTCGAACATTTGGATTCTCGGCGGGTATCAATCCGACTTCGCACGGAACTTCACCCGCGAGGGACTCGATTTCGCGAACCTTGCCGAAGAGGTGGCGAACCACACCCTGGCCGCGGCGAAGGTTCCTGCCACTGACATCGAGGTGATCCACGTCGGTAATGCCTTCGGTCAATTGTTTGCCGGCCAAGGTCAGCTGGGTGCGATGCCCGCCACCGTGCATCCAGATCTATGGGGTGTGCCCTCGTCCCGGCACGAGGCGGCGTGCGCATCGGGCAGTATCGCTGTACTTGCGGCGATGGCAGACCTGCGCGCCGGCAACTACGACGCGGCTCTGGTGATGGGTATCGAACTGGAGAAGACGGTTCCGGGTGATGACGCGGCCGGATATCTGGGCGCTGCAGCCTGGGTCGGACACGAAGGTCAGGAAGCAAAATTCATGTGGCCGTACATGTTCGATCGTGTGTCGAAGGAGTACGGGCGGCGCTACGGGATCGACGAATCTCACCTTCGCGCGATCTCGCAGATCAATTTCGCGAACGCGAAGAACAACCCCAATGCACAGACACGCGGTTGGGCGGTACCCGATCTGCTCGGGAATGCAGGCGGCGACGAAGCCACCAATCCTGTTGTGGAAGGCGGTGTTCGACGATTCGATTGCAGCCAGGTGACCGACGGTGGCGCCGGGGTTGTGCTGGTGACGGACAAGTACCTCCGCGAGCATCCTGATGCCGCGGCGACTCCGCTGGCCCAGATCGCGGGCTGGGGTCACCGGACTGTTGGTTTAGGTCTCGAGCAGAAGCTGGCCCGCGACGCCGATAATCCCTACGTGATGCCACACGTTCGGGATGCGGTGATGGGTGCCTTCTCCCGGGCCGGAGTCGACCTGGCCGGGATAGACGGGATCGAAACACATGATTGTTTCACGGCGAGTGAGTATCTCGCGATCGACCACATCGGTCTGACCGCGCCCGGCGAGTCGTGGAAAGCCATCGAGAGTGGTGACATCGCCATGGGCGGCAAGCTACCGATCAACCCCAGCGGCGGTCTGATCGGCGGTGGTCATCCGGTGGGTGCCAGTGGTGTTCGAATGCTTCTCGACGCGGCCCATCAGGTGACGGGAACGGCCGGCGGTTTCCAAGTCGAGGGTGCGAGCCGCTTTGCGACGCTCAACTTCGGTGGAAGTACGGCCACCACCGTCAGTTTTGTCGTCGACGCAGTTTCCTGAAAGTGCAGCCCAGCCTTTCCCCATCAGTCGAAAAGAGAATTCCATGGACGTCGAAATCGTAGGCAAGTTGTTGTCCACCCTTCCCGCCGATGACGATCACCCGTATCGCACCGGCCCGTGGCAACCCCAGACCACCGAGTTCAAAGCGGACAACCTCGAAGTCGTATTCGGTGAGGTTCCGAAAGACCTCGACGGTGTCTACCTGCGCAACACCGAGAATCCGCTCCATCCCTCGATGAAGGCTTATCATCCCTTCGACGGCGACGGAATGATTCACATCGTGGGCTTTCGTGACGGAGAGTCGTTCTACCGCAATCGATTCGTACGGACTGACGGGTTGGCGGCCGAGCAGGATGCCGGCGGCGCCTTGTGGGCCGGACTCGCCGAGTCTCCCAAACTCAGTCGCCCCGAGGGCGGCAAGGGTGCGCGCACTCGGATGAAGGACGCGTCCAGCACCGACGTCGTCGTTCACCGGGGGACTGCTCTCACCAGCTTCTACCAGTGCGGAGATCTGTATCGTCTCGATCCGATGTCGGCGGAGACACTCGGAAAGGAAAGCTGGAACGGCAAGTTCCCCTTCGAATGGGGTGTGTCCGCGCATCCGAAGGTGGACGACAAGACCGGAGAAATGCTGTTCTTCAACTACAGCAAGGAAGCGCCGTACATGCACTACGGCGTCGTGGACTCGGCCAACGAGTTGGTCCACTACGTCGACGTCCCGCTTCCCGGTCCGCGGTTGCCACACGACATGGCCTTCACGGAGAACTACGCGATCCTCAACGACTGCCCCTTGTTCTGGGATCCGGTTCTACTGGAGAAGGGCGCGCACGTCGCGAATTTCCATCCCGATATCCCGCTCCGTCTCGGAGTCATCCCACGCCGCGGAAACACCGCTGACATCAAGTGGTTCGAGGCCGATCCGACCTACGTCCTGCACTTCGTGAACGCCTACGAAGAGGGGGACGAGATTGTTCTGGACGGTTTCTACCAGGGTGATCCGGAGCCGTCGGACAACGGTATGGGCAATCAGTGGGAGCGCGCCTTCCGTTTCCTCGCTCTCGATCGCATGCAGACCCGGCTTCACCGCTGGCGTTTGAACCTGGTCACCGGAGCCACGCGTGAAGAGCAACTCAGTGACTCGATCACCGAATTCGGCATGATGAACGGCAATTTCGCGGGTGAGAAGTACCGATACGCCTATGCGGCTTCTGGTAAGCCGTCGTGGTTCCTGTTCGACGGCTTGGTCAAACACGACCTGCTGACGGGGAACGAGGAACGATTCTCCTTCGGTGACGGCGTGTATGGAAGCGAGACCTCGATGGCACCACGCGTGGGTGGTACCGCCGAAGACGACGGCTATCTCATCACGTTGACCACCGACATGAACGAGGACGCGTCCTTCTGCCTGATCTTCGACGCTGCCCGCGTCGGAGACGGACCGTTGTGCAAACTTCGCCTTCCCGAACGGATTTCGAGTGGCACCCACTCGACGTGGGCGCCGGGTGCCGAGCTCCGACGCTGGCAGAGTGCCGACACCGCAGCCGAAGCGGTCGGACTGTGACGGGCACGCACGACGCGGGCACGTGGGAGATCCTGCGGCAGGTGGTGATCGGTGCACGAGACCTGGACAAGACCGGTCAACAATTACGTGAAGCGTTGAATCTGGCACCAGGATTCGCAGATCCACTGCTCGAAGACATCGGTTTGGCCGACGAGACCTTGGCCGTCGGGCCGCAGGCATTTCTCGAGATCGTCGCACCGCTCGACGAGAGGGTCTCGCTGGCGAGATGGATCCGCAAGGGCGGAGGGGAGGGCGGCTATGCACTCTCGATCCAGGTTTCGAACATCGAGCCCTATCTGGAACGTGCAGCTGCGGCCGATGTTCGGACGGTGGCAGATCTGGAGGCCTACGGTCACCGGATCGTCCAACTTCATCCCGGTGATCTCGGACTGCTCGTAGAACTCGACGAGATTCCCGACGCCGACGAGTGGTTCTGGGACCAGACGGAGAAGGAGGTTTCCCTCGATCCACGGGTCGACGACATTCTCGGCGTCGACGTGTCCTCTCCCGATCCGGCCAAGACGGCGGCGCTGTGGGCCGAAGTGTTCGGCAAGAAACTGGATTCGGCGCGATCACTCTCGATTGCGCTGGGGTCGCGCGCCGTGTCGTTCGTTCCGGGCGAGCGGTCGATGCTCAGTGCGGTCGATCTGGCGGCGTCGATCGGAGCGAACACCGTCGAGCCCGGCCTGATCGTCGGCGGCGTCGAATTCCGGATTCACCCAGGCTGAGCCAGCTTCACATCGAACGACAGAAATCGGGGCCGATCGCTCAAAGCGACCGGCCCCGAATTCTTGTCATGGACTCAAGCGAAGTCCTGTCGCAGACGAGTCTTGAGAAGCTTCCCACTCGCGTTGCGTGGCAGTTCCTCGATGAACTGAACTGCACTGGGGCACTTGAAGTGCGCCAGTCGCTCGCGTGACCACTCGATGATCTCAGCTTCGGTGACAGCCGAATCGCCCGAACGAACGACCACCGCAATGGGAGTCTCACCCCACCGATCGGAGTGAATGCCGACTACCGCGACCTCCCGGATGTCGGGGTGGCCGGAGAGAACGCTCTCCACCTCGGCGGGATAGACGTTCTCACCGCCGGAGACGATCATGTCCTTGAGGCGGTCGTGGAGGTAGAGATACCCGTCCTCGTCGAACGATCCGCCGTCTCCTGTTCGGAGCCAGTCGCCGTCCAACATGGTGGCCGCAGTGGCTGCCTCGTTGCGCCAGTAGCGCCTCATGACGTGTGCGCCGCCGATGACCACCTCGCCGCGGGTACCGACCGGGACGTCTTCGAGCGTCACGGGATCGACGATGCGGATGGGTACGCCGAACATCGGTTGCCCGACGGACTTCAACCGATGCGCGGTCGACTCGTCGGTCGCCCGATGATCTTCGGGGGTCAGCATGGTGACGCCGCCAGTCGACTCGGTGAGTCCGTAGGCCTGCAGGAAGCTGCATCCGAAAACCTTGGTGGCGTCCTGTAACAGGGGTAGCGGCATGGGCGCCGCTCCGTAGACCAGGAACTGCAGGGCACTCCAATCCGCCTCACGCACAGCAGGAAGAGAGGTGAGGACGCTGATCACCGCGGGAACAGCGACCGCATGAGTCACCCGGTACTCCTGCATCAGCGCCACCAGCTCCAGCGGACCGGCGATGGTCTTGAGAAGTAGAGCGCCACCGCCGAGCGTCGTGACGAGAGCGAGACCCAGCCCCGCCACATGGAAGAACGGGACCGGGCACATGGCCACGGAATCGGTGTCGAGATCGAGCAGGTGATACATGGTCGCGAGGGCGCGGCCGAGGTTCGCGCCGGTGAGTTCGATTCCCTTGGGGTGGCCGGTGGTTCCCGACGAGTAGAAGATCAGCGCGGTATCGTCGGGAAGGCGTGACACTCCTGGGTCGTCGTCCCCGGCACCGGAGAGCCAGTCGCTCCACGAGACCGAGTTTGCGGAACCGTCCACCGTGACGACGGTCCGGACGCTACCGACCGCCGCCGCGACGTCGGAGAGGCCCTCATCGCCTGCTCCGAGTACGACGACGGTCGGCTCGCTGTTGCTCAGGATGTAGTCGACCTCGCCCGGTGCCAGCCGATTGTTGACGGCCGTCAGAATCGAGCCCATCTTCGAAGATCCGTACAGGACGGAGAGGAAAGACGGTGCATTGGCGCCGATGTACGCCACCCGGTCACCTGTTCGAACACCATCGCGCAGAAGTGCATTCGCGACACGATTTGCTTCGATGTCCAGCTCGCGGAAACTGGTACGGCCGTCATCGGAGATGACGGCGGTGCTCTCCGGACTGGCAATCGCCCGGCTGCGCAGCAAGTCTTCGAGATTCTGCACGGGGCGACCATCGGGTAGGAGCGCGTTCACAGAAGGTTCGCGGGTGGCGGGTTCACGGGTGGCAGTCGAACCTACGGCCGTCGGCTGAGTGGTCATGCTGAATGCTCCAATCTGAAGGGGGCAAAGACAGGGGGTTCGAAAATGCCGGTGGGAGCAGCGAGTACATGCTCGACGGCGCGTAGTGCCGGGCCCGCAGTGATGAACTGACCGGCGGTTGTCCGGCTGTTCGGATCTTGTGGTTCGACGAGATTGACGGTCATCACGATCTCGGGTTTGCCGTACAGATGGACTTCCCACTGATCGCGCCCCGCGTATTCCTCACGATCGGGTTCCATGGTCCAGATGATGGCCAGAGTGAGGAACTGCTTTCCGTCGACCATTGCGTGCCAGCGCCATTCGGTGGTTCCGACGGTTCCGGCGGCGATGCGTCCGGCGGCCACGTCGAGATCCGTTCGCGCCGCAACGACCCTGTGATCGGATACGACCTCGTCGTAGGTGATCCCCAGACGTTCGCACATGAACGCGATGGTCTCCAGATACAGCGACGCGTACAGCGAGGGCAACGGCCCGGTTCCGTCCAGTTCCTCCGGGGGCGAACCCATTCCCATGACGGTGAACGCGAAGTCGGGGTCAGGCATGCCGCGAGCGTCGAGCACCTCGTCGATCGTGATGCGGTCCAGTTCGATCGATGTTCCCGTCAGAGCCAATGCCAATCGCTCACCGATGACGCCCGGGCTCACTCCGACACCGAAGAGCGTCGAATCGCCTTCCTTACATGCTTGGGCGAACATGTGCTCGCGCTCGGTGCCGTGTGCGCGGGGGAAGTGCTGCCCGGCCGTCGTGATCACGTTGATCCCGGCGCGCAGCAGACGGCACAAATCGTCGTCGTGGCGTTCGTACGGAATCTGCAAACGCGGACTGTGGATGAGAACCTGGGGGCGCGAGCGGATGATCTCGTCCACGTCTCGTGTGGCGATCACGCCCGTCGGTGCGCGTCTGGCTATGTCGCCGGCATCGCGCCCGGCCTTGGCGTCGCTGTAGACGTACAGGCCGACCAACTCGAGGTCGGGACGATCGATGATTCCGCGGAGCGCGGTCTTGCCGATGGCGCCGGTCGCCCACTGGGCAACACGAATCGGATCGCTCATGATCGAGTGGTCAGTTCGCCGGCGAAGAGGAGCTTGCCCAGTCCGCGTTCGTACCGAATCGGGTCTCGAGCCAGACGCGCACGGGCGTCGATTGCCATGAAATCGGTGTCGCACGTCCACTCGCCGCGTTGCATGGCGGCGAGTCCGGTCGCGGCGATGTCGAGGGGATTTTCCTTGTGGCCCTGCACGTGTGAAGCCATGCGGGTGTCGACACTGCCGACGATCAACGAGGTGACGGTGATGCCGTCCGGTTCGAGTTCGGCACGGGCGATGCCGCCGAGCGACAGAGCAGCCGCCTTGGCCGGTGAATAGCCGCCCATGAAGGCGGTGGGTGCGATTGCGGCGACTGACAAGACGTTGACTATCGATCCACCGCCGCGGGCGGCGAGGACCGGCGCGAAGGCTCGGATCATCGTCAGCGGTCCGAAGTAGTTGACCTCCATCTCGGCTCGAGCGGCCTCTCGGTCGTCGGCCTCGATCAGCCGATTCCCGGTGAACAGCCCGGCGTTGTTGACGACGACCGAGGTGTCACCGCACGCCCCGGCGGCAGTGTCGACGAGTCCTGGATCGGTGACGTCGAGTTCGACGATGTGCGCACCGGTGGCTCGGAGTTCGGCCGGCACCTCGTCGGGATTTCTCACCCCCGCATAGATTTTGGCTGCGCCCATCAACTTCGCCTGTTGGACGAAGGCCAACCCGAGGCCTCGATTGGCGCCGGTGACGAGGACGGTCGCACCCTCGACCGGAGTTCCGCGAAAGGTTGTCATGAGTTCTCCTGCGTCTGTCGGGTGTAGATGAGGTCGTCGGGGAATTTCTTGCTCTTCTTCAATGACGTTTCAGGCGCGAGCATCCCGAAGATCCAGCCTTCGGCTGTGGCCATGTCGTGGTTCCAGTCCCACCGCAGTGCGCGGTGGCGGATTCCCCACCTGCCGTCCTCGAAACCGAAGCGATCGATCAGGCGCGCCGCGGTGAGTGTGTCGGCTATGCCGTCCGAGGTCTTGATTCGTGCGAAGGCAAGCACGTAGGACTCGACGTGTGCTGTATCCCCGTCGAGTTCGACCAAGACGTTGGTCATTGCGTGGGTGGTCAGTGACCGTGGGTGGGTGATGGCCCCGGCGATGTGGTCGATGTAGTCGTCGGCGGTGCCGGTGAAGACACCCCCGTGGTCTTCGGTTGCGCCGGGCAGATAACACCGCCTGGCGTCCTCGACGTCGCCGCGGTCTGCGGCTCGGAGGAAACGAGCCAGAACCTCGTAGATTTCCTGCTTGGCGACGAGAGCGTCGACCGGGCTGTAGTCCCTGACGTCTGGGCCCCCGCCGCTGTCGACTGCGTGAATGTTGTTGGACCTCACGATGATGTCCCTTCTCGGCTCCGGATCGGGGGCCGCACGTTGACGGAGTGCCTCTGTTTACTGTAGTAATCTCTATCACACTGTTAATTGAAGTGTCACGAGGAGGTGAAACCAATGCTTGGAAACACACCACCCGCACAACCTGGGAATGCACCGGTCGTACTCACGCTTTCCGATGTGTCGATCGAATTCGGCGGAGTCACGGCTCTCGACGCCGTCGGCTTCGACGTCCGCGCGGGACAGATCTGCGGACTCATCGGGCCGAACGGCGCTGGTAAGACCACGCTGTTCAACTGCATCACAAGGATTTACGAACCGAGTCGCGGTGTCATCACCTGGCAAGGAACCGACCTGTTGGGATTGCGTCCCTATGCGTTGGCATCTGCAGGAATCGCTCGAACTTTTCAGAATCTCGCGCTGTTCGGCGGCATGAGTGTCTTCGACAACACCATGGTCGGTGGATCGTCGCGAGGTCGCTTCGGGCTCGTGAGTGGGCTTCTCGGCCTGCCTCCGGCGCGTGCGCGAGTCCGAGAACTTCGAGAGAAGGCCTGGTACCTGCTCGAACGTCTCGAACTCGTCGACGTCGCGAACGCACCCGCGTCCGGTCTACCGTTCGGAACTCTCAAGCGTGTCGAACTGGCACGGGCATTGATGTCCGAGCCCTCGCTGCTTCTGCTGGACGAACCTGCCGGCGGGCTCACGCACAGTGAAGTCAAAGAACTGGGAGAACTGATCGTCTCGCTCCGCGACGACTTCGGCTTCGGCGCGCTTCTGGTCGAACACCACATGGGATTGGTGCTCGGGATCTCCGATCACGTTGTCGCCCTGAACTTCGGCCACAAAATTGCCGAGGGAACCCCGGCGGAGATCCAGCAGGACGACGCCGTGATCAACGCGTACCTGGGACGTGCCGCATGACCCTGCTGAGCGTCGACGATCTGCACGCCGGTTACGGGCGAGGCAATGTACTGCACGGGATTTCGCTCGACGTGGAACCCGGCGGGGTCGCTGTCGTTCTCGGCGCGAACGGTGCAGGCAAGACCACCATGATGCGCGCGCTTGCCGGATTGATCCCGCATCAGGGAACGATCACCTTCAACGGGTCGCCGTTGGGATCCAAACCTGAACGCGCTGTGGCCGCCGGCGTCAGCCTTGTCCCACAGGGCCGCGGAACTCTCGGTCAACTGTCGGTGCGTGACAACCTGCTCGTCGGCGCTGCCCTTCGTAAGGACAAGGCGGAGATCGAAGCCGACATCGAGCGGTGGTGTGAGACATTCCCCGTGCTCGCGAGGAGGTCCACACAGTTGGCCGGTTCTCTTTCAGGCGGTGAACAGCAGATGCTCGCGGTCGCACGGGCATTGATGAGCCGTCCCACCCTCCTTTTGTGCGACGAACCGAGCCTGGGGCTGGCGCCCATCGTCATCGCCGAATTGTTCGACACGCTCGGTGCGATCAACCGCAGCGACGGAACTGCACTGCTGATCGTGGAACAGAACGCCGATCTCGCGATGAAACTCGCGTCGAAGGTCTTCCTGCTCGACGTAGGCACCATCGTCGCTGCCGGAACGCCCGAGGAATTTCGTTCCGACGACGTCGTGCGCAGCGCTTACCTCGGGTACCAGGAGTAAACGGTGACACTCTTTCTCGAACGACTCATCTCCGGATTGACCAATGGGTCGATCTACGCAATTCTCGCGCTGGCACTAGTGGTGGTGTTTCGCGCCACCGGCACGATCAACTTCGCTCAGGGCGAGTTGGCCCTGTTCACAACCTTTGTCGCCTGGTGGCTGACGACGATGTCCTGGCCGATCTGGTCGGCGATCGGAGCGGCCCTGGCATTGGGGTTCCTGCTCGGAGCATTGATGGAGCGTCTGCTCATCCGGCCGGTTCAGCGTCGAAGCGACATGGCAGTGCTGATCGTGGCACTGGGATTGTTCACCGGGCTCAACTCGTTGGCCGGAATGCTGTGGGGGAGCGATACGAAGATCATGCCGAGCCCGTTCCCCAACGGTCCGACCGACTACATCTCGGTGGGGGGTGCGCGTGTTTACGGCGACGCACTGGGCGTACTGGTGGCGCTCGTTGTCCTACTTGTGTTGATGTCCTTGCTCTTTCGCAAGACGAGAGTCGGTCTGCACATGCGTGCCGTCGCGGACAATGCCGAATCTGCCACTCTCGCCGGAGTTCCGACCAGCCGGATACTCGCAATCGGTTGGGGAGTAGCAGCTGCCATCGGTGCCCTGGCCGGTGTCCTGGTCACTCCGCTCTCGCCGCAACAACTCGGTCTCACGACCATGTTCCCGATCTTCATCGCAGCATCCGCCGCAGCGCTGTTCGGCGGCCTGGACAGTCTCGTCGGCGCCGTGGTCGGCGGGTTGACGATCGGTGTCCTGGAATCGATGCTCAGCGGCTACATTTCGGTCATCGGCGGCTCGCTGCAGCAGACATCCGCCCTGTTGATCATCGTGGTGATCCTCTTCGTCAGACCCAATGGACTGTTCGGTACCAAGAAACTGGAGCGGGTATGACGACGCTTGCCGAGAGAAATGAACCCACCGTCGCCGAAAAGGCAGTCAGGCGACCGCGGGTAGTGGTCGCCGGATCGGCGTCGTACCGGATACTCCAGTTGGTTCTGCTGGTGGCTGCCGTGTGTGCGTTGCTTCTCGCGTCACAGAGCGCGCCGTTTCGCGTGGGCCAGTTCACGAGCGTCTTCATCATCGCGATTGCCATTGCGGGACTCAATATCGTCAGCGGATACACCGGACTTCTGTCGATCGGCCATTCTGCCTTCTTCGGCCTGGGCGCGTACACGACCGGCGTTCTGATCGTCGATCGCGGATACTCGCCGTTGACCACGATCCCGATGGCGGTCGTATTGTGTTTTGTACTAGGGCTTCTCGTCGGTCTTCCCTCGTTGCGGATCAAGGGGCTGTATCTCGCTCTCGTGACACTCGCCGTCGCTGTGGCATTTCCCGAGGTGATCCGCAAGACCGGGGATCTGACCGGTGGTGCCGCCGGAATGGTGGTTCGCGCAAATCTGCTCGTTCCGCCGAAATGGACGGGGTTGACCCGAGCCGACACCTACCTCTGGATCTTTTGGGTGTCGGTGGTGACTCTGGCGATCGTCATGCTCCTGATTCGCAATCTCGTCAAGAGTCGATTCGGTCTGGCTATGGTCGCGGTGCGTGACAACGAGATCGCGGCGAGCGCAAACGGCATCAACGTCGCGCGGGTCAAGATTCTCGCTTTCGGGCTTTCCGGCGCGATCACGGGCCTGGCAGGTTCGCTGTTCACGATGTACATCGGCGCGCTCTCACCCGAATCCTTCTCGCTGATGAAGTCGATCGAGTTCATCACCGGACTGGTGTTGGGCGGAATCGCAACCCAATTCGGCCCGATCGTTGGGGCAACGGCAGTGGTGTTCTTGCCGTACTACACCGGAAGCGTCACCGACGGCCCCGTGTCGGGAGTGGTGTTCGGCGCGGTGCTGATCGCGATCGTGTTCTTGATGCCGGACGGAATCGTCGGACGGATCAACAGCGTGCTCCGACGGTTCGTCCTCGTGGTTCCCGCCGATCATCCCAAGTATCGCGAGGGTGAACCTCGCACCTGAGCGCCGTCTCCCTCGCCCACTCTCGTTTCCCTCAACTCACAGCAAGGAACTGGACGATATGAAAAGGCAGACCACGATTCCCGCAGTCATCGCCGCTGCGGCACTACTCCTTTCGGCCTGCGGAGGTAGCTCCGACGCAGAGAGCAACACGTCGACATCGGCCGGCGCAGTATCGGTCGACGACTGCAGTGATCCCAGCGGTGCCGCAGCGCCGATCACCGACAAACTCACGGTGGGATGGAGTGGGCCGACGTCCGGCCCGCTCGCCGATGCCGTCGGCAACGTGATCGAAGGAATGCGAGCACGGTTCGAGGTGGAGAACGCGGCCGGCGGCGTCGGCGGCGTCAAGCTCGACGTCGTGGTCAAGGACGACGCATTCTCCCCGGAGCGCGCCAAAGCCAACGTCGGAGAGTTCATTCAGAAGGACAAGGTCGACGTTCTGGGTACCTTCGGGGCCGGACAGTTGAACGCCATCGCGGACGATCAGACCACTGCCTGCGTGCCGCTGCTCTTCGCGCAGGCAGGCATGCCCGAGTTCCGGGTCATCGAAGACTTCCCGTGGACCACGGAGTATCTACCGGATCCGGGCGTCGAGATGGAGGTAGTGGTCGAGAGCTTGAAGAAGAAGTATCCGAACGGCGCCAAGGTCGCACTGGCCACGAACCAGACCGAGTCCGGACAGGGAATCGCCAACGGCTTCAAGTCCGCGATCGAAGGAACCAACTTCGAGATCGCGGCGGAGGAGGCGCTGACCGACCCCAAGACGGCGGCTTCGACTCTCAAGGCCAGCGGCGCCGAGGTTTTGGTGGTCGCCGGTGTCACTACCGACTGCCTCGCGATCACTCAGGCGATCGGACGTGTCGGATGGAAGCCCGACACCGTGATTCAGCCGTCGAACTGCGTCGACGGTGCGACCCTGTATGCACCCGCCGGTGATGCTGCGGACGGGCAGCAGGTGATGGTGTGGCTCAAGGATCCCAACAACGCTCTCTACAAGGACGACGCGGCGGTGCGCGACTATCTCGCCGGTGCAGCGGCTCACGGTGCAGATTCCCCGACCAACAGCTACACCGTGAACGGCTGGGCCATCGGTGACCTGTTGGTGGACAACTTCACTCGGGCCTCTCAGTCATCCGACGGACTCTCACGTGCCACCATCATGAGTGCCGCGCGAACGCAGGACTACCACCCGCCGATGTTCATCGACGGAATCAAGTTCACGATGACCGCGGATCATGCGTTGGGAATCCTGGCCTTTCAGCCGTTCGAGTGGAATGCCGCTACTCAGGCGTTCGAGAAGCAGGGCGACGTGATCGACATTTCCGGCCGTTACGAGAACTGAATCGAGTGCGCGAATGAACAAGACACACAGGGGATTGCAGCCTCGCGTCAAGGTGGACGAATACACCTCGAAAGGGTGGTGGTCCGACGAGACGATCGATCACGTGTTCCGGGCGCAGGTGCGGGCCCGAGGGGACGAGCTTGCCGTAGTTGATCCGGCGAACCGCAGCGAGTTGTCCGGCGGAGATCCACGACGCCTCAGTTGGAACGAACTGGAGCGCGAAGTCATCTCGCTCGCTGCGCGCTTCACCGAGGCAGGCTTGGGCCGGGGAGACGTTCTGGGCGTTCAGATGCCTAACACCGTCGAACTGGTCGAGGTCTACCTTGCAGCGTGGTCGCTGGGGATCGTGGTCTCACCCTTGCCCATGCAGTACCGCGAACGTGAAGTGGAAGGAATGGCCAATCAGGCGGCGTTTGCAGCATTTGTCAGCGTGCCCAGCTTCGGGGACAGATTCCCGGCTACAGAGATCGCTGCAATCAGATCCCGGATTGCCTCTCTGAGATCGGTATTCGTCTACGCTCCCGAATCAGAGCTTCCGGCTGAGCTTCCTACCGGCGTCGTGGGGCTGAGTCCTCGGGCAGCCACCGAATCGCAGCGAAGTGCTCTGGACAGACGAAACACCGAAGATCCGAACGACCCCAACGACGCGATGACGATCTGTTGGACCTCCGGAACCGAAAGCGAGCCGAAGGGGGTCCCACGTTCGCACTACGAGTGGCTGGCCATCTGCTGGGCCACGATCGATGCTCCCGACATCGTCGTCGACGACGTCCTGCTGAACCCGTTCCCGATGGTCAACATGGCCGGAATCAACGGAATGTTCCTGCCCTGGCTCCGCACGGGATGTGTACTGGTACAGCACCACCCGTTCGACCTTCGAGTGTTCCTCGGGCAGATCGAGGCCGAGCGGGTTACATACACGGTAGCGCCGCCTGCTCTGTTGTGGATGCTGCTCGCCGACGAGTCGATGCTCGCGGCGGTCGATCTGTCGAGCTTGACGCGGATCGGTTCGGGTTCTGTGCCACTGCAACCTCCGATGGTGCGGGGATGGCAGGAGCGATATGGAATCGGAGTCATCAACTTCTTCGGATCCAACGAAGGCATCAGTCTGCTCTCCTCGCCTGCGGACATGCCGGATCCGGACGACCGCGCACGGTACTTCCCTCGTTTCGGTGTCGAGAACTTTCGCTGGAGCACCAGGATCTCGGACTGGATGGACGTTCGCTTGGTCGACGTGGTCACTGGCGAGGACATCACGGAAGTCGGGCACCCGGGTGAGTTGCGAATCAGCGGACCGACGGTCTTTGCCGGCTATCTCGGCGATCGGCCGTCACCGTTCGACGAACGCGGATTCCTGTGCACCGGAGACATCTTCGAGATTGCCGGTGATCACGGACAATTCCTCCGCTACCTGGATCGCGGCAAGGACCTGGTGATCCGCGGTGGAATGAACATCGCTCCGGCCGAATTGGAGGGGTTGATCGCCGAGCATCCGGCCGTCGCGGACGTGGCCGTCATCGGCGACCCCGACGAAGTGCTCGGTGAGCGCGTCGCAGCAGTGGTGACACTTCGACCCGAGACGGAACTCGAACTCGATGCTCTGGTTGCGTTCCTGAAAGACAAGCGCATCGCGTCGTACAAACTTCCCGAGCGGCTGGAGATTCGGAAAGAACTGCCGCGCAATTCGACCGGAAAGATCCTCAAGCGTGAGCTTCGACAGAAGAGTGTGGCATGAGTGTGATGAACGACAGTGACAAGCTTGCGTTGGCGCGTGAGATGTTCCAGGCGTGGGACGTCATGGACTGGGCACGCGTCGTCGACCTGTTCGCCGAAGACGGTGTGCTCCACAGCGTGATGCAGGAACCTCTTGTCGGCAAGGAGGCTGTAGCGGGCCGAATTGCATTGCTGGCAAGTAAGTGTGAACGGATCACCCTGAAGATCGAGTCGCTCGGCGTGATCGACGGCAGGGTTTTTGTACAGCGAGTGGACGATTTCCACTTCGACGGGACCCACGGCGTCGTTCCTGTTGTCGGAATCCTCAGCATGGCAGACGGGCTGGTCACAGAGTGGCTCGAGTACTACGACCGTCCGACACTCTTGAAGGGAATGGGTCTTGTCTCCGATTTCGAATAGCGGGATTTCGAAAAGCGGGATTTCGAGGAGCCGACTGCCGACGATCGACATCTCCTTGGGTTTGTGGCAGGACCGTCCGCCGCGGGAGGTGACCACTACTGCACGCCTCGCCGACAAACTGGGGTTCGGCCGAGTGTGGGTGGGGGAGATGGCGACGTACGACGCCTTTGCTCTGGCGACGTCAGTCGGCGCCGGCTTCGAGCACTCCGAGTTGGTGGTCGGCCCGCTCGCGGTGACGGTTCGTGATCCGGCGATGATCGCGATCGGGGCGGCGTCGGTAGCCGACCTGACCGGGCGTCACGTGTCGATAGCGTTGGGCACGTCCAGCACTGTCGTGGTCGAAAAATGGCATGGGCGAAGCAGATCCGGGGCAGCACGTGCACTCGCGGAGTCCGCCCGCGGTGTGCGAGCGCTCATGAACGGCGAGCGGGGCGAAGTCGCCGGAACGGTGATGCGGACCAGCGGATATCGGCTGCGACTTCAGCCGCCGGGTGGGCGGCTGATCGTTGCAGCTTTCGGAGACAAGGCCCTTCGCGCCGCGGTGGAGTTGGGCGACGAACTGGTGCTCAATCTGGTCAGCCCGGAGCAAGCGGGGCGCCTGATCGCACGGTGCAAGGAAATCGCGGCTGAAATGGAAACGCCAATGCCCCAGGTGTCGGTTTGGGCGCCGGCGGCCGTGGCAACCGAAGGCCCAACTCAGATGTCGATCGATCAGCTCAGACGTGGGCTTGTGCCGTATCTCGCTGCCCCCGGGTACTCGGACATGTTCGTGCGAGCAGGGTTTGCATCCGTGATCGAGGCAGCCAGGGCCGGGACCGCGCCTCGAGAGATCTTGAGTCAGGTCTCGGACGCGATGGTCGCGACAGTGGGAATCGTGGGAACCGCGGCCGATGCGCGCGAGCAACTCGAGGCGTATCGAGCGGTGGGTGTGGACACCGTCGTTGCCGTGCCTTCATCCACTGATTCGGATCCGGCCGGGCAAGTGACGATGGAACTTCTTGCCGAGATGGTATGACGAATCCCCGACGAACTTACTCTCACGTAAGTTCGTCGGGGATATCTCGAATCGGAGGATCTGTCCAGGGGAGATCCACGACGCCTCGGTTGGCATCAACTGGAGAGCGAAGTCACCTCGCTCACTGTCCGCTTCACCGAGGCAGGCTTGGGCCGGGGGATGTTCTGGGGGGGCGCAGATGCCCAACACCGTCGAACTGGTCGAGGTCTACCTCGCGGCGTGGTCGGGGGATCGTGGGCTCACCCTCGCCGATGCAATACCGCGAACGTGAAGTGGAAGGTATGGACAACCAGGCGGCATATGGAGCATTTGTCGCAGTACCCAGTTTCGGCGACAGACTTCCTGCTACGGAGATCGCTCCAATCAGATCCCGGATTCCGTCTCTGAGATCAGTTTTCGGCTACGTTCCGGAATCAGAGCTTCCATCTGATCGTCCGACCTGCGTCGTGGGGTTGAGCCCTCGGGCGGCCGCCGAGGTGGAGCGAAGCGAACTGGATAGACGCAACACCGACGATCCGAACGACCCAACGACGCACTTGACGCGGTCAAGCATGCAGCCGAGCGCTGACGATCTGTTTGACCTTCGGAACCGAAAGCGAGTCGAAGGGGGCCCACGTCACAATCACAGTTGTGGGCGTTCTCGGCCTGGCATTTGTGACTAATCTGTCCGAGTTGGCATCGGCAAGCAGATAGGACCTCTGCCCCGACCGGTCGCAGTAATCGTTGGGCAAAGTCTAGGTGGCTATGCAGTTCGCCAGGCCGGGCAGCCTATGTTGGCGCCACTATCACAGTAGTTCTCGACGTCCCAGCCGGATCCGTCCCGCAGGGATCCATGGTCTCACGGGCATCGCGCAGCATGTCAGTCAGTCGTTCGGGTGACCTCGGTATGATCTAGTCATGCCTACGATCGAGAACCATGAACCAGCCTCAAGTTCTCGACGCCAGCATCCTTCGAAGGGTGAGCTTCAAAAAAGAGCAATCTTAGACGCGTTTCGCGATCTCCTCGCAAAAGGGAACTTCCTCGAACTCTCTGTGGCAGATATCGCTACTGCAGCCGGTATCAACCGTTCAAACTTCTACTTCTATTTCGAATCGAAGTATGAGGTGCTCGGTGATTTGGTAGCGGAAGTTTGGGACATATGGATCGAGCGGACGGGCGGGGTTCCCCGACGCGCTCACGAATCGATCGAGGACTACCACGACCGACTGACAAATGCCTCCTATTCCACGTGGGTTGACCACGATGCAGTTATGATCGCCGGAATGCAGGCCGTGAGTATCGATGTCGATATTCGTCGCCGGTGGTCGGCGTTGTTGGAATCGTTCGTCCGCGAATACGCGCATCAGATCGAAATGGACGCGTTGGCAGGTGTGGCGCAGCCCTGTAGCTCTGATTACGTGGGATTGGCGACTGTCCTGAATGACATGAGCATAAATGCCTATTATCAAGATCGCTTGGTGAAGCCTGAGCCGAGTGAAACCCGGCGAATGCTGGAGAATCTGCGTTCAGTGGCGTTCAGTTCCGCATGGGGGATAGATCCGCGACGTCGAAATGACGATTGCGGTGCATAGTGAGGCCCTCCCGATTGCTCGAGAGGGCGTCACTGCACTCCGGAGCAAGTGCTCCGACGGGTATCGTGGGTCAGAATTCGTCAGAGCGGGATGCTGATTCTATTCCTCCGTCCACATAAAGTACCTGGCCGGTCGTAAATGAATTTTCGGCACTCGTCAGAAAATCCAATGCGGCGGCGACGACTTCAGGGTTTCCTGCCGGTGCATTGAGTGGGATTCCTGAGAAGATCTCACGCCCTGCCTCTGAGCTGAATCCGTGGTCCGTCATCGGGGTGCGAATCACACCGGGCGACACCGCGTTCAACGCAATGCGAGAACCGGCCCACTCCGGCGCCGAGGCATTCTTTCGGACCCACAGTGACAACGCGCGTTTGGTTGATGTGTACATCGGATTATTTCCGGTGGCATCTACCGCATCACCGATTCGGTCGACCTCGAGTTTCGCTGCCGCTTCGTCACCTGCGAGTAGGAGCTCGAGAAGCTTCTCGTCGACCGGCTGTAAGGCGGCCAGCGACGACACTACCGCTGCACGGGGCGCATCTGACTTGGCCAGCAACGGGCGGAGGAGTTCGAGTGTCCGAACCGCCCCGAAAAAGTTGACGCCCACGGTTTTCGCAGTTGGGGCGGTCGTACCCGCGACGGCAACGACGGCATCCACCTGGCCGTCGCAGAGTGCCGTCACCGCTTGTGTCATCTCGTCACGACCTTCCGAGGCTGAAAGGTCGACGTTGATATCGGCACTGGTGATATCAACTGTGATGACTCGATGACCTTGACCGCGGAGTCGTTCGACACTCGCTCGTCCGATGCCTGAGGCGGCGCCGGTGACCACATATCGCCGTGTCATTTAGTCTCCATTCGTTTCCTGTTATTTGGATGCGCCTGTGTGGGGTTGGTGCCGGACGCGCCTGTCTAACCCATTAGGTGTGGTCCTGCATCAGGCGTGTGCGATGTGAGCGCGATGTTCTGCCGCAGTCGATTTCACGGCCAGGCGTGGTCCTCGTTGCTGAACGAGATGAGCGCGTCGTCTGCTGAATAGTTGGCGACGTCCGCGGAGGCTGCTTTGCCTTCCTTCGAGGTGAGCGCGCCAATCGCCGTTTCCTTCGACTCGAAGTACATGACGGCGATTCCGTAGTGCTCGGGGGCGGACCCATCCAGCGTCTCGCACTTTCCGAAAGTGACCTTCGCGAGGTTCGGGATGGCGCGCACGATCGGAAGATGATTGTTGACGAAGTACTCGTCAAAAGCGGCGGGATCGCTGGGGTGGTTGTAGGCGATGGTGACTCGGTACATGATGATCTCTCCTGTTGAGTTTCGCTCGTCGTCGGCGATTGAGGACGACGAACTTTTTTCATCGGCACCAACCGTGTGGTCAATGCCGGGGCTTTTGGCTTGCCGGTGTGAAATGTGGCTTTGCAGAACGCGTTACGCTCGCAGTTCCCGTTTGAGGAGCTTGCCGCTTTGATTGCGGGGGAGGGATTCGGCGAACCTGATCTGCTTGGGTACCTTGAACGGTGCGATCTGTTCTTTGACGTGCTCGATCAGTTGCTCCTCGGTGGCCTGCGCGCCGTCGCGCAAAACCACGACAGCGGTGATCGCCTCTATCCACTTGTCGTCAGGGGCGCCGATGACTGCGACCTCCGCGACTGCTGGATGCGAGTAGATTGCGTCCTCGACTTCCCTGGAGGCGACGAGGATGCCGCCGGTGTTGATGACGTCTTTGATCCGGTCGACGACGGTCACAAATCCCTTTTCGTCGCGCGTAACGAGGTCGCCGGAGTGGAACCAGCCATTACGGAACGCTTCCGCCGTCGCATCTGGGTTCTCCCAGTACCCTCGGCAGAGTTGTGGGGAGCGGTAAAGAATTTCGCCTGACTCGTCGGCGGCGACGTCGGTTCCTTCCGTGTCTACGACTTTGGCCTCGACGAAGAAGACCGGTCGACCGCAGGAAGAAGGCCGGTCCTCATGGTCCTCGGGGCGGAGCACCGTTGCCAGCGGACCGATCTCGGACTGGCCGAAGCAGTTGTAGAATCCGAGATCGGGGTAGCGTTCACGCAGTCGATTGAGCACCGTCACCGGCATGATCGACGCGCCGTACTGTGCCTTGCGTAGCGAGGACAGGTCGCGAGAGTCCAAATCGGGGTGGCTGGCGAGCGGAACCCAAACGGTCGGGGCGAGGAACAAGGATCCGATCCGGTCCTCCTCGACGCGGCGCAGTATTTCCGGAATGTCAGGCGCTGCAATCAAATTCACGGTCGCACCCACCGAGAGGTAAGGCAGCATGAACACGTGCATGCCTGCCGAGTGGTAGAGCGGCATTGCGACGAGCGGGTTGTCGTCGGCCGTCAAGTCGAGTGCCATCACCGCCGAAACGTACTCGTAGACCAAAGCCTCGTGGGTCATCATGGCGCCCTTGGGCTTTGAGGTAGTGCCAGAGGTGTAGAGGAGCTGGGCCAGGTGAGTTGGTGAGGAAGCCGGCATCAGGTTCGGAACGGTGTCTTCTGCGGCGACCTCGAGTATGGAACCCTCCGCCTCGCGTAGCAGCAGGATGTGTTCGCCAGCGACCAGGTTGCTCGACACGGTAGTGAGGACGTCCTCAAGGGTTGGGTCGACCAGGACAGCCCGTGCCCCCGACTGGCTGAGGAGATACGTCAACTCCCCGCCCCTGAGTGCGTAGTTAACCGGCACATGTACCAGGCCTGCGCGTGTACAGGCAAGGAAGCTGATCACGTATGCATCGGAGTTGGTGCCGTACGCCGCGACGCGATCACCCGTATTCAGGCCGAGTGAGATCAGGTATGCAGCCACTTTGGTGACGGCGTCATCGAGTTCGCGATAGCTATGCGCCCTTCCGTCGAAGGTGAGGGCCGTGTTGCCGGGAAACCTCGCGGCGGAGCGGCGCAGGACACCGTCCACAGTTCCGCCTGTCGCTGCAGCGGACACAAGTTCGGGTTCCAGTGAAATGTGCTTTTTCACAGTGAATTTCCTCATCTCGACGACTATCAACCTTCAGTCCAGGCTCGATTGCTGTGCGGACTGAGTGGGGTTTACAGATCCCATCTGGGTCTGTAACTTATGTCACTACTCGACAGGCTGTCAAGAAATTTCGACGCTGTGTCGGTTTTCCGTCAATCTCTCAGAAGGATTTCGATGAACAGCAAAGATGGCGTCGTCAAAACCCCAGTCGTGTTGCCCGAATCCGGAGTTCCGGTCGATGTGGACTTCGACTACGCAGAACTGCTTGCCCGCTACGACGAAGAGCGTGACGCGCGGCTAGCTCGACCCACGAGCAGATCGAAGGGCGCGGACGCGCACGACGAAGAGGCCCTCCGGACCTGGGACCCGTACGCGCCTCGAATCGACCGGGAAGGTGTCGATCTGGACCTCGACGTCGTGGTACTCGGCGGCGGCTTCGGCGGTATCACTGCGGGAAAGTGGTTGAAGGAACAAGGCATTGACAATTTTCGCATCGTCGAGCAGGCGAGCGACTTCGGCGGCACCTGGTACTGGAACCGATACCCGGGTGCACAGTGCGACGTCCAGTCGTACCTGTACCTGCCGTACCTCGAGGAATCCGGCTACATGCCGACCAAAAAATACGTCGGTGGGAAAGAAATCTTCGAACACGCCCAACGACTGGGGCGGCTCTTCGATATCTACCCCAACGCGCTGTTCCAAACCGTCGTCACCGACGTCCGTTGGGATGAGTCACACAACGCCTGGGTGATCGCAACCGACCGCGGAGACACCATTCGCGCCAAGTTCGTCATCAGGGCCAACGGTCCGTTCAGCAAACCGCAGTACCCGACTGTGCCGGGAATCGATGACTTCAAGGGCAAGATCATCCACACCAGCCGATGGGACTACCAGTACACCGGAGGCGATCAAGATCTCCCGCTGGACAAACTCCGGGACAAGCGGGTCGCACTGATCGGTACCGGGGCGACGGGCATCCAGGTCGCGCCGCGCCTTGCCGATGCCGCGGAGCAGGTGTTCGTCGTGCAGCGCACCCCGGCGCTGGTCGCCGAACGAAACAACGCCCCAACTGATCCTGACTGGGTTGCAACTCTCACTCCCGGCTGGCAATCGCAGATGCACGAGAACTTCACCGACCAATTGTCGGGTCTCGTGCACGTGGAGGACCTCGTTCAAGATGTGTGGACGCAGATCTACCGTGCCCTCCCCGGGCACGATTTGGTCGATGTCGAGGTGTCCTCACTGCCGGAGAAAGACCAGATTCATCTTTCCATCCTGTCCGACTTGAAGATCGTCAACGCTGTTCGCGAACGTGTCGACCGGACGGTCTCAAACCCGGAGACAGCTGAGGCGCTGAAGCCATGGTTCGGCGTGGTCTGCAAGCGCCCCGGGTTCCACGACGAATACCTGCCGATCTTCAATAAAGAATCAGTCACCTTGATCAATGCACGACAGGGCCTCGATCGGATCACCGAAAACGGGTTCGTTGCCAACGGTGTCGAGCATGAAGTTGATTGTTTGATCTTCGCCACCGGGTTCGAAACCGGACCGCACACGGTGGGAAGTTATGGCTACGAGATTCTCGGGCGCGACGGGCGCAACCTTCGCGAGCATTTCGCCGGCGGTCTGAAAACCCTGCATGGATTCTTCTCGCGAGATTTCCCCAACCTCATCGAACTGGGGTTGAGCCAGAACGCATTCAACGTGCACTACACCTACATGCTCGATCGCAAGGCACGGCATGCCACCCGAATGATCAAGCACGCGCTCGACGCCGACATCGTGAGCTTCGAGCCCACGCATGAGGCGGAATCCGAGTGGGGCGAGGTGGTCCGTCTCGCCGGCGAGTCCCATGCCGCCTACCAGGCGACCTGCACGCCCGGTTACTACAACGGCCAGGGAAACGTCACCCAGGGAATCTTCCGGGAGATCTATCAAGCGCCCGACCGGGACTACTGGGGGCTCATCGAAGAATGGTGGGAAAACGGTGAATTCACCGGACTCGAACTCAACAAGAACGGATAACATCATGACCGAAGTTTCACTCCAGACCCCGCTAGCCGCAGATTCCCAAGCGGTCGCAGTCGCGTTGGCGGCAGTTCTGCCCGCTGAAGGCCTCAGCGGATTCTCTATCGCCGACGTGCGCACGGCCATCGATCAAATGGGTGTACAACTGCCGGAACTCCCACAGGTCGGCGAGGTGTCGGAGCACAGCGTGCATGCGAATGAGGTGACCTTCACCGTCCGGGTCTACCGTCCGGACGTCGACGCTCGACCAATTCCCGCACTGCTCTACTTCCACGGAGGTGGGTGGGCCACTGGCGGACTTGACGGCGGAGTCGACTACTTGTGCCGAGATATCGCATTGCGCAACAACATTGTCGTTGTATCTGTCGACTACCGACTTGCTCCCGAGAACAAGTTCCCGGCCGCTGTCAACGATGCAGTTGCGGCACTTTCATGGGTCCGAGAGAACGGACCGGCGCTCGGTATCGATGTAAACCGGCTAGCTGTGGGCGGTGATAGTGCCGGCGCAAATCTTTCCGCCGTGCTTACCCATCTCGATCGGGGAGCGATACCGGCATTGAAGTCTCAGGTGCTTTTCTATCCGGGGACGGAGTACGCGATTGCGCGACCCTCGTGGTTCGACAACGAGCACGCACCTGTGCTGACCACATCTGACGTCTTGTGGTTCTTCGACATGTACACAACAAGCGAAGAGCGTTCGGATCCGCGGGTGTGCCCTTCTCTCAACCAGTCATTTGCCGACCTACCAGAAGCGTTGGTAATCACGGCGGGGCATGACCCCCTTCGTGATGATGGCATCAACTACGCGTCCTTGTTGGAGCGCGACGGAACTTTCGTGAATCACATCAACATCAGAGACACGATTCACGGATTCATGACGATGCCGAACCTGAGTTCGTACGGCACGGCAATCGACCTGGTTACAGCGCATCTAGGCGCGACGATCTAGCGGATCTGGGTACGGAGTCTTTGCGGGAGCTACAGCAGGGACGCGGTGACACACACCAATTGAGACCTCCTCACCGAATGAGAGATGACAGCGCGATGAACGACGAAAATGCACTCGACGAACACTCACCACCGATTGTGTCGTCGATAGGTGGCAATCTCACCATTGAGGCAACGATTGACCAGATGCCTCGGGTCGGGCTGAGTCGTGGGGGCTGGCTGGCGTTGGTGTTGGCATTCTTCTTCGCCAACTACGACATTGCAGTGTTCCCCTTGATCATTCCCGGTGTGAAAGAAAATCTCGGGCTGGAAAGTGCAGACCTTAGTTGGCCGGTTATGTGGAACCTCATCGGCTACTGTGTAGGCGCGTATTTCATTGGCCGCGTTGCAGATCGCGCTGGGCGTCAGAAGGGCCTATTCCTCACGTTCCTGGTTCTCGGTCTCGGTGGCTTTGCAACCGGAATGGCATGGAACGTCGAATCACTGTCGTTGTTCCGGTTCTTAGCGGGATGCGGCATGGGCGCGGTTATTGCACTGTGTTCGGGCTACATTGGTGAGATGGCCCCGCGCGATCGTCGCGGTGAGTACCTTTCCCGCATCTACCTGATCGGAATGGTGTTGAATCTGGTATGCGGGCTGGTTTCACTTCCAATACTCAACGGATTACACACAGCGGGCTGGCGCTTGTTGCTCATGTTCGGAGGGCTAGTTCTAATAGTCTTGCCTTTCATCAACTCAAGATCGTTGCCGGAATCGCCGCGCTGGCTCGTTGCACAGGGGCGTGTTGACGAGGCCGCAACAATTGTGCGCCAGATGCAGCGCAATGCCGGTGTCGATCCAAGTGAGGGTTTCGCGGAGACACGCCGCGCAGATCCAGGCGAATCCAGTCTGAGGGCCTTGCTTCGCAAACCACTGCGACGGAGACTCGCGATAGTCCTTGGCTACTGGTTCATCTTCTACATTGCGATGTACGGAGTCGTGAGCTATCTGCCCTTGATACTTGAGGGCGTCGGAATCCAGATGTCTCAAGCACTCGAGATTTCCGCTTATTCCCGTGTTGCACCGATCATTGCGGCTGTGATGGTGGCACTGTTGATCGAACGGATAGAACGTCGCACACTGATTGTTGCGGGAACACTCATCTTCGCCGCTGGCGTCGGCTTGATCATGACCGGTGGAAACACGTTAGGCGCCGTGGGGGCTTTGGTCGCCGCCTACGGGGTCGGCACCATGTCGGCACCAGCATTCATGTATACGGCTGAGGTTTTCCCTACTGCTCAACGCGGTACCGGTACGGCGATCTGTGACGGGGTCGGCCACCTCGGCGGCGCGGTTGCGCCATTCATCGTGCTTCCACTCCTGGCTGGTCCTGGCGGCTACACGACCTGTGCTGTAGTTATCGTTCTGTTGCTGGTCTCAGCCGGGATTATCAGAATGGGTGATCGCACCAAGAATCGAGATCTCGACGCAATTTCTCGATAACAGATTTTACAACTGCTCGGTGCGGTTGGTCGAGTGTCGAGGAGTCAAAAGTGGTTGCGGGGCAACCGGATACGGCGTTGATCGAATTCGGATGACTCTCACCAACGAGAACTGGCGGGAATCATCGTAGTGTCCAAGGTTACGGCTGGCGCTGACTAGCGGCGATGCCGGCGGATGGACCTGAACAACTTCGGTTGCGGGTATTACCTTGGTGCCGTGCGTATTGCGCACGGCACCAAGCGATGATGAACCCCAGAATTGCAAAGCCTGCATGCTTCTGTGAGTGCGTAAACCTGGTCTGGCTCGCCTTTCGGGGTCTAACCCAACTCCGCCGGTAGGAGTTTGGTGGTCGGGGCCGAAGCAAGGCGTTTGGTGCGGCATTTTTGATATGAGCGCCGCACTATGTGTGCAAGCCGCTACCTGACAGCGAATGCAACGACTCTGCCTCTTCGAGAGTGGGTGCCGCGGTGATGCCACTGATGGAGACCTCTCGTCCGAGGGGTTCAAGACGACCGAAGGAAACTCAGCAATGACACGTGCAGTAATCGTTGATACATTGCGGCTCGCCTCCGGGAAGGGGAAGCCTGGCGGGGCACTGTCGGGTACGCACCCGGTCGAACTGCTCGCGCACGTCCTGCGCACACTGGTCGAACGTAACGGGGTCGACGCCGCCCTGGTTGACGACGTCATCGGCGGCTGCGTCTCTCAGATCGGTGAGCAAGCGGTGAACATCGCGCGAACTGCTCTGCTTTCGGCCGGTTTCCCAGAGTCGGTCCCTGCGACCACGGTTGACCGCCAGTGCGGATCGAGCCAGCAGGCCGCGCACTTCGCCGCGCAGGGTGTCATCGCCGGCGCCTACGACATCGTGATCGCCGCTGGAGTGGAGTCGATGTCGCGGATTCCGTTGGGCAGCTCGACGATCGGACAGGACGCTTTCGGTCCTGGCATCGCTGCCCGCTACTCCGAGAGCCTCGTCAACCAGGGTATTTCGGCTGAACTGATCGCCGCGAAGTGGAAGTTCGACCGCGAGGCCCTTGACACCTATTCCGCCGAATCTCATCGCCGGGCCGCCGAGGCCGCCGCAGCCGGGCTGTTCGATAGGGAGATCATTCCGATCGACGTGACCGACGCGACCGGGGAGACGGTGCCGCACGCGGTCGACGAGACGGTGCGCGCGTCCACCACAGCTGAGGGGTTGTCGGGCCTGAAGTCGTCGTTCTTCTCCGATAAGTATGCGGACAGGTTCCCGGAAGCGCAGTGGGCGATCACCCCCGGTAACTCGTCGCCCCTGACGGACGGTGCCTCCGGGGTGTTGATCATGAGTGAGGAGATGGCGTCGAAGCTGGGCCTGACGCCGCGAGCGCGGTTCCATTCGTTCTCGGTCGCCGGTGACGACCCGGTCTTCATGCTCACTGCGCCGATCCCGGCGACGAAAAAGATCCTCGCGAAGTCGGGGCTCAGCATCGACGACCTCGACGCCTATGAGGTCAACGAGGCGTTCGCGCCCGTGCCGCTGGCATGGGCGCATGAGTTCGGAGCCGACCCGGCCAAGCTGAACCCGCGCGGTGGCGCGATCGCGCTCGGGCATGCGCTCGGCTCCTCCGGTACCCGCCTGCTCGGGACCTTGGTGAACCACCTTGAGGCCACCGGCGGACGTTACGGATTGCAGACGATGTGTGAAGGCGGCGGGTTGGCCAACGCCACGATCATCGAACGCATCTGACTCCACGATTGTCGGCACGTTCAGTAATGGCGGTGCACGTGTCCAGGGGCAACTCAAGTATCCGCGTCCCGACCCGACGCACTGAGTATTACCGGTCCGTTCTGTGGGCCGACTTATTCCCGCATCGGTAAGTACCGCGCGTGAACACACCTTTCGTACCATCATCCAAAGAGGAGAAGTGCATGAATATCTCGGGAGCGGTCGCTGTCGTGACCGGAGGAACATCAGGGTTGGGCAACGCGACCGCCCGAGCACTACATGAGCGTGGCGCTCAAGTAGTACTTCTTGATCTACCGGCGTCCGGAGGGAATGTCGCAGCCAAGGAGATCGGCCGGGGTGCCCACTTCGCGCCGGCCGATGTCACCTCGGAGGGCGATATCGTCTCGGCGATGGACTTCGCTTCATCGCTCGGAGATCTGCGTGTGCTGGTCAACTGTGCTGGCGTCGGGACGCCGGGCAAAGTCCTCGGTAAGGCTGGAGCGCTTCCTCTTGTCGATTTCGAACGAGTGATTCGCATCAACCTCATCGGCACCTTCAACGTGCTGCGTCTCGCCGCAGAGAAGATCGCGCAGACCGACCCCATCGACGGCGAACGTGGCGTCATCATCGACACCGCGTCGGTCGCGGCGTTCGACGGGCAGATCGGACAGCCTGCGTATGCGGCCTCGAAGGGCGGAGTTGCTGCCATGACACTGCCGATTGCCCGCGAGCTCGCTCGCCATCTGATCCGGGTAGTGACCATTGCGCCCGGAATTTTCGAAACACCAATGCTGGCAGGTCTTCCCGAGGAGGCGCAGCGTTCCCTCGGGCAGCAGGTTCCGCATCCGTCACGTCTTGGTAAGGCCGCTGAATATGCGGCTCTTGCCGCGCACATCATCGACAATGCCATGCTCAACGGTGAGACCATTCGGCTCGACGGTGCAATCCGTATGGCTCCGAAGTAGCAGCGAGTGATGCGGCGGATTCTTTCATGGGACACGGGCTCAGGTGGCGGGTACGCGGTGACGTCGTTCCAGGTGGCGAATCGGTTGGTCATTTCGGAGCGGTAATCGCTCGGGTGAGCTTGTGTCGGCGGGGCCGGAAGTGCGGCGAAATCGCTGAACACCGCTACCAGCACCCTCGGAGCGCGGCCCTGTTTGCGCACCACGTGTGGATCGTCTCGTGCGAGACGACGATGCCGCGGGCGAGCATCAACTCTGCGACATCGCGCAAGCTCAAGGCGAACCTGTAGTACAGCCACACGCAATGCGCGATGATCTCCGCGGGATAGCGGTGCCGTGTGTACAGCGACCGCGTCGCATCCGCCCGCGTTTCGTCTCCACGACTGATCCGACCATCATCCCTGACTCACAGCAGTTAAGTTGGCAGAGCCGTGTCACGTTCGTTGGCTGACGCTGGCCCGTCCGCTTTCGATGTGCCCGACGAGTCGGCGGCGGAAGTCCGGATCCTCGTCGACGGACACGGTGGCCTCATACCAGCCGTCTACTGACGGCACCGTCCACGACGCACTACCGCCGGCCGCGATCAGACGGCTCTGACCGTCGATCACGACGGTCAGAGCGCGGGACCCTGAATTAGCCGCAGTCACATCGACTACTCCGCCCGCCGCGTCGATTCGGGTGGACACGTCGAGCGCAGCTGCCGCGCCGTCGATCGCCCCGGCAAATTCGCGTCTGAAACCGTTGGGGCCCAACAGAGTCAGGCTGTACTGCGAACCCTCGAGGGCTACGGTGTCGTCAGCCTCCCCCGGGGACGTCGTAGTGCCGCGGTAGATCGAACTCGTCGGCGTAGGGATACAAGGCCAGGTGCGCCGACTCGGCACCGCCGTTGACAAGGCGCACCGTCAGAGAACGCGCACCGGAGTCCACGGTCGCCGACGCGTCCGGCTGATACGGCAATGCCCGAGCGGGACGGGTACCGCTCTCCTGCACCGGCATGTGCTGCAAGGCCGGTGGGGTCGGGGTCCACCGCGGCTCGAGCGGCGGGGTGGGCTGCGGGCGAGTGACATTCGGCCGGCTTCGCGGGTTCGCGAAGTCGAAGGCCGACGTCAGGTCCCCGCTGACCGTCCGCCGCCACGGATCGATCTCCGGTTGGGTGATCCCGAATCGCTTCTCCAGGAACTGATTCACCGACGTGTGGTCGAAGACCTGCGAGCACGCGAACCCACCGACGGTCCACGGCGAAATGATCGTCATCGGCACCCGGGGGCCGAGCCCGAGCGGCTGACCGCCCACCCACTCCGGTCGATGTTCCGCGACAGCTGCCGCGCCGGCGCCGGCGGTCAAGAACATTCGTCGTGAAAATGAATTCAAAGGCACGTGGGCTCCATCGCCAGGTCGATCAGTGCAGCGCTTCCAATTTCGGAACTGCAGACCAATCGTCCAGTTGGTGTGGTGGATTTAGCTAAGCCCGTGATCTAAAAAATTCTCGCAAACAACTAGTCCGACGTTGTCAAGTTGTTTGGGGTGCAGCTATTTTCGAGTGCAGCAGGCAAGTCTTTTGTGATCTGGGTCAGCGGAGCTTTGCGTTTGTGGGCAACCGCGACCACGTTCACCGGAAGAGTAGGTCGCTGATTCAACAGAGGAGTAGATCGGGGCGATGTTGTGTCGTAAGACCAACGTGGCGTGGTTGATTCGAAACTATCAGTACATTAGTGCAGCTAATTCGACGAGCAAACCCCCGAAAGTCCGCGGACTTTCGGGGGTTTCACTCGCGGTTCGACATAGTTCGGCAGAAATCAGCGGTTCTTCCACTCGGGTGGACGTTTGTACCCGAACGCCGTCAGTCCTTCGACGAGGTCTTCACTGACCAGTAACTCGTCGAGAGCGGGCGACGGCTGATCGATCGCGTCGACTACGTCAGATACCGCACGAGTCTCATTCATGATCTGAAGTGAAATGCGTACCGACGTAGGTGATCCGGTCAGGATCTCGTCCGCCAACGCACGGGCTCCGTCGAGTGCGGTGCCCGCCGGGACGACTCGATTGACGAGGCCGTAAGACTTGGCAGTCTCCGCGGATATCCTGTTGCCGGTCAGGATCATCTCGGTTGCCAGCTTCTCGGGAACGGAGCGTGGCAGCCGAACGAGTCCACCTGCCGCGGCCACGAGACCGACGTTCACCTCGCTGAGCGCGAACTGCGCCGTTTCGTCGGCGACAACCAGATGGCAGGCCAGAGCAATTTCACATCCGCCGCCCATGGCATAACCGTTGACCGCGGCAATAACGGGTTTAGTCATGTTCCGTCGGCTCGTCAGACCAGCGAAACCGTTCTTGGGCACCCACATGGGTTTCCCGCTCGCCGAGTAACCGAGATCGTTGCCTGCGGAGAAGGATTTGTCGCCGGCTCCAGTGAGGATCGCGACCCAGAGGTCCGGGTCGGCGAAATAGGCGTCGAATATCTGGTCGAGCTCGTCGTTGGCCTGCGGGGTGAGGCTGTTGCGTGTCTCGGGGCGATTGATCGTCACTTCGAGGAGATGGCCCGTACGCCGGACTGTGGCGAACTGATAGTCGTTGCGCAGCTGGGGTATGGCTCGCGGACGAAGTTCATCCATGCGCTCCTCCGACAACGTGACGACGTTGCCCGGTCCGAACGATCTCGCGAACACTCTGCTCCCGATCGGCTCCCCGATCTGAAGACGGTCGAGAAGCTCGCTGTCGCCGTCGATGCCGGTGGCCAGGAAGCGGCGTCCGTTGTCGAGGCGACCCACTACGATCCCGAGCACCTTGTCACGTCGGTGCTGAACTGTGTAGGTCTCGATCTCTGCCCAGCCGTCCGCTCGGATTGCGACGAGCACGTTCGGCGCCGAGTCGAGTTCGACCTGCAGGCCGGTGCTGTTGTCGTCCCGTAAGTTCGTCGGTGTGGTCGAGTAGATTCCGGTCGAATACTTGCTCAGCAGGCCGCCGTTGGCACCGACGAAGCCGTAAGTCCCTGGTGCCGCGCGAAGCGCCTGCACCACTTCGGCTATGGCATGCATCGAATAGTTGTTGCCGGCACCGCCGAAGTAGGGCAGTCCGCCGGTCAAGGTGAGGTTGCGAGGGTCGTCGGCCTCCAACCCCAGCCCGTCGCACACGTTCGACACGGCAATCGGGAAGCAGCTGTACAAGTCGAGCACGTTCAGGTCGTCGACGCCGATGCCGGCGACCTCGAGTGCGTGTAGGGCAGCAGTGATCGCGGCGGGGCTGGTGCCGAGGTCGGCGCGATCGAGCAGGTCCTTCTCACGGAGATCGGCCTGACCGTGCAGGAAGACCCACTTCTCCTGCGGTATCCCGAGTTCGGTGGCGACTGCCACCGACGTCAGCACAACGGCGGCTCCCTGGTTCACCTGGTCGCGTGCAATCAGGAATCTGGGGTACGGGTCGGCGATCATTCTGTTGCGTCCGGTGACGGTGGCCAACTCATCCGCGCTTCGTTCCGTCGGAGCGGCGGCATGTGGGTTCTTCGCCGCCACAGTAGTGAATGGTGCGAACAGTTCACCCATCGATCGCGCATACGCTTCGCGAGTCAACCCGAGACGGGCGCGGCGAGCGTTGTCGAACAACGCGTACTGACTAGGAATGTCGGTGAGCCCGTGGCTTGCCGTATAGCTCGAGGCCAACCCGTTCAATCCGAATCCGCGGTCGTCCAGTTCACCCCCGCGGGTTTCGCCGAAGTCCGGTTTATCGTCGGTTCCCGCGAGGTGACGGGTGGTGGAGATCGCCTCGGATCCGAAGATCAGCACAGCATCCGCGTCGCCGCTCGCGATGGTGCGTGCAAATTCCGTGACGAGATGCTGAGGTGACTGCCCGCCCACGACCTCGAGAATTGCGCGGGTGGGGTCGGCACCGATGCGATCTGCCACTGAACGTGGATAGTTGTCGGACTTCCCCAGCGGGGCCGATGCACCCGGATTCGAAATCTCGAACTGTCGGACTCCGGCAACGGTGTCGAGTCGGGCACCGACCAGGGCGGGGTCGACGCCCGTATCGGCGAGCGCGGCATGTGCCGCCTCTGCTGCGAGTCCGACTGCAGACAGTTTTCGGTAGTCGGGATCGTCGAGACGTTCGGACGCTTGGCCCACGCCCACCAGAACCGGTGTTCGGGGATCGATATCACGAAGTGAGTTCATCGGTTCTGCTTCTCCTGCAATAGATGTCATGTTGAATGAGTGTTCGGGCAACCAGGGCGCACAGGTTCAGAAGATGAGAATCGGTTTGACCGTTGCCCCGGTCGCAGCTCGCACGGCCTCGTTGATCGTCTCGAAGCCGTACGTCGTCACCACCTTCTCCAACGGAAACTTTCCCTCGGCATACCAGGCGAGCAGACGTGGAATCAGAATCGCCGGATCGGCAGCACCCTCGATGCAGCCACGGATCGTCTTTCCTGACATGATGATGTCGGAGACGTCGAAACTCACTTCTGGTTGGCCGATGCCCACCAGAACCAGAGTTCCCAGGGGTCCGAGTACGTGTGCGGCTGTACGTATCACCTGGGGAACGGCCGTGGTGTCGATCGCCGCCGTCGGTCTCTCTTTCGTCAGTGCGCGAACCTTTTCCGACAGATCGGGATCGGAACCGTCGAATGCGTGTGTAGCGCCGACGTCGAGAGCGAGTTGTCGACGCTCGGCGTGGAGATCGACCGCGATGATCGTCTCCACTCCGAGTGCCGAAGCCGCCATCACTGCAGCAATTCCGACTCCGCCTGTACCGAAGACGGCCAGGCTCGAACTCGGTTCCGGATCGACGATGTTGACGACTGCACCGGCCCCAGTCTGAAATCCGCATCCCAGTGGAGCAACCATTGTCAAATCCACGTCAGGTGGCACGACGATCACATTCGTGCGTCGGGCTATCGCGTGTCGCGCGAAACTGGACTGGCCGAAGAAGGACGCCCATACCTCGGTTCCGTCCAGAGTGGTCAGTGGTGACGTACCGTCGAGCCGCATCCCCGAGGCATTGCGCAGACCGAATTCCTGGCAGTAAGCCTGATTCCCGGCAGCGCATCTCGGGCATCGACCGCAGCTGTCGAAACCGATCACCACGTGATCGCCCACTCGGACACCGGTGATTTCGGATCCGATTTTCTCGACCACACCTGCGCCCTCGTGCCCGTAGACAGCTGCGACACCAGGTGTCGAGACGGCCTTGACGCCGAGATCGGTGTGGCATATTCCGGTCGCGACGAGCCGAATCAGTATCTCGTCCGAGCGTGGATCGGAAATCTCGATCTCGTGGAGTTCGAACGAACTGTTCGGACCGGTGGAAATGGCGGCGGTGGTGCGCATGGTGAACCTTTTCGGGTGGTCGAGTCGACGTGGAGCCTCAGGACTTGCTTAGGCGCTGCTGGATTGCGTCCAGGGCGTAACCAATTGCAGCCCCGATGGTTTCGGCTTCGACGTCACCGGCGGGCGGAATGAATCGGGCTGCCAACGCGGTCTCAGTGGTACTGGCCGTCACGGTTCGGTGGTGTGAGAAGGTGTCGAATCCTACTTTGCCGCTGTACGCCCCCATTCCGCTGCGCCCGATTCCTCCGGACGGAGCTCCTTCGACGCCCCAGTGGACGACGAGGTCGTTCCGGGTTACTCCACCGGATGTGGTGCGGCGTATGTACTCTCGGAAGTCAGCGCTGTCGGATCCGAACCAGTACGCCGCCAGTGGGCTGGGTTGCGCGTTGATGTGGTCGATCGCTTCGGTGAGCTCGTCGTAGGGGTACACGACGATGACTGGGCCGAATATCTCTTCGGCGGCAATTGCCATCTGGGATGTGACATCGAGCAGCAGGGTTGGTGCGATTCGTCGAGATGCCCTGTCCGGAAGGGACTTCTGATCCTCGTCTGTGACGAGGGAGATCGCGCGTGCCCCCTTGCTCACCGCGTCGTCGATAAGCGCAGTGACTCGATCGAAGTTGCGGTCGTTGACGATCGTGACGACGCCGGGGTTGTTCGGGTAGTCCGCGAAGTGATTCTCGACAGAACTGCGGTATTCGTTCACGAAGTCGTCGACTTTCGCACGAGGCACGAAGACGTAGTCCGGGCACAAGCAGATTTGTCCGCCATTCATCATTCGAACACCCGAGATGCGCTCGGCAGCAAACGCGACGTCGGCGTCGTCACCGAGGACCACCGGATTCTTTCCGCCCAGTTCGAGAGTCACCGGTACCAGATTCCGGCCCGCGTTTTCGGCGACGAGGGCACCGACGGCTGGTGACCCGGTGAAGATGATGTGATCGAAAGCCAGATCCGAAAATGTCGATGCCGTCGACACTCCGCCTCTGATCACCACCACTTCCTCCGGGGACATTCTCGTGGCAATCGCCTTGGCGAACACGTCTGCGGTTCTCGACGGGATCTCGGAAAACTTGATCATGATCCGATTTCCGGCTGCCAGCGCCTCAATGGCCGGATGTACGACCAGAAGCACCGGGAAGTTCCACGGTCCGATGACCCCGATCACGCCCTTCGGCCGGATCTGCACGAAGGTTGGAGTGCCCGCAGCATCCGAGCCGACCACCTCCTGATCTGCCATCCACTCGTCGATGTTGTTTCGGATGTGCTCCACTCCGGGGATAACTCCGGCTATGTCGCTGAGCAGGCTCGCAATTCGTGGACGATTTCCGAAATCGGCGTCGAGGGCCTCGGTCAACTCGTCGACGTGCTCGAGGACGGAGGCGAGAAACCGGTCGATCCGATCGAGTCGAACTTCGGCAGACGGCGGACCGTCGGCCAGGAAGTCGTCGCGCTGTGCGCGCAGCAATTCGAGCTGACGGTTCGCGGAAGGATCGACAGGTACGACGCGATGGGTGGGGATGACGGTCATGGCGCTGTTCTTTTCTGTAGTTTGCTCTGGTGTTCGCGGTGACCGTCGGCACGGTGACCGGGGTTTTCAGGAGTTTGTGACGGACCGGTTGTCGGTGTCGATCGGAGGGAGTTCTTCCTCGAGGACGCCAGCGGCGATCATGCGATCGATGTCCTCGTCGGACAAGCCGAGAAGGGTCGACGCGATTTCGCGGGTCTGCTCGCCGAGAAGCGGAGCCGGTCGTAACTCCACATCGGGAATGTTTTCGAAGTGCGCCGGTGTGTTCTCGCTCGGCAGGAGACGATCGATCAACGGATGCCTTGCGACTCTGAAGGTTTGGCGTGCCTGCAGGTGCGGATCTTCGGGTAGTTCCGGAAGCCTTAGCATCATGGCGCCCGGGACTCCGCTTTCCTGGAGTAGATCGACTGCTGCCCGTGGTGATCGACTGCGGGTCCAGTTCTCGATGACGGCGTCGAGTGCGGCGCGGTGTTCGAGGCGTTTCGTCGCAGTCTCGAATCGGGGGTCGGAGACGAGTTCGATCGAGCCGATGCACTTGGCCAGTCGTTCCCATTCGTCGGAGTCGCGGACGTCGATCACGATCCATTCGTCCGTGCCTGCGGCGGGATACAGTCCGCTCGGTGTGTTGCCAGTTCCTCTGTCCGACTCCGTGCCGATGCGTACCGATGCGCTGGCAAACAGATCCGAGTGTTGAGCCAGAATCACTTCGGCTTGGGCCACGCTCACTGTTCCACCACGGTTGGTTTTGAGGCGTCGGACAAGCTGCGCGAGAACACCTATCGCGGAAACTCTTGCCGCTGCGTGATCAGGATAGATGGTGGAGGCGTCAGCGAATCCGCCGTTGGCGGTGTCGTACTTCCAAGCCAGGCTCAGGCCGGTCGAGGCGCGGACCAGCGGACCGTATCCGAGCCGGGCGTTCCAAGGCCCGCTGTTACCGAAGGCGCTCGAGTCGGCAACGACGATCCGAGGATTGATCCGGGACAGCTCCTGATAGGACAAGCCGAGTTTGTCCATTGTTCCTGGTTTGAAGTTCGAGAGGACGACATCAGATTGTTCGACGAGAGATGCGATGTAGGTACGGCCTTCGGGAGAGCGAAGGTTGATACCGATGCTCTTCTTGTTTCGGTGGCCCCAGGCGAAGACCGGAGTGATGAGTGCGCCGGACATGGACTGTCGGCTACCGTCACGGAAGGCGGTGTTTTCGATCTTGATCACCTCGGCGCCCATGTCGGCGAGAAGTCGACCTGTTTCGCCACCTGCGACGATGACGCCGAGATCGAGTACGCGAATTCCGTCCAGCGGTCGCCGTCGGACGGGGTTCGCTCGTGGCGAGTTCGCCGTCGACGGGCCGGCCAGCGGCGGTAGATCGGAGAAAATCTCGGTGTCGTACTCGCCGCGTCGCGGTGCCCGCCTGCGAATTCCGGCTCGTGTGCCGTCAATCTCCATCAGTCCGTTCGGGATTCGGAGTGTGCCCAGGGGAGTGGGGACCGCAGCGAAAGCATCTCGCGCCGAGTAGTGTTCGGAGTCGAGAACCTCCGCGAAGTCGAGTAGTTCGCCGCACGGCACACCGAATTGTTGGCCTTCCGTCACCGCCTGCGTGCGACTCTTGGAAGAGAGGAATGCTTCGATTGCGGGATACAGCGTGCCAACTGCGGCGTATCTGTGTTTCAGTTGACCGAGTTCGGGATCCGCGAACTCAGCAGGCCTACCCATCCATTCGAACATCCCTTGCCATTGCCGAGGGCTGAGGATGCACAGGCGTACGTATCCGTCCGTGCACGGGAAGATCGGGTACAGATGGCTCGAATCGGGTCGTCCGCGGGGGCCGTCGGATGTCGGTACGCCGCCGGCCGCCGATCCTGCCATGCCGAATCCCGGATCGATGATCTGAACGGTGCTTTCGAACACCGAGACGTCGACGTCGTCTCCCGAATCGGTCAGCAGCCGGTTGTAGTAGGCGAGCAACGCGGCCCATGCGGTGGTGACCGCAGCCGATTCGAGTGCGATCGGTCCGGGAGGAACCAACGGCGGGCGCCCGGGCAGACCCGACCGTGACAACACACCTCCGAGAGCGACATGTACCAGCTCCGTTGCCGTCCAGTTCCGGTACGGTCCGGTGCGGCCGAAATCGCTGAATGACACGATCACCAGGGTCGGGAACTCCCGCCGAAGCGCCGCCGGTTCCAGACCGAGATCGGTCAGTCTGTCCACTCCGAGACCCTCGATGAAAATGTCTGCCGTTTGCAACAGTCGTCGTAGGATGCCGATGCCGGCAGTCGTGTCGAGGTCAAGCGACACCGAGCGCTTGTTCGCATTGTGGGTCTCGTGACGGACGTCGAGTCCGGCGAACTCCTGAAGCTCGGCGGACGGCCGATCGACTACGATCGGCTCGACTCGAATGACGTCGGCTCCCAGATCCGCGAGGATACGTGGACCCATCTCGCCGCTCTGCCCGGTGAGGTCTACGACCCGGACGTTTGCCAAGGGAAGGTCGTGTTCGTTCGGCAGATCGGGCGCGGTGTCCTGCGGCATGCTCATGTGGGGAATTCCTTTCGTGACGGAACTCGTGTCCGGGACCGAGGGGAAGCTACCGGTGTGTCCGGCATGTGGACACTGGGTGCCGTCGCCTGCGCGTTTTCGTGAATGCAATTGCTGCAGTGTGGAATTGGGGGCGGCTGTGGGTCGCGACATGGCTGTGGATCGCGACAAGGCCGGGTCTTCCTGCTGCTCGTTCAACGATCACACGAATGCGGTCGCGGTGGCCATCACTCATTTCGACGCTCACATATGCCGCAAAACGCAACGTGTAGGAATTCCCGAGTTGACTACTGCTTGACCGACGAACATTCTCGATGAATGGATCTATCGCACCTGAGGTGTTTCGTTGCCGTTGCAGAGGAGCTGCATTTCGGTAGAGCCGCTGCCAGAATGCACCTCACGGCGTCGCCGGTGAGCCGGATGATCAAAGAACTCGAACGCGAACTCGGTGGCGAACTGTTCGTCCGCCGTTACCACGAGGTGCAAGTGACACCGTTGGGCCGGGCACTGCTCGATCGAGTCCGCGACGTCCTTCGTGGTATCGACCAACTCGGCGTCGTCGCAGCGGAGTTCGTCAACAGCAACCGGGTGATGCGTATCGGGGGAACACACCGCGCGCCGCCCGCGATGACCGACAGTTTCATAGCAGTCGTCGAAGATGCGGCGGCGCCGTGTTCCGTGGATTTCGTCGTCGCTCACTCTGCGGATCTGATCGCCGACGTCGAGAAGGGTGATCTCGCAGCTGCCCTCGTTCATCTACCCATCAACACCGATCTGCTGGACAGCGTGATTATCGGTTCGTACTCGTTCGTGGTCGCCATGCTCGCCGACGATCCATTGGCGAGTAGCGAAATGCTCGCGCTCAAAGATCTCGCTCATCGCACACTGACGGTGCCACCCGTGACCCCGCAGCCTTTCGCGATGCGTCGAGTGCGCCAGCGTTTCGTGGATTCCGGGATCAAGAAGTTGCACCGGATGCCCGACTACGACACTGTGCTCCTGGCGAGTCATATCAGGCGCAACAAGGGCATCACAATTTCTTTGCACCCCTCGACCGGTGGCGCAGCCGGAATCTTTGCCGATCCGGGATTCGCCGTGGTTCCGTTGAGTGACGACCTCGAACTGCACGTGGGTGTCGTCTGGAATCGAGAGTTGGTCGACCTGGATCCACTACTGCAGTCCGTTGTCGCGTCGATCAAAGCCACCTGGACGGCTGAAAGTGTGGGTTGTCACGGCGAAGTACTGACGACGCCGAGTTCTACTGTCCGGGTAGCAGGACCGGCTTGACCACTTCGCCACTCGACGACGCGACTTCGGTTAGTTGTTGTCGCTCAATAGGAACGTGGTGATCATGGTTGTCGAGACAGTGGGAATCGTGGGAACCGCGGCCGATGCGCGCGAGCAACTCGAGGCGTATCGAGCGGTGGGCGTGGACACCGTCGTGGCCGTGCCTTCATCCACTGATTCGGATCCGGCCGGGCAAGTGACGATGGAACTTCTTGCCGAGATGGTATGACGAATCCCCGACGAACTTACTCTCAGGTAAGTTCGTCGGGGATATGTCGAATCGGAGGAGTTGCCGTGAGTGATCGTGTTCGTGTCGAGGTAGTGCAGTCGGTGGCGTACGTGACGCTGAACCGGCCGGAGAAACTCAACGGTCTCGATCTGGACATGCTCGACGCGCTGGTGGACGCGGCTCGAACGATCAGAACTGATCGTTCGATCCGGGGCGTGGTTCTGCAAGGCGCGGGCGACGCATTCTCGGCCGGATTGGACTTCGCTTCTGCCGGTAAGCAGCCGAGACGGATGGCCAAGGCGTTCGCGAAATTTCCCGGTCAGAAGACCAACCTCTTTCAACGTGCGTGCTGGGTGTGGCGCGAATTGCCCGTGCCGGTCATCGCGGTCGTTCACGGCCACTGCTTCGGCGGGGGACTGCAATTGGCGCTCGCCGCAGACTTTCGATTCACCACCCCTGATTGCACGTTCTCGGTGATGGAGGCGAAGTGGGGATTGATCCCCGACATGACCGGAACGGTCACGATGCGCGAACTCGCGGCGATGGACGTCGTGAAACGCCTCGCCATGACTGCTGAACTGTTCGATGGAAATCAGGCTCTCGAGTGGGGGTTCGTGAGCGGAGTCAGTGACAATCCGATCAAACCGGCACAGGAACTGTTGTCGCAGATCATGACTCGCTCGCCGGACGCCGTCGCAGCGACGAAGACGTTGCTGCACAAGACCTGGAACCGATCGCCACGCGGTGCGTTCTGGATCGAATCGCGGATCCAACTGGCGCTGATGCGAGGCAAGAACCACAAGATCGTACGCTCCGCGAATACTGCGAAGACGTTGCCGGAGTTCGCCATTCGAAAGTTCGGCTGACAAACTCCGGCATCGCGACGCCGTGGGGCGTTCTCATTCAGGTCGATTACACCATCAGATCTCGTCCAGACCGGTCCTTGATGAGCATCGTGGCGACGAACGACACTGCGGCCAACAGGGCGAGATAGATCGAGATGGCAAGAGTGCCACCGGTCTTGCCGAGGAGCCATTGGGCGACGGTGGGAGCAAAGGCGCCGCCGAAAATGGTGCCGACAGCGTAAGAGATCGACGCGCCGCTGTAGCGGATCGAAGCTGGGAACAGTTCGGCGAACAATGCCGGTTGAGGTCCGTACGACAGTCCGAGTCCGACCGAGAACAGGATCATCGCCACGTAGATCCAGCCGAGATTGCCGGTGTCGATGAGGAGGAAGAACGGCACCGCGAAGAGGATCATTGCGAGGTTGCCGACGTTCATCACCGTGGTGCGGCCGCGCCGATCCGACCAGTAAGCGCCGATCATGGTGAAAACGCCCCACGTGACTGCACTTGCGAGCGTGGCAATCAGTAGTTCGGTCTTACCCAGGCCGTAGGTCTTGGTTGCGTACGCGACGATGAATCCGCCGATCACCATGTAGCCGTTGCCGTTTGTGCCGATGAAGGAGAGGGCCGCGAGTACGACCTGCTTCGGGTGTTTCTTGAACAGAGTTCGGATAGGCGTGTTGCTCTCGGTGCGGCGTTCCTTGAGTTCGGCGAACACGGGTGACTCGCTGACCTTGCTTCGAATGTAGAAGCCGACGCCGATCAACACGACGCTGAGCAGGAACGGCACTCGCCATCCCCAGGTGGTGAACTGTTCGTCCGTGAGGGTGAACGTGCACAGTGCCAAAACGCCGGTGGCGAGCAACATTCCGAGCGGTACGCCCATCTGGACGAACGCTCCGAAGAATCCTCGACGCTTGGTGGGTGCGTGTTCGACGGCAAGAAGAGCAGCCCCACCCCATTCGCCGCCCGTCGAGAATCCCTGCACGATTCGGAGAAGGATCAACAGGATCGGCGCCCAGATGCCGATCGAGGCATACGTCGGCAGCACGCCGATGAGAACGGTCGCGGCCCCCATCATCGCCAACGTCGCGACCAGGACACGTTTACGGCCGAGTCTGTCGCCGAGATATCCGGCCACGATGGCGCCGAGAGGACGGAAGACAAAGCTGATGCCGACCGTGACGTAGGAGACGATCTGGCCTGCCGAGCCCATCGGCTTGAAGAACAGGTCGGCAAAGATCAGGGCTGCGGCTTGGGCGTAGATGAAGAAGTCGTACCACTCGACGGTGGTGCCGACCATCGACGCCATCGCGGCGCGGTCGTACTCCTTCGCGGCGGGCTTGGTGCCAGTTCTGGTTGTGGTCATCGAGCTACTTTCTGCCAGTCACGTGGTTCACCGGCGCGGTGAACTGCGAAGTCGGAACAGGGGTGAAACGCTGTTCGATCTGCGACGTTGCCGGTGTGCTCGGTGCATGCTTTTGGCTGACTCGGAGCGTTCCTGCGCGATCTCATTGTCGATATTGGCAACCGAATGATCGGTAGGTAATGAATTATGCAGAAGTGTGAGCGTCAACACAAGGGGTGCCGGAAAGGTCTGATTATCTGGTTCAGAGCATGCGAGAAATCAGTTGCTCAGGTGTGGAGCGACGCGGCGATCCGCAGATCGATTTCCCTTGCGCTGAGCAGATGGTCGAGGACGAGAACCGCACAACCGAGGATCCCGGATTGTGCGCCGTGGCTGACCGAAGCGATCTGAAGCTTTCGGGTGGCAAGCGCCGTTGCGTTGCCGTAGACGGACTCCCGAAGTCCGGCGAGGAAGAGCTCGTCTGCCTCGGCCATGTCGCCGCCGATGATCAGGACCTCGGGATTGAGGAGGTTGACCGCGCCGGAAATGACGTCGCCGATAAGTCGGCCGCTGCTTCTGATGAGCCGGCGGGCTTCGCTGTCGCCGTCCAGGGCGAGGCGGACAACGTCACGCACGTGCCCGACGCTTCGACCCTGATCTCGGAGGGCGTGCACGAGAGCCCAACCGCTGGCGACGGTTTCGACGCAGCCGACATCGCCGCAGCGACACTTCATGCCCCGCGCTGCAGCGGTTTTGGTATGCCCGATCTCGCCGGACGCTCCGAGTGAACCGCGTTGGAGGATTCCGCCCATGACGATTCCTGCGCCGAGGCCGGTTGACGCCTTGATCATCAGGAGGTTGGGCGCGCTCTCGCGTCGTTCGCTCAATTCGGCCAGGGCCATCACGTTGGCATCGTTGTCGGCAAACAGTGGCGCCGTGGTCACCGATGCCAGATAGGGGGCAAGAGCGACGCCGTCCCATCCGGCCATCATCGGAGAGTCGAGGCTCGCTCCCGCGGCGACGTCGACCGTTCCGGGAATGCTCAGTCCGATTCCGATGACCTCGGTAGACGCGCGGTGGACCTGGGCCAGTAGTGACGAAAGATGCTCGGCAATTTCGGGCATCAGTTCGTCGGGGCCGACCCCGACCGACTTGTCGATGTCTTCTGCCGCGAGGATCGTGCCCGCCAGGTCGGTGACGGCAAGTTGTGCCCGCGATCGACCGATTGCCACGACGAGAACCACGCCGGACGAGTTCGCGAAGGTGAGAGTGGACGGCGGCCGGCCGCCCGTCGACGGGCCCTCGTCGTCATCGGCGATCAAACCAAGCGATTGAAGTGCTGCAACCCTGGCCGATACCGCCGTCCTGGACAGGCCGGTGAGCTTCCCGATCTCGCTGCGCGTGGTCGCGGAACCGCTGCGTATCAGCGTGAATACCTCTCCCGCGGTAGCCGGAGTCGTGGACGGTCGGGTCATTGTCCTATTCAAGCATTCCTCGTCGGTAACTTCAGCGTGCGAAAGTTGGCATACTTTGTCCACAAAAAGACGTAAGTAAGTCTTGTGAAAAAGCAGAAGTAGGCATAGTCTGTGTCTTGACTCACTGCCACGGGCGTCCGAGGAGACGAGTCGCAGTTTCTGTGAAGCAGGGCGCACAAACAGGGGAGAACCTGATGAGCCGCACCGATACACAAGAGATCGTCGAGTTCGCACGTAAGTGGCAGCAGTTCGACGGTGGACCTGACGAAGAGATCTTTGTAACCTTCGGCCTCGCCCCGGATGAGTATTTCCGCAGGCTGCAGGCAATTCTCGACGACGGCGTCGTAGCGCTGACTCCGCCGGTCACCGGCGAACTCGCAACGGTCTGTGCACATCGACTCGGCCAATCGGCCAGGCGTCGATAAGTCCGACCCGGCGTCAGCCCCGAGTCACCCGAATCCGTTTCACCCGAGTAAGGAATTGAGGTCGCCATCATGCACAAGCACCTTCCGATGCCGTACCCGACCGCCGAAGTGTGGGACTGGCAGCTGCAGGGAGCGTGCCGTGGGCACGATTCCGCGGTGTACTTCCACCCGGACGGCGAGCGTGGACACGCTCGCGAGAACCGTGAACGCAACGCCAAGAAGGTCTGCGCGACGTGCCCCGTGCTCCAGCAGTGCCGCGAACACGCACTCTCCGTCCACGAGCCGTACGGCATCTGGGGTGGAATGACGGAGACCGAGCGCGCAGAATATGTGCGATCGCTGCGTAAGCGCAGCAACCGGATGCCCGCGGTCGCCAACGCGAGCTGACGGTCCTTCGGAAAGGACGCCAGTGTGACCCTCGTAGCCGGTATCGATTCGTCTACCCAGTCGTGCAAAGTCATTGTCCGTGATGCCGATTCGGGAGAACTGGTACGAGAAGGACGGGCGGCCCATCCCGTCGGTACCGAGATAGATCCGACATGCTGGCTCGAGGCGATGGACAATGCAATCGCCGCGGCGGGTGGGCTCGGCGACGTCGCAGCGGTATCCGTCGGAGCTCAACAGCACGGCATGGTGTGTCTGGACAGCGGCGGCGAGGTCGTCAGGCCGGCGCTGCTGTGGAACGACACTCGTTCGGCGAAGGCTGCGACGGATCTGGTCGAAGAACTCGGCGGATCGAAGGCGTGGGCCGACGCGGTTGGCGTAGTTCCGGTCGCCGCGGTCACGGCAAGCAAGCTTCGATGGCTCGCAGATCACGAGCCAGGCAACGCCGATCGCACTGCCGCGGTGTGTCTTCCGCATGACTGGCTGTCCTGGAAATTGGGCGGGTCCGGTTCAATCGAGGAGCTCGCCACAGACGCGGGCGACGCAAGTGGAACCGGCTATTACGCTGCCTCGACGCGCGAATACCGTACCGACTTGCTGGCGTTGGCATTTCGCGATCGCACCCCCCATGTTCCCCGAGTTGCATCGCCGAACGACAAGATCGGAAGCACTGACCCCGGGGGAATCATCGGACCGGGTACGGGTGACAATGCCGCAGCCGCACTGGGTTTGGGAGCAGTCCCCGGTGACGTGATCATCTCGATCGGAACATCCGGCGTCGTGTCGGCTGTATCGGCCACCCCCACGCACGATCCCAGTGGAAACGTGGCAGGATTCGCGGACGCAACCGGTCTGCACCTGCCGCTCGTGTGCACTCTCAACGGCGCGCGCATTCTTGATGCGACAGCGTCCATTCTCGGTGTCGATCACGCCGAACTGTCCCGGTTGGCGCTGACCGCGCCCCTCGGAAACGACGGGCTGGTCATGATTCCGTACTTCGAGGGCGAGCGGACGCCCAACCGCCCCGACGCCACGGGAGCAATGCACGGCTTCCGGCTGCAGAACTCGACGCCGGCGCATTTCGCGCGCGCCGCAGTCGAAGGGCTCCTGTGCGGCTTGGCTGACGGCGTCGACGATCTGGTTCGTCAGGGCGTCGAGGTGAAGCGAGTTCTCCTCGTCGGAGGCGGAGCGAAGTCTCGCGCTCTCTGTGAGATTGCGCCGGCAATTCTCGGAGTGCCGGTCGTAATCCCTGCTCCGGGTGAGTACGTCGCCGAAGGGGCATGCAGGCAAGCAGCATGGGCACTGTCCGGGGACACGCAGCCGCCGGTGTGGCCGAAACCGGAAGAGCGACGATTCGACGCCGAACCAGCTCCCCACGTGCGCGAGCGCTACGCGTCGTTGCGCGAACTCACCGAAGGTGTGTAACCACAGAGCCTGACACCGCTCGCTCGGTTAGGGTGACTCCGTGGACTTGTTGGTAGGTATAGACATGGGGACGGGTAGCAGCAAAGGGGTTCTGGTGACCCCTGACGGTGTGGTCCTGGCGACCGAGCAGATCGATCACCAGATCTCGATGCCCCGCCCTGGGTGGGCCGAGGTGGACGCCGAGAAGATGTGGTGGTCCGAGGTCTGTGAGATCTCGAAACGTCTTGTGGCACAGGTTCCCACGATTGCCAAGGTGGCCGGTGTATGTGTCAGTGGCGTCGGTCCGGCACTGGTGTTGTGCGACAGTGAACTTCGTCCTGTTCGTCCGGCTATCCTCTACGGAATCGACAGTCGAGCCTCGGCAGAAGTGGCCTCGCTGACCGAATTGTTCAGCGAGGAGGCAATACTCGATTGTGGTGGCAAACTCCTGTCGAGTCAGGCCGTCGGACCGAAGATCGAGTGGGTACGCATCCATGAACCGGAAACTTTTGCCGCGGCGACGCGGTGGTACGGCTCGAATTCGTACATCGCCGCAAAGCTGACCGGTGAGTACGTTCAGGATCATCACACGGCCAGTCAGTGTGATCCGCTTTATTCGGTCCGAGACTTCAGCTGGAAATCCGATTGGCTGGATCGCATTCTGGGGCATCTGGAATCGCCTCGTTTGGTATGGCCGAGTGATGTTGTCGGACTGGTACATGCTGATGCGGCCGAGCAGACCGGACTACCTGCCGGGACGCCCGTTGTCGCGGGTACTGTCGACGCCTTTTCCGAGGGGTTCAGTGTGGGGGCCCGTCATCCCGGGGATCTCATGCTCATGTACGGGTCGACGATGTTCCTGGTACAGGTGCTCGACAAGTTTCACAGCAATCCGGCACTGTGGACAACCGCAGGGGTTCAGGAGAATACTCTGGCACTCGCGGCCGGCACTTCCACTGCCGGAAGCCTGACCGGATGGCTTCAAAAGCTCACCGGTGATGCACCATTCGAACAGTTGCTCGCCGAGGCCGAGGCCGTGCCGGCCGGCGCCGAAGGGCTGCTGATCCTGCCGTACTTCGCCGGCGAACGTACCCCCGTGTTCGACCCCAAAGCCAGAGGCGTCGTCGCAGGACTGTCGTTGCGCCACGGCCGGGGGCATCTGTTTCGGGCCGCCTATGAAGGTATCGCCTTCGGAATCCGTCAGATACTCGAAATGTTCGGTGACACAGATGAACCTGTTCGCCGCACGATCGCTGTGGGAGGCGGGGTCAAGAGTCGGGTCTGGACACAGGCGATCAGCGACATCACCGGACACACGCAGTTGGTTCCGGCTCAGACCATCGGCGCCAGCTACGGCGATGCGCTGTTGGCTGCGATCGGGACCGGACTTGTTGCGCCGGATACCGATTGGACGACTCTGTCGCACGAAGTAGTGCCGAACGCAGCCAACAAGGCGATGTACGAGGATTTGTATCAAACGTGGTTGACGCTGTACCCGTCGACGAAAGAACAGATCCACGCCCTCGCCGAGTTCGGCTGAACGGCCCGATGGCTGCGGCCGCTCAGCTTACGAGGTAGCCGCCATCGATGGGAAGGTCGGTTCCGTTCACCATGGCGGCGGCATCCGACGCCAGCCAGACGACGGCTTCGGATACCTCGTCCGGCATGGCAAAGCGCCCAGTCGGGATACGGTTCAACATCGGTGCAGCCTTGTCGTGTTCACCCCATACCGTCTGGCCCATCTCGGTGAGTACAACCGTCGGGCAGACCGAGTTGGCCCGGACGCCGCGGCTACCTAATTCCAAGGCAAGCACTTTGGTGGCCATCACCAACCCGGCCTTTGCGATGCAGTACGAATAGTGCTCGGGCAACGCGCGCAAGGCTGCTGCCGAAGCAACCGTCACGATGGCTCCGCCGCCCGCATCGGCCATGGCTGAGCCGATCTTCGCGGCGAGCAAGGCCGGCGCACGGAGGTTGACGTTCAGAACCGCGTCGAAGTTGGGTTCGGTGATGTCGGTGGCAAATTCGGGATACGAGATTCCAGCGTTGTTGACCAGCACATCCAGGCCACCGAATACCGCGAGAGACTCCTGTGCGACCTGTGTCGGTGCGTCGGGTAATGCGAGATCTGCAACGAGAATCTCGGCGCGGACGGCAAAACTGTCGCGGAGTCGGTCGGCCAGCGTTGTCAGTTCGCAGCGGCTACGACCGGAGACGATTACGTCCGCGCCGGCCTGGGCAAAGGCGTGTGCGATTTGCGCGCCGATGCCTTTCGACGCTCCGGTGACAAGAGCGCGTTTTCCGGCGAGCGGGCGAGCTGACGCAGTAGGCATGGCAAAGCCTTTCGAAGTTACTCGACCGCAAGTATCTGTTGTGCGGTGGTTGGGTCGGTGACAAGTTGATTGAAGTACCGGCTGCGCGCACCGGCAATGATAGGAGCGACTTTCTCGGCGCCGACGGCCACGGCGATGCCCACCGGGATATCTTGCAGTGCAGACAGTTCGAGCGCAATAAGGCGTTCGCTACCGGGGAAGTCGACGGTGTTGCCGTCGCGATCGTAGAATCGAGAGCAGATGTCGCCCACGGCTTCTCGAAGCGATGACGACGTTATCGGGACGAACTGCGGAATGTCGGCGCGCAGTAGAGGTGGAGCGCCGATGCCCATGAGGATAGCCCGAGCCTGTGGCCACAGGCCGAGAACTCGCTGTATGGCCGGATCCTTGGTGAGGGTCGGATACAGATCGGGTCCTGGAAGCGCCGGCGCAAAAAGATAATTCGGACGTCCGCCGATCTTGTTCGAGATCAAGCGGGTGATCTCGTTGGTCTGGTACCACTCTTCCGGTTGGTCGTTGCCACCAACGGTGGGAGCGACGAGGACCCCTGGGATGGGTGTCAGATCATATTGTGCGACTTCGTATACCGTGCGCCCGGAGGACACGAGCAGTACGTCACCTGGCATGAGGCCGGCCCCGGCGAGGGCCTCGGCTGTCGCCGGGGCAAGTACCGAGCCCATGACGTCGACCGTGCCCTTCTGCTGCGCCGGAGTGGGCAGAGGTCCAGACAGGTACACGCGGTGCAGTCCGAGTTTGACGCGCAACCGCTCGGCCAGGCTTCCGTGTGCTTCTTCTTGCGGCGGTACGACCTGGATGCGGACTATGCCCTGCCGTCGCGCCTCGGAAAGCATGCGACTGACAGTGGCACGGCTGGTGCCGAGGGCTTTTGCGACTTCGGCCTGAGTAGCTTCTTCGTCGTAGTAGAGCTTGGCCGCGGTGTAGAGCAACGCGCGCGTGAATGTGCTGTTTGTGCTGGTCGATGTCGAGCCGGCAGGCGTGGATGCGGGTAGTGGCATCGCGTCTGAGCTGCTGATCGGCATGACAGAAAGGTACCGCATGAACAGATGCTCACGCACCTAGTTCAGATGAACAATTGTGCTGGACATATGTAAAAGGATCCGATACTGTGACCGCCGACACATGAAATTGTGTTCATGTGCAGCTACTGGACCAGCGCATTGCGCCCCATCCAGACCTGATCCCAAGAGGAGACAAAGATGTCCGAGACGATGAAGGCGGTCATCTGCCACGGTCCGCGCGACTATCGACTCGAAGAAGTGCCGAAGCCTGTACCGGGCCCCGGTGAAGCGCTGGTTCGGGTCGAAGCAGTCGGAATCTGTGCGAGCGACTTGAAGTGCTACCACGGTGCAGCAAAATTCTGGGGCGACGAAAACCGTCCGGCTTGGGCGGAGACCGAGGTCATTCCGGGGCACGAATTTGTCGGTGAGGTTGTCTCGATCGATGCGGCAGGGGCGAAGCGCTGGGGGATCCAGGTGGGCGACCGTGTGGTCTCCGAACAGATCGTCCCGTGTTGGGAGTGCCGCTACTGCAAGCGCGGGCAGTATCACATGTGCCAGCCGCACAACCTGTACGGATTCAAGCGTGTCACCCCCGGCGCGATGGCCGAATTCATGGTCTACCCAGTGGAAGCTCTGGTGCACAAGGTATCCAAGGATCTGCCGGCAGCGCATGCCGCCTTTGCCGAGCCGCTGTCGTGCTCACTACATGCAGTCGAACGAGCAGGCATTACCTTCGACGACGTTGTTGTGGTTGCGGGCTGCGGGCCGATCGGGCTGGGGATGGTCGCCGGGGCGCGAGCAAAAAGCCCCGCGCACGTGATCGCTCTCGACATGGCACCGGAAAAGCTCGAGCTCGCCAAACTGTGCGGAGCCGACATCGTCATCAACATCGCCGACGAGGACGCCGTGCAGATCGTCAAGGATCTCACCGACGGGTACGGGGCCGATGTCTATATCGAAGCGACAGGCCATCCGTCCGCAGTTCCCCAGGGCCTCAACATCTTGCGTAAGCTCGGCACCTACGTCGAATACGGGGTGTTCAAAGACGACGTCAGCGTCGACTGGAGCATCATCAGCGACGACAAGGAACTTGATGTCCTCGGGGCGCACCTGGGGCCCGACTGCTGGCCTGCCGCAATCCGGATGATCGAGTCCGGCCTGCTCCCGATGGACAAGATCTGCACGCATCAGCTTCCGCTGGAAGATTTCCAGAAGGGGCTCGATCTGGTCGCCAGTGGCGCCGAGTCCGTGAAGGTCTCACTCATTCCCTGACAGTTCGCACAACCGACCTGTGCCGCAGGTCGTTCGAGATCCCACTCATCCATTCAGCGGAGAATCCACATGAGTCGTTTCACACCCCGCGTCCCATTCAGCGGTGGCCCGCAGCTCACTCGTCGAGAGATGCTGCGGGCGTTCGGTATCGCGGGAATGGCTGCTGCAAGTGTGCCCATACTTTCCGCCTGTGGTGTCGGCGGTGGTGAGAAGCCGACTAACGGCGCGTCCGAGGTGACCGGCGGATTCAATTGGCGGGCGCTGGAAGGCGCGAGCATCAACATCCTGCAGACTCCGCACCCGTATCAGCAGGCGTTGCAGCCACTCCTTGCTGATTTCACCGAGCTGACCGGAATCACGGTCAAGGCGGATCTGGTGCCGGAGGCGGACTACTTCACCAAACTCAACACCGAACTCGCAGGCGGAACCGGTAAGCACGACGTGTTCATGCTCGGTGCGTACTTCATCTGGCAGTACGGTCCACCGGCTTGGCTGGAGGACCTGAAACCGTGGCTCGAGAACACGTCCGCCACGAGCGACGAATACGACTTCGAAGATATCTACGAGGGGCTGCGAACTTCTACCCGTTGGGATTTCGAACTGGGATCCCCTCTCGGAACAGGGGGACAGTGGGCGTTACCGTTGGGCTTCGAGAACAATGTCGTCACTTACAACAAGAGGGTCTTCGACGACAAGGGAATTACACTCCCTGACACATTCGACGGATTGATCGAACTTGCAACGGATCTCACGGATCGAAGTGAGAACGTCTACGGAATCGCCACGCGAGGGTCGAAGTCCTGGGCGACGATTCACCCCGGATTCATGACACAGTTCAGTCGCGAGGGTGCCAAGGACTACGAACTCCGCGATGGCGAACTGGTCGCCACCATGGATTCGGACAAGGCGGTGGCCTTCACGCAGAAGTGGATCGACATGATGCACGCTGCCGGACCGACTTCGTGGACAACGTACGACTATCCGCAGGCAACAGGCGATCTCGGTGACGGCAAGGCAATGATGGTGTACGACGCAGACAGTGCGACGTACCCGAAGAACAAGCCCGGAGCGAGTCGGGAAGCCGGGAACCTCGCTTGGTACCCGGGGCCGGCCGGGCCGGACGGCAGCTATGCGACCAACTTGTGGACGTGGTCGCTGGCGATGAATGCGCGTTCCGAGAAAAAGCATGCGGCCTGGCTTTTCCTGCAGTGGGCCACCAGCAAGGGAACACTCAACGACGCCGTCAAATCGGGTATCTTCGCGAACCCTGTACGCAAGTCCGTGTTCGACGAGACTTTCAAACAGGAAGTCGGCGATGGTATGCCGGGCTACCTCGAAACATTCGAGACGGTGATCGGCAGTTCCAAAATCCAGTTCACGCCTCAGAAGAAGTTCTTCGACACCACGGAGGACTGGGCCGTGGCGCTGCAGGACATCTACGGCGGCAAGGATGCGCAGTCGACGCTCTCCTCGCTCGCCAAGACCAACACATCCAAGGTAAACCTCTGATCCGCGGCGGATCACCGGAGCAAGGGAGTAAGGAATAGTGACTACCCAATCCACCCGTCCGCCGTCGGAGGCACCCTCCGCGAAACCGGCAGACGCATCGCCCCACAACGTCGAACCTCCCGAAGTACCGATGTGGCGACGCAAGTTGCGACCCTACATCCTCTCGATTCCGGCTGTGGTGATCGTTGTCGGAATTCTCTACCCGTTCGTGATCGGCGCGTACTACTCGTTCCTGAATTACGCAGCGGTGAATCCTGATCCACAGTTCGTGTGGTTCAAGAACTTCGCGAGTGTCCTGGGCGACTCGAGCTTCTGGACCAGCGTGCGCGTGACTGGAGTCTTCGCGATTGTTGCCACAGCGGTCGAAACCGTGATCGGCGTCGGCATCGCGTTGCTGCTCAACCGTTCGAGCTTGATCGGGAAGATCTTCGAGAAGGTGCTGATCCTTCCATTGATGATTGCACCTGTCATCGCCGGTGTGATCTGGAAACTGATGTTCAATCCGCAGTTCGGAATTTTGAATCACGTTCTTGGACTGGGTAACACATTCGACTGGTTGAGCAGTCAGAATGCACTGTGGTCGGTCATTCTGGTGGACCTGTGGATCTTCACTCCCTTCGTGGCGATTCTTGTTCTCGCCGGAATGCGTTCGCTGCCGAAGGAGCCGTTCGAAGCATCCGAGGTGGACGGTGCCAGTTGGTTCTACATGTTCCGCAGGCTCATGCTGCCTATGTTGTGGCCCTACATTCTGGTCGCCGTGATCTTCCGATTCATGGACAACCTCAAAGTGTTCGACGCGGTGTACGTCCTGACTGCGGGTGGACCAGGACTGTCCACCCGAACGCTCCAGATCGGTGCATTCGAGGATTCGATCATCAATCTCGACTATTCCCGCGGCAGCACCTACATGTTCTTGCTGTGGATCATCGTGTTCGTCACCGCGCGCTATCTGGTGAGCGTGTTGGGCAAAGCGCAGCGTCGTGCTGCCGGAGCGGAGTCGTAAAGTCATGGCCAGTGAATTGATGCCAGGCCAGAAGAGATTCACCATCGGTGCCGTAGCCGCGGACATCGTGTTGGTCGTGTGGTTCGTCTTCTCGCTCTTTCCCATCCTGTGGATGTTTCTGCTGGCGCTGAAGACTCCGGCCGAGCAGACCACCACATACTTCAAGTTCAGTCCCACGTTCGAGAACTTCGGAACCGTGCTGAGTCAGAAGGGCACGGATCTGACGAGTGTCGACTTCAAGTCGGCCCTGCTGACCAGCTTGATCAATTGTGGTGGCGCTGTTCTTGTTTCGTTGGCTATCGGAATTCCGGCGGCGTATGCTGCCGGGCGTTGGAAGTACAAGGGATCCAACGATTTGATGTTCAACATGCTTTCCTTCCGCTTTGCGCCGGAGCTGATGGTGATCGTCCCGCTGTTCGTCATCTACAACCAGATCGGGTTGTTCGACACCAAACTCGGGATGGTGTGGGTTCTTCAACTGGTGACGATGCCTCTGGTGGTCTGGATCCTGCGCTCGTACTTCGAAGACCTTCCCGAAGACCTCGAGCAAGCAGCATTGTTGGACGGATACACCCGTAAGCGCGCCTTCGTGATGGTGGCACTGCCACTTGTTCGTCCCGGAATCGCTGCGGCAGCTTTGCTTTCGTTCATCTTCGCGTGGAACAACTACGTATTCCCTCTCATCCTGGCCGACAGTAACGCAGGAACCGTCACCGTCGCGGTGACCAAGTTCCTCGGTGGCGGCGGACAGGCCTACTACAACCTGACAGCTGCGGCGGCGGTGATCGCTGCTCTACCACCGCTGATTCTGGCGTTGACGATTCAGCGATACCTTGTCCGCGGACTGTCGTTTGGGGCGGTGAAATCCTGATGGTCGCACTTACTGTCAAAGCATTGACGAAGCACTACGGAAAGACCGTGGGCATCGACGGTATCGACCTCGACGTGGCAGACGGTGAATTCCTGGTCATTCTGGGACCTTCCGGCGCAGGCAAGACCACGACGCTCAAGTCGATAGCCGGACTCGTCGAAGTCGACGACGGTACCGTCGACATCGGTGGAGTGGACATGACTCTCGTCGAGCCATACCACCGTAACGTCGCCATGGCCTTCGAGAGTTACGCCCTCTACCCGCAGAAGACGGTGTCGGAGAATCTGGCGTCACCACTCAAATCCGGTCGAACCGGAAAATACTCGGAGGACGAGCAGAAGCGCCGTATCGACGCGGTCACGAAAACGCTGGGAATCAACCACTTGCTCGAGCGGTTCCCGCGAGAGTTGTCCAACGGACAACGGCAGCGTGTCGCACTCGGTCGTGTGCTGGTGCGGCCGGCTGACGTGTACCTCCTCGACGAGCCGCTCTCACACCTCGACGCCAAACTACGTGCTGCGATGCGTGCAGAATTGCGTCAGCTCGGCCAGATGTCCAACACCACAACGGTGTACGTGACGCACGACTATCAGGAAGCACTCGCGCTGGGTGATCGAATCGCAATCCTGAGGGAAGGGCGGCTGGTCCAGATCGACACCCCGGCCAACATCTGGCATGCGCCCGCTGACACGTTCGTGGCACGCTCGCTCGGTCAACCCGAGATCAACGTGTTCGACGCAGCAGTCGACGGCGCGGTGCTCCGGGTTCTGGGCACCGAGCTGGAGGTCGAGATTCCGGCCGACATCTCGATTTCGTCGTCGGTCGGCGCTCGAATCGGTATCCGACCGTGTGACATCGAGATTCGCGCAGATTACTCGGGAAACTCCGCCGCGGTGGCCGTACGCGGCCGGATTCAACTGGTAGAGCGGCTTGGCCGCAATGTCGAACTCTCGATAGATCTCGGCGGCGGGGTCACGATGATCGGTCTGTCGTCGGGTGGTTCGCTCGCGGTCGAAGGTGCCGAGATCGTTGTGGAATTGGCTCGCCAGAACATTCACCTGTTCGAGGGCGCACCAGAAGGAACAGACAGTCGACGACTCGGCAGCGCGATCGTCGGCGCCGTTAGGACCGGCGAAAGTGTAACGACCTACGCAGCACAGGAGGACGGGCGATGACCACTACCGCCGATAGTCGTAGCGGCGCGAAGGTCGCGCAATCACTGACCTTGGACAACCTGGAGAAGACCTACTCTTCGCGTGGGCGGGCAACATTCCACGCGGTCAAAGGAATCGACCTGCACATCGAACCCGGTGAATTGGTTGCGCTACTGGGTCCTTCGGGATGCGGCAAGACGACAACCCTTCGGATGATCGCCGGACTGGAGACCGTCTCGAGCGGGGAGATCTTGATCGGTGACCGGAAGATCAGTCAGCTGGCACCCGGGAAACGAGGCGTCGGGGTTGGATTCGAGAGCTACGCTTTGTATCCGCCGCTCTCGGTGCGCGACAACCTCTCGTACGGATTGAAAGCCCGAAAAGTAGCGGGCGCAGACGAACTGGTGTCCACCATTGCCCGTCGTCTGGAGATGGAGGACCTACTCGCCTTGCGTCCGGCAGGATTGTCGAGCGGACAGAAGCAGCGGGTTGCACTCGCTCGGGCGCTTGTGCGCAACCCGCCGGTGCTGCTCCTCGACGAACCGCTCTCGCACCTCGACGCGTCGGCACGGCAACGGGTTCGGCGTGAACTGAAGATGCTGCAACGCGAATTCGGCTACACCACAATCGTGGTCACTCACGACCAGGTCGAGGCGCTGAGCTTGGCCGACCGGCTTGCGGTGATGGACGGTGGCATCATCCAGCAGTACGGCACTCCTGACGAGGTGTTCGACGATCCGGCTAACATTTTCGTGGCGGAGTTCGTGGGCGAACCGCAGATCAACATGTTCGACGGAATTGTGCGCCTCGAGAACGGATCTGCGGTTGTTGCCATAGGCTCGGCTGGTACCTTGCCGGTCTCGACACGCAATGTTGTTGAGGGTCAGTCGGTTCGAGTCGGAGTTCGCCCCCAAGACATGACTATGGTGTCGGGGCCTGCCGGGCAGGGGCAGATCACGGTGCACGTGAAGCATTTCGAGCACCTGATGGAGTTCGGTCTGGTGCAGGTGAATGCAGCGGGAACCGAGTCGACGGGCTCGGGATCAACGCTGATGGTTCAGACACCGGCCCACGAGAGGTTTGCGGCAGGCGACGAGTGCGCGGCGACTGCTCTTCCTGAACGTGTCTATCTATTCGACCCCGAAACCGGAAATCGACTGCGTTAGAGGTATTTTGTCATGACTCGGCTATTCAACGACCCCGCGACATTTACGGAAGACATGCTCGAGGGTTTCCTCGACGCTAACTCCGACTATGTTGTCGGTGTGCCAGGCGGTGTTGTACGTGCCCAGGAGACTCGACCGGGCAAGGTTGCGGTCGTCGTAGGTGGCGGTTCCGGCCACTATCCCGCGTTCTGTGGTGTTGTCGGGCCGGGGTTCGCCGACGGCGCCGTAGTGGGAAATATCTTCACGTCTCCCTCCGCAGCGGAGGCGACCTCCGTCGCTCGCGCTGTCGACAGCGGTGCCGGCGTGCTTCTGACGACCGGAAATTACGCGGGTGACGTGATGAACTTCTCGCTCGCAGTGAAAGCTTTGGCGCACGAGGGAATCGACGCTCGGTACCTACCGGTCACCGACGATATTGCCAGTGCATCCGCGGAGGACATCACGAAGCGGCGCGGAATCGCTGGTGATTTCACGGTGTTCAAGATCGCATCGGCGGCTGCGGAAGCAGGATACGACCTCGACGAGGTACAGCGAGTAGGACGCGCGGCAAACGACAACACGCGAACACTCGGTGTTGCTTTCGACGGATGTACCATGCCGGGCGCAGATCACCCACTGTTCGCCGTGGAAACCGGAATGATGGATCTGGGGCTGGGCATTCACGGAGAACCGGGTGTGTCCACGCACGAGATGCCAAGTGCCGCAGAACTGGCGAAGCTATTGGTCGACGGTGTGCTTGCCGAACGGCCGGACGGCTCCGGGACCCGCGTCGCAGTGATCCTCAACGGACTCGGGCGTACCAAGTACGAGGAATTGTTCGTGGTCTGGGGTACCGCGGCGAAGCTGTTGCGGGAGGCCGGATACACGGTTGTCTCGCCGGAGGTCGGAGAGTTGGTGACCAGCCTCGACATGGCCGGTTGTTCACTGACGCTCATGTGGCTGGACGAGGAACTCGAATCGTTCTGGACCGCAGCCGCGGACACTCCGGCATTTCGGCGCGGAACATTCGGTGTGGCAACACGATCGGGGGAGCGTCGTACTACCACTTCCGTGCAAGAGACGTCCGGTGTGAGCGCTGCGGGCGACGACCGGGGACGGCTGTGCGGAGAAACCGTGGCTACGGTGATCGATGCTCTCGCTCGGGTGATGGCGGTCAACGAAGAAGAACTGGGTCGCATCGATGCGGTGGCAGGTGATGGAGACCACGGGCGCGGGATGGTTCGCGGAACCGAATACGCGACGCTGGCAGCGCAGGCCGCAGCCGCGCAGGGTGCCGGTCCACAAGGAGTTTTGACTGCAGCGGGTGAAGCCTGGGCAGCAAAGGCGGGCGGGACGTCCGGCGTGCTGTGGGGTGCCGCGCTTACGGCGATGGGGACCCGGTTGGGTGACAAGGGACAACCAGGCGCCCATGACCTGGCTGACGGTGTACGGGCTGGCTATGACGCGATAGTGGCGCTCGGTGGAGCAAAACTAGGCGACAAAACGATGCTCGATGCTCTGTGGCCGTTCGTGGAAACCTTGAGTGCCGCAGTCGGAAACGGGGTCCTCACGGCGCAAGCGTGGGACGAAGCCGCCGACGTTGCCCAGACCGCAGCCGACGCCACGGCGCAATTGCGCCCGCTGGTGGGTCGGGCACGACCGCTGGCAGAACGGAGCGTCGGGACCCCGGACGCCGGCGCGATATCCATGGCGATGTGTGTCCGTACCGTCGCTGATTTCTTGAACACGAACTCTGAACGCAAGGAGCACGATCATGGCTGAGCGACTTCGTATCGTCGTCGGTTGCGACGATGCCGGCTTGGAGTACAAGCAGGCACTCAAGGCCGACCTCGAAGCCGACGACCGCGTGGAGGTCGTGACCGATGTCGGCGTCGGGAACGACGAACACACTGCGTATCCGCACGTTGCTGTTACTGCCGCCAGGTTGGTGGCCGACGGCAAAGCCGACCGGGCGCTCCTCGTGTGTGGAACAGGATTGGGCGTCGCTATCAGCGCCAACAAGGTCCCGGGGATCCGGGCGGTGACTGCCCACGACAGTTTCTCGGTGGAGAGATCAGTTCTCAGCAACGACGCACAGGTCCTGTGTTTCGGGCAGCGAGTGGTCGGCCTCGAACTCGCCAGACGGCTGGCGAAGGAGTGGTTGGGCTACCACTTCGACGCTCAGAGCGCCTCTGCCGAGAAGGTTGCTGCCATCGGCGAATACGAGACAGTCGGTAAGTCGGGCGACTGCTGAGCGCTCCCTACAGAAGCCCGAACTTCCGCACTGCGTCGAGTAGCGCGTGCGGGCGTTCGGTCGTCGGCAGGGGATCGACGAGTGCGAACTGGCAACCGACGTCTCGGGCCGCGCCGTCGGCGACGTCGCTGTCACCGATCATCAGGGTCTGCGCCGCATCCACATCCAGCTGTGCCAGGGCGTATTCGAAGATCGCGGGTTCCGGTTTGACTGCACCCACCTCGAACGACAGGACGAACTCGTCGACCCAGACGTCCCAGCCGCGGTCGACGAACGCCGGACGGATGTCGAAGGCGATGTTGCTCAAGACGGCAGTGCGTACGCCCTTCTCCGACAATGACTTCAGGACCTCACCGGTATCCGGGTACGGCGACCACTGGTCCGGATCGACCAGCAGCGCGTAGAAAGCTTCGGCCCGAACCGGATCGGGCACTCCGGACTTACTCAACACGTCGAGGTACGCCTGACGATGCAACTTCGGATCCCGGTCGCGGTTCTCCCACGCGTAGATCCCGGCTTCGTCCATCTCAACGGTTCTGCCCACCGGCGCGGTCATCCGACGCATCAACTCGGCTTGAGCGTGCACGTCGAGCGGATCGCCTTGATGATCGACGAGGTGCTCGGTCCAATCGTCGCTCTCCTCCAAACGGAAGAGGGTTCCGGAGAAATCGAACAGCGTCGCGGCGATATGTCCGTCTTGATGGGCGGTGCTGTCAGTGTTCACCTCGACAGGTTATCGGCGTCCGCTTTCCGATGCTTGATGTGAGCCAGTGCACGCGTACTTTGAGAGAGCACATTTTCCGAGGTTCCCCCGACGGGCACGATTTCGATGCCCCGGATGAACCGTATGACGAGGGGGATCCTCCGTGTCCGACCACGCGAATACACCAGACCTGACGAAGCCGTCCGGCGAAGACCCCCACCTCTCACGTCAGCTGTCCAACCGGCATATCCAGCTGATCGCCATTGGTGGTGCCATCGGCACCGGACTGTTCATGGGATCGGGCAAGACGATCTCGCTTGCCGGGCCTTCCGTGATCTTCGTGTACATGATCATCGGCTTCATGCTCTTCTTCGTCATGCGGGCGATGGGGGAGTTGCTGCTCTCGAACATGGCGTACAAGTCGTTCTCCGACTTCGCCGCGGATCTGCTGGGCCCTTGGGCGGGATTCTTCACCGGCTGGACCTACTGGTTCTGCTGGATCGTCACCGGCATCGCGGACGTCATCGCGATTTCCGGATACTTCAAATACTGGTGGCCAGGTCTCGCGGCATGGATACCTGCTTTGCTGACGATCGCGGCGCTGCTGCTCCTCAATCTCCCGACCGTTCGCGCTTTCGGTGAAACCGAGTTCTGGTTCGCGCTGATCAAGATCGTCGCCATCGTCAGCCTGATCATCGTCGGCATCGTCATGGTCGTCTCCGGGTTCACGGCGCCGAACGGTGCCACCTCGGGTATCGACAACCTCTGGAACGACGGCGGCATGTTCCCGACCGGATTCATGGGCTTCGTGGCCGGCTTCCAGATCGCCGTGTTCGCCTTCGTGGGCATCGAACTGGTCGGCACCACCGCCGCCGAGGCGAAGGACCCGGAGAAGAACCTGCCGAAGGCCATCAACTCCATCCCCATTCGTGTCCTGCTGTTCTACGTCGTTGCACTGACCGTGATCATCGCGGTGACTCCGTGGCGCGAAATCAGCGCAGACAAGAGTCCGTTCGTCGCCATGTTCACACTCGCCGGCCTCGGCATCGCTGCATCTGTCATCAACTTCGTCGTGCTGACCTCCGCTGCGTCTTCGGCCAACTCGGGTATCTACTCCACCTCGCGCATGGTGTTCGGCCTTGCGCAGGAGGGCGACGCACCGCGGGCACTCGGCAAGCTGAACTCGCGCAAGGTCCCCGCGAACGCCCTGATGTTCTCCTGCATCTTCTTGCTGGCGTCGCTGATCCTGCTGTTCTCGGGCGATTCCGTGATCGAGGCCTTCACCGTCGTCACGACCATCTCGGCGCTGCTGTTCATGTTCGTGTGGACGATCATTTTGGCGAGCTACATGGTGTACCGGAAGCGTCGTCCGCACCTGCACGAGGTGTCGAAGTTCAAGATGCCCGGCGGCATCGTGATGTGCTGGGTCGTGCTCGCGTTCTTCGTCTTCATCCTCTGGGCGCTGACAACCAAGGACGACACCCTGCAGGCACTTGTCGTCACACCGATCTGGTTCGTGGTTCTGGGTATCGCGTGGGCGATCATTCGTCGCCGACCCGCTCACCGGGCACGATACGACGCATTCAAGTCAGAACTGGACGCCAGCCGACAGAACGGCGAGAAATAGTTTTGGTCAAGATCGGGTAACGGTGGCGGCCGCCTTGATCAAACTGTTACATTCTTCGGCAGACAGAGGAGCGGGCTTCATCAGAAGGACGCTGCACGCCGACGACTGACGGAGTACACACTGTGGGAAACCACCACCGCACGGGCAATGACGATGTTGTCTTCGAGATCGATCCCGAGGCAGCAAGCGGCCGCCACCGCACCCCGTCGGCTGGCCCTGGTGCCGGTGTCAAGGCGGGTGTCGTAGCTGCGGCTACCGGTGCACTCCTCGTCGGTGCAGGCCAGATGGGTGCAGGAACCGCTGCTGCGGCGCCGGCAACACAGACCATCGCCGGCATCGAAATCCCGCAGGGTCTGCTCCCCGAGGGCGTTGTCGTTCCGGCTGAATTGGCGGCACTTCCCGCTCTCGACATTCCCGAGCTTCCCGATTTTGCTGCCGATCTCAACACGCAGGCACAGCAGTTCCTCGCGGGGATCAACCCCGGCACCTCTGCTCGCACCGTGCAGCCGGTATCCGGAACGCTGACCTCTACCTTCGGTTCGCGCTGGGGAGCGCACCACGGTGGTCTCGACATCGCGGCTCCGATCGGTACGCCGATTCTGGCTGCAGCAGACGGCCAGGTCATCGACGCCGGCCCGGCGTCAGGTTTCGGCCTCTGGGTTCGCGTCCAGCACGACGACGGCACGGTCACCACGTACGGCCACGTCAACGACTACCAGGTCAACGTCGGCCAGCGCGTCAATGCTGGCCAGCAGATCGCCACAGTGGGTAACCGTGGACAGTCCACCGGCCCGCACCTGCACTTCGAGGTTGCCGAGAACGGCGCAAAGGTCGATCCCGCAGCGTGGCTGCAGGCTCGCGGCGTGGCTGTCACCTGGGTAGACAACTCGTAAAGAGAAACTTTCGGAGAACTGCGGTGGCGTCGGGAAATTCTTCCTGGTGCCACCGCAGTTCTCGTTTGTCGGTGACACCGGCCGGATAGCCTTCAGTGACGTTGATCGTCGAAGGGGGAATGCGCGATGGGTGCAGAAGTCACGGCGCGAGAGTTTACGCGGGCGGACCGTAGGCTCTTTCGCAAGAAAGTGCGGTCATGCGTCGACGCCATGAAGCAGATGCTCGACGGTGGTGACTTCCGAGACGCCGTCGACAAGCCGGCGCCGCTGCTGGGCATGGAGATCGAATTCAACCTGGTGAACGGGGACATGGCTCCTGCGATGTCCAACCGTGAAGTGCTCGAATCCATCGACGACGCTGCGGTTTTCCAAACCGAGCTCGGACAGTTCAACGTCGAGATGAACGTTGAACCCGGCCCACTCACCGGTGATGCAACTTTCGAATTGGAAAAGAAACTGCGCGCCTCCCTCGACGTCGCAGACGCGCGAATCCATGCGCACGACGCCGAGATGGTGATGATCGGGATGCTGCCGACTCTGCAACTCGAGCATCTCGATCGAGAGTGGATCACCGCGAACCCGCGCTACGAATTGCTCAACGAGCAAATTTTCACCGCTCGAGGCGAGGACATCGAACTCGACGTCGAAGGTGTCGCGCTACCTGGCAGCGACGTGGAAATTCTTCGAGCCGATACCAATTCGGTAGTCCCGGAGGCGGCATGTACGTCCATGCAGTTGCATCTTCGCGTTGCGCCGGAAGAGTTTGCCGCGCATTGGAATGCCGCGCAGTGTCTGGCCGGCGTACAGGTGGCGTTGGCGGCTAATTCTCCTTTCCTGGCAGGCAAGGCACTCTGGCACGAATCGCGCATCCCGATCTTCGAGCAGGCCACGGACACAAGAACTTTCGAGCTGAAGAACCAAGGTGTGCGGCCGCGGGTGTGGTTCGGTGAGCGGTGGATCCACTCAGTGCTCGACTTGTTCGAAGAGAACTCGCGGTACTTCCCGGCCCTGCTGCCTGACGTGTCGGACATCGATCCACTGGAAGTGCTCGCGGCGGGCGGGGTTCCGGAGTTGAGCGAGCTTCAGATGCACAACGGCACGGTCTATCGCTGGAATCGTCCGGTGTACGACTGCTCGGATGGCAAGCCGCACTTGCGTATCGAGAATCGAGTGCTGCCGGCCGGACCGACTGTCGTCGACATCATGGCCAATGCGGCCTTCTATTACGGCACAGTTCGGGCGCTGGTGAACGCGGAGCGGCCACTGTGGTCGCACATGTCGTTCCATGCGGCAGAAGAGAACCTGCACATCGGCGCCAAGTACGGACTCGACGCAACCTTGTACTGGCCGGAGATCGGTTGGGTCGGTGCCGACGAGTTGGTCCTGCGAAGGCTGCTGCCGTTGGCGGACGAGGGTTTGGCGGACTTCGGATTGTCCGCCGCGGCCCGCGATCGGTATCTCGGCGTCATCGAGGGGCGGTGCCTGAATCGGCAGACCGGTGCCGCCTGGCAACGAGAGCACGTGGCGCGCGCGGAGGCCTCGGGCGCGGACCGCTCGACTGCGCTCACCGGAATGCTCCGCGGTTACGTCGAGAACATGCGGGCGGGAGATCCCGTTCACACCTGGCCCTGATTGCTCTGCTAATTCTCCTATCCGTCAACAGTTTCGGGGACCTAAGTCCCCGAAATGAAGAGGGGGCGACCCCAAAAAAGCCGGACAAGTGGGATGGTTAGAGTGAAAGTGGCTCGGTTACTTCTTCAGGAAGGTGGGCACATGAGTTCACGCGAACATAACAGTGTTGTTGTCGGAGTCGAGGGTTCGGACACTGCGTCCACTGCGCTCCGCGAGGCCGCGAAAATCGCCGCCCAGCGCGAATTGCGACTCGACATCATCCACGCTCTCGACTTCGCGCCTTACGGTTTCGGCGGACCGTACGTCGACGCGGGTGGGGTGTACGAATGGGTCGAAGAGGCGGGAAAAGCGATCTTGGCAGAGGCGGAACAATTCGCCCATGAGATCGATCCGAAACTCGAAGTTCACACCGAAATCGCCATCGGCAGCGCAACTCAGTGGTTGATCGAGAGTTCGGCGCAGGCCAGGCGGGTCGTTGTCGGAGCGTCCGCTTCGGGCAAGGCGGCGACGGCAGTTCTCGGTAATACAGCGGTCGGTGTTGCCAGTCACGGCAAGTGCCCGGTCATCGTCGTGCGGGACCGCGACGGCGCAGTGCCTTCGGAGGGACCCGTCGTGGTCGGCGTCGACGGCAGTGCGCTCAGCGCGCAAGCAGTGGGCGCGGCATTCGAGGAAGCAGCGTTCCGCGGTGCCGAGTTGGTGGCGCTGCACGTTTGGAGTGACCTCGGCAGCGCGGCATTCGAAGACCCGAGGGCAGCTGCGCTTGCCCCGCAGTCTCTTGAAGAGGAAGAGCACGCAGTACTCAGCGAGAGCTTGGCCGGTTGGTCCGAGCAGTACCCGGACGTGAAGGTCCGGCGCGAGGTATACCTCGACAACCCACGAGGACGGCTGCTCGACTGGTCGGCAAAAGCGCAGCTTGTTGTAGTCGGCAGCCGTGGCCGTGGTGGATTCCGTGGCATGCTCCTCGGCTCGACCAGCAATACTCTGATCGCTTCGGCCAAGTGCCCCGTCATGGTGGTTCGCCCCGAAGAATCCTGACCTCTCCAAGTTCTCCCGCTACCCCGTTCGTTTCGGTCATCGAATACGAACGGGGTAGTCACATGAATGCGGACTCATGTTCCGTAGTGTTCGATGTGAGTTAGGTGTTCGATGGGAGTACCAAGGCTGTGTGCGCGTCGCACACGGCGGCAATCGTCTGGATTGGGGTTACAACGTGCGTATCGGTATGGGTTTGAACTACAGCGGCGGGTTCGCCGAAACCGTCGAAGAGGTCGGTGACCTGGAGAAGGCGGGCCTGGACATCGCCTTCGTTCCGGAAGCGTATTCCTTCGACGCGGTCAGCCAGCTCGGTTACCTGGCGGCCAAGACGTCGACCATCGAACTCGCTTCGGGAATCTTCCAGATCTACACCCGTACGCCCTCGTTGACCGCCATGACGGCAGCGGGCCTGGACTTCGTCTCCAACGGTCGCTTCGTTATGGGCCTGGGTGCTTCCGGACCGCAGGTGATCGAGGGATTCCACGGCGTCAAGTACGACGCTCCGTTGGGACGCACGCGTGAGGTCGTAGAGATCTGCCGTCAGGTGTGGCGCCGCGAGAAGGTCGAATACCAGGGCAAGTACTACCAGGTTCCGCTCCCCGCCGAGAAGGGCACCGGACTGGGCAAGCCGCTCAAGCTGATCAATCATCCTGTGCGTGAGCGCATCCCGATCCTGATCGCTTCGCTCGGACCCAAGAACGTCGAGCTGACGGCTGAGATCGCCGAAGGCTGGGAACCCATCTTCTTCCATCCGGAAAAGGCAGCAAGCGTATGGGGCGAGCCGATTGCGAAGGGCAAGGCCAAGCGCGATCCGAGCCTCGGCGAGCTTCAGGTGTACGCGTCGCCGGCCCTGGCCATCGGTGACGACGTCGACCACATGCTCGACTGGGTACGCCCGAGCCTTGCGCTCTACATCGGCGGTATGGGCGCCAAGGGCAAGAACTTCTACAACGACCTCGCGGTGCGATACGGCTACGAAGAGGCCGCCGAGAAGATTCAGGATCTCTACCTCGCGGGCAAGAAGGACGAGGCCGCAGCAGCGGTCCCGGACGAGCTGGTTCGCGCCGTGTCGTTGATCGGTCCCGAGAGCTACGTCAAGGAACGCGTCGCAGCCTTCGCCGAAGCTGGCGTCACGACGCTCAACGTCACGCCGTTGGCGGCCGATCGCAACGGCCGTGTTCAGCTGATCGAGAAGTTCCGCAAGATTTGTGACTGACCCTGCCGTGCGCCTTTATTAACCGCCGGCGGTTAATAAAGGCGCACAGCAGATCGGGTGATTCGGGATCTCTTGCGCACGAAACCCGATTTTCGGCGCTTTCATATGGGACTTTTTTCACTTCTGACCGGTCGGGTTCTTCGCCTAACGTGGATCGAGTAGCCAGGGTTTGCGTGCGAATCCGGCACCGGTGGCCTCGTTGACGCCCGAAAGGGATGTTGGCGGGGCCGTTGCCGCAGTCCACCCGAACTCGGAATGTCCGATTCGGGACTCGCGTCGGCTGATGAATCCTTTTTGCCGTCATTGGGCAATAGTGTGAGGGCGAAGAGATTCTCTGGTCGATCGTGGAGGGACGAACATGAGTGCAACCAAACCCGTAGTCGTAGCAGTGGACGGCTCGGAATCGGCGTCGTCGGCTGTCGTCTGGGCCGCTCGAACGGCGGTGGCGCTCGGTCGTCCGCTGCACATCGCGACGGTGGTGCACATCCCCGCTTTCTACTACTCCGAGCCGTACCTCGCCGAGAGCTTCAAGGACGAACTTCGCCGCACTGCCACCGCTCGTCTGGACAGCGCGCAGATCCTCGCGCGGCAAAGCATCGACGACGACCTCCAGATCGTCACCGAATTACTCGACGGCAGCGTCTCCGATCGCCTGATCGAATTGTCCAAGGGCGCGTACATCATTGCGCTCGGGCCCCGCGGGCATGGTGAATTCACCGGATTGGTCGTCGGTTCCGCGACGGTGTCGGTCGTCTCGCACGGCGAATCTCCGGTGGCGGTAGTCCGGGGCCGGACGCTTGATGGTCGACCGCCGACCGAAGGTCCTGTCGTCGTCGGCGTCGATGGATCCGAAAGCAGCATCGAGGCAGTCGAGCATGCTTTCGAACAGGCATCCGCTCGGGGTGCAACATTGATCGCCGTCAACGTGTGGAGCGATGTGAGCGTGCAGCCCTCCCTCGGCGCCACCCCCGACGATCCACTGTGGAGCAGCATCCAGACAGGTGAGGAAGTTGTCCTTGCCGAGCAATTGGCTGGTTTCACCGAGCGTTACCCAGACGTCGTCGTCGAGAGAGTCGTCGCGCGTGACCGTCCGGTCCGAGTGCTGAGCGAATACGCGGAGACGGCGCAATTGATCGTCGTCGGCAGCCGTGGGCGCGGCGGATTCGCGGGAATGCTCCTCGGATCGACCAGTCGGGCACTGCTCCATACTGCGGATTGCCCGGTTCTCATCGTCCGGCACGTCAACAAGTGAAGAGAATGCATTCAATGACTTTTGAGTCCACCATCTCCGGTACCGTTCGACGTGAGATGCCTTTTGGAGGGGTTCGATGACAACGCGGATATTCCTGGTCGACGATCACGAGATCGTCAGACGCGGATTGTTCGACCTACTCGGCGGGGTCGAAGACTTCGTGGTGGTGGGTGAGGCCGCATCCGTGGGAGAAGCATTGGCTGCGGTACCGCAGAGCAATGCCGACGTCGCGGTTCTGGACGTACGGCTGCCGGACGGCAACGGCGTCGAACTGTGCCGCGAACTGCGCTCGATGCTGCCCAACCTGCGCTGCCTGATGCTCACGTCGTACGCGGACGACGAGGCACTACTCGACGCGATCATGGCGGGCGCTTCGGGATTTGTCCTCAAACAGATTCTCGGAACCGATCTGGTCGCTGCGGTCCGCACAGTCGGGCGCGGCGGTTCACTGCTCGACAGTCGGGCGACGGAGGCGCTGATGCAGCGGATCCGTAGCGACCGCACAGCTGATCCGTTGGCCGAACTTTCCGATCAGGAGCGAGCAGTCTTCGACCTCATCGGAGAAGGACTCACCAACCGGGAGATCGGCGCGCGATTGTTCCTCGCGGAGAAGACAGTCAAGAACTACGTGACGCGTCTGCTCTCGAAGCTGGGCATGCAGCGTCGTACTCAGGCTGCGGTGCTGGCCACCGAAATCCGCAGCGGCAGTCGATAGGTCTACCGACCGGACTTCGGTCGATTCGAGTTGGTGCGCCCGAGCGGTACTCGCCAGAGCAGGCGTGCACCGCTCGGATCGTGGTTGACGATCGTGCACGTACCGCCGCAATGTTCGGCACGGCGCTCGAGATTGTGAAGTCCACTCTTGTGGAAGTCGGAGGGGAGTCCGACGCCGTCGTCCTCGATCGTGATCGCAAATTCGACGTCCGCGGTGACTGCGATGGTGATGTGGTGTGCGTGTGCATGCCGAAGGACGTTGCTCAGCCCCTCACGCAGCACAGCTTCGGCGTGCTGGTGGATCCCGGGATTCACCAGAGTGTCGATGGCGCCGGAGAATTGGACGCTGGGGGTCACGGCGGACTGTGCGGTGGCGTCGCCGATGACATCGAGGAGGCGTCGGCGCAGGCTCGACGAATCGGTGGCTGTGGGAGTCTGCAGATCGAAGATGGTTGTCCGAATCTCGCGGACTGTCTTGTCGAGCTGTTCGAGGGATCGTTTGACAATCGCGCGCGCCGACTCCGGGAGGGTCTCGTCCGGAAGCGTACTCTGCAGGCTCATTCCGCTCGCGAACAGTCGCTGGATGACGTTGTCGTGCAGGTCTCGTGCGATGCGGTCGCGGTCCGCGAGAACCGACAACAGGCGTTGCGCCTTTTGTTTCTCGTCGAACTCGATTGCAACGGAGCCGAGTTCGGCCATCGACTCGATCCGGGTCAGTTCGTCGTGATCCCAGTGCGTGTTGGTCGAGTTCGACGCCACGATGACCGCGCCGACTACACCCGAGGCGACGCACATCGGTGCCACGACCGCACTTCCGGCCGACGGCACCAGTTCGGTGAGCGCACCTAAAGTGGTGAGTACCTGTAGCTTTCGAGTGCTCCGCACCACGTCGAACGGATAGGTCGTCGCTGGAATTCTGACTCCACGTGACGTGGTTCTGGCGCTGGCTGCAGCGTGAACCTGTGCGTACCCGTTCTCGCAGATCACCACGATCACGTCGTCGACGCCGGTCAGGTCCCGAACGCGACTGGCAAGAAGTTGCAGGCCGTCCTCGAGCGAGTCACCGGCCAGCAACCGCGAGCGAATGGCAGATGTTGCGGTGAGCCATCTTTCACGAGTTCGTGACTGCTCGAACAGCCGGGCGTTTTCCACAGCGATGCCGGCTGCGATGGCGAGGGCCTCGAGAATGACCTCGTCTTCTTGGGTGAACTCGGCTTTTCCGCGCTTCTCAGTCAGGTAGATGCTTCCGAACACCTTTCCTCGCATCATGATCGGCGCCCCGAGGAAACTCTCCATCGGTGGATGATTCGCGGGGAATCCCACCGATTCGGGATGGTCGCCGAGATGCGCCACACGCAAAGTCTGCGGGTGATTCATCAGAACACCCAGAACGCCATGACCTTCGGGGAAATGCCCCATGGTCGCGCGTTGGGACCCGGAGATTCCCTCGTACACGAATTCCGAGAGCCCGCCCCCCGGCGCCGCAACCCCCAGGGCGCCGTAGCGGCAATCCAGAACCGTTGTCGCAGAGGTGATGATCCGTTGGAGAGTCAGGTCGAGATCCAGACCTGAACCGACCACCAGGACCGCCTCGAGCAGACGGTGGAGTGTCGGTATGTCTGCATTGGAATCGCCCAGGCGGTCGAGCAACTCGCCGAACGTGCGTGCCGGACTGTGACCCGATGCTTCGACCATGGTCGAAGCATATCGCCTCGCGGAACGTCAGCCCTCCTGACGGCGACCTTCCCACCACGACGACCAGTGATGCTTGATTTCGTCGAACTCGTCATCGCTCAGGTCGTAGGTGGTCAGCAGGATGGACATGCCTCCGTCTGGCCGCTGCGGAGTCACCGACTGGGTCGCGACAGAGAGTAGACCAGGACCGAGATCTTCGACTGTCAACCCGAATTGGTGATCGGTGACGTAGTCGACGACGCCTTCGAAATAGTCGCCGGGAGCGATTGTCGCCGCGTATCGACTTCCCGCTTCCAAACCGATTTCGGTGAGCCCGAGGACGGTTGCCGCATTCTCGCCAGGGAGCAGCAGGCCGTCGAGATAGATGGTTCTTCGCTCAGCGAGTCCGTGGTGCTCCACTGCGAATCTGAGCAACTGGAGGAACGTCGTCCATCCCTCGGTGATGTCGTCGTACCAGTCGTCGTCGGCAGATTTGGCCGGCCGATCGATGCGGACGACCGTCTTGCCGTCTTGTTCGAGAAGTGAGAAGCGGTCACCGTTTCCGAGTTTCAGCGTCAGTGCTTCGGGATCGGCCTCAGCGGTGGAGTAGATCTGGGTGATTTCGTCGTCGAGACCGTCGTACTCCCAGCCGAACCAACGACGAATCAGCGACGGGTCGCGCAGGGCGGGCCACAGAACGGACGGGGCTGCGACGATGGACACTTCGATCACGGTTTCGCTCACCCGGAAGACGGTACCGACTTCAACCCTTCATAGCGACGGTGAGCAGAAATGCAACGTCTTCGAGCGCTTCGACGCTGTGGCGGTCGGCCGGCACGGTGAGGAAATCACCGGTGGATCCTTTCCACTGGTCGCTCCCACACACAAGATTCAGCTTCCCGCTCAGGACCAACAGTGTGGCTTCGCCCGGACTGTCGTGTTCGGCGAGGCTCTTGCCGGCGCTCAGGGCGATCACCGTCTGTCGCAGGCTGCGCTGGTGGCCGCCGTAGACGGTTTGTGAACTGCGACCGCTGGTCGCCGAGCCCGCCAGTTTCAACTGTTGACGAGCGAGAGCGGTCAGTGACTTCTTGTCCATCGAAGACCTCTCGGAAGCGGTGAATGTCGTTCTTGGAGTATGACCGACTCACTCGCGAGGTGCCTCGTTATCGGCGGAAGTCGGTCAGCGCGTGTATTCCAGCCAGCGGAAGCGCAGCCCGCTCTTCTCCGAGGTCTGCCAGGGCTCGTCGGACTTCAGGTTCCATTCGGGGCCGATCTCGGGAGCAAAGGCATCACCGGCGATGTCGAGGTCGACCTCGGTCACCAGGAGATGCGTCGCGAATGGCAGTGCAGCCGAATAAATTTGCCCGCCTCCGACGACAAATACGTCACCGTCCGGCAACGCCAAGGCGTCGTCCAGTCTGTGGACTACCTCGGCGCCTTCGGCTTGCCATTGCGGATCGCGCGTCACGACGATGTTCCGACGCCCGCTGAACGGCCGGAACTTCAGTGGAATGGAGTCCCAGGTGCGCCGTCCCATGATCACCGGATGTCCCATAGTGACGCGTTTGAAGTAAGCCATGTCCTCGGACACGCGCCACGGGATCGTGTTGTCGACGCCGATGACGCCGTCGTGGGCCTGCGCCCAGATGAGGGTGACTGTGCGATCGGTCATCGTCAGACCGCTACCGGCGCTTTGATCGCGGGGTGGTGCTGGTAATCGACGATCTCGACGTCCTCGAAGGTGTAGTCGAAAATGGAGTCGCGTTTGTTCAGCTTCAGGGTCGGCAACGGAAGGGGCTCGCGACCGAGCTGCTCGGTGACCTGGTCGACGTGGTTGTCGTAGATGTGGCAGTCACCGCCGGTCCAGACGAACTCGCCGACGTCGAGTCCGGCCTGCTGGGCCATCATGTGGGTGAGCAGCGCGTAGCTGGCGATGTTGAACGGAACGCCGAGGAACATGTCGGCGCTGCGCTGGTACAGCTGGCAGGAGAGCTTGCCGTCGGCGACGTAGAACTGGAAGAAAGCGTGGCATGGAGCCAGCGCCATCTGCGGAATGTCGGCGACGTTCCACGCCGAGACGATGATTCGTCGCGAATCGGGGTTGGAGCGCAGGGTCTCGACGGTCTGCGTGATCTGGTCGATGTGCTCGCCCGAAGGGGTGGGCCAGCTACGCCACTGGACGCCGTAGACGGGGCCGAGTTCGCCGTTCTCGTCGGCCCACTCGTCCCAGATGGAGACGCCGTGCTCGTGCAGCCACGCCACATTGGAGTCGCCGCGCAGGAACCACAGGAGCTCGTTGACGATCGACTTGAGGTGGACCTTCTTGGTGGTGACGAGCGGAAAGCCGTCGGCAAGATCGAAACGCATCTGGTGACCGAAGATGCTGCGGGTGCCGGTTCCGGTTCGATCGGATTTGGCGGTACCCGTCTCCATGACGAGCCGGAGGAGGTCTTCGTAAGCAGTGGAGACAGTCACGGGAATCAGTCTAGGGCCTGCCTTGCCGTGCGCCTTTATTAACCTCCCGCGGTTAATAAAGGCGCACGGCAATATAGCCTCGGCACATGCGCGAACTCTTGGTGATCGGTATCGGTGCGGGTGATCCCGACCAGGTGACGGTTCAGGCGATCAAGGCCATGAACAGGGCCGATACGTTCTTCATCATCGGAAAGGGTGACGAGAAGCAGGCTCTGGTCGACTTGCGAACCGGCATCCTCGACGAGCATGTTCACCTCGACTACAAGGTGGTCGAGATCACGGACCCGCCGCGGGACCGAACCCCGACCGATTACGAGGGGGTTGTCGAGGACTGGCACGAGCGTCGGGCCGCGAAATTCGAAGCGGAATTCGCGGCCGAACCTGGCGTCGGAGCGATTCTCGTCTGGGGTGACCCCTCCCTCTACGACAGCACTCTGCGGATCGTCGAGCGGGTGCTCGCTCGCGGGAGAGTGACGTTCGACTACTCCGTCATCCCGGGAATCACCAGCGTGCAGTCGTTGGCTGCACAACACCGAATCGTCCTCAACCGAATCGGCGAACCCATCCACATCACGACCGGCCGCAAACTGGCCGAGGGATTGCCCGACGGCGTGGACAACGCCGTCGTCATGCTCGACGCGCATTGCACCTTCACTCAGGTGACCGAAGACCATGCCGAAATCTGGTGGGGGGCATACCTCGGAACCGCGGACGAGGAGTTGATTTCCGGCAACCTGCGCGACGTCGAAGATCGGATCGTCGCGCGCCGGGCGGAGCTGCGCGAGAAGCACGGTTGGATCATGGACACGTACCTCGTTCGGCGCTGACACCGACCGCGGATTTGCGGCCTCGATCCTGCGCTCTTGATCCCGAACGACGGTCTGCGCACCTATGATCTGCGCATGACATCGTTCGGGCAGGACCGACTGCAGTCGATTCTGCCCGCTCCGCGTGGCCGTGAAAAATCAGCTGTGAAGTCGGCTTTCGACCTTCTCGTTCAGTGGTATCGGCGTCCTGATCAATTCGACAGTTTCAATCGATACCTCGCCACGAAGGGCCTGGAGCTAGCCGTCCGATTGCTGGTCATCGGTTCCCTGACGACGGTCATCGTTGCGATGACTCTGCTGCGCTTCAGCGACGCGGGCGTGCACAACCACGTCACCAGCGTCGTCAACGCCGTCATCATCGGAGTCACGGTCGCGGTGATCGTGCTCTTCTGCCTTCTGCCCGAAATCACGCGTCGGTGGTCGTACTTTTTTGTCGCCTACTGCGAGGTCGGCGTATTTGTCGGTGTGTTCTTGAACAACGACCCCTTCATCGGGTTGATCCAGTGCGTGCTCTTGATACTGATCGGTGGTTACATCGCGTATTTTCACAACGCGAGACTCCAGGCGATTCACATCGCCCTGTCCATCGTGGTTCTTGCAGTGGTCGGCCGAAAGGTCGCGGTCTACGCGGATCCTGCGTTGGCCACCGCACTGTGTCTGATCATCGCCACCGGGATCGTGGTCATCCCGTTCGCCTGCCAGTTCGTCCTCTCACTTCTCGGCTCCGACGCGGACAGCTCGGATGTGGATCCGTTGACCGGCCTTCTGAATCGGCGCGGGCTGCAGCGAGCTGTTGTCGAAATGGGGGCAACGGGGCATGCGTCGAGCAAGTCGTCGTATGTCGTCGCGATCGTCGATGTCGATTCGTTCAAGAGCGTCAACGACTCGCGGGGGCACGAAGAAGGCGATCTCGTACTTCGTCAGATTGCTGATCGACTGCGGTGGTGCGGCGGCGAGAAGGCGCTCTTCGCCAGATTCGGTGGGGACGAGTTCGTCTTGGTGGACACGATCGACGTCGGTGCAGCGCCCGCATTCGAGGACAATCTGCGAAGGCACCTGCGAATCGACGATCGTGATCCAGCGGTGACGACCAGCGTCGGAGTCGCGATCACCTCTGCCGAATGGTCTTCGATCATTTCCGACGAGGAGTTGACGGAACTGTTTCGAGTAGCAGACGCCTCGATGTACCGCGCGAAGGCCGCCGGCGGCGATCGGGTTGTGATGTGGGATGGCAAAGAGTGAGAATTGTCTGATTGCGGGGAGTTGACTGGATTACCCTGACCTTATGGAATCTGCCGAGAGTGTGGAGCGTTCGGACGCCGTCGCGTCTCAACGGCCGCTCTCGGGTCCCGCATTCCGGCTGATCTCTTCTCAACTTGTCGATTGGTATCGGCGTCCGGACCAATTCGACACCTTCAATCGCTATCTCGCGGACAAAGGGTTGACCGTCGCCTCGCGGTTTCTTGTCGTCTGCTCGTTGGTGCTGGTCACCGTGATCATGTTCTTGACTCGCTTCAGTCCACAGGGACCGACCACTCCGCACGCGCGCACCGCGAACGCAGTCATCATCGTCATAACCGTGATGATGGCTGTCGCCCTCTCGACGAGGCGCAACCTCTCCCGTTCCTGGTCATACGCCTTTGTGCTCTATTCGGAAGTGGGAATAGCGGCCGCAATGCTGTTGTATTCCAATCCACTTGCGGCACTGGCACATGCCGTGATGTTCTCGGTGATCGGCGGATACATCGCGTTCTTCCACAATGCTCGAATACAGAGCCTGCACATGTTGTGGGTATTCGTCGTAGTCATCGGCATTGTGATGCGCATTTCCGTTGTCGAGAACTATTCGGATGTTCCGGTTCTGGTCGCTTTGACAGTTCTCGTCGGCGCGGCGATCTACGTGATCCCCTTTGCCTGTCAGTTCATCTTCTCCATTCTCGGCACCGATGCGTTGAATTCGCAGTTGGACCCACTGACCGGACTTCTCAACAGGAGGGGACTGGCCGACGAGGTGCGACTGTTACTGGAGCGGTCGTACGCCAATTCGGCGCTTGTCGTTGTCGCCGCTGTCGACATCGATCGATTCAAGACCATCAACGACGAGTACGGGCACACAGTCGGGGACGCTGTGATCGAGAAGGTCGGATCGAGACTGGTCGAATGCGCCGGCCCGTCGGCCTTGATCGCACGGATCGGCGGTGACGAGTTCATCATCGTCGATTCGGGCGATCAACGCTCGGTCGATCGACTCGAACAAGAACTTCAGCGATCAACGGTCACTGCTCCCGGCCATTCCGAGGTGGCCCTGAGCGTCGGAATCGCGAAGGTCGCAGGTCCTTTCGAATCGCCGGACGATGCACTCATCGCCTATCCCACTTTGCTGCGACGTGCAGATCGCGCGATGTACGCAGCGAAGGCGCGCGGTGGACACTCGGTGGTTCTGCTGACCGAAACGGACTGAGCACACGGTGAGTGTCCGTGGTCGGCGTTAGTCTGATGCCATGCCTGAACTACCCGAGGTGGAAGCGCTGGCAGGGTTCCTTCGTCAGCACGCGGTCGGCGCAGTGGTGGGACGCGTCGATATCGCTGCATTGAGTGTGCTCAAGACCTTCGATCCGCCGATCACGACTTTGCAAGGGCGTGACGTCACGGGCGCCGCCCGCTTCGGGAAACATCTGGCTCTGGATTGCGACGGGTTGTGGTTGGTCACGCATCTCTCCCGTGCCGGTTGGATGCGGTGGCTCGATAATCCGTCGCCAACGCCGCCGAAACCGGGGAAGGGGCCGTTGGCGCTGCGCGTTCATTTCTTCACACCTGAAGGGTTGACGCCGGCATTCGATCTCACCGAAGCCGGCACCAAGAAACGTCTCGCCGTGTGGGTGGTGAACGATCCGCAGGAGGTTCCGGGCATCGCCCGGTTGGGGCCGGACGCGATGGCTGTGACAGAAGCTGAGTTCGCAGAGATTCTGGGCGGGACGTCGGCGCGGATCAAGAACTCGATAGTCGATCAGTCGCTGATCGCCGGCATCGGGAACGCCTACTCGGACGAGATCCTCCATACCGCGAAACTATCGCCCTTCGCGACCTCGTCGAGGCTGACGCCGGAGCAGATTTCGACGCTGTATGCCGTGATGCGGTCCACGCTGGCCGACGCGATCGAGCGTTCGGAAGGTCAGGACGCGGCGCGGCTCAAAGGTGAGAAACGCTCGGGGATGCGAGTACATGCTCGCACCGGACTTCCCTGTCCGGTGTGCGGTGACGTCGTACGCGAGGTGTCGTTCGCGGAGCGTTCTTTTCAATACTGTGCGACGTGCCAGACAGGCGGTAAGCCGTTGGCGGACAGGCGAATGTCTAAACTGCTCAAGTAGCGAACTGCGCCGCGAGTAGTTCGACGAATTCGCGGGCGAGCGCCGACGAATGGGTGGGTTCGGTAATTGCGTGGACGATCCGATGCGGGGCATCGGTGATCGGAATACAGACCAGTTCGGGATGTAGGGCGCTCATGGACTGGGGGAGCAAACCGACACCCAGGCCGTTGGCGGTCAGTGAACAGATCAGGTCCACCGAGTTGGCTTCGAGCGTTTTTCCGCGTGGGACCTGTGATTCGGCGAAGGCTTGGTCGGTTTGGACACGGGCCTCGCTGCCGGAGGCGAAGTCCACGAGAGTGTGATCCCGTAGGTCTTCGAGTCTGATCGACGAGGCCTGGGCAAAGGGATGGTCGGGAGCAACAAACGCTGCGGTGGGTTCACTCCACAACGGTGCGGCGGCAAAGCTCTTGGGTAAGCGGCCTGCGGCCAATCCGACGATGCCGACGTCGATTGCGCCGGACCGGACTCCTTCGATAACTACTTCACTGCCGTACGGTCGCGCGGTGATGTTGATTGCAGGGTGGCGGCGTGTCAGATCTGCCAGCGCACGGCCGACGTCGACGCGCCCCGCCGAGGTGATGGTGCCGACCGTCAGCCGCACTTGTTCGTTGCTCCGTGCCGAGACATCACTGACCAGTCTCGACACGGCGCCGAGCACCTCACGGGAGCGGGCGACAAAAACCTCCCCGGCAGCAGTCAGGCCGACGTTTCGACTGTTACGGTTGAACAATTCGACTCCCAGTTCCTTTTCGAGGTCTCTGATCTGGGCACTCAACGCGGACTGTGAAACGTGCAACCGCGCGGCTGCACGGCTGAAGTGTCTGTCTTCCGCGACTGCCAGGGCGTAGCGGATGTGACGTAGTTCCATTGCACCAATCTATCGCTTCTGGAGATAGATCATGCATATCTATCTATTGGACGCGCGTCGGTGTTGCCGGTCATGCTTGACGACATGATTTCAAGCGACGCGCGTCCGAGGCTCGGACTACCGATAGTGCTGCTGATGGCTGCAGCGACGGGTCTGTGCGCGGGCGGTAACTACTTCAATCAGCCACTCCTCGATTCCATCTCGGACCACTTGAACGTCTCGGCCTCTGCAGCGGCCGCGACGGTGACCATTGCACAGGTCGCGTATGCACTCGGATTGATACTTCTGGTTCCGGTAGGCGACATGGTCGACCGACGCAAGCTGACGGTAGGGCTCATGCTGCTGGCGGCGACCGGTCAAGCGGTCAGCGGATTTGCGCCCAACTTTGCCACCCTGGCAGTGGGAATCGCAGTGGCAGGGGTCTTTTCGGTTGCTGCCCAGGTGCTGATTCCGTTTGCCGCCTCACTGGCCGAACCTGAGAGGTCCGGTCAGGTAGTCGGAACGATCATGAGCGGACTGCTGATCGGAATCCTGTTGGCGCGCAGTGTTGCCGGCGTGCTCTCCGGACTGGGAGGGTGGTCGACGGTCTACAAGGTTGCGGCGGTTCTGATGGTGGTGATGGCCGTGGCACTGTGGCGATCTCTGCCTTCCGATTCCGCCGATCGACCGAAGGCAAGCTACGGCGCAACGCTCGTGTCGGTAGGGAAGTTGGCTGCGACCTTGCCGCGCCTGAGAACTCGATCGGCCATGGGCGGGCTGGCTTTTGCTGCCGTCAGCACAGTCTTCACGACAATGGCCTTTCTTCTCTCCGGCGAATTCGGCTACAGCGATACTCAAATCGGCCTGGTCGGACTACTCGGCGTGGCGGGAGCGTTGATGGCGACCGTGGCGGGCAGACTGGCCGATCGGGGACTGGGTCAGGTGGCGACGGGCGGAGCTATCGCGATTCTGTTGGTGTCGTGGCTTCCCTTTGCCTCCGGTGCCACGCATATAGTGTGGTTTCTTGTTGCCATCGTTCTTGCCGACCTCGCGCTGCAGGGAGTGCACGTCAGCAACCAGAACGTGATCTACGCCCTTGTCCCCGAAGCGCGTTCGCGTGTGAACTCGGTGTACATGACCACCTACTTCGTGGGTGCCGCCGTGGGCTCGGCTGTGGGGTCGATGGTGTGGAAGTCGTACGGCTGGAACGGAGTATGCATCGCCGGTTTGGTCTTCTCGGTTGCAACGGCGTTGGTGTGGATGCACGATCGCCGGCTGGAAAAGGCTGAACTGCGAATCCCGGAATCGCTGGTCTCGGTGGGATAGGAACCCGCACCTTCTCGGATCCCCGCACCTTCTCGGATCCCCGCACCTGTCAGATTTCGGTACCGTCCACCAAGATCTTGCCGACGCGTTCGGGATAGAACGACACGTGGTTGTCGATCCCGGACGCTTCGGCGGTGGTGAACGGATAGAACCACGCCAGATCCTCGATCGGTGCGAGTTCGGTTGTGCCGGTGAAGGACAGATACGACGCAGTGCCCTTGTACGGGCAGGCCGTGGTGGTCGGGGACGGCACAAAGTACTCGCTGCGAACGTCGATTCTCGGAATGTAGTACCGCGTGGGCAGTCCGGTTTCGAACAGCAGTCTGGGTCGTGTCGTCTCGGCGACCAGTACGTCGCCGACAAAAACCTGGACGTGTCGGGACGAGGGGAGTGCGTCGATACGTACGTATGGATCGCGGGCGTGGACAAAGACCTGTTGATCCTCCTCGTACCAGGCGTCCATGCGATCCCAGTAGAACGCGACGTACTCACTCAGGTCCAGGGAACCGTCGAACTGTTCGGGGTAGGACCAGACGGCGTCCTCGGCCCGGCGATCCCCGATCTTGATCGTCCAATAGATGGCGTCACCTTTCCAGGGGCAATGGGTGGTCGTCGACGTCGGGACGAGGAATTCGGTGCGAACGTCCGCGCGAGGGATGTAGTACATCGGCAGGCGGCCGCGTTCGAAAAGGTACACCGAACGAGTGGTGTCCGCGACGGCGTGACCAGCGAAGAATGCTCGAATTCGGCGGGGGTTCGGCTCCAGTGCGATCCGCCCGTTGGATGCTGTGATCTGTGTGTCTTCTGCGTGAGTCAGTGCTGTGGACATTCGCGAATGCTCCTGAGATCGGCAGGGTGGTCCTTCCCATCCTGCGCTCGGCAGCAGCTATTTGACAGGTTGGAGTCGAAATACGCGGATCTGGCGCCCGAATGCTCGATCGGCGTAGGTTTCGTACGGCGGCCACGTTGTGGTCGCGAGCTTCCACAACTTCTTACGCGTGGCGCCCTCCGCCAGACTCGCACCGACCGGTATTTCGACGCCCTTCACTGTCACGATTGCGGTGGGGTTTGCCATCAAATTGAGTGTCCACGCTGGATGCGTATCCTGCCCCCAGTTGGATCCGACGACGACAAACGCATCGCCGTCGGGTGCGTACAGAAGTGGCGTGGTGCGAGAACGGCCGGTCTTGCGGCCAGTGGTGGTGAGCAGTAGCTGGGTCACGGTGTTCTCGCCGACGAGTGAGAGCTTGCCGCCCGACACTCTCTGCACTGCTCGGTCGAGCGGAACCAGATCCTTGCCGAGATCCGAGAACCATTGTGTATGGCCGACATTGCGCATCAATGACCGGTAGATATTGCGCATAGGACCCCTCGGTTTCTCGGCACTGTTTCGAGGCTGGTGCACCTCGACTCGAAAGAGTCTGCCACGTCAGGTCACAGATACCTGAGTCCCAAGGTCCCGAAAGGAATGAAGCGGTCAGCCGAATTCGGTTTTGGTGGAGTGGAATTGGGGCATACCTCCGAAACCGTTCGTGTGCGCGCGTTGGACGGCCATTGGAAGGTCAAGCCTCCGAGGTCAAGCCTCCGTGGTCAAGACATCGGGCTCTAGCCACTCGACGCCGAGCAGTTCGGACAGCGACCGCAGACCGGATCGATCACCACCTTTCAGACCTGTGACCGAATTGAGATTGCGCAACATGACCGTAGCGACGTCCTCTTCCTTGGTGCCCACGCCGAAGGGTATGACCCATGGACACGTCTGGTAGTCGCGGTGTGACCGACCGAATGTCTGTTCTGCCGCGATCCCTGAGTATCGCGGTTGATGAAAGATTCCCGTCCGTGGCAACGAGGACGCGTGAGTGCCGTCGGGGAGTGCTTCGTTGGCGTGGAGCGAGATCGAGGTCGTGACATTGAAGACGATGACCGGTGCATCCCCGCGTTGAAACCGCAGACGTTGACCCTCCTTGTCCGGCACCGCGCCGAACAGTTTTGCCACCGAGATCCCGGCGTCTTCGATCATCTCGACCAGTGGATCGCCTGCCGTGGAGACGAATTCGACGGCCACCAACACCTGTTTGCCTGCCTTGACCTGCGCCTGCGCCCACTGGGCCGTCGATTCGGCGCGGATCATGCCCGCCTTCTGTCGATAGCGCAGAACAAGCGCACGGCCCCGCGCGATGTTGCGGCTCTTGCGGGCCAATCCCATTTCGTAGGCGTACTCGGCCCACTCGGTCTCGTACTCGGCGCGCTGGGCATGCGTGAGGTCGATCGGCATACCGTCGAGCGGAACGGGTCCCCACGGAGTCGGTCGATGAATCATCAAGGGCGGTTTGCTGTTCGACATCCATCCACGCACGGTCTCGAGCGCCTGGGATTGCAGGGTCGCTGATTCCTTCGCCTCTGCGCTCCACGTCCACTTCCCGTAGGACTTGTCCAGCGGAATGCCGGACTCGACAAGCCTGGCACCCAGGTCGGACCAGTACTCCGAAGGTTCTGAATGCAGCTGCGCAAAAAGCGGCGCCAGGTAACGCTGATCTGCCGGCGTATGTCCCGGTGTTGCTGTCACGGACAGGACGAACGGCGCTTGCTCGTGTGAATTGGAAAAGCGCGCAACCTTCTCGAAGGCAGCTGTGCGCTGTGTGTCGTTGCTGTACAGCTGGGCCTCGTCCGCGATCACCACACCGAAGGTGTACTTGGGACGGCCGTTCCGCGCGATCAGCTTCTTCAATTGGTCAGGCGACATGATCAGCCAGCGGAATCCGCCGTCGCCCACCGAGGCGATGGAATAGCGCCAATGCGGAATGGTGATCTGTGCGGGTCGATCGACGAGGACGAGGATGTTGGTTTCGCCGCGTTCCTCGGCAATCGTCTTGGCCGACATCACTGCGATCAGCGTCTTACCCAGGCCGGCATTGTCTGCCAACAGAAATCCGCGTTTGCCGGCCCGAGCAGCGTCGACGACGGCCGCAGCCCCCGAAACCTGCTCGGGCCGAGGAATTTTGGGTGCAGCAACCGGGCGTTCGCCGGTGCTGTCATTGATGTCGTCCTCGACCCACTGCTGATATGAGAAGGGGAGTGCCTTGAACGGAGCGAGTTCTACAGGCAACTCCGTGCCGACCCACGCGTAGCTCTTCCATTTCTTGACGAACTGCGCACCAGGCGCCGGCGTCCGAAAGGGTACGTCGAGAAGCCAGACTCGTTCGCCCGGAGCGGCTGTCGGAACGTCGGGCATCACAGCGCGTGATCGTTTCTTTGCGACAGTCTTCTTTGCGGCGGTCTTTTTGGTTGCACTCTTCTTGGGAGCAGCCTTCTTCGGTGCAGCTTTCTTTGCGGCAGCCTTGCGTGCCGTGGTTGCTTTGCGTGGTGGCATCAGGCGGTTTCTGCTGTGAGGAATTCACGCAGCGTGAGCGCAGGCCGGCCGACAAGGTCCTCCACGGTGCTCGTGATCATCGCCAATTCACCCTGCGCGATTGCGGTGTACGTCGACACCCAAGCATCGAGCTCCCAATCGGGTGCGTTGTACGACGCCCGCGACTCGTAGGCTTCCTCGAGCGTTTCCTCGACGTACGTGGTCCGCTTGCCGGTGACCTCGGTGATGATGCTCGCGGCCTCGGAGAGCGTCAGTGCCTCGCGTCCGGTCAGGTTGTACGTCTGTCCGACATGAGAATCCAGATCCTGCAGAACCGACACGGCGACGGCAGCAATGTCGGACCGCGCTACCGCGCCGACAAGACCGTCACCTGCGGGTCCGCGGATCACACCGTCTTCACCGGCGAGAGCGGGTAGGAAATCGAGGTAGAAGCTGTCGCGCAGGAAGGTGAATGCGAGTCCGGAAGCGCGGATATGTTCTTCGGTGATCCAGTGATCGCGAGCGAGCGTGAACGTCGCGTCCGGAGCGGCACCGAGGAAAGACGTGTAGACGATGTGCCTGACCCCGGCCTCCGCTGCGGCGTCGATGAAGGTGCGGTGCTGATCCAGGCGATCTGCGCTTTCGGCCGCCGAGACCATGAAGAGGGTGTCGATTCCGGCCAGAGCCGCGAGAGCGCTCTCCTGATCCCCGTACGTGGTCTCGGCCGAATCGGCACCGGGGAGCTGCGGTAATCGGTTGACCGACCGTGCGATCAGTCGCTGCGGGACACCGGCGTCGGCCAACGACCGGGCCACCAGTCCGCCGATATGACCGGTAGCGCCGGTGACGGCGATCCTCGCAGACCGTGAATCTACGGACATGGTGCCCCTCCTTCGGTCGGTTTGCATCCCATCTTGCCGGAACCCGCTCCCACGTCAGGTCACGACGCGACGATTACACCGCGAGCCACCGACAGAGCGTCGGACAATGCTGTCCTGGTGTTGTCGTCGAGGGGCAGCAGGGGCCGGCGGGGAAGGCCGGCGTCGACGCCGAGAAATTCCAACCCGGCTTTGACCGTCGACGGCAGTCCGCGACTGACGAGGACCTTCAGTAGTGGCTCGATCTGTTCGAACACAGCGGCGGCACCCGACCGATCACCGGATTCGAGTAGACGCCAGAAGTGCACCACCTGTTCGGGGGCCAGACACGGTGCTGCCGTGCACCATCCGTTTGCGCCTGCAGAGAAAGATTGCAGTGCAAGAGGATTGCTGCCGTTGAAGAAGGGGATAGTGCCACCACTCAGTTCGTTGATGCGGTTCATGCGGGTGATGTCGCCGGTGGATTCCTTGATCATCGTGATGCCGTCGACGGTGGAGACGAGGTCGACGAGAAACTCCGGCGACATGTCGATCCCTGTGGTCGCGGGATTGTTGTAGATCATCGTGGGAATGTCGACGGAATCGGCGACCGCACTGACGTGTTCACGAATCTCCTGCTCACCCAGATGCCAGTACGACGTGGGGAGGATCATCATTGCGTCGGCACCGGCGTCTGCCGCGATCGATGCTCGGCGGAGTGCTCCCGCCGTCGTCAGATCCGACACTCCGACGACGGTGGGGACTCGTCGGTCGACGTAGTCGACAGTTTCCCGGGCGACCGACTCCCATTCGGCGTCGTCGAGATAGGCGCTCTCGCCGGTGCTGCCGAGTGGGGCTATCGCGTCGACACCACTGCTGATCATGCTGTCGAGGAGCGTGTGTAGCGGCTTGGGATCGAATGCTCCGGTGTCCCGGTCGAACGGGGTGATGGGGTAGGCGACGATTCCCTTGATTGTGCTGCTCATGGGGTTCTCTGTTCTGTTGGTGGGAAACGAAATTCAGTTGGTCAGTGCGTCGGGATGATTGCGGAGAGCCCGACGGGCGTAGTACGCGAAGTTCGCCTCGCTGCGCCGAGGGGTCAGTGTCCAATCGTGAGCCTCCTTCGCCAGGCGAGGCGGTAGCGGCTTGATGTCGCCGGCAGCCATTGCCAGCAACTGCAGCCGCGCGGCCCGCTCGATCAGATGCCCGAGGGAGCATGCTTCTTCGACCGTGTTGCCGACGACGAGTTGGCCGTGGTGGGCGAGCAGAATTGCCCGCTTGTCGCCGAGCGCAGCCGAAATGATCTCGCCCTCTTCGTTTCCCACGGGAACTCCGGGCCAGTCGGCGAGAAATGCGCAGTCGTCGTAGAGGGGCGCGATGTCCATTTGGGAGACGACGAGGGGAATCTCGAGCATCGACAACGCCGTCGCGTGCAGTGGGTGTGTGTGGACGATGCAGTTGACGTCGGGTCGGGCGCGGTAGATCCAACTGTGGAACCTGTTGGCGGGGTTCGGCATGCCCTCCCCGTCGAGGACTTCGAGGTCCTCGTTGACGAGCAGGAGGTTGTCCTCGGTGATCTCGTCGAACCCGAGGCCGAGTCGCTGGGTGACAAACGTGCCAGGCTGCTCACCGCGGGCGGAGATCTGGCCGGCGAGACCGGAATCGTGGCCGGCGTCCGACAGTGCGCGGCAGGTCAGTGCGATCTTCTGTCGAAGGGTCCAACTGCCTGTGGTTACTTCGGTGAGCATTTTCGTCTCGGCGGTGGCCATGAGTTCTTGCTTGCTCGCATGCATCGTGTCGGTCATGGGGTGTGCCTTTCTCGGGGCCCGGAATCAATGACATTCAGTCACCTATAGGACACAAAGTGTCATATAGGACGGAAATGTGCAACCCTCAGTACGAGCGTCGCTGATCGTCGCAGGTCAATGTGTTGGTAGGGTGATGACACAAAGTCTCGTGAGGGGAACCGAATGGCAGCGTTTTTGCGAACACATCGGCGTCGCGCCGGTCTGACGCTCGAGGGCCTGGCCGAGCAGACCGGTCTGACGAAGAGCTATCTCTCGAAGGTCGAGCGGGGTATCAGTACCCCGTCGATCGCGGTGGCGCTCAAAATTGCACGGGTGCTCGATGCCGATGTGGGACAACTGTTCTCGGACAGTATGGAGGGCAATGCCATGACGATCGTGCGCGCCAAGGACCGCGTGATCGACCCGGCTTCCTCCGTGCAGTCTTCCGTCTACGATCCGATCGCGCCCTCCATGGTCGGAAAGGCCATGCAGCCGTTCGTGGTTCATCCGGCGTCGGTGATGGGTCCCAAGTTCATGGACCACACGGGAGAGGAGTTCGTGTTCGTGCACTCCGGATCCGTAGAATTCGAAATCCCCGGACAGACGATGCACCTCGACGCCGGCGACAGCCTGTATTTCGACGCGAATACGCCACACCGGATGCGATCGGTGTCGGCAGATCGTGCGGTGGTGCTGGTTGTCGTCTACGACAATCCTTCGACTGGATCACCCAGCGGTGACTCACTGGAAGCGCACTGCGGGGTGAGCAGATGACCCTGGGGATCGACACGACACTGACGCTGCTCGCGGCCGGTCTGATCTTCCTTCTCTCCCTGTGCCTGGGAATCTGGAAGTACCGACAGATGGCCACCTCGGATAATCACCTCGCCCATCCGTATGTCGACATCGCCCACCGCGCAGCCCTGATGTACTCGTTTGCGACGCTGCTGATCGCGGTGTTCGTCGAACTCAGTGCGTGGCCGACGTGGATCAACCTGACCAGTGCCGCAGTGGTCGTGTTCTTCTTTCTCGCAGCGATTTTCAGCTACATCGCTCACGGTGCGATGAAGGACACCGACAATCAGTTCGAGTCCGCCGGTCCGCCCCTGCACCTCGGAATGTTCCTGCTGATTCTCGGTGAGGTGGGCGGATTCGCGGTCCTGCTCGCAGGTTTCGTGAAAGGCCAGTTCTTCTGACCGGGCTTCAGTGTCGGTGCTCGTAGCCGATCCAGGCGCGTCGACGCTCACCCATCGGGTCGTTCTCCACTCTGGACGTCTCGTCGAAGATCATCGTTTGCCGCTCCGGGACGGAGTAGGCGGGCCAATCCTGGTCCGGCACTCCGTGTCGGGCGAAATGGATCCAGTGGCGCTGCACGGTGGAGGTCACCGCGGCCAGTCCGCGACGTCCACCGACCGCGGTCAAGGCCGCGGTGAGTGCATCCGAACGGCCGAAGACCGCAAGCAATTCGGTGGCATGGGTAGCGCCCATGCCGATGAGTCTGAGCAGGCGAGGCGCAAAATCGTAGCGGTAACTGTAGGTAGGAGCTACCTGGCAATGGCCCTGTGCGCACAGTATTGCCGGTTCCCAGAAGGTGATGTCGCCGCCGAGATCGGCGGCAGCGAAACGATGCGGATACGTGGGATACGCCGCGAGCGCACGTGCTTTCACTTCAGGGGTGGTGTGGGAGAACATCTTCTCGATCCGAACCGGGTTGGTAGGCAAGATGTCGAGAACGCGCGGAAAGATCCGCCCCTCATGGAGATTCGAACCGACGAGCAGCGGAACGGGGTGGGCCCGTCCGGCGGCGAACACGTCGAGCGGGTGTTCGGGAAGAATGTCGTCACCCACTACAGGGGCGAATGCCCGTGTTCCGGGTTCTTCGTCCGCGCCGCGTCGCGCAAGTTCTTCGCCGGCGTCGACCAGTTCCTTCACCGAAGCGGAGCGCAGCCACGAGGCAGGATCGGTTTCCGGTGCGTCTGCGATCTCGAGGAACTCGCGCGCCCATCGCTGCGCTCGATCCTTTCCGTATGCCGAAGCAGCCGGCGGACTTTGAGCAATGGCCCGAGCGAACAACCCTCGGGCCGCGGGCGTTGCCATCAGAGTGGTGACAGCGTTGGCGCCGGACGATTCACCGAAGACGGTGACGGCGTTCGGGTCGCCACCGAAGGAGGCGATGTTGCGCTGGACCCACGTCAGCGCGGCGATCTGATCGCGCAATCCGAGGTTCGTGTCGAATGATTGTTCAGCAGTGGAATACTCACTGAAATCGAGGTAGCCCAACGCGCCGAGACGATATTGGATCGAGACGTAGACGATGTCGCCACGTTCGACCAGGCTCGTTCCGCGGTACATGGGCGTCGACGGATTCCCGCCGTTGTACGCGCCGCCGTGAATGAAGACCATGACCGGTCGCAACGAATCCGACGGTACCTGCGGGGCCACGACATTGACGAAGAGTGAGTTCTCGTCGAAGTTGCTCTTGCGCTGCGGAGACGGAGAGCCGAATGCTTCCGCCGGGCGGACACCATTCCAAGCCTCGACCGGCTGTGGTGTGCGAAATCTCGAGCGGCCGGTCGGGGCCGCTGCGTAGGGGATTGCTCGCCAGGTGCGCAGTCCTCGATCGAGGCGCCCGCGTACGACCCCGGAATCGAGAGTGATCTCGAGGGGGCTCGTCACGGTAGGGAGATGTCGGTGCCGTGGCTACGGTAACCGCTGTAACCCGACCAGGCCAAGCGTTGTTCACGTCTGGGATCGTTCTCGACGCGGACGATCTCGTCGAAGATCATGGTCCGACGCTCCTGCGCGTCGTAACGCGGCCACGACCCACGCGGCGAGCCGTGCTTGGCGAAGTGAAGCCAGTGTCCCTGAACAGATTCGGTGACTGCGCGCAGTCCGCGCCGACCGCCGGGAAGGGTGAGGCCGCGCCCGACAAGGGTGTCGCCGATACCGAAGACCGCGAACATCTCGAAACCGTGAGTGGCGTCGAGGCCGAGCCAACGCATCATCGTCGGCGCAAAGTCGAATCGGTAGGCGTACGTCGGCGCCGATTGTGCGTGAGCCTGCATCAACTCCACTGAAGGGTGCCAGAACGTGACGTCTCCACCGACATCGATCGCGGACTGCTCGTCGGGATAGCCGGGATAGGTTGCGAGGATGCGCTTTCCGGCCTCGGGATCGGTGAGAGCGAACATGGTGTCGATGCGCGACGGGTTGGTCGGGAGTGCGTCGAGCACCTTCGGGAACAGCGTTCCCTCCCGTCTGTTGGTGCCGATGATCATCGGAACCTGGTGTGCCGATCCTTCATTGAATGCGTCCAAGGGGGAGCGCGGCAGGAAGTCGCCGTCGACGACTGGACCGAAGGGATGTAGTCCAGGCGTGTTCGCCAGTACCTCGGCACCGAGTCTGCTGCCTGCTCGGCCCAATTCGACGGCAGTCGCCGAGGTCAAAGCCTTCGCGGGCGGTAGACCGGAATTGAGGATCTCGACGAAACGCGCACCCCAGGCGTGCGATCGCTGCGTGCTCGAGACTAGATCCGGAGCCGAACTCTCGGCGATCGCACCAGCGAACAGTCCCTTGGCAGCCGGAGTAGCCATCAAGGTGGTGACGGCAGTGGCTCCGGCGGATTCACCGAAGATCGTGACTTTTTCAGGATCCCCACCGAAGGCCGCGATATTGCGCTGCACCCATTGCAGGGCCGCGACCTGATCGCGCAGTCCGAGGTTGGAATCGAATGCCCGCTCGGCCGTGGAGAAGGGTGTGAAATCGAGGTACCCCAGAGCACCGAGGCGGTAGTTGATCGAGACGTAGACGATGTCGCCGCGTTCGACGAGGGACGCACCGGAGTACAAGCCGGTAGCCGAGGTCCCGATGGTGTTTGCCCCACCGTGGATGAAGACCATGACCGGAAGCGGGGTGTTACCGGCGTTCGCTGGAGCGAGCACGTTGAGTGTCAGACAGTCCTCGCTGCTCGGCTGGTACTTCCCGGGCGAAAGCAGCAGCCCCTTCTTGTGCTGGACCGAGGCGTCGCCGAACCTGGTCGCGTCGCGTTCTCCGGTCCATGGTGTGACCGGCTGTGGCCGCGTCAGACGCAGTGTTCCGACCGGCGGCCGGGCGTAGGGAATTCCGCGCCAGGCACGAAGTTTTCCCACCCGGCGGCCGCGTAGGGTGCCGTCGGCCGTGGTCACAAGTATGTCGGACGCCATGTCGCGACTATACGTACTTCGGGATCGCGTCAGCGGCGAGCCTCCAGCAATCGAAGCCAGACCTCACTGACCGTCGGATACGAGGGCACCGCATGCCAGAGAGTTTCGAGTGGGACGGCGCCGACGACCGCGATTGTCGCCGCGTGCACCAGTTCGGATACTTCGGGCCCGGCAAAAGTAGCGCCGAGGATCACCTCGGTGGCCTTGTCGATGACTAACTTCGCGCGCCCGGAGTAGTCGTCGCGCAACAGCGAGGATCCTGCGACGGCCAATTCAATCTCCACGACTTCGACGTCGTAGCCGTCGTCGCGAGCTTTCTTCTCGGTGCGTCCCACCCAGGCGATCTCGGGTGAGGTGAACACCACCTGGGGGACCTGTCCGTTGTCCGCCGACGCCGTGTACCGAGGTCCCCTGAGTCCGCGGCTCTCGGCCCGCGCGGCGATGACGTCTCCGCAGACTCTCGCCTGATACTTGCCCATGTGGGTGAGGGGAGAGCGACCGTTGATGTCGCCGACGGCGTAGAGCCACTCACCTTGGGCACAGAGGTGATCGTCAGTGGTGACGTACTTGCCGTCCTCGAGGCCGATGACGGACAAGCCGAGATCGGCAGATGTCGGCCCGCGGCCCGCCGCGACGATGACCTCGTCGACCTCGATCACACCGGAAGAGGTCTCGATGCTGACGGGTCCACCGTGGATGTGGCCCTCACCGGTGTCCTTGGCGTCGGGTCGCGACACCGAGTTGACGGCGGTGCTCAGTCGAACGTCGACGCCGCGGGCGCCGAGTGCTTCGGCAACCATCGTCCCGGCAAACGGTTCTGCCGATTTCAACAGAGCATCGCCTCTCACGAGCAGTGTCACGTGAGCGCCGAACGACGACAACCACGTTGCGCACTCCGTTGCGACGACTCCGCCGCCGATGACCGCCACCCGCGACGGAACCTCGTGGAGATTGGTCGCATCGCGCGACGTCCACGGGAGTGCTTCACGCAACCCCGGCGTCTTCGGGACAGTGGCAGTTGTGCCCGTGGCGAGTACAACGGCTTGGCGGGCGCGGAGCTTACGGGTCCCGTCGACGGTCACAGCGCGCTCGCCGTCGATCACCCCGTGGCCTTTGATCACGGTGATGCCCGCGGAGGTGGCCCAGTCGACCTGCGACGAATCGTCGTGGTTGTGGGTGAACGAGTCGCGCCGTTTCAGAACGGCGTCGACGTCCAGCGGTCCGGCCGGGATCCCGGGCAAGGCGTCGGCCGCCTCGAGGACCTGCCCCGGGCGCAGTAGCGCCTTGCTGGGCATACAGGCCCAATACGAGCATTCACCGCCGACCAGTTCGTGTTCCACGATTGCGGCGGTGCGATTACTTCCGGCGATGGCGTACGCGGCGGCGTTCTCGCCGGCGGGCCCACCGCCGATCACGATGACATCGAATTCGTCGGTCATGGCTCCACGGTATGTCGGATCGGTCCGAGTTCGCTCGGTTACCGCCGGGTACGAGAACTCGAAGATGGTTACAGTTGCACCCATGACGCGGCAGAAGATTTTGATCACCGGTGCCAGTTCTGGTCTTGGTGAGGAGATGGCCAGGAGATTCGCCGCGGCCGGTCGCGACCTCGCGTTGTGTGCCCGGCGGACGGATCGTCTCGACACGCTGCGTGGGGAGCTGGTGGCGCAGTACCCGTCGATCAGCGTCGCAGTGCGCGAACTCGATGTGACCGAACACGATTCCGTCGTCCGGGTTTTCGGTGAGCTGCGCGACGAGTTGGGTGGCCTGGACCGGGTGATCGTGAACGCCGGGCTCGGCAAGGGCGCCAAGATCGGAACCGGAAAAGCGCACGCGAATCTTGCAACAGCGCGGACGAATTTTGTCGGCGCGCTGTCGCAGTGTGAAGCTGCGCTCGAGATCTTCCGCGCGCAGGACTCCGGACACCTGGTTCTCGTGTCCTCGATCAGCGCGGATCGGGGGCTACCAGGGCCAAAAGCGGCCTATTCGGCAAGCAAGGCCGGGGTAGCGGCTCTGGGTGAGGCGCTCAGTATCGAGTTGGCGCGCACACCTATTCGCGTCACCACCCTGCTGCCGGGCTTCATCAAGACCGACATGTCCGCCGGCGCCGGCGACGACGCAGCGCTCATGGCCAGTTTGGACGAAGGCGTCAGTGCCATGGTCGACGCCATCGAGAAGGAAACCACCCGAGCGGCGCTACCCGGCCTCAAGTGGCAAGGGATAGATGCGGCCCTACGATTCCTGCCCAACTCCGTGACAGCGAGGTTTGTCTGATGAGCATCCACATCTCGAACGGTAAGCCCCGCGTAGTGATCGTCGGTGGCGGCTTCGGTGGACTGTACGCAGCGAGACGACTCAAGAAGGCCGACGTCGAGGTGGTTCTTATCGACCGAGGGACCAGCCACGTCTTCCAGCCCCTGCTCTACCAGTGCGCCACGGGTCTGCTCTCCGAAGGGCAGATCGCAAGTCCGCTGCGACATCTGCTCGAGGACAACAAGAACACGAACGTCGTTCTGGGCGAGGCCAAGTCGGTGGACGCCGACGCCGGGATACTGACTGCCAGTCGCTTCGACGGGTCGACCTTCGAATTGCCGTACGACTACCTGATCGTGGCGGCTGGAATGCGCCAGTCGTACCACGGCCAGGACGAGTTCATCAAATGGGCGCCCGGCATGAAAACCCTCGACGACGCTTTGGCGATCAGACGCAGTCTCATTGCTGCGTTCGAGATGGCCGAATCGCTCCCGACAGCGGAAGAACGTCGACCGTGGCTGACATTCGCCGTGGCGGGCGGCGGACCCACCGGCGTCGAATTGGCCGGACAGATCCGCGAATTGGCGATGCACGCGCTCACAAACGAGTTCCGGTCCATCGACCCGGACGAGGCAAGGGTACTGCTCTTCCACGGAGACGATCGGGTGCTCCCTTCGTTCAGTCGCAAGCTCTCGGCCGCCGCCAAACGTACTCTCGACGGGATCGGCGTCGAGACTCACCTCGGCGTGCACGTCACCGACGTGTGCGAGACCAGCATCGAGACGACGGACAAGAAGACAAAAGAGAAGCGGCAGTACGAGACCCGCACGATTCTGTGGACCGCGGGCGTCGAAGCAGTGCCGTTCGCCGAGGCACTGGCCACGGCGCTGGGTGTGAAGCAGGTCGGCGGTGGCCGCATCGAGGTGGAAGCCGATCTGACCGTTCCCGGCCACCCGAACGTCTACGTGGTGGGCGACCTCATGTCGCGGGACAAACTTGCCGGGGTGGCCGAGGTCGCGATGCAGGGTGGTCGGCACGCCGGTGCCCGGATCGCTGCAACCGTGGAAAACGGCGTGCCCAGCCGAAAACCGTTCAAGTACCGCGATCTTGGAACTGCGGCCTACATTTCGCGACGCCACGCGTTGCTTCAGGCAGGGCCGGTCCAGTTGTCCGGGTTCATCGGATGGGTGTCATGGGGAATCATCCACATCGCGTTCCTCGCGGGTTTCCGCAATCGCGCCAGCACGGTGCTGAACTGGGGCGCAACCCTGGCGTCGAAAACGCGTCGGGAACGGGCAATCACGTACGGCGACCCCGAAACCGCGCGGCAGCCGTACAACTGAGGGTTACTCAGTCTTGAACACGGGGTTTCCGGCGGCGTCGATCATCCACCACAGGCTGCCGACGCTCTGTCCGAGCATGTCGCCGGGAACCTTGTCGTCGAGGTACCGATAGACGGGCTTGCCGTTGACGGTGATCTGGAAAGATCCTTCAGGCCCGTCGACAGTGTCGATGACGGCGTCGATTCCTTCGACGATCGGCGAATCCGTGACCGAGGTGACCGCCGGCCAGTAACGCAGGCACGCTTCGTCGCACGACCCTGCTTGTGAGTTCTCCTCGTCCGGGTTGTAGACGTAGACGGTCATGCCCTCGCCGTCGACGGCGATCGTCCCGAGTGGGGAGTCGGCGGTCTTCAGCAGGGGTGCATCAGCGGCGGCGGGTGGCGACAGCGACGTCGCAATGGCAGTGACGTTGTCTGCGCTGTCCCCGGAATCGAGGGCGTCGGGCGAGCAACCGGTGAGGATCAGGGCGCTACTCGCAACCGTCGCGAACAACCACTGTCTGCGCATGACGTCTCCGTTCTGGGCGGGAGTGCTCGGGACAAGCAATCGGGGATACCCGTTGCGGACGAGCTGAAAACGCCGGGCGTCCTGACTCCTCGACAATAGCTCTGTTACAGAGCTATTGTGAGGTGTGGATGAAATCGGAGCAGATCACAGGCTTTCGGATGATGTCCTGGAGACGTTCGGGCAATTGCGCCGGGGCACGAGGAAGGCATCGGGGCGACCATTTGCAGAACGACCGCTCGGCGGCGCCCAAATCGAACTCGTCAGGCTGCTACGGCGCAACCCGGGTCTGTCGGTGGCTGAGGCTGCCGGGCGATTGGGTGTCGCGGCAAACACGGTGTCCACCCTGGTTCGGCAGCTCGTCGACGATGGAGTGATCGAACGGGTTGCCGACGAGGCTGATCGACGCGTCGCGCGATTGGTCCTCTCGGACGAGGCGCGCGCCCGCGTCGAAGTGTGGCGTGATCGCCGGAGTGTGATTGTCGGTCAGGCATTGTCGAGTCTGACCGGAGAAGACAGGGCGAGGATCGAGGCTGCGCTACCAGCCCTGTCGCGATTGGCGAGCGCTCTGGCAGCAGCCGGATCAGAAGGTGAGGGGCAGTGAGATGCTGACACAGTGGTGGAAGAGCCGAGCGGCAGGTTCACCCGACCCCGGCGCACACGCGGTCGAGATCGACTCGGTTACATACAAGTTCGGCGACCACCGCGCGGTGGACAACCTGAGTCTGGTCATCAACGCGGGGGAGTGCTTCGGCCTGCTCGGTCCCAACGGTGCAGGAAAGACTACGACGATCAGATTGCTCAACACGTTACTTCCTCTGCAAGACGGTGATATTCGGATTCTCGGTCGCTCAGTTCGTACCGAGGCGATGACCATTCGGCGTTACCTCGGATACGTGCCACAACAGCTCTCGATCGAAAGCGCATTGACCGCGCGCGAGAACGTGACCTGGTTCGCGCGACTGTACGACGTTCCGCGGTCCGAACGACGCGAGCGCGTCGACCAGGCGCTCGAGATGGTGGACCTGCTCGATTCAGGCGATCGCCTGGCGTCGAGTTTCTCCGGCGGTATGGTGCGACGGCTCGAACTTGCACAGGCGCTGGTGAACCGACCGTCGCTGCTGGTACTCGACGAACCGACGGTGGGGCTGGATCCCATTGCCCGCGAATCCGTCTGGCAGCGAGTGGCGGAGATGCAGAAGCAGTACGGCATGACTGTGCTGCTGACGACGCACTACATGCAAGAGGCCGAGGAGCTGTGTGATCGTGTTGCGTTGATGCATCACGGTGAACTTCGGGTGGTGGGCGAGCCGAGCGAGTTGGCCGCCGAACTGGGGCCGGAGGCCACTCTCGAAGACGTGTTCCGTCACTACACCGGCGACGATCTCACCGGCGACAAGTCAGGAGGTCTCCGCGATGTCCGCAGTGCCCGTCGCACAGCGCGCCGCTTGGGCTGATCCCACTACCAACGGTTTTGCTCGATTGCTCTCGAGAATTTACACATTCTGCCTCGTGGAAGTTCAGAAGTTGCGGCACGACCGATCTGAATTGGTCACGCGCGCAATCCAGCCGATCCTCTGGTTGGTGATCTTCGGCCAGACGTTCAGCCATATCCGAGCGATCCCCACTGGCGACGTACCGTATCTCGACTTTCTCGCGCCCGGCATCATTGCGCAGTCCGCTCTTTTTGTTGCGATCTTCTACGGAATCCAGATCATCTGGGAGCGTGACGCGGGAGTCCTCACCAAATTGATGGTCACGCCGACGCCGCGCGCAGCATTGGTGACAGGTAAGGCATTCGCCGCCGGGATCCGCGCAGTCGCCCAGGCAATGGTGGTCGTCATCGTGGCGGCGCTGTTGGGCGTGAGTATGACGTGGAACCCGCTCAAACTGCTCGGGGTCGTATTGGTCGTTGTCCTGGGTTCAGCGTTCTTTGCCTGCTTGTCGGTTGCGATCGCGGGAATCGTGCTCAAACGAGATCGATTGATGGGCATCGGGCAGGCAATCACCATGCCATTGTTCTTTGCGTCCAACGCGCTGTACCCGGTCGAACTCATGCCGACGTGGGTTCAGTGGCTCAGCCGCATCAACCCGCTGAGCTACGAGGTGTCAGCACTGCGCGGTCTACTCATCGGAATGCCGACCAACTATGTCGTCGACTTCGGCGTGCTGATCGGGGCAGCGCTGCTCGGAATCGTCACCGCCTCGGCACTATTGGGCCGCTTGACTCGCTGATCTTCGCACTGGATCAGTCACGAGTGAACGGTGGGGCGTACGTGCTGCAATCCGGAGGTACGGCCGGGAGTCCTTCGGACGAGCGAAGTTTCTCCGCAATCGACGAGAGTAAGTCCTGCGATTCAGGGGAGAGATCGACCGCTTTCATAGCCAGAGAACGCAATTCGCTGTCGTGGAACTCTTCGACAACCGAACGGTCTTCTTCCGGAATCAGTTCGGGATCTTGGCGAGGCGTCGGGCCGAAGAAGTACTCTGCTGCTACGCCGAAGTAATCGGCCAATGCCAAAACGACTTGCTCTGACGGATTTGTGCGCACACCGCTCCGGAGCTGAGAGAGGTACGGTGTCGAAATCTTGCATCCGCGTTGTGAAAGGGCTTCCACAACTTGTGCGTTGGTGAGTCTCGGGGCTGTGGCCGGGTACAAGGCGTTCAAGCGGTCCTTGAATGAATCGGTCACAATTCCTCCCTCGAGCGTGACCCAGCGTCACAGCTACTTCGCAGTTTTCACATAGTAGACGACACGGTTATTCTGGACTCCGGTCGAAAGTCCTTTCACCTGCGGATATTTGGCGCGGAGAGATTCCAAAGACTTTGTAAAGTATGTGATTTACGCCGCGTACTGACCGTTCGTTTTGCCAACGGGCGTGCGGGTGGCGTATAAGCAAAATGTCGGTGGTTACGCCGTTGCGCTGCAGGTTCTTTCGGCCGGTCCTATGTAGCTGCGTCGATGCATCGTGGCCCTGTCTGTAACGTGCGAGCACTGCCGCCGGGCGCCGGGCGTCACTCTCTCCGGCGGTTGGCGCGCCGCGTGTTCGGAACTCCTTCTCGGTGCTCTGCTCGACGCTCGCGCGTAGTGATGGGCGCGTATTTTTCTCGGCACTCGAGAGTGAGCGGGCAGGTGTGTCGACCTGTCGAAAGTCACGCGCGTCGAAAGCGGCCGATTGGTATGTCATCGACGTTGGAACACAGTGCTTCTCGTCAGTCGCCGCTATCTCCTGCGGTGATACCAGCGTCGCCCGGACGTGTTTTGCGGCAGACCGAGCTCGAGGCGCAGCGCCCCGGCACGACATGTCGAGCGTCGCCTCTGCGTCTTTCGGATCGGAATAGCCCGCTGCGCCGGTAGTAGTCGGCGTCCGTCGCAGTCGGGTGCGTGTCAGGACCCTTCGAAGGACTACGCGGCTTGCACACGGAGGGCGACAGTCCGGGCGGCAATTCTGTCGCACAGATCTACCATCAGCCCCTGCCGTGCGCTGCTCCTCCTGCAGGATGCGTGCCTCGGCCTCGGAAGCGGCTTATGGCACGGGGCTTGCTGACCGGCGCATACTGGTTACAACGCGGTGTGTTCGAAGGGCAGGACTGACATGGTCAGTGTCGAGAAGTGGGCGATGTGGGATTCCGCCGTGGAGGTGGATGTCACCGAAGGCGCTGCGCTGCCCACTGCGCACGCGTTGATCGCAGCTGCCATCGACGAGACCGAGGCGGTGTGCGACCTTCGCCGGGGCGACGCCGAGATTCACGCCGTCAACCTCGCTCAGGGAACTCCGGTCAAAGTGACTCGGCGTATGTCTGCTCTCTTGCGGTCGGCGCTGTGGGCGGCTCGTATGACCGGCGGCGCAGTCAATCCGCTTGCCGACAACTACTCCGAGGACGAGTCCATCCCTCCGGTCCACCCGACCCCGACGTTCGAGGACGTACAGCTCGACGGCGACGTGGTGTACGCGCCCTGGGGTGCGTCGTTCGACATCACCGGAGTTGCCAAGGCAGACACCGTCGATCGCGCCGCGCAGATCGTGGCTGCCGAACTGCAATGTGGTGTTGCCGTACGGATCGGCGACGTGATCGCCACGGCCGGCCATGCACCGGCCGGTGGCTGGCAGATTCCGGTACCGGGCAGCGAGGAAGTCGAACTGATCAACGGAACCGCGATGGCGACGGCGCGGGCGGTAGAGCTGCCCTCCTGGGAGCCGAACCAGGAGCGTCCCTCCACGGAGTGGGCGCAAGTCTCGGTGATCGCGGACGACGCGGTGTGGGCGTACGCCGCGAGCGAAGCAGCGTTGATCCGGGGTATCAGCGCCATCAAATGGGTTGAACAGCAAGAGCTTCGCGCTCGGCTCGTCGACCGATCCGGACGTGTGTACGCGACGGAGAGTTGGTTCGGCCCTGCTGCCGCGTGAATCAGGCCCGTCCGCGCTCCTTGCGGTACCAGTGCACGAGTGCGTCGGTGGACGTGTCGCCGAGGTCGCCGGGTGCCTCTTCGGATGAGAGTGCAGGTCCCAGTTCCAGTGCCTGCGTCTTGCCGAGTTCGACGCCCCACTGATCGAACGGATTGACACCCCACACAGCACCTTCGACAAATACCTGGTGCTCGTAGAGTGCGATCAACTGACCGACGACCGAGGGCGTCAATTCCTTGGCCAGGATGGTGCTCGAAGGCCGGTTGCCTGGCATCACCTTGTGCGGCACCAACTCCGGGGCCGTGCCCTCTGAAGCGATTTCTTCGGCGGTCTTGCCGAACGCGAGAACCTTTGTCTGAGCGAAGAAGTTACTCATGAGCAGATCGTGCATGGATCCGGTGCCGTCCGCCGTCGGCAGATCGTCGGTGGATTCCGCGAAGCCGATGAAATCGGCGGGCACGAGCCACGTGCCCTGATGTAGGAGCTGATAGAACGCGTGTTGGCCGTTGGTCCCCGGCTCGCCCCAGAAGATCTCACCGGTGGACGTGGTCACCGGTGAGCCGTCGGCGCGAACCGACTTGCCGTTGGACTCCATGGTCAGCTGCTGCAGGTACGCGGGAAAGCGCAACAGGTCGTTGGAGTAGGGCAGCACTGCGCGGGACTGAGCGCCGAAGAAGTTGGAGTACCAGAGCCCGATGAGCCCGAGGAGAACCGGCGCGTTCTGCTCGAGCGGTTGGTTTCGGAAGTGCGTGTCGATCTGGTGGAAACCGTCGAGGAATTCGGCAAAACGAACGGGTCCGACGGCGCACATGACCGACAGTCCGATCGCCGAGTCGACGGAGTAGCGCCCGCCGACCCAATCCCAGAATCCGAACATGTTCGCGGTGTCGATGCCGAACTCCGCCACGCGATCACCATGGGTGGAGACTGCGACGAAATGCTTGGCTACGGCCGAGACGTCTTCGCTGCCCAGACCGGCGAACAGCCAACGCTTTGCCGCCGTCGCGTTGGTGAGCGTCTCGAGGGTGGAAAACGTCTTGGACGCGACGATGAAGAGCGTCGTCTCCGGATCGAGGTCGTCGAGCTGCCCGACCAGGTCGACCGGGTCGATGTTGGAGACGAACCGAACGCTGATCCCGGCGTCCGCGTAGTGCCGTAGCGCGCGATAGACCATCACGGGCCCGAGGTCGGAACCGCCGATGCCGATGTTGACGATGGTGCGGATGCGCTTGCCGGTGGCGCCCGTCCACTCGCCACTGCGCACCCGATCCGCGAAAGCGCCCATCGCGTCCAGAACTTCGTGAACGTCCGCGACGACGTCCTGACCGTCGACGGTCAGAGCAGAATCCTTCGGCAGACGCAGTGCTGTGTGCAGCACGGCTCGGTCTTCCGAGCTGTTGATGTGATCGCCCGCGAACATCGCGTCGCGTCGTGCCTCGACGCCGGCCTCGCGGGCCAACTCGACGAGTAGCGCGAGAGTCTCGCGGCTGACGCGATGCTTGCTGTAGTCGATGTGAAGATCACCGGCGTCGATCGTCAGCTCTCGCCCGCGGGCTGGATCGTCCTGGAAGAGTTCTCGCAGGTGAACGCCTTCGATGTCGGCGTAATGAGCGCGCAGTTTCTGCCAGGCTGAGGTTCCGGTGATGTCAGTGCTCACGATCATCGACTTTAGTGGCACAAGCTGGAAACTTCCGCGTGAGTCTCGCTCGCGGGCAGACGGACGCGGCTTCGACGAGCATCATGGAACCCATGGACACATTCGAATTCATTCGATCAGTTCCCACCCAGTTGTTCGTCGGCGGCCGGTTCGAGCCCGCGGAGAACAACGCGACCTTCCCGGTGGCGGATCCGGCGACCGGAAAATCGTTGACCGACGTCGCCGATGCGAGCCCCGCGGACGCGCTGCGCGCTCTCGACGAAGCCGTGGCCGTCTCGTCGAAGTGGGCGAGCACACCTGCGCGCGAGCGTGGTGAAATTCTGCGAGCCGTCTTCGAGAAGATCACCGAGCGCGCCGAGGACGTGGCGCTGCTGATGACCCTCGAAATGGGCAAGGCACTCGCCGAGAGCCGTGCCGAGGTCAAATACGGCGCCGAGTTCTTCCGGTGGTTCAGCGAGGAGGCCGTTCGCATCGGCGGGCGCTACACGCCGGCGCCGGCGGGCAACGGCGGGATCCTTGTCACCAAGGCGCCGGTCGGACCGTGTCTGGCCATCACTCCCTGGAATTTTCCGTTGGCGATGGGCACCCGCAAGATCGGACCGGCGTTGGCCGCCGGCTGCACGATCATCGTCAAGCCCGCCTCGGAGACCCCGTTGACGATGCTGCTGCTCGCTCAGCTCATGGCCGAAGCAGGGCTGCCCGACGGAGTCCTCTCGGTGTTGCCGACATCGAAATCCGGTGAAGTGACCGGCCCTCTCATCGACGACCCTCGACTGCGCAAGCTCACCTTCACCGGGTCCACCGGCGTCGGCAAGATGCTGGTGGAGAAGTCCGCGAAGCGATTGCTCCGCACGTCGATGGAATTGGGTGGCAATGCGCCCTTCGTCGTGTTCGACGACGCGGACGTCGACAAGGCAGTCGAGGGTGCGGTACTGGCCAAGCTTCGCAACGGAGGCGAAGCCTGCACCGCCGCCAACCGGTTCCATGTCGCCAACGCCGTGCGTGAGGAGTTCACGACCAAGCTGACCGAGAAGATGGCGGCGTTCACGATGGGACCGGGTACCGACCCGGAGACGAAGCTCGGCCCGCTGATCAACCAGAACCAGCTCGACACGGTCGCAGAGTTGGTTGCAGATGCGGTGGATGCCGGGGCGAAGGTTCGACTGGGCGGTAAAGCGCCAGGTGGTGAGGGTTACTTCTATCCGGCCACGGTGTTGGCCGACGTTCCGGCGAGCGCGCGGATACTGAAGGAAGAGGTGTTCGGACCCGTTGCCGCGATCACCGGCTTCGACACCGAAGCCGAAGGCATCGCGGCCGCCAACGACACCGAGTTCGGATTGGCTGCGTACATCTTCACGAGGGATCTCGACCGTGCGCTTCGGGTCTCCGACGCACTGGAATCAGGAATGATCGGCGTCAACCGAGGAGTGATCTCGGACGCGGCAGCGCCGTTCGGCGGTGTGAAGGAATCCGGATTCGGCCGCGAGGGCGGGACCGAGGGGATCGAGGAATACCTGAACACGAAGTACATCGCGCTCGAGAACTGATACACACACGAACGGCTACATCGGGACTGCCAGAGGCATCCGATGTAGCCGTTCGCAAGTGATCTGGGTGTGCGCTAGTGGCCCAGGCGTCCGCGGCCCAGGCGCAGGAGCAGCATCGCGAGGGTGTGGCCTTCCTGGCCCAGCTCGTTGAACCGTTCGAGGACCTTCATCTCTCGGCTGTGCACCAGACGCGGACCACCCGATGCCATCCGGGTACGGCCGATGATCTGGGAGACCTCGGAGCGGCGTTTGATGGCCGCGAGGATCTCGGCGTCGAGACGGTCGATTTCTTTCCGTAGTTCGTCGATCTCCGCCTCACTCTGGGGGATCTCGACGTCTGTCGGAGCAGTATTTACAGTATTTACAGTATTTCCATTGGGGGCTGCAGCCTGGGTGCTCATTGCTATTCGTCTCCTCTTCCTACTGCGTGGATCGTGGTCTCGGCTCGGGTCGTTACCGATCCAGGCACACTGACGAAAATGCCCCGGATCCGATTCGGACCAGGGGCGGGTGAGCTGTTCAGATCACGTGCACCGAGGTCCGGGGCACGTAAAGTAACGCCACAGCGGGCCGACGGGGTCGGCCGTGTTGTCGCGAACGGAAATGCTGAACATAGCGTCCAGTTTGCCATGCTCGACACAGGTAATCCAAGTGCCTCTACCAGCAGGTGGACGCACTGACGACCGTGTCGGTGGACGCCGGTAGCGTGGACAGGCGATGAACACGTACCCAGCACTCGGTGAGCACGACGGACATTCCCAGCACGACGGGGGCGGCGCGCGGGGACATGGCGCGGGTTCGGACGCCCTCCTCGAGGGTCTCAACCCGCAACAGCGCGAGGCCGTGGTCCATGCCGGTTCGCCGTTGCTGATCGTCGCGGGCGCCGGCTCGGGCAAGACGGCAGTACTGACGCGTCGCATCGCCTATCTGCTGGCCGAGCGGGGTGTCACCCCCGGTCAAATCCTGGCCATCACGTTCACCAACAAGGCTGCGGCCGAGATGCGCGAGCGTGTGGCAGCCCTTGTCGGACCGCGTGCCAACGCCATGTGGGTATCGACGTTCCACTCCAGTTGCGTGCGCATCCTGCGAGCACAGGCGGCGCTCCTGCCCGGTTTGAACTCGAATTTCTCGATCTACGATTCCGACGATTCGCGTCGACTGCTGACGATGATCTCGAAGGACCTCGAGCTCGACACCAAACGATTCTCCGCGCGGCTTCTCGCCACTCACATCTCCAACCTGAAGAACGAACTCGTCGGACCGGAAGAGGCGGTTGTCGCAGCCGATCAGGATCCGGCCGAACTGCCGCGACTGATCGCCAAGGTCTACGGCCATTACCAACAGCGGTTGCGTGCGGCGAACGCACTCGACTTCGACGATCTCATCGGTGAGACCGTTGCGCTTCTCCAGGCGTTTCCCCAGATCGCCGAGTACTACCGCCGCCGCTTCCGTCACGTGCTCGTCGACGAGTACCAGGACACCAACCACGCGCAGTACATGCTGGTGCGTGAACTGGTCGGCGGTGCCGGAGAGTCCGACCATGCCGTTGCCCCGGCCGAATTGTGCGTCGTCGGTGACGCCGATCAGTCGATCTACGCATTCCGCGGAGCCACTATCCGCAACATCGAAGAGTTCGAACGCGACTACCCGGACGCTCGGACCATCCTTCTCGAACAGAACTACCGTTCGACGCAGAACATTCTGTCTGCGGCCAACTCCGTGATTTCCAAGAACACCGGCCGACGTGAAAAGCGTCTGTGGACTGATTCGGGTGAAGGTGAACTGATCGTCGGCTACGTTGCAGACAACGAGCACGACGAAGCATCTTTTGTCGCCTCGGAGATCGATCGGCTGGTGGACCAGGGCGAGACCAAGTTCGCCGACATCGCGGTGTTCTACCGGACCAACAACTCCTCACGCGCGCTCGAGGAGATCTTCATTCGACTCGGAGTGCCGTACAAGGTGGTCGGCGGCGTTCGCTTCTACGAGCGCAAGGAAGTTCGGGACATCGTCGCGTATCTGCGCGTCCTCGCCAACGAAGACGACACCGTGAGCCTGCGACGCATTCTCAACACGCCACGACGCGGTATCGGTGATCGAGCCGAAGCCTGCGTCGCCGTGCACTCCGAGCATCGCAACATCAGCTTCGCCGCCGCACTGCGCGACGGCGCGGAAGGCAAAGTGGCGCTGCTCAATACGCGGTCACAGAAGGCCATCGCGTCGTTCCTCGAGATGATGGACGGGCTGCGGGCCCTGCTGCCGACACCGGCCGCCGACGAGGACGAACCCTTCGAACTCGGTGACATCGGTGAGGTCGCCGAGGCGGTGCTCGAGCGCACCGGCTACCGCGCCGAGCTTGCGGCCAGCAGCGATCCACAGGACGGCGCGCGGCTCGACAACTTGAACGAACTCGTCAGCGTGGCAAGAGAATTCAGCTCCGACGCACGAAACGCGGCCGGACTGATCGATCCGGACGACGAGGAAACCGCAGCAATGCGTGAAGGCGAACCCGATCCGGGTTCGCTTGCCGCCTTCCTCGAACGGGTATCGCTTGTCGCCGACGCCGATCAACTGCCGGACTCCGACGACGGCGTCGTCACGATGATGACGCTTCACACCGCCAAGGGCCTCGAGTTCCCGGTCGTCTTCGTCACCGGTTGGGAGGACGGGCAGTTCCCGCACATGCGCGCCCTCGGTGATCCGGCAGAGCTGTCCGAAGAGCGTCGACTCGCTTACGTCGGCATCACCCGTGCCAGGCAGCGCCTGTACCTGACGCGCGCGATCATGCGTTCGGCTTGGGGACAACCGATCCAGAACCCGGCGTCGCGGTTCATCCAGGAGATCCCGGAGGACCTGATCAATTGGCGCCGTGAGGATCCGGGCACCGGTGGTGGATTCGGAAGCGGCAGGCCGGGTTACGGCAGCGGAAGCCGATACGGCAGCCAGGGCGGCCAGGGATACGGTGGCGGGCAGAACTACGGGGGAGGGTCCGGCAAGGCTGCGTCGACTCCCAGTTTCGGTGCCGCGCGTGGCCGCAACAACGTTCTGGTCCTTGCCACGGGTGACCGCGTCAGTCACGACAAGTACGGTCTGGGCACCGTGTTGGAAACCAAGGGCACCGGACCCACCGCGACGGTCACCATCGACTTCGGTAGCGCGGGCAAGGTGCGGTTGATGCTCATCGGCGGTGTGCCGATGGTCAAGCTGTAGAAGACAGACAAAAAATTTCCGGCCCGTACCTGGAAAGGTGCGGGCCGGAAATTTTTGTCAGAAGCGTTGGGCTTGCGGTCAGTCCTGCTCGATACCGAGGCTGATGCCGCGTGATGCGAGCCAAGGGAGGGGGTCGATCTTGTTCTCGCCGGCGAGGTGAACCTCGAAGTGAAGGTGGGGGCCGGTGGAGAAGCCGCGGTTGCCGACAGTGGCGATCTGGTCGCCGGCCATGACCTGCTGACCGACGGTGACGGTGGACGTGTCGATGTGGCCGTAGACGGTGATCGTTCCGTCTGCGTGCTGTAGGCGTACCCACATGCCGAATCCGGAAGCCGGACCTGAATCGATGACCTTGCCGTCGGCGACTGCGACGATGGGCGTCCCGATCGGGGCGGCGATGTCGACGCCGGCGTGCAGGGTGCCCCAGCGGGTGCCGAAGTTGGACGTGAACGTGCCGACTGCCGGCAGGACGAACAGCGGGCGACGGGCAGCTGCTTCGCGTGCTGCGCGCTCGTCACTGAAACGCTGGCCCTTGGCAAGCAGGTTGCTGAACTGGGAGAGGTCGGTCGGTGCTGCGACGTTGAGGACCTGGGGAGCGTCGGCCTCGGTGGTGGCTGCCGTGGAGGTGGCCGGAGCGAACTGAGCGGCCTGCGGTTCTGCGGTGGTGCCGATCGCGGAGGACTCGTTGGCGAGTGCAACTTCCGAGTGGTCGGCGGCGGAAGAGGAACCGTCGTTGACAACTGCCTGGCCCGCGGCGACAACTGCGCCGGCTGCAACTGCCAGAACGGCGGCGCGGCCCTTGAGAGCAGAGGGAGGGGTGGGGAGTCGGTGAGCACCGCTGCGGCGAACCGGAGATTCGACATCGACTGTCGGTGCGGAAGAGGCGTAAGTGGGGGTGCTGATCACGTCGGACTCGACGAACTCGTGAGAGTCGGAATCTGACGACGTGGAGGATGAATTTCGAGTGAACATATCGGTAGAGATCTCAGAACTTTTGGTCTCGGTGTAACGCCTGGCCGAGTGCGTTGGATAAGTGGTCGTGACCTCGTCTGGAGCTGAGTTCGAGAACCTACTAGCGGTGAACTGGCTGCGGTGATGCATATGCCGGTTCTCTCCTCGAGTTCGTGATCAGCCCGTGACTTAGACCGACTGACGGTAACGAAATGATTGCGATGGGCGCAAGCCGTAGCGGAAACCTGTCCGATTATGTGACGTGCCTCACAGCTTGACCTGGGAATATGTCGATACGGGCAAAACGGACGAATCATCTCGTTTCGTGATCACGCGTGTCACAACCGGATCACCGGTCCATTCAGGCACTACCGTCGATCGAGTGTCCACAACACCTGGAACTACGTCGCAGGCGCGTTTCGACGACCCCGGAGTGAAGTCCGGGGCGCCACTCGCGGCGGTAATCGGACTGCTCGGTGCCGTCGGAGTGGCGGCCAGTCCCGTCGTCGGAGTCGGGAGTGGCCGCGGGGTCGACACGACGGGGGCTCTTGCTTCTGCCGCTCTCTTCGCGGCCGTCTGCACGATCATCGTGCCGTTGGTTGCAGTGCTCACCTCGGGCCGCAGGCCCGCCTTGGCCGGTGGACTCCTGGCCGGTATCGGGGCGGTGTCGCTCGGAGCGGCAATTCTCGACGTCCAGTTGTTCGTCGACGCAATCGATGCAAACCGCTTGGACCTTTTCCGTCCGATTTCGGCGGGTTCGATCGATGCGGGTCCTGGCGCTTATCTCGCGCTCGCGGGACACTGCCTTCTTGTCCTGTCCGGGGTGCTCGGACTTGTCGCTGTCCATCGTGAATCGGAACGGGACGGATACGGCAGCGCTCGCGCCGCGGAATTCGACGGGCGATCGGTTGGCGGACGGATCGGCGCGTGGCCGACAGCGCTGCTGATTCTGGCCGCAGTGGTGTTCGTGCTCTCCCTGTTCGGTCCTTCCTTCAGTTCGCAGGATCCGATCTTTCTGGTCAAACCGCTCGTCGACTCGGTGTCGGCCACCGCCGTCGGTACAGGATTGGTCGGCGTCGCGGTGCTCGTTGCGGTCGCGGCGGCATTGACGTCCATCTCCCTACCGGTGGGCTGCGGGGCCCTGATCGGTGTCGGTCTCGGCGCACTCGCAGTCAGTGGAACCAGGGTGATGGCTGGGTTCGCGGCCGGCGATCGGATCGGCGTCGGTTCGGGATCCGTGGTCGGGGCACTGGCCGCCGTGGTCATCGTCGTGATCGGAGTTTCAGCGCCTTACCTCGCATCCAGGCGTGAAACGGATGCGATTCCCGCTGAAAGTGTGGTCCGCGCGCCTGCGAAGACAACAAAGGGTGCGCTCAAGGCAGCGATGGTGGCTCAGTCCCGGGCGGCGCAAGCGCGGGTGAACAGACTTCACCGCGTTGCCGGTATCGGCGCAGTTGGCACCGCAGCAGTGGCAGCCCTGGGCGTGGCACTTCCGGTCCTGTCGTTGCCGGAGAACATTCCCGAACCGTCGATGCTGTCGTCTCGAGTTGTCCTGCTCTCGGCTGCCGTACTGCTCCTCGCCGCGCTGGGCCTGTTTGCCCCGGGCCGCGCCGCCGTGGTGCGTCCGGCCGTCGGAGTGTTGTGGACCACGGTCGTGATGGGAGTCGCCGCTGTCATGCAGTCGGCGGTCATCGCGACGGACGTACCAGGCGTCGGGTTGGGAGCCGGTGCCTTCGTGCTCTGCGGCTCGGCTTTCCTCGCTGCGGCGACGGGACTGCTCGTCTGGCTGGCGGGAAGCGCAGAACGTGAAGACGTCGACACGTCGGTAGACGGCGGTTCGAGAGGGCTGGTGCTTCTCGTCGGTGGGATCGGCGCAGTCGCTGTCCTGATCGGGACCGCGCTTCCCCTCTATCGGGGTGACGCCTACACAGCGGCGTCAGTTCTGGAGTGGCCGTGGGGAATTGACGTCTGGGGGCAACTGCTCGTCGGCGTCACCGTCGTGATCGCCGCGGTGATCGCAGCGTCTGCGCGGCCGGCTCGAGGCGCGGCATTGCTGATCGGATCTGCCGTGGCAGCTCTGGTGTACGTCAGTGAGTGGCCGCTCACGTCATCGCGCATATCGGACGCAACCGTGGGGGTGGGTGCGATCACAGCGGCCACGGGCATAGTGTTGCTTCTCGTTGCAGCGTTCTCGAGCGCAAGAATCAGTGAGACTGATGCTTGACAAATTCGGTGTGGCCACCTTGCTCGATCGGTGAGGCGTGCCTCATTGCGCATTTGCGCGTGACTTGGGCCACATAGCATCAGTGCGGGCGCAAACCGAACGCGGCAACTGGTTAAAGTCCAGAACAGACCCGCTCCTACCCCTCGAGCGGGTGACAACGCAGACGAGACGGTGAGCAGATGGATCTCTTCGAATACCAGGCGAAGGAACTCTTCGCCAAGCACGGAGTGCCGACTTCGGCTGGACGTGTTACAGACACAGTCGCCGGCGCACGCGAGATTGCCGAAGAAATCGGTAAGCCCGTGATGGTGAAGGCACAGGTCAAGGTAGGCGGCCGCGGCAAGGCCGGTGGCGTCAAGTACTCGCCCGACGTGGATGCCGCAGTGGCAAACGCCGAGGCAATCCTGGGCCTGGACATCAAGGGCCATGTCGTCAAGAAGCTGCTGGTCGCAGAGGCAAGTGACATTGCCGAGGAGTACTACATCTCCTTCCTGCTCGACCGCACCAACCGCACCTACCTGGCCATGTGCTCGGTAGAGGGTGGCGTCGAGATCGAGGTCACCGCCGAGGAGAACCCCGACGCCCTCGCCAAGATCCCCGTCGACGCAGTCAAGGGCGTCGACCTCGCGTTCGCGCGCAGCATCGCCGAGGCAGGAAAGCTGCCCGCAGAGGTGCTCGACGCAGCGGCCGTCACGATCCAGAAGCTGTGGGAGGTCTTCATCAACGAGGACGCACTCCTCGTCGAGGTCAACCCCCTCGTTCGCACGCCTGACGATCAGATCCTCGCCCTCGACGGCAAGGTCACCCTCGATGAGAACGCGGCGTTCCGTCAGCCCGGCCACGAGGCATTCGAGGATCGCGACGCTACCGATCCCCTCGAGCTCAAGGCCAAGGAAAACGACCTCAACTACGTCAAGCTCGACGGTGAGGTCGGAATCATCGGCAACGGCGCAGGCCTGGTCATGTCCACCCTGGACGTCGTCGCATACGCCGGCGAGAACCACGGTGGCGTCAAGCCCGCCAACTTCCTCGACATCGGCGGCGGAGCTTCCGCTGCAGTCATGGCTGCCGGCCTCGACGTCATCCTGAACGACGCACAGGTCAAGAGCGTGTTCGTCAACGTCTTCGGCGGCATCACCGCGTGTGACGCAGTTGCCAACGGCATCGTCGGCGCACTGAAGACCCTGGGCGACGAGGCCAACAAGCCGCTCGTCGTTCGCCTGGACGGAAACAACGTCGAAGAGGGTCGTCGCATCCTCGCCGAGGCCAACCACCCGCTGGTCACGGTCGTCGCAACCATGGACGAGGCCGCCGACAAGGCCGCCGAACTCGCTCACGCAGCGAAGTAAGGGACTCACAGAACAATGGCAATCTTCCTCACCAAGGATTCAAAGGTCATCGTCCAGGGCATCACCGGCGGCGAGGGCACCAAGCACACCGCTCTGATGCTCAAGGCCGGCACCCAGGTCGTCGGCGGCGTCAACGCTCGCAAGGCCGGCACCACGGTCTCGCACGTTGCTGCTGACGGTTCCCCTGTCGAGCTCCCCGTCTTCGCGACGGTCGAAGAGGCAATCAAGGAGACCGGCGCAGACGTCTCCATCGCATTCGTTCCCCCGGCCTTCTCGAAGGACGCCATCGTCGAGGCCATCGACGCGGAGATCCCGCTCCTCGTGGTCATCACCGAGGGCATCCCGGTTCAGGACTCCGCTTACGCTTGGGCGTACAACGAGTCCAAGGGCAAGAAGACGCGCATCATCGGACCGAACTGCCCCGGCATCATCACCCCGGGTGAGGCCCTCGTCGGCATCACGCCCGCCAACATTGCAGGCACCGGCCCCATCGGCCTGGTCTCCAAGTCGGGCACCCTGACCTACCAGATGATGTACGAACTCCGTGACTTCGGCTTCTCCACCGCCATCGGCATCGGCGGCGACCCGGTCATCGGAACCACCCACATCGACGCCATCGAGGCGTTCGAGAAGGATCCCGAGACCAAGGTCATCGTGATGATCGGTGAAATCGGTGGCGACGCGGAAGAGCGTGCAGCCGATTACATCAAGGCCAACGTCACCAAGCCGGTCGTCGGCTACGTGGCTGGCTTCACCGCTCCCGAAGGCAAGACCATGGGCCACGCAGGCGCCATCGTCTCCGGTTCCTCGGGAACGGCTCAGGCAAAGCAGGAAGCTCTCGAAGCTGCAGGCGTGAAGGTCGGCAAGACGCCGTCCGCCACTGCTGCTCTCGCTCGCGAGATTCTTCAGTCCCTGTAAGGGGCTTCGCCCCCGTGCGTGGTTAGGGAGTCTCCGGACTCCTTAACCACGCACAGTGGTATCGACCCACATCGACCCGGCAGGTTCCAACTGCCCGGCACCGGATGTGATGGATGCGACGATCGAGTCGAGATCGTCGGCGTCACCGGCGGCGAGCGTCATCACCGCCTTCGATCCGTACGCAGTTCCGAGCACCGAGACGCCCCGCGCTCTCAGCTCCGCTTCCACCCGACCGGCCTCTGAGTGCCGGATCGCCAAAGTGCGCAGGATCCTCCTCTCCCTGGCCACAAGCTCGGCCGAATCGAGAGCAACCGAGACGGCTCCCGAATACGCGCGGACCAATCCACCGGCGCCGAGCTTGATTCCGCCGAAGTAGCGCGTGACGACAACAATCACATCGACCAGATCTCGAGACTTGAGAACCTGAAGCATCGGCACCCCAGCTGTCCCGCCTGGTTCGCCGTCGTCGTGTGCACGTTCGACGCGTGAGTTCGCTTCGTATCCGATCACTAAAGCCGAACAATGATGGCGCGCATCGGGATACAGCGACTTCTGCTCCGCGACGAACTCCGTGGCGGCCTCGGCGTCGTCGATCCGGCGAAGCGCGGCGATGAATCGTGAGTGCTTCACCTCGGTTTCGACGACATGGTCGGCGCCGGGCGCGAGGGTGAAGGGCATCTGCCCATTGTCTCCTGTCGGTGTTAGCGTGCGAAGTCGAGACACATACGCTGGTAACCATCGAAGACCGTCTACGAGGAGAAGTCATGACGTTCACGCCGCAAGGGCCCAGCTTCGGGCCACCGAATCAGCCGGCAGCGGGCGGTGGAACCAAGAATCTCGGATTCATCCTGCTCATCGCCGTCGCGGCACTCGGCCTGATCAATTTCCTACTCGGTTTTGCGCCTTTCACGTCGATCAGTGGAAGCAGCAGCGGCATCGGTAGCGGTCTGGACACCAGTTCGAGCTTCTTCGAGTCGAGCATCTACGGCCTCGGATTCGTTTTCGCCGGCGGTGTGGTCGCAGGCGTATCGCTCCTCCCGAAGCAGTCGTATGCAGGCATTGCCGCAGCGCTCACCCTCACGGGTTTCTTCGCTTTGGTGTTCGCCGCGTTCTCCGTAGGTACCAGCGACTACGTCGACATCAGCCTCGGTTGGGGTCTGATCATCGTGCTGATCCTCTCGTTCGTGCAGACGGTCGTCGCAGTCGCCGCGTTGTTGTTCGAGATCGGAATCCTGAAGGCTCCCGCGCCGCGTCCGGTAGCTCAGCAGTACGGTCAGCCGCAGGGCTATGGCCAGCCCCAGGGCCAGGCGCCGGGGCAGGCGCCAGGTCAGCCGCAGGGATACGGACAGGCTCAGTACGGCCAGCCGCAGCAGGCTCAGCAGCCGGGCCAGTACCAGCAGAACCCGCAGTACGGGCAGGCGCAGCAGCAGGGATACGGGGGAGCGCACGCCGCCCCCGCCGACCCGACTGCTTCGCAGCCGCCTTACGGCCAGACTGCGTCTCCCTACGGTCAGAACCCGGTGCAGAATCCCGCACAGACCGACTCGGCCGCGACGACGTCGTCTTACTATCCGCTGACCTCGCAGCCCGCGAGTCAGCCGAACCCGAGTTACTCGTCGGATCAGTTCACCGCTCCGCGCGGTTACGGCCAGCCGTACAACCAGCAGCAGACTGGCTCGACCGAGCAGCCGACGGGCTTCGAGCCGCCCACTTTCGAAGCGCCGACGCCGTCTGCTGAGCCTGACCAGGGCAGCAGCGATTCCGCGGCCGAGACCAAGGTCTTCGGGTCGCAGAACCCCGACGAGCGTCAGCAGTAGTACTACTTCGTTTCACGAACATGAATGTGGCCTCCGACCCGCTGCGGGTGGAGGCCACATTCCGTGAGCCCGACGGCGCGCCTGAGTGCGCGGCGCACTATCGAGTGAAACCCTCGAGGGGATGAGTTCTTTGATTGATGGCACCCGGTCCCGTCCCACGTCCTCACGACCCGGACGTGGTCGTACTGGCGGCGGCCGCGTCGGCGGCGGTCGCCCGGCACCGAACCCGGACCTGGCGCGCAAGCTGCTGACGGTCGCCTTCCGGCCGTCGGGTCTGACGATGCTGCTGATCGCGGCTGTCGTTGTGGTCACCTTGGTATCGGCGAGCAGCGACCTGACCGGAACCTTCGGCGCCATTGCCACCACATGGTTGGTCATCCACCAGGTGCCGGCGACTATCAGCGGCGTCCAACTCGGTGTACTGCCATTGCTTCCGACGGCCGTCATGATGTGGGTGGTTGCACGCCGATGCGCGTCGACTGCGGTGCACACCGACTCCCGTGACGACACCCTCCGCCTGGTGGGGGCCGCGGTGGCCGGACCGTTGACTATCACGGCAATCGCTCTCGCCGTGGTCGCCGACGCCTCCGCAGCCATTCCGCTGTCGAGCCCCAACACGTTGGCCGCTTTCGGCTGGGTCGCCGGGATTCACCTGATCGCCGCGTCCGTCGGTGTTGCTGCTGCGCACTGGGATCGCGTCGTCGCCGAGATTCCGCCGTGGGCATCTGCCGCTCTTCGACCGGCAACGGCTGCGTCGGCAGCGCTGTTGGCTGCGGGCGCCGTGGCCGTCGTGGTGTCACTACTCGTGTCGTGGTCGACGGTCGGTGACCTACTCGCGCGCGGCAACGGGTTTGTCGGCGTACTGGGATTGACGGTGTTGTCGCTGCTCTACCTGCCGAACCTCGTGGTCGGCGCAGCCGCGGTGATGACGGGATCGACGGCCGATTTCGGCAATGTCTCCATCAGTGTGTTCGGCAACATCGGCGGTGACCTGCCACCCTTGCCCCTTCTCGGAGCGATTCCGGAAGGCGTCGCCGGTGGAATCTGGCCCGTGTTGTTGATCGTTCCGGCAGCGGTGGGCATGATGCTCGGCCGTGATTGCGCTCGACGCATCGCCGGGCAGGACAGCGTGCTCGCAGTGCTGACGGCAGCTGCTGGTGCCGGCGTCGTCATGGCGCTGCTCGCTCTTGCTGCCGGGGGAGACCTCGGGCAGTTCGGCACCGTCGAGGTGCTGTGGTGGGGCTTCGGTCTTCTGACTTTTGCGTGGCTGGGATTGTTCGGAACCGTCTCGGCGCTGTTCGCGATGTGGTTCTCACACCGCGGACACATGAAGGACGAGGTTGCGCCCCCGACGGCTGAACCGGCTCGAACAGTCGAGCCCGAACTTGCGATCACGGCTGCGGCCACACCGGAAGACGAGGACGACGAGAATACGGGCGAAGTGCTGGCCCAGGAATCTGCGGTCGTTGTCACCAAGGTCGTCGAAGCGGAAATCGTCGAGGAATCAGGCGAACCCGTGCAGGTAGTGACAGAGGAAACCGTCGAGATCGAAGTAGTCGACGCCGAGGTTGTCGCGGCACCCGAGGCGGACCCCACAGCCGACTCCGCAGCCGGGGCCGAGCCGGAGACCGACCTGCCCTCGAAGCCGCAGAAGTCCAGCGACTAGGCTGTCATGCGGCCGATACTCCGGCCGCATCATCTTCCAGTTCTCAGGAGTAGTGCGCTGACTGCCTCGGCCGACAATCCGCAGCCGACAATGCCCGACGGGGTCCAATTTCGCGACTCGATCGCGCGGGTAGTCGTACTCGCTTCCGGCGCGGGAACCCTGCTGACTTCGCTGATCGAGGCTTCGCACGCCGAGGGATACCCGGCCGAGATCGTTGCCGTCGGGGTAGATCGTGACTGCCTCGCCGCCGAGCACGCTGCGGATTCGAAGATCCCGTCCTTCAAAGTCTCGATCAAGACTTATGAAAATCGTGCCGCCTGGGACGAGGCGTTGACAGCAGCGGTGGCCGAGCACGAACCCGATCTCGTGGTCAGTGCAGGCTTCATGAAAATCCTCGGCCCCAGCTTTCTCGCGCGTTTCGGCGGCCGAATCATCAACACTCATCCCGCGTTGCTGCCTGCCTTTCCCGGCGCGCACGCGGTTCCCGACGCTCTGGCGTACGGCGTGAAGGTCACCGGTTCCACGGTGCATCTCGTCGACGGCGGAGTTGATACCGGGCCGATCTTGGCGCAGGAAGCTGTGCCGGTGCATGACGACGACACCGAGTCTTCGTTGCATGAACGCATCAAAATTGTGGAGCGACGGTTGTTGGCGGACGTCATCGCCGCTGTTGCTACGCGCGGAGTGGTTTCCGATGGACGAAAGGCCGTGATCCCCAGTGAGTGAACGCAAGGCTGTGCGCCGTGCACTTGTCAGCGTCTACGACAAGAGTGGTCTGATCGAGCTGGCCACGGGCCTGCACGAGGCCGGTGTCGAGTTGGTCTCGACCGGTTCGACCGCGTCGAAGATTGCCGACGCCGGAATCCCCGTGACGCCGGTCGAGGCGCTGACCGGATTCCCGGAATGCCTCGAAGGCCGCGTGAAGACGCTGCATCCGCGCGTCCATGCCGGCGTTCTCGCCGATACCCGCAAGCCGGATCACCTCGCTCAGCTCGAGGAACTCGGCATCGCGACCTTCGAATTGGTCGTCGTGAACCTGTACCCCTTCACCGAGACGGTTGCCTCGGGCGCTAGCCCGGACGAGTGCGTCGAGCAGATCGACATCGGCGGCCCGTCGATGGTGCGTGCTGCAGCCAAGAACCATCCGTCGGTTGCCGTCGTGGTCGATCCGGCTCGTTACGCCGATGTCCTGACTGCCGTTGCCGGTGGCGGATTCACCTTGCGTGAGCGCACTGTGCTTGCGGCGCAGGCGTTCCAGCACACTGCGTCGTACGACGTCGCTGTTGCAAGCTGGATGACGAGCACGATCGCAGCTGACGAGGACGGTTCGCTGTTCCCGGCCTGGGTCGGTGCTACCTGGAACCGCAGCGCTGTCCTTCGCTACGGCGAGAACCCGCACCAGGACGCTGCGTTGTACGAAAACCCGGCTGCGCCTGCAGGTTTGGCTCAGGCGGAGCAGTTGCACGGCAAGGAGATGTCGTACAACAACTACACGGACTCCGACGCAGCGTGGCGTGCAGCGTACGACTTCACTGATCCGGCCGTCGCAATCATCAAGCACGCCAACCCGTGTGGCATCGCCATCGGGACCGACATTGCCGACGCCCACCGCAAGGCGCATGCTTGCGATCCGGTCAGTGCTTTCGGTGGTGTCATCGCAGCCAACCGTGAGGTCACCGTCGAACTGGCAGAGCAGATCGCCGATATCTTCACCGAGGTTGTCATCGCGCCCTCGTACGAAGACGGGGCTGTCGAGGTTCTGCAGCGTAAGAAGAACATTCGTGTTCTGAAGGCTGCGGCTCCGACCGCTACCGGAATCGAACTGCGTCCGATCTCTGGCGGTACCTTGCTCCAGCAGCGCGACGTTCTGGACGCTGACGGCGACAACCCGGCCAACTGGACTCTCGCCAACGGTGAGGCTGCAGATGCCGAGACTCTCGCTGACCTCGAATTTGCTTGGCGTGCCAGCCGATCGGTGAAGTCAAACGCGATCCTGCTGGCCTCCGGCGGCGCGTCCGTCGGCGTCGGTATGGGCCAGGTCAACCGCGTCGATGCAGCGCATCTTGCTGTTCAGCGAGCCGGTGACCGCGTCGTAGGGTCGGTTGCGGCCTCGGACGCGTTCTTCCCGTTCCCCGACGGTCTGCAGGTTCTTCTCAACGCCGGCGTCAAGGCTGTTGTGCAGCCGGGTGGTTCGGTTCGCGACAACGAGGTGATTGCCGCAGCCAAGGAAGCCGGTGTCACTCTTTATCTGACCGGTGCGCGCCACTTCGCGCACTGACTTTCTGCTTCGGTAGCGGGCCTCGACTCCTCAACGGGAGTTCGGGGCCCGTTCTGCTTTCAGGCTGCCCGTTCTTTCAGGCTGCGCTGCTGTGGGTGCCCTGGAGTTCGCGGGGTGAGCCGGTGATGACGACGCGTGAGGCTCCGCGACTGCGGATCTCGCTGATCAGTGCGCCGAGGGTGGCTTCGTGGGCAGCATCGGAGTGCGAAAGATCCAGGGTGACGGCGTATCCGGTGAGGTCACCCGGCAGATCGACATACGGCGGCGCGATGGACAGTTGGTTGACTCGAAGTTTCATGTGGTGCTCCTGCGTGTGAAAGGTAAAAGAAAAGGCACCCGAGGCGTTTGCCCTGGGTGCCCGAGAACGAATCCGGTGAAACTGGGGATCATTCTCGGGGTACACCGCGCTTGTTGCCCATGTGCTTGGCCGACATTGCGGCCGAAAAAATGTGCTTGCCTGCGGTGCAGCTGCGCCACGAAGGTACGGATGCAAAGTTCGGGTGTAGCGACATGACGTCCGTTCCTTTCTGTGTGGCGTTGCTGGTTAATGGATGACCGTACAGCACGGATCGAGGGTTCGCACCAATAAAAAGCGCCGCGAACGTAAACTCCGGGTGACTTTTGTCCCCGGGTTCGCTGGATTGAGAGAGCCTTTGTTGCAGGTCGGGCGTAGAAAGCAGAAGTCCCTCCGCGATGGTTCGCGGAGGGAACTTTCTACCCGAAAAAGAGGACGTTCGGTCTGTACGTGATCAGGAGAACGAGCGGACCCACGCTGTGAAGGGCTCCGCGAACTCTGCCGAGTACGGAAGCGGAGCGACGTAGTCGGCCCCGGTGGACTGTTCTTCGCCGATGTCCTTGAGTACGAAGTTGGCGTTGCGCATCCGCACTGAAGTCAGCGCGGTATGTGAGAGCGCGGCGTCGAGTGCCGCGACGTCGGAGGGAATTACTTGGATGTCCTTGTCCGAGCAGCTGGTGAGAACGGGCATGCCTGCCGGTAGTGCCGCTACGAGCGCAACTGGGTCCAGTGCGTCTTCCTCGGCGAGTGCCTTGGCATTGGCGTGAACGAGTCCCGCGTTCTGCAGCGGTTCGGGTAGATCATCCGGAACTGTGCCCTCGGATCGAAGAGACTCGACGGCGTCGGCGAGCGCGACGCGCAGTTCGTCAGCCAGTTCGACCGGCAACTGTCCGGCGCCGACGACGGCGTCGAGCTGGCGGTGAATCTGCGTCGTGAGTAGATCGAGAAGCCGGACACTCAGTGGCTCGAGCAGTGCGAGGGCGCTGACTCTTGTGCCCTCTTTCGCGGTGGCAAGTGCCAGCGCGACGACGGCGCCGTCGCTGTGTCCGACGACGAACAGTCGCTCGGGATCGACGCCGGGTTGTCCGGCGAGGTAGTCAAGTCCGTCGGAGGCGGCGTCGACGAATGTGTTGAAGCCGAGATCGGCGATGTCCTCGATCTCGTAGTCGCCGAGGGCGGTTTCGCCGCTGCCGAGCTTGTCGTAACGCAGGCTTGAAATGCCTTGATTTTCAAGAAGATCCGCGATGAACCGCAGAGTTCCGATGTCGCCTTCGAGGAGTGCGCTGTCGCCGTTTCGGTCGGTGGGGCCGCTGCCGGCCAGAATCAGCGCGGCCGGCGCCGGGGAGTCGGGTGAGGCTGCCAGGCGAAGACTCCCGTACAGGGTGACGTCGCCGGATTGGAACGAGATCTCGGTGTCGGACATGACGACTTGTCTACCAGGTCCGCAGGTTCAGGTGGTGCGCAGACTCTGGACACGTCGCCATCCGCGCCAGCTGAACCACAAGAGTGCGGCGAGCAGCGGAATGATCAGGAGCGGCAAGATCATCGCGATCAAGGAGGTGAAGAAAGTCAGCACATCCTCGATGACGGAGACGACGGGATTCGCCAGTCCACCGGTAGTGGCCGTACTGACCGCGCGAGTGCCGGTCTGGGCGGCGCTGAATGTCAGCGCCGTCGGCGCTCCGACGATGATGCCCGCCAACGCGGCCATCGCAGGGTCGAGATGGCTGAAGGCCGCCCAGGCCGCGATCACTCCGGCGATGGGTCCGGTGACGTTCCCGATCACCGAGAATGCGTTGTCCACGAAGGGAATGAGGTCGGCACCCAGTTCGACCACCGCGGCTATTGCCAATGCCACCAGCGCTCCGGTGGATCCGACCCACCGCATCGACTCGCCGACGGTGATTCCGAACAGTTCGAAGTGGACGGCAGCGCTGAGCATCAGCAACGGCAGGAAGGTTCGCATTCCGGACGCTGCGGCGAGTCCGAGACCGAGCATGGCGGGCAACACCCAGGTATCCATGGGTGGAGTTTAGGTCTACTGTGCGCCTTTATTAACCGCCGGCGGTTAATAAAGGCGCACAGCAAAGTCTCGGAAAGGACCTTTCATGGCGACAAACCCGCAGCCGATGTTCTTCCTCAACCTGCCCGTCAAGGACCTCGGCAAGGCCACCACCTTCTACGAGGGCCTCGGATACTCCAAGAACACGCAGTTCTCCGACGAGAATGCGTCGTCGATGGTCATCAGTGACACCATCGTCGTGATGCTGTTGGCCGAGCCCTTCTTCAAGACCTTCACCACCAAGGGCATTGCCGACACCTCGACGTCGACGGAAGCGCTGCTCGGTCTCTCGGCCGAGACCCGTGAGGCCGTCGACACCCTCGTCGACAAGGCGCTCGCGACCGGCGGTTCCGAAGGTAACGCGACGCAGGATCACGGCTTCATGTACAGCCGCAGCTTCCAGGATCCCGACGGCCACATCTGGGAAATCATCTGGATGAATCCCGAGAACATCGAGGGCTGAGCGACCGAACTTCCTCGGCGAGAGGCGAAACCCCGCAAACACTCGTAGCGTGGAGTGGTGACTGTCGCAAAAACCCTCGGAGAGCTACGCGCCTCCGGACACGTACAGCGAAGTGTCAAGGAAGAACTACGAGAGAACCTTCTCGCCGCGTTGCGGGACGGCCGTGACCCCTGGCCCGGGATAGTCGGGTTCGAGGACACGGTCGCCCCGCAACTCGAGCGGGCGCTGATCGCCGGCCACGACGTGGTTCTGCTCGGCGAACGCGGTCAAGGAAAGACGAGGTTGCTTCGCACCCTCGGGCTCCTGCTCGACGAGTGGACGCCCGTCATCGAAGGCTCGGAACTGGGGGAGCACCCGTACGAGCCGATCACACCGGCTTCGATACGTCGAGCCAAGGAACTGGGTGACGACCTCCCGATCGCCTGGCGACACCGCAGCGAGCGGTACTCCGAGAAACTGGCAACGCCGGACACCTCGGTCGCCGACCTGATCGGCGACGTCGACCCGGTCAAGGTGGCCGAGGGTAGGAGCCTCGGCGATCCGGAGACCATTCACTTCGGTCTCGTGCCCCGCGCGCATCGCGGAATCGTGGCCATCAACGAGCTTCCCGACCTCGCCGAGCGCATCCAGGTCTCCTTGCTCAACGTGATGGAAGAGCGGGACATCCAGGTCCGCGGATACACGCTTCGGCTTCCGTTGGACGTCCTTCTGGTCGCGAGCGCAAATCCTGAGGACTACACCAACCGCGGGCGCATCATCACACCGCTCAAGGACCGCTTCGGCGCCGAAATCCGCACTCACTACCCCGTCGAGTTGGCGGGCGAGATCGCGGTGATCGAGCAGGAGGCGCACCTGGCCGCGGAGGTGCCTGACTACCTTCTCGAAATTCTTGCCAGGTTCACGCGCTTGCTACGCGAATCCACCTCGGTGGATCAGCGATCGGGTGTGTCGGCACGATTTGCCGTCGCCGGCGCGGAAACCGTCAGTGCAGCGGCGGTACGACGCGCGGCGGTGCTCGGCGAGGCCGATCCTGTTGCACGGCCCGTCGATCTCGAGTCCGTGGTCGAGGTTCTTCGCGGCAAGGTCGAATTCGAATCCGGTGAAGAGGGACGGGAACTGGAGGTGCTCGAGCACCTGCTGCGTCGCGCGACCGCCGATACGGTTCGGGTACGACTCGGCGGAATCGACCTCGGGATGTTGGTTGCTGCTGTGGAGACGGGCAATACGATCGTCACCGGTGAATCTGTCACGGCCAAGGCGTTTCTCGACGAGCTTCCGGACCTCGAGGTCCTGGACGAAGTAGCCGAACGCCTCGGCGCGCAATCCGACGGCGAGCGTGCCGCCGGTGCCGAACTTGCCCTCGAAGGGCTTTACCTCGCGCGCCGGATCTCCAAAGATCAAGGCCCGGGCGGCCGCTCGGTGTATTCGTAAGGGGCAGTGATGATCCACAATCCGCGGTACGGGCCGTACGACGGTGGTCCCGATCCGCTGGCGCCTCCGGTAGATCTGCGCGATGCCTTGGCAGCAATCGGCGACGACGTGTTGTCAGGCACGTCGCCGCGCCATGCCCTCCGGGAACTCCTGCGCCGCGGAAACCGAGACATGCGCGGGCTCGACGACCTTGCTGCCCAGGCGAACCGGCGTCGACGTGAGCTGCTACGCCGCAACAATCTCGACGGAACGCTCGACGAGGTTCGTAAGCTTCTCGACAAGGCGGTGCTCGAAGAGCGCAAAGAACTGGCACGTGCTCTCGACGACGACGCACGATTCAACGAAATGCGGATCGAGGAGTTGCCACCGTCCACAGCTCAGGCCGTGCAAGATCTGGCCGACTACAACTGGCGCAGCGAACAGGCTCGCGCGGATTACGAGAAGATTCGTGATCTGCTCGGACGTGAGGTCCTCGATCAACGCTTCTCGGGAATGAAGCAGGCACTCGAGGGCGCTACCGACGAGGATCGTGAGCAGATTCGCCAGATGCTGGCAGATCTGAATCAACTGCTCGATGCGCACTCTCGGGGCGTCGACACTCCGGAGCAGTTTGCGGAGTTCATGGACAAGCACGGGCAGTATTTCCCGGACAACCCGCGCAACGTCGACGAACTTCTGGATTCGTTGGCGCAGCGCGCGGCGGCCGCACAACGATTGCGTAACTCGCTCTCGCAGGAGCAGCGTGACGAGTTGGATGCGTTGGCGCAGCAGGCGTTCGGCGATCCGAGCCTGATGAGTGAGCTGAGTCAACTCGACCAGTTCCTTCAGGCGGCTCGGCCGGGTGAGGACTGGGAAGGTTCGCAACAGTTCCGCGGCGACAACGGAATGGGGTTGGGTGAGGGGACCGGTGCCCTGCAGGACATCGCCGAGCTGGAATCGCTGGCAGATCAACTGTCGCAGCAGTATGCCGGCGCAGCGCTCGACGACATCGACCCCGAGCTACTTGCGCGGCAACTCGGCGACGAAGCCGCCGCTGATGCTCGCACCCTGGCCGATCTCGAAAAGGCTTTGCAGGAAGAGGGTTTCTTCGATCGCGCACCAGACGGTCAATGGCGCTTGTCGCCCAAAGCCATGCGACAGCTCGGACAGACCGCTCTGCGTGACGTCGCCGGGCAACTGTCGTCGCGAACCGGTCAACGCGATACGCGTCGGGCAGGTGCGATGGGCGAACCGACCGGAGCTTCCCGCGAATGGGAGTTCGGGGACACCGAACCGTGGGACGTCACGAGAACCATCACCAACGCCGTCCTACGTGACCCGGGCCGAATGCCGGTGCGGCTGAGCGTCGTCGATGTGGAGGTGGCCGAAACCGAGCAGCGTAGTCAGGCTGCTGTGGCTCTGTTGGTGGACACGTCGTTCTCGATGGTGATGGAGGATCGCTGGGTGCCGATGAAGCGCACCGCTCTGGCACTCAATCATCTGGTGAGCACGCGGTTTCGCAGCGACGAGCTGCAGTTGATCGCCTTCGGACGCCACGCGCACGTACTGAGCCCGTCGGAGCTCGCCGGTTTGGACGGCGCGTGGGACCAGGGAACCAACCTGCACCACGCACTGTTGTTGGCGGCCAGACACCTTCGACGCCATTCCAATGCGCAGCCGGTGGTATTGATCGTCACGGACGGTGAGCCGACGGCTCATCTCGAAGCGGACGGAGAAGCCAGGTTCGACTACCCGCCGAGTGCGCGAACCCTCGGTTTGACGGTTCGAGCACTCGACGCCGTGGCCAGGCTGGGCGCCAAGGTCACGTTCTTCCGCCTCGGTGAGGATCCAGGTCTGGCCAGGGTGGTCGACCGGATGGCGCACCGGGTGGGTGGACGCGTCATCGCACCGGACCTGGACGGCCTCGGCGCAGCCGTCGTGAGTGACTACATGCGAGGTCGCCGTTAATTCTGCCGCCGTCAGTCTTGTTCAGCGGGCTGGTGCTGGGTGATGCAGTGGATGCCGCCGCCACGTTCGAACAACGGTCTGGCGTCGACGGTGACGACAGTGCGTCCGGGGTAAGCGGCTGCCAGGATCCGGGCCGCTTCGGCGTCGGCCGGGTCGTCGAAGCTGCAGGCGATCACTCCACGATTGACCACGAGGTGGTTGATGTAGCTGTAGTCGACGAATCCCTCGTCGTCGCGCAGGATTTCGGGAGCGGGTACCCGAATTACCTTCCACGGCCGGCCGCCGACATCCGTCGAGCTTTCGAACAACTCGATGATCGTCTTGCTGACGGCGTAGTCGGGGTGCACCGGATTGCGTTGGTCATGGACGAGTACCACTCCGGGGGAAGAGATGGCAGCGACGATGTCGACGTGTCCGCGCGTTCCGTAGGTCTCCTGATCGCGAGTCAACCCGCGGGGAAGCCAGATCACGTGCTTGGCGCCGATGGTGCGGGCGAGTTCGGCCTCGATGTCGGCCTTCGTCAGGTCGGGGTTTCGTCCCGGATCGAGTTGGACGGTTTCGGTGACCAAGACGGTGCCGAGACCGTCGACCTGAATACCGCCGCCCTCGTTGACGATTGGTGAGTCGATCAACTGGGCACCGGATTGTTCGACGACAAATGCGCCGATCTTCGAGTCCTTGTCCCACTGCGTCCACTCCTGTGCGCCCCAGCCGTTGAACACCCAGTCGACTCCGCCGAGACGGCCTTCGTCGGACAGGACGAACGTCGGCCCGATGTCGCGCATCCACGCGTCGTTGAGAGGCGCCTCGACGATGTCGACCTTCTCGGACAGATACTTTCGTGCTTCTTCGACTTCGGCGGGATCGACGACGACGGTGACCGGCTCGAATTCGGCGACGGCGTGGGCGACGGCCGCCCACGTCGAGCGCGCTTCGTGCTGTTCCTCGGCGGTGCCGCCGAGGGAGTATCCGGCGCTGGGGTACGCCATCCAGGTGCGTTCGTGCGGTTCACTTTCCGCGGGCATTCGCCAGGTCATCGGTTGGCTCCCACAGTGTTCACCGGTGCGGTCAGAGCCGAGTAGGTGTCGGGTCGGCGAGTGGCCAGGAACGGGAACAGTGCAAGCCAGTCTTCACGTTGCCGAAGATCGAGATCGGCGACCAGCACTGCTGATTCGTCGCGGGGAGCCTGAACGAGGATGCGTCCGTACGGATCCGAGATGAAGGAAGAACCGTAGAAGGTGATGAGACCTTCACTGCCGTGGCGATTGGGAACAACCATGAAGGTGCCGTTGGCAATACCGTTTCCGACGATCACCTGCTGCCACAGCGGTTGGGTGTCGAAGTTCGGATGATCGGGCTCGGAGCCGATCGCCGTCGGGTACACCAGAACCTGGGCGCCGGCGAGGGAGTATGCACGTGCGACCTCCGGGAACCACTCGTCCCAGCATGTCGGGAGGCCGAACTTCGCGCCGAGTGCCTCGTGGACGGGGTATGCGTCCTGCGCCGGACCGCCGCGGAAGTACGTGTCCTCGTAGTATCCGGCCGTCACCGGAATGTGGAGCTTGCGGGTTCTGGCGAGAAGCTCACCTTCGGGCGAGACGAGGATCGCGGTGTTGAATCCCAGTCCGTCCTCGGCCTCACTGCGCTCGTACAGCGATGCGTGGACGAGGACCTGGTTCGCGGCGGCGGCTTTGGCGGCGAAGGCGAGAGTGGGTCCGGTGAGCAGGTCTTCCGCTTCGCGTCCGGGATTGTCGCCGGCCGGGGTGGAGGCGGGGTAGCGGCTGAGCGTCAGCTCCGGAAGAAAGACCACGGAAGCGCCCAGCTTCGCTGCGGACGCAATGCCCTCGCTCAATTCGGTGTAGAGGTCGTCTTGGTCCTCGTGCCAGCGATGTTGCACGAGACCTACACGCAGAGGTGTGGACGTGGACGGCGTAGTCGCGGCCAGAGACTCGGGTGGGGTGAGGGCGGTGATCGTCAGCATGGGGTTTCCTCGGTGCTCGGGTATTCGACGTTCAACGTAAAACGAATGTGATTCGTTAAGTATGGTGGGTGAGCGCTGATTGATCAAGGACTTTCGAGGAATTGTTTTTTGCGGCGCCCCGAACGGTGTGGATCACTACAGGAGGACATATGCCGCGGCCATCGCAACGACTGCTCTCACCGGCGATCATCACCGAGGCAGCGATCGAGTCGGTGGACGAATCCGGCGACTTCACCATGCCGGGACTCGCCGCACGACTGAAGGTGCGACCGTCGTCGCTCTACAACCACGTTTCCGGACGGGCCGAGATCGTCGAACTGATGAGGGCTCAGCTGATGGCGGGAATCGACGTGGAGTCGGCCTCGGGATCCTGGAGCGAGACCGTCTCTGCGCTGGCAGCCGAGTACCGGCGAAGCTACGCAGCACATCCTCGCCTGATTCCGCTCTTCACCGCCCAGACGGTGCAGGCCGGTGTGGCGTTCACCCTGTACAACGCGTTGGCGCAGGCATTCGCCGATGGTGGCTTCGACCCGGCTCAAACGCTGCACGCAATCACAACCGTCGACAGTTTTGTTCTCGGTTCGGCGTTGGATCTGGCGGCGCCGGATGTCCAGTGGGCATCGGGGCCCGAGGCCAACGACGCGATGAAGGCGGCGTTGGCAACATCCGGGAAAAATCCCGAACGTGCCGACGCCGCCTTCGAATTCGGCTTGCGCGTATTGATGGCGGGCCTGATCGCTCAGGCCCCCGAACCTACTGTCTCCTAAGACACGCTGAGGTCGTTCTCGTCGCGCAGAGCCTCTGTGTCGCGGTTGAGGGTTTTGCCCTCGAAGAACTCGGGATTGCGCACTCGCATGACCATCATCAGTACCGCGCCGAGGATGAGGATTCCGAAGCCGAGGAAGAAGACCAGGCCGATTCCGCCGATGGATGCTCCGCTGGCGTTGTCCGGATTCATACTCTCCTGAACCGAAATGACGAACACCGCAAGCAGCATGAGACCACCGATGAGTGGGAACGCGAGCCGGAAGACGAAGTTTCGTACGCTCTCGAAGAGCGTCTTGCGGAAGTACCACACGCACGCGAATGCCGTGATGCCGTAGTACCAGCAGATCATGATACCGAGGGCGGCGATTGTGTCGAGCAGCGCACTTTCGGAGAGGAACGTGACGACGCTGTAGAACACTGCCGTCACCGCGCCGGCCACGACGGTGGCGTACGACGGCACCAGGAACCGAGGCGAGACCTCGGCGAGCTTCTTGGGGAAAGCTCCGTATGCGCCCATGGCGAGCATGGTTCGGGCGGCGGGCAGGAACGTGGTCTGCAGGCTCGCAACGGAAGACACGAAGACTGCGAGGAAGAGGAGCATTCCGCCCCAGTTGCCCAGGACCGGGTCGGCCAGAGCGCCGAAGACGTTCTCGGAGTTGTCGGGATTGCCGAGGCCGAGGCCTTCCTCACCGACGCCGGCGTACATCATCGCGGCAACGGCGACCAGCAGGTAGGTCAGGAGAATGGTTGCGACACAGAGCAAACCGGCGCGGCCCGGGGTCTTCTTGGGGTTCTTCGACTCCTCGCCCAGCGTGAGACAGGTATCCCAGCCCCAGAACGCGAAGATCGATCCGGTGAGTCCGATGACAAACGCACCGATGGCGAGTCCGCTGAACGGGTTGAACCAACTCAGGTCGAAGGACAATCCGGCCGGGGCATCGCCGGCGCCAACGTGAACCAGTGCAACGACGGCGAAGACGACCAGCAGCACCATCTGGAAGCCGACGAGTGCGAACTGCACGCGCTCGCTGGTAGTGATTCCTCTACTCGCTATCCATGTGGCCAGGGCGATGAAGACGAGTGTGGTGCCGACATTGACAAATTTGTTGCCCGGCAGATCGGCGATCGACGGATTGTCGACCACTCGCGCGATGAACAGATAGAAGAAGTCGACGGCAATGGCAGCAAGGTTCGAGAGCACGATGATGGTGGCGATCACCATGCCCCAGCCGCACATCCAACCGACGTACGGCCCGAATGCCTTGGTGGACCAAGTGAATGACGCGCCGCAGTCAGGTGTGTCGGAGTTCAGCTCGCGGTACGCGTACGCGGTGAGGAACATCGGGATGAAGCCGGCGATGAAGATGGCGGGCATCTTGAGGCCGACCGCTGCGACGATCAATCCGATGCTGGCGGTCAGGGTGTAACCCGGTGCCACGGAGGAGATTCCGAGTACTGCGCCTGAGATCATGCCGATCTTGCCGGTGGCGAGGCCTTTGGAACTCAGTTCGGTGCTGGTCATGACAGTGCCTCCGGCTGGGTGAATTCGTGCTTGGGCACTACGACCATGGGAACGGGCAGCACGCGCAGCATCTTGGCGGCGGTGGAGCCCAGGAAGAGTTTTCGGGGCTGCGCGAGACGGCTGGAACCGACCATCACGAGGTCGCCGTCCTGCCAGTCCAGTTGACGCACTGCCGATTCCACTGTTGAACCGTCGGCGATGATGACCTCGATGGGGAACTCGGCGGGGAGCGCCGCTCTTGCGATGTCAAGCGTGTCCTGAGCGTGATTTCGTGCACGCTCCCTGGCGGACTCGGCGGTGTCGCGGTGATCGCGCAGATCGTTCTGGGGGTCGAGTGCCACGAGCGAGACCAGTCGCAGCGGAACCTGCATCAGTTCACTGGTACGTACGGCGGTGTTCAAGACGACGTCGGCGCCGACGCGGGTACCGAGCGCGCAGGTGACCTCTCGTATTGCGGTAGCCGCCGAATGCCGCGTTCCCCGAGGCGCCAGTGCTACCGGGACGTGGGCGGAGTGCAGCAGTTCGGTCGAGACCGAACCTATCGCGTGACGGCCGAGCAGACCGTCGCCGGAAGCTCCCACCACGATCGCCAGCGCGCTCAGTCGATCAACCTCGTCGAGCAGGCCCTGAGCAAACGACTCGTGGAAGCTCAGGTGTACTTCCACCTGGATGTCCTCGGGCACCGATGCTTTCGCCTCGGCGAGCCAGTCGTGTGCACGTGCGGCGAGAATGTCGTCGTAGCAGGCTTCCGAGGGAACCTTGGCCGGCAGTGTCCGATCCGGTGGGAGGACCATGCAGATGTCGAGTTGCGCGCCGAGACTGCGCGCGAGCTGGGCCCCGAGGACCAGCCCGTCTTTACCGCTGGGTGTGGCGAGGTATCCGACGATAAGGCGCATGGTGGCTCTTTTCCGGATTGGAGGAATCTGCTGTGCGCCTTTATTAACCGCGGGGGGTTAATAAAGGCGCACAGCAAGAGGGGCGGCAACTCAGTCGTGCGAGCTCATGACGTGCTTGAGACGGGTGTAGTCCTCGACTCCGTATGCCGAGAGATCTTTGCCGTAGCCGGAGTACTTGAAGCCGCCGTGCGGCATCTCGGCAACGAGCGGGATGTGGCAGTTGATCCACACCGCACCGAAGTCGAGAGCGGCGGAGACGCGTTGCGTGACACCGTGATCCTTGGTCCAGATGCTCGAGGCCAGGCCGAACCGAACGTCGTTGGCAAGCGTGATCGCCTCCTTCTCGTCGGAGAAGCTCTGGACGGTGAGGATGGGACCGAAAGTCTCTTCCTGCACGATGTCGTCTGATTGCGCGACGCCGGTGATGACGGTCGGCTCGAAGAAGAATCCGGTTTCGCCCGAACGCTTTCCGCCGGTAACGATCTTGGCCGACGCCGGCAGGTTCGCGATCTTGTCGCTCACGGCGTTGAAGTGGTTGATGTTGTTGAGCGGGCCGTAGAAAGCGTCAGGATCGGAAGGCGCGCCGGGGCGCAGCTTCTCGGCGTTCCGGACGAGGGCTTCGACGAGCTGATCGTGGATGGACTCGTGAACGATCACGCGAGTGGCCGCGGTGCAATCCTGGCCACCGTTGAAGAACGCTGCCTCGGCGATGCCGGTGGCGGTCTTCTCGATGTCGACGTCGCCGAAGACGATCGCCGGCGCTTTGCCGCCCAGTTCGAGGTGCGCGCGCTTGAGTTGCTGCGCTGCGGACACGGCGACAGCGATGCCCGCCCGCACCGAACCGGTGATCGAGACGAGACCGAGGGCCGGGTTCTCCACCAACGTCGCGCCGGTTCCGCCGTTGCCGAGCACGACGTTGAACACGCCGTCCGGCAGGATGCCCTTCGAGAGCTTCGCCAGGACCAGCGTGCTGCCTGGTGTGGTGTCGCTGGGCTTGAGGACGATCGTGTTGCCGGCTGCGAGGGCGGGCCCGATCTTCCACAGCGCCATCATGAACGGGTAGTTCCACGGAGTGACCTGACCGACGACGCCGATCGGCTCACGACGGACGTAGGAGGTGAAACCCTCCATGTACTCTCCGGCCGCCTTGCCCTCGAGAAGTCGTGCGGCTCCGGCGAAGAACCGCATCTGATCGGCTCCGACCTTGACCTCTTCGTCGGCGATCATCTGGTGGGCCTGGCCGGTGTTGGCGCTTTCGGCTGCGACGATTTCGTCGCTGTGCGCTTCGATGGCGTCGGCGAGTTTGAGGAGTGCGGCCTGCCGCACGCTTGGTGTCGTCTTACCCCAGGTCTCGAATGCGCGCTGTGCTGCTTCGACGGCGGCGTCGACGTCTTCCTTGGTGGAGACCGGCGTACGCCCGACCACACTCTCGTCCACGGGGTTGATCAGGTCGAGTGTTTCCGTCGCGGCCGAGGCGACGAATTCACCGTTGATGTAGTTCTCGAGTACGACGATCGACATCGGTACCGGTTCCTCTCGAGGTCGAACGAGTTCCGGCCGAGGTGATCAGCACGGAACTCGCACTTTGTGGGGCGTGTGTGAGCAAGTGTGCGCTGACTCACAAGTAAAGGCAGCTGCCAAAAAGGTGAAATCTTTGATCCCCGACGCGCCGAGTTGTACAGTCCTGCCCATGACGATCGCTGTGCGGTGGATGTTGGCGCAGCCGGATCTCGCGCTGGAACTCAAAGGTGGGGCGCAGGGTGTCGGTCGCGAAATCACATTTGCGCACGCCACGGAGCTGCTCGACCCGTTTCGATGGTTGACCGGCGGCGAATTCATCCTCACCACCGGCATCCGATTGCCGTCCACTCAGCAAAAGCGCGGCCGCTATCTCCGGATGCTCGATGCGGCGGGTGTAGCGGCGGTGGGATTCGGAACCGGGCTCTCGTACCCCGAGGTCCCGGCCGATCTGGTGGCCGTCGCCGACGAGATCGGACTCCCGCTGATCGAGGTGCCGCTGCCGACGCCGTTTGCTGCCGTCGTCAAGCGCGTTATGAGCCGGTTGGCAGAGCAGGAATATGAAGCTGTCCTCCGGGCGTCGCGGGCGCAACCGCGGATGACGCGTGCCGTCATTTCCGGCGGAACTGCCGCAACCGTGCGTGAACTGGCGATCGCAACCTCGGCGACGGTGCTTCTTCTCGACGTCGCCGGACGAGTTCTCGAGAGCTCACCTCAACTGCCGACGGACGACGTGATCGACGAACTGCGAGCAACTCTCGGGGGCGGCGCATCCAGCAGCGTGACGCTTGCAAGGTCTGGAGCGTCGATCGCGGTGCAGCAGATCAGCGTCGGGCGAACGCCGTACGGATACCTGGCGGTGATCAGTGCTTCGGCGCTCAGCTACGTCGATCAGATACTGCTCGGTCACGCGAACTCGTTGCTGGCGTTGGACTTCGAGAAACCTGCGCGCTTGCGCGCCACTCAGGATCAGTTGAATTCGCATGCCCTCGGGCTGCTGCTCACCGAAGACCGCGACCCGGCACCGGCGTGGCAACAGATCCGGCAGGCCGCCGACGGCGAGGGAATGATCCGAGGATTGACAGTTCGTGCCGACACGTCCGACGTGGCGGGACGCGTCGGAATCGAGATTGCCGAGTTCATGAACAAGGCAGGGCGGCAGTTGTTTTCGCGGATCAACGACACTCGCGTCACAGTGCTGCTGCGTGGAACCGACGACGTCGAGTTCGCCCGAGAGCTACTGGGCGGGGTATCGAGGTCGGATCTTCGCGCGCTTCGAGTCGGCTTGAGCGCGCGGCGGGTGGTCGCAGCGCTGGCGGTCGCCGTCGAACAGTCCCAGCTGTGTGCGTCTGCGGCGGAAATCGGTGGCGAGCCTTTGGAATTCGCGGCGCTGACCGGAAGTGTGCTGCTGTCTTTCGATTCGACGCGTGAAGTGCTCAACACGCTGGCGGAAACGATGATCACACCGATCGAGGACTACGACCGTGACAACGGCACCGAACTGCTGGCGTCGCTGCGGGCATTCCTCGAGGCCAACGGGCACTGGGAAGCGGCAGCCATCACGATGGGCGTCCACCGGCACACGCTGCGAAGCCGAATGGCGAAGGTGGAGAGCTTGATCGACTGTCGACTCGAGGTAGCGAGAGTTCGTGCGGAACTGCTGCTCTCGATCATTGCCCGGCAGTCGTGACTGCCGGGCAATGATCGAGACTTGGCAAAGTGGCCGTCAGGCCTTGCTGCGGGCGATGATGTCGGCGGCGGTTCGCTGCCCCATCCGGACAGCACCGTCGACGTGCTGGTACCCCTCGGCCGCGATGTCGGAGCACGAGAAGTGGATCGGGCCGACGGGTGTGCGGGAATCCGCGCCGTATCGGTGCAGGCCACCGAGGTCGAAGCTGGCCGCGTACGCACCGCGGGTCCATTCCTCCGAGCCCCAGTCGGATTCGTAGTACACAACCGGTTCTTCGGCCTTCGGGCCCAGGTAGCGGGCAAGTGAGGCCAGAATCGTGGCCTTACGCTCCTTGACGGAAAGCTCGAACATCGCGTCGGCCTTCTCGTCGGAGACGAAAGCGACCAGGGTGCCGCGATCGTCCTCGTGGTTGGTGTTGTCGTACACCTCCTGCACTACCTCGGACGCGCCGAAGCCGGTGCCGGAGAGGCCGGCTTCGCGCCAGAAAGGCGTCTCGTACACCGCGTGCACCTTGATGACGAGGCCGAGGGACTGGTGTTGGTGCATCTGGTGCTGACGACGCGGCAGCGGGGGATCGTACGAGATCCGGGAGTAGAGGTTGGGCGGTACAGCCAGGATCACTCGGCTTGCCTCGACGCGAACATCGCCGTCCGCCAACACCGTTGCACCGGATTCGTTCCACTTCACCGTTCGCACGGGTGCGTTGAGGAAGACGTCGTCACCGAGGGCCTCCGCCATGCGGATCGATACCTGCTGCATTCCGCCGATCACTCGCTTGTCGAGGATGAAGTCCTCGTCGACGAGGTGGGAGAACGAGCCTGCGGAAGCGGCCATGAGTACGGCCTGCAGGGCAGAGAACGAGTGGGCGGGCTTGGTGAGCATGCCACCGGCGATGAAGAGGCCGATGTTGTCACGTGCCTCGGCGTCGTCGGACTGATTGATCAGCCACTGCTTGAAGGAGACTGTGTCGAGATCGCGGGCGAGGGGATGTGCCCACGGTTCCTCGGCGCCGATCTGTGCTGCGAGATCGTCCATCTCGTCGATGAGACGGTCCATCTCCTTCTTCGTGGTGTCGTTCGTGGGGAAGGAATCACCCGTGTACTGCGTCCGCTCACCTGCCGACGAGATGTAGACGGACTCGCCCTCGCGGTAGCGCTCGAAAGTTTTCAGGCCGAGTTCGTCGAGCAAGGAGATCAGCGCGGTCTGGTCGGGGGAGACCCACTGGCCGCCGATTTCCAGAACTGCTCCGTCGATGGTGTCGGTCCACGTGCGGCCGCCGACGCGGTCGCGCGCTTCGATCACAGCGACGGTCAAACCGGCCTTGCGCAGCGCGGTTGCAGCTGCCAGGCCAGAGGGGCCGGCGCCGACGATTGCAACGTCTCTCTGGAGAGTAGGCACTTTGCGAGCTCCTTCATGTTGAGCACCGCTCGAGTCGAAAGCTGCCGACGAGCGAGTGAACGGGTGTCGGTTTTCAGTCTGTCCCGACGAGACGCACACCACACCTGACGAAACGGAGTGTTCGATCGGTGATCTTGTGCCGTTTAGGCGCGGCTAGCCGTTGATGACGTGGCGATCGCCGAGCGGTCGGCTCAGCGGAACGTCCAGGCTGCCGAACACGGCAACCAAGATGCACATCTTGTCCGCGGCCTCCGGCAATGCTCCGGTTCGGAGCGTGACGATCACCGTCGTATCAGTCTCTTCGACGGTTGCGTACGCGCCGTAGCACTCCGGAGTGCCGGTCACGAAGTGGACTGCCACCGTGTGATCGTCGACCTCGGACCACGATTCGAACATGGTGGCCGTCGCACCCACGATGTCGGTGCGGCTGTCGAACTCCGTGCCCATCTCGCTGTCGTCGACCTCGTCGGGAACGGGGGTTCCGAGCGACCAGTCGGCGGGACTTGCTTCGTTGGCCGCCATCGGATTCGGCGCGGCAACCGGCCCCGTTGTCTGGGCCCCGACGGAGCATCCGGCCACAGCAAGGCAGGCCAGAACGGCGAGGGTTAGTACACGCATGAATCCACCGTAACCCTGCTCAAGCGAGTAGCGCCGTGACCAGCGCAATCGCCGGTATCGACGCCAAAGTGGTGACAAAGGCGCTGTCTCGGGCGAGGACCATTCCGCGCCGATATCGGCTTGCATAGATGAAGACGTTCTGAGCCGTCGGCAACGTCGAGACGACCACTATGGCGAACAACTGATGGCCGTCGATGCCGAGGAGGAAGTGCGCCATCAGGTAAGCCAGCACCGGTTGGACGACGATCTTGAGGGTCGACGCAAGCGCGACGTCGCGGCGCGGACTGGAGCCCTTCTCGAGCACTCGTACGCCGTACAACGAGAGCCCGAATGCCAGCAGTGCGCCGGGGACCGACGTGGCGCCGATCAATTCGAAAGGCTGCATCAAGGGTCTCGGCGGTACCCAACCGATCAACGCCACGATCAACCCTGCAGCGCCCGCGAGCACGATCGGATTCTTGAACGGAGCGGTGACAGTGTCGATCAGTGACAGTTTTTCGGCTTCGCCCCGCAATGCCGTGAGATCGAGGATCGTCAAGGCGATCGGGGAGTACACGACGATCTGGAAGAGCAGGAGCGGCGCGACGAACGTGGCATCGCCGAGCACGAACACCGCGATCGGTATTCCGAGGTTGGCCGAATTCACATACGACGCCGACAGCGCGCCGATAGTCAGTTCGGGCAGCGGCCGGTTGAGCCAGATCTTTGCAACGACGACGTACAGAGCGCCGACGGCAAAGGCAGTAGCCGACGCAACCGCGAGCGTCGGCGAGAAGATCACCGACAGATCGGACGACGCGAGGGTGGTGAACAGCAGGGCAGGCGTCGCGACGAAGAAGACGAGTCGACCGAGAACGAACTGTCCTTGGCTACCGAGGGTGCCGAGACGGCCGAGCAGATACCCGACCGCGATGACAACAAAAATGACGGTGAAACCCGCAACAACTCCCGACACGCTGCGGGCACCTCTCGACTGGAATGAATAACTTCGGGAAATCTTAGTCCGGGCAACAAAAAGGCCGCGCAGCCGATTGACTGCGCGACCTCTTCGGTACTTCTACGTGTGACTACCGAGCACGTATGACTACCGTGCGGCGGTGAAGGGGAGCAACGCCATTTCGCGTGCGTTCTTCACTGCAACGGCGACCTGACGCTGCTGCTGCGGGGTCAGGCCCGTGACGCGACGGCTGCGGATCTTGCCGCGGTCCGAGATGAACGTGCGAAGCAAGTTGATGTCCTTGTAATCGACATGCGTGATCTTCGCTGCGAACAACGGGTTCTTCTTGGGCTTACGACCCTCTACGGGGCGTGGCTTCTTCGACGGTGAACGCTTGACTGCCATCCGACTTCCTTACCAGCTCGACTTGTGTACGCCAGGCAGTTCCCCACGGTGCGCCATTTCTCGCACGCGAATCCGGGAGAGCCCGAACTTCCGCAGGTGGCCGCGCGGACGTCCATCCGCAGCGTCTCGATTGCGCAATCGTACCGGACTGGCGTCGCGTGGTAGACGTTGCAGGGTCGCTTGGGCCTTCGCGCGCTCCTCGGGTGAGCTTTTCGGGGAGCGGATTGCCTCCTTGAGCGCCGATCGCTGCTCCGCGTATCGCTCGACGATGACCCGTCGCTGGTTGTTCTTGGCGATCTTGGACTTCTTGGCCATGCCTACTTCTCTTCTCGGAAATCGACGTGCTTGCGCACCACGGGGTCGTACTTCTTCAGTACGAGTCGATCGGGGTCGTTGCGACGGTTCTTGCGGGTCACGTACGTGTACCCGGTGCCCGCCGTGGACTTGAGTTTCACGATCGGGCGGATCTCGTTGCGTGCCATCTGCTCAGACCTTCTCGCCGCGCGCGCGGATCCGGGCGACGACGGATTCGATGCCGTCGCGGTCGATCGTCTTGATGCCCTTGGCCGAGAGGGTGAGCGTGATTCGACGACCCTCGCTGGGCAATACGTATGTCTTGCGCTGGATGTTCGGGTTCCAGCGACGATTCGAACGCTTGTGGGAGTGCGAGACGGATTTTCCGAACCCCGGCACACGTCCGGTCACTTGGCAGTGAGCCGACATGGGTGTTCCTTTCAACTTGCAGATGACAATCGTTTTCGACAATGCGGTGAGATCAATGTAGCGTTCAACCTCGGTAATGACAATCATTCCCAGAAAGGCCCGCTGTGAACACGATCCTGGACGGCAGGACTCCGCTGGTCCTGGTCGCCGGCATGAGCGAATCCACTCCACACACCGCACGAGCGTTGCTGCGAACCGGAACTGTTCTGGTTCACCACGACCTGAGCCACGTCCGTGAAGGGGTGGTCCGGCGGACGGTCACCTCGATGACCGGGGGCACCGGGTCTGCCGGCACGGTGTCCGAACGCGAGACGATCCTCGAGCTCGCGCACGGCTGCGTCTCCTGCACCCTGCGCGAAGACTTGCTGCCGCTGCTGCGTCGCCTTCACTCGCACAGTTCGGTCCAGCGGATCGTCTTGCTGCTTGACCGCCAACTCGAACCCGAAGCGCTGTGCTGGGCGATCGAGCATGTCGTCGTGACGGGCGTCGTCGGCCAATTGGACGGACCGGCGCAGCGTGACGTCCGCGTCGACGCTGTTGTGACGTGCATCGACGCCCAGACGTGGCTTGCCGACGCCACCGGCGACGAAGCTCTCGACGACGACCGCACCCTGGCTCAGGTCATCGTCGGGCAGGTCGACTTCGCCGACGGTCTCGTACTGCGCGGGTCCGATGGACTCGACGGCTGGCAGCGGTCCCGCTTGAACGCGGTTCTCGCGCGCATTGCTCCGCGGGTACCCGTCTTCGATGAGGGAGACGACATCGAGGCACTGCTCCTCGAGGTGCCTGCGGATGCGCGACGCGGTGAGCTGGCCGACGCTCACTCACCGCTGTTGCGTCGTCAGCCGCCGCTCGACGACGACGGCGGCGTGATGCTCGTCGAGTTCACCGCTAACCGGCCGTTCCACCCCGAGCGTCTGCACGAGGCGATCGACGTCCTGCTCGAAGGTGTCGTGTACTCCCGCGGGCGCGTCTGGGTGGCGACGCAACCGGGCGAAGCGCTCTGGCTCGAATCGGCGGGCGGTGGCCTGCGAGTTGCCAGCGCGGACACCTGGCTGGCCGCGATGACGCCGCAGCAACGCGAGCGCGTTCCAGCCGAGCGCCGTGCGCTCGCGGCCCTGAAATGGGAGGAGCGTTTCGGCGACCGTGACACCTCGATGGTCGTTCTGACGTGCGGTGCGAACCCGCTCGAGATCGACCGAACACTGCAGCACGCCCTGGTCACCGACGAGGAGTTGGCCGACGAAGCGTCGTGGACCACCTGGGAAGACCCGTTCGGAGAGTTCCACGAAGACCCGTGCGACGAATCCGAATCACCTTATGCCGAAACCGAATCAACGCGAGAGGGAAACGAATGAAGAAGCAGATGCACCCCGACTACCACCCCGTGGTGTTCCAGGACGCCAGCACCGGCAAGAGCTTCCTGACCCGGTCGACCGTGACGAGTGACCGCACCGTCGAATGGGAAGACGGCGGCACATACCCGCTGTTGGTCGTCGACGTCACGAGCGACTCTCACCCGTTCTGGACCGGAGCACAACGAGTGATGGACACCGCCGGACGCGTCGAGAAGTTCGAGCGTCGCTACGGAAAGCGCAAGGCACTCTGATGGCCGTTCCCAAGCGGAAAATGTCGCGTTCCAACACACGCAGTCGCCGTGCCCAGTGGAAGGCGACGGCGCCCGATCTGGTCGAGGTCACGGCCTTCGGCCAGACCCACCGGGTTCCTCGGCGACTGGTCAAAGCAGTTCGACTCGGGGTGATCGACCCGAGCCGCATCTGACCGTGCGATCCTTGGCCGGTGCTGCTGAGGATCCTCGAACTGGTGGGCATCGTGGCGTTCGCGGCCTCGGGTGCCCTGGTGGGCGTCACCAAGCGACTCGACATCTTCGGGGTGTGCTCGGTGGGTGTGTTCACCGGCATCGGCGGCGGTATCGTCCGCGACGTCCTTCTCGGCGTCCATCCGCCCAGTTCGCTGAGCAGTTGGCCGTACTTCGGAACGGCCGCCGCCACCTCACTCGCCGTGTTCTACCTACACGAGCCGCTCAATCGACTGCGTCGTGAAATCCTGGCGCTCGACGCACTGGGGATGGGCTTGTTCGCGAGTACCGGCGCCGTCATCGCGCTGGACAACAACGCCAGTTCGCTGGCGGCGACATTGATCGGTGCGACCGCGGCGATCGGCGGCGGAGTGATCCGCGACGTCCTCGTCAACGAGGTACCGCTGCTTCTGCACAAAGACCTGTACGCGGTTCCCGCACTGCTCGGCGCTGCGTTGGTGGTCACAGTCTCGCAAGCCGGACTGTCCACCAACGCCGCGCTGGTGTGCGGCACGGCGTTCGCCGCGGTGTTCAGACTGCTTGCGTTATGGCGTCATTGGAGCCTGCCCGGGCCCAGGCGAACCCGGGACTGACCGCGACACGCCGGAGGCCGGAATCGGACCCTCTCAGCCGCATCTCAGCACTTCAGTCCAAACTGTCGGTATGCGTATTTTGGTGGTCGACGACGACCGGGCGGTTCGCGAGTCGCTTCGGCGGTCGCTCAGCTTCAACGGCTACACGGTCGAGCTCGCGGTCGACGGGCTCGACGCACTCGAGAAGATCCTCGCCAACCGGCCAGACGCCGTCGTGCTCGACGTCATGATGCCGCGACTCGACGGACTCGAAGTGTGCCGACGTCTTCGCAGTGCCGGCGACGACCTGCCCATCCTCGTGCTCACCGCCCGCGATTCGGTCAGCGAGCGAGTCGCCGGCCTCGATGCCGGAGCGGACGACTACCTGCCCAAGCCCTTCGCTTTGGAAGAGTTGCTTGCCAGGTTGCGTGCACTACTGCGTCGCACCGCGCCCGATCTGGACGCCGATTCCGAAATGATGGCCTTCGAGGACCTCACCCTCGACCCGGTCACCCGTGAGGTCAAGCGCGGAGAGCGATCGATCAGCCTGACCCGCACCGAGTTCTCCCTCCTCGAAATGCTCATGGCCAACCCGCGTCGCGTGCTCACCCGTGGACGCATTCTCGAAGAGGTGTGGGGGTACGACTTCCCGACGTCCGGCAATGCGCTCGAGGTGTACGTCGGCTACCTGCGTCGCAAGACGGAAGCCGACGGCGAACCGAGGTTGATCCACACTGTCCGCGGAGTCGGCTACGTCCTGCGGGAGACGCCTCCGTGATCACCGCTCCGTTCGGCAAGAACGCCGAACCGAAGAAATCCTCCACCACCCAAGCGTCCGTCGAAATGCGCCCGCCGATGCCACTGACCCGTTCGGTGTCATTGCGTTGGCGTGTGACGCTCCTCGCTGCGTCGGTGGTGGCCATTGCCGTCGCAGTCATGGCGATCGCGGCGTACGCGGTGGTTTCGCGTGCGCTCTACGCGGACGTCGATCACCAGTTGCGTACCAGGGCGGCGGTGCTCATCGACAGCAATGTCGTGCGATTCGATCCTCGCTACATCTCCGGTGCGACGCTGTACACCACCGACATCAGTGTGGCCCTGATCTTCTCGGACCTGAGCACGTACCAGCCGCCCGGTTCCGACGTGCCGATCGGTGAAGCCGAAGATGCCGTAGCGCGTGGCGAATCGGATTCTTCGCTGCGAACCGTCGACGGTCAGCGAGTGCTTGCTCAACGAACCCATGACGGAAGCACTTTGGTGATCGGTCAGCGGCTCGCGCCGACCGTTGCAGTACTGGACCGACTGGCCTGGGTGCTCTTCGTGGTCGGCGGGTGTGGCGTCATACTTGCTGCGGTGGCGGGTACTACCGTGGGCCGCACCGGTTTACGGCCCATCGCCAGGCTGACTGCCGCCACCGAACGCGTTGCACGGACCGACGATCTGACGCAGATCCCCGTTACCGGCAGCGACGAATTAGCGCGCCTGACAGAGAGTTTCAACACGATGCTGCGGGCGCTCGCCGAGTCCCGTGAGCGTCAGTCGCGCCTCGTCGCGGACGCCGGACACGAGTTGCGCACACCGTTGACTTCGTTGCGTACCAACATGGAATTGCTGATCGCGTCCAGTCGCCCCGGTGCGCCGCAGATTCCCGACGAGGACATGGCGGAACTTCGTGCCGACGTCGTCGCGCAGATCGAGGAACTGTCGACTCTGGTAGGTGACCTTGTCGATCTGGCCCGCGAAGACGCGCCCGAAACCGTGTACGAGCGCGTAGACGTCAGCGACGTCGTCGAGCGTGCGCTCGAACGAGCGCGGCGCAGGCGCAACGAAATCGAGTTCGAAGCGGTCACCACTCCGTGGTACGTCTACGGAGATCAGGCGGGCCTGTCGCGTGCGGTGCTGAACGTCCTCGACAACGCTGCGAAATGGAGTCCGAAGGGCGAACAGGTACGCGTCGAAATGCGTCCGGTCGGCCAAGGATTGTTGGAATTGACCGTAAGTGATGCGGGGCCTGGCATTCCGGAGGAGGATCGGGAGTTGGTGTTCGATCGTTTCTACCGGTCGACCGCGGCACGTTCGATGCCGGGATCGGGTCTGGGACTTGCGATTGTGCGTCAGGTCGTCGTCAAGCACGGCGGCACCATCGCGATCGACGAATCCGATCGTGGGGGAGCGCTTGTTCGTATCGTGCTTCCCGGCGAACCAGGGCCGAGCGCCGAGTAGCGTGTTCTGTAGACCCGTTGGTCCCGTGCTTCGGTGACTGACGTCACGAGTTAATGCGTTCGGCCCGAGAGTCTTTCGGGCCGAGCCGACAACACCGGATTTTCACGTCGAACTCTGGGTAAAGTGACAGGCACGTCTCAGCGCCTTCTCAGCAGCGCAAGGCAGCATTGTCGGCAGAACAGTTGTGACTGCCCGTCCGGTGGTCACCGTAGACGAAAGCGAGCCGATGACCGAGGACCGTAACGTCGGGCCGACCCGGCCCGAGCAGCCCAACAGCGAGCCCACCACCCAAGCGCAGCCGACAGCACCTCAGGCGCAGCCTCCCGTGCCGCCGCAGCAGCCTCAGGGGCAGGCGCCTCAGCAGCCGTACCAGCCGACCGAATCCTTTGCCCGACCCACCGAAGGCCGACCCACCGAAGCCTTCGGGCAGGCGCCGCAGCAGCCCACGCAGGCTTTCGGCCACCCGCACGGTGCCCATGAGGCCGCGTACCAGCAGAGCACCCCGTACGGCGCACCCAACCCTGGTGGCCCCGGCGGCCCGAACGGTCCGGGCGGCCACAACCAGATCCCCGCACCGCTGCAGGGGCCGAACTCCGGTTCGACCACCACAAAGCCGAAGTCGGGACGCATGGCGCTGGTTGCCGGTGCTCTGGCGCTGGTTCTGGTCAGTGGTGGTGTCGGTGGCGTGGTCGGTGCCGTCGTCGCGGACCGCAACGGTGGAACCGCGACGGTCACCAACTCTCTGAACGCTCCGAAGCCCACTGCGACCAACACGTCCAACGCTCCCGCCGGCTCGGTTCAGGCCGTTGCCTCGAAGGTGGTGCCGAGCGTCGTGCAGATCGAGGTGGCCACCGCGCAGGGACAGGGCGGTGAGGGTTCCGGTGTCATCCTGTCCTCCGACGGTCTGATCCTGACCAACAACCACGTTGCCGGTGCTCAGGGAGCGCAACTTCGCGTCGCGTTCTCCGACGGAACCAAGGCCTCGGCCACCCTTGTCGGTGCCGATCCCGTCTCCGACATCGCCGTCATCAAGGTCGACGGCCGCAACGATCTCACCCCCATCGATCTCGGGAACTCCGGCGACGTTCAGGTCGGACAGCAGGTTGTGGCCGTCGGGTCCCCGCTCGGCCTGGCCGGCACGGTCACCGAAGGCATCATCTCCGCACTCGATCGCCCGGTGTCCACGAGCGGCGAGTCCGGCAACCAGAACACCGTCATCGACGCGCTGCAGACCGACGCAGCGATCAACCCCGGCAACTCCGGCGGCGCCCTCGTCAACATGGACGGCCAGCTGATCGGCATCAACACGGCGATCGCCTCGCTCGGAGCGTCGTCGGGTACCCAGGGCGGTTCCATCGGCCTCGGTTTCGCCATCCCGATCGATCAGGCACGCCGCGTCGCCGACGAACTGATCAAGACCGGCAAGGCGACTCAAGCCATGATCGGCGTGACCGTACCGTCGCAGGACAATGCCGACGGCGCAACCGTCATGGATGTCACTGCTGACGGGCCGGCCGCCAAGGCCGGTATCCCGAAGGGTGCAGTCATCACCAAGGTTGACGATCGTGTTGTCGCAGATGGTGATTCGCTGATCGCGGCAGTGCGTTCACATGCTCCCGGCGACAAGGTCTCGATCACGTACAGCGACGGCGGGCAGACCAAAACCGTCGACGTCACGTTGGGAACCGCGGCAGCGCAGGGCGGCCGATGATGTTCGGCGATCAGCAGACGATCGACCCGATCTTCGGCCAGATCGCAACGGCGTCGGGATCGGACACTACGGTAGGTGTCATGGAACTCGAAGCCACATCGGCCGGCCGCGCTCTGGTCGTCATCGTCGACGATCGCACAGCCCACGGCGACAACACCGACTCCATCGGTCCACTGGTTACGGAACTGCTGAACGAAGCGGGTTTTCTCGTCGATGCGACGGTCGCCGTCGCCGCCGACGAAGTGGAGATCCGCAACGCTCTCAACACCGCAGTCATCGGCGGCGTCGACCTCGTGATCTCGGTCGGCGGTACCGGGGTATCCCCGCGTGACGTCACTCCCGACGTGACCGCAGAGGTTCTCGATCGCGAGATCCCGGGAATTGCCGAAGCACTTCGCGCTTCCGGTCTGTCGGCCGGATCGCTCGAAGCAGGATTGTCCCGCGGCCTCGTCGGGGTTTCGGGAAGCACCGTGGTCGCCAATCTGGCGTCGACCAGGCCGGCAATTCGCGACGGCATGGCAACCCTGACGGCTTTGGCGAGTCACGTCATCGCCGAGCTGTCCAGCCTCGAGGGCTGAGACAGCTTGTCGGAGCAACCAGATACCCCGAAGAAGCCGCCAGTCGACAAGAAGCGCCTGGCGCGCATCTTCGGGGACGTCTTTCCCGAGACGACGTCGGACGAGCGGGGGCCTGAAGGTTCCTCGCGATCCTCGGACGACGACTGGCTGCGCAGTCAGCGGCCCCCGCACCACGGCGGTTGAGAAGTAAATCAGGCCCTCGGACACAATGTCCGAGGGCCTGATTTGTTCTGTGAGCGCTGCCTATTCGAGCGTCTTGGCGTGGGCTCCTGTGTCGGCGCCACCGGCATTGGCGGAGAGGATGTCGCGGATCTGGATGAGCAGATCGGTTTCGCTGGCTTCCTTGTCCTCGGGCTCGGAGACGAACTTCTTCTTCGCCGCATTCGCGGGAACGATCAGCACGAAGTAGACGACCGCCGCGATGATGATGAAGTTGATGATCGCGGTGACCACAGCGCCGATATTCACGAAGGTTTCCGGATTGCCGGAGATGATCTCGCGGCCCCAGCCCAACTCGTTTGAACCGCCGATTGCGGCGATGAGCGGATTGATGATGTTGCTGGTGAATGCCGTGACGATGGCGGTGAAGGCTGCGCCGACGACGACTGCGACGGCCAGGTCGAGCACGTTTCCGCGAAGCAGGAAATCCTTGAATCCCTTGAGCATGTCGGTGTCCCCTCGAGTCTCCGATGGCAAGTGCCAGATGGTCCGTTGATACCGAACCGACTGGAAAAATCCTAGAGGAGCTTCGGACGCTTTGTGCGGTCAGCGGAATGTCACGGTGATCGCATTGGACAGGGATGCCGCGGCAACGACGTTGGCTGCCGGTGTCGGCAGAGCCAGCAGAATCACCTGTTCCTGCTGGTTACGTGTACTTTCCGACGTGGTGACCAGAGCGACTACTGCTCCCGCCGCAAGAATCTGCGGGGCCTTGTCGGCAATTGATTCGTTGGGTGTGTCGGGGCGGGATGTGTCAGTGCGGGATGTGTCAGGGCCGACGGTCAGGACGTCGACGACATCCCCGCTGCGCAACATGTCCGCGACGGCTGCATCGGCCAATCGAACGGGGACGATACGGGCGTCGTCGGTTCCTACCGACAACCCGGCCAGCCGTGGGCTGAGAACGCGCACGTCGGTGACGGTTTCTCCGGAGCGAATCGGGCCGGCAACGGTTCTCCCGACTACCAGGTCGGTATCGGAGACAACTCCTTCGGGAAGCTGTTTCGAGTCGATCTCTCGGATCTCGACATCCGAATCCGCGATCACCTGTCCGGGAGTGAGATCGCGACTCGAGACAACTGCAGCGACGGTATCGGTCGCGGGATCGCCTCGGAAGAAGAGAACGACGCCGAGTGCTGCCAGGGCAACGGCTGCGATCTTGCGGACTGTCGCCGTGCGGAACCGAGTGCCGCGCGTCAGTTCGACGACGCGATCGAAGGTGCTCGGGGTGAGATCGAGCTGGGCGCGCAGTGGATCGGAGCGCCTCGGCGAGCGAGAACGTGCTGACGGCATTCATGCACGTTAGGGCCGGAAGCGGTGCTTCCGGCCCTAACGATGTGAAACTGTGGACAACCCGGAGGTTGTGGAAATCAGCTTGCGGCAGCCTTCGCGGGCGCCGGCGTGCTGGTCGACGAACTCGATGTCGAAGAGGAGTCCGACTTGGACTCGGACTTCGCAGCGGGTGCCGAATCACTCTTGGCGGGCTCGCTCGCAGTCCCGGAGCCGCCGCGGCTGTCGGTGCGGTAGAAGCCGCTGCCCTTGAACACGATGCCAACAGAGTTGAACAGCTTGCGGAGCTTGCCTGAGCAAGCTGGGCAGACCGTCAGCGAATCTTCGCTGAAGGACTGGACGATGTCGAAACGGTTGTCACATTCCGTACATGCGTATGAGTAGGTGGGCACCGGGCTTCCTCCGCACTGTGATGTTCGAGCAGCCGCGTATTTACACCGCAGCCTTTAGCACTCTACAAGTGACAGTGCCAACAGCGCTAATCAGGGATCTATTCCCGCAGATCAATCGCCTTGGAGCGGCGTGAGACCGCCGCTCGGCGTCAATGCCCATCCCATCGGAATGTCGTGGTCGTCGGCAGGCAAGGTCTCGACGAGTTCGGAGTCTCTGACAATTGCCACGAGCCGAGTCTGCGGTCCGACCGACCCGAGCGTCCGGTCGTAGAAGCCTGCGCCGCGGCCGAGGCGTGTTCCACGAAGATCCACCGCGAGAGCAGGGATCAGCATGCATTCCACGTCGGACAGGGTTTCCGGTGGTAGGACGGGGCCGACGGGCTCCCGAATGCCGTACTTCGCGGGGCGTAAACCGTCGGCACCGCTGTATTGAACCCAGGACAACGGTCCGGGTTCCCCGGTGATCGGAAGTAGTACACGCTGCGCGATCTCGGCAACGGCGTCGAGCAAGTCGGTGGATCCTGGTTCGGTGCGGGTGGGGACGTACGCACAGACGGTTGAGCCGTCGACAATCACTGAACGTATGTGCGTGATCAACGCCGCAGTTTCCGTATTTCGAGTGTGCTCGGAGACTGCATCACGTGCTGCGAGTGCGATTTGTCGCCATTGTGCTTTTGTCTGAGGTGTCACCCCGCAACGATATTCGTCGTGCTGACCGAGCGGTAACAAGCGGCGGCTAAGGTGTTGGCATGACAGACGTTGTCGCTAGCAGCACGAGGGCCTTCCGTACGGCCGTGGTTCCCGCAGCCGGACTTGGTACGCGTTTCCTGCCTGCCACCAAGACGGTTCCGAAAGAATTGCTGCCGGTCGTGGACACACCGGGTATCGAACTGGTGGCGGGTGAAGCTGCGGACTCGGGAGCCGAGCGGCTCGTCATCGTGACGTCCCCGGGCAAAGACGGAGTGGTTGCGCACTTCGTCGAGGATCTCGTGCTCGAAAGCAAGCTGGAAGCGAGCGGAAAACTTGCTGCCCTGGCAAAGGTGCGCAAAGCGCCGGGTTTGCTCGAAGTCGATTCCGTGATTCAGGAGCAGCCCCTCGGCCTCGGGCATGCAGTCGGTTGCGTCGAGTCGGTTCTCGACGACGACGAAGATGCCATCGCGGTCCTTCTGCCCGATGATCTCGTACTCCCGCGTGGCGTCCTGGAGATCATGGCGCGAGTTCGGGCCAAGCGCGGCGGGTCCGTTCTCTGTGCAATCGACGTTCCCAAGGACGCAGTGAGCGCTTACGGCGTCTTCGACGTCGAAATCGTTCCCGACGCGGTCAATCCCGACGTCCTCAAGGTCGTCGGCATGGTCGAGAAGCCGGCTGTGGAAGACGCGCCGTCGACCTTTGCCGCTGCGGGTCGCTATCTGCTCGATCGTGCGATTTTCGACGCACTTCGTCGCATCAAGCCGGGAGCCGGCGGTGAGTTGCAACTCACCGACGCCATCGCTCTCCTGATTTCCGAGGGTCATCCGGTTCACGTGGTGGTGCACCGCGGAACGCGTCATGACCTGGGCAACCCCGGCGGGTACCTCCGCGCTTCGGTTGACCTGGCACTCGACAGCGACGATTACGGTCCGTCCTTGCGTAAGTGGCTCGCGGATCGGCTCGACCGCTGAGCGTGTCGCCACGGTGGTTGATCGCCCGATAACGCAGTATCAATGTGCTTGTCCCTTTTTGAAGGCAAGGCATCATGAGCTGACGGATATCACCGAATTTCCAGACACAGGAGGACGCGGACCAGATGCGGTCGGTTGAGGAGCAGCAGACCAGGGTTACCGCTGCTGCAGTGGCACCCCGTCCGGTTCGGGTCGCCATCTCGGAGGCGCAGGGACTGCTGTGTGCCGAGGAAGTGGTGACCGAACGCCCATTGCCGGGATTCGATCAAGCTGCCATCGACGGTTACGCGGTTCGCAGTGTCGATGTCGCCGGCGCTGGAGCCGACCTCCGCGGCGAGGACGGCGAGCCTACGGACCTCAGCTTGCCGGTGGTCGGCGAGGTGACGGCGGGCTCACGCCAACCGATCCGGTTGCAACCGCGTCAGGCCGTGCGAGTCGACACGGGCGCGCCGTTGCCCACGCTGGCCGACGCAGTTCTTCCGCTCGAGAACACCGACGGTGGTCGCGCTCGCGTTCGGATCTTCGAGCCGGTGCGTTCGGGCGATTACGTTCGCCGTGCAGGCGACGACGTCCAGCCGGGCGACGTGGCCGTTCGGGCAGGCACCATCATCGGAGCCGCGCAGGTCGGTTTGCTTGCCGCGGTCGGTCGCGACAAAGTGCTCGTCCATCCGCGTCCGCGTCTCTCCGTCATCAGCGTCGGTGGAGAACTTGTCGACGTGGATCGCACGCCGGGGCCTGGTCAGGTCTACGACGTCAATTCGTATGCCCTCGCCGCCGCAGCGCGCGATGCCGGCGCCGACGTCAACCGTGTGGGAATCGCAGGCAACGACTCGCGCCGTCTTCGCGAAGTAGTCGAGGGACAGCTGATTCGCTCGGAAATCGTTGTCATCGCCGGTGCCGTGGGCGGCGGAGCGTCCGACGAGGTTCGTGAAGCGCTTGCCGACCTGGGGACACTCGAGGTGGAGCGCGTTGCCATGCATCCGGGATCAGTGCAGGGCTTCGGCAAGCTGGGACGAGACGAGGTTCCGACGTTTCTCCTACCGTCCAACCCGGTCAGCGCACTGGTGGTATTCGAAGTCATGGTTCGCCCGCTGATCAGAATCGCGCTCGGACGCCGCCAACCGATGCGGCGAGTAGTGAAGGCGCGCACGGTGGGAACGATCACGTCGATTGCCGATCGCAAGGGTTTCCTGCGTGGTCAGCTGATGCGTGACGAAGCGACGGGGGAGTACCTGGTGCAGGCACTCGGGGGTGCGCCCGGTGCGTCCTCACATCTCCTCGCGACCTTGGCGGAAGCCAATTGCTTGGTTCTTGTCGATCGAGACGTCACCGAAGTGCACATCGGTGAAGAAGTCGACGTAGCTTTTCTCGCCCAACGTGGGTAACGCCGACCCGAGTGGGGTGTGATGTCAGTCCATCCAGGATGGCCGGAAGATCTCGGCCCACTGCGAGTGCCCGCGGGAGTGGTGACCGTCCGCCCCGTGAAGCTCCGTGACGCTGCTGTGTGGAGTCGCCTCCGCATTCGCGATCGCGAGCACCTGGAGCCGTGGGAGCCCACCGGAGAGTCGCCCTGGGATGCTCGCCACCACATCACTGTCTGGCCGTCCCTGTGCGGGAATCTTCGCTCCGAGGCGCGCAAGGGCCGGATCCTTCCCTTGGTGATCGAACTCGACGGGAAGTACTGCGGGCAGGTCACCATCGGAAATGTCGTGCGCGGCGCTCTGCGGTCCGCCTGGGTGGGCTATTGGGTCGCCTCGCACGTCACCGGTGGGGGCGTAGCCACAGCGGCCGTGGCGCTCACACTCGATCACGCATTCTCGAAGGTCGGTCTGCATCGAGTGGAGGCGACCGTTCGGCCGGAGAACGCGTCGAGTCGCGCAGTCCTACGAAATGTTGGGTTCCGGGAGGAAGGTCTTCTCAAGCGCTATCTCGATGTCGACGGCCAATGGCGTGATCATCTTCTGGTCGGAATGACCATCGAGGAAGTACCCACCACCGTCGTCGACAGATTGGTGCGGTCCGGACGCGCTTCGTGGGTGTGACCAATACGGCGCCACGAGCGTGAGAAACGCGAGCTAAACGGCAGTTACCGCTGAGTAGTCCTACTTTCGGCCGGAAAAATGTGGTTTTTGATTCAACCAGAACTTGAGACTTTTGGGACTGAACCGGAAGTTCAGTTCGGTACGCGTGTGACACATGAGTATGGTGGGGTTCGGCGCGTCGGCAACGATGCGAGGGCGTCGGCCGTTAACCTTGACTCGTCAACGGCTGGCATAGGTGCTGGTAGGTGATCGGGAGGAGGCCGCGGCATGCCTAGCTCATTCGTGTGGATCGGGCTGGTGGCCGTGTGGCTGTTCGTCCTGGTGCCGATGCTTGTCAACAAGCGCCCCAGGATCCGGCAGACGAGTGACGCGGCGCTCGCGACTCGAGTACTCCACCGCGGCGACAGCAACCCTGTTCAGCGCGGGCCGGCAGCAGGACATCGAAGCGATCCGAACTGGCAACCAGAACCAGTGCGCAGCAGCTACGACGCGGAGGACCAGATGGACACTCACGCAGAAGACGACTACACCGGCGGTCGTGCACCGGTCGGAGAATTTGTTCCCGTTCGGCGCGGCCGAGGCGGATTCGACCCCGAAGCGGATGCCATCGCCCGGGAGGCGCGGTACGCATTCCGTCAGCGGACATTGTTGGGCCTGGCATTCGTCGCGATTCTCTCGGGCGCTCTCGCATTGATCATCTCGCCGATGGTGTGGTGGTTGTTTGTGCTGACCGTGTGCGGCCTCGGTGGGTACATGGCGTACCTACGTCGGCAGGTTCGTATCGAGCAGGAGATTCGCCGTCGTCGCACCGAGCGCCTCAACCGATCGCGACTCGGAGTCGAATCGCACACCGACGAAGAGTTGCGCCTGATTCCAGCGCGATTGCGCCGGCCAGGAGCGGTTGTCCTCGAGGTCGACGACGAAGATCCGGCGTTCGATCACTTGGATCACTACGAAGAAGAGGTCAGGCACACCGAGATGCGTCGCGCATCCGGTCAGTGACCTTCTGGGCCGATCTTGTCAGGTCGAAAGTTCGTGTCGGGTGATTCCAACGGGAGTATTCGTTCCTGTTAGAGTTGCCGAGCACCGCTGAGGCGGTGGCACGGGGCTGTGGCGCAGTTGGTAGCGCGCTTCGTTCGCATCGAAGAGGTCAGGGGTTCGATTCCCCTCAGCTCCACCAAGAAGTACCAGCAAAAAGGGTCTTTCAACGAAAGTTGAACGGCCCTTTCCTGCATTTTCAGAGCCTGCCCGAATTGTGAAGATTTAGCTCGAGTGTGCGCCGTTTCATACGATTGCGACCGCTGATCCGGACCGTTGAGCTTCCAAGTGAGGGATGATCCTTGGGCGGATACATGTTTGCCGGAAATGTAACGAGGGTGTGTCCGGTGCGATAGGCACGATGAGTCTGCCGCAGTTTTTCGCAGGTCGGACGTATGTGTCGGGGAGGAATGTCGATGAGCCAGCCACGACGGCTAGCGATGATGCTTGTTGCTGTGATGTGCCTGATGGGTATCGGCGTCCTTGCCGTATCGGTCTTCCCTGCCATCGTCGCCGCCCAACCTGGCGGCAACAGTGGCGGTGGAAACAATGGCAACGGAAACGGCAACTACGGCAACAACGGCGGCAATAACAACGGCAACAACGGTGGCGGTAACAACGGCAACGGCAACGGCAACTACGGCTGGCATTGCCACCATCACAACTGCGGTACAACGGTAATTCCGACGCCGACCACGACGACTGAGCCCACGACGACTGAGCCCACGACGACTGAGCCGACCACGACGACTGAGCCGACCACGACGACTGAGCCGACCACGACGACTGAGCCCACGACGACTGAGCCGACCACGACGACGACTGAGCCGACGACAACTGAGGCCTCGACCAACCCTTCGGCGTCGCAACGTCCGAGCAGCAGCGCTTCCCCTGCGACCAACGCAACTTCGCAGACTGAGAGTTCATCTAGCGAAGCAGCCTCCGAGACGACGCAGTCCCCTTCCGAGTCGCAGTCGAGTTCCGAGCCATCCTCGGAGGCCGCGGTTCCGCCGGCTGGACCGTCTGATCCGCAGGGGCCGTCAGCGGGCGGCGGAGCACCTGCACCCTCTGCCGGTGGACCGGCGAACGCTGCGCCGGGCGCAGTCGCAGCACCGTCCGCGCCCGAGGTTCTGGCCGCACCGGCACCCGTAGCTCCCCAGGTACCGTCGAACGCTCCGAACGTCGCGAGTCCCAGTGAGAACCCGCAGGCATTCCCGACGGCGTTCACTCAAGGCCTTCCGCCGATTCTCAACGCTGCCGCCGTCGCAGGCGGTGTGGGCGGAATGGCAGTCGTAGCGGCGGGTGCGGGAGCAATGACTTTCCGCGGAGCATCGTTGCAGAAGGCACGTTTGGCTGCCGCACGTGCCGAATTCCTGGCACCCGGATCACAGGGAGGTGCGTGAGTCGTGCCGGACAGACGTTCACATCGCCGCGTTCTGGCCGCGGTGGATGCCGTATGTGACGCAGCAGCGTCGTCGGAGGCTGTGTCACTGCTTACGGTGGTGCAGACAGTCGCCCGAGAGCGTGGGCGCCCGATCGAGATCGATCTGGAAACCCCTCTCGCCACCGGAGTGTGCGGTCAGCGCCGGGCCTACGACGACCACGACGTCATCGTTTTGGCTCCCGGACTACCCAATGTCGAGCGGACTCTGGCACATGAGTTGGGGCACATAGTGTTTCGCCACGAAGGTGCCGAGATCGCCGAGGCGACGCTCGAGGTCAGTGACGATTTGATCGCCTACATGTTGAGTCAACGTTCTCTGCGGCGCAACGAACCCGTGCCGATGGATGACATCGCGGAGTGGGAAGCCGAGACGTTCGCGTCGATGTTGATCATGCGTCTGCGAACGATGAGTGGCCGTGGGACACCGCTGTCGGTGTTGCGGTACGACGAGGCGATCGGATGATCTTTTGGGCTGTGGCCCTTCTCGTCTGGGTTGCAGCCGGCGCGAGACTGGGTCGAGTTGTCGCGCGCACCGCGACGCCGTTGCGAATGTCGATGGTCTTCGCAGGCTTCTCGGTCGCATTGTCGTCGACGGTCATGGTGCCTGCGGTGTGGGACATCGTCGATCGAATTGCGCCGGAGCAACATGCCGCAGCGATGATCGTCATCGTCTTGTGGACCGCGTTGTCCGCGGCCAGCGCAGTCGGCGCCGTGTCTGCCTGGCCGGTGATGTCGCGTCCAGCCATGCGCGGTCTCGCCACGGTGCTGTACTCGGTGGGGCTGCTGGTGGCGATCGCGGTTTTCTTCGGATACCCAGCGCCGGCTCTGATCTTTATCATCGTCGCTCTGTCCCTTGTCATTTCGACGGGGCTACGGCACGTTGCCTGGGCGCCGTTGGGGCGCGGAATCGCATTGATCGTGACAGGTTCGTCGGTCTTGCTTGTCGTGGTCGTCGTGATGCTGGTCGAATCGATCGGTGGCACCAGCGCACTCGAATCGGATATCTGGACGGGCGCAGGGGTGTGGTTCATCGCTGCCTCGAGTGTTCTGATAGCGCTGGGCATCACGTGGGTGCTTCTCGAGACCTGGTTACGTGCCCGACGAGATCTGTACCGGCTGCGGCGGATGCACGCGCTTCTCGTCAAGCGATTCCCCGAGGTTGTCGACGCGGACAGTGCCGGAAGTACGTCTGTACTCCGGGCATCGGACATGATCGCCCAGATCATGGATGCGATGTACATACAGTCCGGCGCCGGGATGTTCGACGTCGGTGGTCAGGAACCGCCCCGGGCAGTTACCGCCCATGCAGGAATACTTGCGGGGTGGATCGCGGATCCATTGGCCTCGGATGTGTTGGACACCAGATGGATTGCGCCACCTGAGAAGATGTCGGCGCGCCGATGGGTGTTGTTGTTGGCGAAGGAACTCGATGAAACGACAAAAGTAGGTCGACGATCGTAGTCGACCTACTCCATGTCAATTCAGTGCTTCAGCACATTCGCATCAGCGTGACGCGTCGGGCGGAACCTCTGGTAAACCCTCACTCGCGCGGAGCTTTTCAGCCATCGTGGTGAGCAGATTCTGCGATTCTTCCGACAGGTCGAATGCGCGGCTCGAGAGGCGGCGAAGGCCGTAACCTTGGAGCTGCGAGAGCAGTTCGAGGTCGTGATCGATCTTGGCAGCGTAGATGTCGTTGAAGAAGTAGTCGGGCTTCACCTTGAAGAACCGGGCGAACGCAGCGACTGTCTCGTCCGAGGGGTTGGTGCGCTGTCCCGAGCGGAGCTGCGAGATGTACGGCTTGGAGATCTGATGGCCGTCTTCGATGAGCGCTGCCGCAACCTCGGCGTTGGTGTGGGGTTTGCGCCCCGGAGGATGAACACTGTCGAACAGTTTGTTCAATCGTTCTGCAAAGTCAGCCATTGTGAACCGCCCCGTAATCCTCTCTAGCTAGCAATTGTCCGTTCAGTGAATCCTACGGTATCACGCGGATAACCGATCGGTAGCTCACCGTAGTCTGTTTAGTGGACCAGTTGTCAAATGTGTCCGAGATTCGTTTCGTTCGGCCATTGAGTGCTCAGCTATGTCTCAGCGCACATCGAGTATCGGCCGCACGAAGATTGTGCAGCTACGGTCACGCTATTCGAACCTTCCATTACTTGGTTAATGTGCCCAGTATCAAACCTTTTACCCGTTTTGACGATATTAGCTAAGCGTTAGCCTGGTTTTTCATTTGTGTTCCGAAAGGAAAACCGCAGTTCAGTGACGGTGTGGAGTGATGCGGTTGCAATTATGGCGACTGTTCGCGATGTTGCTCGAATCACTTCGGGGTTGAACCTTGAACGGTTTGCCGGAATGCAATCTGCGCTAGCTAAACCCCCTGCGTAGGTGCAGAATTGTGATATGAAACACACGATGAGCGATGACGAACTGCGCCGCGCGATCCGTGAGATCCAGGATCGCGCCCACGACGCACGCAAGCGTGGGGACGATGTAGCGGCGGAAGAACTCGACCGTACGGTCAGGGGCTATCAAGAGCAGATGGCTCAGCGTCTGTAGCTGTCGGTGGGTTCGGCGACTGCCGCCGAGGTCGTGGGTTCTGGCATGCTCACGGCCGCAATGCGTGTTTCGGGGCGGCCGCACAACGCGTGCGTAGACTTTCCCGCATGTCCACAGTACGAGTGCGGGGGAGTGTCGATCCATGTCAGTAAGGTCGCTCGAGGGTAAGAAATGCCTGATCACCGGCGCTGGTAGTGGGATAGGACGCGCAACTGCACTGCGGGCATCCGAGGCCGGAGCCGAATTGTTTCTCACTGATATCAACGACCGTGGATTGCAAGAGACTGCCGCAATGGTTGGTGCCGGAGGCGGCACGGTCAGTTTGGCCAAGGCACTCGATATCTCGGATTACGACGAGGTTGTGAAATTCGGTACCGAGATTCACACTCAATTCTCTCCGATGGATGTCGTCATGAATATCGCCGGCATTTCAGCGTGGGGAACTATCGAGAACCTCGAGCATCGGCACTGGAAGTCGATGGTTGACGTCAACCTGATGGGACCGATCCATGTCATGGAGACGTTCGTTCCGCCCATGATCCGCGCCGGCAAGGGTGGGCACCTGGTCAATGTGTCTTCGGCCGCTGGGCTCTTGGCACTGCCGTGGCATGCCGCTTACAGTGCGAGCAAGTTCGGCCTTCGTGGGGTCTCCGAGGTGCTGCGATTCGATCTGAAGCGGCACGGAATCGGCGTCAGTCTGGTTGTGCCTGGTGGGGTGAAGACGCCTTTGGTGGGAACCGTGGAGATCGCGGGTATCGACCGGGATGACCCGCGGGTCAAAAAGCTCACGCACCGGTTCGAGAAGCGCGCGGTCTCCCCGGAGAAGGTGGCCTCGTGCATTCTGCGGGGAATCGAGAAGAACACGTACCTCGTGTATACGTCCAATGACATTCGATTCGGATACTGGTGGGCCCGCAAATTCGCCCCGCCTTACGAGTTCGTGATGCAAAAAGCGAACGACCAGTTCAGTAAATTGCTCAAGCGATGAGCATTAACTCCGACGGGACTTTTATCTAGTCGAATAGGGACCAAAGTCATGCCGAAGAGTTTTCACTTCGATATCGAATTCAAATATCCGATCGACGACGTGCATCGAACTTTGACTGACCCGAGTTATTGGAAAGTCCGACTCGGAGACCTTTATGCCACCTCGGACATCGAAGTTGGAGACGGATCGATCGAAGTATCCGTGTCCGAGGAAATCGACTCTGCCTCCCTCCCGACCCTGGTCGCCAAGGTTGCGCCGAGTCGACTGGGTCTGAAACGGGTCGACCACTGGGGGCCTCTGTCTGACGGGAAGGCCGCAGGGTCGGTCACCGGGATCGCGCACGGACTGCCGATACGAATCGAGACGACGCTCGACCTCACCGCCGCCGAGTCCCGCACGCGACTGGTCGTCGACGGGACGGCCGAAGTGAAGATGCCGATTATCGGCGGCCAGATCGAGAAGTTGCTGAAGAAGACCGTCGAGGACTTGCTGGGGCGCGATCGGGACGCTGTCGAGTCATTTCTCGCCTGAGTCGGCGCCGAAATCCACCTCCAGAACGCGTGCACCTGGGCCGGCGGCAGCGAGTTGATCGTGAGGGTTTGCGAGGGCGCATCCCTCCAGTGAGAGACACCCGCAACCTATGCAACCGGTGAGATTGTCGCGTAGTCGTTCCAGTTGCTCGATGCGGAGATCGAGGTGGCGCCGCCATCCGGTCGACAACCGTTCCCAATCTGCGCGGTTCGGGGTACGGCCTTCAGGAAGTGTGCCGAGGGCTTCCCGGATTTCCGACAGCGGAATGCCGACGCGTTGCGAGATTCGGATGAAGGCGACGCGTCGAAGCGTGTCTCGTTGGTATCGACGCTGGTTGCCGCTGGTCCGGCGACTGACGATGAGGCCTTCTCGTTCGTAGAAATGCAGGGCCGAGACGGCGACACCGCTGCGCTCGGAGAGCTGGCCGGGCGTAAGTTCCTTGGCTTTCCACGACGGCATCTCCATGGCGACTACCGGTCCGTCGCCCGGTGGAGGGTGGCGTGGAGATGATGCGTCAGCGGGGTGTCGCCGTGCGCCATCCACAAGTCGTAGGTCAGGGTGTCGCCTTGGACGCGCATGACTCGCCGGACGTCGTGAACCGGTTTTGCGTCGGGCGATGCTGCGAGCGTGAGACGGGTCAAGGCGAGAGTGCCTTCGGCGTCGACGGTGCCGCGATGGATCTCGACAAATCCGGTGGGCTGGCTGACCAGCAGTTCGAGCTCACCACCAGGTGTCGGGCGCAGGTATCCCGATTCCATGTGAAGTGGTCGGCCGTCGGGGAGCCCTCGAGTGCGCGACGAGTAGGTGACAAACGGTTTCGGTGTCGGAGCGAACTCGATCTCCTCGGAGTACTCGAAGTCGTCGATGGTGGGGAAATGTCCGGCTCCAGCGCCGACCCAGCGCCCGGTGAACCTGTCGATTCCGGCGCCACCCAGCGCCGCCTGATCCGTACTACTCATTGCGTGGTCCTCTCGCCTGCGTCGGATCAGACGTTACGCGGGAAGATATGGCAGCTGCTCATCCCTGCTGGGTGGGGCCTACGGGATTAGTGTTCACTCATGAACGCTTCTGGCTCCGTCCCCCTCGGTGTCGATTCCGAGGTGGGCCGATTGCGATCGGTCATTCTTCATCGTCCGGGCGACGAGTTGAAACGATTGACTCCGCGCAACAACGACGAGCTGCTGTTCGACGCGTTGCCGTGGGTGGACCGCGCGCAGGAAGAACACGATCAGTTTGCGACCGTCCTTCGTGAGCGTGGCGTCGAGGTACTGCTTTTGTCCGATCTCCTCACCGAGGCGCTCGAGGTCAGTGGCGCAGCGAGGATCCAGGGAATCGCGGCCGCCGTCGACGCACGCAAGATCGGCCACGCGCTCGGACAACACCTGGCTGCGTACCTGCGAAAGGTAGAACCGAAGGAGCTGTCGTCGATCCTTACTGCCGGAATGACGTTCGACGAGCTGCCGATCGACGCCGGCTCGACCTCGTTGGTGCGCAGGATGCATCACGGCGGTGACTTCGTGATCGACCCGCTGCCCAACTTGCTCTTCACCCGCGATTCGTCGTTCTGGGTCGGGCCACGGGTCATCATCACGTCCTTGGCGTTGTCAGCGCGAGCTCGCGAATCCTCGATCACGGATCTGGTCTACGCGCATCACCCTCGATTCAAGGGAGTGCGCCGCGCGTACGAGTCGCACACGGCTCCTGTCGAGGGAGGTGACGTGCTGCTTCTCGCGCCTGGGGTGATCGCGATCGGTGTCGGTGAACGTACGTCACCCGCCGGCGCAGAAGCATTGGCGCGTAGCGTGTTCGACGACGGTCTCGCCCACACGGTGTTGGTTGTTCCGATCGAGCAACGCCGAGCGTCGATGCATCTCGACACGGTCTGCACCATGGTCGAGGCCGACGCGGTCGTCATGTATCCGGCCATTCAGGACACATTGGCAGCGTTCACCCTTCGCAAGGAAGACGACGGGGTGAGTATTCGCGGTGCGACGCCGTTCCTCGAAGCGGCAGCCGACGCCATGGGAATCGGAAAACTTCGAGTGATCGACACCGGACTCGACACGGTCACTGCCGAGCGTGAGCAATGGGACGACGGCAACAACACGTTGGCCGTCGAACCGGGCGTCGTCGTCGCTTACGAGCGCAACGTCGAAACGAATGCCAGGCTGGAGGCCTCGGGTATCGAGGTTTTGCGAATCGCGGGTTCCGAACTGGGCTCCGGTCGCGGTGGACCTCGCTGCATGTCCTGCCCGATCGCCCGCGATCCGCTGTGAGCGGTAGACGTCAGAGAATCTCTTCCACCTTGGCTGCCGGACGCGCGAGCACCGTGCCCTTGTCAGTGACGACGAATGGGCGTTCGATCAGAATTGGGTGCTCGATCATCGCGTCGAGGATCTCGGATTCGGAAGCGTCGGCGAGTCCGAGGTCCTTGTACTGCGTTTCGCGCTTGCGAACCGCTTGACTGGGCTCGAGGCCGGCGTCGGCGATGAGTTTTTCCAGCTCGGATCGGGTAGGCGGAGTATCGAGGTACTTGACGATGGTGGGTTCGATGCCGGCTTCCCGGATGAGCCCGAGAACGGTCCGCGAGGTGTTGCACCGTTGATTGTGGAAGATGGTTGCAGATGCCATGTTCGTCATTGTGCCTCTGCGTCCGAACTCGTGGGACAAACAGGGGAACAACGGGCCGCTCCGGAGTGCTGCACTTGAAGTACCGACGTGTGAGGAGAAAACGATGACGGAACATCGAAGTGTGGACGAACGACGCGTGGTCATTGCCGGCGGGCACGGCAAGATCGCGCAGCACCTGACGTACCTGCTGGCAGGACATGGTGATCGGCCGGTAGCGCTGATCCGCAACTCCGCGCACGAGGGTGCGGTCCGCACACTCGGCGCGTTCCCCGTGGTGATCGATCTGGAATCCTCCACGGTCGAGGAAGTTGCGAAGGTACTCGACGGTGCCGACGTCGCGGTCTTCGCCGCGGGCGCCGGACCTGGTAGCTCGATCGAGCGCAAGGACTCCGTCGACCGAGCTGCGGCGGTGCTGTTGGCCGATGCCGCCGAGAAAGCGGGAGTGCGTCGGTTCATTCAGATCAGCGCCATGGGTGCTGGTGACGAAATACCGGAGAACACCGACGAGGTTTTTGCCGCCTACCTGCGGGCGAAGACGGCAGCGGAGGAAGACCTGAAGACAAGGTCTTCGCTGGATTGGACGATTCTTCGGCCAGGCCTTCTGACGGACGACGACCCGACCGGCGAAGTATTGCTTGCGCAGCCGCCCGTCGATCGAGGCTCTGTGCCTCGAGCCGATGTAGCCGCGGTCGTCGAAGCGCTCATCGATGCGCCGTCCAGCGTCGGCAAGACATTGGTTCTGACCTCCGGCCCGCATACGATCCGCGAGGCGATCGAGGGCTTGTGACCGAGAAGATACGACGAGGGTGACGATGAAGATCGCAATCGAACACGATTCCTCCACAGCTCCGTACGACCAACTGCGGCAACAGATTATCGAGCAGGTTCACGGTGGCGGATTGATCGCGGGAACCAAGATCCCGACGGTGCGAGCGTTGGCCTCGGAGCTGGGATTGGCGGCCAACACCGTCGCGAAGGCTTATCGCGCGCTCAGCGATCAGGGCGTCATCGAAACGAGGGGAAAGCAAGGGACATTCATCGCTTCGGGGACCGATCCGGTGCAGGCGCAGGCCGAGCAGGCGGCGACCGCGTTTGCGCATAGGGTCCGCTCGCTCGGGTACTCCGACAGTGAGATCGTCGCCATGGTGGAGTCAGCATTGAGAGGTGCATGACACACTGTTTAAGTTGACGCTTCAACTTAAAGCTGTCAGTCTTGGCTCATGAATTCGTCGATTGCTCGTGACCTCGGACTCCTCATCGCCCGTGTCGGCCTCGGGATCATCTTCATCGCCCACGGTTGGCAGAAGTTCTTCACCTACAAGATCGCCGGAACGCAGGCCGCGTTTGAAGGGATGGGCGCCCCGCTCCCCAAGATTTCTGCGGTTGTGGCTGCATCCATCGAACTCGGCGGCGGAATCCTGCTCATCGCGGGTCTGTTGACCCCGCTCGTCGGCGCGCTGCTGTTCCTCGACATGGTCGGCGCGTTCTTCATCGTGCACGCGGACAAGGGTGTCTTCATCGACAACGGTGGCTACGAACTCGTCGTCGCACTCGGTGTCGGATCGCTCTTGATCGCTGTGATCGGCGCAGGACGCATCAGTATCGACGGATTGATCGGCAAGGGCAACGGTTGGGTTAAAACCCCAGCTTGATCGGGGTGAGAAGGCGGGTTCAACGGACGTTGAGCCCGCCTTCCGGCTTGCTTTTGGCCCATAAAGTGACGAACGTAGTCATCTATGGTGACGAAATCTGATCGATCCGAACAAGATTCCGGGGCCAACGAAGAGCGCCCGGAGACGGGCTTTACTCGAGTAGGCGTTCGGACCGACTACGTGGTGTTTTCCGTGGCGGCTGCCGCGGTGCTGGCTATTGTCGTGTGGGGCCTCGTAGCTCCCGACAACCTCGATTCGGTAACCGGAAGTGTTCTCGGCTGGTTGGTGACGAACATCGGCTGGCTCTTCGTACTCGCAGCTTCGGCTTTCGTGCTGTTTTCCATCTACCTCGCGGTCAGTCGATTCGGCGACATTCCGCTGGGCAAGGACGGTGAGAAGCCCGAGTTCCGAACCGTCAGCTGGATCGCGATGATGTTCAGCGCCGGCATGGGGATCGGCCTCATGTTCTTCGGTGTCGCGGAACCGCTTGCGCACTACGTGACTCCGCCTCCCGGCACCGACGGTGGCGTCGGAACTGCCATGGCCACCACCATGTTTCACTGGGGTCTTCATCCTTGGGCGATGTATGCCGTTGTGGGCCTTGCCATTGCATACGGGTCGTATCGCCGAGGACGCAAGCAACTGTTCAGTTCGGCCTTCATTCCGTTGCTCGGTCGCAAGGCCGAAGGGCCGATCGGCAAGGTCATCGACATCCTGGCGATCTTTGCCACACTTTTTGGTACCGCAGCATCTTTGGGGCTCGGCGCACTTCAGATCGGCTCCGGTTTCGAGGTAGTCGGCTGGATGGAAGAAGCCGGCGTTTTCCTGCTCGTGGCTATCGTTGCGGTGCTGACCCTGGCATTCGTCGCTTCGGCAGTTTCCGGTGTGGCCAAGGGAATTCAGTGGCTCTCCAACATCAACATGGTGCTCGCGCTGATCTTGGCGCTGTTCGTGTTCGTTCTCGGGCCGACCGTGCTGATTCTCAATCTGCTCCCGACGACCATTGGCGCATACGTTTCCGACCTCGCCCAGATGTCCGCCCGCACGGGTGCATCGTCGAATCCTGAAACGGGCGCGTGGCTTTCGTCGTGGACGATCTTCTACTGGGCATGGTGGGTGTCTTGGACGCCGTTCGTCGGCATGTTCCTGGCACGCATCAGCCGCGGCCGCACGATCCGCCAGTTCATCGTCGGCGTCATCGCCGTTCCCACGACTGTCAGCTTGCTCTGGTTCGCGATCTTCGGCGGCGCAGGCATCGGCGAGGAACGTGACGGAATCGGCTTGTCCGGCCGAGGCTCGGAAGAGGCTCAACTGTTCGGCATGCTCGACAATCTGCCGTTGGCCGGAGTGACGACTGTCCTCGTCATGCTGCTCGTGGCAGTGTTCTTCGTTTCCGGCGCAGACGCTGCGTCGATGGTGATGGGGACGCTCTCGCAGCGCGGAACGCTCGAACCGAGTCGCTGGGTTGTGGTCTTCTGGGGCATGTTGACCGGTGGCGTCGCGGCGCTTCTGCTGTGGACCGGTGGCTCTGAAGCGCTCGACGGCTTGCAGACCATGACGATCATTGCTGCGGCGCCGTTCGTGCTGGTCATGATCGGACTGTGCTTCTCGCTGTACAAGGATCTTTCGCACGACCCGATCATCATTGCGGCGAAGGAGCAGAAACGTGCTCTCCTACGCCCGAGGCGGGGACGTCGCGTCGGTAAGCCGACAGAGTAATCGTGAAACGAAGGAGGCACCGAACCAGGTTCGGTGCCTCCTTCGTCTGTCCCACTATTTCCAGCTAGGCAGCCACAGATGGTTCTGCCACGATTCCGGCGTGATCGGCATGGCGGTGAGTATCGGCCAGAGGTAGACGAAGTTGGCCACGACCAGACCGATGTACAGACTGACCGCAAGAAGTCCGGTGGTACGACGCTCGACGGACGCGCTCGCCTTGCCCAGAACATCGCCGAGGACCAGCGCAAATCCCATGACCATGAACGGGGCGAGTGCAACTGCGTAGAAGTAGTACATCTGGCGGTCGAGCGTCGCGAACCACGGAAGGTAAGCGGCGCCGTAGCCCGTCAGGACCACGGCGTATCGCCAGTCCCTGCGCACGAACGTCTGCCAGATCGCCCACGCCAACATCGGTAGTGCCAGCCACCACATCGCCGGTGTGCCGATCAGCATCACGGCCTTGACGCAGCTGGCGGCCCCGCAACCGGTGACCTGCTCGCCGTCGGCGTAGTAGTAGAGCATCGGTCGTAGCCCCATCGGCCACGTCCACGGTTTCGACTCCCACGGGTGGTGGTTTCCGGCGGAGTTGGTCAGACCGGCATGGAACTGGAGAACGTTTCCGCTGTAGTACCAGAGTGAACGCAGTGCGGAGGGAATGAAGCTCCACGTGCCGCCCTCACCGATCTCGTTACCGACGGCGTGACGGTCCACGCCGGTCTCGCTGGTGAACCAGGCCCAGTAGCTCGCGAGGTACACACCGAGCGGAATGACCACCAGCGCATACAGAGCTGGACCGATGTCGCGAACTGCGGTGCCGACCCAGGGGCGCTGCACGCGGTATGCGCGGCGCGCTGACAGGTCGAAGGCAACACTGAGCAATCCGAAGAACAGAATGAAGTACATGCCGGACCACTTGGTTCCGCATGCCAGACCGAGCAGGATGCCGGCGCCGAACCTCCACCACCGGAAACCCAGCCGTGGACCCCAGGCGGAATCGCCGATTCGACCTTCCTCGTATACCTTCGCCATTCGTTCGCGGACTTGGTCGCGATCGACCACCAGGCATCCGAGCGCCGCAAGGACGAAGAATGCCAGGAAGATGTCGAGCATCCCGAGGCGTGAGGAGACGAAGGTGACGCCGTCCACGATGAGCAGGATTCCGGCAATCGCCCCGATCAGCGTGGACCGCGTCATGCGGCGGACGATCCGGATGATCAGCAGGACCATCAGCGTCCCGACCAGGGCTGACGAGAATCGCCACCCCCAACCGTTGTAACCGAAGAGTGCTTCGCCGATCGCGATCATCTGCTTACCGATCGGCGGGTGCACCACCAATCCGTAACCGGGATTGTCCTCGATGCCACCGCCGGTCAGAACTTGCCAGCCCTGCGGAACGTAGTGCTTCTCGTCGAATACAGGTGTGCCGGCGTCGGTCGGGTAGGCGAGCATCGTGAAGCGGGTGATCGCCGCGATGGCGGTGATGAAAGCGGTGACGATCCAGCCGCGCAATCTGTCGGTCGGGCCGAAATCAGGATCCGGTACCAGCGGGCCGGGACTACGCACTACCCGATCGCTCGTGGCGGGCGTTGGCCGCTCGTCCGTCTGCACAGTCACCTGGCAATCGTAGGCTGTCAGGTATGACTGGTCGTTTGGTACTCGCCGCAACACCCATGGGAGATGTCGGTGACGCGTCCCCGCGTCTTCGGTCTGCTCTCGCAACCGCCGACGTCGTCGCTGCGGAGGACACACGACGCACCAAGTCTCTGGCGTCCGCGCTCGAGGTAACCATCACCGGGAAGATCGTCAGTTTCTACGATCAGGTCGAGATTTCGCGGCTGCCCGCGTTGGTCGCCGACGTGGCCGAAGGCAAGACCGTCCTGCTGGTCACCGATGCAGGCATGCCGTCGGTCAGTGACCCCGGATATCGCCTCGTTGCCGCCTGCGTAGCCGAGAACCTCGCCGTCACGTGTCTCCCGGGCCCGTCGGCGGTCACGACGGCGCTGGCACTCTCGGGTTTGCCGGTGGAGCGGTTCTGCTTCGATGGGTTCCCACCGCGAAAGCAGGGGCAGCGCAAGACCTGGCTTTCGGCCCTGGCAACCGAGCAGCGAGCGTGTGTGTTCTTCGAAGCACCCCATCGCCTTGCCGACTGCCTCGCAGATGCGGTGGAAGTTCTCGGGCCCGATCGCCGCGCGGCCGTGTGCCGGGAATTGACCAAGACCTACGAGGAAGTGAAGCGCGGCACTCTCGGAGAGTTAGCTACTTGGGCGGCCGAGGGCGTTCGCGGAGAGATCACGGTGGTGCTCGAAGGCGCAGTGCTGGTGGCATCTGATCCTGCCGATCTGGTCGACGAGGTGGAAAGGCTGGTTGAGGGGGGAGCACGATTGAAGGACGCGTGTGCTCTGGTCGCAACGGCCGGAGTCTCCAAGCGTGAGTTGTACGAGACGGTCCTGGCCGCTCGAAAGGACTAGCGGGAGCGGTTCACGGCGGGTGCGCCGGGACGCAGGTTGGCGTCGTCGGCTGCAGCCTGGCCGGCGTGCCAGCCTTCGGCGTCGACGGACCGTCCGCGAGTTTTGCGGGTTGTCGGGAACAATCGATCGAATTCGGCGTCGACGGCCTCGGAAGTGGTGGCCAGGATCGGCAGAAGATCCGCGACGTCCATCGATGCCGCGTCGGCCGCTTCGGCGGTGGCTTTGGTGCCGGCGTCTCGCAGACGGTGTCCGATGCGGCTGGCGAACCCGGCCAGGAATCCCTTGCGGAACGAGGTGGTGCGTGAGCCGCCACGATTGCTCGAGTCGGCGAATTGCATTGCACGGGTTGCCTGTACGAGCAAGGAAGTGAACAGCATGTCGACTTGCTGAAGGTCGACCGGAGTGCCGACGACGGTCGCGAGTGCGATGTCGCTGAACCAGACAGTCCTGACTCGATTCGATTCGCCGATCTCGGTCAGGAGGTGAACCTTTTCCTTCACGTACGGGTTCTCGATGTGAATGCGTCGGGCATTCACGGATGTGTCGGTGACCCCGGCGCGAGAGTGGAGCAGCGCGGAATCGATGGCGTACCGGGTCATCAACTCCTGAGCCTTCGCGGTGAAAATCTCGGCTTCTTCCGCGAAGTTGGTGGCTTCCGCTTTGGCGAGTAATCCACGAATTCGCTTGAGTACCTTGGCGTCGACCTCGGTATCGCCGACGCCGGCATAGCTGGTGTCGGTCCGTTGCGACGGCCAGGTGGATGGTGGCGCGAGCAACACCGTCCACTGAGGTAGGCGCATCCACGATCGCGCAACGTCGACGATCTGCGAAACAAGGAAGTAGGGATCCTGGAACAGAAGGCCGGCCGCGAGGGAGCGAAAAACGTCGTCGTCCACGGTGATTCGAGAAGCGATGCGTCGAGACTTCGCATACTGCTCGCCGATCGTCTGCAACTGCCCCACCCATTCGAGCGGTGCGCGATCGGAGGCGCGCGACGCTTTCGCATCGAACAGGATGGTGGTGGCGGCTAGATCGGCGTCGGACGCTTCTTTGCTTCGACGCGCCAGATGAATCAGATCCGCCGGCTGCCATCCGCGGTCGTACGCCGCGGACAGTTCGGAAACGAGATCTCGCACCGCGGAAACGGATTGAGGGCTGACCTCCTGAGTGGACACCCGCGCTCCGTTCCATGGCAGTGTCTGCGCCGAAGCGCTGGTTCGAATGTATGTTCTATTCGTCGTCATGGCTGGAGTGTGCACGTGGGGTCCGACACATCCGCCTGTAACCGGATATCTCGGACCCCACGTGCGGCACTCTCGCTTAGCTCATTCCTCGACGAAGCGGGGGAAAACTGGCGCCGGAGCAGGCAGTTTCCGGTTGGCGTCGATGCGAACCGCGATGTCGGCGAACTGCCGGTTCTCCTCGCTCTGGCCGAGCAGATCGAGGATGCGTGACGCCGCGTCGGGCATCACCGGCTGAACGAGAAGCCCGACGATACGGACCACTTCGAGCGTCACGTACAGAACCGTCGCCATGCGTGCCGGATCGGTCTTACGCAGAACCCACGGTTCCTGCTTGGAGAAGTACCGGTTGGTCTCGCCGAGCACGCCCCAGATGGCTTCCAGCGCGAGGTGTAGAGCCTGCACGTCGAACTCGCTGCGGCACTTGGCAAGCAGGGCATCCGCCGATGCCAGCATCGCCAGGTCGTCCTCGGTGAACTCGCCGGGGGTGGGTACCTGGGCGTCGCAGTTCTTCGCGACCATCGTCAGCGAACGCTGCGCGAGATTGCCGAGTTCGTTCGAGAGATCAGCATTCATGCGCGTCACGATCGCTTCGTGACTGTAGCTGCCGTCCTGACCGTACGAGATCTCGCGAAGCAAGAAGAAGCGGACCGCGTCGAGGCCGTACTGATCGACCATCGCGATTGGGTCGACGACGTTGCCGACGGACTTCGACATCTTCTCGCCCTTGTTGTACAAGAAGCCGTGGACGAACACCCGCTCCGGCAGTTCGATGCCGGCAGACATGAGGAATGCCGGCCAGTACACGGTGTGGAACCGCGTGATGTCCTTGCCGATGATGTGCAGGCTCGCGGGCCAGAACTTCTTGAACTCCTCCGAGTCGACGTTCGGGTATCCGACGCCCGTCAGGTAGTTGGTGAGGGCGTCTACCCAGACGTACATGACGTGGTCCGGGTCGCCCGGCACCTTGACGCCCCAGTCGAACGTGGTGCGCGAGATCGAGATGTCCTTGAGGCCGCCCTTGACGAAGCTGACGATCTCGTTGCGGCGAGTCGTGGGGGCGATGAATTCGGGGTGCTCTTCATACAGCGCGAGGAGACGCTCCCCGTACGCCGAGAGACGGAAGGTGTAGTTCGACTCCTCGGTCCACTCCACCGGGGTGCCGGTCTCGGTGGACTGACGGGTGCCGTCCTCCAGAAGCGTGGTCTCGGCTTCGGTGTAGAAGGCCTCGTCCCGAACCGAGTACCAACCCGAGTACGTGTCGAGGTAGATGTCGCCCGATGCGGCCATCTTCTCCCAGATCGCCTTGCTGGCGACCTGGTGATCAGCGTCCGTGGTGCGGATGAACCGGTCGTACGAGATGTTCAGGACCTTGTCGAGGTTCTGGAACACGTCGGAGTTTCGAGCCGCGAGTTCGCGTACGTCGATGCCCTCTTTGATCGCTGTCTGCTGCATCTTCAGACCGTGCTCGTCGGTACCGGTCATGAAGAACACTTCATGACCGTCCAAGCGCTTGAAGCGGGCGAGCGCGTCCGAAGAGATGTACTCGTACGCGTGGCCGATGTGCGGAGCGCCGTTGGGATACGCGATCGCTGTCGTGATGTAGAACGGCGATCGTTCCGCGCCTTCCGGGGCGGCGGAGTCCGGGCGCGGGGTCTGGGAGGGTGAGGCAGGCACAGTCATGGTGGGCTTACTCTATCGGGCGTGAGCAAAGACCGTCCCGCCCCCGATGCCCCTGAGCCCTTGTCGCCTCTGATCGACGCCCATACGCACCTCGACGCGTGCGGCGCACACGACGCTGCGACCGTGGCCGAAATAGTCGATCGAGCCGAGGCCGTCGGCGTCGGACGGGTCGTCACGGTGGCCGACGACCTCGATGCTGCACGCTTTGCCGTCGACGCTGCGAACTGGGATTCGAGGGTTTACGCAGCCGTCGCAATCCATCCGACCAGGGCGAACGTCCTGGATGCCGACACCAGGGCCGAGATCGAACGGTTGGCGTCCGATCCGCGGGTCGTCGCGGTGGGGGAGACCGGGCTGGATCTCTACTGGCCAGGCAAGCTCGAAGGGTGCGCCACGATCGAGGAGCAGGTCGACGGTTTCCGGTGGCACATCGATCTGGCGAAGCGTCTCGGTAAGACGCTGATGATTCACAACCGCGAAGCCGACCAGGACTTGCTGCGGGTGCTGAACGAGGAAGGCGCGCCGGAGACAGTGGTGTTCCACTGCTTCTCCTCGGATTCGGAGATGGCGCGGGAGTGCATCGCCGCCGGGTACGTGTTGAGTTTTTCGGGAACCGTGAGTTTCAAGAATGCGAAGGCGCTGCGTGAGGCCGCGTTGTTGGTGCCGTCGGATCAGCTGATCGTCGAGACGGATGCGCCGTTCTTGACGCCGCACCCGTTCCGCGGTGCGCCTAACGAGTCGTACTGCCTGCCGTACACAGTGCGTGCACTCGCAGACATCCGCGGCGAGGATCCGCAGGCGCTGGCAGCAGCGTCCACGGCGACAGCGGAGCGCGTTTACAAGCTCTGACGCTATTCTGGTTCGACAGGTAACTCCGCGCCCGGGATCGTCGTGTCCCGGTCCGTCTACTGCGCGGGGTATTTCAGATGAATGACTACAACGTTGTCACAGTCCGCATCGAAACGTGGGAATTCGAGTGCTGTGCACCGTTGCCGGTGGTCGGTGAAAAATCTTCGTGGGCTTTGCACCCGATACCTGACTCGTTGTGGTTCGACGGGTCGGTTCATGGAGGAATCTTTCCCGACGACGTGGAACCTACTGCCGGGATCGTTCTCTCGATCCGACTCGAGCGCGGGGAATTTGTCGAACAAGAACCCAGACACTGGGTGTTGGTGCCTGGAAGCACCGATCATGTTCGAGTCGAGAAGGTCCCACCACATTTTCGCGGAATGTCGTCGCTGGTTGCCGGTCGGCGTGGCTGGATGGAGACGGCCGTTGTCGTCGAATTGGCCACCACCCGTGCGCCTTTCCGGTAGTCCCCACTACCAAAAAGGCGCACAGGGGGCTTGCCCCTACAGTACCTTCGCCAGGAAGTCCTGGGTACGCTGCTGCTGGGGGTTGCCGAACAGGTTCTCCGGCTTGCCTTCTTCGACGATGTATCCATCGGCCATGAAGATGACTCGATCGGAAACCTCACGGGCGAAGCCCATTTCGTGGGTTACGACGACCATGGTCATGCCCTGCTTGGCGAGGTCACGAAGCACCTGCAGAACCTCTCCCACCATCTCCGGGTCGAGAGCGCTGGTGGCCTCGTCGAAGAGCATGATGTCCGGGCTCATCGCCAGTGCGCGGGCGATGGCCACACGTTGCTTCTGCCCACCGGACAGGCTGGCGGGCTTGGCATCTGCCTTCTCCGCGAGACCGACCTGGCCCAGCAGTTTGACGGCGATCTCGCGAGCCTGATCCTTGGTCGATCGCCCGGTCTGCACTGGGGCGAGCATCACGTTTTCGACGACGCTCATGTGTGGGAACAGGTTGAAGTGCTGGAAAACCATCCCGATGTGCTGGCGCACCTTGTCGATGTCGACGTCCTTGTTCGTGAGGTCGAACTGGTCGACGCGCACGGATCCGGCGGTGATGTCTTCGAGGCGGTTGAGGCAGCGCAGGAAGGTGGACTTACCCGAACCGGAAGGCCCGATGACGCAGACCACTTCACCGCTCTTGATGTCGACGTCGAGGCCTTTGAGGACCTCGTTGTCGCCGAACGACTTCTTCAGTCCCTTGACCGAAATCTTGACCTCGGTGTCGGACTTGCCCATGTTGACGGCTGTTTCGGTCACTTGTTGATCCTCTTCTCGAGGCGGTTCGACAGCTTGGTGAGCGCCATGATGATGATGAAGTACATGACGCCGATGATCAGCCACATGTTGAACGACTGGAAGTTGCGCGCGATGATGATGCGCCCTGTCTGAGTGAGCTCGGCGAGTCCGATGACCGACAGGATCGACGTGTCCTTGAGGGTGATGACGAACTGGTTGATGTACGACGGGATCATCGTGCGAATTGCCTGCGGCATGATGACTTTTCGCATCGACTTCATGTAGCTGATGCCCAGGCTTCGTGACGCCTCCATCTGTCCCTTGTCGACGGACAAGATTCCGCCGCGGACGATTTCAGCCATGTACGCGCCGGCGTTGAGCGAGAGCGTGATGATGCCTGCGGTGAAGGCGGACATCTGGAAATGCAGGGCTGCCGGGATGCCGAAGTAGATGAAGAACGCCTGCACCAACAGCGGTGTGCCGCGGAAGATGTCGACGTAGGTCGTGCCTATACCTCGGACGAACATGTTGGTGGACACGCGGCAGAGACCGAAGATCGCACCCAGGACCAGAGCGATCGCGATCGAGACGACCGAGAGAACGATCGTCAACCACAGGCCCTTGAGGAGCTGGGGATAGGTGCTCTTGATCAAGCCGATGATGGAGTTGTCCGACGTCGACGCGCCCTGACCGAGGTAGGTCGAGACGATTTCGTCGTACTGGCCGTTGTCGCGCAGGTTCTGCAGTCCAGCATTGAACATCTGGAGCAGTTCGGCGTTCTGGCCCTTGTTGACGGCGAAGCCGTAGCTCGCACCCACCTCTTTTTCGGTGACCGTCTTGAGGCCGTTGCCCTGAGTGATGCCGTAGGCGAGGACGGGGTAGTCGTCGAAGACTGCGACGGAGTTTCCGGTGCGGACCTCGTCGTACATGCTGGCGGAGTCGGCGAAATAGACTGTGGTGAAGCCGTATTGGTCCTTGATGGACTCGGCGAAGCTGGCGCCCTCGGTGCCGTTCTTGACCGCGACGCGCTTGCCCTTCAGATCCTCGTACGCCTTCACATCGTTGTCGGTCTCGAGGACTGCCATCTGCACGCCCGACTCGAAGTACGGGTCGGAGAAGTCGAAAACCTGCTTGCGGGCGTCGGTGATGGACATGCCGGCGATGACGCCGTCGGCCTGCCCGGCCTGCACGGCCTGAAGCGCAGCGTCGAAGCCGAGCTGCTTGATGTCGACCTTGAAACCTTGGTCCTCGGCGATCGCGTTGAGGAGATCGATGTCGATGCCGACGAGTTTGCCGTCTTCGTTCTCGAATTCGAACGGGGCGAATGTCAGATCGGTGGCGATCGTGTAGGTGCGACCGGGTTGCGCGCTCGCGATTCCGGGGGCGAACAGCGCTGCGATCAGCGCCAGCAGGATGGCCAGGATCGGCCACCTGGCATTACGTGGTCTGTCGAATCTTCTTCGCACTATCGCCCAGCTTTCTTCTGTCGCGCCCGGGATCGCCGGACTGCTTTGAACCAGACGAGAACATACTGCGCCCAGAGCTGAATCGATACACGGGTATCGGAGCCGGAAAGTGCAGAACACACGACACGCCGTTGCCGTTCCGTGACAAAAGTCGCATTTCGTTGTGATTTGGTTGCCGATACAACGCTCGGTCGTTACCGTATTGTGATCGAACGTCGTCTGCCTTGGGATTTCCTGTGTCGCCTTTTGCCAAGATCAACTCCACGAAGTCACCACTTCTCTATTCAGTGGTGGGTGCGTTGCTTCTGACGCTCATCGTCGGAGGTGCGCTCGCCGTGGTTCGGCACAAGACGATCACCCTCGACGTCGACGGCGACATGATTTCGCTGTCCACGATGTCGAGCAGCGTCGGTACCGCTCTCGAGGACGCCGGATACCCGGTCGATCCCAAGGACGCGCTCGCTCCGAGCGCCGATTCCTCGCTGTCCGACGGCGATACCGTCGTACTGCGCCGTGCCCGTGAGTTGGCGCTGACCGTGGACGGTCAGCCGACGACCATCTGGACCACGGCATTGACGGTCGACGAGGCGCTGAAGCAGGTAGATGTTTCCGACGACTTCGCAGTCTCGGCTTCGCGCTCGCATCGTCTGCCCCTCGAACGCACCGAGCTCGACGTCGTCAGCCCGAAGACCGTCAGCGTCAGCGACGGTGGTGCTCCGGCGGCCGAGATCAAGCTCGCCGCCGTAACCGTCGGTGATCTTCTCGCGGCCAAGAATGCGCCGCTCGAGCAGGCCGACTCGGTGGTTCCCACCGCTGACACACCCGTTACCAACGGCCTGACCATCCAGGTCACCCGCGACCGCACGGACACTCGCGTCGAGACGCAGCCGATCGCGCCGCCCGAGAACAAGGTCGAAGATCCCGAGCTCGAGAAGGACAAGACCGTCGTCGAAAACCCGGGTGTTGCCGGCGAGCGCACGGCCACCGTCGAGGTCAAGACCGTCAACGGCGTCGAGGCCGGACGAACCGAACTGTCCGCGACCGTGATCAAGGAACCGGTCGCAGCAGTGGTGAAGGTCGGAACCAAGCAGACGTCCGCGCCTGCTGTGTCCAACGCGTCGACGTGGGACTCCATTGCTCAGTGCGAAGCGACCGGAAACTGGGCCATCAACACCGGCAACGGTTTCTACGGAGGACTTCAGTTCACCCAGAGCACCTGGGAAGCATTCGGCGGCGGTCAGTACGCAGCGCGCGCCGACCTCGCATCACGTGAACAGCAGATCGCGATCGGCGAGAAGGTCCGAGCCGGTCAGGGCTGGGGTGCGTGGCCGTCCTGCACCAGCAAATTGGGCCTGCGCTGACGCGCCCACACTCCACACAGAACTCAGGAACCCATGTCACCGTTCGCCAAGATCAACTCGACCAGGTCGCCGTTGTTGTACTCGGCGATCGCCGCTCTTCTCCTGACGGTTCTCGTGGGTGGCGTTCTGGCCGTCGTCCGGCACAAGACAATCACCCTCGACGTCGACGGTGAGCAGATTCACCTGAGCACCATGTCGACCAACGTCGACGGCGCTCTCGAGGACGCGGGTTACCCGATCGGTGACAAGGACGCGGTTGCTCCCGCGGCCGACGCGTCGCTGTCCGACGGCGACACCGTGGTGCTCCGTCGTGCTCGTGAGATCACGCTGACGGTCGACGGTCAGCCACAGAAGCTCTGGACCACTGCCTTGACCGTCGACGACGCGCTCAAGCAGTTGGATGTCTCAGCGGATGTGCACGTGTCGGCGTCGCGCTCGCAGCGTCTCCCGCTCGACGGCGCCGCGCTCGACGTCTTGACACCTGTCGTCGCAAAACTGGTCGACGGCGCAAACGCGGCGGCCGACGTGCGTATCGCGGCACCGACGGTGGGCGAGTTCCTTACGGCCAACGGCACTCCGCTCGAGCAGTCGGACACGGTGGTTCCCGCCGCCGACGCTCCGCTGACCGAGGGCCTCGAGGTCACGGTGACACGCAACCGCACCGAGAACAAGGTTGAGACCTTGCCGCTCGATCCGCCGGATCAGCGCATCGAGGATCCGACGATGAACCAGAGTCGCACGATCGTCGAGAACCCGGGCGTTCCCGGCGTGCGTGACGTGACGTTCGCCGTGAATCTCGTCAACGGTGTCGAGGCCGGACGTACACAGGTATCGGAGACGATCACCACACCGGCGCAGCCGAAGGTCGTGCGCGTGGGAACGAAGCCGGGCACCGAGGTGCCGCCCGTGGAGAACGGTTCGACGTGGGACGCGCTCGCGCAGTGCGAGGCCACCGGCAACTGGGCTATCAACACCGGCAACGGTTTCTACGGCGGCGTGCAGTTCGACCAGAACACGTGGGAACGGCAGGGCGGGTTGAAGTATGCGCCTCGCGCCGACCTCGCAACCCGTGAGGAGCAGATCGCGATCGCGACGCAAACGCAGCGCACTCAGGGCTGGGGCGCATGGCCGTCGTGCTCGGGTCGCCTCGGACTGGGATAAGTTCTACTGGTGTCAGACGCCGAACAATCGAACGAACCCATCGCTACTCCGCGCGGGCAGGCAGCCCTGCTCGGTCCGGTCGAGGTGCGCGCTCTTGCCGAGGAATTCGGTGTCCGGCCCACGAAACAGTTGGGGCAGAACTTCGTTCACGACGCCAATACCGTGCGACGCATCGTCACCACGGCAGGCGTCACTCGTGACGATGTCGTTCTCGAGGTGGGGCCGGGTCTCGGTTCGCTGACGATGGCGCTGATGGACGTCGTCGATCGTGTGATCGCGGTCGAGATCGATCCCAACCTTGCGGCTCGCCTTCCCAAGACGGTCGCCGAGCGAGCGCCGGAGCTTGCCGATCGACTGACCGTCGTCGAAGCGGACGCGATGCGTGTGCTGCCTTCACAGATTCCCGGCGAGCCGACCGCACTGGTTGCGAACCTGCCGTACAACGTGGCGGTGCCGGTGCTGTTGCATCTGTTCGCATCGCTCCCGAGTCTGCGGACCGCACTCGTGATGGTGCAAGCCGAGGTTGCCGATCGCCTGGCGGCTGATCCGGGAAGCAAGATCTACGGCGTTCCCAGCGTCAAGGCCAACTTCTTCGGCGAGGTTCGCCGCGCCGGTGCCGTCGGACGCAACGTGTTCTGGCCGGTGCCGAAGGTGGAATCAGGTCTGGTTCGTATCGACCGGTACGCGGAGCCGCCGTGGCCGATGGACGAGAAACACCGCAAGCAGGTCTTTGCTGCCATCGACGCCGCATTCGCGCAGCGCCGCAAGACTTTGCGTGCCGCGCTCAGCGGGTGGGCAGGTTCGCCTGCCGAGGCCGAGCGACGGCTCCTCGCTGCCGGCATCGAGCCACAGACGCGTGGCGAGATGCTCGACGCAGAAGCCTTCGTTCGGCTGGCTGGAGGCAAATAGCCCCGTGCGCGGTTAAGGAGTGCAGGGACTCCTTAACCGCGCACAGGGGCTTGCCCCCTTACTTGAACCGCCGCAACCTCAGGCTGTTGCTCACCACGAACACACTGCTGAATGCCATTGCGGCACCGGCCAGCATCGGGTTGAGCAGGCCGGCCGCAGCCAGCGGGATCGCAGCCGTGTTGTAGGCGAATGCCCAGAACAGGTTGCCCTTGATGGTCTTGAGCGTCTTGCGAGACAGTCGAATTGCATCGGCTGCCGACCGCAGGTCACCTCGAACCAGGGTGATGTCGCTGGCCTCGATCGCAACGTCGGTGCCCGTGCCCATCGCCAGACCGAGATCGGCCTGAGCCAGGGCCGCCGCGTCGTTCACGCCGTCGCCGACCATGGCTACGACGCGTCCTTCCGCCTGCAGCTTCTTGACGGCGTCGACCTTGTCCGCCGGCATGACCTCGGCGAAGACGGTGCTGATCCCGACCTGATCCGCCACGGTGCGGGCGACGGTGGCGTTGTCACCGGTCAGCAGAACCGGTTCGAGGCCGAGTGCCTTCAACTGCGCGATTGCTTCGGCGCTCGTGTCCTTGACCGCGTCGGCGATTACGAGGATGCCGTGCGCCTTGCCGTCCCAGCCCACCGCGATTGCGGTGCGCCCGGCCTTCTCTGCTTCAGCTTTCGCGTCACGGAGATTTTCCGGCAACGGCATCGACCAGTCGGCGAGCAGCGCGTCTCGGCCGGCAACAACGGCATGACCCTCGACCATTCCCTGCACGCCGCGACCGGCGACGTTCACGAAATCCTCGACCGCAGGCAATTCGCCCACGGCTTCGGTCGCACCCTTCGCGATCGCTGCGGCGATGGGGTGCTCGGAGCGATGTTCGAGGGCGCCGGCCAGCCGAAGCACCTCGTCGACGGTTGTTCCTTCGCCCACGACGGTGTCCAGCAATGTCATCTGACCGGTGGTGACGGTTCCCGTCTTGTCGAGCACGACGGTGTCGACTGCGCGCGTCGATTCGAGCACCTCGGGTCCCTTGATGAGGATTCCCATCTGGGCTCCGCGGCCGGTGCCCACCAACAGAGCTGTGGGCGTTGCCAATCCGAGAGCACAGGGGCACGCGATGATCAGGACGGCGACCGCAGCGGTGAATGCCATCTCGATGGGGTTGCCGGTACCGAGCCAGTAGCCCAGTGTCGCAACGGCAATCGCGATGACGACCGGTACGAAGATGCCGGCGATTCGATCGGCGAGGCGCTGAACTTCGGCCTTGCCGTTCTGTGCGTCTTCGACCAGCGCCGCCATCTGGGCGAGTTGGGTGTCGCTCCCGACGCGGGTGGCCTCGACGGTCAACGTTCCACCGACGTTGACGGTGGCGCCGACGACGGTGTCCCCGACACCGACCTCCTCCGGCACGGATTCGCCGGTCAACATGCTCATGTCGACGGCTGAGCGGCCTTCGGTGATGATGCCGTCGGTGGCGATCTTCTCGCCGGGCCGAACGATGAAGGAGTCGCCCGCTGCCAGTTCTTCGGCGGGGATTCGTACTTCGACGCCGTTTCGTAATACCGCGACGTCTTTTGCGCCGAGTTCCATGAGCGCGCGTAGTGCGGCGCCGGACGTGCGCTTGGACTTGTGCTCGAAGTAGCGTCCGGCGAGCACGAACGTGATGACGCCCGCGGCAACCTCGAGGTAGATGTTGGCGCTGCCGTCCATCCGGTCGACCGTCAGTCTGAACGCGTGTTTCATTCCCGCTTCGCCCGCGGTGCCGAAGAACAGTGCGTACAGCGACCAGACGAACGCTGCGATGGTGCCCAGCGAGATGAGCGTGTCCATCGTTGCGGCGCCGTGACGCAGGTTGACCCAGGCAGCCCGGTGGAAGGGAAGGGCCGCCCACACGATGACCGGTGCGGCCAGCGTGAGGGAGAGCCACTGCCAGTTGTCGAACTGCAACGCAGGAATCATCGCCATCGCGATGACCGGCACGGAGAGCAGAGTCGAGATGATCAGGCGGGTACGAAGCTCGCGCAGATCACGATCCTGCGGGGTTTCCGCATCCGGGTCGACGGTGTCTGGCGCGCTGGGCGGTTTCGGGAGCGCGGCAGCGTAACCGGCATTCTCGACGGCAGTGACCAAATCTTCGACGGGTACCCCGTCCGGGAAGGTGACCTTGGCTTTTTCCGTCGCGTAGTTGACCGTGGCTGTGACGCCGTCGATCTTGTTGAGCTTCTTCTCGATTCGTGACGCGCAGGAGGCGCAGGTCATTCCGGTGATCGCGAGTTCGACGCTGCTCGAGTTGGCAGCATTGTCGACCGCAGTCGGTGACGTCATCAGTGCCCTCCCTCGTGATTGTCTGGAACTGAAGCTGTGGAAGTGCCTGCATCAACAGTGAATTCGGCGGTGCGAACCACGCCCTCGTGCTGGAAGTCGAGGAACAGTCGGTATGTGCCTTCGCTCGGCGCCTGTGCGTGGAAGGAAACGTCAGGACCGGGAGAAGTGACGCCGTCGCCCGGTTCACCCTCGGGGTGAACGTGCAGGTAGGCGAGGTCGCCGGTGCGAAGCGCAACAAGATGACCGTAGGCACCGAGGTACGGATCGAGATCGGTGACCGGGGCTCCGTCGCGAGCAACGCTCAGCGTGATCGGGCCGCCGGCAGTGGTCAGATCACCGTCGAGAGTCACGGTGTATCCGTCGACGGTTGCGGTCGCGCTCTTCGCGGGCAGCGGCGCAGGAGTGAATTCGCCTGCCACGTCGATGTTTCGGCCGAGTGTCAGTTGGGTGCCGTCGGTGGGATCGAAGTCCGCGAAGACTCGGTAGGTGCCGGCGACGGGCCAGGTCCAGTCGATCGACCAGGTGCCGTCTGCGGCGAGAGAAGGATGTACGTGGCGGAATTCGCTGGTGTCGTTTCGGACGACGATGAGGTGGAGCTTCTTCTCGTGCAGGAGGTCGAAATCGACGACGGGCTTGTTGGTGCTGTCGAGAATCCGGAAGGTCAAGGTTCCCGGCTCCCCAGCTCGACCGGGTGCGGTCACGTCGGTGAGTGTGTATCCGCCGGAAGAGACTTCGAGCCCTGCGGGTGTCGCCGAATCCATGCCTGGCATCGATTCAGCGGTTGATTCGTGGGTGCTGTGCTGGGTAGTGGACATGTCTATCGGGCTTCCGATTGCGGCCCCCACGCCGAGGGCGGCGCCGAAGACGGCGACCAACCCTACGGCGTAGGTGGCAAGTGTTGTCGAGGTGCGCACGGCTGACTCAGCTTGGTACGACTGCGTAGCCGGCTTCGTCGACTGCTGCGACGACGTCGGCTGCGGAGACGGGGGCATCGCTGGTGACAACGACGCGTCCGCTCGCCAATTCGACATCCACCGCGGTTACGCCCGCGATGTTGCCGATCTCTTCCTTGACGGATCCGACGCAGTGTCCGCAGGTCATTCCGGAAACGGTGTATTCGGCGGTGGTCATCGCAGATCCCTTCGCTTGTGTAAAACTCATTTTACGGATACCCGGTGTAGGTATCTCCCTGGGACTGAAGGTACCCCCAGGGGGTATGCCTGTCAACGGGTTGGGCAGTGACGAAGGCCTCAGGGAAGACAACAGGGCGGATGTGTGGTCTACTTGTGTTGGTCGTAAGTGTTTGTGTTTGTGTTTCCACGCTCGCAAATGGTTAGGTTGCGAGCGTTTGGACATCCTCCACGGATTTGTCTCAGAACGGTCGTAGTAAGTGACCCGGGCGGTCGAAGCGACTGCCTGTTGACACTGTGTTAGAGGAGATTTACATGGCAGAGGGCATCGTGAAGTGGTTCAACTCCGAGAAGGGGTTCGGCTTCATCGCTCCCGAAGACGGCAGTGCTGACGTCTTCGTTCACTACTCCGAGATCCAGAGTGGCGGCTTCCGCACTCTCGAGGAGAACCAGCGCGTGGCGTTCGAGATCGGTCAGGGCAACAAGGGCCCGCAGGCCACCGGCGTTACCATCGTCTAAGACGTCCATGTGAGTCGGGCAACCGACGCATGACGTACTGACAAGACCCCAACTCTTCGGAGTTGGGGTCTTGTTGCATTTTGGGTGAAAAGTGCTCTCACGCATCGAGATAACGCTGAGCGGCCACTGCGGTTTCTGCTGCGATCGCGCGGCATTCCTCGCGGAGTTCGGGTGGATTCACAACGGTGAAATCGACGTCGAAAGCCCTGAGCCACATTGCGATCGACCGTAGGGAAGTGCCCGAAAGCACTATGACGCAACGCCCTTCGTCGGTGGACTCCACTGATCCCCACTGCTCACTGACCATGGGCGCTATCTGCTCGATGGGTGCATGCAGTAGAACTGTTGCGCGCGTGGAGGAATAAGCCCGGGCGACGCCGCGCGAAACGAAGTCTGCCGCACCACCGGCTGGTAGTTCCCGCGGCGTGAACCGCGGACCGGTGGGAATCTTGGGTTCCATCCGGTCGACGCGGAACGACCGCCAGTCTTCGCGAGATAGATCCCAAGCCACCAGATACCACCGAACACCCGACCGCACGAGCCTGTACGGTTCCACCTCGCGTCGGCTCTGGGTGCCGTCGTGAGTGCTGTAGTCGAATCTCAAACGCTCGTGGTTGTGGCATACGGACGCGATGGCGGACAGTACCGACGCATCGACTGCGCTCGCGGCGGGCTCGCGTGGCACGACGTCGATCGACAGCGACTCCAGACGGTGTCGCAGCCTCGACGGCATGATCTGCCGCAGCTTCGCCAGCGCGCGCATCGAAGCCTCGCCGATGCCGACCACAGAGCCGGTCGCTCCGGACTGCAAAGAGAGCGCCACCGCGAGCACTTCTTCGTCATCGAGCTGTAGCGGGGGCATCTCCGCGCCCGCTCCCAAGCGATATCCACCGCCGACGCCGACCGTCGCGTCGACCGGGTAGCCGAGATCGCGGAGGCGGTCCACGTCACGTCTGACTGTGCGCGGGGTGATCGCGAGCTTGTCTGCGAGTTCGGCACCGGACCAGTCTCGACGTGTCTGGAGCAGTGACAGCAACCGCAGTAGGCGAGCCGATGTCTCCTTCATGGCAAGAAGTCTGCCAAACATTTAGGACCCAATGCGTCCTCAATTGAATTTAGGTTGGTCCTCATCCGACCAGTCGAGAAGAAATTGGGGCACATCATGAGTCGCATCAACGACGGCAGACCGATGATCGAGACGAAGGAGCTCACCAAGCACTTCGCCCAGGGCAAGAAGCTCGTGGAAGCGGTCAAGGGAGTCACTCTCGACGTAGCGGAGGGCGAGTTGGTTGCCTTGCTTGGGCCGAACGGTGCCGGAAAATCGACGACGTTGCGCATGCTGACCACCTTGCTCGAGCCCACATCCGGTACTGCGCGGATCGCAGGATTCGACATCGCTGCGTCACGAAACGAGGTGCGCTCCAGCCTCGGATACGTCGGACAGGGGAACGGAGCCGGCCACAACCAGCGGGTTCGCGACGAGTTGGTGACGCAGGGGTTGTGCTACGGAATGCCCAAGGGCGACTCGCAGGTCCGGGCCGACGAATTGCTGCGTGATCTCGAACTCACCGAGTTGGGTACTCGAAAGGTCAGTACGCTGTCCGGCGGGCAGCGACGGCGGCTCGATATCGCTCTGGGCCTGGTCCATCGCCCACCGCTCCTGTTCCTCGACGAGCCGACCACGGGCATGGACCCGCAGAGTCGGGCCAACCTCTGGGACCACATCCTGCGGTTGCGGCGCGAGATGGGCACCACGATCGTGCTGACCACGCACTACCTCGAAGAAGCGGATTCGATGGCAGAGCGGGTCATCGTCATCGACGAAGGCACTGTCATCGCGGACAACACCGCTGCCGCACTCAAGGCCGATCTTGCCGGAGATCATTTGTTGCTCACGTTCGACAACGCCGAAGCGGCCGCCATCGCGGCGTCGGTGGCCGAGCAACTTGTCACTGTGCGTGACGTCACGGTCGAGGCAAGCTCGGTGAGTATCCGTGCCGGCGAGGGTGATTCGACGCTTCCGGTATTGCTGCGTGAAGCCGATGCCCGCGGCGCCCGCGCAGTCACTGCCGACATCACCAGGCCGACTCTCGACGACGTTTTCCTCACTCTCACCGGCCGCAGCCTGCGCGAGAGCACCGCCGCGGTTGCTTCCTAGAACTACGACGAAGAACTACGACGAACAGGAATCCGCCATGACAATCACACTCGATACCCCACGTAGCGCGCACGGCAACATTGTTCGAGACAGCGCGATCGTGATGGGCCGTGAGCTGCGACCGATGTTGCGTGACCCGGTCAGCGTCATCTTCAGCCTCATCCAGCCGCTGATCCTGTTGGCCCTGTTCGGGCCTCTGCTCAAAGGGGTCCCGGGTACCGGTGACGGCGTATGGAATTGGTTCATCCCCGGTGTATTGGTGATGATCGCGATCTTCGGCACGACGATGACCGGTTCCAACCTTCTGATGGAGATGCAGCAGGGATCCCACGAGCGAATGTTGGTGACTCCGCTCAGACGCTCGTCGTTGTTGATCGGGAGGGCATGCAAGGAGATGGTTCCGCTTGCCGCGCAGGCGATTCTGATCATTCTTGTTGCGCTACCGCTCGGATTGGACGTCAATGCAGCGGGCGCTGCGCTCGGAATCGTCCTGCTGGGAGTGTTCGGCGTCGGACTCGGTGCGCTCTCGTACGCTCTCGCTCTGGCTGTGCGGGAGCAGGATTGGATGTTCTGGGTCGTTCAGCAGACGCTGATGTTCCCGCTCCTGATCCTGTCGGGAACCATGCTTCCGCTCGACGACGCACCAGGTTGGATGAAGGTCCTCGTGAACATCAATCCGCTGGGCTACGTCGTAGATGCCGAGCGGGCTCTCTTTGCCGGTGACTTCGCGTCGGGCAGCGTTCTGGCAGGAATCTTCGCTGCCGTCAGCGTGGCTGTGGTCGGCCTGGGGATAGGCGTGCGCGCGGTGAAATAGCGTGGGTGTGCTTGCTGTCGGATGGGATGCGGCGGTCGCAGGTTTTCGCCCAGGTGTTCGCAGCGCCTATTGTTGTTCCTTGTGCTCTCCGTCGTTCCTCGCCCCGTAGTTGTCCGGGCCCCGTCCAAGGTGAATCTCCACCTTGCCGTCGGGGACCTGCGAGACGACGGCTATCACGAACTGACGACCGTTTTTCAGGCATTGTCGCTGGCAGACACCGTCACGGTGGCGCCTGCGGACACCTTGACAGTGCGGGTGATCGGCGACGACGCCGCGGCCGTACCGACCGATCGCACCAATCTCGTGTGGCGTGCCGCCGAGATGCTGGCGGCCGAGGGTGGCGTGGCCCCGAATGTCGAGATCGTCATCGAGAAGGGCATTCCCGTCGCAGGCGGTATGGCCGGCGGGAGCGCCGACGCGGCAGCCGCGTTGGTTGCGCTCAATTCGTTGTGGAAACTCGACTTCTCGCGGCCTGATCTCGACGCCTTCGCGGCACGTCTCGGGAGTGACGTTCCGTTCTCGCTGCACGGTGGCACTGCCCTCGGAACCGGTCGCGGTGAACAACTTGTCCCCGTCTTGACGCGCCGCACCTTTCACTGGGTGTTGGCGCTGGCCAAGGGAGGCTTGAGCACGCCGGTTGTCTTCCGGGAACTCGACAAGCTTCGCGCCGAAGGCACACCGAATCGATTGGGTACCGCTGACGAGTTGATTCACGCGCTCACCACCGGTGACCCTCATGTGCTCGCTCCGCTGCTCGGAAACGATCTGCAGGCGGCAGCACTCTCACTCAACCCGGATCTACGACGGACGCTGCGAGCGGGTGTCGAAGCCGGCGCTTTGGCGGGCATCGTCTCCGGCTCCGGACCGACGTGCGCCTTTCTCTGCGCCGACGCACAGTCCGCGGTGGAAGTGAGCGCAGAACTTGCGGGAGCGGGGGTGTGCCGCACCGTTCGCGTGGCGAGCGGACCCGTTCCCGGAGCACGAATACTCGACAATGCGGCAAAGGGACAGCACTGATGGCGAATCTGATCAATCTGGAAAACGTGTCGAAGTCTTTCGGCGTCAAGCCGTTGCTCGACGGGGTCTCCCTGGGCGTGGAGGAAGGCGAGCGCATCGGTGTCGTCGGCCTCAACGGCGGCGGCAAGACGACCATGCTCGAAGTCCTCGCGGGTGTGGAGCAGCCGGATTCGGGACGCGTGAGCCGCGTCGGCGGATTGCGCATGGCCGTCGTGACGCAGCGCGGTGTGTTGCCTCCAGGCTCGACGGTCGGTGAAGTGGTCCTGGGGCCGCTCGGAGTGGCTCAGCACGAGTGGGCCGGCGACGCGCGCATTCGTTCAGTGCTCTCGGGAATCGGCATCGACAACTTGGGCGCCGGCGGCGAGCGGTCCGCATTGGACGCCAAGGTCGACGGCCTGTCCGGCGGTGAGCGTCGCCGTGTGGCTCTCGCTGCGGCTCTGGTTCAGGACCTCGATCTGCTGGTGCTCGACGAGCCGACCAACCACCTAGACGTCGAAGGTGTTCAGTGGTTGGCCGAGCACCTCGTCTCGCGTCGCAGCGCGCTTGTCGTCGTGACCCACGATCGCTGGTTCCTCGACACCGTCGCCACCCGCACCTGGGAGGTTGTCGGTGGCGGCGTCGAAAGCTACGAGGGTGGCTACAACGACTGGGTGTTCGCCCGCGCCGAGCGTTCGCGTCAGGCCGACGCTTCCGAAGAGCGTCGACGCAACCTTGCGCGCAAGGAACTCGCATGGCTGCGCCGCGGTGCGCCGGCCCGTACATCGAAGCCGAAGTACCGCATCGAGGCCGCGGAGGCCTTGATCGCCGACGTTCCGGCACCTCGTGACGCGGTGGCACTTGCGTCCTTCGCCCAGCGTCGACTCGGCAAGGTTGTCATCGAACTCGAAGACGCGCGTCTGGAGACCCCGGACGGCCGCGTACTCGTCGAGGATCTGACCTGGCGGCTCGCTCCGGGGGAGCGTGTAGGCCTGGTCGGTGTCAACGGCTCGGGCAAGACGACTCTGCTGCGGACGCTGGCCGGTGAACTCGAGCCCGCAGCAGGCAAGCGCATTCAGGGGCAGACCGTCCACATCGGTTGGCTCAAGCAGGAACTCGACGATCTGCCGACCGACATGCGCGTACTCGACGCGGTCAAGGACGTAGCCGAGCGAATCACGCTGGGGGACAAGGAAGTGTCAGCCGGTCAGCTGGCTGAGCGGCTGGGCTTCACACCGGCGCGTCAGCGCACCCCCGTCGGCGATCTGTCCGGTGGTGAGCGCCGCCGTCTGCAGTTGACGCGTGTCCTCATGGCCGAGCCCAACGTTCTGCTTCTCGACGAGCCCACCAACGATCTCGACATCGACACGCTTCAGCAACTCGAGGATCTGCTCGACGGCTGGGCGGGCACCATGGTGGTCATCTCGCACGACCGGTACCTGATCGAGCGCATCTGTGACACCACCTGGGCTCTCTTCGGTGATCGCAAGCTCACCAACCTGCCGGGTGGTATCGAGGACTACCTGCGTCGACGCGCAGCGATGGGGGACGGCGACAACCCGTCGGTGGCCTCGACGGCGAGTGGTGCGTCGAAGAGCAAGCAGGTCCGCGACGGTGCTGCGGATCGCGCTGCACGCAAGGAACTTTCGAAGCTCGAGCGGTCCATTGCGAAGTTCGACGACCGCGAGAAGAAGCTGCACGCTTCCCTCGCCGACGCAGCCACCGACCCGGACAAGCTGCAGAAGCTCGGGGCTGAACTCAAGCAGGTCATCGCGGACAAGGAAGCCGCCGAGGAGCAGTGGATGGAGCTGTTCGCCGAGCTGGACGGCTAGGGGAACTTCGCTCCGAATTTCTTGAAGATTCGCTCTGGATCCACGCCCTCCGGTGCTTGCTCGCGTAGCAGTGCGTCCAGAACGACCCCGTCCAATGCTGCGACCAACTCCGTTGCATCGGACGAGGTCATGCCGCGTTCGGCCAAGATGTCGACAAACCGATCCCGACCACGCACCAGTTCCACTGCGAGGTCGGGATCGTGGAATGACGCGATGATCAGTTCGTAACGCGCCCGGGTGCGGCCGGATTCAGGCCCCAGCCACCGGGCCACTTGTTGCTTCGGCGTCTCGCCTGGGCGAGGAAGATCGCCGTCCAGAAGGTGTCGCACCACCTCGACTATCAGTCCACGTTGATTTGCGAAGTAGTGCCGTGCGCTGCCGTGTGGCACGCCTGCCTCGTCTTCGACGCCTCTCATCGACCAGGCTCGAAACCCAACCCGGCCCAGCAGGTCGAGCCCGGCGTCCAGAAGTGCTTCTCGCGTCGATTTCTCCACGCAGAGAAGATACCGTGATACGTTCTTCTCCGCGTGGAGAAGTTCTTGAACTGGGTTGAACTCACTGGGGGTGAAGCATGGTCGTCCTTTTCGACATCCTGCTCGTGCTGTGTGTTGTTGCGATTGTGTGTTTTGCGGGGTATGTCTTCTATCGCGTGATATTGGACGACTAGGTGAATGTTGATGTACTTCAACAGGTCTCGAGTCTTCATGTTCCTGAAGTTGTCCGCTTTGTCTCTGGCTATCGAAAGTATGTTCGATTAAGATTTCGGTATGGACAGTCGGGATGCGTGGCAGCTGGATGGTGAGGGCCTCAAGTGTGAGGTTCTGGATCTGGTGCGTGTCCGGCACGAGTTGCAGTCGCGGATGGTGTTGCTGATCGTGGAGATGTTTTCCCGTGAGGTTCTCGGCGGGAAGGGTTTTCGGGCGATCGCACAGTGGTTGCACGGTTCGACGAATTTGGAGATCGGTGAGTGCAGTCTGCTGGTCGGGTTGGCGCGGTTGTTGATGCTCGAACCTGTTGTGGGCGATGCGTTTCACCGTGGTGATGTGGATGCGTTGAAGGCGCGTCAGGTGGCGTCGTTTTGTCAGCATCCGCCGAAGAACATGACCCTGGCGGATGTGGACAAGGCCCGGGGGATTCTGCTCGGGTTGGCGTCGAAGAACATTGCCGATTGTGATGCGGTGCGGGCGGCGATCCGGCGGATCGAGAAGCAGTACGGCAAGCGTGAGGACGGTGTTCCGGTCGGCGAGGATTCCGAACGTAATGAGTTCTACGCCTCGAAAGGCTTGTACGGGCGGGTGTCTGTGAAGGGCGATCTGGATGCGGTCAACGGGGCACGGTTGATCACGCTGCTGTCGAGCCTGTCCGCTCCGACACCGGAGAAGGACGGTGTCAAGGACACCCGCACGCCTGCTTTACGACGGGCGGACGGGTTCTGCGAACTCCTGCGCCGGTATGAGCGGGCGGGGTTGGGTCCGATCGAGGGCGGCGTGAAACCACACATCACGGTGACTGCGTCGGCCAAGGACATGACGGACCTTAAAGTTCTGAAAGACCTCTTGCCGTCCACCGAGGAGTTAGGGTTCGCGTGGACGGATTGGGTGGGTCCGATCAGTATCGACACTGCCCGGATGCTGGCCTGCGACTGCACCGTGACGCGGATCTTGTTGGATGAGAACGGTGTTCCGCTCGACTGCGGTAAGGAAGTAAGAACAGCGACGGTTCCGCAGCGGCGGGCGTTGGCGGTTCGGGATGGTGGGTGTGCGTTCCCGGGGTGCGGGACGCCGTCGGGGTGGTGCGATGCTCACCATATTGTTCACTGGAACGATGGTGGCCCAACGGATCTCGACAACCTGGTTCTGTTGTGCGGTCATCATCATCGGACGATGCATCACACGGAGTGGCGGGTGGAGATCGGCCCGGATCGAAAGACGGTGTTCTATCCGCCGATGTCGGTTGATCCGCACCAGCATCCGATCGGCGGGAACAGTCCGCCCACCGCGGCGTGAATCGCGACAACTGAAGACGTGAGCGCCGGGGCACAAACATGCCCCGGTGCTCACGGCTGTCGACCGTCAGAACGTGAGCGTGAGCTTCCCGTTCTCGTCGCTGATATGAACGGTCCGCCCGATCGCCGCCGGGTTGTCACCGCGAAGCTGGGTCAGTTCGGCGGCATTCTCGGGACCGGTGTGACCGGCGACACGGCCGCCGTCCGGCGTTGTTGCAATCACGAACCCGATCTCAGGCTCCCCGGTGCGACCGTATTCGACAGAGGCAGTGACGATTTCCGCAGTGCCCTGGTAATCGGTGATCAGTTCCGGAGCTTCCGCGGTCAAAGCACGTGCGTCGGGGTCACCGACGTACCCGTCGGCATGAGCGGCGGCCGACAGCAGTACGCAGTGCTGGTATGTGAGGAATCCACCGTTGGCGTGGACGAGGGCAAGGTTCGCGCCGTCGCGAATTCGCCTGGTGACTTCAGCGACGGAATGCAGGGTGTAGCTGTTGAGCGGTCCGCCGAAGAACGAGTGACCTCCGGTGACGCTTGGGATCGCGGTATCGGGAAGTCCGAGTTCGCGGATCAACAGCTTGGGCACGATTGGGAAGCAGCTGTAGGCATCGACGATGTCGAGTGCGTCGGCGCCGACTCCGGCACCATCGAGTGTGCGATGTACGGCGTCATGCATCGCGGCCGAGCTGTCGAAGCTGTTGCGGCTGAGGATGTCCAACGGATCACTCGCACCAGCGCCGCCCCAGAGGTACACCAGTTTGCTTTCATCGATCCCGAACTCGCGGGCGGTCGACAACGAGCAGACGACAACGGCCGCAGCCTGATTGACGAAGGGCATGGCGTTGAGCATCAGCGGGTACGGCTCGGAGACCATCCGATTGCCAGGTCCGACGGTGCCGATCTCGTCTGCCGATCGGATCTCCGACGTCCAGGAGGCTGGATTCTTCGATGCCAGTTCCGAGAATGCGGCGTACATCTTCGCGGACCAGGCGAGCGATTCGCGGGCGCCGTGGCCCTCGGAAGCACTGAAACAGTTCTCGAAGAGCGGGTAGACGCGCGTCGGCACGATGAAACCGGCGCGCTGCATTTCAGGGCTTCCCAGGTCGGCCGGATCGAATCCGGGAGGCCCACCGGGCGCAGCGGTCCACCCGATCGAGTCGGGAGCGACTCCGGACTTTCGCAGCGCGGTGCTGCTGGCGTGCGATTCGCCGCCCACGAGCAGAGCAGCCGAGGATTCACCGCGAGCGATGGCCGCGCCGATCCGATCGAGGAGTGCCGCCGGCCAGTGGCCACCGATCGGCGAGGTAGAGGTGACAGTGGGGGTCGCGCCTAATCGTGAGGCAAGCAGCCCGGGGAGATCGTCGTACGACCAGCTGACCGTCTTGATCGCGAACACGGAATCGATCTGTGTTCCCAGCTCAGCGCGTCCACTGTCGTTCAATGCGGCGACGGTGGCGTCGTGAATCAAGTCAAGAGGTTCGCGGTGCCCGTCGGCAGGATTCCAGCGCAGATCGCCGACGCCGACGATGACCGGGATTCGTGATGCGTCAACCATCATGTACCTCTCGTTGCCGACCCGTAGCCGGGAGTTGCAGTCACGATATCGGGGAGCCTGGTATGTGTAACTCTGGGGTCACAGTCAACAATTTTCGGGTTCCTATTTAGGTATGCCTAACGAAAGTCCTATACTCGTCTTCATGACAGCTGTGGCAGAGAGAATTTCGGTGCCCGTGGGGCCGCGTTCCATCGATCACCCCTACTCGATGACAACGGTGACTCTGAAGCTCTCTCATCAGCGGCAGTGGGCCCCGCATCGTCATCCTGAACATGAGCTGATCTGGGGAAACTCCGGTGGAATGCTCACGGTTGTCGCTGACGGCATCACCTGGGAGGTGCCGCCTTCGGCCGGACTGTGGCTGCCTGCCGGGGCGTTGCATGCCGTGAAGGCGGGCCCAGGTACCGAGTTCTTCTGCACGTACTTCCGGCCTGAGGCGCACGCCGCGCCGTCGGGTGTTCCGGAATTGTTCGGTGTCAGCGCTCTCCTGCGTGAGGTACTCCTGCACATGCATCGGCGGAACATGCCCGACGAGGCGCGCAGTCGCGCCGAGCGGGTGGCCTTCGACATGTTGCAGCCGCTCGAAGTTGCTGCGGTGGAGGTTCCGATGCCGACCGATCCGCGAGCGTTGTTCGTTGCCGAAGCGTTGGTCGCCAATCCGGCAGACCAGCGGTCGCTGTCCGAATGGGCGCTGACGGCCGGCGGTAGCGTCCGTACGCTGACGCGTGTGTTCGCTCAGGGTACGGGAATGACCTTTGCGCAGTGGCGAATTCAGGTTCGAGTCCGCGCAGCACTGACGTACCTGGCTGCTGGCGTGCCGGTTTCGGTTGTCAGTAGGCGGGTCGGATACGAAACTCCGAGTGCTTTTGTCGCAGTGTTCCGCCGGGTCACCGGCCGGACACCCGGCAGCATGATGAACAAGGGGAGCGTGGCTCCCGAATCGGTGCCGTATCTCCTGCACGCTTGAGTTGGGTTGCACCGGGCGGAAGTGCCCGGTGCAACTGTCGCGGTCAACGCCGCGGCGCGGACCACGCTTCCCACAGTTCCGCGTACCGACCCCCGAGGTTGACCAACTCGTCGTGAGAGCCGTGCTCGACGACACGGCCGTCGTCCATCACCAGGATCTGATCGGCGTCGACGGCCTGTGAGAGTCGGTGTGCCACTGTGACAGCAGTGCGACCCCGGGTCAGAGCCAGAGCGGCATCGTCGAGGACCTTGGCTCCGGCGCTGCCCGCTTCGGCGGTCGCCTCGTCGAGAATCAGCAGCGGCGGATCCAGTAATTCGATTCTTGCCAACGCAAGTTGTTGTGCCTGTGTTGCGGTCAGCCGGTGTCCACCGTCTCCGACGACGGTTTCGAGTCCGTCCGGGAGTGCCCGCAACCAATCGGAGGCGCCGACGGTTTCGAGCGCTGCGATGATGTCGCTGTCGGTTGCCGACGGGTCGGCCAGCCGCAGATCCTCGGCCAACGTGCCGGCAAAGACGTGGACCTCCTGGGTCACGAGGGCCACCACGCTCCGAGAGGCCGACGGTGGCAGTTCGTTCCGGGGCACCGTCCCGATCTTCACGACGCCTTCGGTCGGTTCGTAGGTCCCCGCGACCAGTTTTGCGACTGTCGATTTTCCGGCTCCGGTAGCGCCGACGAGTGCCGTGACGGTTCCTGCCGGAAGGGTGATGTCGATGCCTCGCAGAACAGGAGCGTCGCCGCTTCGGTACGAGAATGTGACGCGTTCCAAAGACGCCGAGCTGTCGACAGGTTCCTGCGGATCGGTCGGTGCGGATGGCACGGGCGCAAGGGTGACTCCGACCAGGCGAGCCAACGCGATTGTGCCTTCCTGTAATTCGTCGAACACGCTGAGAACCGCGCCCACCGGATCGAAGAGGCGGTGGAAGAACAGGGCTGCGGCGGTGGCGGCACCGATGCTGATCTGACCGTCCTTCACCAGCCAGAAGCCGGTGATCAGCACAGCGGACAGGCCGATGAACTCCGCGATGTTGAGCCGGCCGAAGAACCTGGTGCGTAGACGCGTGGTCAACAAGCTCAGGCGGACGGCGGCCATCGATCGAGATTCGATCTGTTCGAGATGCGGCTGGGCCAGGCGAAGCGATCCGACGGTGTCGGAGTTGCTCAGCGAGTCCAGGAGTTGTTGCGCACGTGCACCTTCTGCCTCCCGCTCCTCGCGGTAGACCGGTGCCGACCTCGAGAGGTACCAGCGCAGCGCCTGGATCTGGATGGGTGCGGCGATCACCGCGGCGACGGCGAATCGCCAATCGAGGCTACCCAATCCGATCAGCGTCAACACGATGGTCAGTGCCGCGGTGGCAAAAACCGGAAGTGCTTCGGATACGGCCCGAGTCACCAACCGCACGTCGCCGGTGATGCGGGAGACCAGGTCTCCGCGCCCGGCGCGTTCGACGTCGCTCTGGGGAAGATCGAGAACCCGGACGACAACTTCTTCGCGCAGGTCGGCGACAACACGTTCACCGACACCGGCAAGCAGGTAGTTGCTCACTCCGACGAGAAGGGATGAGGCAACCGCGATGCCGACCAACGCGAGAGTCAGTGTGCCGATGCGAGAGACAGCGTCGCCGTCTCCGTCGGTCACGGCGTCGACCATGGCGCCGAGGACCAGCGGTGTGAGCAGACCGATCGCGGTCGCGGCGGTCAGGGTGACGACTGCTGCGATCGCGGAAATCCGGTGGGGTCCCATCAACCGAAGTGCCGCGCGGCGAGCTTGTTTCGGTGTTGCGGTGGGGAGTAGTTCGTTCACAGCTCGATCACCCGATCGCAGATATCGAGCAGCACGGGGCTGCTGGTCAGGAGTATTGTGGCGTGCGCCCCGCGTACCTCGGCGATCCCGCGAGCAATGCGCGCTTCGGTGACGGAGTCGACGGCAGTGGTGGGATCGTGCAGCACCAGGACGGGCGCTTCGCTCGCCAGTGCCCTCGCCAACGCGATGCGCTGACGCTGTCCGCCGGACAAAGAATTCCCTTGCTCGGTGACTCGGGTGGCGAGGCCGAGCGGCAGTGCCGAGATCACTTGATCTGCGGCGGCAGCGGCGATGGCCTCGTCGTTGCGGCGACCGATCGGTGCGAGGGCGTCGATGTTGTCGCCGACTGTGCCGATGAACAGTGCCGCGTCGTGCGGTGCTGCCAGAACGTGAGTGCGAAGTTCGTCGATGTGCAGCTCGTGAATGGCGTTGTCGCCGAGATGAATTGTTCCGCTCGAAGGCTCGATTCGACGCGCCAGTGCGTCGACCAACGCATCCGCCCATGCGGCATTCTCGGTGACGATGCCGATGATCTCGCCGCGTTTGACGTCGAGATCGACTGGTGACGCTCCGGCCAACACGACGTCGCGCAGCGTCAGGAACTCGGAGTGATTCAGGGGCACAGGTGCACCCGCGGGAGTCACAGCCTCGGTGGTCCCGAGAAGTGCTGCGACGCGGTTGGCGGAAGCACGCGCCCGTGCCAGGCCGGCGCCGAAGTAGATGATGTCGATCAACGGACCGCGAAGGAACTGTGCCAGACCCACCACGGCAACGAATTCACCGACCGAGATGCTCCCGGACGCTGCCATCCGTCCACCCACGTACGCGATGACGGCGAGGAAAGCACCGGCGATCGCAACATTGGCGGCGGAGTACATCGCTTGGTATCTCTGTGCGCGAAGGGTTGCTTCCAACGAAGTCCGGCTGGCTCCCCGATACCGCTGAGCTGCAGCATCTCCGGCGCCGATGCCGGAGAGGATTCGGAGTCCGGAGAGCAGATCTGCGGCCAGGGCACCGGCCTTGGCGCCCTGCCATTGATCGGTCTCGGCTCGGCGTTCGAGCGGTCGACTGACCACCTGCATGAGAGCCAGCACCGGGGGCGTACCGAGAATGACGAGCAGGCCGAGTGGCACCGAGATCACCAGAAGCGAAATCGCGGCGGTCAGCACTCCGCAGGCGGCCGCAAGTTTTGTGCTCAGCGTGTGGGTGAATCCGGCCACCGAACCCGCGTCGGATGTTGCAATCGAGTAGACCTCGCCAGGCATGCGCCGCGGCGACATGCCGTGCGGATCGAGGCCTCGGCGCGCGATGTCCATCCGCAAGCGATGCGCACCGTGCTCGGTGACGGAATCGGAGATGCGTGCCGCGAAGCGCCAACTGAGCAACAAGCCGGTGAAGAGAATTCCGAGAACGAGGATCCACTTTCCGAGTGCGGCGGCATCGCTGGTCGCGACAGCACGGTCGATCACCGCACCGATCACTACCGGCACCAACGCTTCCGCGACCTGGTGGCCGGTGAAGCCGACGGACGCCGCCGCCAGCTTGGCTCCGCGACCTTCGGAAGCGATCGCGCGAGTGATTACCTGGCGCGGCGTGATCGCCGGGCCGGTTGGGGGACCGTTTGTCTCGGCCGAAAGAAGTGGTGTCGAAGGCACTGGGTCCACGCTAGGGATCGTGGGCGGTAGTCAGAAGTCACACCGGTGCCAATACTTGTCGTGAACAGGCCATATGTATTGCGTTGGCCGAATTGCGATAGTAGTTGGCCCCGTTGCAGCTGAGAAGGCATCGACTCATCGACAACACTGCAATAAATTAAGGTCTACCTTACTTAGCGCGGGTTAACTATGTCCGGAAGTCGGATTTGATCCTCGTGTTCGGGTCCGGTTCATGTTCCATCGATGTTGGAGATTGTTGTGAGTCTTGTGTTCGGCGAGGTACTTCACAAGGAGTACGTGACCCCGGGAATGGTTCGTATCGTGTTCGGAGGGGAGGAGCTGACCGCCTTCGAAACCACCGGTACCGGTGACGAATACCTGCGCCTCCACTTCCCGGTCCCGGCTACAGGCGAGTTCGTTCTACCGGCGGAAGATCCGGACGCACCGCGCGGTTGGCGGTACCCGGAGGGCGAGGAACCGTCCCCGTGCCAGCCGTACACCGTGCGACGGTTCGATGCCGAAACCAGCCGAATGACAATCGACTTCGTCGTTCACGAGGGCGGAATCGCCAGCGACTGGGCGCAGAAAGCCGAGATCGGTGACAAGTTGGCGATCGGCGAGTCTCGTGGCCTCTACGAGCCGCCGGCCGACGCACGCTGGCAGGTGTTCGTCGCCGACGCAACCGGACTCCCCGCACTCGGTCGTCTGATCGAACAGTTGCCGGCCGGCATGTCGGCCAAGGCGATCGTCGAGGTGGTGGACGAGTCGCACAAGCAGCAGATCACCTCGGACGCCGACGTCGAGTTCATCTGGCTGGTCGGCAGTGGCAACGGTGTTGCACCGTCGAAGCTGCCGGACGCGGTTCGCGCGATGAACCTGCCCACTGAACTCGGATACGTGTGGGTGGCAGGCGAGAGCACGATGCTCCGTGACATCCGCAAGTACCTTCGCCACGAACTCAAGTTGCCGGGTGAGCAGTACAAGGTCATCGGCTACTGGACCTACAAGGCAGAGGTCTGGAACGCGAAGTACGAGGCCCTCGACGAGAGTGTCCGCGCGGCACTCGATGCGGCCTGGGAATCGGACCGCGACGAGGAAGAGATTCGCGACGAGGTCGAGAAGACTCTAGAGAGCGCCGGCTTGTGACCGTTGGATTAGACAAGAGTGCCGTCGACCAGAGTGCGGCTGACGAGAGAGCCGTCGACAAACACACCGAAGAACTGATCGACGAGTCGCTGCAAGAGAAGCAGAAGCAACCGGACGGCCTGGTATCGACCAACTCTCGTCGTATGGCGGGTCTTCTGGTGTGCCTGGTGGTGCTCGCCGCCGTGCTCCTTCTGAGCATTGCGGTTGGATCGAAGACCATTCCGTTCGGCACGGTCATCGACGCGCTGGTGAACTACGACGACTCGAACGATCACGTGATCATCCGTGACCTGCGGCTGCCGCGTACTCTGCTCGGTCTGATAGTCGGCATGGCGCTCGGCGTGGCCGGTGGCCTCATCCAGGCGATGACACGAAATCCCTTGGCTGATCCCGGAATTCTCGGTGTCAATGCCGGAGCAGGCTTTGCGATGGTTGTCGCCGTCGCGGTCTTCGGCCTGACCAGCATCTGGTCGTACATCTGGTTCGCGTTCCTCGGAGCGGTGATAGCCACGGCGATCGTCTACACGCTGGGCTCGATCGGTCGAGGTGGTGCGACGCCCATTCGGCTGACACTGGCCGGTGTTGCCATCGGCTCCGTGCTCGGCGGCATCTCGTCCGGCATCACCTTGCTCAACCCGACCGCCTTCGACCAGATGCGCCAGTGGAATGCCGGCTCACTCAGCGGGCGTTCCTTGGAAATCGTTCTGGCTGTTGCACCCTTCATCCTCATCGGGCTCTTCCTGGCGCTCGCGTTGGCACGCCAGCTCAATGCCGTGGCTTTGGGTGACGATCTGGCACGTTCGCTCGGTGCCAATATCACTCGCACTCGTATTCTCGGCGTCATCGCGGTGACGTTGCTGTGTGGCGCAGCGACAGCTGCGGCCGGCCCGATCGGATTCGTCGGTCTGATGGTTCCGCACGTCGCGAGATGGTTCGTCGGACCGGATCAGCGATGGATTCTCCCGTACACATTGGTGTGCTCGCCGATTCTTCTTCTCTTCTCCGACGTCGTCGGCCGAATCGTGCTGCGCCCGGGTGAACTTCAGGTCGGCATCGTCACGGCATTCATCGGAGCTCCGGTGCTGATCATGCTGGTGCGTCGAAGCAAGGTGAGCGGTCTGTGAGCATCGATTTCGGGCGCCCCACCACGGTGGTGCGCTCACCCAAAGAAGGGTGGTCCGCGCGGATCGACGTCCGCACGGTCACGGTCTGTCTCATCCTCGTTGCGCTTGCACTGGCGATCGGCGTCATCGCCCTCGGTAGTGGTGACTACCAGGTGCCGATCGGGGACGTCCTCGGCGCACTGTTCGGCGAGGCTCCCGCGCGTATCCACATGGTCGTCGTGGAATGGCGTCTGCCCCGAGTTCTGTTGGCGCTGATGCTCGGTGCGGCACTCGGCATGAGCGGTGCGATCTTCCAATCGCTCACCAGGAACCCGTTGGGTAGCCCAGACATCATCGGCTTCAACTCCGGTGCGTACACGGGCGCTCTTGTGGTCATCCTCCTCATCGGTGGTACTTACTACGAGATCGCAGTCGGTGCTCTGGTGGGCGGAATCGCGACCGCAGCAGTGGTTTACCTCCTTGCGTACAAGCGTGGTGTGCAGGGATTTCGGTTGATCATCGTCGGTATCGCCATCAGCGCGATGTTGGGCTCGGTCAACACCTGGATGATTCTCAAGGCGAAACTTGACGACGCCATGGCCGCCGCAGTGTGGGGTGCCGGTTCGTTGAACGGTCTCGGCTGGACTCAGGTGTGGCCGGTGGTCGTCGTGCTGGCGATCCTCGTTCCGCTGATCCTGGTGTTGGGCAGGCGGATGCAGATGCTCGAGATGGGCGACGACGCCGCCAAGGCGCTCGGCGTCCGGGCCGAACCCACGCGGCTTTCCCTGGTTGTTCTCGGAGTCGCTCTGACGGCCATGGTGACAGCAGCGGCCGGACCGATCGGATTCGTCTCGCTGGCGGCTCCGCAATTGGTGAGGCGATTGACCGGTAGTGCCGGAGTGACCCTGCTGCCGTCGGCAGCAATGGGTGGCGCGTTGCTGATGGTCAGCGACTGGGTGGCGCAGCGAGCTTTTGCACCGACACAGTTGCCGGTCGGCGTCGTCACGGTCTCCATCGGTGGCATCTATTTTGTATGGCTTCTCGCGCGAGAGGCCCGTAAGCAGTGATCGGTGAAGGAACGAGGAACAGCGTGAACGAGGCAAGTGCGGCGGGCGTCGTGGCTGAGAAGACGAATCGGCTTCGCGCCGAGGACGTCACGATCGGTTATGACAAGCGCGTCATCTCGGAGCACCTCGACGTCGAGATCCCCGACGGTGGCTTCACCGTCATCGTCGGTCCCAACGCCTGCGGCAAGTCGACGCTTCTGCGTGCGTTGTCGCGGTTGCTCAAGCCGACTACCGGCAAAGTTCTCCTCGACGGCAAGGCGATCACGTCGTACCCGGCCAAGGAAGTCGCGAGGCGACTCGGGCTTCTGCCGCAGACGTCGATCGCGCCGGACGGCATCAAAGTCGCCGATCTGGTTGCGCGAGGACGTTATCCGCACCAGAAGCTGATCCGTCAGTGGTCCCGGGAGGATGAAGCCGCCGTCATCAAGGCGATGGAGGCAACCAAGGTCACGGATCTGTCGGCCAGGCCGGTCGACGAACTGTCCGGTGGTCAGCGCCAACGTGTCTGGGTCGCTATGGTTCTCGCGCAGCAGACTCCGTTGGTGCTGCTGGACGAGCCGACGACGTTCCTCGACATCGCGCATCAGATCGAGCTGCTGGAGCTGTGCCGCGATCTGAACGAGAACGACGGACACACGCTGGTGGCGGTGCTTCACGATCTCAATCACGCGTGCCGCTACGGAACTCACATCATTGCGATGAAGGACGGCGCCGTGGTCGCCGAAGGCCCGCCCGCGGAGATCATCACCGAAGAACTGGTGCAGGAGGTGTTCGGCATGGCGTGCCGCATCATCGACGATCCGGTTTCCCACACACCACTTGTCATTCCGCTGGGACGCGAGCGTCAGCGAAACATCGAAGGAGCAAAGGTATGACACTCGTCCTGGATACGCAGGTCACCGATTCGGAGTGGGCTCAGATCGTCGACCGCATTTCACGGCGCCGATTCTTCGGTGGCGCAGCCGGTGTGGCTGCAGCACTGGCGCTGAGTGCGTGTGGAACTTCCGATGCCGAGTCGGACTCGGCCAGTGACGCTCTCCCGTACACGTGGGGCGAGTTCAGCGGCGACGTTCCGCGCGACCCCAAGCGTGTTGTGGTGCTGGACGGACGCGTCGACCTCGAATTCGCGATGATGATGGATTACCCGATCGTCGGTTCGGGGAACTTCTGGTTCCCCGATGCCAAGGCAGGATTCCAGTTTCCCGGCCGCACCATCGAGGACGCGAGCTTCGTCAACGTAGCCGGCGACTTCTCCACCAATTTCGAGGCTCTGCTCGCTCTCGAGCCCGATCTGATCGTCACCACTGCGATCGGCTACACGAGCGACTGGTACGGCACCGAGCGCTTGTCTTCGATCGCGCCGCTGTTGGTCGTCGGCGACGACGTAGAACCGATCGCCGGACACCCGGTCGACTGGCGAGGTGCGCTGATGGCGCAGGCGAGCCAACTCGACCGTGTGGCAATTGCCGAGGCTTCCATCGCGGAGTACGACGGCAAGCTCGCGAGACTGCGACCCATGTTGCAGGAGAAGCTGGGCGGAAAGAAGATCGTATTCGGCGTTCAGACGCCGACCGGATTCCTTGTGCATCAGCGGAATCTGCGGATCAGTGTTGCGATCGATGCCGGCCTGGACGTGCTTTTCCGTGACGACGACAATGCAGAGAACTCGTTCGAGTTGTCGTTCGAGCAACTCGACACCTTGGCTCCGGCGGATGTGATCATCGCCCAAGCTCGCGATCAGGAAGCACTCGACGCGATCAAGACGCAGCCGACATGGCAGCGGTTGCCTGCAGTTCAAGCGGGCAACGTGTTGACCAGCGACGCGCGATACAACCAAGGATTTGCGCTCACCGCGGCCATCTTCCTCGACGTTCTCGAGGAAGCGGCCGGGCGAATCACTGCTGGGCAGTAATTCAGGCGACGTTGCGGGCCTGGTCGAGTAGTTGTGCAACCTGCTCGAACCAGGCGCCGTAATTGGCGTAGGTGTTGGGACGCTTGTCGTCGAAGTCGATCACCTGGTTCGCGGTCACCGCGGGCAGCTTGACGAACACGGGTGATACTGCGAATGCTTCTGCCGACTTCGCGAACTGGAACACGATGTCCGCCGGGTAATCCGGGACCTGCTCCCAGCTGAGGTCGGCCCAGCCTTTGTCGCCTCCCGGTCCGGTGAACTTCACACCGAGTTCTTTCAGATAACCGAACTGGGCGAGCGCCGTTGTGCCTGCGTACAACTCGGAGCTGTCACCGTTCAGGGCGAGGACTTCGATGTCGTCGACCTTGGCCGCGGCAGTTCGGATGCGCTCTGCACCGGATTCGAATGCATCCTTGCCCTCGCGTGCTGCGGCTGTGTCGGTGTTCCCGCCGAGAGCTTCGGCGAGTGCGGCGTATTCGCTCAATACGTCCGGTGTCGAGGCTCCGGAGAACTTGACGCCGACAAACGGTGCAACATTGTTGACGGTGTTGCCCATCGGCTCGTCCCACCAAGTCCATCGCGTCGGGTCGTCGCTGTTGCCGTACCCGATGACGAGGTCGGGGTCCAGTGCCGCAAGTGCTTCCGCGCTGAGTTCGCCTTCACGGCCGACGACCGTCATGGTCGACTCGTCGGCATGATCGGTGACGTCGGGATTGCCGACGCCGTAACCGAAGATGCCGACCGGCCGAATACCGTAGTCCCACAGCGCAGCAGCGGAATACGCGTCGACGACGATCCGCTCCGGGGCGTGATCGAGGGTGATCGTGTTTCCGTATCCCGTTGTATAACTCCAGGACTGGTCGGCGGTCCTGGTCTCGGTAGAAGGTGATGCGTCGCTACTTCCGCAACCGGTGAGCAGGAGTGCAGCGACGGCGGGTAGTGCGGCGAATCCGGCGAACCGGCGGGTGAGTTTCATGAAAACCTTCCGAACATGGCGAACTAAGCTAGGTAAGCCTAACCTGATGTTCTGTTCGGGTGTTCTCCGGGTCAGGCGCCCTGCCACATCTGAAGCCATTCGCTCCAGGATGGGGGAGTGATCGACGGTTGAGGTGTTCCGCCACGAAGTCCGTCGAGCATGAAATCGAGATAACGCGTGTGTATTTCGGTGGCTCGATCGCCCTCGATCGGCAGAGTCGGCCGCAGATGCACTGTCATGAGCATGACGTCTGCAGCAGTGAAGCCGGGCGGGACTTCGCGAGTGTCGACGCAGACGTCGACCATGGATTGCAAGGCGGCCTCCAATTCTTCGGCGGCACGAGTGACTTCGGCGTGTTCAGGCAACCTGCCGCCGAGGACCGGAATGAGCGGTCCCACCGATTCGGTGAGATATCGCGAGAAGAACGTCTTCAATACGGCTTCATCGGTTTTCGCGGTGCTCACGCACTCTCGGGCAAGGGTGGCGAGGTGATCGATCGCCCAGACGCGCAGGGATTGCGCCAGTTCCTCCTTGCCTCGGTATCGGCGATAGATGCTGCCGACGCCCACTCCGGCCCGTGCGGCAATCGCCGATACCGGTGCATTCCAACCCTGTTCGGCAAAAATTTCGCGCGCCGCTCGCAGCACGGTGACGTCGTTGTCTGCGGCTTCTCGGGCGCGTCCGGGGAGGCTCGCATTCTCTTTCGCCATTCCCACAGGCTAGCAATGCATGGTTTACTCAATCGGAACGGAGTGTTCCGTTCCGATTCGATTCATGATTGGAGGAAGGTGTCGATGACGACCTTGGCAGAGGCGCCCACGCGATCCGGGAGCCGGGTGATCGCAGCCCTGGCTGGAGCGGTACTCGTCTACTCGCTCATGCAGACGATGCTGGTACCGGCGTTGCCGGTGTTGGGTGAGCATTTCGACACGTCCGTGGCGGTGACCGGGTGGATTCTTACGTCCTATCTGTTGGCGGCCGCGGTGATGGCTCCGATCGTCGGGGCAATGGGTGACCGGTTCGGCGACAAGCGAGTTCTGGTGATCGTTCTGATCATCTTTGCCCTCGCCACATTCGCCGCCGCGGCAGCGCCGAACATCGGGGTGCTGCTCGTTGTTCGGGCCGTCCAGGGAGTGAGTATGGCGAGCTTCCCGCTCGCGATGGCAGTGCTGCGGAGAACGGTAGTGGGCGCCGAGTTGTCTTCGGGGATAGGTTGGCTCGCTGGGACTTTGGGAATCGGTGCCGGAAGTGCACTGGTGATCGGCGGTGTCATTCTCGAGTATCTCAGTTGGCAGTGGTTGTTCGTGATCACCGGGATCTTGATCGTGCTCGCATTGGTCGCGGTGGTGGCCGTGGTTCCGGGTTCGCATCGCCGGCCGGGTATGCCGACGGACTGGGCCGGTGCCGGAGCACTGGCGTTCGGGTTGGTGAGCCTGCTCCTGGCGATCACCAAAGCCTCCGACTGGGGAGTTCTGTCGCTCGGATTCTGGGGTCTGGTTGTGATCGCGTTAGTTTCGTTCGCGACACTGATTGCCGTCGATTCCCGCCACGACGCGCCGATTGTCGACATGCGAGTCTTTCGGGACAAGCCGATGATGATCACCAGCGCACTCACTCTGGTGTTCGGATTCGTGCCGTACATCTTTTACCTCTGCCTGCCGCGGATCCTCCAGGCGCCGGACACGTCCACGTACGGAAGCGGATTCACTGTCGTGCAGACCGGGTTGGCGCTCTTGCCTGCCGCTGTACTCGTCTTTCTCGGCGGGCGTTTGACGCCGGCTCTCGCGCGGCGATACGGGCCGCGAGTACCGGCGGTAACAGCGCTGGCACTCATGGCGACGGGCGCGATCGGACTCGCAATCTGGCCGAGTTCGGTGGTTGCGATCGTGCTGTTCTTCTCCCTCGTCGGGTTGGGGAACGGCGTGGGGTTCGCGGTCTGTGCTCTGTTGGTTGCTTCGATCGTGCCGCCATCGGAGATGGCAGCGGCCAGTGGTGTCAACAGCGTGATCAGGACCGTGGGATCGGCGGTGGGTGCGCCGGTGACCACAGCAGTCCTGGCGATCGGTATTTCCGGTGATTCGTTCGGAGCGGCGTTCGTGATGGGCGCAGTCATCAGCGTTGTCGCGTGTCTGCCGGCGTTTGCACTTCCGGTGACGAGGGCTGCACAAACGGCTTGAGTTATTGTAGGCTCCCCTAATCGAGACAGTGTGTAACTAAAGCAGGGAGAGAAGGATGCGGCAGCAGTGGGGCCTGCGAGCAACGGCACTCGCAGCGACAGCAACGGCCCTTGTCGGTTGCTCCTCGGGCGTCGATGATGCCGACGCAGCGGCACACGGGTCCTCTGCCGCCCCTGCGCCGCAGAAGTTGCTCGCACTGGACGAGTTCGCAGCACTCAACGCGCTCACGCTCGGGGTCAAGCCCGATACGGTCTTTGCCACCCTGCAATCACAGGCGGCGAAGGAGATCTTGCAGAGCGAGGGCGTAGAGGTCATCGACAAACCGACGTTCTTCGAGTCGCCCGACGTCGAACAGATCGCAGCAGTCGATCCTGACAGAATCCTGCTCAGTGACGTCGGGTCGTTGACGTCGATCACGGCTCAGGCCAACGAGATTGCCCCGACGACGGTGCTCGCCTACGCGGCGCCGTGGCGCGAAGTTCTGAATACCGCGGCGACTGCACTGGGTCGAGAGTCCGAAGCTCGCGAAATCGTGTCGAGGCTCGAGACCAAATTTGCCGAAGTATCCGGAACGGTCGAGGCGCAACCGCAGACGTTGTCCGTGCTGGTGGGATTCTCCGGCGGCATCTACACCGTCATTCCACAGTCGCCGATGTCCTCGATCATCGAGGAAGCCGGTTTCAGGCGTCCACAAGCCGAACTCGACGCGAAGATCGGACCGAACACAGGTGTTGCCACGTCTTCGGTGTCGGGCGAGGAGGTCGGGCAGCACGCGGCGGACGCGATGGTCGTGACCTCGGGAAACATCTACGACGGCGCACTGGTACACGCAAATCCGTTGTTCAACGAGATCCCTGCGGTGCAGGCCGGGCGCACGGCAGACGTCAGCGGCGAACTCTGGTTCGGCAGTTATCCCTTCGCGGTCTACTGGATCCTCGAAGACCTCGAGGCACTTGCCGATCGCACACTCACCGGCGCGGAGCTCCAAGGACGCATCGCATCCGACGCCGACGCAGTTACCCGATGGAAGGCGTTCTCGAAATGACGACGACACAGGCCACGAAAGCAGACATTTCATCTGAAGAGGCCGACGTATCACAAGGAGCGGCGGCCGAAGCCTCGCAAGCCAAAGCTGAAGCGGCGGAGCACAAGAGCGCGCTTCGCGAACTCCTTGCTCCAGTGCGCACGCGGACCACCATCGCGATGGTGATGCAGGTGATCGCCGCGGTCGCCGCCATCGTGCCGTACGTGGCCATCGCCGAACTGGGTAAGACGCTGATCGTGGGCGGTGACGTCGACTCGTCCCGTGTCTGGACGATCGTGTGGGTGGTCGTCTTCGGTCTGGGTATGCGTGCGTTCTTCGGAGGCGGTGCGTTGATCGTGACGCACTTCGCCGATGTGAATCTGCAGGCGGTGCTGCGGCGTCGAATCGCAGCGACTCTCGGTCGACTTCCCTTGGGCTGGTTCACCTCCCACTCGTCCGGAACCGTGCGCAAAGCCGCGCAGAACGACATCTCCGATCTCCATTACCTGGTTGCGCACAGCGCCGTCGAGACCACCGGAGCCATCGCAGTGCCGCTCGTCGGACTCGGCTACGTGATCTCGATCGACTGGCGTCTGGGATTGGTCGCGATTGCCACGCTCCCGATCTACATGATCGCCTACGCGATGATGACCAAGGACATGGCCGTCAAGATGAGCCGGATGAATGAGGGCATCGCGGCCATCAGCAACACCATCGTCGAGTTCGTCACCGGTATCGCAGTGGTCAAGACCTTCGGTCAGGACAAGCAGTCACACTCCCGGTACCGCGACGCCGCCAAGGCATTTGCACTCTCGTACGAGGGCTGGGTTCGCCCGATGCTCCGGACCGAGGCGCTGGCCTCGATTGCATTGAGCGCACCGGTAGTGCTGGTGGTCAACCTTGGCCTCGGCTCGTGGTTCGTCCACTCCGGATGGGTGTCACCCATCGATGTGCTGACCAGTTCTCTTGTCGCGATGGTGATTCCGGTGTCGGTGACGACCATCGGTTTCGGTATGCAGGCTCGCCGAGAGGCAGCCGCCGCTGCGGCGCGACTGATTGCGCTGTTCTCGACCGAGGCGCTGCCGGAAACCGATCATCCGAAAAGTCCCGCGGGGAATGAAGTTCGATTCTCCGGAGTTTCTTTCGCCTACGACGACGGCGCCGACGTTCTGACCGACATCGATCTGACGCTGCCGGAGGGCACGGTGACGGCGTTGGTCGGACCTTCGGGTTCGGGTAAGTCGACGCTGGCAACGCTGGTTCCGAGGTTCCACGACGTGCGTGCCGGATCCGTGGCCATCGGTGGTGTCGACGTCAGGGACGTGGCGACCGACGAGCTGTACCGCCACGTCGGATTCGTTCTGCAGGACGTGCAGCTGGTCGAAGCGACCGTGCTCGACAACATTCGGCTTGCCCGACCGCAGGCGACTTCGGCTGAGGTGAAGGCCGCTGCCGCAGCCGCGCAGATCGACAACCGAATCGAAGCGCTCCCGAGAGGCTACGACTCCGTGGTCGGGGTCGACGCCAGATTCTCGGGTGGTGAAGCCCAAAGGGTCTCCATTGCGCGTGCGATTCTCGCGGACACTCCTGTTCTCGTGCTCGACGAAGCAACCGCTTTCGCCGATCCGGAGTCCGAAGCCGATATCCAGGAGGCGTTGTCGCGCTTGACGGTCGGCCGCACCGTGCTGGTGATCGCGCACCGGTTGGCTTCGATCGTGAGCGCCGATCAGATCGTGGTCCTCGACGCCGGACGGATCGTGGAGAAGGGCACGCACGATCAGCTTGTGGCGAGTGGTTCAACCTATGCCCGGATGTGGGCGAGTCACAGTCGGGCCGACAGCATCGCTGGTACGTCTGACGCAGCAGGAAAGGCCAACTCATGATTCGCGACCTCTTCCGGATACTCGGCCCGCAGAATCAGGGCCGCTATCGCGAGTTCCTGGTGTGGGCAGTGTTGTACGGCGTGATGCAAGGTTTGGCAGTGGCGCTACTGGTCCCGGCGGTGCAGGCACTGTTCGATCAGGACTGGGGCAGTTTCCTTCGGTGGCTCGCCGCTATGGCCGTGTGCGCTGGGATCAGTTCGATTGCGCATTACCTGCAGGCGATGAAGGGATTCGAGTCGGCCCTCACGCTGCTGAGGACTATGCATCTGCGCCTGGGAGATCATCTCGTCACTCTGCCGCTCGGCTGGTTCGGCGCCGGCCGTCTCGGCCAGGTATCGCAGGTTGCCAGCAAGGGCACCATCTCGGTGATGGGGGCGGCTGCGCACCTGATGACACCGATCATCTCCGGAATTGCCAGCCCGGCAACCATTGTCGTGTGCATGCTGTTCTTCGACTGGCGCCTCGGGCTGGCACTGATGGTCAGCGTTCCGATTCTGTTCGCGGCAGCCAGATTTGCCTCGACGATGACTGCCAAGGCCGACGATCGGGCACATGCCGCAGCCGTCGAATCGAACAATCGAGTGCTCGAATACGCTCGTTGCCAACCGGTCCTGCGTGCTTTCGGACGCACACACGGGGTGTACGAACCGCTCGACGACGCGATCGAAGCGCAACACACTGCGGGTCGTTCACAACTGTGGTTCGTGGTGATCGGGTCCGTGGTCAACGGGATCGCCCTGCAATTCGTCTTCTCTGCCGTGATCATCCTGGGTGCATTCCTCGCGCTCGGCGGCGACATCGACCCTGTCACGTTGATCGCGCTACTCGGCCTGACCGCACGGTTCATCCAACCGCTGGGTGAGATCGGCGAGTTCGGCGGTGCAATCAGAATGGCACGCAACGAAATCCGTCGGATGTCCGAGATCCTCGAAGTGGAACCACTGGTAGAACCCGATACCAGCGGGCAGCCGACGGGGGAGACGGCCGTGCAGTTCGACGCCGTCGACTTCGGCTACGCGGACGGTGGGCAGGTGCTGCGGGACATCTCCTTCGAGGTGCCGCGGAAGTCGCTGACGGCGTTGGTCGGTCCGTCAGGGTCTGGCAAAACCACCGTCACCCGGCTGATCTCGCGCTTCTACGACGTCGACTCGGGGGTGGTACGTGTCGGCGGCGTCGATGTGCGGGACCTCACGAGTGCCGATCTGATGTCGCAGTTGTCCTTGGTTTTCCAGGACGTGTACCTCTTCGACGACACGTTGATCGCGAACATTCGCCTCGGTCGCCCCGAAGCCACGGACGATGAGGTCTTCGACGTGGCTCGGATCGCGGGCGTCGCGGAAATCGTCGAGCGACTTCCGCGGGGTTGGGACACCCGCGTCGGTGAGGGCGGGACGGCACTGTCCGGTGGAGAGCGGCAGCGGGTCTCCATCGCGCGCGCACTCCTCAAACGCGCGCCTATCGTTCTGCTCGACGAGGCGACGGCCGCGCTCGATCCCGAGAACGAGGCCCATGTACAGCGTGCGATGCAGGAACTCGCCAGTGAAAGCACACTGCTCGTGATCGCTCACAAACTGTCGACCGTCGTGGCCGCAGACCAGATCATCGTGCTCGGTGACGACGGATCGATCGTCGAAGTGGGAACCCACGAAGTTCTGCTCGCAGCCGGTGGGAACTACGCCGCGTTCTGGAACCAGCGCCACCGTGCGTCGGGATGGCGGTTGGTAGCGGGCTGAGCAGGTGGCAGGCTGAGCAGAATGCAAACCGGAAAGAAGACGGGGCGGCCGCCGACGTTGTCGACAGTGGACATCGTCGAGGCCGCCCTGGCTGGTGATCTGAGTGAATTGACCATGCCGAGTGTGGCAAAACGTCTGGGCGTCAGCCATTCTGCACTTTATCGCTACTTCGCGGACCGTGAAGCGCTGCTGCGGGCTTGTGCGGATCACGTTGTGCGTCAGACTGTATGGCCGGACACGGATCGTCCGTGGCGTGAGTTTCTGACGGATTTGTGCGACGTTCTGTGGTCCTCGTTCGAGCGCTATCCAGGTCTAGCCCAGGTCGGTCTCGCAGTTCCGGGCACGCCACCGGCGATAATCGAGATCGTGGAGAAACTGGTCGGTTCGTTGACTGCGCAGGGTTTCACACCACATGACGCGGTCCTGGCCGTGGACTTCATCTCCGAGGTGACCATGACGCAGTTCGCAATGATGGCGGCGATGGACAAGACCGTGAGCTCCGCGGATTCGCGTTCTGCGCGCCAGGCGTATCAGGAGAGTTGGAATGCGTCGGAGTCGTTGGTCGAGGGGATCGGCGACGAATCGACGTGGCACGGGCGAGGTTGGTTGGACGAGAAGATCACGATCATGCTCGACGGCCTGGAAAAGCGTGTTATCGGCTGACATTTCTACTAGCTTTGAGAGTAATGCCCGTTTCGGCGTGATACAGGCTAATGTGCACACATAGGACGGGTGGTTGCTGCACCGGGAGGCGGGGATCATGGATCTCGAAGCGATTGTTCTCATCCAAAGACTCAAGTACCGATACGCACGCGCCTTGGACACCAAATCGTGGGTCGAATTCGCCGACACTCTGACCGTCGACGCCACCGCGATCTACGGAGAACAACTCAGTTTCGATTCCCGAGATTCGTTCGTCTCCTTCCTCGAGAACACCCTCGGATCACACGTCATCACTGAACATCAGTGCGGGCAACCCGAGATCGACGTCGACGGAGACACCGCAACCGGGATCTGGTGCCTCGCGGACACTGTGGTGATCCCCGAAGACGGCATGCTTCTTCGTGGATCGGCCTTCTATCACGACAGATACACCCGCTGCAGCGACGGTGAATGGCGAATCTCCCACACGAGCTACGAGCGGACCTGGGAATCGGTGGTGGCGCTCGCCGACATGCCGAGTTTCCGATTGACGTCCAACAAGTGGGCGCTGCTGCAGCAACCGTCGTTCGGCGACTCGGTAGTTCGCAACGTCTCCTGAGGCCGCCCGCGATTAGAGTCGGCTCATGGTTGATGCAGATTTTTCGCTGCCTGACGTACGGACGTGGATTCGCGGTATCCCCGCACTGACCGGAACTCCGCCGCCCGCGCCTGAACATTTTCCGGAAAAGCCGGGAGAGCTGTTCCTCGACTGGCTCCGTGCGGCCGTGGCCTTCGGCGTCGTCGAGCCACACGTATGTGCGCTCGCGACCGTCGACAGTGACGGTATGCCCGATTCCCGCTTCCTCATCCTCAAGGACGTGACCGAGGGTGGGTTCTGGTTTTCGGGTTCAGCTGCTTCGCCGAAAGGCATTGAGCTGAAAGAAAATCCGCGAGCATCGCTCGCCTTCTACTGGCGTGAGACGGGCCAGCAGGTCCGGATTCGCGGGTTGGTTCGCGAGGGCGACGACGCACTTCGAAGCCGAGACTTCGTCGAACGCTCCGTCACTGCGAGAGCGGTGGCGACCGCAAGTAAGCAGAGCGAGGTGCTCGAAGACTTAGGGGCGTACGACGCCTCGGTGGCGGCTGCGGAAGCAAGAATCAGTGACGACCCGGGGTTCGTGTCGAAGGACTGGCGTGCGTGGTGCCTCGAGCCGGAGTCTGTCGAGTTCTGGCAGGCAGACTCCGGGCGTCGGCATCAGCGATGGTTGTACCGGCGCGGCTCGGACCGAGCATGGAGACGAGCAGTGCTGTGGCCCTGAACAGCTGGGTCGAGCTCAGCTGGCGCTGATCTCCGGCGACACGAGGTTGACGACGATCGACTGTCCACCGAGCTTGGCGTGGATTTCGGGATGTTCGAACCCCGAGGACAACAGGTAGCTGCCGAGCATCGTGAGCAACTCGTCCAGATCCATCGTGGGATCGGAGGAATGCGTGCTCGAGGGTGAGGCCTGATTCGCGATGAGTTCGGTGTGGGTGAGTCGACCGGCCACTCGAACGGCGGCTACGCCCATCGCGTCGCGCCGTACGACGGTGCGACTCCGAGTCTCGAGTGTCCTCGATGATTCGCGTGTTGAAGCTGGCACTGAAAGGTCCTCTCCGCTGCTGTGTGCGGCCGTGGTTCGGGCAGGAAGCGGAAACGTGAATGCATCCGATTGCTTGGGTGCGGTCGACAGAAAATCCGCTGTGGCGGTGGCACTGCTGGAACCGTTGCTCGTGGAAAGGTTGCTCGCAGAACCGTTACCCGTGGAAAGGTTGCTCGCAGAACCATTACTCGCGGAACTACTGGCTCTCGATCCGTTGCCGGAACCGTTGGCGCCCGTTATTCCATGAGAATTCTTGTCTTCCATTGTTTCGCTCCTGATGCCCGTAAACAGACCGCTGGTTTGCTTAATCGACGCAAACATACCAGGAGTTCGTTTACGGTCATACCCCTTGTGGAGTCCGGCGCTGAATACGCAGCCACATCGCAAAGCCCCACAATACGAAGAATGCGTAGACCAGATAGAGGATTGCCGACGGGTAGTACCCGGCCCGGAATAGAAGGGGAACGCCGACAGCGTCGACGCCGATCCAGATGAGCCAGAACTCGGTCCAGCCGCGTGCCATCCCGTACGTCGCGAGGATGGAGCCGGTGAAGATCCAGGCCTCCGCCCACGCTCCGTACGAGCCGAGAAGGTCGAAGATCCAGGCGAAAGCGATTGTGCCGCTTACCATGACGGCGATCATGGCGACTCGCTCGCGAGTTGTCGCCCAGTGGGGCAGGACTGCGCGACCGGAGTCACGTGCCCCACGTCGCCACTGGGTCCACCCGTAGACGCTGACGGTGATGAACAACAACTGACGGCCGGCCTGGCCGTAGAGATTGAGCTCTTGCGGCGTGTGGAAAAGTGCGCCCATGAAGACCGTGAACAACAAGGCATTTCCGGCTATACCGACAGGCCACGCCCATACCGAGCGTCGCGCGCCCGCGATCGCGGAGCCTATTCCGAACGCGTTTCCGATGATCTCTCGCCAGAGAATCGTGGCGCTGCCGATGTGCAGTTCAGCGTCGAACAGCGCCTCGATCAGGCTCATCAGTCCGCAGCAGCGACGAGGGGTTCGAGCGTCAGATCCGGGAGTTCCTTCTGGATGTACTGCAGGCGCCACTTGTCACTGACAAGGGCGAGCAGGACACCGTCGGATCGGGTGAAGACCTCCACACCGCGCTGACGGTTCAGTTCGACCTCGGACGCGGCGTCGGTACGGCGGGCCAATGCGTAGCCGAGTGGTTCCATCTTGGCCTCGACGTTGAACTCGGCCTTCATGCGCGCTGCGACGACCTCGAACTGCATCGGGCCGACAGCAGCCATGACGGGGGAGGCGTCGCCGCGGATGTCGTTGCGGAGAATCTGGACGACGCCCTCGGAATCGAGTTGATCGACTGCACGGCGGAACTGCTTGTACTTGCCGGCGCTTTCGGCGCGCAGGATCGAGAAGTGTTCCGGCGCGAACGACGGGATCGGCGGGAACTCAACCTTCTTCTCGGTGTACAGCGTGTGGCCGGGTGCGAGTGCGGTGGCGTTGACGAGGCCGACGACGTCGCCGGGGAACGCGGATTCGACGGTGGAACGTTCACGGCCGAATACCGTCTGCGCGTACTTGGTCGTGAAGGGCTTGCCGGTTTGAGCGTGTGTGACAACCATGCCGCGCTCGAACACGCCGGAGACGATGCGCATGAACGCCAGACGGTCACGGTGCGCGGTGTCCATACCGGCCTGCACCTTGAAGACGACCGCACTGAACGGATCGGTGACCTCGCGCGGCTTGCCGCTGAGGTCTTCGCGGCCCCGCGGCGGCGGCGCCAATTCGACGAGAGTGTCGAGGATCTGGCGGACACCGAAGTTGAGCATCGCGGACGCGAAGATCACCGGGGACGTCTGACCGGCGAGGAACATCTCCTGATCGTGGTCCTGGCCGGTAGCGGAGAGCAGTTCACTCTCCTCGGCCGCGGTCTCCCACTCGGAGCCTTCCTTGGCGAGCGCCGCGTCGGCGTCCATGACCTCTTCGGGGGCGATCTTCGCGCCGCCTGCGGTACGGGTGAAGCGGACGTACTCGCGAGCCTCACCGTCTTCGCCGCGCCGCAACAGTCCTCGGAAGTCGCCGGCGATGCCGACGGGCCAGTACAGGGGAGTGGGCGTGAGGCCGATGCGTTCGCTGATCTCGTCGAGCAGTTCGAGAGGAGTCTGGCCGGGACGGTCCCATTTGTTGATGACCGTGATGACCGGAATGCCGCGGTGACGGCACACCTGGAACAACTTGAGCGTCTGCGGTTCGAGGCCCTTGGCAGCGTCGATGAGCATGACCGCTGCGTCGACGGCGGTCAGGACGCGGTACGTGTCCTCGGAGAAGTCGGAGTGACCGGGGGTGTCGACGAGGTTGATGACGTTGATCTGCTCGTCCGGGGTCTCGGACGAGTGGTAGTTGAACTGCAGTGCGGTGGAACTGACGGAAATGCCGCGGGCCTTCTCCATCTCCATCCAGTCCGAGACCGTCGACTTGCGGCCGGCCTTGCCGTGGACGGCACCAGCCTCGGAGATCTTCTTCGCGTGCAGTGCCAGCGCTTCGGTGAGTGTCGACTTACCGGCGTCAGGATGCGAGATGACGGCGAAGGTGCGGCGACGCTCCGCCTCGGCGGACAAGCCCTTGGTCGTCGTCGTGACCGCGACCGACCCGCTCTCGGTTGAATCTGGGCCTTCGGTGTCGGACTGGACAGTCGAGTCGGAAGGGACGGTCGAGTCGGACGGGGTAGTCAACGAAGAACCTCTCGAAGTGGGCGTCGGTGCCGGCGACGTGCCGGTGCGCGGACAGGTGGAGAGTGCGGCAGCACAACAGAGAAAGGATACTCGCAGACCACGAGGCAGTAGCCACTGCGGCGTAACACTCGGCGAACGATCGCTGATTATCAATGTATGTGTGTGTTCGAACACACAGCCATTTGTGTCCTGCGAAGGGTTGCACTGAATCGAAGAGTGACACTGACCGAGGAGTTGCGTTGAGCAAGTTCACCGAAGAGATGTACGCGACCGCCGCAGTCACCGACCGCGGCCTGGTGACGGGAGAGCCCGACAACGCTTTCCGTCAGACCTGGGGCGACATCCACCAGGAAGCTCGGCGCATGGCCGGTGGCCTGGCCGAGGTCGGCATCGATCGCGGCGTCGCGATCGGCATTCTCGCCGGACAGCCCGTCGACATCGCGCCTGCCTGCCAGGCGACGTGGATGCGCGGTGCGTCGGTGACGATGCTGCATCAGCCGACCCCCCGAACGGATCTGGGCGTCTGGGCTCAGGACACCGAGACGGTGATCGACATGATCTCCGCAAAAGCCGTCATTCTGGGTGCACCATTCGACGCGGCCAAGCCGCTCCTCGAAGAGCGTGGCATCACCGTCGTGACGGTGGACGAGCTTCGTAGCGGAACGTCGATCGATCCCGTGGAGACGGCCGAATCGGATATCGCACTCCAACAGTTGACGTCAGGTTCCACCGGTTCGCCCAAGGCCGTGCAGATCACGCACGAGAACTTCTATACAAATGCCTACGCCATGATCAACCGCATCAAGTTCTCCATCGAGGACGACGTGATGGTGAGCTGGCTTCCGCTCTTCCACGACATGGGCATGGTCGGCTTCCTGACGGTTCCGATGCAGGTGGGCGCCGAGGTCATCAGCATCACGCCGATGGATTTCCTGCGCACCCCGGTGCTGTGGGCGGAACTCATGGGCAAGTACGGCGGAACTGTCACCGCCGCACCGAACTTCGCGTACTCGCTCTTGGCTCGTCGACTCGCACAGGCAGAAGACGGGGCAGTCGACCTGTCCAGCGTCCGATACATGTGGAACGGCGCCGAGCCGGTGGATCCCGACACGATGGATGCCCTCGCCGAGGCCGGTGCGCGTTTCGGTTTGAACCCGACCGCGCTCGCTCCCGTGTACGGAATGGCGGAAACCACGCTCGCCGTGTCGATTCCGGATCCCGATCAAGGTCAGGTCCTCGACTACGTCGATCCCGACTTCCTCGAGTCGATGTCTCGGGCGGTGCCGTCCAATCGCCCCAACGCTCGTGCCCTCGCCACACTCGGAAAGATGGTGCCTGACCTCGAGGGACGCATCGTCGACCGCGACGGCCAGGTGCTTCCGGCTCGCGGCGTCGGAATCATCGAGGTTCGCGGCAAGGCAGTGACCCCCGGTTACGTCACGGTGGAAGGTCACAAGCCGGCGCAGGACTCCGACGGTTGGCTCGATACCGGTGACGTCGGGTACTTCACCGAAGAAGGACTGGTCGTGGTGTGCGGGCGAGTCAAGGACGTCATCATCATGGGCGGCCGGAACGTGTACCCCACAGACATCGAACGGGCGGCCGGAAGCGTTGCCGGTGTGCGCCCGGGAAATGCCGTCGCAATCCGTCTCGATGCCGGCCAGAAGCGTGAGAGCTTTGCGGTCGCCGTCGAGACCAACGCTTTCGAAGATCCGGAAGAGGTCAAGCGCATCGAGCGCGAAGTGGTCCACGCCGTGGTTGCCGACGTCGGTGTCCGGCCTCGCGCCGTTGCGGTTCTGGGCCCGGGCAGTATTCCGAAGACGTCGTCGGGAAAGCTCCGCCGCGCCAATTCGGCTGCCCTGCTGGGTAACTGACCGTCAGTGCAAGCGGTTCTGTGCGGCTTCGAGCCCGAGTTCGAGCAGTAGCTCGACTGCATCCGCAGCTTCTTCGCACACGAGATCGAGTTCTTTTCGCTCCGTGGACGAGAACGGCTTGAGAACGTAGTCCGCCGGGTCCATGCGGCCCGGCGGGCGACCGATCCCGACGCGCGTGCGCAGGTAGTCCTTGGTGGTCAACGAACTCGAAATGGACCGCAGACCGTTGTGTCCGCCTTCGCCGCCGCCGAGTTTGAGTCTGATGGTCCCGAAATCGAGATCAAGTTCGTCGTGGACGACGATGATGTTCGCGGCATCGACCGAGAAGAATCGCGCGAGACCGGCGACCGCGCCACCCGAGAGATTCATGTACGAGCGTGGTTTTCCGAGAATCACGCGTCGGCCGGCGAGGCGACCTTCGACGATTTCGGCGCCACTCTTCTTGTGTACGTTGAACTTTCCGCCCATGCGCCCGGCAAGGGTGCCGGCGACCATGAAGCCGACGTTGTGCCGGGTCTTCTCGTACTGCGGGCCGGGATTACCCAGGCCGATGACGAGGGCGGTATCTGTGCTCAACGGACGCTACTTTCTGGCTTGTTTTTCCTGCTACGCACGAACGGCGCGTCACTCCGAATCGGAATGACGCGCCGCGCGCAGTGAGTTCTGTTGGAACCGAGAGGATCAGGCCTCTTCTGCAGCCTCGTCGGCGGCGGGAGCTTCTGCGCCCTCTTCGAGGTCAGCCTCGGTCGGTGCAGCAACGACGTTGACGATCAGGGTGTCGGCGTCAGCCTGCAGGACGGAGCCGGCGGGCAGTTCGAGCTGGCTTGCCAGGATCTGGGTGCCGATTTCGAGGCCCTCGACCGAGACCTCGATCTGCTCGGGGATGTGGAGGGCGTCTGCCTCGATGGAGATGGTCGATGCATCCTGCGCGACCATGGTGCCTGCAGCAGCGTCACCGACGACTACGACGTGAACGTCGATGGTGACCTTCTCGCCCTTCTTGATGACGAGGAGGTCAGCGTGCTCGATGTAGCTGCGGATGGGGTGCACGACGACCGACTTGGTCAGTGCAACCTGCTCCGTGCCCTCGATGTCGAGGGTGAGGATGGCGTTGGTGCCCTGTGCGCGGAGGATGCGAGCGAAGTCGCGAGCCGGCACGTTGAGGTGGCGGGGATCTTCGCCGTGGCCGTACAGAACCGTGGGGACCTGGCCGTCGCGACGTGCGCGGCGAGCTGCGCCCTTGCCGAATTCGGTGCGGACGACGGCGACGAGGTTGTTTTCTTCAGACATGATGAAACGGCTCCTACAACTCACGGGGTTCGTGCTCGGTTTACTGACGTGTGGTTTTGCCTGCGGCAAGGCGGACAGGCGCGCACACGGCCAGGAGCGAAACGCTCGAGCTGAGCCGTAGCCGCGTCGATCACGGTAAACCTGCAACGTGTGGAACTGCTGCGATTCACCCTCGCCGAGACAACTTTGGATACGTTACCGGAGTTTGCTCCCCGCCGCTAATCGCAGGTGGTGGGGACCTGGCCGTGTGGACGTGGTTCGCGTCACATCGAAAGCGGTAGCCTGACGGAGTGACCACCGTGGGGAGCGCTCCCGAAGGCAGTCGGCTCGGTGCCGTCGTGCCGGGTACCGACCTGTCGCAACATGCGCGCCTTCTGAGCCGGGTGCACGACGCAGTTCTCTCGGGGCAGGAACCACCGGCGCAGCCGCGGACCGTCGTGGCGCGGTCGTGGTCGCGGGTGGCCGCGGGTGGGCTCGCGCCCGATCATTGCGGCGCGTCCGCTGTCGCCGATTTCTCCGAGCTGGAGTCGAGGCGTTCGCGTACCGCGCTGCGCAGCGTTCTGCCCGAACTGAGAACTACGCTCACCGAGGTCGCCGAGGACGCGGGCTTCATCGTGGTCGTTGCCGACGCCGACGGTGTCCTGCTCTGGCGCGAAGGGGCGAAGACCGTCAAACGAGCGGCGGACGCACTCGGGTTTGCCGAAGGCGCGCGCTGGTCGGAGCAGTCGGTGGGTACCAACGCGATCGGTACCGCGCTGATCGAAGATTCTGCGGTGCAACTCTTCTCGGCCGAGCACTATGCGCCGACGCATCACAATTGGTCATGTACCGGCTCGCCTGTGCACGACCCCCGGACAGGCGAGATCCTGGGTGTGGTGGACATCAGCGGGTCCGCAGCCTCGGTGCATCCCACCACTGTCGCGCTGGTTCGCACCGCGGTTCGCCTCGCGGAGGCGACGCTGTGGCGCGAGCATGCAGCTCAGCTCGATCGCCTGCGCTCGCGGGCGGCGCCATTGTTCGCGGCGGGCACGGGTCCGGCATTGGTGGTCGACGAGTTCGGCTGGGTGGCCGGCGCCAGCGGGATTGCCGCGCCTGACCGGGTGGCGGCACCCAGTGCGGGAAAGCCCGTCATCGTGCCAGGTCTTGGGATGTGTCTGCCTGAGCCGCTCGGTGACGGCTGGCTGTTGCGCACCGGCGTCGGCGGGCCGGTGATCGAGCTCGAGCTGTCACTCGGTGCATCGCCGCAGGTGACGGTCCGTGGTGATGCAAACTGGACGCGCGCGCTTTCGCCGCGTCACGCTCAGATCTTGCGTGCGCTGGCAGCCGTGGGATCGGCTGGCGTGGATGCCGCAGGCCTGAGCGAAGTGCTCTTCGGTGATCGCGAGCATGTGGTGGCAGTGCGCGCCGAGGTGTCCAGATTGAGGAAACACCTCGGCGCGGTTCTGCAGACTCAGCCGTACCGCTTTGCCGACGGCGTGCGGGTTGTGGTGACCTAGCGCGCTGCGCTGATTCCGGCACGACGTCCGAAGAAGCTGCCGTCGCCGAGACTGGTTCCGCTGGCGTAACCACCTGCGCAGACACCGGACGTGCAGCGCCCCGCTGCGAATAGTCCGGGGATCGGCGCACCCGAGACGTGCAGAACCTCGGAATCGACGGTTGTCTTCAATCCTCCCAGCGTGAATCCGCCTGTGCGGCCACGTAGATCGATTGCCGCGAACGGGCCGACGATCGGCTTGACCCACTCGGACTTCTTGCCGAGCACCGGGTCGGACCCTTCAGCCGCGTGACGGTTGTAGAGGTCGACGGTCGATTGCAGCGATCCGGCGGGAAGCCCCATCTCGGCTTCGAGTTCCTCGACGGTTTCCGCCACCCAGGTCGGCTGCGCCCGCAACTGCGCACTGGACGATTCGGCATTCATGCCTTCCTCGTACGCAGCTTCGTCGATCACGAGGAATGCCTGGTTGTCCTGCTGGAACAGTGTTGCCTGTCCGATGCGGCCCGGGTAGGTGTCTTCGGGGATGTATCGCTGACCACGGCCGTTGACAAGAATGCCGCGCACCATCAACTGTGGGTCGCAGAAGAACGCGACCTCGGTGGCGTCCATGTGTGCGGTGTCGGCGCCCAGAGCCTGACCGATCTGGATTGCGCGGCCGTCGTGCGCTTCGATCGAGGCCGCCGGGTGGCCGAAGATACGCGGTGCGTTCGAGCGCACCATCTCGTTGTTGTACGCGAAACTGCCCATCGCAAGCACGACGCCTTTGCGGGCACGAATCGCGACGTCCTTGCCGTAGCGCTTGGCGACAACTCCCACGACCCGATCGCCGTCGACCACCAAAGTCTGGACACGCAGATCGTATTCTGCACGGACACCGAGCTTTTCGGCCGTCTCGACGAGTGGCTTCATCAGCATGTAGCCGCCGCCCTGCTCGCCGGTCTTCTTCTCGCTCATCTGCGGGACGTGTCCGCGGGGCGCGGGATCGACGAGCGCGTTGAACGGTGCGGCGTTTTCGCCGCCTGAGTACATGAGGCCGTCGTCGTACGGCGGTTCCCAGCCGGGCTGACCCCAGAACGATTCCTTGAACGGGACGCCGGCGTCGACGAGCCAGTTGTAGTGATCGACGCTGCCCTCGCAGTACGCGTCGATCTTCGTGTCGTCGGTTCCGGGGCCGAGCGCTGCCTTCATGAACGTCTTCATGTTCTCGACCGAGTCCTCGAACCCGCACGCCTTCTGCAACGGCGTTCCACCGCCCAGGTAGATGAATCCACCAGCCAGTGACGCGGCTCCGCCCCAACCGCCCGTCCGCTCCAGGACGAGCACCTCGGCGCCCGCACGCGCTGCTTCGATCGCAGCGGTGACGCCGGCGATGCCGTATCCCGCGACGACGACGTCGGCCTCGTAGTCCCAGGTGGTGATGTCTGCAGCGGAGATCGGTCTGACGGTCGGGTCGGCCATGCGAAGCGTCCTTTCGGAAGACGAAACTACTGATCGCCACACAGTTGCAGTTTCGAGGTCCGCGGATCAGGCGTGGTCCCGGTCAACGGGAGGTTTGTAATCTCCTGACCGCGCCCAGGAATGCGTCCAGGTCTGCTTCGTCGACGAAGTAGTGCGGCGATGCGCGAACCACGGCGTCGAGCCCGCGTGCATCCATGTCGAGGAGCGTGGACCCGCGACCGCTGACGGTGACGGTGATGTTCTGTGCTGCAAGCTGATCCCGCACGAGGTGCTCGGAAATACCTTCGACGGTGAAGGAAACGATGCCGCTCAGCTGGGTTCCTCGATCGTGGACGTCGACTCCGGGAATCGATGCCAGCCCTTGCCGCAGCGCGACTGCTCTGGATTCGATCTGTGCCCACACCGTGTCGGTGCCGATCGAGAGCAGATAATCGGCGGCGGCGCCAAGACCCAGGCGCGCAGCGACACTCGTCTCCCAGAGTTCGAATCGTGTTGCGTCCGGTGCGGGGACGAAGCTGTTCTCGCTCGTCCATTCCGCTCCGTGCAGGTCCATCGCAGCGGGTTCGAGCGCGTCGACGAGTCCGGGGCGGACGTACAGGAATCCGGTTCCGCGTGGCCCGCGGAGCCACTTGCGGCCGGTGGCGCTGAGGGCGTCGATGCCGAGTTCGGTGACGTCGATGGGCAACTGGCCGAAGGACTGGCACGCGTCGAGCAGAACGAGAGAGCCATTGGCTCTGGCCAATTCGACGACCTCGCGGACTGGGTTGATCAGGCCGCCGTTGGTGGGGACGTGGACGACGGAGACGAGGCGAACCCGTTCGTCGAGCATGTTCTCGAGTGCATCGAGGTCGATGCGTCCGTACTGATCGCTCGGGATGATCTCGACGTGGGCGCCGGTCGAACGCGCCCGCCCCAGCGCGGCGATGGCGTTGCTCGCGTATTCGACTCCGCTGATGAGGATTCGATCACCAGGTCCGAGCGAAACCGAAGCGAAGAAGTCGTTCCACGCGCGGGTCGCGCTGTCCGTCAACGCGATATCGGTTGCCTGAGCGCCGATGACCCGGGCCAGCGAATGCGGAACAGCAGCCAGGGCGCCGCTCTGACGAGCAGCTGCGACGTATCCGCCGACGTCGGCTTCACGTCGTAGGTGCTCGATCATCGTGGTCAGCACAGGCTCGGGTGGGAGCGAGGATCCCGCGCTGTCGAGGAACACCTTGTCGAGGCATCCGGGAGTGTCGCGGCGGATCGTGTCGAGATCGAACATGGCACCTTCCGTTCATGTCGGTGTGGTTCAAACTACCTGTGAACGAAGCTGTCCCGATGGAGCGAAGGCTGGGCACGGTCGATGCCGTAGTGATCGGCCTCGGCGCGATGATCGGCGCCGGAGTCTTCGTGGTGTTCGCGCCCGCTGCCGCGGTGGCCGGTACCGGGTTGCTTGTGGGCCTGGCGATTGCAGCGTTCATCGCATTCTGCAACGCGACGTCGTCGGCGCAGCTTGCGGCCAGATACCCCACGTCAGGTGGGACCTACGTCTACGGACGTGAGCAGCTCGGACCCTGGTGGGGGTTTGCCGCAGGCTGGTCGTTCGTGATCGGGAAGACCGCGAGTTGCGCGGCCATGGCCCTGACTTTCGCGACGTATGTTGCGCCTACGGCCTGGCGTGTTCCCGTCGCGGTATTGGTGGTGGCGGCGCTGGTTGCAGTCAACTACCGCGGAGTGACGCGGACGGCGCACATGGCCAGGGTGATCGTCGCTGTGTCGGCGACCGCACTGTGCGTAGCGCTGCTGGTTGCCGTCGTCGGTCCTGGTGCAGTGCGCGAGCTCCCGGATCTCGCGTTCGCGTCGTGGTACGGAATCCTGCAATCGGCGGGGCTGCTGTTCTTCGCCTTCGCCGGCTACGCCAGGATCGCAACACTGGGGGAGGAAGTGCGCGATCCGCGCCGCACGATTCCGCGGGCGATCCTGATTGCTCTCACCGTCGCCGTCATCCTCTATGCACTGGTAGCAGTGGTGCTGTTGGTGACGTTAGGACCTGATCGGCTGGCGAACTCGGCACGGCCCTTGGCCGATGCAGTGGGCGCGACCGGGTGGAACTGGGCAGTTCCCGTAGTGGTGATCGGTGCCGCGGCGGCGTCGGCGGGGGCGCTGCTGGCTCTGATCGCGGGGGTGAGCCGTACGGCGATGGCGATGGCACGCGAGCGTGATCTGCCGGTTGCCCTGTCAGCCGTCCACCCACGGTTCGAGGTACCTCACCATGCGGAACTTGTGGTCGGTGCTGTCGTGATCGTTTTGGTGTCGACAACCGATCTTCGTGGGGTGATCGGCTTTTCGTCGTTCGGAGTGCTGCTCTACTACCTCGTCGCGAACGTGAGTGCCTACAGCCAGCGCGGGGTGGACCGGATGTATCCGAAGTGGCTGCAAGCGGTCGGCGCGGCTGGTTGTGTCGTTCTGGTGGTCACACTTCCGTGGATTGCGGTTGTTTTCGGGGTAGGTGTTGTTCTGGCCGGTTGTGGGTACCGGTGGATACGACTGAAGAAATTCAACGACACGTAACACCACAAAGGGTGCATCTCGGACGTTGGCGTTCTATCGTCGGTAGCGACCGCGAAGACCGCCCGAAGGGGAAGTCGAATGGTGACAGCAGCGTTGACAGCAGCACAGACCACGCAGGTGGATTCGCGTCCTGCGGCCGAGGCCTACGTCGGTGGTGTGTGCTTCAAACAGGGGCCACCCCGCTTGGTAGGAGCTGAACTCGAGTGGCTGACCAGCCACGTTCCCGGTGGAGAGAGGCCGTCAGCCGCGACTCTGGCAAGGGCACTCGGGCGACATGCACCCACCAGCATCGACCCTGATTCACCGGCGGCACCGCTTCCGCGTGGCAGCCTCGTCACCGTAGAACCTGGCGGACAAATAGAACTCTCCTCAGCGCCGCGCACGTCCGCTCGCGAACTGTGTGACTGCCTCGACGACGACCGTCGTACTCTCGAAACACTCCTCGCGCCGTACTCCGTCGAAATCAGTTCTGCGGCGGCCGACGTCGCCCGCCCACCTTCCCGGATTCTCCGGCTGCCGCGTTATTGCGCAATGGAATCCCGCTTCGCCGGGATAGGACCGTACGGCACCTTGATGATGTGCAATACCGCGGCAGTACAGATCAGTGTCGATGCCGGCGGCAGCCCGGAGTCCATCGCCCAGCGTTGGCGGCTCCTCGGGGACATGGGCCCGGCTCTCATCGCAGCGTTTGCGTGTTCTCCACGCTTGCAAGGGGTTCCGAAGGGAGATTGGGCGTCCCAACGCATGCGGACGTGGCTCGAACTCGATTCCTGGCGAACGGTCGCAGTCCCGGAAGTGCAGGACTACGCCGGCTGGGCGCTCGATGTTCCGCTGATGTGTGTGCGAAACGAGGGTGACGATTGGACGGCTCCGCGGGGTGCCACTTTCGGAGACTGGATAGACGGCGCTGTGGATGCCGAGATCGGACGCCGACCCGTCTGGGCAGACTTGGACTATCACCTGTCCACGCTGTTCCCGCCGGTTCGCGCCGTCGGCCATCTGGAGGTTCGCTACATCGATGCGCAGCCGGGAGATCTGTGGCGAGTGCCGGTAGCAGCGGTCGATGCGTTGCTGTCCGGGCCTGCCGTGATGCGGGAGGCCAGTGATGCTGCAGCATCGACGGCCGGGAGGTGGCGGGACGCGGCGGAGTACGGATTGGACGATGTCGAACTGCGTTCGGCTGCAACCTCTCTGATGTCGCTTGCCGCGTCGTACGCGCCGGAGCCGCAGTTCGTTCGTCTTCTCGATGCTGCAGCCGAACGGTGTTGTCGCGCAATCGTGCCCGGTGAGAGCGACACATGACGGGGGAGATCACCAAGGAAGCGGTCGAGGCCGTACTTCTGCGAGCGCGTGAGCGGTCGACGCTGCTCACCGACTGCGTCGACGATACCGAATTGATCGCTCAGCATTCCCCGTTGATGAGTCCACTCGTGTGGGACCTGGCGCACATCGGTAATCAGGAGGAACTCTGGTTGGTTCGCGATGTCGGTGGCCGCGATCCGGTGCGTAGCGACATAGACGAGCTGTACGACGCTTTCAAGCATTCGAGATCGTCGAGACCCACACTTCCCCTGCTCAACCCGGCCGAGGCGCGCGAATACGTACGTACGGTCCGTGGGAAGGTCTGGGATGTGCTCGAAGCCAGCACGTTCGGTCGTACAGAACTCGACGTGGACGGTTTTGCCTTCGGGATGATCGCGCAGCACGAGCAGCAACACGCCGAAACCATGCTCGCGACACACCAATTGCGTTCGGGACCCACGGCACTCGTTGCGACACCCGCTCCGCAAGCGGCCCGCATGCCGGAACTCGACGAGGTCACGATTCCCGCCGGCCCCTTCGTCATGGGGACCGACGACGAACCGTGGGCACTCGACAACGAGCGCACTGCGCATCAGGTCTATCTCACCGACTTCGCGATCGACAGATTCCCGGTCACGAACGGGCAGTTCGTCGAATTCATCGAGGACGGCGGGTATTCCCGACCGGAACTGTGGTCTCGCGACGGTTGGCGGCATCGCGTCGACGCGAAACTGCGTGCACCCCTGTTCTGGGAACACGACAGTTCGGGTTGGTGGCACGAGACTTTCGGCGTCGAGGCTCCGGTTCCGCCGGACAAGCCGGTCGTGCATGTGAGCTACTACGAGGCTGAGGCCTACGCCAGCTGGGCAGGCAAACGGCTTCCCACCGAGGCGGAATGGGAAAAGGCCGCGCGCTGGGATTCGGAATCCGGAAGATCACGACGGTTCCCCTGGGGGGACGTCTCCGCAGACGAGAATCTCGCCAATCTCGGTCAACGCCATCTCGGCCCCGCCGGCGTCGGCTCTTACCCAGCAGGGGCGTCAGCAGCGGGTGTCGAGCAGTTGATCGGCGACGTATGGGAGTGGACGTCTTCGGGTTTCCATCCGTATCCGGGTTTCCGGGCATTCCCGTATCGGGAGTACTCGGAGGTATTCTTCGGCGGCGACTACAAGGTGTTGCGAGGGGGATCGTTCGGGACCGACAGCGTTGCCTGTCGTGGGACGTTCCGTAACTGGGACCATCCGATCAGGCGCCAGATCTTCTCGGGTTTTCGTTGCGCCAGAACGATTTCGGGTAGACCCTGACATGTGTCGGCACCTCGGGTATCTCGGGCCGCCACGTTCGGTTCGTGAACTCATCCACGACGGCGAGAACTCACTGATGCGACAGTCGTGGGCACCTCGCGAGATGCGTGGTGGCGGGACCATCAATGCCGACGGATTCGGTGCGGTGTGGTGGAACGGTGGGAGACAGGGACGGTACCGCAGTATCTCGCCGATCTGGTCGGACCCGACCGTCGACGAGACGTTGTCCCACATCGGTTCCGGAGCCGTCCTCGCCGCCGTACGTTCCGCGACGGAGGGGATGGCCGTCGAGATCGGTGCCTGCGCACCGTTCGTCGACGGAACCTACGCTTTCAGTCACAACGGAGCGGTATCCGGTTGGCCTGGATCACTTGCCGACTTGGCGGCAGAAGTTCCGGCCGTCGAACTGCTGAAGATGCCCGCCCCGACGGATGCTGCCTTGTTGTGGACAGTGCTTCGGCATCGGTTGAAGTCGAAGCCCGCGGAGGTCGCCGTGACGAGCCTCGTTCACGATGTAGCTGCGGCGGCGCCGGATTCACGATTGAACCTCCTGTTCGGTGACGGGCAGGAACTGTGGGCCACGGCGTGGGGCCACACGTTGTACACGCGGGTCGACGAGTCGCGGGCCCTGATCGTTTCCGAACCGTTCGATCGATCCCCGGACTGGGAGCAGGTGCCGGACCGGCACATCGTCTGCGCGCGTCCCGGCCATGTGATCATCACCCCGATCCCGATGGGAGAAAAATGAAAACCCCTACGCTCGAGGTTTATCTGACACCGGCCGAATCGGTCGACGCATTGCGAGCCGAGGCCAGGGAGGGTCTGACCGCTACGCCGAAGTGGCTCTCGCCCAAATGGTTCTACGACGCGCGTGGAAGTGAACTGTTCGAGGAGATCACGGCCTTACCCGAGTATTACCCCACCCGTACCGAACGCGGCCTGCTCACGCAGTACGCCGACGAGATCGCGGCGTTGACCGAACCCGAGATCCTGATCGAACTGGGTTCAGGTTCCTCGGAGAAGACGCGGTTACTCCTCGACGCGATGACGGCTCGCGGAACTCTGCGAACGTATGTACCGCAGGATGTTTCGGTGACGGCCCTCGAAGGCGCGGCGCAGCAAGTCGGTGCCGAGTTTCCCGGAATCGACGTGCTCGGAGTGGTCAGCGACTTCACCGGTTCGCTGCATCATTTGCCCGGTGGTGGACGGCGCGCGGTCGCTTTTCTCGGCGGAACTCTCGGTAATCTCGTTCCCGCAGAACGAGCCGAGTTCCTCTCGGGAATCGCAGCGGTGCTCGCTCCGGGGGAGAACCTGATCCTGGGGGTGGGATTGGTGATCGATCCGGCGGTTCTCGTGCCCGCCTACGACGACGCTGCCGGCGTGACTGCGCAGTTCAACCTCAACGTTCTCGCGGTCCTGAACAAGCAACTGGGAGCGAACTTTCCCTTGGAAGACTTCCGTCACGTCGCGCTCTGGGATGCCGAGAACCAGTGGATCGAAATGCGGTTGGAAGCACTTCGTGCACTCTCGGTGCATATCGACGACCTGGATCTGGAGATCACCTTCGCAGCGGGCGAGCAGCTGCGCACCGAGATCTCAGCGAAGTTCACCGAGGACGGGATTGCCGCGGAGCTCGCATCCGCGGGCTTCGGGGTGCGGAAGGTGTGGACGGATCAGGATCAGCGCTTCGCGCTGTTGTGCGCGCAGCGGGCGTGAAGCGAGCGCATGTCAGAGGATGCTGTCTCCTCCTAGGGGATCGGTGAATACCCCGGGAGTCCGCAAAACTTGTCGGTGGGCGCCCGTAGAATCGCTCATATGTTCGAATCGAAGACTTCCGCGGGCGCGCTGTTTCGGCAGCATGCGGAAATCGCGCGCGCCCACTTCCTCGAGATCGACGCGGTCACTGCGCTGTACTTGGACCGTTGTGAGGAGGATGCCGCGGTTGGAGTCAATGAGGCTTTTCGGGGTCAATTCGCGCACGTGGAGATCGCGTCGATACTGAGCATTACGGAGTACGCCGCGCAGAAAATGATTGCACTGGGATGTGACCTGCGCTGGCGGCTTCCGCGGGTAGCGGCCGCTTTTGCTTGCGGTGACATCGATCTGGCCAAAGCGACGGCATTGTCCGAAGCTCTCGCCAATGTTTCCGAGCACGCGCTCGATGAGATCGAGCGACTCCTCGTGGACGGTGCCTGCCGTGCAACCGGTAACAAGTTGAAGGCGCGCGCACGAGGTCTCATTGCTCGGTACGACCCTGATGGGGTGCGTGCCAGGCGAGTTCGTGCGGAGGCGGATCGGGACGTTCGAACGTGCGCGTCGCACGACGGTATGTCGACTCTGGACGGAATGCTTCCAGCGGTTGGCGCTCAGACTTTGGCCACCAGACTCCGTGCGATGTCGATGCAGGTGTGTGGTTCCGATCCGAGAACTTTCGGGCAACGTCGTGCCGATGCACTGATCGCATTGGCGGAAGGAAAGACGTCGTTGGATTGTCAGTGCGACGGCGATTGCACCCGTAGGGATGATACGAAGACCTCCGCGCTCCCGATTGCGACAATTCTTGTGGGTGTCAACGCTTCCACCCTGCTCGGATTCGACGACCTGCCAGGCTATTTGCAGGGTTACGGCCACATCGATGCCGACCTTGCGCGCGCGATCGCCACGGACGCCACGTGGCAGAGAGTCCTTACCCTTGCACCGTCCGAGGTGCAACATTGTTCGACTGCGGGGGCAGTCGGACCGGTGCTCGGCGTGGGTCGGTCGATGCGCTCACCGGAGATATTGCCCGCTGCGGCAAGGGGTAATCGCTCGAGAAGGAACAGTGGTTCGCGGCGCAGTGAATCCACGTACCAGCCGTCCGCGGCGTTGGCGACGATTGTAAGGACGCGAGACGGCACGTGCCGCTTTCCGAATTGTGTTGTGCGTTCTGATAGTTGCGATATCGATCACACGGTGCCGTTCGATCACGGCAACCCCGCTCAGGGAGGGCCTACTGCAGAACGGAACTTGGCCTGTCTGTGTCGAAAACATCACCGAATGAAGACGTTTGGCAGGTGGACAGTGAAGCAAATCGGAGGTGGTCTTCTGGAGTGGAAAGATCCCTCAGGACGACGGACGGTTACCGCGCCCGTAGGCCCATTCTGTGATCCCGAACTGAGAGTGCCCGACGCGGCGAGACTGCATTTGACGGACGACGATGCGCTGGAACGACGTTTCGGACTTCGGGACAGGGGAGTGGAAGCGGATCTTGAATACCTCCTGGACTGGAGTGTGCCCGGCTGGCGGAAGGCACGATCTGCATCAAGACGCAACGCGTCCCCACTGGCGAACGCCTTGCCGGAGTTTGCCGACTTCTGAAGGGGTTTCGTTTCTCCTGTGGCCTGCGGGTATAGCGAGAGGGCCCGAAAAATGGTGTTTGTCTGTTTATAGTGAGGCGCAGAACGGTTTCCGACCCGAGGAGAACGCGTGCGTCATCCGAAGCTCGCCGCATTGACCGTGGCCCTGACTGCAGTACTGGTGATGCCGGTAACGCAGAGCGTGGCTCAACCCTTCCCCTTCGACCCCGGCAGTTTCGGCAACGGAAGCACCGGATCGCTGGGCGGTGACGACCCGGACATCCCCATCGAGAACACCCTCCCGCAGCTGTCGGTCACCACACTCGTCGACGGACTCGACCACCCCTGGGACGTCGTGGCAGCCCCGGACGGCGCGATCCTGACGGGACAACGGTCCGGCGGATTCTTCGTTCGCCGAGGCGACAACACGACAGGTCCAGTCTCTGCTGACCTTTCGGATCTCTACGCTCAGTCCGAAACCGGGCTCATGGGCATCGCGCTTGCCCGTGACTTCGCTCAGTCGCGCACCCTCTACACCTGCCAGGGATTCAGCGCTGGGGGAGTCACGGACGTTCGAGTGATCTCGTGGACCGTCGACGCCGGATGGACCGCCCTCACTCGAACCGGAACCGTATTGCCAGGAATCCCGGTCTCGTCCGGGCGTCACGGGGGTTGCCGAATTCTGGCGGCCCAGGACGGAACGCTGTTCGTCGGGACGGGTGACACCGCGACGCCGAGCGTTCCGCAGGATCCGAATTCGCTGGGCGGCAAGGTCTTGCACATCAACGCCGACGGATCTCCAGCAGCGGGGAATCCGAATGCAGGCAGCCCCGTCTACACGCTCGGGCATCGCAACGTCCAAGGCTTGGCCGTGCAACCTGGAACCGGCCGGGTCTACTCGGTTGAACAGGGCACAAGCGTCGACGACGAAGTCAACCTGCTTACCCCCGGCGGAAATTACGGCTACCGCCCGGATCGGCTTCCCGGAACGTACGACGAATCCGTGCCGATGACCGATCCGGTGCGAGTGCCGGGAGCAATTGCGGCGGTGTGGCGTTCGGGTAGCTCCACGTTGGCTACCGCCAGCGCTGCCTTCACGGGCGGAGCCGCGTGGGGTGCCTGGGACGGTGCGCTCGTAATGGGTGGTCTCAAGAGCAAGGAACTGATCTTCCTCCGCCTCAGTGCCGACGGACGCTCGGTCGACGCGCAGACCTTCGGATTGGTGAACCAGTTCGGGCGCTTGCGCTCGGTGACTCCGACGCCGGACGGCTCGCTCCTGGTGACCACCGACAACGGAGCAGGCGACAAGGTGCTGCGGGTGACGCCAACGCCCTGATCTTCAATACCAGGCGATGACCCGGCACGGACCACCCGAACCACCCGCATGCGTCGGCGCTCCCACCATCACCGTGGCGCCGACGGCCGGAAGTGCGGACAGATTTGCGAGGGCTTCGACTGCGTACTTTCCTGAGCCCAAAGCGCTTCGGTGAGCCCCGTGGGTGGTGCTTCGGCCCGCGTCGATGCTGAGGGTGTCCGAACCCACGGCCACTATGTCGCGCTCGCGGACGAGAAAGTCGATCGCTTCGGGGGCGAATCCCGGAGTGTGTTGCACGCCGTGTACATCTCGATTCGTGAAGGCTCCGCCGGCACCGGCCCGGGTATCCCAGCCCGAGTTCATCGCCACCAGGCTGCGAGGAGAGATCGTCCCGTGGGCGGCTTCCCAATCGAGGATGTCCTGGAGGGTGAGCAACGAGTCAGGGTCGACGGCGGCTCGGGCGCTGATATCGACGACCGCAATCGGTACGACGAGGTCGGCGACCGGAATCTTCTCGACGGTGATTCCGTCCGCACTGGCGTGCGCAGGCGCGTCGATGTGCGTACCGGTGTGTTCCTCGAGGCGGAGTTCGTTGAGGTAGAAGTTTCCGCCGAAACCAGCGGACCCGAGCGAGCCCAGAGATCCGCCGGCGTCGGCGATCTTCGCCAGGTTCCTCATCTCGAACGAGCGCGCGCCCGGCCACACCGGGAAATCCGGCGTCAGTACATGGGTCAGATCGACGATGGTCCGACCCGATGGCGCTGCCGACGCAGTGGGCTGCACCGCGCCAGCCACGACGGTCGCGCCGAGCGCAGTAGTGCCGAGCGCCGCGAACATCGATCGTCGGCTGACTTTCCTGCCCTCTCGTCCGATCGATTCGTAGACCTCCGACAACACCTTCGGCGAGCACATCAGAAACTCCAGATCACTGGGATCAACACCGTCGCAACTACCAGGAACCACAACAACATCGGGAGTCCGAGCTTCCAGTAGTCGCCGAACTTGTATCCGCCAGGTCCCATCACCATCATGTTCGCGGGAGTGGCGACGGGCGTCAGGAAGGAGGCCGCGGCAGCGACAGTCACCGTCATCAGAAGGGGCAGCACCGAGATATCGAGTTCGCTGGCGACCGAGATGGCGATCGGCGTGATGATCAGCGCGGTCGCGGTGTTGCTGATCAGCTGACCCAGCGTCGCCGTCACGACGAAGAGTCCGGCGACGACGACATACGGGCTTGCACCACCGACGACGTCGACGAAGGCATGAGCGAGTTTCTCGGCTGCGCCGGTCTGCTGGATCGCGGTCGAGAGCGGGATCATTCCACCGACAAGGATCAACGTAGTCCACGAGATGGACCGATGCGCTTGCTCCACGCTGATCACTCGTAACAAAACCATTGCACACGCCGCGAGGAGTCCGGCTATCGCCGACGGCACCAATCCGAAGGTCAGCAACACGACCATCGCCGCGACGACGACGAGGGCGATGACCGCGCGAGTTCCCAACGGCGCTGCCTGCTTACGGATCTGACCAGGTGCGTCGACCACGAGGACATTCGGATCGACCGCGGTGTGCGTGTCGAGATCGTCCCAGCTGCCTTGCAGGAGGAGCGTGTCACCTGCCGCCAACTTGACGCCCTTCGGGCCGCAGTCCTCACCGGCACGCTGGACCGCGAGGATCACCAGATCGCCACTGTCGGTCACCATGCCGGGAAAAGCCCTGTCGCCGATCATTTCCGAGCGCGGCGGGATTATCACTTCGACCACACCGTCGTGCTTGGTGATCAAGGGCTCTGCGGACGGCGCATCCTTGCCCATCAACTGATACTGCTTCGCGAGGGTCTTGGCATGCCGGCTCAGGTCAGGCGACATCGACGTCCCCGCACGATGGGGGAGGACGTGAGGACCGAGAAGTACGGCGATCGCGATCGTTCCCAATACGAGCGGCGCACCGACCAAGGTGAAACTGAAGAACCCGAAAGCACCGGCCCCGGATTCCTCGGCGGCTTCGGAAACGATGATGTTGACCGGTGTTCCGGTCAAGGTGAGCATCGAACCGGCATGGGCGGCAAATGCCAACGGCAGAAGCAGTTGTGACGTCGACTTACCGAGACGCACTGCCAAGACGACCACCATCGGCACCAGCGCGGCCACGGCTCCGTTGACGCTGATCAATGCGGTCAACGCGGCAACCAGCAACATGATCGCACTCAAGAGGCGGACACGGGATTCGCCGACTTTCGCCAGTAGTTTCTCGCCCGCCCACGTGGTGACACCGGTGGCGTCGAGGGCTTCGCTGACGACGAAGAGCGCGGCGATGAACACCACCGTGGGATCGCCGAATCCGGCAAGCGCCTGCTCCATCGTGATGACACCGGTGGCGTAGAGCGCCAGGGCAGTGCCGATCGCGATGATGCCGACCGGGATTCGGCCGATCACGAACAGCGCCACGACCAGTGCAAGCACGACAAAGGTGATGGTGATGTCATTCACGATTCGTAAAGGTACCTGCTCATACAGAACGGCCCCGTCTCGCAAGGGAGACGGGGCCGTGGGACGGACGCGAGGAGAATTAGTTGGAGGCGGCGATGCGAGCCTTCTCGAGAGCGGCCAGCGTGCGAAGAACCGTGGCCTTCTGCTTGTTGAGATCGCTCAGTCGCGCGCGCGCCGGCAACCCTTGTGCGAGTTCGGCGACCTTGATCTGCTCGTCGATCGAACCGAGCTGATCGAGAAGCCCTAGGACGCGAGCCTGGAGCGTGTCGATGTCCACGGTGTCCGTCTTGACCGGAGCGGCAACGCGCGTCGCTGTGCCCGTGCTGGCGGGGCGGGAAGCCCGTGCGGGTGACGTGTCGGCGACAACCGTTGCGGCACGGGGCCGAATTGCCTTGCGAACGGCGGCCGCATCGGGAAGGACGTCCATACGGATCTCGTTCAGAACTCGGCGAGCCTCGCGAGCGTTGACGCGGTACTCGCGCTCTTCGTCGTCGTCGGACTGCAGCGTGCCGCCGAGCGGGCGCAGACCGTACATACCGAGGAAGCGCTTCGCGTCGTCGATGATGCCTTCGTTTTCACGACATTTTCCACAGCGGGGTTCGTTGCGGAACATGTCCACGGAGTTGTCGTCTCCGCACCAGACACAAGATCCTGGGCGCCACCGCCGGATCGTCGGAACTGATGAATTCAGGGAATGAGATTCGGGCCGGGATTCCAGGGTTTGCGCGTCGATCACGACGAGCCACACTAGGCGAAGATTGCGGCGCGGTGAACACCGCCCCAACATCGACCTGGGTTTCTGGTCGTGGGCGTGATCAAGATCATGCTGAATGCCGTATTCGGTGGTATTCGTGTGTCCCACAGGTGGTTTCATGATGACCGGGTGGTCTGTTTCTGTGGTGTTCACGAAGACGACGACGGGCGCGTACCAGTGACCGTGAAGTCACAGGTACGCGCCCGTAGAACAGCGTGAGACTAGGCGCTGCCGTTGAACAGCGAAGTCACAGAACCGTTCTCGAAAACTTCCTTGATGGTGCGAGCCAGCAGCGGTGCGATGGACAGCACCGTCAGCGTCGGGAACTTCTTCGACTCGTCGATCGGAAGTGTATTGGTGACAACAACTTCCTTTGCGCCACACGTCGACAGACGCTCGGCAGCAGGGTCGGAGAGGACGCCGTGGGTTGCAGCGATGACGACGTCACCCGCTCCGGCCTCCTTGAGTACCTTGACCGCGCCGGCGATGGTTCCGCCGGTGTCGATCATGTCGTCGATCAGGATGCAGGTGCGACCTTCGACATCACCGACGACGCGGTTGGACTTGACCTGGTTGGGTACCAATGGGTCGCGCGTCTTGTGAATGAACGCCAGCGGCGCTCCGCCGAGCGAGTCGGCCCATTTCTCGGCGACGCGAACGCGGCCCGAGTCGGGGGAGACCACCGTGATGTTCTCGAGGTTGTAGCCCGCGCGAATATGGTTGGCCAACTGGCTGTGTGCGTGCATGTGATCGACGGGGCCGTCGAAAAAGCCCTGGATCTGATCGGTATGCAGGTCGACCGTGATGATGCGATCGGCGCCGGCGGTCTTGAGCAGGTCAGCGATCAGGCGAGCGGAGATCGGCTCGCGTCCGCGGTGCTTCTTGTCCTGGCGGGCGTACGGGTAGAACGGAAGAACGGCAGTGATGCGCTTTGCCGATCCACGCTTGAGAGCGTCGATCATGATGAGCTGCTCCATCACCCACGTGTTCAGCGGTGCCGGATGACTCTGCAGGACGAACGCGTCGGAGCCGCGAACCGACTCTTCGAATCGAACGAAGATCTCACCGTTCGCGAAGTCGCGCGCGGTCTGCGGGGTGACGCGGATGTCGAGTTCCTTCGCCACCTGCTCCGCCAACTCGGGATGTGCGCGACCCGAGAACAACATCAGGTTCTTCTGGTTGTCGATCCAATTCGCAGTCACTGGTTCATGCCATCCTTTTGTACTTGCCGGTCGATCTGGTGGTGATCTGTGCTGTCAGGTTGTTGCAGGGCTGTCAGGTTGTTGCAGGGCCGTCAGGTTGTGCTGCTGCTGCAGCATCGGCCGCGGGCGTGCCGGGACGATTCTTCTGAACCCAGCCCTCGATGTTGCGCTGCAAACCACCCGAGACGGCAAGCGCCCCTGGCGGTACGTCGTTTCGCAGAACGGTTCCGGCCCCGGTGTATGCGCCGTCACCAACGGTGAGCGGGGCGACGAACATCGTGTCGGAGCCGGTTCGCACATGCGACCCCACCACAGTACGGCTCTTGTTCACGCCGTCGTAATTGACGAAGACGCTCGAAGCCCCGATGTTGCTGTGATGGCCGATGGTGGCGTCGCCGACGTAGGTAAGATGCGGAATCTTCGAATGCTCGCCGATGTCCGCGTTCTTCGTTTCCACGTATGCGCCGATCTTCCCGTGGTCACCGAGGCGTGTAGCCGGCCGCAGGTAGGCGAAAGGACCGACGGTCGCGTCGGCTCCGATCACGGAGTCGGTCCCGTGGGAGCGGACGACTTGCGCGCGCTCCCCGACGCTCACGTTGTCCAAGGTGGTGTCGGGGCCGATCACGGCGTCCTCGCCCACCGACGTTGTGCCGGTCAACTGAACTCCGGGCAGGAGCGTCACGTCCTGTGCGATGTGCACGCCGCAATCGATCCACGTGCTCGCCGGATCGACGACGGTGACGCCGGCACGCATCCACGTCTCGAGGATCCGACGGTTCATCTCGCGGGCGAGCGTCGAGAGCTGCACGCGGTCGTTGGCGCCCGCGACGAGAACCGAATCCGCGATGTGCTGCGCGCGAACACGCTTGCCTGCGCGACGGGCGATCATGATCACATCGGTGAGATAGAACTCGTGCTGTGCGTTGTTGGAGTCGAGAGACGCCAGCGCATCGCGCAGAGTCTCGAAGTCGAAGGCGTAGACACCTGAATTGACCTCGGTGATCGAGCGCTGCGAATCGGTGGCTTCCTTCTCTTCGACGATGGCGTTGACTTCGCCGTCCGTCGTGCGAAGGATCCGTCCGTAGCCGGTGGGGTCGAGGGCGGTCGACGTCAACACCGTGACCGCGGCCGCGGGAGCGGCAGTGTGCTGAGCGAGGAGGTCTGCGATGGTCTTGCCGTCGAGCAACGGCACGTCGGCGGCCGTCACGAGTACGGTTCCGGCGAAGTCGGCCGGCAGACCCTCGAGTCCGCAACTGACGGCGTGCCCGGTGCCCTTCTGCTCGTCCTGAACGGCGACGGTGACGGGCCGGCCCAGTTCACCCGCGACTGCGTTGACTGCTTCGGTGACACGCTCACGATCGTGACCGACGACGGTAACCAGGTGCGTGGGGTTCAGTGAGGTTGCCGCGTGAAGCGAATGTGCCAGCATGCTGCGTCCGGCAAGAGTGTGGAGGACCTTGGGAGTCTTCGACTTCATTCGTGTACCGGCACCCGCTGCGAGAACGATCACGGCGGTCTGCACTGGTTTGAGCTCCCTCTGTCGATCAAACTGTCGATCAAACTGTCGATCAAGACACGCATTTCCGCTCGGAAAATGCATGTTGTTCACCAGCTCCGCCGCCAGGACTCGAACCTGAACTATCTGAACCAAAATCAGAGGTGCTGCCATTACACCACGGCGGATTGCCACGCATTGCCGAGCCTTGCGGCCGAACGCGCGCAAGAATAATCGCATGCCGACCCGCCGTAGGTCGAACCGCTCCTCTGATTGGGTCCCCGAAGTCCCGATAGGCTGAGCGTCCACAGCAGTAATTTGTGTGTCGGCGAGAGGAAGACAATGGCGGCGGTGTCCGGTTCGGGTGGCGGGGATCCAGTTCCCGAACGAGTGACACGGATCCGGATGACCGGTACCCAACGTCGGCAACAACTGATCGAGATCGGGCGGGCATTGTTCGCCGAACGGGGATACGAAGCGACCTCGATCGAGGAGATCGCCCAGCGAGCAAACGTGTCCAAGCCGGTCGTGTACGAGCACTTCGGCGGCAAGGAGGGGCTGTACGCCGTAGTAGTGGACCGGGAGATGTCGCGACTCCTCGAGATGATCACGTCTTCGCTCTCGCAAAATCGCTCGAGAGTTCGAGTCGAGCGGGTTGCGTTGGCTTTGCTCACCTACGTAGAAGAGCACACTGACGGATTTCGGATACTCGTGCGCGATTCGTCCGTCGTCGCGCCCAGTGGGACGTATTCGAGCTTGCTCAACGATGCGATCAGTCAGGTGGGCTACCTGCTTGCGGGGGACTTCTCCAGACGCGGTTTCGACCCCGGACTAGCAACGATGTACGCACAGGCGCTTGTCGGCATGGTGTCCACTACGGCTACTTGGTGGCTCGACGAACGGACTCCGTCGAAGGAAGTTGTCGCCGCTCACCTTGTGAATTTGTGTTGGAATGGGCTGACGAATCTGGAAGCCGACCCACAATTGGAGGGTTAACCAGGCGCGCCTGCCGCGCAGAGATGGATCGCGGTCTAAGCTGTGTTCGCTGTATCACGATCGTTTGATGGGCAAATGTCTCATTTGTTTGCAGGGTGGGTTGAATGCCGAACCGTGCCTTCCATTTTGACGCTGTGAACGGGTAAGACCAAGGATTCGTTCGATGTGTGGTGATTGGAGGCCGGATCGATGGTGAGGCAAGAACGGGCAGAAGCCACCCGTGATTCGGTGCTGCGCGGAGCAGCGGGTGTGTTCTTGCGCCTGGGTTATGCCAATGCCAGCTTGAGCGAGATCATCGCCGAGTCGCAGGTGACCAAAGGCGCGCTGTACTTCCATTTCGGGTCCAAGGAAGAACTCGCGCGGGCGGTGATCGACGAGGGTTCGGCGCGTTTCGACGCAAAATGTGAGCTCTGGTTGGACCGTCGCACTCCCGCACTCGAGTCGCTGATCGGTATTTCGTCGGTCATCGTCGACATCGGTGCGCATGACGCCATGGTTAGAGCGACGTTCCGCTTGTTGGTCGAGATCGGGGACTATCGGGGCTCCGGGCCGGCGACTCTGGACGTGTGGCTCGATATTTACCGTGAACTTGCCAGCCGTGCGGCAGACGAAGGTGATCTGCGTTCGGACGCGGATTCTGCTGACATCGCTCGTTTCCTGTTGGAAGTGGCGTCCGGAGTTCGGCTGATGGCAGCCGCGACCGGGACCGTTCGTGAGCTTTCTGACTCGATGAAGGCATCGTGGAACCTGATACTCCCGATCGTGGTCCCGGAATCGAAAGTGGAGTACTTCAGGCAATTCGCGGCCCGCCGCCTTGCCAGCGATCACTGAAATCACTGGCGCTCCGCACTGCTCCTTTGGTCAATTTGCTGCAAATGTCCTGGTAGCGACATTGTTCTCTTTGTTCTGCATTCGAAACAAACTAAGAGTATGTTTATAGTGTTGATGGGAATCTGGAAGTCTGATCTTGCCCATCATCTTCGGATTGCGGTATGTTCTACCGGTAGCTGAAGAATTGCTGAGAATGAAGGTTTGTCAGGGCAGGGTGACGGCGTCGGCGCACCGGGCAGCATAGGGGGCTGCCCGGCGTGTACGACCCCAGATGGGGAGTCAACAGATGGGTGACACTGCGCCGACGCCGATGCTCGATATCGGCCCGCGGATCGGCTGTGACGTAGTGAACGTCGTGGATGTCACTCGAAGTATCGAACTCTTCGGGCGGAGGTATCTCGATCGGACCTTCACCCCGCACGAATTGCAGACGTGCGCCGGGCCGGCACGGGATCAACGATTGGCTGCACGCTTCGCCGCCAAAGAGGCTGTTGTGAAGGTACTGCGGCCCGGTGATGTCCCCGTTCCGTGGAATTCCATCGAAATCACTCGGGCCGAGTGGGGTGGCTGTGGGGTGACGCTGTCCGGTAATGCCGCGGAACTCGCGCGGGCCCAGGATCTGCACGATTTTCAAGTATCTATCTCGCACGAAGCGGACGTGGCCATCGCAATGGTGATCGCAACACGCTCGGGCGCTCGCATCGAAAAGAAGGACGACATCGCTGATGATTGATCAGGCAATTCGGAAAGTGCTCGTCGAGCACGGTCGACTGGCAGTCGACGTGAGCACGATCGATGGAGAGGCCGATCTTTACGAGTTGGGTTTGACGTCGCACGCGAGCGTGAATGTCATGTTGGCGCTGGAGGATTCGTTCGACATCGAGTTTCCTGACGAGTTGTTGCGGAAGAGTACCTTCGCAAGCGTCAAGGCGATCGAGGGTGCGTTGACGGAGTTGGGTGCTGCATGAACGCTCCGCAATCGCAGTGCGCCACCGGGACAGCCCTCGAGCGGGCCACACGGTTGGCCGACGAAGTTGCAGCGGTGTGGGCCGACGAAGTCGATGCCGAGGCAAGGTTTCCGCGTGAAACTGTCGACGCCATGCGAAGCGAACGGCTGCTGTCGGTAGCTGTGCCGAGGGAACTAGGCGGCGAAGGACTCTCGCTGCAGGAAGTGTCGCAGATCGCCCGTGTGATCGGAACACGCTGTGCAGCAAGCGGAATGATCTTCGCGATGCATCAGACGCAGATCTACTCGTTGGTCAAGCACGGCAACACCGAAGCGCTACGCGGGTTTGTCGAAGAAACGGTCGACAAGCAACTGCTGTTGGCATCGGCAACCACTGAGCTGGGAATCGGTGGTGACGTCAGCCGGAGTTACTGCGCGGTCGAAGACTTGGGCGGTCATCTGCTGTTGATCAAGAACGCGCCTGTCATTTCGTACGGCGAACACTCCGACGCGATAGTCGTGACGGCTCGGCGAACCCCGGAGAGTCAGCCGAACGATCAGGTTCTCGTTGTGTGTCGTACCCCAGACCTGACGCTCGAACGCACCACCGAGTGGAACACGCTGGGACTCAGGGGAACTTGCAGTCTTGGTTACATCCTTCGGGCCACCTCGACGCCCGAGATGGTCGCCGACGTACCGTATTCCGATATCTCCACCCATACGATGCTTCCGGTCTCGCACGTCGTCTGGAGTTCGGTGTGGTTGGGAATTGCCGACGCTGCAGTCGAGAAGGCACGCAAGTACGTGCGTGCCGCCGCCCGCAAGCAGCCCGGAGTCACTTCCCCCGGAGCGCTGCGGCTCGCCGAAGTTGCTGCTTCGGCACAACAATTCGCCGATCTCGTCGACGCCTCTGCACGCAGGTACGACCGCGCAGTTCACGCTGCGGAAGGCGCCGCCGATTTCGAGGCGACGGGAGCGGTGGGCTTTTCGCTCGCGATGAACAACCTGAAAGTCACAGCCTCCACCGCGGTGGTGGAAATCGTGGGGCAGACAATGCTGATCTGTGGCATCTCGGGATATCGCGAGGACACCGAATTTTCACTCGGTCGGCACCTTCGTGACGCGCACGGCGCAGCGGTGATGGTGAACAACGATCGAATCATGGCAGGTTCAGCGCACATGGCTATCGGATACCGGGGAACGCTATGACGACGGAGAATGTGACAACCGAGACTGTGACAGGCGAGACCGATCTGGATCGGGCTCGGGCTGCATTTCAACGCGAACTGCTCGTCGAAGGACTACTCGTCGAGACAGAGGTACCGGGACTCTACGGGCGTTCCGGCGTGTTCGAGGACATCGTCGACGGTATCGACCGAGTGGTGGTTGCAGCGGGGCCAGGCGACGCCGCGACTCGGCTGCGGTTCCCGCCGGTGTTCCCTCGTAGCAGTTTCGAGCGCACCGACTACATCGCTTCGTTTCCCAACCTCACCGGCGCCATCAACACCTTCGCTGGTTCCAATCGCGATCACGCGCGACTGCTGGCCGATCGCGCCGACGGACAATCGTGGGATCGCCACCTCGAGCCGACCGAGACCATGCTCGTCTCCGCAGCGTGCCATCCTGCCTATGCGCGATACACCGGAGTTCTCCCCGAAGGCGGGGTGCTGCTGGACATCTACGGTTTTTGCTTCCGGCACGAACCGGCGATCGATCCGGCTCGCATGCAAGCGTTTCGGATGCACGAGTTCGTGACGATCGGTGACGCCGCGGCAGCGCGAGCGCATCGCGAGCACTGGATCGAGCGGGGGCTCGAGGTGCTCGGCCGGCTCGAACTCGACGCCACCCCGGTGATTGCCAATGATCCTTTCTTCGGACGCGCCGGAAAGATGCTTGCAGCCAACCAGCGTGAAGAGAATCTCAAGACGGAACTGACGGTTCGGCTCTACGGAGATCTCGACGAGGGCACGGCGATCGTGTCCTCGAACAACCATCTCGACCATTTCGGTGTCAACTTCGACATCCGAACGGCGGAGGGGGAGGTGGCGCACAGCTCGTGCGTCGGCTTCGGGATGGAGCGAATCGCGTTGTCCTTGTTGCGGACTCATGGTCTTGATGTGGCTGCGTGGCCAACCTCCGTACGCGAACGAATGGGCATCTGATGTCCCGGCTCATCGACATTTCACCTGATCGCTACCAACCCCATTCGTTGCACCAGGACGACCGGGTGTGGGCGCAGACCAACTGCTATACGGATCTGTGGATCGAAGTGTTGCATTCGCTGGGATTGGACCCCGTCCCGGCGCTGGCATGTGCCTTCTCATCGCGGTTCGACGGGACTCAGTGGACGTTCCTCAAGCTCAAGGCCGAGGACATCTACGCGCTGTACGGAATCGAAGTCGCCGAGATGAACGTCTGGCGGGCCCCGCTGATCCATGTCGAGGACAACCTCGCGGTTGGGATGCTGTCGACGGTTGAAGTCGACGGATACTGGCTTCCCGACACTCTTGGAACGAGTTATCACGAGGGGCACACCAAGACCACGATCGTGCCCAATCGGATCGATCGCGTTGCCGGCGAGCTCGAATACTTCCACAACAGCGGGTACTACGTGCTGCGAGGCGACGATTTCTCCGGTGTCTTCGATCTCGATCGTTCCTCACTTCCTTCGTTCGTGCCCTACGTCGAACAGATCAGGTTGAATCCGGTTCACGCGACCAACGCCGGAAACATTGCCGAAGTGGCTCGGCGGAACGTAGCGGTTCGAGCGGCGGGTAATCCCGTGCGAGAGCTGGGACGCCGGGTGATCGACGACCTCGAATGGGTGCAGGGGGCGGGCATGGATGCCTTTCACCTCTGGTCCTTCGGGCTACTTCGTCAGTGCGGTGCCAGCGCGGAGTTGGCAGCCGACGCCAGCGAGTTTTTGGACACTGCAGGTTTCTCCGGGACAGGCGAAGCTGCGCCAGATTTCCGAAAAGTGGCGTCCGGGGCCAAGAGCGTGCAGTTTCAGATGGCGCGTGCCTCCAGGGGCCGCGCGGTGGACCCGCGTGAACAACTCGACGAGATGGCCGTGTCGTGGAAGAGGGCGATGGAAGTCGTTGCCGACACAGTCGGCGTCGACTCGCATCGACACTTGAGGTTGGTCTAACAGTGCCTCGTTCGTCAGCAGACCTGCTGGCCGGCGCGATATGGCGATGCGCTGCAACCGAACCCGGATCCATATCTGATCCGGATGCCCTCGAAACCGTGACCGAGTGGGTCGCAGCGTCTGTGCCTGGGACAGTCATTGGTGCGATACAGGCGGCGCAAACGGACGCCGGACGCACGAAGTCCGTTGCATCGTCGTCGGTTTCATCGTCGTCGGTTTCATCATCGGACTGGTGGTTCGTGACTACCGTGGCCACGACCGGTGAGGGGTCGTGGCTGCTCCAGTTCGACGGTGTGACGGCGTTTGCCGATGTCTGGATCGGCGGCGTCCATGTCGCGTCCACTGAATCCATGTTCACGCCTGGGGAAGTGAGCATTCCGGCCGTAGTCGGCGGTGGTAAACGCGTCCAGGTCGCTATTCATTTTCATTCTCTGTCCGCGATTCTGAGATCGAGGCGTCCTCGAGGACGTTGGCGCTCGTCGATGGTTCGTGAACAGGGTCTTCGGTGGATCCGAACCACGATGCTCGGTATGGCTCCCGTATTCAGTGGCGTTCCGGTACCGGTGGGACCGTGGCGGGGTATCCGGTTGTTGGACAAGGGAGTTGCCGCCGTAGTCTCGGCTGTCAAGCACGCGAGTGTCGACGGCACAACCGGTCACGTTGCCGTCAGTGCTCGGCTCACCGGATTGCCGGCCTCGCTGGAGTACGTGACCGTGCGCGTTGGCGAACACTCGCGACAATTGGCTGTAATTGCCGGACCGGACGGATTCCTCGAGGTGTCCGGCGTCGTCGAAGTGCCGGACGCGCAGTTGTGGTGGCCGCACACTCATGGCGCTCCTCGCACGTATCCGGTGACGATAGAAACGATCGGAGTCTCCGAGCATCTCGGTTCAGTGGGCTTCCGGACGGTGGAGGCCGACAGATCCGATGGTGGATTCCGTTTGAATGTCAACGGCATCCGGGTGTACTGCCGTGGTTCGGTGTGGGTGCCGACCGACCCGATCTCGCTTCAAGACGACGCCGGCACCACTCGTGTCTTGGAACGCCTGGCTGAGGCGGGCCTGAACATGATTCGAATCCCGGGGACGATGGTCTACGAGAGCGACCACTTCTGGGAGGAATGCGCGCGACTGGGCATTCTCGTGTGGCAGGACATGATGTTGGCGACGCTTGATCCGCCCGACACCGACGAATTCTTCGAACTCGTTGCAGCAGAGGTCACCGCGTTCTTGCACAGAGTGCGTGGAAATCCCGCTTTGGCAGTCTTCTGCGGCGGCAGCGAGACCGAACAGCAGCCGACCATGCTGGGCTTGGTCGATCAACACATCCCGCTCATTCATTCGAGACTGCCGGAGCTGATCTCAGCGGTGGCACCTGAACTCGAATACGTGACGTCGTCGCCCTCGGCGCCTCGCGGGGGAGAGCAATTGGCAACGCATGTCGGAAGCGGGGTCGCTCACTACTTCGGGGTGGGTGCCTATCGTCGTCCACTGGCCGACGTGCTCAGCGCGCGAGTACGTTTTGCGACCGAATCATTGGCATTTTCGATTCCACCGTCGAATGCCGTGATCGAGAACGAATTCGGTTCGCTCGCCGTCGCAGGGCACCACCCGGCATGGAAAGCCGCGGTGCCGCGGGACAACGGATCGCCGTGGGATTTCGAGGATGTTCGGGATCACTACGTCCACGCGCTTTTCGGCGAAGACGCTCGTGAAGTCCGGTGGTCCGACCCGGAACGCTATCTCGACCTGGGGCGAGCAGCCGTATGTGAGGCGTTCGCCTCGACGCTCGGCTATTGGCGTCGCCCGGATTCTCGGTGCGACGGCGCCTTGACACTCGCACTGCGAGACCTGGAGCCCGGGCCGGGATGGGGGGTCCTCGATTGGAGCGGCAGCCCCAAGGCTCCGTGGTTCGTGCTCCGTAGGAGCGCCAAACCGATCGCGCTCCTCGTCACGGACGACGGTATGGACGGACTGAGGCTCGACGCGATCAACGAGACTGCCGAACCTGTCGTCGGCGAGATCAGGTTTCGAGCGCACAGTCGGTCAGGTGTCGTCCCAGTCGACGTCGCGCTACCGGTCAAGGTGGAATCGCACTCGAGTCTGACCTGGTCCGTGGACAGCCTTGTCGGCCGTTTCACCGACCTCACTCACGTCTTTCAGTTCGGGGCGCGGACATACGACGCCGTCACCGTCACACTCGAAGACGAAGACGGAGAGATGGTGGACGAAGTGGTGCACCTCCTGGGGAGTCCGGCACGGCCCCTCGAGCGGTCGGTCGGACTTGTCGCCACGGCGCGCAACGTCGGCGACGAAGAGTGGGTAGTCGACGTCTCGACGGATGCTTCCGCCCAATACGTTGCCCTCGAACTGCAGGGTTTCGAGCCCGAAGACTCCTGGTTCCACCTCGCGCCGAACGGTCGCAGGACTGTACGTCTACGGAGAACCAGCCAGGCAACGAAGGTAATCGGCCGGGTTCGGGCGCTCAACTCTCACACCAGCGTGGCCGTGGCACCGCCGAGCGCCCCGGCCACCCGATCTTCACCGGCCAAGCGGACGACGAAGAAGCCGAGCGTTACGGGAAACTGAACGGATCGGACTGCGCTGCGAGATCGCGCACCGATAGAATCGAACCGGCGCACAACTCTGCCTCGGTGGAGATCTTGCGCTCGGGCTGTGCGTCCGCAACCCGTCATCACTGTTCAGGAGCGCGTTCGTTGACTTCCTTGTCCTCTGCCCAGACTGCGCTCGCTGGACTCGCCGAGGTCGCCCTCGCAGACGCCGCGTTCACTCCAGTGATCGACTCCATCGGTGCGCCTGCCCTGGACATCGTGGCGCCCAAGCCGGCTCGACCATTCATCGCCGCTGCACTTGCCGCGCGCACTCCGGTGCTGCTGGTGACGGCCACCGGTCGCGAAGCCGACGATCTGACGTCAGAACTCACCGAGATGCTCGGTGGAGGCGTCGCGCAGTTCCCGTCGTGGGAAACATTGCCGCACGAGCGACTGTCGCCGAGCGCGGACACCGTCGGGCGACGGGTGGAGGTACTGCGCCGGCTCGCCAGACCAGACGACGCCTCGTACGGCTCGCCTCTTCGGGTGATCGTGACCACGGTGCGCTCTCTCGTTCAGCCGATGGCGCCGGGTCTTGGCGAGATCGAGCCGATCACGTTGCGCGTCGGCACCGAGATCGATTTCGATTCTGTTCTGGTTCGTCTGGTGGAGATGGCGTACAGCCGTGTCGACATGGTGGGAAAGCGTGGTGAGTTCGCGGTCCGCGGCGGCATTCTCGACCTGTTCTCGCCGACGGCGGATCATCCGGTACGTATCGAATTCTGGGGTGACGAGGTATCGGAGCTTCGGTACTTCTCTGTCGCCGATCAGCGTTCGCTACCGGACGTCGACGTCGATTCCGTGATCGCGCCGCCGTGTCGTGAACTGATTCTGACAGCTGATGTTCGCGATCGAGCTGCGGCACTCGCTGCTGAGAATCAGGCTGACGCGTCGTTGGTCGAGATGCTGGACAAGATCTCGGCAGGCATCCCCGTCGAGGGGATGGAAGCTCTGCTCCCGGTTCTCAAACCCGGTGAACTGCAACTACTTTCCGATGTCCTTCCGGTAGGGGCGCACATCCTTCTGTGCGATCCGGAGAAGGTGCGCACCCGCGCCACCGATCTGGTGCGCACCGGCCAGGAATTCTTGGAAGCATCGTGGACGGCGGCGTCGATCGGCGGCGCTGCACCGCTCGACACGTCGATCCTCAACGGCGGGGGAGTCGATCTCGGTGCCTCCGCATACCGGTCGCTTCGTCATGTTCGCGAATCTGCCGAAGCTGCCGGCCGTCCGTGGTGGACGGTCAGCCCGCTGGCGTCGGGAAATGGTGAAGAACTGGAAATCCCGGTTCAGGCGGCACCGCAGGTACGTGGTTCCGACGACCTCTTGGCCGAGCTGTTCGTCAGCCTCCGGGCACACGTGAGCACGGGCGGTCGCGCGGCGATCGTGGTGGCAGGCGCCGGCACCGCAAGCCGAGTCGTCGAGCGACTCGGTGAAGCCGAAGTGCCCGCAAAGATGCTCGACGGCGGAGCGACCCCTGCCCGCGGACAGGTCGCGGTGCTCCGCGGGTCTCTGCACGACGGACTGGTACTCGCCGGCGACGACTCGACGCCGGGGATGGTGATCGTCACCGAGTCCGATCTGACGGGCAACCGCGTTGCTGCGGTCGGCGACGGAAAGCGCTTGCCGGCCAAGCGCCGCAATCAGGTCGATCCCCTCGCGCTGTCTGCCGGGGACATGGTCGTGCACGATCAGCACGGTATCGGCCGGTTCGTCGAGATGGTCGAACGCACCATCGGCGGGGCGCGTCGTGAATACCTGGTCATCGAGTATGCGCCGAGCAAGCGTGGTCACCCGGGTGATCGTCTGTTCGTCCCGATGGAATCGCTCGATCAACTCTCCCGGTATGTCGGTGGAGAGTTGCCTGCGCTGAGCAAGCTCGGTGGATCCGACTGGGCGAACACCAAGCGTAAGGCCCGCAAGGCGGTTCGTGAGATCGCGGGTGAGTTGGTTCAGCTCTACGCTGCGCGTCAGGCGGCCCCGGGGCATGCGTTCGGCCCGGACACGCCGTGGCAGAAGGAACTCGAAGACGCATTCGCCTTCACCGAGACCATCGACCAGTTGACCGTCATCAGTGAGGTCAAGGCCGACATGGAGAAGCCGGTTCCGATGGACCGGGTGGTGATCGGTGACGTCGGGTACGGCAAGACGGAGATCGCCGTTCGTGCCGCGTTCAAGGCAGTCCAGGACGGCAAGCAGGTGGCGGTACTGGTCCCGACGACTCTGCTTGCACAGCAACATCTTCAGACGTTCACCGAACGAATGGCGTCGTTCCCGGTGAAGGTGCGAGGGCTGTCCCGTTTCACCGACGCCAAGGACTCGAAGGAAATCATCGCCGGCATGGCCGAAGGCGAGATCGACATCGTCGTCGGTACTCACCGGTTGCTGCAGACCGGTATTCGCTGGAAGGACCTCGGGCTTGTGATCGTCGACGAGGAACAGCGATTCGGAGTCGAGCACAAGGAACACATCAAGGCACTACGCACCCACGTCGACGTCTTGACAATGTCGGCTACCCCGATTCCTCGTACTCTCGAGATGAGCATGGCCGGGATCCGCGAGATGTCCACGATCCTCACACCACCGGAAGAACGTCATCCGATCCTCACTTACGTCGGCGCGTATGCGGATAAGCAGGTTGCCGCGGCCATCCGGCGTGAACTTCTGCGCGACGGTCAGGTCTTCTACGTACACAACCGTGTCAGCTCGATCGACAAGGCAGCCAAGAAGATCCGTGAACTCGTCCCGGAGGCTCGCGTCGTCGTCGCGCACGGTCAGATGAACGAGGACACTCTCGAAAAGACCGTGCAGGGATTCTGGGAACGCGACTTCGACGTGTTGGTCTGTACCACGATCATCGAAACCGGTCTGGACATCTCGAACGCGAACACACTGATCGTCGAACGTGCGGACTCGCTTGGCCTCTCGCAGTTGCATCAGCTTCGCGGACGCGTCGGGCGTAGTCGTGAACGTGGATACGCATACTTCCTGTACCCGGCCGAAAAGCCGTTGACCGAAACGGCATACGACCGACTGGCAACGATTTCGCAGAATTCGGACCTCGGCGCCGGTATGGCAGTCGCGATGAAGGACCTCGAAATCCGTGGAGCCGGAAACGTTCTGGGCGCAGAGCAGTCCGGCCACGTCGCGGGGGTCGGGTTCGATCTGTATGTCAGGCTGGTCGGTGAGGCGGTCGAAGCCTTCCGGGCTGCCGCCGACGGCAAACCGATCACCATGGACGAGGGCACGAAGGAAGTCCGGATCGACCTACCGGTGGACGCGCACATCCCGCCCGACTATGTCACCAGTGACAGGCTCAGGTTGGAGGGGTACCGCAAGCTCGCTGCGGCAACTGATTCCGACGGCATCGCTGCCGTAGTCGAAGAACTGGTCGATCGCTACGGCCCACTGCCCGAAGAGGTTCGACGGCTGATCTCGGTGGCCAAGCTTCGACTGCTCTGCCGCGAGTACCAACTGGAGGAAGTCGCCGTCACCGGAACTCAGCTCAAGATCTCGCCGATGTCACTGCCCGATTCCAAACAGATCAGGCTCAAGAGGATCTATCCGAGCGCGCAGTACCGGGCAACGACCGGGCTCGTGCAACTCCCGCTGCCTCGCACCGGCGGAGTCGGCTCGGATCGCCTGCGGGACGTCGAACTACTTCAGTACATCGCGGACTTCATCCTGGCGATAGACGGGCGCGCCGCCGGTGCCGTCCTGGTCGAGGCGTGAGCACACGGTGAACGAATCGCCCGTCGTCGTACTGCTCGATCCTCTGCGGCCGCATGTCTTTCCGCTGGAGGCGCTCCCGTTCCTGTCCGGCGCGATCGATATCGACCCGGACGTTCCCGACTCGGTACGCGGCGCATTGCCGGCCACGACACCCGGCGCCGCGGTGACTGTGATGATGGACACCGCCGAGCCGAAGATCGAGGCGTTGTCTGCCGCTGGGGTAAAGATGATTCGCGCCGAACCCATTCACGGCGATCGACTGGTGGAAGCGGCGTCGATCATGGACCGGTTGTGGAATCGCGGCGGTTGGGAGTCGACCCAGACGCACGAGAGCCTGTCGGTTTACCTCGTCGAGGAGACCTATGAGGTACTCGACGCGATTCGAAGCGACGACGAGAGCGATCTCCGTGAGGAACTCGGCGATCTGTTGCTCCAGGTGTTGTTCCACTCGCGGATCGCTCAATCTCACGACGTTTTCGAATTGGACGACGTGGCCGGCGCATTGATCGCGAAACTTGTGCACCGCAGCCCGCACCTGGTCAGTTCCGGAGTGGTCGACATCGCTGAGCAAGAGCGGGCGTGGGACGCTTTGAAGGCTGCCGAGAAGGCGCGCGCGTCGTCCATGGACGGCATCGCTCGGTCGCAGCCGCCGTTGCTCCTCGCCGAAAAAGTACTGAGCAGGGCCGCCAAAGCCGGTGTGATCGAAAGCGCCTACGAAGCTGATCTGGAAGCTTTGATCGAACAGTGCCGACGCGCCGACACTGCACTCCTGGGCGCCCTGGACATGCTGATCGCCGACATTCGGATTCGTGAGGGAAGACGTTTCCAAAACGTGGAGGATTAGCCCACTTTGACGTAATTGCCCGGTAATCATCTGGCAACCGGGAAATAGCCTGGACTCGGTGAGTGCAGTTGAAACAAACCTAAGGTATGTTTACGTACGAAATGAGCAACACTGGGTCGTTTTGTCGCACGAAGTGGCCTTTGATCGGCAGTTATGTAGGGGGGTCCGATGACGGTTCGTTTCTGCACTGCGAGCAGCGAGGTACGGCAACCGGCGGGGTGTTGCCGTACCTGGAGGCTCGCAGTGGCTACCGATCAGCGATCCGCTGAATCCGTTCGACCCGCTGAAGTCATTCGAATGACTAGAAGGACTGATGGCAAATGAGCGTTCATGCTGAGGTGGAGAGCCGGTCGGCAGCATTGCAGGATTCCGCTCATGTCGGCACCGACTGGCGTCGGGCATACCGGAAGCGGATTGCCGTGAGCGATTCGATCACGGTTCTGTTCGTGATCGCGCTCGCACAGATCGGCAGCATGTGGCCGCATCCGATCGAGTGGCTGACACCACTCAAGGTGATTGCGTCTGCAGCGCTGGGAGGGCTGTGGATGATCGCGCTCGCACGCGGACGCAGCCGTCATCAGTCGATGCTGGGCGAGGGCAGCGACGAGTACGAGAAGGTGCTGCTCGCTACCGGCCAAGTCTTCGGAGTGGGCGCATTGGCCGGGATCATTCTCGGCGTAGGAATCGCGCGTAGCTATCTCATGATCGCACTGCCCGTCGGGCTCGCTGCGCTGCTTCTCGGGCGCTACCTCTGGCGACGCGACATTCGAAAGAAGCGTGCGAGCGGGGATTGCCGCAACTCGGTGCTGTTGGTCGGTGGACACGCGTCCGTCGTTGCTACTACGCGAGCCTTCGTGCGGGACTCCTCGGCAGGCTACGACGTTGTGGGAGCGTGCATTCCGCGTCGGGCGACCGCGCTGGACGATCACATCGTCGTCGACGGCGCAGCGGTCCCGGTATTGGGCAACGAGTTCGAGGTGGTCGAGGCAATGCGCGCAAGCGGCGCAGACACCGTCATCGTCACCGGAACCGAAGACCTCGGGCAGGTGGGCATACGCAAGCTGATGTGGGACCTCGAAGCCGAGGGCGTCGACATGGTGGTTTCACCGGTCGTAGCCGACGTGTCGAAGGCTCGCTTGATGTTTCGCCCGGCGGCGGGACTCCCGTTGATTCACGTTGCGCGACCGCGCTACCAGGGCGCCAACCGGCTTGCGCCCGCTGTTTTCGACGCGGTGTTCTCGATGCTGATGATCCTCCTCGTGGCGCCGGTCATGGTCGCCGCCGCCGCTGCGGTCAAGTTCACGTCGAAAGGTCCGGTGTTCTACAAGGCAGAACGCATCGGCCTCAACGGGAAACCGTTCCCTATGTTGAAGTTTCGTACCATGGTGGAAGGCGCCGATCAGCAGGTTGTCGATCTGATGGGGGACAACGAAGGCGCGGGAGGCGTGTTGTTCAAGATGCGGGAGGATCCACGAATCACGTCCGTCGGCAAGATCCTTCGTCGATTGAGCATCGACGAGCTACCACAGTTCTTCAACGTCATTCGCGGCGAGATGAGCGTTGTCGGTCCGCGGCCGCCGTTGCGGCGCGAGGTCGAGATGTACGACGACGAGGTTGCCCGGCGCCTGCTGGTCAAGCCTGGTATCACCGGTCTCTGGCAGGTAAGTGGTCGCAGTGACCTCTCGTGGGAAGAATCTGTTCGACTGGACTCTTCCTACGTGGAGAATTGGTCTATCCTGCAAAATCTTTCGATCATTAGTCGTACCGTCTCAGCGGTCGCGAAGAGCGACGGAGCGTACTGACTACGCGGTTGGTGCCGGCGCGGATATCCGCGCCGGGCACCCTCCTGTCAGCTGTCGAGCTCAACAATGCGAGAACAGATTCTTGACGTAGCCGGCAGTTTGGTAAACGTAGTTGAATGCCCACGTCCCGATCGAGAGTTCCGGACGGCTTGCGACCATGACCAGTTCTCCTTGATAACACTGCGAAATGATGTGCCGCGCCCGCGAGATATGAGGAACGAAAGTCACGACGATGACAGTCTTCCATCCGTTGGCATTGGCCATTCTCTCGATTTCGAACCCCTCGCCCTCGGTGGTGGACGGTGAGGGGACGAAACAGTCGACAGGGAAGTCGAACGTACCCTCGCAGATCGACCGCATCTTCTTGTCGTTGTCGCCGTAAGGATTCGAGAAGATCAGGCGTGGTGCGTAACCGTCTTTCATCAGTTGGATTCCGACCTCCTCGCGTCCGTCGTGTGCTCCGCCGAGGACAACGATAGCGTCAGCACTTCGTGGTGCATCGATCTTGGGTGAGACGAAGACGGGCCAACCCGCTGCCGCACCAAGGGCGAGGAGTGATAGAGGTATGCCCGCAATCTTCAAGGCCGATTTGATCTGTTTGATGGCCCCACAATACCTGGACCCAGGAGACGACGATGATCGGATGGCAACCACTTCGGACGGTGGCGGGGTTGACCGCCTTACGGGATGCCTATGGGCAGAACATGTCTGGACTCGTACCTGAGACCGGTGTGTATCTCGCCGACGACGGTTGGTGGATCGCTCTCACGGGTGCACCCGATCCCAGCTACAACCTTGCATTGGTCCATGGGGGTGATGTGCGGAAAAACACGGTCGCCGTTGTGGAACGAGTGCTCGCAGAGCGACTGCGCACCGTTGTCATGCTCGCCGGGGCGGGTCTGGATGCCGCGACCGTCCTCGCGGATGCAGGGTGGGTGTGCGTAGGTTCGAGTTCGCTACGCGCGCTACCGAATTCTCCGTCAGCGCCGGATGCCGCGGTGCGGATCCTGGAAGGTGGCGACCTGCGTTCAGCACGGCAACTTGCGGAGGATGTTTTCGGTATCGATCGCGAATCTGCGACTCTGGTGTATCAGGAGGCGGCCCCCGACCGACCAAGTGAGCGTTCAGTCGTCGGCCTGTTCGAACTCGACACGCTGCAGACCGCAGCGATGCTGTCGTTCGGTAAGCCCATCAGCACTGTGTGGGCGGCCGGAACCAGGGCGCAAGGACAGCGGCGCGGACATGGGTTGCGGGTCCTTCGGCAAGTGTCGGCAGCCGCATTCGAGGCTGTCGGCGACGGCGCCGTGTGTGGTCTCGCCAGCGCTGCCGGCAATGCTCTGTACGACGCGAGCGGAGCCGAAATCGTCGAGTACTGGCAGATGTGGTCGCGACCGCGATGGCTACTTGGTAGCTGACATCAGCCGTCAGGTATGTTTGTGTGCGTTCGGCAAACTTTTGGTTTCTTTCAGCTACGCTTCAACGCGCGATCCAGTCGGGGGTACTCAAGATGGCAGATTCGAGTACCAGGGATGCGGCGATACGTCGCGAACTCGGCGTTCCGCCCACTTTCGACCTGGTGAGGCATGCACGAAACCTTGCAAGAGTGTTCTTCCCCGCTCTTGTCATCGCATTGCTCGTCGGTGGGATTGTCTACGCTGTGCGGGGAAGCGCGACACCGGTGTATCAATCCGACATCGTCGCGGAGGTTCAGTCTGCCTCTCAAATCGTCGTGACGGACGCGAACCTCGGCCAGTTGGTTGCCCCCTATGTCGCACTGGCCACCGATAGCGATGTGGTTGCCGCCATCCACGGCCAGTTGAATAACGGGTGGACGACAGCGGATGTCTCGAGCCACATCTCGGTGACGCCGGGTACTTCTCCGGCATTGGTATTCGTCAAGGCGACTGCCTTCAGTCAGGCTGACGCGGACGCGTTGGCACGAATAGTCGTCGCCACCTTGAGCGACGCGCAGGCGCGACGCAATGCAGACACGCTGGATCGTCGTACCCGAGTTCTCACCGACGACATCGCTCGATTGAACGGGGACTTGGACGCAGCGCGGCGAGAAAGCTTGGACGAATACGAGACGCCCGCCGACGATCCGACTATCAAGGCGGATCTCGACGCGAGGCTGGAGCAGTTGCGCCAGTTGAGATCGACCGTATCCGGTTCCGACCGACTGCAGTTGCTTTCCGCCCCCGCGGGAACGGGTCTGCCGGTTGCACCGAAGCCGCTCGTCGAGTCGGCGGTTGCGTTCTTGGTGGTCCTCATTCTCGCTGCCGAAATCCTCTCTGCCTGCCGGGGTCGATTCAGTTCGCGAGTGACCGACGCGTGGGCACGTCGAACGGCCCGGAAATACGGAGCCTCACTACTCCTGCAGCACTCCGAAGCCGCTGAGTTTCCACCGAACCTCGCGCTGACGATATGCCAGCGTGCAAGTCTCGGTGATCATGTCCTGGTGCTTTCGGGTGACGGCGTCCCCTCGACATCATGGGATGTTCCTGCGCACGTGCGATCCGGGGTCTCCCGATATTCGCTGAAGTCGGACTGGTGGAGCCGATTTGACTCCAATGGAACCGGGTTTGCCCTGGTTGTTGTCTCCGCACAGCACGCCAACCAACGGGAGATCGTCGAATGCCTCAGGGCTTTGGCCGAAGTCGATGTTGCGCGAACACTGGTACTCGTGGGTCCGTCTGCTCCCGAGCCTCTCCTCGACGTACTTACCCTCGCGGTGCTGCGTCGCAGACGCAGGCCCGCAAGTTCAGTGAAACTGGCGGCCGAGCCGACCAACTCGGCCACGAACTCACAGACCCCGTCCGACAGCGCCTGGGTGAAGTCCGGTGCGCCGCGACTGAACGAGCCTTCCGTTGCCGTGCCCTACGGAATGGATACTTCCGCCCTGGATTCGAGGAGGGATCGCGCCAGCCTGGTGGATGCGAAAACGGTCAGTATTGCGAAGAAGAACCTGCCGAAGGCTACGCCCAAGCCGAGCGCAGGGGTCGAGCTCGAAGAGCCGCAGATCGTGCAGGCTGTTGATGTTGATGTCGAGGGCGCCGGAGTCGAGGCGTCCGCAGTGGAAATTTCCGGAGCGGAGTCGACCAGCAATGATGCAACTGGTGTCAAGGCGTCCGGGGAAGCCGACAGCATCGACTCCGAAGCCTCGACCGAACGAATTATGTTGACCTCCAAAGATATAGCGGAAATTCGAAAGAGGAGGCAAAGAACTCGCGTGAGCCTTATACGTTCGGATTCAGCAGACGGACAGTCGGAATCCTGAAGGACCGGGCTTTCACTAGATCTTGGGTGTGCTGCACCCTCCAACTGCCTGTTTCACCGCTGCGAGTGCGGGTTTCGGAGTGTAATTGATCGTGACCAGACCGAAGTTCTGTTCGATATCCGAAGTGTTGGTTCCGCGATCACGCATGCTGTAGATGAAAATGCGCTCGATGTAACCGAGCACCTTTGCTTGCGCGAATCCATCCGAGATGATGTTGGCCTGTAATTGCGGGCTGACGGCGGTCGGGCCTGTACCTGTCGGAGCTCCGAATTCGGTTGCCCAGACTTTCTTTCCGCTGTCCCCGTTCTGCACCATCGATTCTCGCATCAGTCGGATCCTGTAGAAAGTGTTCCAATTCTGGGTGGACGAATCCGAAGGTAGCGCAGGCCAACTGTACGGATGGATCGAAAAGACATCGAATGAAGACTTTGCTCCTGCCGCGTACATACCCTTGAGATATGTGACCGGTGAGATGTCGGATCCGTTGTCGACGGCCGGTGCCAAACCGCCGTTGAGAATCTTTGCACCCGGTTGTACCGCACGGATACTTGCAGATGCGGCTTTCAGGAGTGCAGTGTAGGTGTTCACATTCGGCTTGGGGCGGAAGAATTGTGTCAGGTTCGGTTCGTTCCAAATCTCCCAAGTGCTGATTCTGTTCGAGTACCGTTGTGCTGCTTGTTGTGCAAACTTGGCAAACGCGGCCGGATCGGATGGATACCCGTGGGTATCGCTGACCCCGGCGACGCGAGCCCAAGCCGGCGTGTACGTAACGATTCCCAAGACGCTCAATCCTTGGAGACGTGCTCGATCGACGACGCGGTCGGTTGCGCTCCAATTCTGTTGGCCCTTGGTTGATTCGACGGCGGACCAATCGACGTCGAACCTGAGCCAGGTCGCGCCGGCATTCTTCATTGCGGTCAGTTCTGCATCGAGATCATTCTGAGAGAGACCGTTGAGTGGGGCGCCCGCGGCGATCCCTAAACCAACGGAACTGCACGTCGAGTTCGGGGTTGGGGTTGTTGTTGGAACTGGACTCGGTGCACACGCGCTCAATGACCCGACAGTCAACAGGGCGCAGGCGAGGGACAATCGAAGTCGACTCACGTCGACCACCTTCTTTCCACAGTGACTCGAAACCGGTGCGGGACAGACAAGTTGGAAGCCGAACTAGATGACCAATCCGACAAATCAAAGAATTGCATGAATTGGGTCACTTGGCACCAGTCTCGAAGTCGGTTCTGCAGTACTTCCGTCCGGTTGGGTGCTACTGCGAAATGCGCCGGTTGGTATTGTCCGATTTTCTCGGTGACTGTGGTCGAAAATGATCAATAGTTCAGAGGCATCCTCCAGTTTCGTTTGCATCTTGCAACACGGCCATAGCGGGCTTCGGTTCGAAGTCGAGATTCAGAAGGCCAAAGTTTTGTTCGCGATCACCGGGATCGGAGCCGCGGTCCTGGAGACTGTAAACGAAGACCTTCTGAACGAACCCGAGGCTACGTGCTTCGTTGAATCCGTCACGCAGTATCTCGGCTTGCATCGACTCGGTCACAGCGTCGAGACCAGTTCCTGTTGGTGCCCCGAATTCGGTCGCCCAAATAGATTTGGTCGAGTCGCCGTTTGCAACCATTGTGTCGTGCATCAGCCGCATTCGATAGAAAGAGTTCCAGTTTCGAGTCAACGGGTCCGAGGGCAGTGCCGGGTAGGTGTACGGATGCATTCCGACAACGTCGAAGTGTTGTCCAGCTCCATATTCGTAGATGTTCGCGAGGAACGTCGTGGGGCTTATGTCAGCGCCGTTGTCAGTTGCGGGGGACAAGCCACCGGAGACAATTGTTGCGCCCGGTTGCACTGCCTCGATTGCTACGCTCGATGCGGCGAGCAGCTTCGAGTAATACTCAGGATCCGGCGTCGGATTGAAGAATGTTTGGAGATTGGGCTCGTTCCAGATCTCCCATGACGAAATGGAATTCGAGTAGCGGGCAGCGGCAAGCGCCGCGAACCTACCGAACGCGTCCGGGTCGGCCGGACGGGTATGCGTGTCAGGACTCGTCGCTGCCGGATCTCTTGCCCAGGCAGGCGTGTAGGTGATGAGACCGAGAATCTCGAGCCCGGAAGATTTTGCGATGTCCACGAGGCGATCGGTTCCGGACCAGTCGAAGGCGCCCTCGGTACTTTCGATGGCGGACCAGTCGATGTCGAATCTGACCCAGTGCGAACCCGATGATCGAATAGCTTCCACCGTTCGATCCATTTCGGCGTCACTCATTGCGGTATAGCCGGAACCAAGTGCGATGCCAGTATTGTCTGACGAAGGTTGAACTGCGCAAGGTTCGCCGGTTGCGGTAATCGAAGAATGGACTACCAATCCGACAATCAACAAGACCACTGCGACTGCGGCGACTCGACGTGCCTTAGCCATCGATGAGCTCCTTCAGCAGAGCCGGAAGATTCTTCTGGATGTCATATCGGTCCTCTACCTTCCGCCGGCCGATGCGTGACAATTCGGATCGTGCACTCCCGTCCTCCAACAGTCTCGTTATCTCGGCTGCGAGTTCTACTGAATCAGATGGCTCGACGAGCGATCCGGCGCCGTCCCCCAGCAGCTCGCTGGTGCCGCCGAGATCGGTTCCGACGACTGGCACTCCGATGCTCATTGCTTCGAGTGCCACGAGTGGGCCGGCTTCGGGAGAGGTGCTCGCAGAAATCGCGATGTCCCATCCTTTGATAGTTGCCAGTGAATCGACATATCCGAGAAATGTGACGCGACCCGCCAGATCCGACTGCTGTGCGCGTTCACGTAGTACTTGTGCGTACATTTCATCGCCCGGGAACGGAAGTCCGGCGATTTCGAGTTGGACGTCTACTGTGCGGGCGATGGCATCCATCAACACCAAGTGGCCTTTCCACGGCGTCAGTGACCCGATGATTCCGACAACTCGGCGTGCCGGTGATCGAACTTCCGTTACCTCAGTGGGAACTACAACACCAAGTCGTGACACCGAGGTGGGAATTCCCAGCGAAAGAACAGGAAGCGAGGTCGGTCCGGAGACGGCGACTGCTCGTCGGATCCCGGGTTTTGCAATCCGTACGACGATTCGTTGTTTTGTGCTCGAGAGAGTGTCGTGGACAAGCCACGTTGCACGTTGCGGTACGCGGCCGAGCCTGATCACCGGCAATGCGAACAGTGAGTTGACTATCACGGTCGAGCTGGCCGACTGAGCCCGAGACGCAATGATGCGCCCGGCAATTCGCCAATTCTTTGCAACTTCGAGAATCGCCAGGACGCGTGCCAGACCCCCTTCGCCTCTGAGCGACAGGGTTGGTAGCGTGACCGTTTCGAAGTCGACTGACGCGCGTGCGCGATCCCTCAGCGGCCCTTCCGGACAAGCCAACGTTACCGTGAAACCCTGCTCGTGTGCCAAACGCATCAGTTGGAGCATGACCAGTTCGGCGCCGGAGATCTCTCCAGTGTGGCTGACGAAAATGATCGTTCGTGTCATTTTACTTCCCTGTCGGGTTTTACCATTGCGAGTGGCGACTTCCCGCCCGCGAGCGATACAAGTGCATAGATTCCGACTGTCCCAAGTGGAGCGAGAACCGAAACGACTGGCCATGGCACGCTCAACCTTTCGACGCAGATCGTTCCTGCCACTGTGACCACCGCGCAGAGGGCGACGGCCGCTCCGAGCGGGAGCATCGGAAACATTCTGTGAACCGGCAGACTTTGCCGCACTACAATCCAAATTGCAACGAAAAGAAGCAGTTCGGTCGATACGGTCGCAACTGCCGCTCCGTTGAATGACATTCGAGGAATCAACACGATGTTGACCGCGATATTGAAGAGTAAGCCGCCCAATGCAATCCACGGATATATTCGATGCCGGCCGCTCGCAACCAGGATCATCAACCCCAACTGGGTGAGCATCGAGAAGCATGCGCCAAGCACCAACAGTCGCGTCGAGGTCCCTGCAATTGCGAACCGCTCTCCGTACAGAAAGGTGAGCACTCCGGTGGCAGCAGGCCAGAACGCGGCGATCGATGCGCTCCCGAGAACTGTCAGGACGATGAATGTTTCGCGGCTTCGTTCGCGGAACACTCCCACGCTGTCGGGCCAATATGACACGAGAAGTGTTGTTACCGGGGTGACTACGGTGATTGCGACGATTTGCAGAAGGTCCGCGAATTTGTACCCGATGGTGTACAAGCCGACCGAATCGAAAGTATCGAGCTTGCCCAAGAGCAGCACATCCACTTTGGACAGAAGCGTGACCAAAGCGAAGCCGATGCTCAAAGGGATTGCTTCGATCAGCATTTCCCGCCACCTACGAAACTGCACTCGTGACGACGGCCTTGGCCCGGCGACGCCCTTTCGGACACCGCGCACTTTCACGACGGCCGCGACCACTTCGTTGATGACCGCAGGGATGACGAGAACGAGGAGGATCGGCTGCCACAAAACCGCGACGATGGTCGCGACAAGCTGGGCGAGTTGCCCGACGCCCTCGGCGATCGCGACATACGTCATGCGCAGGCGGCTCTGGTACATGACGGAAAGTGCATGGCTGGGAGTGGCAACGACAACGACCAAACCAGCGACCGCCGTTGCTTCTACCACTTCTGCGGGGTAGCGGAGAATCCAGACATAACCCACCGCGACGATGTATCCGAAAAGACCAAGGGCGACCCGTAGGGATATGAACGCGGTGGTGACCAGCGAAACTTCCCACGGATTGCACTCGACCAACTTCGCGAGCACCACTCGGCCGACGCCGAGATCGGTGACGACGGACAACAAGCCGAGCAATCCGAAGATGAGGGAGAACTGACCGAATTCGTCAGGGCTGATCGAACGCGCGATCAGAACCGAGCCGGTCCACCCCATCGCTGCCACTGCGATCCGGCTTCCGAGCATGATCGCAGTGCTTCGGCGTGCATCGTTCGCAGTCAAATCCGGAGCGGCCGGCCCGTGGATTTTCGTCTCTCGCTCGCGACGTTCCTTCTCGAATTTGTCGATAGCGGCCTGGCGCAATTCGGCGAACTCTCGCGGCGATACGGGCTCGGTGCCCGTCGAATTGCGATTCGTCATGAGCAACTCACACGCTCAGCCCTGCAGTGCGGTACGCGTCGACCGTGTATTCGGCTGTTCGGGTCCACGTCGATCGGGCCGCGACACGTGGCGCAGATATGCGGAGTGCGGTGTTGACATCGTCGTCCAGGACGACTGAGCGAAGAGCGGCCAACCAGGAAGCCTTGTCGTGCTTGCGGACAAGCACGGCGGCGTTGTCGGCGAATTCGGTCAGTGCTCCGACCGCACTCGCAACCACTGCCGCGCCGCACGCCATGGCTTCGAGTGGCGGCAGACCGAACCCCTCGTAGTGGGAGGAGTAAGCGACAGCAGTTGCGGCGGAATAGAGTGCCGGAAGGTCTTCTGTCGCGACGTAACCCAATCCTCGGGCGGAACGGGGCGCGTCGGGGCCCGTCGAGCCGGAGCCCGCCAGCAGAAAAGGAATCGACAGCTCCGTGCACGCTTCGGCGACCAGAGCGACATCTTTTCGAGGTTCGATCGTTCCGACCTGCAGCACGAATCGCTCCGGTAGTTTCAATCGCCGCCGAACTTCGGTCACTGCAGCTTCGGTGGGGATCGTGGCCCAGGATGCGGGTGCCAGCGGCGTGACAACGGCATGCCGACCGCTCAGTGCGAATATTCGTTCGGCGGTGAAGTCCGATACTGCAATGACGACGTCGGCCTTGCGTAGCGCTGCGGACAGGAGTCGGCGTTCGCCAGCTGCTCGATATCGACTGAAGGCCCACGGAACGTCGAATACCGACATGTCGTGAAACGTCGAGATCTTCAGGCCGCCTTGCCCGATCGGGAGGTCGACGTCGAGGCTGTGGAACAAGTCGCTGCCCGCGACCGGCACCATCGCCCACGCTGCTCTGCGTGCTCCGGAGGCGACAGGGCGCGTCACGGCGCGCACTCCGGTTGGAATCTCATCGACAGCGTCGATTTGCACTGTTGCGCTGAGGTTCGTCGATTCGCTGATCAGTGGGGAGAGTTCTCGGAGTAGTTCGCGTGCATAGGTTTGGACGCCGCCCCCACCAGGTCGGAGTGCCATGGCTCCGAGGGTGATTCGTGACCGGATATCGCTTCTTTCTCCGAGTGGTGTTGAGTCAGTGCGCATCCCACGGTTCCAATCAGTAGCCAAAAGTAGAGGTCGAGGGGAAATATCTCGAAATATGTCGAGACGACAGAAGCGACCGCGGCCGCGACGATCGAGGCGCTGACACCGAGAGCCAAAGCGCCGTCCGAGCCAGGAAGCAACCGCGATGCCCTCAGCGCGGACACTCCGGAAGATATGAGGACCAGGACAAAAATCCACAAGCCGATCGGTCCGAGCTCGACCGCGACTTTCATGTAGTAGTTGTCAGGCTGATAGGGGATCAGCCCAAGTGTTGTCGCGGCCTTGATCGTCATCGTGTTGAGCATCGGTTGCGCTGCTTCCGCAGCCTTTGCTGCCGCGGATCCTGTTGCGCCCAAACCTTGCCCGAGCGGATGCACGAACAGCGAGCTGATTGTCGACGACCATCCGCTACCGCGTTCTTCGAGACTGTACGACGAGAACAGTGGTTTGACGATTGATGGTGGTGCCAACAGAAGTACAAAGGGAACGGCAGCGGCAGCCGCGCCGAACAACATCAAGATAGACCGATACTTGTATACGGCGATCCAGAGAAGCCCGACAGCCAACCCGATGTAGCTGGCCCGCACAATCGAGACTCCCATGCCTACGACCATGATCGGAGTTGCGGCCAGAAAGATAATGTTGCGCAGCCTTTTCGGATCTGCGAGAGCGACCGAAATGCCGACGATCAAACTCAGCATCACGAAGAGGCCGAACGCAAACGGACCGGTGAAAGTGCTGAAGCTTCGCAAGATCGAGCCGGTGATTCGAATCTGCTCGGTGTAGCTGTACCCGAGATCCACCAGGTATGCAGGCCCTACTGCTTGCTGAAGGAGTCCGATGACTGCTGTCAATATCCCCATGCCCATCAAGACGGACACGAGATGATCTCGGTCGTCCCGCGAGAACGGTGCGCGCCAGAGAATGACGGGTATCAAGATGTAGAAGTAGGTGATCTTTATCGATGTCACCCCGGCGATACCGGACAGAAGCAGTGCTGACGCGGAACCGAATGCTACCCAGGCTGCGGCAGCAGGCCACCAAGGCATCGAGGGGCGCTCTACCCGAAGGCGATTGGGGCTGACGAAGGTGCATCCAAACGTGAGCAGGAGCAACCCCTCCTTCCAACCGGCCATCGATGTCCCGCCGGGAATGATCGCCAACAGACCGTGGAGCGGAGCGAACAGTGCAACAAGCAGCAAGCCGCGTTGTGGTCGCTGGTAGATCGCAACGACGATGGGTACTGCGAAGATTGCAGCAACAATCATGAATGATGTGTTCACGCGATGAACCGGTTCGCATTCGCCGTGTCGGCCCGAGGGACCGTCGTAATTCCGAATGCTTTCGCTATCGAAGAAATCGCCTTTGTTTGCACGATATTTCGGAGGTCACGATGGTAGGACGGGTGATCGCCGACCGGTGGCATGATCGCGTCGAACGTTTGTCCTCGGTGAGTCATCCGGGCAACGCCTTCGGGTCCGCGTTGCTGATCGAACCATGCGGCGTCCGCGGGGGAGAGGATGACGGTGGTATCCACCCCACGCTTGCAGAGTGCCTCCAGCATTACCTCAGGAACCTGCGTGATTCCCCTGATTCCCAGAAGCTTCCACGCTGGATAGGGGAGACGGGACTGCAGTACGCCTTTCACCCGTCCGCGGAGGGGAAGTTTCGTGGTTTCGGCACCTGGATCGATTCGAGGAGCCTCCGGCAAGACAGCATCCATCAGGGACTTCTTGCGCCTCACCGACCACAGAATCATGTTCACGAGTATTGTCGATCTCGCACCCATCTCGAGCGCCATGGACGCTGAGGTCCATGCCCCAGAACACAATCCGGTCATCACGAGGTTTCTCGGATCTGCGCCGAGTGCAGCAACGGCAGTACGTGCGTCCTCGTCTGCCGCGTGTGAATAGACCGACGTCGGATTGTCGGCGTCGATCGGGCCCGAGTCGCCGACCCCTCGTCGGTCGAATCGGAGACTCGTGACCGAGAGAGCCGCGGCCTCACGAGCGATGGTCACCCACGAGCGGCCAGGCCCGACTCGATGCTCGATTGCCGTAGTGAAGAACAGTAGTCCGCGCTCGGGAGGCGCATCGGTGGTCGATATGTTGCCTGCCTCGGATTCGGGAGAAGTTGCGGGATGCGTGCGGATCGCGAAGAGCTCCTGAGCACCGAATCGTTCCAACGTCTCGAACACCTCCTCGCCGACTTCGGTGATCGCGACGCGAGCTGTGGTGGTGATCGCGGGAGTGAACGCGGAGGAACTCGTGGGCGCGTGGCGATCCAACCACTGTGCGATTTCGCTGATGTGTGTGTAGGGGATGTCGACGTAGAAACTGGGAGGCGACGTGAACGCGTCGTGGTTCTCCAAGATCATCATCTCGGGATCAAGAGTTGCTGCGAGCCCGGCGACAGCCCTGCTGTCCAGTACCGAAGACTTCACGGCCAGAAGGGTGCGTGGACGTCCGAGAAATGGTCCGGTGATGCGGAGACGTGACAGTTGGTCGGCGCATTCGGGTGCCAGCACGCCACCCATGATCGACACACGTGAGTCGGCGGGATCGTCCTCTCCGACGCTGATCGCGTAGAACGCACGTTGTTCCCTGAGGTAGTTGCGGCCGGTCAGAATTGGGTCCCACAGGACTATCGAGTTGACGGCTCCGCACTCCTGCAATGCCGACGCTGCCAGGAGGGCCCCAACTCTCAGTCCGACGATACTGACGGATTCCGCGCCCGCTCGTCGGACATAGTCCACAGCGCTGACGATGCTCTTCAGCCAGAGGGTGAGAGCGTCAGGATCGTCTTCGGCACCGGCCGAGTCGCCGACTCCCGCGTACTCGAAACGAAAAGCGGCCATACCCTGTGCCGCGAGTTTTTCGCCGAGAAGTCGCATGCCGCGATAGGTGTCGATGTGCTCCTTGCCCAGCGGGGGACACATGACCACGGCTTCTCGGACAGTTCCTGAAGAGGGCACGTGAACGAATCCGAGCAACGGCCTGTCTGCCGACCCGAACCACGTGGCCAGTTGAGTCTCGATGGTGATCACTCCGGTCAAGATCGGTTGCCTGTATGTTGCTAGTAAACATACCAGTAGTCTGTTTGGTGCCGATCCGGCAATCTCTAGGTTTGTGGAGCGCCAAAAAAGCGCATAGGAGTCCGAAAATGTCAGGTGTACTCGTCCATGAATGGATAGAGCGTTCGGGCGGCGCAGAGAAGGTGCTGGACGAGTTCGTCAACTGCTATCCGGACGCTGACCTGCATTGTCTGTGGAACGATGCTCCCGGGCGTTACTCGACAACCGATGTCAACGAAAGTGTGCTCGCTGCAACGCCATTGCGTCGTAGCAAAGCGCTCTCATTGCCTGTCATGCCGTTCACCTGGCGAGGGTTGGAGAACCGCGACTACGACTTCGCGCTGATCAGCTCCCACGTGTTTGCCCATCACGCAACATTCAGGGAGCAGTCTGCGCGATTCCGGAAATTCGTCTATGTGCACACCCCCGCCAGGTACGTGTGGAACCCCGAACTGGACGAGCGTGGAAACTCGCCACTCGCGAGGCTGGGATCACCCATTCTGCGCAAAATCGACCGCAAGAGAGCGTCGGAGGGGGCCTCGTTCGCAGCGAACAGTGAGTTCGTCAGTCGACGGGTTGAGCGCGCCTGGGGCGTGCAGTCACGGGTCATCCACCCCCCGGTGGACGTCGACCGGATCTCCGCCGTCGAGGATTGGCGGTCCCGTTTGAGCGAAAACGAACTTCAGCTACTATCCAGTTTGCCCTCACCATTCGTTCTCGGTGCCTCGAGGTTCATTCCGTACAAGCGTTTGGACTGGGTGATCCGGGCAGCCGAGCGGGCCGGGACGGCTGCTGTCATCGCAGGGTCGGGCCCGGAAGAGGATCGGCTCCGCGCGATGGCTGACTCTGCGTCGGTTCCCGTTCGAATTGTTCGTCGCCCCTCGGATGCGTTGCTTTTTGCGCTGTATCAGCAGGCACTCGCATACGTCTTTCCGGCGATCGAAGACTTCGGAATCATGCCGGTGGAGGCGATGGCTGCGGGTGCGCGCGTGATTACGAACAGCATTGGTGGAGCTTCGGAAACCGTGACACCTGGTGTCGACGGACTCCATTTCCACGACGACAGTTGGGAATCGGTGGCCGAGTGCATCCGAGATGTCGCCGCGGTGGATGTGAATGGTGCACGCTCGTACGAGAAGTACTCCGTGCGCAGATTTCGTTCCGAGATCGCAACCTGGACCGGTGTTCCGGTGTTCGGCTACGCGAACAGTGTTTCGCCCCAGTAGTGTCCGTCGGCGAGACCGCCGGGGCACGCGAAGACGGCAGAACCGACGTGTTGGATGTATTCGTTCAGCGCATCGTGTCGTGAAAGGTTTTGCTGCATCGGAACAAATTGCTCGACCGGATTCCGGCAGTACGCAACGAAGAACAGTCCCGCGTCGAGGTGGCCGAAGCCGTCGGAGCCGTCGGTGAAGTTGTATCCGCGGCGCAAGATCTGAATCCCACCGAGTTCCTCGGCAGAGGCCAGGCGCACGTGTGAATCCTCCGGGATGACGAAGTCGTGGCCCATTTTGGAATCGAGATCGAGTTCGTCGAACTCGTCTTTGCCGCCCAGTGGTGCTCCGCTGCGTTTGGAGCGGCCGATGACGGCTTCCTGTTCCTTGAGTACTGCGCGATCCCACTGCTCGATCAGCATGCGGATTCGTCTGGCGACGAGGAATGAGCCGCCTGCCATCCAGGCCTGATCGTCAGTGGGATCAACCCAGACGTGCTGGGCGAGTGCGTTTGGATCTTCCGCCTTGATGTTGGCTGTTCCGTCCTTGAACCCGAACAGATTTCGTGGTGTCGCCTGCGTCGTCGAGGTCGAGGACGTTCGCCCGAACCCGAGTTGTGACCACTTGACCGACGCGGTCCCGAAAGCGACTCGCGCGAGATTGCGGATCGCATGGACGGCAACCTGGGGATCGTTGGCGCACGCTTGGATGGCGATGTCGCCCCCGCTGCGATTCGGATCGAGGTTGTCCGCGCGGAAGTGGGGGAGATCCAGCAGGGCAGCAGGTTTCTTGTCTGCGAGCCCGAAACGGTCGTCGAAAAGTGACGGTCCGAATCCGATGGTCAGGGTGAGTTGCGACGGCGCGAGATCGAGTGCCTCACCGGTATCGCTCGGTGGCGCGTACGGACCGTCGCCGGTCGCTCCGTCCTCGGTTGCTTCCTGACCCGCCGTCATTCGTTCGGCCATCGCCGTCCACGTCTGCAGCAGCGTGATCAGTTGGTCGCGCGACTTCGTCGTCACATCGAAAGCGACGAAGTGCATGCGATCCTGGGCCGGCGTCGTGATGCCTGCTTGATGCTCGCCGCGGAATGCCACCACGTCTGCGTGATCGGTGCCGGAATTCTCGTCGGCGGTCACCCGCCCGATGACGGCACCGGCACCGGCCAGGACGGCGCCGGCCCCCACGGCGCCGAACAGTCGGCGCCGTGAGACCGCATGCGGTGCTGCGTTTTCCGCAGCGGGTGTGCCTTCTGGTGAATCAGTCATCTACTGTCCCGCGACTACTTCCTGGACCTGGCTGACCTCGGCGGACAGAGCATCGATTTTACGCGAGAGTTCTTGACGCTGCGCTTCGGTGACGGTGTCGTAGTACACGAATCCGTCGCCGACGCGGAACTGCGCCAGAGCGGCGTCGAGGTCGGCGAAGCGGTCCGCGATGCGTTGGGCGAGCTCGGGATTACGTTCCTGCAGAATCGGGTTCAGTGCCGCGATCGCCGCTTGTGAGCCGTCGACGTTGGCCTGGAAGTCCCACAGGTCGGTGTGCGAGAAGATGTCTTCTTCTCCGGTGATCTTGGAGGTCGAGATCTCGTCGAGCAGTCCTTGGGCGTCGCCGGCGATCTTGGTTGGATCGATCGCGTAGTCCTCGGCGTTCACCTGATCAGCAAGATACTGAATGTCTTCGAGCAGTTGATCGGCGACTGCGTTGGTATCCGGCTGAAGTCCGGTAACCCACAAATCCTTCTCGAGGCGGTGGAATCCCGTCCAGACCTGACCGGGCTCCAGGTCCGCTTCGCGCAGGTCAAGCTTGGGATCGAGTTCGCCGAAGCTCTCGGCTTCGGGCTCGATGCGCTCGTAGTAGGTACGTGCGATCGGGAACAGTGCCTTCGCCTGGTCGACGTTGCCGGACTGGACGGCGGCGACGAACTGAGCTGCGGTGTCCTGCAGCGCGACGATCTGGCTGCGGATGTACCGCCGGTAGCCGTCGGCAGCTTCGGCGAGTTGTCCGCTCTCGTCGGTGGCCGCCTGCGAATCGCCCGTGACGACGAAGTCCTGGCGGATGCCGGTTCCGACCATGCCCGGCTTGCACGCGAGTTGATAGGTCGCAGCCTCGGGGAGGGAGACGATCAGCTGCCGGGTAAGGCCGGGGCCGATGTTCTCGACTTCGCCCATCGCTCGATCACCCTCGGCGAAGACGTAGAACTCGGTGACCTTCGAGCCGTTGTTCGTCACCTGGAACGTCGAACTGCCAGTGGTCCCGGTGGTGGCACTGACGTCACACGAATCGTCGGTGGCCGTGACGACGATGTCGCCGTCGCTCGCCGTCGTCTTCTCGGTGCACGCGGCGAGGGAGAAGGGAAGTACCGCAGCCGTGGCCAGTACGAGGGTGGATTTACGCATGTCGGCAATGCCTCTCAGGATTTTTCGGGAACGTGTGTGTCGTGCGCAGGCGGGGCCGTCGGCTCGGTTGGCTTCGACGGAAGGGGACGCAGGAAGAGTGCTAGGACGACTACGAGGTAGACGACCCACGCGACGGCTTGCAGGACCGTCGGATCCGGGCGGAAGTTGAAGATTCCGGCGAGGACGGTGCCGTACCAGGTCGACGGGTCGTAGCCGGGCGTCAGGTTGAACGCGAGATTCGAACCGCCCGGAAGCACATTTCCGGTCTGTAGAGCGCGAACACCGTACGAGAGGATTCCGGCGGCTACGACGATGAGGAAGATCGCCGTGTACCGGAAGAAGGTCGTCAGGTTGAGACGGAGGGCTCCGAAGTACATGGCGACGGTCAAGACGGCGGCCAGGAGAATTCCGAGGAGCAGTCCGACCAACGGCCAGGAGCTGCCTGCGGTGTTCTCGGCGTAACCGACCATGAGCAACGCTGTCTCGACGCCTTCACGACCGACCGCGAAGAACGACAGCGACAAGATGGCGACGGGGCCGGCGATCAACGCCTTCTCCATCCCCGCTTTCAGATCGCCGGAAATGTTCTTCGCAGCCGTGCGCATCCACAGGACCATGATCGTGACGATGACGACGGCGACCAGGGAGGCAACGCCCGCGATGATCTCTGCGGTCAGGCCGTCGACCGTCGACGTTCCGTAGTGGATCGCGAAAAAGATGATCGCCACCATTGCGACGGCGATCGCGACGCCGAGCCACACCCATTTGAGTGCATCCCTGCGCTGAGCTTTCACGAGGTAGGCAGCGAGAATCATCACCACGATGCCCGCTTCGAGGCCTTCGCGCAGACCGATCAGGCCACTGCCGAATAACTGGGTGGCAACTGATGGTGTGCTCGCGGCAGCGAGTACCGACACGGGCACGGGCGACTCCTGACTGAGTGAGTGCGACAGCTTCTGACGAACTTATGAGGCTAGGCCAGCCTTAACTCAGAAGAAGATACTCCACAATCGGTGGTGAACCACGCCCTGACCTGTACTTTTGCTGTTCTTTACCAATGGGTTCGGGAGTACTTCGCTCGCATGTGGATGATGGAAGGGTGTACCGAACTCCCGCAGCCCGCAGAAGTCCCCGGCGTCTCTCGAGAGTCGTAGCCGCAGTAGCTGCCGGAACAGCCTTGCTGGGCGCAGGCATCGTGGCGTGTGGATCGAACGAACCGAAAGTAGCCATTCCGGAGGGCATACCCCCAGGTACCGGCTCTCCGACGCCACCGATCGACATCAATGCCCCCGGCCGCAGTGCTGATCAACTCGCCGACTGGGCCGCGGGATTGTCGGACGACATCGGGATCGGGACCACGGCACTCGAGGCGTACGGGTACGCCGCTGCGGTCATGGCCGAGACGCTTCCCAGCTGCGGAATCGGGTGGACGACATTGGCCGGTATCGGCAGCGTCGAGAGCCGCCACGGGACCTACGACGGTTCGTCGGTCGATGCGTTCGGCCAGGTCGCCCCGGCCATTCGGGGAATCCCTCTGGACGGTGGCCCGGGAGTTGCCGAGATCCCCGACACCGACGGCGGGGCGATGGACGGCGATCCAGTGCACGACCGTGCGATGGGGCCTATGCAGTTCATCCCTGAGACGTGGCTCAAATGGGGAGTCGACGCCAACGGCGACGGCCGGGTGGACCCGGACAACATCGACGACGCTGCCCTCACCGCCGCCCGTTACCTGTGTGCACGCGGGGGAGACCTCACTGCCGCTGCCGGGTGGCAGCAGGCGCTCATGGCGTACAACCTCTCGGGCGACTATCTCGCGCTCGTTCGTGATCGTGCGTCGGCGTATTCAGTCGGGGTACGGCCGGACTGACGGCGATCGATCCGCAGGTCGGGCCCGTGACCGCGCGTCGATAAAGAAGCCTTCGGCCCGTGCGGTTAGGCTGTGTGCTGGCACTACAGAGGTGCTGGCACTGCAGAGGCCCAGCCGCGATCGTGGTCCTCTTTCGACCGGAGGGGTCGGAGCCCAAGTGTCAAGCACGCAGAGCGTGCCCCAATGCGAAGCCCATTCGAAGGAGAACCACACAGTGGCCAGTATTGAGCAGGTCGGAGCTCGCGAGATCCTTGATTCACGTGGCAACCCCACGGTTGAGGTCGAGGTTCTGCTCGAAGACGGAAGTTTCGCCAGGGCTGCGGTGCCGTCCGGTGCTTCCACCGGTGAGCACGAAGCCGTCGAACTGCGCGACGGTGGCGCACGCTACGGCGGAAAGGGCGTCGAGAAGGCCGTTGAGGCTGTGCTCGGCGAGATCGCTCCGGCCATCATCGGCATCGACGCAACCGAGCAGCGCACGGTCGACCAGGCGCTGCTCGACGCAGACGGCACCCCGGACAAGTCGCGTCTGGGCGCAAACGCTCTGCTCGGTGCCTCGCTTGCCGTGGCTCGCGCCGCTGCCGAGTCCTCGGGCCTCGAGCTGTTCCGCTACGTCGGTGGCCCCAACGCTCACGTTCTCCCTGTCCCGATGATGAACATCCTCAACGGTGGCGCGCACGCAGACACCGGTGTCGACGTCCAGGAGTTCATGGTTGCTCCCATCGGCGCACCGAGCTTCAAGGAATCGCTGCGCTGGGGTGCCGAGGTCTACCACTCCCTGAAGTCGGTCCTCAAGGAGAAGGGCCTCTCCACGGGTCTCGGTGACGAAGGCGGATTCGCTCCCGACGTCGCGGGCACCAAGGAAGCACTCGACCTCATCACGATCGCCGTGAACAAGACCGGCCTCAAGCTGGGCACCGACGTCGCGCTCGCTCTCGACGTCGCCGCCACCGAGTTCTACACCGACGGCACCGGCTACAAGTTCGAGGGCAAGAACCGCACCGCGGCCGAGATGGCGGCGTTCTACGCCGAGCTCATCGACGCCTACCCGCTCGTTTCCATCGAGGATCCGCTCGACGAAGACGACTGGGACGGCTGGGTCGCACTCACCGATCAGATCGGCAACAAGGTCCAGCTCGTCGGCGACGACCTCTTCGTCACCAACCCCGAGCGCCTCGAAGAAGGCATCGTCAAGGGTGCGGCAAACGCACTCCTGGTGAAGGTCAACCAGATCGGCACTCTGACCGAGACCCTCGACGCCGTCGATCTCGCTCACCGCAACGGCTACAAGACGATGATGAGCCACCGTTCCGGCGAGACTGAGGACACCACCATCGCCGACCTCGCAGTTGCCGTCGGCAGCGGCCAGATCAAGACCGGTGCTCCGGCACGCAGCGAGCGCGTCGCCAAGTACAACCAGCTGCTGCGTATCGAGGAGAACCTCGGCGACGCAGCACGTTACGCCGGCGAGGTTGCGTTCCCGCGCTTCGCTTTCGAGGCCTGACGGAAATCTAAGATTCAGTAGTGTCTGCACAGCGCGGTAAGCCACGATCCCCCGGCGGAAGTCCGGGGGGTCGTGGTTCCCGTCGTGGGGACACACCGTCGCGTGCGCGTCGTGACAGCGCTCGACGCCCACGCGCGTCGGAACCGGCATCTTCGGTCGATCCGGCAGCAGTTGATTCCGCTGCGACAGACCCCGCGCAACCGGGGGTCTCCGCCGAGAAAGCGTCGGCGCGTGGGTCGAAGTCGGCCCGGGGGAAGAGCGGAACCAACAAGTTCTGGTCTCGGCTTCCGAAGTCGGACAACACCATTTTCGGCTTGTCCACCAGTCGGGCCGTTGTGCTCGCGATGGTTGTGCTCATGCTGGCGCTGACACTGGCAGTGCCGCTGCGTACGTACATCAGCCAGCGTTCGGATGCCGCGCAGGTGGCGGCCGAACGTCAGGTGCTCGAGGAAGAACTGCGAAAGCTGCAAGGCCAGAACGCGCGCTTCGACGACCCTGCGTACATCGAAGCTCTTGCACGAGAACGCCTTCGGTACGTCAAACCGGGCGAGACCCCGTTTCAGGTTCAGCTTCCCGGCGACTACAAGGAACCCGAGAAGAAGCAGGAAAAGGAAACACCGCTGACAGGTCCGTGGTATCGCGATCTGTGGCAAACGATTTCGGAACCGCCAGTGGTTCCCGAGACGACGACACCGGCCCCGATGCCGTTGGCGCCGATAGAGCCAGAAGAACAAGGAGTACCCACCGGGTGAGCAACACGTCCGAAAATTCCCCACAGGTTTCACAAGCGGATCTCGACGCCGTTGCCGCTCAATTGGGCCGTGAGCCACGCGGAGTGATCGAGATCGCGTACCGCAGCCCGGACGGTCAGCCCGGCGTCGTCAAGACTGCCCCCAAACTTCCGGACGGAACACCGTTCCCGACGCTGTACTACCTAACCGACCCGCGACTGACTGCCGAAGCGAGCCGTCAGGAATCCGCCGGCGTCATGCGTGAAATGACCGAACGCCTGACCCAGGATCCGGAACTTGCCGCGGCCTACCGGCGGGCATACGAGTCGTACCTTGCCGAGCGGGACGCGATCGAATCTCTCGGAACCGACTTTGCCGGTGGCGGGATGCCGGATCGCGTCAAGTGCTTGCACGTGCTGATGGCGCATTCGCTTGCCAAGGGTCCCGGCGTCAATCCGCTCGGTGACGAGTCCGTTGCCTTGGCCGGCCACGGAAAGCTCCGCGGAACTGCAATTCCCGCGGACTGGCCTGGCATCGACGATGCCGACACCGCCGACCGGTGACTCGCCGTGTTGCCGCAGTCGATTGCGGTACCAACTCCATTCGACTGCTGATCGCCGACGTCGGCGCCGACGGCCGTCTGGTGGATGTCCGGCGCGAGATGCGCGTCGTGCGACTGGGCCAAGGTGTTGATGCGACAGGGACATTCGCGCCCGAGGCCATCGAACGCACCCGGGTCGCGCTGGTCGAGTACGCGTCGATGATCGCCGATGCCGGAGCAACCGCCGTTCGAATGGTCGCGACGTCGGCTACTCGCGACGCTGCGAATCGGGAAGACTTCTTCACGATGACGCGGGACGTGCTCGGTGCGGTGATTCCCGGATCCGGAGCGGAGGTGATCACCGGCGACGAAGAGGCGCGACTCTCGTTCGGTGGTGCTGTGGGAGAACTTGATCCCTCCGAGGGCCCCTTCGTGGTAGTCGATCTCGGCGGCGGGTCCACCGAAGTTGTCCTCGGCGACGCGTCGGGCGTCCAGGCTGCGTACTCCACCGACATCGGCTGTGTGCGCGTCACTGAGCGATGCCTACCGTCGGATCCGCCTACGGCAGAGCAGGTTTCCGAGGCGACGGCTTTTGCGACCGCGAAATTGGCCGAGGCATTCGAGGCCGTGCCCGTCGAGAAGGCGCACACCTGGGTGGGTGTCGCTGGAACCATGACGACGCTGGCCGCGATTGCTCAGGAACTCCCGGAGTACGACGCCGAGAAGGTGCACCTGTCGAGGATTCCGTTCAAGCAACTTTTCGACGTGTGCGAGCGACTTACCGCCATGCCTCGGGTTGATCGCGCCGCCTTCGGACCGATGCATCCGGGGCGGGTGGACGTCATCGGCGGCGGAGCGATCATCACCACGGTGCTGGCTCAGACATTCGAAGCCAGAGCCGGGATCACCGAACTGGTTGTCAGCGAACACGACATCCTCGACGGCATCGCGATGTCGATAGCTCAGACCCACCCGATAGTCTGATTCCCGACGCACCCGACCAGTCGGGTGCGTCAAGGCCCCCATAGCCCAATTGGCAGAGGCAACGGACTTAAAATCCGTCAAGTGTCGGTTCGAGTCCGACTGGGGGCACCGCGTAGTCCAACATTCGGTGCGATATCGAAGAACCCCGCTCGTCCTCATACGGACGGGCGGGGTTTTCGTGGAGCAACGACTGCTCACCAAGTGGCTACTGGGCCCAGACGGTCGTTCCGGCAGGCGCATTCAGTGTGTTGACGAGATCGATGCCGGCTACGACAGCCGCGCCGCCGCCACCGAGGATGGTTCCGGCGACACCGCCGATTCCGGCTCCTGTTGCGAGGCCACCCAGGCACAGTGCCGCAGCGACGGGGAGTCCGACGATGGTCAAGCCCAGCGGAGCGCCGACAGCGCAACCGATTCCGGCGCCGACGATGGTGCCGAGCAGGCTGCCGACCTGAGTGCCGAGACCGAGTTGACTCTGGAAGTGCGCAATCGCCCGATCATTCTCCTCGGGCGAGGCTACCGGCGTCCATTCCTTTGCCGCAGGCGCACTCTCGGGTCGAGGTGTTGCCTTCGCCGAATCGGTAATCGGTGTCAGTGTGAGGGTCTTACCGTCTTCACTGATCGTGCGATCGAAGGGGAACTGCAGATCCCCGAGGTTGTATGCGAGAGGCAGCGAAACAAGGTCGGCTCCCTTGCTGTCCTGCAAGACGACGGAGTGGCCGTCGCCGGATACCTTGAACAGCCCGGCGTCGATAGTGGTGACGATCGACTTGTCGACGATCTTCGCTTCGTAGTTCACGTCGGTTGACGGATCAGCTGATGCGATCCCTGTTGATGCTCCGACTGCAGCGACCGCTAGAGCAGTCACAGCCGCCTTCTTGAAGAAACCCATAGTTCAACCCCGTGTTCGCCTGCGTGTGCTCGCAGAAACTCGACAACTTCGGACATTGGTAAACCCCCGACAAAGCCTTCGTATTAAAGCAGACCGAAGTGACAGAAGGGATAGTTGCGCTCGGGCTGACCGGAAGCGGCCGGTGCAATCGAATTTGCAGTGTGCAGCACCAAGGCATCGAACGTGTGTGCGAAAATGTGGAGATGCGGCTAACCGAGCGATCCCCGGACCGCTGCCCGAACGGACACCCGCTGACGGGCAATACGTGCCTCGTCGGCTGGGAGGTGTGCGGGTGTGCCTCGACCGAGAATGGCGGGCATCGGACCCATTACTGCAGGCGCTGCGGTGAAACTGTCCGGACGCCAGAGTGTGTCGGCGTGGATCCGCAGAAAAGTCGATGGAGTTGAAGGGGTGCCCTGCCTGCTTGGGTGGGGCAACCAGGCAGGGCAGTGGTTGGCCGTCCCTCTCAATACCGACCTACGGCGAACCATTGGCGTTGAAGGTACCCACAGTTCGTGACGCGCGCCACTTACGTACCAGTACCTTCGTTAGCCGAGGTCAGTGGTGGCGACGACGGAGGTCACCGACGTCCCCGCGGGGACGTGGTTCATGGAGAAATCGCGGTCCCGGTCAGGGTTGACGACGCTTGCCAGCAGGAGCATGGCGGCGACAAAGAGAACTCCCGCGGTGAGGTAGGCGATTTTCACGGGCAGGCGCGGGCGTCGATCTGAATTCGTGGACATTCACGTTCTCCATCGGTACATGTTGGACGAACGCTTAGTTTAACGATCAACTAATAAAACGGGTCCGAACAGTGACGCAAGATACGAAAAGACCCTCGATCTCGGGGGAAATCGAGGGCCTTTCCGGTCGAACGTCGGTGTCGCCAAGCACATAGCGTCACCGACCCACTATCGGTGTCGAGCGTGACCCCTCATGTCCGACCCCACTTCTCGACACTATCCAGTAACTTGCGACATTGTGGACGATTCGGACATTGTCATTCGGATGGGGGACACCCCGCCCGCGACACCTACTTTCGTCCAGCCGCCCATTTCATTCCCCAGTTGTAGGCCCGATCGAGATCTGACTGACTGCCGTTGATGTACTGAACTTCGCGGGTCACCGTCACGCCCTGACCTGAACTCTGGATGAGAGCGATTGCGCACAACCGCTCCTGGTTGCTGGCCGAATCGAGCCGCACTTCCACCTCGGGGCCGTTGGTGGGATACAGGGTGACGACGCCGTCCACGGCCGCCCAGTTGGGGGCGCCGTCGTAAATCATCGCGAAGATCAGGATTCGCCGGAAAGCGCTTGGGTCACCAAGATTGACGTGCATGTTCTCGCCGCCGGTGTTCGCGCCACTGCGGTCATCGCCGTCGAGGGAGATGTAGGGCGGAGAAGTCAGTGAACCGAAACTGTTGCCCAAGGCCTGAACTACTCCCTTGGACCCGTCGGCAAGTTCGTAGAGGCATCCGAGGTCCAGGTCGACCGCGCCAGAACCTGCGCCGGCGAGTTTGGCGAGGAAACCGGTCTTCTTCGGTGGTGCTCCCTGCGACCAGTTGAGGTTCACCCGCATATTGCCTTGTCGTTCACCCGCCTTCGCGAGGTTGACCGTCGGTGCCGATTTGGTGAGCGTGATCTTGCTCAGGCTGACCGGTGCTTGCGACGGAGTGGACTCGCCGGAACGTCGGGTGTAGTCGATTGCCATCGTGATAGTCCTTGTCTGAACTCGAATGAGTCCGATCGTGTTACCCGTCGAGGAATCTCCACCGACGTGATCGGCGATCTCCGGCCATTGTCCCTCATGTCTGATTTCAACCCATCCGCATCAAACTTGCCGCACCAACTACCGGCAGACCAGTAGTTTGCTGATTACTGTGTCTGTGGGCAGACCTGACTCCGAAATAGGTCGGACGTACTGGTTGGCAGCGCAGTGCTTAATTACGAGAGAATTGCTGAGTCGGACGTCCGATTCGAATTGAGTCGTGGGAGCGGGAGGTAAGTGATGTCGGTCCTGTCTCTTCTGCAACCCCACCAGAGAGAAAGATTGACGCCCGCGCAGCGCGATGACGTCACTCGTGAGCAGATAGCCGTCACCTTCGGCGTGCTGCCGTGGGCCGCTGCTGTCCACCTAGTCGTCACACTCGGGCTGACGTTGTATGTGATTCCGCCGGACAGCGGACCGTTGCCGCGCCTGTGGCCATTCCTGTCCGGAGTGATCGGGTTGGTGGGGATGTGCGTCGGTCTCGCCATTCATTTCAACCTGATCGCACCCACGTACCGGATGTCCTACGCGTTTCTCATCGTCGAATTTGCTGTAGTCGGGATCCTGTATTCCTCGCTCGCCCTGGTCCTGTACCCGATCCTGGACGATTCCGGCGACCTGATCCTGATAGCGGTCACCACATCCATCACCGGTGCCGGAGCCGTGGCCACCGCGATGTTGCGGATGGTGGGGGTCACCTGGATCCTGTCCAATATGGTCATCCTCGGGGTGGCATTCTGGCTTCAACCGGGGCCCGAGTTCGAACGAATTCTCATTGGAATGATCGCCTACGGCGCAGCTCTGATCGGCGGCACGATAGTGGTCTCGGGCAACCTGGAATCTCGCTACCGAGCTGAATTGAGCGCCGCGTCGGAACGATCGGTTGTGCAGATGCTTCTCGAAGATTTCGAAGGCAACGCGGGAGACTTCGTGTGGGAGACGGACCAGAAAGGCAAGTTCAACCGAATCCCGACGCGGCTCGCGGTCGAAGCGGGGCTGGACTCCACCGAGTTGCAGGGAACGGCGTGGCAGGACCTGTTCATGGAGTTGGGCACCCTACGGATCCCCGGCGGAATCGATGCGCTCATGGAGTTGCAGAAAGCCCGCCACACGAAGACCGCATTCGTCGACGTGCTCGTTCCGGTCCGAGTGCACGGTGAAATCCGGTGGTGGCAGATCTCCGGACGCCCGCGCCCCGGCCGCACGCCTGACGAGTTCGTCTGGCGGGGAGTCGGTTCCGACGTCACGGAAGTGAAACTGCAGAGTGACGAGATCGTGCGGATGGGTCGGGTGGACGCACTCACCGGCATGCCGAACCGGCACAGCTTCTGGACCGAGCTCGAGCGACTGCTGCGTGATCCGTACACAATCGAAAGTGGTCTCGCGTTGGCGATGCTCGACCTCGACAACTTCAAATCGGTCAACGACACACTGGGTCACACCGTTGGCGACGCGGTTCTGCGAGAGGTCGCGGATCGCCTGTCCGAGGCCGGCGGGATGTCACAGCTGTTCGCACGTCTGGGTGGAGACGAGTTCGCGATTCTTTTCACCGATGTAGGTGACAGTTCGCAAGTTCGTACTCTGCTCGGCCGCTACATCGAAACTCTGCATGAGCCGATCACAGTGGCCGGCACGCGGTTGGAGATCGGATGCAGCATCGGGTACTACCTCCCCGCCGAACTGCCGTCCTCCGCCGACGAAATGATGGGCGCTGCGGACCTCGCGTTGTTCGCGGCAAAGGAATCCGGGCGCGGGGCCGTGCGTGAATATCGAGACTCGATGAAGTCCGTGGCCGATCGGCGGGCCCGCCTGCTCGAAGATCTGGGAAACACCGTCGCGGAGAAGGACCTCGAACTCGAGCTGCTGCCCAGGATCGACGTGCTCTCCCGCGAGATCGTTGCCGTGGAGGTCCGCGTGGTCTGGCACAACGCCCGCCTCGGAGCTGTGACGTCCGCCGAATTCATGAGCGTCGCAGACGACACCGGTTTGGCTTATTCACTAGGAACGACCGTCTTCGAGCTGGCGTGCGAGGCGGCGTCGCGTCTTCCTGATCACCTGCGGGTAGCCGTCGCGGTATCGACGCGTCAGCTCGAATCGGATTCCTTTGTCGACTCGATAGGGGATTCGCTTCGACGATCGGACGCCAGCGCACATCAGCTCGAGCTTCAACTCAACGAATCCTCGGCGATCACCGACGAGTCCAAGTCTGCATTGCACGCCATTGCAGACATGGGAATCGCGCTGACCGTGGACGAGTTCGGTGCCGGATTCTCCTCGCTCGCATCACTGTCCGGCCTTCCGTTCACCCGAGTCCGGATAGAACGCTCCATTTCGGGTGCGGCGCCTGGTGGACGGCCGATTCTCGAAGCTGTCGTGGATCTGGTCGACGCGCTGGGAATGGAGGTCGTCGTCTCGGGAGTCGACGGTGAGGAGGACTTGAAGTCCGTGGCCGCTGCAGGGGTGAGGACTGTTCAGGGATACATCGCCGGCGGGGTCATGTCGGTCGACGCGGTCGCAGCGGCGGTAGCAGGCCGACGTGGATGACCCGGCGGTACTCCGTAGGCGTCGTGTCGAGACGTCTGTGCGCAAGCTCGGTCGCAGCGGCACGGAACAAAACCTCTCGGATTACGATCGCCGCCGCTTACTCGATCGACGCCTGCGGTTCACCGCGCGCGTACTTCCGTGGTCGTTTCTGACTGCGGCGGTTGCGTTGTCAGCGATCGTGGTGCTCCTGCCGGTGGATGCCGGATGGTTCAGCTTCGCCTGGTCGAGTGTCATGTTGTTGTCGAGCGCTGGGTTCAGTGTCTATTGGCTCCGGCGCTCGCGTATGGGAGTCTCAGAGTCCCAGACCACCGAATTGGTGGTGCTCACAGTCGAAATCATCGTCTGGGGAGTGCTCCTGGCGTGCTTGGCTCTCGTTCTCTTCCCGATGCTCGATCCTGGTGACGAATTGGTACTGAGCTCGACGTTGATCGGTGGGATCGCGGTCGGCGTGTTTCCCACCATGATGTTTCGCGGAATCACTGTCGTCTGGATCAGCCTGGTGGGAGTCGGGCTTGCCGGGGCGTTCTGGACGGAACCGGGCACATCGCGTTTCGTGCTGATCGGGGTGCTGGTCATCTTCGTAGGTTCGCTCTACAGCGGAACTTTGCTGTTGGCCAACCTCTTCGAGAGACGGCTACGCGCCGAACTCGTAGCCGAGGACGAACGAGATCTCGTCGAATTGTTGCTCAACGATCTCGAAGACGGAGCGCAGGATTGGCTCTGGGAAACCGATTCGCGCGGTATCGCCAGTACCGTGTCGTATCGATTTGCCGAGCAGGTCGGTTTACCGGCAGCGCAGATTCGGGGCCGCACCATGCACGAGATCCTGATCGGGATCGGCGCATCTCGAACAGATGCGGGCAGGAAGTCCCTTGATCTTCTCACCGCGAATTTTCAAGCCGGGACGGCGTTTCGGGACCTCACCATGCAAGTTGTCGTACGGGGCGATACTCGCTGGTGGTCGATGTCAGGTCACCCCGCCAGCGGCGACGGGGCGGACTACGGGTGGCGCGGTGTCGGATCCGATATCACGCACTCTTATCACCAGCGTCAAAATATCTTGCGACTGGCGGAAGTCGATTCGCTGACCGGGCTCAAGAATCGGTACAGCTTCAACTCTCAGCTCTCGTCGAGGCTTCGGGACGGACGCAGAGTGTGGTTGGCGATTCTGGACCTGGACAACTTCAAGTCGATCAACGACCGGTTGGGACACCACGTCGGAGACGACGTGCTTCGCGATGTTGCGAGCAGGCTGCACAGCGTTCTGCGATCGAACGAGATCTGTGGGCGACTGGGGGGTGACGAGTTTGCCATCGCCTTCGACGACTCCGCCTTCGACGACTCCGCCTTCGACGACATCGCGAGTGCAGATGAGGTTGAGGAACGATTCCAAACGATTCTCGACTCATTCGAACGACCATTTTCACTGGTCGGCAACCAGATTCGCATTCGTGCCAGTCTGGGGTACGGCTCGATGCCCGACGACGCCGACAGCCTCGAAGACCTGGTGATTGTTGCGGACCTCGCGCTTTACCACGCAAAGGAGAGCGGTCGGAACCAGATTCGCGCCTTCGATGCGACTTTGCGGGATCGTGCGACAGGTCGGGCCAGAGCACTGTTGGATCTTCGTCGTGCGTTGATCGACGAAGAGTTCGAGTTGGTCTATCAACCGCAGGTTTCAGCCGCGACGGGAGTTGTTGTCGGGTTCGAGGCTCTGCTGCGGTGGAACCATCCGACTTCAGGTCTCGTCTCGCCGGGAGACTTCATTTCGGTCGCCGAGGAAACTGGCTTGATCGTGCCGATCGGTGCAGGTGTTTTGCGGGCTGCCTGCACGGCAGCGACAACGTGGCCGGAGGACATTCGGGTTGCCGTCAATGTTTCTCAGGTGCAACTGCGTTCGAGTCGATACGTCGAATCGGTACGCCAGACACTGAACGAGGTGAACCTCCACCCCAGCCGACTCGAGATCGAGGTGACCGAATCGCTGGTCATCGACGATGCCGACCGAGATGTGTTGGTACAGCTCTCGGCGCTCGGAATCGCGATTGCGATGGACGACTTCGGTACAGGGTTCTCCTCGGTTGCCAGCTTGGCCCGGCTGCCGCTCGATCGGTTGAAGATCGATCGGGCGTTCGTCGCACCGCTGGACGCGGATCCCTCGAATTCGAGGTTCGCTGTCCTGCGAGCCGTCATCGCGATTGCCAAATCTCTCGGGCTGGACACCGTCGCCGAGGGCGTGGAGACGGAGAGGCAGCGCGCGATAGTGACGGAGTGCGGATGTGACGTGATCCAGGGGTACCTGGAGGGATTGCCGATACGGGCAGCCGAGATTCCGGACTATTTGAATGAGCGACCAGGCGGTCCGAGCAGGCTGGGTGTCGCGGCTACCACTGAGTGAGAACTTTGCGCCCGTTTTGGCGATCGATGTGTGACGGTACGCCGAAGTGATTCACATCGAACTGCAGAAGGGTGTCTTCGTGGTGGTCGGATCGGCGTACTTCCCAGGGCCGATGTTGGTGGGTAAGAAGGCAGTGGTCACAGGCGGTTCCCAGGGAATCGGCGCAGCGATCGTTCGAGCATTTGCCTCGCATGGCGCGTCAGTTCTGGTTGTGGACATGGCACCGCTGGGCGAGGTCGAATTCGACTCAGCTGCAGGTGGTTCGATCAACCATCTCGAGTACGACGTGCGTGCGCAGGAAGTCCCCGTCGCGTTGACCGAGTTCGCGCCGGACGTTCTGGTGAACAATGTGGGTCATTTCCTGAACCCGCCGACGGCGTTCACCGGTACGGATCCAGGATTCTGGTCCGAGGCGGGCAACATCAATTTCGATCACGTCGTGCGCCTGACCCATGCCCTGCTTCCCGGCATGATCGATCGCGGAGTCGGTGGATCGATCGTGAACCTGACGACGGTGGAGGCGCATCGAGCGATCCCGGGCCACACCATGTACTCGGCATACAAGGCCGCGCTGACGCAGTTCACCAGAAGTCTTGGTGTGGAGATCGGTCGAACCGGAGTGCGCGTCAACGCCATTGCCCCGGATCTGATCGAGTCGGTACAGGTGCCGTATCGCAGGATCGTCCCTGCCGACGACTGGGACAAGTGGCAGGGGTGGGCGCCGCTGGGTGGACCGGGCCAGCCGGTCGACATTGCCGGCCCCGCGCTGTTCCTGGCTTCAGACCTGGCGAGATACATCACCGGAACCGTCATCCACGTCGACGGCGGCTCGCACGCTGCCGGAGGCTGGTTCCCCACCGAAGAAGGCGGCTGGACCAACCGGCCCCGAAAGGCTTGACACATGACAACTTTCAGTCTGAACGTTCCTAATTTCGGCACCACTCTCGCGGAGAACTCCTACGGGAAACTCGTGCAGGTCTGTCAGAGCGCGGAAGCTGCCGGCTTCGACCGGGTCCTCGTCACCGATCATGTGGTGATGGGCTCGGACAACTCGGCATATACGTGGTCGGCGTTCCCCACCGAGCCTGACGCCAACTGGCTCGAACCGCTGACCGTCCTGGCTTTTGTTGCCGGACAGACGAAGACAATTCGCTTGGGGACCGGAATCGTCATCGCGGCGCTTCGCGGGGGAGCGGTACTTGCCAAGACTGCCGCGACACTCGATCTGCTGTCCGGTGGCCGCCTCGACCTTGGCGTCGGAACCGGTTGGCAGCAACGCGAATACGACGCGGTCGGTATGGACTTCGGTAAACGAGGACCCTTGCTCGACGACGCTCTCGCTGTGTGCCGGGCCCTGTGGAGTTCGGCGCCGGCGAGCATCGACACTCCTCGTCTGAAGTTCGACGACGTGTATTGCGCGCCCCGTCCAGTCGCTGGAATCCCGATCTGGGTATCCGGTTCGCTCTCCAAAGCCGTCGTACGACGCGTCGCAACCTGGGGTGACGGGTGGATTCCGATCATGGGCGCCGCGGACGACGACCTACGTGAAGGGATCGATGTCATCGGGAAGGCCATGGCGGATCTCGGACGCGATCCAGCGGAATTGCAGGTCCGTGGGCGACTGACCGTTGTTCGCGGGGCTGACGGTTCGATCGATCTCCCGGCGACGATGATCGGTGCCGAACAGCTGCTCGAATCCGGTGCTACCGATGTGCTGGTCGCGCTGGCAGCTGTTGATCCGGATCCGGACACGGCGATGTCGGAGTTCGGCGAGCTGGTGTCGGCCTTCGCAAAGGTGACCCGATGACTATTGCGTTGAAGCGATAGTTCTATCGTGCGAAGTGTTGTAGTGCAGCCTGATCGAGGAGAGAACACATGACCGAGAGCATCGTCGTGGATACGAGCCTGGAAGCGTTGCTCGATGCCCGGATCAGCTGCCGCGCCTACGAGGACCGTCAGGTGCCACGTGAGGTGATCGAGGAGATCCTTCGGCTGGCGCAGAAGACGCCGTCGTGGTGCAACACGCAACCGTGGCAGGTTGCGATCACCGAAGGGGAGGGCACAGAGCGATTCCGCGCCGGGCTCGGTGAATACGTGATGGCCAACGCCCAGGAGTCGGACTTCGAGTTCCCCCGCGAGTACCAGGGCATCTACAAGTCGCGTCGGTTCGACTGTGCGATGGCGCTTTATTCGAGCGTCGGAATCGAGCACGGTGACCGCGCCGGTTCCGCGGCACAGACGATGAAGAACTTCGAGCTCTTCGGCGCTCCCCACGTCGCGATCATCACCACCGACGAGGCATTGGGCACCTACGGCGCCGTCGACTGTGGGTTGTACGTGAACAGCTTCCTGCTCGCGGCCCAGAGCCTGGGGGTGGCCACCATTCCGCAGGCGGCGCTCGCGGGTAGCTCCAAGTTCATTCACGAGCACTTCGGCATCGACGACACGCGCAAGGTCGTGTGCGCGATCTCGTTCGGGTACCCCGACACCGACCACCCGGTGAACGGATTCCGCACCGAACGCGAAACCGTCGACAACGTCGTGCAGTGGATGTCGAACTGATGTGGATGTCGAACTGATCACCTGCACTTCCAGGGATTGAGTGTTGAGCTGATTCACCTGAAAGACTGGTGGCATGTCCGACACACCCGAACTGTTCGATCGTCTGCGCCGATTCCCCGATGTCGAGGCACCCAATCTCTTTGCCGTCGACGCGGCTGATCGTCTGATCCTCGACGAGGCCGCCGACGCTCTTGCCGTGGCACCGGCGGGCACCGTCGTCGTGATCGGCGATCACTACGGTGCGCTGACCGCCGGTGCTGCGCTCGTTCACGGAATCGCCGGCGTGCGGGTTCACCAGGATCCGCTCACCGGAGAGTTGGCCCTCGCGAACAATGCGCGCGAACTCGGTTTCAGTGACGCCTTCACCTCCCACGGACTGGACGAGGAGTTGCTCAGCGGCGCCCGCGTCGTGCTCATGCAATTGCCGCGTAGCCTCGCCGAACTTGCCGAGATCGCTCAGCTGATCGCGCTCCACGCCGACCCGGCGGTTCGTGTCTTCGCCGGTGGGCGTGACAAGCACATCACCCCGGCGATGAACAAGGTTCTCGGCGAATCGTTTTCCGACGTCAGCGCCTCGCGTGGGCGTCAGAAGTCCCGCGTACTCAAGGCATCGGAACCGAAGGCCGATGTTGCCATCACGTTCCCGATGACCGAACGCCTCGACGAGTTCGACCTCGACGTCGTTGCTCACGGCGCCGTGTTTGCCGGTGCGAGCCTGGATATCGGCACCCGCTTGCTCCTGGAGAACCTCGGAAAGATTGCGGTCGATCCGCTGAGCGACGTGATCGATCTGGGTTGTGGCAGCGGCATTCTCGCGGCGGCGATCGCGCGTAAATTCCCGAATGTCCACGTGATCGCAACGGATCAGTCCTCGGCAGCCGTCGCTTCGGCTCTGGCGACCGCAACTGCTAACGGCGTCGGCGATCGGGTGAGCGGCCTGCGCGACGACGCCGTGAGTTCGTTGCCCAGTGCGAGTGCCGATCTGGTTCTGTTGAACCCGCCGTTCCACGTCGGCGCGGCGGTGCACACCGGCGGAGCACTCAAGATGTTCGAAGCCGCCGGTCGCGTCCTGCGTCCGGGTGGCGAGTTGTGGACTGTTCACAACGCGCATCTGGGGTATCGCGAACCGCTGAAAGCCGCGGTGGGACCGAGCGAAGCGATGGCGAAGAACGCGAAGTTCATCGTGATGAAGTCGGTCAAACCGTCCTAGTATCGAAGAGTGTTGATCTTCCGGAAATGCGCCGGGAACTACAACCGACGCTTCGACGTTGTAAATTACGAGTGCTTTACTTTTAGTTAGGTACACGGACCGTGTCGGAAACTCGGATCCGTACGGCGAACCCGCGACGCACCCGTCGTAGGCCACCACGATGAAGGGATGATCACGGTGCGCACCACCAGCAACCCGGTGTTCCGCAATCTGCCCAAGCAAGAGGGCAACGGATACGCCTCGTTCGGATCTGCGACGGCGGGCGCCTCGCAGGCAACCCAGCAGTTCGGTCAGCCGCAGTACGCTCCGGCCGAGCCGTACCAGACCGGTCCCACCTCGCGGGCCATGACGATCGACGACGTCGTCACCAAGACGGGCATCACGCTCGGCGTGCTGACGATCTCGGCACTGGTGTCGTACTTCCTCGTCAACAACAACGCCGACCTCGCTACCCCGCTGGTCATCGGCGGCGGTCTCGTCGGCCTCGTTCTGGTTCTGGTCGCGACGTTCGGCCGCAAGATGGACAACCCGGCAATCGTGTTGGCGTACGCCGTCGCCGAAGGTCTGTTCCTCGGTGCGCTGTCGTTCATGTTCACCGATATTCAATTCGGTGGCGTCGGCGGATCGGCACTGATCGCGCAGGCAGTCCTCGGCACCTTCGGCGTGTTCTTCGGCATGCTCGTTGTTTACAAGACCGGCGCGATTCGGGTGACTCCGCGTCTGACGCGAATGATCATCGGCGCGTTGATCGGCGTTGTCGTTCTGGCGCTCGGCAACCTCGTCGCGAGCTTCTTCGTCGACGGCGGGCTGGGACTGCGTGACGGCGGAACGCTCGCCATCATCTTCAGCCTCGTCTGCATCGGCATCGCAGCCTTCAGCTTCCTGCTCGACTTCGATGCCGCTGATCAGCTGATCCGCGCACAGGCGCCCGAGAAGGCAGCCTGGGGCGTCGCATTCGGCCTCACCGTCACCTTGGTCTGGCTGTACGTCGAGATCCTGCGTCTGCTGAGCTACTTCAACAACGACTAGTTCTCGAGTCGTTCCGTAACACGAAGAAGGGCCCCGCGAGGGGCCCTTCTTTTGTCGTCTGTGGGCGGTTACGGTGCTTGGATACCTAGCAACTGCTTGGTTTGGAGCGAAGGGGAGCGAATGTCGACAAACACCACCGAACCCGTGCTGGTGGCGGATGCCGGAGCAGTGCGAACGCTGACCTTCAACAATCCGAGCCGCCTGAACGCTTTCGATGCGGCCGGCTTTCGAGCGTTGACCAAGGCGCTTGACGACGCGGCGTCGGACGAAGCCGTGGCCGTGGTGATCGTCGAGGGCGCAGGCAAGGCATTTTCCAGTGGCGTCGACCTACGCGCACTCGCCGAACCAGGCGCAGACAACGCCGACTTCGGCCACGCATTCGCGCCGCTGATCGTTGCGCTGGTGGAGTTCCCGAAGCCCTTGATCGCCGCGGTGCACGGCGCTGCCGTCGGCATCGGCCTGACCATGCTGCTCTACTGCGACGTCGTCTACGTTGCCGAGAACGCACGCCTGCGGGCACCGTTCACGTCGCTGGGTACAGCTCCCGAAGCTGCCAGTAGTTGGTTGCTGCCCAAGGTGATCGGAACGCAGCGAGCCGCCGAGCTGATCCTGTCGGCCCGGTGGCTCAGCGGCGTCGAAGCTGCCGCCTACGGACTGGCGACAGCCGCCGTACCGGCCGACCAGGTACAGGCACGTGCCCGCGAGAGTGCCGAGCAGATTGCCGCCAACATCGGACCGGCAGTCCTTGCCGCCAAGCGACTGCTCCGCCACGGTTGGGCCGACGAAGCCCGCGCCGCTGTGCAGCGTGAGGACGACGCTGCACGAGCGTTGATTCGCGAGTTGGGGAGTTTTGCTCGGAAATTCACGACTACCTGAAACACGACTACACGAAAGCGGCCGCCCGGCAGAAGCCGGGCGGCCGCTTTCGACGTGCTCAGGGGATCAGCTGAGGCGCTCGATCACCATTGCCATGCCCTGTCCGCCGCCGACACACATGGTCTCGACGCCGAAGGTCTTGTCCTGCTCCTGCAGGTTGTTGATCAGGGTGTTGGTGATGCGGGCACCGGTCATGCCGAAGGGGTGACCCAGGGCGATCGCGCCACCGGAGATGTTGAGCTTGTCCTCTTCGATGCCCAGTTCGCGAGCGGATCCGAGGACCTGCACGGCGAATGCCTCGTTGATCTCGAACAGGTCGATGTCGGAGATCGACTTGCCGGCGATCTTCAGGGCGTTCTTGACGGACTGGATCGGGCCGAGGCCCATGATCTCGGGGGACAGGCCCGAGACGCCGGTGGAGACGATGCGAGCCAGCGGGGTCAGGCCGAGTGCCTTCGCCTTGGTGTCGGACATGATCACCAGTGCGGCTGCGCCGTCGTTGAGCGGGCAGGCATTGCCGGCGGTGACGGTGCCGTCGGGGCGGAAGACGGGCTTGAGGCCGCTGATGCCCTCGTAGGTGGTGCCGGCGCGGGGGCCGTCGTCCTTGGAGACGACGGTGCCGTCGGCGAGGGTGACGGGCGTGATTTCACGCTCGAAGAAGCCGCGAGCGATGGCTTCCTCGGCGCGGTTCTGGCTGCGAACTGCCCAGCGGTCCTGGTCTTCGCGGGTGATGCCGGTGGCCGAAGCGACGTTCTCGGCGGTCTGGCCCATGCCCAGGTACACGTCGGGGATCAGGCCTTCTTCGCGAGGATCGGTCCAGGCGACTCCACCCTCGGCGAGCTTGGCGCTACGAGCCTGCGCTGCGTCGAAGAGCGGGTTCTTGGTGCCCGGTAGGCCGTCGGCGTTGCCCGTGATGAAACTGGAGACGGACTCGACGCCGGCGGAGATGAAGACGTCGCCCTCGCCTGCGCGGATGGCGTGCAATGCCATCCGGGTGGTCTGCAGCGAGGAGGAACAGTAACGGTTGACCGTCACACCGGGGAGGAAGTCGTAGCCGAGCTGAACGGCGACGACGCGGGCGATGTTGAAGCCCGACTGGCCGGCGGGCTGGCCGCAACCGAGCATGAGGTCGTCGATCTCGGTGGGGTCGAGCTCGGGGATCTTTGCCAACGCGGCGGCAACCATCTGAGTTGCGAGGTCATCCGGGCGGATGTCCTTGAGCGAACCCTTCATTGCGCGGCCGATGGGCGACCGTACTGCTGAGACGATTACTGCCTCGGGCATGAAAACTCCTTTTGTGTACTGCTCGTGGGCGGCTTGAAACGCCGTCGAGCAGGGCAAGTTGAATGCAGCTTCGACTTACAATTTACGTTGCCGCTCCCAGATGGTGGTCACGCAGTCTCACTCAGTTGACGTCGGGGCGCTGAACTGCGGGTTTGGTGCGTCTCGCGAAGGCTTTCCACTGAGTTGCCGCTGCCGTCAGTCGGGCCGCGACGGTGCGAGCTTGCGCCGCCTCCGAGACGTGGGGAAGTTCGGGTAGCGGGCCACCCTGCCACTCACCCAGAGCCGACGCGAGAACCGGGACGATCTGCTTCGCCGCGAGCTCGTAGCCGGCCGCCGACGGGTGGAAACGATCAGCCGAGAACATCGTGTCGGGCGAGGCCAGGAATTCCTTGGCCAGCAGGTCGGCTAGTGGAACGGGATGACCCCCGGCGTTTCTGGTCGCGGACGCCTGGGCGAGCGCGAGACGATGACCCCATTCACGCACCACGGAGCGCAGTGGTTGCGGGATAGCCGTGACCACCCCCAGATCCGGGCAGGTGCCGACAACAACGACGGCGCCACTCTCGCGTAGCCGTCGTACCGCGTCGCCGAGGCGTTTTGCCGAAGCATGAATTGCGTTCTTCGCCGTGACGTCGTTGGCGCCGATCAGGATCACGGCAGCATCCGGGGGAGGGCCGGCGACGAACATGGCGTCGACCTGCCCACTCAACCCGCGTGAGGTGGCGCCGCCGATGGCCTTGGTGCTCAAACGGATTCGCTTCCCGGTTTCACTCGCAAGCAGCTTCGCGACCTGCACACCCGGAACTTCCGACGCCGTCAGCGCGCCGACGCCGGCCGCAGACGAATCGCCGAAGATCATCAAGTGGAGATCGAAGGGCACGGCCCGCCACCAGAGTTCCGGGTTGTCGGCGCCGGGTGCGTACACCCCGTCCGCCTCGGGTGGCTTGGCGATATTGCGACCGATCACCCCACGGGCCGCCCCCGCCTGCGACATCAGATAGTTGTAGCCCAACCAGGAGAGCGTGCCTGCACTCGATCCGGCCACCACCGTGGCCACCGACGCTTTCAGTCCGGTTCGACTCACACTTGCCAATCTAGCCGGATTGCACCACCTTCGCCCGACGTCCGCGCGCACCGTTTTCTTTCATCTGGGAACATGGACGAATGCGCATCGCGGAACACGTCGTCGACCTCATCGGCAACACCCCACTCGTCAAGCTCACGTCCGTCACGGGCGAAAACTTCGGCACGGTGGCAGCCAAGGTCGAATACCTCAACCCTGGCGGTAGCTCCAAGGACCGCATCGCCGTCAAGATGATCGACGCAGCCGAGGCTTCGGGTGAACTGAAGCCCGGCGGCACCATCGTCGAGCCGACTTCGGGCAACACCGGAATCGGCTTGGCACTCGTGGCGCAAAAGCGTGGATACAAGTGCGTTTTCGTCTGCCCCGACAAGGTCAGCGAAGACAAGCGCAACGTCCTGCGTGCCTACGGCGCCGAGGTGGTCGTGTGCCCCACGGCCGTCGCACCGGACAACCCGAACAGCTACTACAGCGTCTCCGACCGCCTCACCCGTGAGATCCCCGGCGCCTGGAAGCCCAACCAGTACTCCAACCCGGGCGGACCGGAGAGCCACTACGAGACCACCGGTCCCGAGATCTGGGCCGACACCGACGGCAAGATCACGCACTTCGTCGCGGGCGTCGGCACCGGCGGCACCATCACCGGCACCGGCCGCTACCTCAAGGAAGTTTCGGGCGGCAAGGTCAAGGTCATCGGCGCAGACCCCGAAGGCTCCGTCTACTCCGGCGGCACCGGTCGCCCGTACCTGGTCGAAGGCGTCGGCGAAGACTTCTGGCCGTCGGCATACGACCCGTCCATCCCGGACGAGATCATCGCCGTCTCGGATGCCGATTCCTTCGAGATGACGCGTCGCCTCGCCCGCGAAGAGGGACTGCTGGTCGGCGGTTCCTGCGGTATGGCAGTCGTCGCTGCCCTCGAAGTAGCCAAGCGCGAAGGCCCCGACGCTCTGATCGTCGTCCTCCTCCCGGACGGCGGCCGCGGCTACCTGTCCAAAATCTTCAACGATCAGTGGATGGCGTCGTACGGATTCCTGCGCACCCCACTCGACGGCAAGACCAACGTCCCCACCGTCGGCGACGTCCTGCGCGGGAAGTCGGGCGAGCTGCCGGACCTCGTTCACACTCACCCGTCGGAGACTCTGCGCGACGCGATCGAGATCCTGCGCGAGTACGGCGTGTCCCAGATGCCCGTCGTCGGTGCGGAACCGCCGGTCATGGCAGGCGAGGTCGCCGGAAGCGTGTCCGAGCGAGATCTGCTGAGCGCGGTATTCGAAGGCCGTGCGCACCTTGCGGATTCCGTCGAGAAGCACATGAGCAAGCCGTTCCCGCTCATCGGTTCCGGCGAGCCGGTCTCGGCTGCCACGAAGGCGCTCGGTGACACCGACGCACTCATGGTCGTCGACGACGGCAAGCCGGTCGGTGTCATCACGCGCCACGATCTCCTGGGTTTCCTGAGTTCGGATTCCTGAGTTCGGATTCCTGCGCCGGTGCCGGCGCCATTAGGCTGGGGACCATGAGTGAGCAACGCAGCAAGGCCGACAACATCAGCTGGCAGGGTTTCTCCACGAAAGCGGTGCATGCGGGTTACGAACCCGATCCGCTGACCGGTGCGGTCAACGTGCCGATCTACGCAAGTTCCACCTTCGCCCAAGACGGCGTCGGTGGAATGCGCAGTGGCTTCGAGTACGCGCGAACGGGCAACCCCACCCGTCGCCCGCTCGAGGCGAACCTTGCCGCGCTCGAATCCGGAACCTACGGCCGAGCGTTCAGTTCGGGAATGGCGGCCACCGACTGCCTGCTCCGTTCGGTACTTCGACCGGGCGATCACCTGGTCATCCCCGACGACGCGTACGGCGGAACCTTCCGTCTCATCGACAAGGTGTTCACGCAGTGGGGGATCGAGTACACCCCGGCTCCGGTGTCCGACGTCGATGCGGTGCGCGCGGCGATGAAGTCCAACACCAAGCTGGTCTGGGTCGAGACGCCCACGAACCCGCTGCTCAATATCGGTGACATCGAGCTCCTTGCCGAGGTCGCCCACGAGGGCAACGCAAAGATCGTGGTGGACAACACCTTCGCGTCGCCGTACCTGCAGCAGCCGCTGCAGCTCGGTGCCGACATCGCGCTGCACTCCACGACCAAGTACATCGGCGGACACTCCGACGTGGTCGGCGGCGCTCTCGTCTGCAACGACGAAGAACTGGATACCGCGTTTGCGTTCCTGCAGAACGGATCCGGTGGCGTTCCCGGCCCGTTCGACGCGTTCCTGACGTTGCGCGGAATCAAGACATTGGCGCTGCGCATGGAGCGTCACAGTGACAACGCGGAGAAGGTCGTCGAATTGCTCGACGGCCACCCCGCGGTTGCCAGCGTCATCTACCCGGGCCTGGCTTCGCATCCGTCACACAAGGTCGCGGCCAAGCAGATGCGACGCTTCGGCGGCATGATCTCCGTCCGCCTCAAGGGCGGCAAGGCGGCAGCTCTCGACCTGTGCTCGCGCACCGAGATCTTCACGCTGGCAGAATCTCTCGGCGGCGTCGAATCTCTCATCGAGTTCCCCGGCGCGATGACCCACGCCTCGACGGCCGGTTCCGCTCTCGAGGTTCCCGACGATCTGGTTCGCCTGTCGGTCGGCATCGAAGACGCCTCCGATCTGGTCGGCGACATCGAGCAAGCGCTGTCCTGATCTTCGCTCTACAGTAATTCGACTTCGAATCTGCAGTGCGCCTTCACACCTCACGAGGGTGTGGAGGCGCACTTTCTGGAGGCATGCGTGAATCTCGAACAGATAAAGGCTGCACAGCAACTGCTCGCCCCGGTCATGCGACGCACCCCGGTCGTGGCCTCGCGAGTGTTGTCCGAAACCACCGGCTTCGCCGTGAGCTTGAAATGTGAAAACCTGCAGCGCACCGGCTCTTTCAAACCGCGCGGTGCGTACAACCGCATTGCCAATCTTTCCGCAGAGGAACGGGCAGCGGGCGTGGTGGCGGCCAGTGCCGGTAACCATGCGCAGGGAGTTGCCTGGTCTGCAACAGAACTGGGAATCAAGTCGACCGTCTTCATGCCGACGGGTGCGCCGCTGCCGAAGTTGGTGGCCACCAAGGCATATGGAGCTCAGGTCCACCTGCACGGTTCGACTGTCGACGAAGCGCTCGTGGCCGCTCGCGAATTCGCGGACCGGACGGGAGCAGTTCTGGTCCACCCCTTCGACCACGAGGACGTCGTGGCGGGGCAGGGGACTGTGGGGCTCGAAATCCTCGAGCAACTGCCTGAGGTCGGCACTATCCTCGTCCCCACCGGCGGCGGCGGGTTGATCGCCGGAGTGGCCGCAGCAGTCAAAGCTGTACGCCCGCAGGTCCGCATCGTCGGAGTGCAGGCCGAGACCGCGGCTGCCTGGCCGGCGTCGTTGGCAGCCGGGAAGCCGACCGCCTTGGCGTCGATGTCCACGATGGCAGACGGTATCGCCGTTGGCTGCCCGGGCGAGGTTCCGTTCGCCGAAGTTGCCGCCCATGTCGATGCCGTGGTGACGGTCAGCGAGGAAGCGCTGTCCAAAGCGCTCCTGCTGTGCCTCGAACGCGCCAAGCTCATCGTCGAACCGGCCGGCGTTGCGGCCGTTGCGGCCTTGATGACCTGCTCTCCGGAGGAGCTGGGACTGACAGGGCCGGTGTGCGCCGTGCTTTCCGGCGGCAACATCGATCCGCTGCTTCTCACGCACGTCATCTCGCACGGTCTGCGAGCGGCCGGACGGTTCCTCGGCGTTCACATCACCATCGACGATCGGCCGGGCGCACTGGTCTCGTTGCTCGAAGTGGTTCGAGCGAACGGCGCCAGCGTGGTCGACGTCATCCATTCCCGTACCGGTGGCGAACTCGCGCTCGACGAAGTGGAAGTCTTCCTCACCGTCGAGACGCGGGGTCCGGACAACAAGGCGGAACTTCTCACCGCCTTCGACCGTGCCGGCTACGCCGTACGACTGCAGAACTGACGCGACTTACTCGTCAGGCCAGCCGCCCAGAACCGTTACGCGGTACTCCTGGTCGACCAGCCTGGCGGGTACGTCGAGTTGATGTAGCCAGTCGATGGCCGAACCGCCCATGCCGACCGCAACCCGACTGAATGCGGCGGCCTGGGCGCAGGAAGATGCAATCACCGACACCGTGCGCCACATCGGCGTCGCCGTCGATTCGCGGTGCAGTGGTTTGACGGTGCTGGCCGTGGCGATCCCGCAGTCGGAAGGAAGCGCTACCTGGCACGTCGGGTCGCCGGGCAGGTCTTGAACCTGAATCTGCCAGCCGTCTTCCGGCGCCGGGCCGGCAACCGCGATGTCCCCGCCGAGGCCGACCAGTACTCCGCACCCGAGAAGCGTGGCGGTCGATGCCGCGCAGTGGTCCGCTGAACTGGCGCGGGCCGTCGCGGACAGATCGAGAACGACGTCGTCCGGGCTGTACACGCGGTTGTTCTCGACGCGGATCTTCCACCAGGAGTGAGGGTCTGCCGACCCGGCCGTCGGCGTGAGTTTGCCGTCGGTCAGTCGTGCGACGGCCAACGCGTCTTCGAGGAAGTGCGCGAACATCGGAGTCACGGCGACGCCGTCGACGTTGCTCGCGGCGCTGACATAGGTACGAATCTCGGAGTCGGCACGATCTCGATTGGTGGCAGCGTCGGCAGCGGTGAGGTATCCGCGAACCAGGCTGGCCGCGGAGGGAAGGACATCAGGGTCGGTGACGACAACCCGGGCCTGCACACCCCACGTGAGCCACTCGGAGGCCGAGCGCGGAGTGCTCACGAACCGTTGGAGACGGCGTCCGGGGTTCCGAATCCGGCGACCACGACGGGCCGCTTCGCTACGGGATTCTTGGTGTGAGAAGCCGAGGTGTCCGGCGCGAGTGCCGTGGCAGTGGGAGAAGAAACGAGTGAAAGTCCGCCGCTTGCGAGCGCTCCCGCCACAGCCGTGGCTGCGAGGGCGAGGCGAACGGGTCGATACACCGTAGTGCGTCCCCGGGCGGGTCGTGGCCGATCGTCGCTCATGCACTCAGCTTGCACGCCGAACCTGAGAAAAGCCTTGGTGTCTGTAGTCATTTGCGTAACGCCCACCGAGATAAATGAGACATTGGTTACAGGAGTCGCGAGACTGAGCCGTGTCGAATGCATGTTCGAAAGGGTAGATGTTCGCACCGACAAGTTTCGGGTACGACCACGTACGTAGATTTTCAGAGGTTTATCGGAGGTTCGGATGGCAGTCGGTGTCCTGGCGATCGCTGTGTCGATCGGCACCGCACTGGGCGTGATGAGTGGAACTCTCGGAGCGCCCGCACAAGTCGAGAAGAACGAGTCTTCGAATGCTGCAGTCTCACTTGCAGCCTGGAACGGACCGGCACGAACTCAGGACACACCTGAGGGAATCGTGCCTTCCGTACCCTCCAACTTTCCGGGAGCGACATTGGCGCCCGTTGGAGCGGTGGCGGTGTTCGCGCCGTGGATCAAGAAGGCCGGTGCTCTGTGCTCGGAGATCACGCCCGCGGTGATCGCTTCGCTGTACTCGGTCGAGAACGGATTCAAGTACGGACCCGATACCGACATCTCACCGGAAGGTGGGCGCGGGCCTGGCCGCTTCACCACCGCAGCGTGGACGGCATACGGCAAGGACGGTGACGGCGACGGAAAGATGGACATCCTGGGCGTTGCCGATCCGGTGATGACAACCGGATACCGGTTGTGCGATCTCGTGAAGCAAGCGCAGTCCTGGCAGAAGTCCGGTGAGGTCGAGGGCGATACCGTCGACCTCGCGCTCGCTGCCTACGACGTCGGGCCGGACGCAGTTCGCGAAGCGGGCGGCGTCCCCGCCGACAAGGCGGGCGAGGTTCCCGCGGAGCAGGCGGTCGCCGCTCCGTTTGTCGCACAGATCAAATCGTTGCAGGACTCGTTCGCTCTGATGCTCGCACCCTTCGACTACAACAACCTCGCCGCTGCCGTTGGCGGCGTCGTCGAGGCCGGTCTGAAGTTTCTCGGATTGCCGTACGTGTGGGGCGGCGGAAACATCAACGGGCCCTCGATGGGCGGGTTCGACTGCTCGGGTCTGACGTCGTACGCGATCCACGCGGCCACCGGAGTGACTCTGCCCCGGACCTCGGAGACACAGTGGGGCGTCGGCGTCGAGGTCCCGCTGGATCAGGCGCAGCCCGGTGACCTGTTGTTCGGCAACTGGCAGGCAGGCGGTCCCGGCCACGTGGCGATCTATGTCGGGAACGGACAGATGCTTCACGCACCCACATTCGGTGACGTGGTGAAGGTCGGCCCGATCTTCGCAGGCATGAAGGCTCGCCGCGTGGTGTGAGTGGGCCGGAACTGCAACGCCGACAGAGCAAGAAGCGCCACCCGACCGAGTCGGGTGGCGCTTCTTTTCAGAGCTGGTACAGCCGATCAGCTGTGGTAAGGCTCCGCGCTCAGCAGGGTGACCTTCATGGTGCTGCCGTTGGGCAGGTTGTACTCACGCGTGTCGCCGACCTTGGCTTCGAGCAGCGCGCCGCCCAGCGGTGAGTTCGGGGAGTAGACCTCGAGCTTGGCGTCACGTGCGCCTTCTTCGCGGGTAGCGATGAGGAACGTCTCGGTGTCACTCTCGTCGCCGTCGTAGTAGACCTTGACTACGGATCCGGGCAGTGCAACACCGGACTGAGTGGGGGCCTCGCCGACCTTTGCGCTGTTCAGCAGCTCCTGGAGCTGGCGAATGCGGGCTTCCTGCTGACCCTGCTCTTCGCGGGCAGCGTGGTAGCCGCCGTTCTCTTTCAGGTCACCCTCTTCGCGACGCTCGTTGATCTCGGCGGCGATGACCGGGCGATTGGCGATGAGCTGGTCGAGTTCGTTCTTGAGCCTGTCATGTGATTCCTGGGTAAGCCAGGTCACCTGGGTCTCGGTCATCTCGATCACTCCCTAGTAGTCGGAGCCGGGGGCTCCCTCGACGATCGCTGCAACAGCAGCGAACAACGACTCGGAAGCACCACCAGGGATGCAACCTTGCCGTCAAACCTTGCGTCAATGCAGCAATACACGGTTCCACCCGGAACCGTGTATCGGGCAATTCTATCACGCATGACTACCCGCCCTGTCCGGCGCCAAACGTCCGGCAGGGTGGATGCGTTCCGAGGTCAGCTCTTGGTCAGGTACTCCGGAACGTCGAAGCTACAGCCGTAGACGTCGGCCATGCCTGGCGGCTGGGACGTCTTGACCTCGGTGTTGAACTCGAGGGTCTGATGCTCGGAGGACGGGACGTAGACCTCACGTCGTCCGGTTTCGGATCCGTCCTTCGAGCGAGCGCGCACGATGCACATCGCGTCACGTGACGAGTCGTCGCGTGTGACGGTGAAGCGAATCTTCACCGTGGAGTCGTTGGCGATGTCGAACGAGATGGTCTCGGTCTCGATTTCCTTGACCGCAAATTTTCCGTACGCGTAGTACGCGATTCCGCCGCCTACCACGATGACGAGTGCGGTCAGAGCCCACACCATCCACTTGCGGGGACTGCTCGTGCGAGTTGTGCTCGGGTACCGATCTTGGGGAAGCGGTTTGCTCATCACTCTGCTCTCGAAGACTCGAGTTCACGTGTCGTGCAGCAACTGACTGTGTCCCGCCGAATTACCGAAGGGGTCACGGCTGCGCCAGGAACTCTCGGGTGGAACTATAGAGGACGTGTCCCGTCGCGCCGTCGGTAGGTTTGTCGGCAGTCGGTACGTTTGACGGCAACCACCCGGAGTAATCCGAGCGGTGCACAGCGTGTGACTCGAAGACTGCCGGTGACGGCTACAGGTGAACTGCCGGTGACGGCTACAAGTGAACTGCCGGCAACGGCTACAGGTGAAGTTGAGGTGAACGAACACGTGAGCGGATTCCGGCTCATGGCCGTCCATGCCCATCCCGACGACGAGTCGAGCAAGGGTGCGGCCACCACCGCCCGTTATGCAGCCGAAGGCCACGAAGTGATGGTCCTGACGCTCACCGGGGGTGAGCGTGGCGACATTCTCAACCCGGCCATGGACGTTCCCGGTGTCCGCGATCGAATCAGCGAAGTTCGCCAGGAGGAGATGGCCGAGGCCGCTCGCATCTTGGGCGTGAAACAGCGCTGGCTCGGTTTCGTCGATTCCGGGCTCCCTGAGGGTGATCCTCTTCCTCCGCTGCCCGAAGGGTGCTTCGCCCTCGTTCCGCTCGAAGAGTCGACGCGCGCTCTGGTCAAGGTGATTCGCGAGTTCCGTCCCCACGTCGTCACGACGTACGACGAGAACGGCGGATACCCGCACCCGGATCACATCCGGTGCCACGAGGTGTCGATGGCTGCCTACGAGGCCGCTGCCGATCCCGAGTACTTCCCCGAGGACGGTCAGCCGTGGGAAATCAAGAAGGTCTACTACTCGCACGGATTCATCCGTAAGCGCCTCGAACTCTTCCAGGAGGAGTACGAGCGTCGCGGTGAGCCGTTCCCGATGGCGGACTGGCTCAAGAAGTGGAAGACCGAGCGCGGCGACATGATGGTCCGGGTGACCACTCAGGTCACGTGCGGCGACTACTTTCCCCAGCGCGACGACGCTCTGCGTGCGCACGCGACGCAGATCGATCCCAACGGTTCGTTCTTCGCTGTGCCGCTCGATATTCAGCAGAAGATCTGGCCCACCGAGGAATTCGAGCTCGCCAAGACGCGGGTCACCACGTCCATTCCGGAAACCGACCTGTTCGCAGGTCTCGAAGAGGACGCTCAGAAGTGAATGCTCTGTCCGCCGAGGTAGTTCTCGGCACCACACAATTTCTTGCTCAGACCCCGAGTAACCCATCCGGTCCGGAGTTCGGAAAGTCGTCTCCGGTCGGCCTGCTGGTGATTCTTGCGCTGCTCATCGGTGTGATCCTCTTGGTTCGGTCGATGAATCGCCAGCTCAAGAAGCTGCCGGAAACGTTCGAACCGGATCATCCCGAACTCGATCAGCAGGCAGACGAAGGCACCGACCGGGGAGCGATCACAGCTCCGAGCCCGGCGGAACCGAACGTCTCTACCGAGAAGAAGCCGAAGCAAGAATCCTGAGACAAACGAGGTAGCGACGATGGACCCACGGCTGCGGAACAACCTGGGTGGGTCCTCGAGCCCCTACCTGCGTCAGCACGCCGACAATCCGGTCCACTGGCAACAGTGGGGTGAAGAGGCGATGGACTGGGCGCGCGAGCGCAACGTGCCGATCCTTCTCTCGATCGGATACTCGGCGTGCCACTGGTGCCACGTCATGGCGCACGAGTCGTTCGAGAACGACGAGATCGCGGCCGTCATGAACGCGAACTTCGTCTGTGTGAAGGTGGACCGCGAAGAACGTCCCGACATCGACGCCGTCTACATGAATGCGACGGTCGCGATGACCGGTCAGGGCGGCTGGCCCATGACCTGTTTTCTGACTCCCGACGGTTCACCGTTCTACTGCGGCACGTACTACCCGCCGACGCCTCGCGGCGGAATGCCGTCGTTCACACAGCTTCTCGAAGCGATAGCCGACACCTTCACGAATCGGCGCGACGAGGTCGACAACGCGGCACAGTCGATCGTCACGGAACTTCAGCGCGCGTCTGGCGGAATTCCGTACGGCGGAGCGCCTATCGACGCCGAGCTGCTGAACGCGGCGGGTCGATCGATCCTCGGTGACGAGGACATCCCGCGCGGGGGATTCGGTGGGGCACCGAAGTTTCCACCGTCGGCACTACTGGAGGGGCTGCTCCGACAGTTCGAGCGAACGGGTGCGGGCGAGATCCTCGGCGGCATCGAGCGCACCGCCGAAGCAATGGCACGCGGCGGTATCTACGACCAGTTGGGCGGGGGGTTCTCGCGCTACTCGGTCGATGCCGAGTGGGTGGTTCCGCACTTCGAGAAGATGCTCTACGACAATGCGTTGCTCCTGCGGTTCTACGCGCACTGGGCGCGGCGAACCGGATCGGACCTGGCCACCCGCGTCGCCAGTGAGACCGCAGGGTTTTTGCTCTCCGATTTGCTGACCGAGAACGGTTGCTTCGCTTCGGCTCTCGATGCCGACACCGACGGCGTCGAAGGCCTCACGTACGTATGGACGCCGACGCAGCTGGTCGAGGTACTCGGTGCGGAGGACGCGCAGTGGGCGGCGGACTTGTTCCGGGTCACCGATACCGGAACCTTCGAAGAGGGTGCGTCGGTATTGCAATTGCTCCGTGACCCCGACGACTGGTCGCGCTGGCAGAAGGTCTCCGACGCTCTACGCGCCGCCCGGGCTCAGCGTCCACAGCCTGGCCGCGACGACAAAGTGGTGACGGCCTGGAACGGGTTGACCGTCACGGCTTTGGCGGAAGCGGGACTTGCCCTGGATCGACCCGACTGGATCGCGGCGGCGGCCGAGTGCGCTGGCGCTCTTCTCGACCTTCACCTGGTGGACGGTCATTTGCGTCGGGCTTCCCTCGGCGGGGCTGTCGGCACCCCGACGGCAGTGCTCGAGGATTACGCAATGTTGGCCACCGGCCTCCTGGCTCTCTACCAGGCAACGGGATTCGCGCGGTGGCTCGATGCGGCGCAGCAGTTGCTCGACGTCACGCTCGACCACTTCGCCGATCCGGCCGAGCCGGGAAGCTGGTTCGACACGGCCGATTTCGCGGAGTCCCTCGTCACACGGCCCCGAGACCCGTTGGACGGCGCGACGCCGTCCGGTGCGTCGAGCGTCGCGGAGGCTCTGTTGACCGCGGCGGCGTTGACCGATGCCGGTCGATCCTCTCGTTACGCCCAGGCCGCGGCGGACGCGTTGGCGAGGGCCACGCTGCCGCTCGAGCGTGCGCCCCGGTCGGCGGGACACTGGCTCACAGTGGCGGAAGCGTCGTTGCGTGGTCCGATACAGGTGGCCGTCGTCGGGGAAGGTTCGCTGTTGGCCGATGCCCGCCGGCTTGCCCCGGGTGGTGCAGTAGTTGTCGGCGGAGCGCCGGATTCTTCACCGCTGCTTGCAGATCGCCCCCTTGTCGACGACGGTGAAGCCGCGTACATCTGTCGGGGATTCGTGTGTGATCGGCCGGTGACGACGGTGGTGGAACTGGCGAATCAGTTGAACACGACGAGCCATACCGCGATGTAGTGGCAGATCGCTGCAATGACAGTGGCAGCGTGGAAGAACTCGTGATGCCCGAACGTCGTCGGCCACGGGTTGGGCCATTTTGTCGCGTACAGAATTGCGCCGACGCTGTAGAAGATTCCGCCGACGAGCAGCAGCACCATCGGCGCCACACCGACCTGGTGTGTCAGTTCACCGACCACAGGAACGATCGCCCAGCCGAGGAGAAGGTAGAGCGGTACCCCTACCCATTTCGGTGCGGTGGGCCAGAGCATCTTGAGGGCAACGCCGGCCAGTGCACCTGCCCACACGATCGCAAGAATGATCTTGCCGGTGTGGGTGGGTAGGCCGAGCATGGCGAACGGTGTGTAGCTGCCGGCGATGAAGAGAAAGATCATCGAATGGTCAGCACGCTTCATCCACGTACGGCCCTTGACGGTCTGCCACTGGATGCGGTGATACGTCGCGCTGATGCCGAAGAGGCCGCAGATCGTGATGCTGTAGATCGCGGTTGCCCAAGCCGCCTTGGCGCCCACCTGAGCGCCGGCTACGGAGACGAGAACAATGCCCGCGACGACGGAGACACCGAGCGCCCACAGATGGATCCAACCGCGCATGCGTGGTTTGACCGGAAGCTCGTCGAGCCCGAATGCCGTCATGTGCAACCCCTCTCGTTCCATGCTGTTGCGAACTGCGTAACCTACGGTACCGTAGGTTACGCACCAGTAGCATAACCTACCTGCGGGTTTTCGACGCGTACAAAAAGCGTGACGGCGCTCGCATGTGGCTGTCACTGCCGGGCGTAGTCTTTGACACCATGGTGATGTCACGGTGAATCTGCGCGGACTGCTGTACAGCATCTACGAGCGACGGCTCCTCAGTCATCTCGACGGTCTCGCGCACCCACGGCACGTAGCCGTGATGTGTGACGGAAACCGGCGATGGGCTCGCGAGAACGGCTTCACCGATGTCAGTCACGGGCACCGCATGGGCGCGCTCAAAATTGCCGAATTGCTCGAGTGGTGCGACGCCGCCGGAATCGAGATGGCAACCATCTACCTGCTCTCGACCGAGAACCTGCGCCGCGAGCCGGAAGAGCTCGACACCCTCCTCGAAATCATCACCGACGTCGTCGAAGAGATCTCCGGGCCCGGCAAGAACTGGAGTGTGCAGATCGTCGGTGCTCTCGATCTTCTGCCCCCCGAGCAGTCCAGGCGCTTGCGGGAAGCGGCGGCGGGGACCAGTGGCCGAACCGGGACACATGTCAACGTCGCGATCGGATACGGCGGACGTCAGGAGATCGCCGACGCCGTCCAATCGCTCCTGCGTGACAAGATCGGTGCGGGTCTCAGCGGAGACGAACTGATCCAGGCCGTCACGGTCGACGGCATCGACGGTCATCTGTACACGTCGGGACAGCCCGATCCGGATCTGGTGATCCGCACCTCCGGCGAGCAGCGGCTCTCCGGATTCCTGTTGTGGCAGAGCGCTTATTCCGAGATCTGGTTCACCGAGGCGTACTGGCCCGAGTTCCGTCGAGTCGACTTTCTTCGAGCCTTGCGTGACTACGCGGCGCGGCACCGCCGGTTCGGCGCCTGAGCCGGCTCAGAGCTTGCGCAGTCGGAGCCGGTTGATCGTGTGATCGGCGTCCTTGCGCAGCACCAGGGTTGCGCGGGGGCGGGTGGGGAGAATGTTCTCCACCAGGTTCGGGTGATTGATCGAGTTCCAGATTTCCTTCGCCGCGATAGTCGCGTCACGGTCGGAGAGGCCGGAGTAGTGGTGAAAGTGAGCGTTCGGATCGGCGAACGACGTGTTGCGTAGCGCGAGGAACCGCTGGATGTACCAGGCTTCGATGTCCTCGATGCGGGCGTCGACGTAGATCGAGAAGTCGAACAGATCGGAAACCATCAGACGCGGGCCGGTCTGCAGGACGTTGAGGCCCTCGATGATGAGGATGTCAGGCTGGCGGATCAGGTGGTACTGGCCCGGGATGATGTCGTACGACGTATGCGAATAGACCGGCGCCGCTACCTCTTCCGCCCCGGACTTGACTTCGGTGACGAAGCGCAACAGCTTGCGGCGATCGTAGCTTTCGGGAAAACCCTTGCGGTGCATGATGCCCCGACGCTGGAGTTCCCTGGTCGGATAGAGGAATCCGTCCGTGGTGACGAGGTCGACGCGTGGATGGTGGTCCCAGCGGGCCAGGAGAGCTTGCAGCACACGAGCAGTCGTGGATTTTCCGACCGCGACCGAACCGGCGACACCGATGACGAAGGGCACCTGACGATCGGGATGCTTCTCACCGAGGAACGTCGCGGTGGCCGCGAACAGCCGTTGGCGTGCCGCCACCTGCAGGTGGATCAGACGTGCGAGGGGGAGATAAACCTCGGCAACTTCTTCGAGATCGATCTGCTCGCCGAGACCACGCAGGCCGTACAACTCGTCCTCGGTCAACACCAGCGGCGTCGACTTACGCAGTGTCCGCCACTGCTTGCGGTCGAACTCGACGTAGGGACTCGATTCGTTGGTGCGCGCCATCAGCCCAGCTCACCGGCATGTAGTGAACCCGGGGCCCGGCGGACGAAACAGCTATGCGAGCAAGCCAGGCGCGTGTGCGCACGATCCGAGTGCATAGTCGGATTGTGCTCGGTGCCACGTCCGGGACTTTCGCCGGGTGGCATTCCGGAGCGAGCGGCTAGGCTCGGTCGTTATGGATCCAGACACACTTGTTCGCCAATATCTGCTGCTCGGACTGGGTTTCGACCGTCTCGAAGACGGGTTCGTCGACGCGTTCACCGGTGACCCCGCGCTGCGTAAGCAGATCGAGAGCGCCCCGAAGCCCGATCCGCGTGAACTTGCCCGCACGGCACGTGAATTGCGGGGCGAGCTGGCCGGAAGTGGTCTGAATGCCGAGCGCGCTCACTTCATCGACGTTCACCTTCGCGCGCTGGAATGCTCCGGGCGCAAGTTCGCGGGTGAGGACATCGGCTTCGTGGACGAGGTGGAGGCGTACTTCGACGTACGAATCGAAAAGGGAAACGAGGACGCCTACAGCGACGCTCACCGGTTGATGGGTGAAGTTCTGCCCGGTCCGGGACCGCTGGCGCAGCGAGTGCAGGCGCATCGCAAGGCCGACGAGATCCCCGCGGCGAGACTGAACGAGTGCGTCGAGGCAATGTCGAGTGCGCTGCGCGATCTGGTCCGCGGCACGTTCGGGCTTCCGGCGTCGGAAACCGTCGAATACGAAGTGGTGGGGGACAAGCCGTGGTCCGGCTTCAACTACTACCTTGGTGACTACCGCTCCAAGGTTGCGATCAATTCGGATCTGCCGCAGTTCATGGCCAACCTGCCGCGGCTGATCGCGCACGAGTCCTACCCCGGCCATCACACCGAGCATTGCCGTAAGGAAGCCGGTCTGGTCGGTTCGGGTCAGCTCGAGCAGACACTGTTCCTGGTCAACACGCCGCAGTGCATCATGGCCGAAGGCCTCGCAGATCTGGCGCTGGAAGCGATCGTCGGTCCGGAGTGGGGCTTGTGGGCGCAGGACATCTACGCCGATCTCGGCTTGTCTTTCGACGGGGAAAAGGCGCAACGGCTCTCCGCCGCGTCGGGGCAACTGCTGAGTGTTCGTCAGGATGCCGCTCTGATGTTGCACGACGAGGGGCGCAGCCTCGACGACGTGGCGCTGTTCCTCGAACGGTGGTCGCTGTCGACGCCGGAACGCGCTCGCCAATCGCTCAAGTTCCTGTCTTCGCCGCTGTGGCGGGCGTACACCAGCACGTATGTCGAGGGATACCGGCTGCTCGGGGGCTGGCTGGACGAGGTGCCGGTGGGCGCAGAGCGCACCGAACGCTTCCGCAGGCTGCTCGACGAGCCGCTGGTCCCCAGCTCTCTGCGTGCTGCCTAGTGCCGGGTGGAGACGGCGGGAGCGAACTTCGTAGACTGGACGCATTCGTTTCCGCATCCAGCTTGGAGATTCCTCGATGACCGCTGTGCCCGGCTCCGACGTCAACTCTGCATCACTCGCCGAACTCGACCCCGAAGTCGCCGAGGCGATGGCTGGTGAATTGGCTCGTCAGCGCGACACGCTCGAGATGATCGCGTCGGAGAACTTCGTTCCCCGCTCGGTTCTGCAGGCTCAGGGCAGCGTCCTGACCAACAAGTACGCCGAGGGCTACCCGGGACGTCGTTACTACGGCGGTTGCGAGCACGTCGACGTCATCGAGGATCTGGCGCGCAACCGTGCGAAGGAACTCTTCGGTGCAGAGTTCGCGAATGTTCAGCCGCACTCGGGCGCACAGGCCAACGCTGCTGTTCTGATGGCACTGATGAACCCGGGTGAGAAGCTGCTCGGCCTCGACCTTGCACACGGTGGTCACCTCACGCACGGCATGAAGCTGAACTTCTCCGGCAAGTTGTACGACGTCGCGTCCTACGGCGTCAGCAAGGAAGATCACCGCATCGACATGGACGAGGTGCGCTCGATCGCCCTCGCCGAGAAGCCGAAGGTCATCGTTGCCGGTTGGTCCGCGTACCCGCGTCAGCAGGACTTCGCGGCGTTCCGTGCGATCGCCGACGAGGTCGGGGCGTACCTGTGGGTGGACATGGCTCACTTCGCCGGACTGGTTGCCGCAGGCCTGCACCCGTCGCCCGTCCCGTACGCGGATGTCGTCTCCTCGACCGTCCACAAGACACTCGGTGGACCGCGTTCCGGCCTGATCCTGGCGAAGAAGGAGTGGGCCAAGAAGCTCAACTCCGCTGTCTTCCCGGGTCAGCAGGGTGGACCGCTCATGCACGCCATCGCGGCCAAGGCAGTCACCTTCAAGATCGCTGCCGGTGAAGAGTTCAAGGATCGTCAGGCACGCACCCTTTCCGGTGCGCGCATCCTTGCCGAGCGTCTGGGCAACAAGGACGTCGCAGACCAGGGCATCAGTGTCCTGACCGGCGGCACAGACGTCCACCTCGTTCTCGTGGACCTGCGTAACTCGCAGCTCGACGGCCAGCAGGGTGAGGACCTTCTGCACGAAATCGGCATCACGGTCAACCGCAACGCTGTTCCGTTCGATCCCCGCCCGCCGATGACCACCTCCGGTCTGCGTATCGGTACCGCAGCGTTGGCCACCCGCGGATTCGGCGATGCCGAGTTCACCGAGGTCGCCGACATCATCGGTACCGCTCTGGCCGGCAACGCGGATCTGCCGGCGCTGCGTGCGCGCGTCGCCAAGCTCGCCCTCGACCTTCCGCTGTACGACGGTCTCGAGAACTGGGGCCTGCTCAGCAAGAACGTCTAGGTATTCCTTCACCGACGGCCCGGTCCCTTTCGAGGGGCCGGGCCGCTGGTTTTTTGCCAGTCGCGGATTGTGGCATCGGTCACATGACCGATGGTGGCCGAGTTCGGCGCTTCCTAGCCTGAGAGCATCACCCCTCCGGCGAAGGAAACCCCATGACCGAACAGAATCTGCATTGGCTCTCCGCTACCGAGATGGCGGCGTCGGTCGCGTCGAACAGTCTCTCGCCCAACGAGATTGCCGAAGCGATGATCCAGCGCGTCGACGCCGTCAATCCGTCGATCAACGCGATAGTGCAGTTCGATCGCGAGCAGGTCACGCGCGACGCGGCCGAACTCTCACGGCAACAGGAATCGGGCGAGAAACTCGGCCCGCTGCACGGCGTTCCATTCACGATCAAAGATCTGACGGCAGTCGACGGGCTGCCGACCACGTTCGGGATGAAGCCGATGGCCGACAACATCGCGACGGGAAATGCCGTCGTCGTGGACAGGCTGCGCGGCGCCGGCGGACTGTTCCTGGGAAAGACGAACACTCCCGAAAGCGGTTACTACGGTGGCACGGACAACCACCTGTACGGGCCGACGCACAACCCGTGGAAGCTCGGCAACAGCGCGGGCGGGTCCAGTGGCGGTGCGTCGGCTGCTGTGGCTGCAGGCCTCGGGCCACTGGCCGAGGGCAGTGACGGCGCCGGATCGGTGCGTATCCCGTCGGCGCTCTGCGGGGTCGTCGGGCTCAAACCGACCACCGGCGTCATTCCGCAGACCATTCTGGCCGGGCGGTTCTACAACTGGGCGTACCACGGTCCGATCACCAGGACCGTCGCCGACAACGCGCTCATGCTCGACATCATGGCCGGGCCGGACAATGCGGATCCGCTCTCGATCGAGCGTGCGGAGACCTCGTACGTCGAAGCGGCGAAGGGTGACGTGAAGGGGCTTCGCGTCGCGTGGTCGACGAATCTCGGCCTCGGCCATGTTGATCCGGAGGTGCTGGCAGTGTGCCTCGACGCGCTGGCGGCATTCGAGGAATTGGGTGCCCAGATCACCGAGGCGACCCCGCAGTGGGGAAATCCGTCGGAGTCGATGTGGAACGGCATCTGGGTTCCCGGTTTCGCTTCCGAATACGACTTGCTCGACTGGGAGAACCAGCGCGGCGAGGTCGACGACAACCTGATCGAGATCATGCACGAGGCCGAGCGGCTCACCGGTGTCGACGTCGGGCGGGCCGACGCATTCCGCGGCGTCATGTGGGACACGTGGACCACGTTCATGAACGACTACGACGTGTTGGTCTCGCCGACCTTGGCTTCGGCCACGTTCCCGCTCAGTCAGTTCGCGCCGTCGTGGCTCGAAGGTGCGTCGTTGCGTGAGCAGTTGCTCGATTGGCTCTTCACCTACCCGTACAACATGCTCAACAACCCCGCGATCACCGTGCCAGCTGGATTCACCGCCGACGGTCGACCGGTGGGGCTGCAGATCGCCGCACGCCACCGCCAGGACGCACTGGTTCTGCGGACTGCCGCGAACTTCGAAGCGGTGCGTCCGTGGGCGGACAGGAAGCCGGCCGATTCACTGGTGGTGGCCTAGCTCACACGATTGGCTAGATTGGTGTGATGACGCCTGTACTGCCTGATCGCGGCGCTGGACCTGACATGTTCGCGCCGCGATCGCCGGCGGCCGGGGCATACGGCATTCTCGGCCTGTGCGCCGAAGAACTCCGCGCACGTGGACTCGCGTACTCGGCTGCGGCGGTCACGTACCGGGACCCGTCGAGCGGACGGCATCGGGCTCTGGCGAGTTCCGGATACGACGCCAGGGTGCTCGAGTTCCTGCTCGACGACTTCGTCGCCGATCGCAATCTCTTCGGCATCATTCGCGAGGCTTCGGGCGTGCCGGTGTTCTGGCAGGACGTGCCACGATTCGAGCAGGTCGAGATGGTTACCGATGTTCTGCGGCCGTCCGGGTACGCCGAGGGCGCGTCGGTCGCACTGGGGTTCTCCGGCCGTGAGGTGACCGGATTGCTGCACATGAGCTTCGCGGATTCCGGCGTCGTCGATCGCGTGCGCGAGGTGGTGGCGGCGTCCAGCGCGGCCTGCTCGCGCGTCGTGGGGGACCAGGTGGCGCTCGATCGTGTCCATCTGAGCCCACGGGAGATCCAAGTACTGCAATTGGTGGCCAGGGGCGCGGGCAATGTCGAGATCGCCGAGGAGTTGTTCGTCAGCCGTCGCACCGTCGCCACCCACCTCGAGAACATCTTCGTCAAGACCGGAACCAATTCGCGGGTTCAGGCAGCGGTGCGCGCCGCGAAGTGGGGTCTGATCGAGTCCTGAGTGACGCTGAATCACACGAGTGGCATTTTGTTACCTGGCGTTCACCAGATGTGCGGCTCGTTCCGTGGCGCGAGTGTCCGATCCGCAGTACCGTCGGCAGTAACGAGTAACCAGAAGTTACTTGTGCGGGAGGTTCTGATCGTGACTGAAACACTCAGTACGAGAGGGCCGGCGCCCGGCCCTTGTTTCAGCTGACACAGCGTCACCTGACACCAGAGCCGTCCGGCCCAGCGAGCTGAGTTTGCGCGGGTGCCGCGCAGACCTAGGAGCCCAACGTGACTGCATCACGCTCCGTCTCTGCCCACTCGGCCCGGGCTGATCTATCAGCCGGGAATCATTCGGGAGATGCACTTCGCACGTACGTCTTGGATACCTCGGTACTACTGTCCGATCCATGGGCTGTCACTCGATTCGCCGAACACCACGTGGTACTGCCACTGGTCGTGATCAGCGAACTCGAAGGCAAGCGACACCACCACGAACTGGGATGGTTCGCCCGAGAATCGCTCCGCATGCTCGACGATCTCCGGATCGAATACAGCCGCCTCGACCGTCCGGTACCGATCGGCACCGAGAACGGGACACTGCAGGTCGAACTCAATCACACCGACCCTGCGGTCCTACCCGTCGGATTCCGCACGGACAGTAACGATTCGAGGATTCTGGCGTGCGCGCTGAACCTCGCGGCGGAGGGCAAGGACGTAGTCCTCGTCAGTAAGGACATACCGCTTCGTGTGAAGGCAGGCGCGGTGGGACTACCTGCCGACGAGTACCACGCTCACGACGTCGTGCCATCCGGATGGACGGGCATGACCGAGCTGGACGTCGCCTCGACGGACATCGACGAGCTGTTCAACGAGGGTTTCCTGGACCTTGACGAAGCACGAGATCTGCCGTGTCACACGGGTCTTCGTCTGCTCGGTGGCTCGTCGAGCGCCCTCGGTCGGGTGACTCCCGACAAGCGCATTCAGTTGGTGCGCGGTGAGCGTGAGGCGTTCGGGCTGCACGGCCGCTCCGCCGAGCAGCGCATTGCGCTCGATCTCCTCATGGATGAGAGCATCGGCATCATCTCTCTCGGCGGCAAGGCAGGCACCGGTAAGTCGGCCTTGGCTCTGACGGCAGGTTTGGAAGCCGTTCTCGAGCGCCGCACCCAGCGCAAGGTTGTCGTCTTCCGTCCGCTGTATGCCGTTGGCGGACAAGAACTCGGCTACCTTCCCGGTAGTGAGAGCGAGAAGATGGGCCCGTGGGCTCAGGCCGTTTTCGACACTCTCGACGGGTTGGCTTCGCCAGAGGTTCTCGAAGAGGTTCTCGCCCGCGGAATGCTGGAAGTGCTGCCGCTGACGCACATTCGCGGTCGGTCGCTGCACGATTCGTTCGTGATCGTCGACGAAGCGCAGTCACTCGAACGAAATGTTCTGCTGACAGTGCTTTCTCGTCTGGGAACCGGCTCGCGGGTGGTTCTCACGCACGACGTCGCGCAGCGTGACAACCTGCGTGTGGGCAGGCACGACGGAGTTGCGGCCGTCATCGAGAAGCTCAAGGGGCACCCGCTTTTTGCGCACATCACACTCACGCGCAGTGAGCGGTCGCCGATCGCCGAGTTGGTGACCGACATGCTCGAGGAGTTCGGCCCTACTTCCTGAGAAGCGATCTCCCCGTGCGGACTTCGGTCTGCACGGGGAGATTCTTGGGTTTTCAGTAGTTCAGTTTTGCAGCGGTCCGAGTTCGTTGTCGAGAACTTCCTGCACCACACGCATTGCCGCCAGCCCCGCCGGCGCGCCGCAGTACGCGCTCGCGTGGATCACGGTTTCGACGATCTCGGTGCGCGTCAAGCCGTTTCGTAGTGCTCCGCGTACGTGGCCTTTGAGTTCGTTCTCCGCGCGCAGCGCGATCAGCATCCCCAGATTGATCAGACTGCGGCTGCGGCGATCCAGTCCGGGACGCGTCCATACCGAACCCCAGACATTGGCCGTCACGAAGTTCTGCAGTTCTTCGCTGTCGGTGCCGCGGGTGCGCTCGAAGGCGGCGTCGACAAAATCGGCCCCCATGACTTCGGTGCGCACAGCCAAGCCGGCGTCGAAGGAGTCAGGCGTGGTGTTCTCGGGCATGGCAGGTTCGCTCGCTTTCGGCAGGTGATTTCAGGCCGGAGCAAGCCTACTTCGTGTCCCGCTCCCGACGACTGCACGGCCGACCGCGGTCACCACACCCCACGCGACGTCTCGCAGACTGAAGTAGTCACGCCAGACGGAGACCTTGCCGTCGCGCAGTTCGAAAGTTCCGCACACCCAGAATTCGATGCGCAGCGGCCCGACGGTCAGGATGTCGGTGCGTTCGGTGAGCACCGTGGACTCGTCGCCGACGATGTGGTGCATCTCGGCCTCGAATTTCAGTGAAGGCTTGGTGACCAGACGAAGCGCTCGCACGACGGTCTTCTTGCCTCGCAGAGTGGGGAGCGAGACGTTCTGCCAGACGATGTCGTCTGTCATCAATTCGGCTGCTGCGTCCACGTCGAAATCGGTGAGGGCCGCGAACATTGCGTTCACCGTGGCTGTCGAACTACTCATGGGGTGTCCTTGGCTGATTATTCGGCCGGTGTTGCCCGGATGAAGGTACCGAGATGATCGTGATCGAAGTACTCCAAGGTTAGCGAGTTTCCGTCGAAGGTGGCCTTCGAGACCGTCCCGGCCGGTGCGTTCTCGCCGCTGAGCGGGAACGTGAAGGTGTTTCCGTCCCAGTGGGTCAGCGGATACGTCACCGCCGCGGGACCCATCGTCAAGGTCAGCGCACCGTTCTGCTGTGTCACGAGTGCGGGACCCCAGTACGGGTTGCCGTAGTCGCCGGTCAATTGGTTTGTCGGTGGGGCAGGCGCGGGGGAGGTCGGCGGTGTCTTCCCGGCAAGTTCGCCCTCGGGATCGGCTTGTGAGGCAAACGCCGCTTCGTACAGCGGGCGCCACTCGCGGGTGATCTTCCCGAACTGCACCAGATCGGCGAACTCGGCGGTCAAGGTCTCCGCGACGCCGGTGGGCGTGCCGTTGGTCAGAACGACGATGCCGACGTCAGCGGAGGGAATCGTCACGAAATTTGTCCCGGCTCCGACCAGGAAGGCGCCGGAGTGGCTGGCGGTGACACGGCCTGCGGCGCTGTCGGAAACGTTGAACCCGTAGCCGTAGAAGCCGGAGCGTTCCCCGATTTCCTGCGCGTGGCGCGAGACGATCTCCGGGTTCACTGCGGGCACGAGCGCATCCGTCTGAACGACCTGCTGCCCCTGATACTGACCGCCGGACAGCACCATGTCCAACCACTTGGCCAAGTCGTTCGCGGAGGAGCTGACTCCACCGGCGGGGGATTGGGCGTCGGCGTCCCGAACCGGCCCTACCTTGTACTTTCCGTCTTCGAGGATGTGGCCCACTGTTCGATTTTCTCGGGCCTGGTAATCGGCGAACCGCGAAGACGTCGATGTCATACCGAGCGGGCCGTAGATCGTGTTCTGCGACAGCGTTTCCCAATCGGTGCCCGCCGCAGCTGCAACGGCCTCAGCGCCGGCTGTGACGCCGAAGTTCGTGTACTCGTATGTGATTCGGAATGGATTGAGCGGTAGTTGGCGAAGCTTCTCGAGCACCTGGGCCCGGTTGTAGCCCAGGTCCTCCAGCCCGTCGCCGGCGTGGTCCGGTAATCCCGACCGATGCGTGTAGAGATCGGAGATCGTGAGGTGGTCGGTCACCCACGGATCGCCAAGCGCAAACCCCGGCAGTTTCGAGATCACCGGAGTGTCCCAGTCGACGGTCCCGATTCCGACTTCGTGGGCGACCACCGTGGCTCCTACCGATTTCGACACCGATGCCAGTTGGAACACGGTGTCGGCATCGACGGTGGCGCTCTTACCCAACTCGCGAACCCCGAATCCCTTTGCATACACAGTCTTACCGCCGTGCACCACGGCCACAGCCATGCCGGGGACGCCCGAACTTGCCATGAGATCGTTCGCGAGGCCGTCGAGCTTCCCGACCGCGTCGTCGATTTGCCCGTCCGGGATCGGCACCCCGGCGTCGAGACCGGGGCTGGCGTCGCTGACGACCGGCCCGGGCGCTGAGGTGGTGTCTGAATCGGACGAGCATCCGGCGAGCAGGGCGACCGTCAGTACTACCGGAACCGCCGCAGCCGACAGTCGCGAGATGTTTCTACTGGTGATGGACACGAGATTCTCCCTAGCAGGGCTGTCGTCGGTACCACTCGGTCAATCCAGTATCGGGGAACGGCGGGCTGAGATACGGACAAATCGGGAAACCCTGTAGCTACTTCGGGGTCTTGGTTGCCAGACTGCCGAGAATGGAGCCTTCTGTGACCGGCTTCCAGGGGAGCAACAACGCGACCAGCAGCGCGGTGATCAGTGCTGCGCCGACCGTGAAGTACGACGCGATGGCGAAGCCTTCCAGGCACGCGGTCTTCATCGTGTAGATCAGACTGTCCTTCTGCTGCTCGAAGAGCGGACTGATGTCGCGCGAGCGGATCTCGATGACGCTGAGCACCGACTCACGAGCGAAGCCCTTCTCCTGTGCCGACATCACGGCGTCGGGAATGGCGTCGACGATCGGAGCCACCTTGGACGTGTAATACGAGGCGACGATCGAGCCGATGACGGCGACGCCCAGGGTCCCACCGAGTTCACGCGTCGTGTCGTTGACTGCCGAGCCTGCGCCGGCTTCGTCGAGGGGCACCGAGGACATGATGGAGTCGGTAGCCGGTCCCTGGACAATTGCGAGGCCCAAGCCCATGAGAACCATCGAGATCACGACGGGTCCGAGGTAGGGCGTCTCGACGGTCGTCTGGCCGGCCAGGAACATGCCGCCGCTGAGGACGAGGAGGCCGAACACCATCACTGCGGTCGTGCCGAGTTTCTGTGCCGCCAAGGTGGCAACTGGGGCGCCCACCGCAACAGCGGCGGCGAAAGGCAAAGAGTGGATGCCGAATTCGAGTGGCGAGTATTCGCGAACGCCCTGGAAGTACTGCGTGATCAGGAACAAGAACCCGAACATGCTGAAGTAGCTGACCGCAATAGCCAAGGCGGGGAATGAAAACCGCCGGATTCGGAAGAGATTCATGTTCAGGATCGGCGCATCGGTGCGCAGTTCCCATGCGACGAATGCCGCCAACAACACTGTTGCGGAGAGGTATCCCGTGATGCTGAATGGCGACACCCATCCGCGATGTGGTGCGTCGATGATGGTCCACACCAGAATGACGATGCCGAGGAGCGACAAGATTGTTCCGACGAAATCGAATCGGCCGACGTGAAGCGCCTTCGATTCCGGAACAACCAGCAGCACACCGACGATGACCAGCAACGCAGCCGGAACGTTCATCCAGAACACCGAGTGCCAGGAGAAGTGCTCGAGAAGCCAACCGCCTGCCGTCGGGCCGATGGCAATCGCGAAGCCGGCCATTGCGGTCCAGGCAGCGATGGCGATGGCTCGTTCTCTGGCGTCGGTGAAGATGTTCGTGATCATGGCCAGGGTGGCAGGAAAGACCGCTGCGGCAAAGACACCCATGGCAGCGCGCGCCATGATCACCTGTTCGAGGTTGGAAGCCAAAGCGCCGACGAGCGACATCGCGCCGACGCCGATCAGACCGATGATCATCACTCGGCGGCGTCCGAAGCGGTCACCCAGGTGGCCGAAAGTGAGTAGGAACCCGGCGAAGGTCAACGTGTACGCGTCGACGATCCATTGCAGGTCACTGACGCTGGCGAACAGGTCGACGCTCATCGTCGGCAGTGCGACGTTGACCACTGTGTTGTCCAGCACGACAAGGAGTTCGGCGAGGCAGATGAAGATCAGCGCAGTGAATCGACGGGACTTGGTCATCATAGGCGCCGAGGGCGCCGGTGCAAGTGTGTGAGACATGTTTGTACGCCATCTCTGCTCCTGCGCGGACGGCAGCAGCGGTTGGAAGTAGAGGGGTTGGTCAGCTCGGGGCCGAGACCAGAGCCTTGAGGTGCGCGCCGATCCGATCGAGAGGCGCGGTGGTGTGCTGAGCTTTTGCCATCAGAGTCGCGCCTTCGATCGACGCGATCACGACGGTTGCCCACTGTGCTGCAGTCTCGGACGGCTGTCCCTGCTGCCAGAAGAACGATGTGAGAAGCGATTCCCACGAGGTGAAGGATTCGCCCGCAGCAGTTAATGCCGCCGGCGTCGACGCGCCCTCCACCGCCGCGGCTGCGACCGGACAGGAGGAGGTGAAATCGCTCTCTACCAAGCTGTTTCGAAATATTGTGACAACCGCGTCGATGATCTCCGGTGGGGAAGACTGAGCGATCATCGAACTGATGGCGGCGCTGACGCCTCGGCCGAAGTAGGCAACTGCTTCGCCGGCCAGCTGTCCTTTGCCTTCGGGAAAGTAGTGGTACACCGACCCGCGGGGAGCTCCCGAGCGTTCGACGATCTCGGTGAGCGAGGTCGTCGCGATCCCGTGTTCACGGAAGGCATTGATGGCGCCGACCAGCATCAGAGTGCGGGAATCGGAGTCGGCCATCCCGCCATCGTATGCAATCGCAGAGCTGTTCGATTCATCTGGTGCCGCTGATTCTCTTGGTACTCCCCACTTGCGACGCGCTGCGGCGATCGGACAACGCGTCTGCGGGCCGGTCATGGCAACGAGGTGTCTCGAGGTGTGTTCATCACTGCCTCCCAGTATGTCGATCGGTATAGGAACGAATCTGAGACTAGATGTAACCGACAGACACAGTCAAGTGTTGTGTGCAGGTAGTGGGTATTGATCGATATTCATGGTGGCAAAACTCCCGGATCAGTGGTTATATCGTGCGGTATAGAGCTGTTGCTTCGAGCGCCAGCTCCGGAGGAGAGGAAACGGCATGCCGGTACCGACGTCAGTTGCACGAAAACGAAGAATCGAAGTCGCAGTCGGGAAGTATTTCGCCAATCCGCTGGTCACCGGATTGAATCGGATCGGTTTGATGCCGTCGTTGATGACCGAGATCGAGACGGTTGGACGCCGAACCGGTCTGACCCGCCGAGTGCCCGTTGCGATCACCTACGACGGCGACGAGGCGTGGGTCATCGCGCAGCATGGCATCGACAGGGGTTGGGGCGCCAATATCTCTGCGACGCCGAAGGTTCGGATCCGTCGCCGCGGCGAGTGGGTGGACGGACAGGCCCAGATCATGCCGGACGACGACGTCCCGGCGCGGGTGAAGACATTCACGTCGGGGAAGTTCAGATCGGCGCTGACGGCCTCTGCCTTTCGCGGATTGCAGACCGATCCGGTCAGTGTTCGCATCAGGCTCGAACTCGATCCGTCAACCGATTGAATCAACGGGAGTTGAAGTAGTCGGTACGGAATGACCCGGTGCGTTCTCGTCGTTGACGAATGCAGCGGTGGCGCGATCGCCACTGCACACGACGAAGGAGCAGGGTCATGCGCATCGGAATCATCGGAGCCGGTCAGATCGGTGGCACGCTCACACGTAGGCTCGCTGCGCTCGGTCACGACGTGCGCGTCTCGAATTCGCGGACACCGGACACCCTTGCAGAACTGGAAGTGGAGACGGGCGCGAAGGCAGTCCGCAGCACCGAGGCCGCCGAGGGCGCCGAGCTGGTCATCGTGAGCATTCCGCAGAAGAACGTGGTCGATCTACCGGCGGGGATCCTCAGCGGTGCGGTCGCCGGTGCCCCGGTCATCGAGACCAACAACTACTACCCGCAACAGCGTGACGGTCTGATCTCGGCCATCGAGGACGGACAGACCGAAAGCGGATGGGTGCAGGAGCGCCTGGGTGTACCGGTATTCAAGGCGTTCAACGGAATCTGGTGGAAGCATCTCCTCGAGAAGGGGCTTCCCGAAGGTGCAGAGGGGCGCATTGCGCTACCCATCGCCGGCGACGACGACGCGAACAAGCAGGTCGTGTTCGATCTGATCAATCAGTTGGGCTTCGATCCTGTCGATGCGGGAACGATCGACGATTCCTGGCGTCAGCAGCCGGGAACTCCGGTGTACGGCAAGGACTTCGATCGTGAAGCGACGTTGAAGGCATTGGCCGAGGCGAGCCCCGATCGCACCGACGAATGGCGCGCAACCACTACGGTGTAGGGAAAAGAGTGGCGGTTTCCGAAGTGGAAACCGCCACTCTTTTGTTTGTTCAGTCCTTGACCTTCGCCATCGCCAGAACGTCGAGACGCTTGTCGAGTTCTTCCTCGCTCAGCTTGTCCGGGACGAGTCCGCGCTCGATGACGACCTGGCGGATCGTCTTCTTCTCTTTGAGCGCCTGCTTCGCGACGGCCGCGGCTTCCTCGTAACCGATCACCGAGTTGAGGGGCGTCACGATCGACGGTGACGATTCGGCGAGTGTCTTGAGGTGCTCCTCGTGCGCGACCAGTCCGCTGACACACTTGTCGGCGAACAGTCGAGAGACGTTGGCCAGCAAGGTGAACGACTCCAGCAGGTTGCGTGCCATGACCGGGATGTAGACGTTGAGTTCGAACGCTCCGGCAGCGCCGCCCCACGCGATGGCGGCGTCGTTTCCGATCACCTGAGCCGCAACCTGAGTGGTTGCCTCGGGCAGGACCGGGTTCACCTTGCCGGGCATGATCGAGCTACCCGGCTGCAGATCGGGGAGTGCGATCTCGCCGAGTCCGGTCAGCGGACCCGATCCCATCCACCGAATGTCGTTGGCAATCTTCGTCAGTGAGACTGCGATGGTCCGCAGCGCGCCCGATGCCTCGACCAGTCCGTCACGCGCGGCCTGTGCTTCGAAGCTGTTCTTCGCTGGAGTCAGCGCGTCGACGCCTGTCGATTTGACCAGCTCGGCAACAACTTTGGGGCCGAATCCATCCGGAGCATTGAGACCGGTGCCGACTGCTGTTCCGCCGATCGGCAGCTCGCCGAGGCGGGGGAGTGTTGCGTTGACGCGCTCGATGCCGGCCTCGATCTGACGTGCGTAGCCACCGAACTCCTGACCGAGCGTGACCGGCACAGCGTCCATCAGGTGGGTGCGTCCGGATTTGACGACGGTCTTCCACTCGGTCGCCTTCGTGGCGAGTGCAGCGTGCAGATGTTCCAGTGCCGGAACAAGATCGGTGACCGCTGCTTCGGTGGCTGCGACGTGCGTGGCGGTGGGGAAGGTGTCGTTGGAGGACTGCGACATGTTGACGTGATCATTGGGATGTACGTCTACACCGGCGGCCTTCGCGATGGATGCGATGACCTCGTTGGCGTTCATGTTCGAGCTGGTTCCCGAGCCGGTCTGGAAGACGTCGATGGGGAACTGATCGTCGTGCTTGCCTTCGGCGATCTCGTTCGCGGCGGCGATGATTGCGTCGGCCTTGTCCGCGTCGAGCAGTCCGAGGTCCTTGTTGACCTGCGCACACGCTGCTTTCAGCAAGCCCATTGCGCGGATCTGGGTGCGCTCGAGTGGGCGCCCGCTGATCGGGAAGTTCTCGACTGCACGCTGCGTCTGTGCCCGCCACAGCGCGTCGATGGGCACCCGAACTTCGCCCATGGTGTCGTGTTCGATTCGGAACTGTTGATCGTTGCTCTCCGTCATGGCTCCACATTGCCACTTTTGGAGGGCGGGTAGGGGACTACGTCCCCCGTGAGCGGTTAAGGAGTGCAGGGACTCCCTAACCGCTCACGGGGCGGAGCCGATCAGAACGTCGGGGGAACCGCGCCCTCTTCGCCGTCGAAGTCGACGGAGCTGTACTCACGCAGCTTCTCGAGACGGTGGTACGCGTCGATCATGCGAACGGTGCCGGACTTGCTACGCATCACGATGGACTGCGTGCTGGCGCCGCCGCCGTAGTAGCGGACACCGCGCAGCAGGTCACCATCGGTGACGCCCGTGGCGCAGAAGAATACGTTCTCGCCGGAGACGAGATCTTCGGTGGTCAGGATCCGATCGAGATCATGACCGGCGTCGATGGCCTTCTGGCGCTCTTCGTCGTCGGTGGGTGCGAGCTTGCCCTGCAGCGATCCACCCATGCAGCGCATGGCTGCTGCGGCGATGATGCCCTCAGGCGTTCCGCCGATGCCGACGAGCATGTCGGTGCCGGACTCGGGACGCGCTGCGGCGATGGCGCCGGCAACGTCACCGTCGGAGATCAGACGGATACGAGCGCCGGTGTCGCGCACGTCCTGGATCAGCTGGTTGTGACGCGGGCGGTCCAGGATGCAGATCGTGATGTCGGAGACCGACGCCTTCTTGACCTTGGCGACGCGCTTGATGTTCTCGGCGATCGGTGCGCTGATGTCGATGACATCTGCAGCATCCGGTCCGACAGCGATCTTCTCCATGTAGAACACGGCCGACGGATCGAACATCGCGCCGCGCTCGGCAACAGCCAGAACGGAGATCGCGTTGGGCATGCCCTTGGACATCAAGGTGGTGCCGTCGACCGGGTCGACGGCGAAGTCACAGTCGGGGCCGTCGCCGTTTCCGACCTCTTCGCCGTTGAACAGCATCGGCGCTTCGTCCTTCTCGCCCTCACCGATGACGACGATGCCGCGCATCGAGACGGAGGAGACGAGCTGACGCATAGCGTCGACGGCTGCTCCGTCGCCGCCTTCCTTGTCGCCGCGGCCTACCCAGCGGCCGGCAGCCATAGCACCGGCTTCGGTGACTCGGACCAATTCGAGTGCGAGGTTACGGTCCGGGGTCTCACGATGAGTGCTGCTGGCCGTCATGTGCGGTGCCTCCTGGCGCGGTCGCGGTCGACGGGGTGTGTCGACGCAGTGGTTTCTTCAGGCGTCATTGTCCCAGATGGGAGCGGCTACGTGCGCTGTCGGGTCGCCGCTGCGACGTTTTGTCTCGCTCGAAGGGGACCGGGAATCGTATCTACTGCGCAGTACCTGGATACTGGGGGTGTGGCATCGAAGAAACCCCGCATTCTCGAAGACAACAAAGACATGGTCTGGTCTCTCGTACCGTTGGTGCTGTTCTGCATCATCATTGCGGGCATCGCCAGCCAGTGCACGTTCAGTCCTGGCGGCCCGACGCAGGGGCCTATCCCGAGCGTCGACGTGGACGCTGCTCTGAACTACGACGCGAAGGAACTCGGATTTCCCATCCGTAATCCCGGTGTTCCGGACGGGTGGACCCCGAACTCCGGCAGTCGCAAAATCATCTCCGGCGACGGTGGCGGAGATTCGAGCACTGTGGGATTCATCACGACCAGCGGTCGCTACATTCAGCTGACACAGAGCAACGCCGAGGAATTCCCGTTGGTGTCACACGTTGCCGGTGGACAGCGATTCGCGACCGGAGTCGAGACCGTCGGCGCCGATACGTGGAACGTCTTCGGCGGCGAAGGTGTCGAGTCGATCTGGGTCACGGACGTCGGGGATGTTCGCCTGTTGCTCACGGGCGCGGCGACGCCGGACGAGTTCCGGATTCTTGCCGAGAAGGTCGGCGCAGCGCAGCCGATCACGCCATAGGATTTCCGGTCGGAGCGGACGTTACTCGTCCGCTTCGGCCAGAGCCTTTTCGACGCGAGCCCTGGCGCCGGCCAAATGCTCTTCACAGCGCTTGGCCAACGCTTCGCCTCGCTCCCACAGTGAGAGTGACGCGTCGAGGTCCAGGCCGCCCTGTTCGAGAATCTTCACGACGCTCACCAATTCGTCGCGGGCTGCTTCGTAGCCGAGTTCGTTGATGTCGGTGTCGGTGTCGGTGGCGTTGCTCATTTTTCTCTTCCCATCACTGCGGCGCGAACGGCGCCGTCTGCAAGTCGAACTCGAATCTGGGTTCCGGGTGGCGCGTCCTCGACCGAGCGCAGAACCTCCGGATCGCCGTCGGCGACAACACGTTGCACGACTGCGTACCCGCGGGCCAGCGTCGCGGCGGGGCCGAGAGTGGTGAGCCGGGCGCGCAGATGCTCGATCGTTCGGGACTCGGAGTCGATCAACCGAGTCACATCGCGTCGCCCGGCGGCCTGGAGCCTTTCGACCTCTTCGGCGCGACGGTCCACCGCGAGCAGCGGTGATGCCATGACCGGTCGAGTGCGCAACTGTTCGATCAGATGAGACTCACGCTTGACCCAGCTGCGCAGTGCCGCAGCGCTGCGGTCACGAAGATCGGCAACCAGAGCAGCTTCCGCAACCGCGTCGGGTACGACGCGCTTGGCCGCGTCGGTGGGTGTGGCTGCGCGCAGGTCGGCGACGTGGTCACTGAGCGGGCTGTCCGGCTCGTGGCCGATGGCACTGACGATCGGCGTCGTGCAGGCCACGATGGCGCGGCACAGCGCTTCGTCGGAGAACGGCAGGAGATCCTCGACGCTACCGCCGCCGCGAGCGAGGATGATGACGTCGACTACTGGGTTGGCGTCGAGTTCCTTCAGCGCTTCGATGATCTGGGGAACAGCAGTGGGGCCCTGCACGGCGGTGTTACGCACCGCGATAGCCACTGCGGGCCAGCGACGGTGGGCGACCGAGACGACGTCCTTTTCGGCCGCGCTGGCTCGGCCCGTGATCAGGCCGATCGTGCCGGGCAGAAACGGAAGAGGCCGTTTGAGTCTCGGATCGAACAAGCCCTCCGCGGCGAGCAAGGCGCGCAGTCTCTCGATGCGGGCCAGCAGCTCACCGATTCCCACGGCGCGAATCTCGGTGACACGCAACGACACCGTTCCGCGTCCGGTGTAGAACGAGAGCTTGCCGAACATCACCACACGCGAGCCCTCGGTCAACGGCACCGGAGAGTTGTGCAACAACTGTGGTGAGCATGTGATCGACAGCGACATGTCTGCCGACGGATCACGCAGAACGAGAAAGGCCGTCCGGGTACCGGGGCGTGCATTGATCTGTGTGATCTGACCTTCGACCCAGATGCTGCCGAGTCGATCGATCCAGCCGGCGACCTTGGCGGAAACCGTGCGGACCGGCCACGGCTGCTCAGCGCTGCTGGCGCCGGACGATCGCTGCGATGAAGCGGGGGGCGTTGCGGAAGTCACTTTGCCTTGGCTGTGGTGATGCGGTTGGTGAGCATGGTCTGGAACGGTGCGCGGGCGAGCGTCGCATTCTCGTAGTCCAGGACGGCGGTCAGCTCGTCGATGCTGAGCGTCCGGATGCGCGCACGGAGCTGTGCGAGTGTGAGGTTGGGGTAGTCGAGTTCGGTGACGATCTCGGGCTCATCGGCAGGTCCGTCCGTCGTAGCTGCCGCGGATTCGGACTCGGCGCCGGGTGCGGGCTCCTCGATGGGGGCAGTCGGCTCGAGCGAGTAGAGCGCGAAGCGTCCGGCGTTGGTCGGGGTGTCAGCGGTGGTCGACCCGGTGGAAGACGCCGAGTCCGCGGGAGCGTCGGCGTCTTCGTCGAAGACCGCCCACTCGGGCTGTTCGTCCTCGGAAGACCAGTTGATCAGTGCAAATGCCTGATCGCCCTTGATCGCCAACGAGGTGATCGACTGCTGCACGCGCATGCTTGTCTGCAGCATCTGGCTCACGGCGGTCATCGGCAGGGCGACAGCGGTGGTGGGCAACTTCTTTGCCTCTTCCATCGCGGTGACGGCGAGTCCCGCGGCAACGCGCGCCACGAACGGTGGTCGGATCATTCCCACAGCTTGCCGCAAAGCTCCGACAATCGGTAGCCGACTTGCCTGTGACGGCCGTACTCGTTTACTTCGGAACCTTCGATCGGAGCCCGAAACCGAGGTGTTCACGTTTGCCGGAGTGTCTCACGTTCGAGGTGCCAGTAGGCTGGTCACATGTCTTCGGCTGTTCCTCTCAATCTCGGTATCGCGCACTCGGCTGATTCGCCGTCCACCCGCAAGGGCAGCGCCAAGCGCGTGCTCCTCGCCGAGCCTCGCGGCTACTGCGCCGGCGTCGACCGCGCGGTCGAGACCGTCGAGAAGGCGCTCGAGAAGCACGGCGCACCCATCTACGTGCGTAAGGAGATCGTCCACAATCGCCACGTCGTCGAGACGCTCGAAGATCAAGGCGTGATCTTCGTCGACGAAACCGACGAGGTTCCGGAAGGATCACTCCTCGTGTTCTCAGCGCACGGTGTGTCTCCGGCCGTCCACGACTCGGCTGCCGAGCGGAACCTGCGCACGATCGACGCTACGTGCCCCCTGGTCACGAAGGTGCACCAGGAAGCAAAGCGATTCGCTCGCGACGATTACGACATTCTCCTCATCGGCCACGAAGGCCACGAGGAGGTCGAGGGCACCGCAGGTGAGGCTCCCGATCACGTCACGATCGTCGACGGCCCGGATTCGGTCGACGCGGTCACGGTTCGTGACGAGTCGAAGGTCATCTGGCTTTCCCAGACCACACTGAGCGTCGACGAGACGATGCAGACTGTCGCGCGCCTGCGTGAGCGCTTCCCCAATCTGCAGGACCCGCCGTCCGACGACATCTGCTACGCCACGCAGAACCGTCAGGTCGCGGTCAAGGCGATGGCTCCCGAGTGCGATCTCGTGATCGTGGTGGGTTCACGGAACTCGTCCAACTCGGTTCGCCTGGTCGAGGTCGCGCTCGGGGCGGGCGCTGCCGCGTCGTACCTGGTCGACTACGCCCGTGAGGTCGATCTCGCGTGGCTCGAGGGTGTCCAGACCGTCGGCATCACATCGGGCGCATCAGTGCCCGAGGTGCTCGTGCGCGGCGTGATCGAACTTCTTGCCGAGCATGGATACAACGACGTTCAGCCCGTCACCACAGCCAACGAGACCTTGGTGTTCGCTCTTCCCCGTGAATTGCGAGCAGCGCGCACGTCCTAGAACAAGAAAATGCGGGGCACCTTCCATCTGGAAGGTGCCCCGCATTTTTTGCTGCTGGGCTCGTCTGTCAGGGCTCTTCGCGATCGCGGTACCGAACTCGCGGCGGCGGATACGCCGGAAGATCGACTCCGGGTGGGCGGCGGCGAGGGGGCAGCGGCGGCGATACGTCGTCACCCGATGCGAAGAAGGGCTCCATCCGCTCCTCACGCCTGGGCGACGGAGCGGGCTCGGGCGCACGGCGGCGACCGTACGACGGGTAGTCGTCGTCTGCTGTCGGTCTGCTGTCCGGCTGAGGGCGACGCGTAGGCGGTTGGTGCGTGCGATCGACCCTGGGCGGCAGTGGGCTTCTCCGGGGCGGCAGCGGGCGATCGTCTTCGATCGGTTCGCGCCGGGGAGCGCTTCGGTAAGCGGGCTGTTCGTCCACCTCGGGGGCGCGGCGACGCGGGGGCCCGGGGACGGGCGCGTCCGAGACTCTGCGGCGACGCCCGGTCTCGGGTGCGGATTGTTCTCGCGTGGCAGCCGCAGAGGAGTCTCGAGTGGCGGTCGCCGAGCGGCGGGAGCGGGTCGAGCGCGCAGGCCCGGTGGGACGCTGATTGAGCAGGAAGTACCGGAAACCGCCGATTATCAGCACGACGACGGTTGCGGCCAACATGATCGGAAAGCGGTTGACCAACGGGTACGCGATGTTGATCGCGATGTCGCGCAGTGCGGTGCTGTTGTCCTTGCCGATGAGCGTGTGCCCGATCGGCACCGCAGCGAAGAGCAGCAACGGAGGTTGGGCCATCGCGGTGAAAAGAGCCTTGTTCGAAGCGGCAACCACAGCGAAGAGACAGCCCAGGAAGTAGAACGTCGAGAACACCGCGGTGAGCTCGCCGCCGCCTCCGGTTGCATCGATCAGTACGCCGACGGCGGTGACACCGGCAGCAAGCAGGATCACTCCCCACCAGGGCAGGCCGGGGACGGTCACGATGAGCGATCGCTTGTCCAGCGGTACCCCGGAGCGAGCACGTTGGGTTGCAGACACATAACGACATTAGCGGTTCTTGCGTTGTCGGCCGTGTTTGTGCGGGTCGTGGCTGGCGCATTTATCGGCGCGATGGCGCGATGGTTTCGGGTTCTTCGCCAAACGAACCGGACGGATTGTGTGCAGGGTCACCGGACGTTCGTGGGTTGGGGCACACCGTCGAAGCCGTCAGCGTGGGAGATCGGCAGTGTCGGTGGGCTGCTCTACCGTCGGATTCATGAAGATTCTGCACACCTCCGATTGGCACATAGGTCGCACGTTTCACGGCGTCGATCTGTTGGCCGATCAGGCGAGTGTGCTCGGTTCCATCGCGGATTCCGTCCGCGAACACGGTGTTGACGTCGTGGTCGTGCCCGGTGACATCTACGACCGCTCAATTCCCAGTTCCGACGCGGTCACGGTGTGCAATCGAGGCTTCGAGGCAATCCGGGCGGCCGGAGCGGTCATCGTCGCCACGTCCGGCAACCACGATTCCGCGGTGCGGCTCGGTGCCGGGGCGTCCTTTGCAGCTGCCGGCGGATTGCACTTGATCACCCGAGTCGGCCAGATCGGTACTCCGGTGACGCTCAGTGATCAGTTCGGACCTGTCGCGTTTTACGGGATTCCGTATCTCGAGCCGGAGATCACGCGCGTCGAGTTGGACGTGCCCCGGGCTCGTACTCATTCCGACATCCTCGGTGCGGCAATGTCGCGTGTTCGGCGAGACCTCGCCGAACGAACAGCTACCGATCCGTCGACTCGGTCGGTACTGCTCGCGCATGCCTTTGTCGTGGGCGGTGAGGCGTCTGAATCGGAACGCTCCATTTCGGTCGGCGGAGTGGAGACTGTCGGAGTGGGCGAGTTTGCCGGTGTCGACTACGTTGCGCTGGGGCATCTGCATTCGCCCCAGATGCTCTCGGAGAGCGTTCGCTACTCAGGTTCACCGTTGCCGTATTCGTTCGGTGAGCGCAGCCACCGCAAGGCTGCGCTTTTGATCGAACTCGACGCAGCCGGTCTGTCGTCGGCGCAGCGCCTCGATCTTCCGGTGATTCGAGGGCTGAGCCAGGTGACGGGAACTCTCGAGGAACTTCTCACCGAGTCGAAGTACGCCGATTCCGAGCAGTGCTACGTCTCCGCTTTGCTCACTGATCCGGTTCGTCCCGTCGATGCCATGAGGCAGCTCCAGGCACGTTTCCCCTTTGCCGTTCACCTCGAATGGCAAAGGCCGGAAGGACAATCGGATCTCAAGTATCGCGACGCGGTACGGGGTCGAACCGACATGGAGATCGCCCGTGGCTTTGTCTCGGCCGTGCGTAGTGACCCGTCCGAGCGAGAGGTCACGTTGATGGCCGAAGCGCTCAGCGCTGCCGCGCGCGCCGAGGAGTCCACGGTAGAACTGAGTGAAACCGCGTGAGGCTTCACAAACTCGAAGTCAGCTCTTTCGGGCCCTTTGCCGACACTGTCGAGGTCGACTTCGACCGATTGGGTGCAGACGGGCTGTTCCTTCTGCACGGCGACACCGGTGCAGGCAAGACCACGATCCTCGACGCGGTTTCCTTTGCCCTGTACGGGCGGGTTCCGGGTGCGCGCAACGAGGGTAAACGGCTACTGTCCGATCATGCGCCTGCCGGTTCGGTGCCGCGCGTGGAACTCGAAGCGACCATCAGTGGTCGCAGAATCAAACTTGTTCGTAGTCCAGAGTATTCGCGCCCGAAGAAGCGTGGCACCGGTTCGATCACAGAGAATGCAAAGGCCACACTGACGTGGTTGGACGGCCGCGGCGAAAACCTTTCGCGCATCCCTGACATCGGTGACGAAATCAACCGCCTCATGGGCATGAGCGCTGATCAGTTCTTCCAGGTGGTGCTCTTGCCGCAGGGTGAGTTCGCCAAATTCTTGCGTGCCGAGAGCGACGAGCGAGGCAAACTGCTCGAGCGTCTGTTCGACACCAAGCGGTTTGTCTCCGTCGAGGCATGGTTCGACGCCAAGCGAAAGGCAAGTGCGACCGCGCTCGCGGCCAGGGAGCAATCCGTGCGGCTGCTGCTCGCGAAGGTCGAGACAGCTGCGGGACTCGAGGTAGGCGCCGAGGCACACCCACTGGAATGGTCGCGCAAACTCCTCGCCGAGGCTCAGGACACCCGCGATGCAAGTCTTGCGGAGCTGGTGACCGCGAAAGATGCAGCAGCCGAGGCTAATCGGGTTCTGTCGGCGGCGCAGCGAACCGCAGATCTGGTAGCTCGCCGTAATCGTGCGACCGCTGAGCTCGCAGCATTCAATACGGGTGCCGCCCAAAGAGCTGTGATCGGCGCTGAACTCGAGACCGCCAAGCGCGCACTGCCGGTGGCCGCTGTCGCCGGCGATGTGGACGCTGCCGGCTTGCACCTCGCTGCCGCACTCGAATCGATGACTACAGCGATGTCGACCTACTCCGCACTCGATGGTCCGGAGATTTTTGTGCCGGAGGTGTGGCCACCCGCCGACGATGAGCGTCAACGCGTCGTAGCTCGGATCCGGACCTGGCGTGACGAGATCGTTCGCCTGGACGCAATGGCGGAGGACGCTCGCAGAGCCGATGCGGCAGAAGCCGAGATCGAGAAACTCGGAGTTCGGCGAGACGTTCTGTCCGAGCGCATCGATGCCATCGCGGTTGAACGCACACAACTGCCAGACATGGTGCGCTCGGCCGGCCAACGACTGGAGGATGCGCAACGCGCTCACGCGGCTCTGCCTGGCCTCGAGGCTGCACTCGTAAAAGCGTCGGATGCTGCGGCAGCGGCCCATGAAATCGTTTCTCTGCGTGCGCAAGCCGAGAAGATTCGTGTGCAGGTGTTGGATGCGCGCGACGCCCATCAGAGTGCTCGCGGGCGCTGGCTCGACCTCGTACAGAAGCGTATCGAGGGCATGGCGGCGGAGTTGGCGAGTTCACTCGCGCCTGGTGACCCATGCCAGGTGTGTGGTTCGCGTGAACACCCTGCGCTGGCTCAGTCGGATGTCGTCACGGTCACCGAGCCCGATCTGGAAGCCGCGTCAGCGGCCGAGCGTGCGGCCGAGAAAGCCCTCAGCAAGGTGGCCGATCGCCAGGTAACCGTCGAACGTGACATCGACCGGGTGATCGCGCGCGGCGGAGACGGCGATTCCGAAGAACTCGACAGGCTCCGCGCCGAGGCACGGAACGCCGTCGACGAGGCGACACACTCTGCCGGTCAGGTTGGAGTGCTGGCACAAAAACTTGCGCAACTCAATGGGCGTGACACCGAACTGCAACAGGAATCCGCTTCTCTGACAGCCGAATTGGCGGCCCTTGCCGAGCGTAGGACGACTCTGTCAGCGACGGTCGAGCAGATTCGAGCGGCGATCGTTGCTGCGGTGGGAGAAGATTCGACCATCGCTGCTCGGCGCTCACGGTTCGAAGGCCTTGCCTCCGCTGCCACGGCGGCGTCCGAAATGCGCGACGACGCCGTTCGTGCGCAGGCCCGATCGGCGGAACTGTCGGCCAAACTGGCCGCTGCGGCGGCCGCTGCCGGATTCGATTCGGTCGAGGCTGCGATCGGAGGGGTGAGAGCGCCTGCCCGAATCGCGGCGATCGAAACGGAACTCGCCAAGGCGCGTGACCTCGAGGTTGCCGCCCGGACTGTCCTCGACGACCCCGAGGTTGTTGCGGTGGGTGAAGTCGAGACCGTCGACGTGGACGGCCCTCGCGGCCTCGCGCTTCAGTGCGCCGAGGTAGTGAACGCGACTGTTGCGGCCGCTTCCCTGGCCGAGAACCGTGTGTCGGATCTCGAACGGTTCAGCGGACAACTCGAGAAGGCCTACGAGGCGGTTGCGCCTGAGCGTGAACTGCACGACGAACTCGCTGCCCTCGCAGACGTGATCGCCGGTAAAGGTCAGAACAGTCGCAAGATGTCGCTGCGAGCGTATGTGCTCGCTTCGCGGTTGGAAGAGATCGCCGTGTCGGCATCGGTTCGTCTGCAGCGGATGTCCGGGGGACGGTACGAGTTCGTGCACAGTGACGAGGCAGGATCTCGGGGTCGCCGCGGCGGTCTGGGACTCGACATCCGGGACGACTTCACGGGCGTCGTTCGCTCGGCGAAGACGCTCTCGGGCGGTGAATCATTCTTGGCGTCATTGTCTTTGGCGCTCGGACTCGCCGATGTGGTTGCGGCGGAGTCCGGCGGAATCGTTCTCGACACGATGTTCATCGACGAAGGATTCGGCACCCTCGACGCCGACACCCTCGACTCGGTGATGGCTGTGTTGGACGAGCTTCGCGACGGAGGACGAGTGGTGGGCATCGTCAGTCACGTGGACGAGATGAGGCAGCGAATCCCGAGTCGCCTGCACGTCATTCGCGGACGTGCAGGCTCCTCGGTAAAGGTTATCGCGGGCTGATCAGGCCTTTTTGTTCTCTACCTCTGACTCGGCGTCGTCGTCCTGATCTTCGAGGATGTCCGAGGCATCGCCGGCGGGCATCGGCTCGTTGTCGCTTGCGCGTTCGTCGATCTGCTCTCCGATGTAGCGGATGACAACTGCTGCCACCGCGGCGACGGGCACTGCGAGGAAGGCGCCGACGATGCCGTACAGCGAGCTACCGGCGGCCACGGCAAGCAGCACGATGACGGCGTGGAGTTTCATCGACTTGCTCTGCAGCACAGGCTGAAGGACGTTTCCTTCGATCTGCTGAACGGCCAGGATGATGATCAGCACGATGATGGCGGTGGTTAGGCCGTTTGCCACCAACGCGACCAACACGGCCAGGGCGCCGGCGACAAACGCACCGACGATCGGGATGAATCCACCGATGAACGTCAGAATTGCCAGCACCGGTGCCAGCGGGACCCCGAGTATCAGCAGTCCGGCGCCGATGAAGACCGCGTCGATCAGGCTCACCAGTGCTTGAGTCCTGATGAATCCGCCGAGCGTGTCCCACATGCGGGTGAGGACCTCTTCGAGATGCCGACCGGCGCGGCCGCCGCCGACAGCGTGCAGCCAGGGGATGAACCTCGGTCCGTCCTTGATGAAGAAGAAGGCGAGAATCAGGACCAAACCGAGCGTGACCAACAACGAGCTCGCCGTGCTCACACCGCTGAAAACGCCTGAAGCGATGGCGGTTCCACTTTCCTGCACCTTCGTGATGACGGCATGGACTGCGTTGTCGATCTGGTCGTCCTTCAGATTCAGTGGCGGACCCTGGAGCCAGTCCTGAACCTGATTGATGCCCTCGGTGGTCTTGTTCGCGAGCTCGGGGGCCTGGCTGACCACTGACGGAACGATGCCTGCGATCACACCGGCCAAGATTCCGATCGAGAGGACCAGGGTGATGCCGGCTGCCGCGGCCGGTGGCATACCGCGCTTGATCATTCCGCGGGTCGGTGGCCACATGACTGTCGCAACGACGATTGCCAGAGCCACCGGCAGGATGATGACCCAGAGCTTTTCGATCAGCCAACCGAAAATCCAGGCGCCCAGCGAAATCGACGCCAACACCAACGACCACTTTGCGAGCCACATACCCCCTTGCCCGATGATCTCGCCGCGGTCGCGCTTTCGCACCCCTGCGGACGTCCCCTTGTCTTGCTCGCTCACTGATCGTCCTTTCCGTCGGCGCAGGGATCTCCTCGCCGATGTGAGAATCCGGTGATCTAGCTGAGCTGATCGTAACGACTGCATGCGATAACTCGTGTGTTGCGATGCAATTCTGTGTTTTGAAGCATGCCGACCGGACTAACATTTCCGTCATGAGAATCGCAGCAGCAGTCGGGGCAGCAGCAATCGTCGTTCTCGGGCTCACCGCGTGTAGCACCGAGGATCAGGACAACGCGCAGAACAAGATCAGCGAGGCAGTCACGAGCGGGCAACAGGCGCTCGAGACGGCGAAGCAGTCAGCGGGCAACGCCATCGACCAGGGCAAGACGGCGTTGTTCGTCGCCACCTTCCGTGGGGCTTACGGACCGTTGGCGGAGAACCGCGACGACGCAGACATCGAGGAGATCTTGACGGCCACGTGCACGGAGGTCGCCAACGGCACGGACGAGGCGGAGGTCAAGTCCAAGATCACCGACCTGGCCGAGAACAACGGCAACAAGCCCACCGACGAGCAGGCCGGCCACATTTACGAACTCGCGAAGGCCACCTGCCCCTGACCGGATTCAGCAGCAGCGGGCGCCCGGGTTGGCGTCGGCTGCTGCATGCCGGCGGCGCCAGAACTCTCGTTCGCTGATCACCGGTGAGTCGGCGTGGTGGCGTCGGGTGTGCTCGACGTAGCGCTGATAGTCGAGATCACCCATCACCGAGCGAACCCACCACAGCGTTCCGCGGAACGCTGTGGTGAGTTTTGCCGTCATGGTCATGGTCAGTGCCCACCTCCGTGCGCGGCGCCGGGTGCTCGGACCTTCCCGGCTTTGATGAGCTCGTCCCATTCCTTCTGGATTTCCTTCTCCGCGGGCGTCGGAATGAAGCTTGCGGGACCGAAGATCTTCGACGGTTCCTCCGGGGACTCGGTGGTCGGCAGCCCGCCCGCTCGGATTGCCTTGGCACATACGATGATCCCGGCGATGACGACGACAATCACCAGTGACGCGAAGATGATCGACAACGTGCCCTGAATGAAGGTGTTGCGAATGACGGCATCGATGGCCTCCGGAGTCTTCGCAGAACCGTGCGCCGTCTCACCTGCGGCCTTCGCATCCTTGAACACGTTGTGCTGAGCCCAGTAACCGATCGCGGGGTTGTCGGAGAAGATCTTCTGGTACGACGCGGTCATAGTCACGACCAGGTCCCACACCAATGGCACGCCGGGGATCCAGGCCCATTTGAACAGGCCCTTCTTCATGACGATCGTCATGACCACCGTCAGTGCGATCGCGGCCAGAAGTTGGTTGGCGATGCCGAAGAGTGGGAAGAGCGTGTTGATTCCGCCGAGCGGATCGGTGACACCCATGAGCAGGATCGCGCCCCACGCAGCGACGACGATCAGCGAGCACAGCCACGCGCCGATGCGCCACGACGGGTCCTTGAACTTCTTTGCCGGACCGCCGAAGTTGCCGAGCGAGTCCGAGAGCATGAATCGAGCGACGCGAGTGCCGGCATCGATCGTGGTGAGGATGAAGAGAGCCTCGAACATGATCGCGAAGTGGTACCAGAACGATTTCAGCGAGTCGCCGCCGAAGACGTCGCTGAGCACTTCGGACATGCCGAACGCGAGCGTCGGGGCGCCGCCGGTTCTCGAGATGATCGATTCTTCCCCGACGGCCTCGGCTGCCTGCGTCAGCACGTCCGGTGTGATGGGGGCGGTGCCGAGGGGCAGATTGTTGACGTATTCGGCTGCGGTTTCCGGTGTTCCACCGGTCAGCGCCGCGGGAGCGTTGAGTGCGAAGTACAGGTGCTGATCGAGGATGCAGGCGGTGACCAGAGCCATGATCGCGACAAACGATTCGGTCAGCATGCCGCCGTAACCGATCATCTTGGTCTGGCTTTCCTTCTCGAGCAGCTTCGGCGTCGTGCCGGACGCGATCAGCGCGTGGAAGCCCGAGAGTGCGCCACAGGCAATGGTGATGAATAGGAACGGGAACAGTGAACCGGCAAAGGCCGGGCCTTCGCCGTTGGAGGCGAACGGCGTCACTGCAGGCATGTTCAGCGCGGGTCGTGCGACCAGAATTCCGATGGCCAGCAGCGCGATGGTGCCGACCTTCATGAACGTCGACAAATAGTCGCGCGGTGCCAGGAGCAGCCAGACCGGCAGCACCGAAGCGGCGAATCCGTACGCGATCATCAGCCACGCAATGGTGACCTTCGAGAGTGTGAACCAGTCTGCGCCCCAACCGGTATCGGCTACCCAACCACCGGAGACGATGGCCAGGAGAAGCAGGACGACGCCGATCAGGGAGACTTCGGAAACCTTGCCCGGCCGCAGATACCTCAGGTACACGCCCATGAACAGGGCGATGGGGATGGTCATCGCGATCGAGAACACACCCCACGGGGACTCGGCGAGCGCATTGACGACCACAAGTCCGAGAACGGCGATGAGGATGATCATGATGACGAACACGCCGATCAATGCGGCGACGCCGCCGACGAGGCCGAGTTCTTCGCGAGCCATCTGACCGAGGCTGCGCCCGCGGCGCTTCGACGAGATCCACAGGACCATGAAGTCCTGCACCGCCCCGGCGAACACCACGCCGACGATGATCCAGATCGTTCCCGGAAGATATCCCATCTGCGCCGCCAGGACGGGTCCGACCAGGGGACCGGCACCGGCGATTGCCGCGAAGTGGTGACCGAACAGCACCCGACGGTCGGTCGGCATGTAGTCGGCGCCGTTCTCCATGATCTCGGCGGGAGTTGCGACGTCGTCGCGAGGCTTGACGATCTTGCGTTCGATCAACCGCGCATAGAAGCGGTAGGCGATCAGATAGGTACAGATTGCGGCCAACACGAACCACACGGCGCTGATGTGTTCACCGCGGACGATCGCAATCATGTACCAGGAGCCCGCGCCGACCAGTCCGAGAACGAGGAAGACGACGCGCGCAGTGGTGGAAATGGGTGTTTTGTCGATGACGCCGACAGGTGGCAGGTCAGGATCGGTTTTCAGGTACTCGACATTTGGTTCCGGCGCAGTCGTCAAGCTCATCGTCGAACTCCGTCCACTAGTGCAGTGTGGCCGCCGTCACAGCGGGCCATCTGTCACTGTAGGACCAGACGGGTGAATCCGCGCGATCTGTGGCGCGGGAGTCGACCGGCGTCAGAATCGGTGAGCGTCGGCGTCGATCCAATCGGTGAGCCAGCTCTGCGGCGGGGAGTCGAGCAGTTCGCCCGGCATCAGCCAGTCGAACAGGTCGGCATAGGTACGCGTGGTGAGACCGTCGACGCGGCGGTTGAGCATTCCCGGTTGCAGTTGGTCGAACGAATCGATGCCCATCGACGCGATCATCTGTTGTGCGCTGGCGACAGTTGCCTTCTGGAAGCGGTAGACGCGCTCGCTCTTGTCGGGGATGTCGAGTGCGCGGGTGCGCGCCGGATCCTGAGTGGCAACGCCGACCGGGCAGCGGTTTGTGTGGCACATCTGGGCCTGAATGCAGCCCACTGCGAACATCATTGCGCGGGCAGCCATCGTGAAGTCTGCGCCTTGGATGATGCGTTTGACGATGTCGGAACCGCTCGCCACCTTTCCGGAAGCGCCGACTTTCACGAGAGCGCGCAGACCGGTTCCCACCAAGGCGTTGTGCACGAGCATCAGGCCTTCGGTCAACGGCATGCCCATGTGGTCCTCGAATTCCACCGGACCTGCGCCGGTGCCGCCTTCGGAACCGTCGACGATGATGAAGTCCGGCGTGATGCCGCGTTCGATCATCGCCTTGCAGATTCCGAGGAATTCGCGACGCGAGCCGACGCACAGTTTCATACCGACTGGCTTGCCGCCCGACAGTTTTCGCAGGGTCGCGATGAAATCGACCAGTTCGACCGGGGTGCTGAACGCGGTATGCGCGGGTGGCGAAATCACGGTCTGGCCGACGGGTACCCCGCGGGTTTCGGCGATTTCGGGGGAGACCTTGACTCCGGGAAGCACGCCACCCAACCCGGGTTTCGCACCTTGCGAGAGCTTGATCGAAATGGCCTTCACCTGATCGAGGCCGGCACGCTCGGCAAACCGGTCAGGATCGAATCGGCCGTCCTCGGTTCGGCATCCGAAATATCCCGAGGCAATTTCCCAGATCAGATCGCCGCCGTGTTTGCGGTGATACGGACTGATCGCGCCTTCGCCGGTGTCGTGGGCGAAGCCGCCTTTGGCGGCGCCGGCGTTGAGGGCCTCGATTGCGTTGGCGGACAACGACCCGAAGCTCATCGCGGAGACGTTCAAGAGAGCGATGTCGTACGGCTTCGTGCAATCGCGTCCGCCGAGGCGAACTCGCGGAACGGTGTCGGGGGCGGTCCGTGCGCGAATCGAATGCGTCATGAACTCGTAGCCGATCGCATTGACGTCGCGCTCGGTCCCGAAGGGCTCTTCCGCCAGTGTTCCCTTTGCCCGCTCGTAAACCAGATCTCGCGTTTCGCGATCGAATGGCATTCCATCGGTGGATGATTCGACGAAGTACTGCTGGATCTCCGGTCGAATCTTCTCGAGGAGGAATCGCGCGTGCCCCAGGACCGGATAGTTACGGAGGATGCTGTGGGACCTCTGAGTGAGGTCATAGGTGCCCATCGCCGCCAGCGCGAGAGTGACGACAGCGATCACCCACCATCCGGGCGAGGCGACGATTGCGAGCGCGGCGGTGCCGAGACCCACTATCCATATCAAGAGCACGATCAGCATCCGAGTCACCTCGAGAGCGTAGGCGCCCACTGTGACACGGCAGCGGTAAGTCTCCACTAGGTTCTGCGATAGAGAACCGAATCCGACTCTTTGGGGGAATGATGACCGAACCGCAATATCCGACCGACCCGCAGGATCCGAAGGAGCAGCAGTATCCGGCGGGCCAGCAGTATTCAGCCGGTCAGCAATATTCAGCCGGCCAGGAGTATCCGACGGGCCAGCAGTACCCGACCGACCCGCAGTACTCAGCCGGACAGCAGTATCCGACCGGTCAGCAGTACAGCGCGACCCAGCAGTACAGCGCCGCACCCACGTACGCGGCGCCTCAGTACGGTCCGCCGAAGTCCAACGCGGGATGGGCCGTCGCGTCGATCATCTTCTTCTGGCCTATCGCGTTCGCCGCGTTCAACCATCTCCACGACATCTACCCGAAGTGGGCGATGGGCGATCACCAGGGCGCGCAGTACGCGTCCGAGCGGGTGAAGAAGCTCGGTCAGATCTCGCTCCTCATAGCCGTCATCTGCTGGGTGCTGTTCATCGCGTTCTACGTCATCTTCCTGGTTGCGATCGTGTCGTCCGTCGATTCGTATACCTACAACTGATCACCTGCCGCGACGTGACGGTGGGGCGAGTACCCGTCACGTCGCGGCGAGGCCGTAGAATCCACAGACCGTGAGCCTTACCCTCGGAATCGTCGGACTGCCCAACGTCGGCAAGTCCACCCTTTTCAATGCACTGACCAACAACGACGTGTTGGCAGCGAACTACCCGTTCGCGACCATCGAACCCAACGTCGGCCTGGTCGAGCTGCCCGATCCGCGGCTGCAGAAGCTCGCCGAGATCTTCGGGTCCGAGCGCATCCTCCCCGCGACCGTGTCGTTCGTCGACATCGCGGGAATTGTGAAGGGCGCGTCCGAGGGCGCAGGCCTTGGCAACAAGTTCCTGGCCAACATCCGTGAAGCGGACGCCATCTGCCAGGTAGTTCGCGTCTTCGCCGACGACGACGTCATCCACGTCGACGGCAAGGTCGACCCGGCCTCCGATATCGAAGTCATCGAGACCGAGCTCGTGATCGCCGACATGCAGACCTTGGAGAAGGCTCTCCCGCGTCTGGACAAGGAAGCTCGCAAGAACAAGGAGCTCAAGCCGGCGCACGACGAGGCACTCAAGGCTCAGGCCTTCCTCAACGAGGGTACGACGCTGTTCAGCGTCAAGGACAAGCTCGACTTCTCGCTGCTGCGTGAACTGAGCCTGCTCACCACCAAGCCCTTCCTTTACGTCTTCAACGCCGACGAGTCTGTGCTCACCGACGCAGCGAAGGTTGCGGAATTGCGCGCATCCGTCGCACCGGCCGACGCTGTGTTCCTCGACGCGAAGGTCGAGCAGGAACTCCTCGAGCTCGACGAGGAAGACCGCCAGGAAATGCTCGACTCGATCGGTCAGACCGAGCCGGGCCTGCACGCTCTCGCGCGCACCGGCTTCCACACCCTCGGACTGCAGACCTACCTGACGGCTGGTCCGAAGGAAGCTCGCGCCTGGACCATCCACAAGGGTGACACCGCGCCCCAGGCTGCCGGCGTCATTCACACCGACTTCGAGCGTGGCTTCATCAAGGCTGAAATCGTGTCCTTCGACGACCTCGTCGAGGCGGGTTCCATGGCCGCAGCCAAGGCTGCAGGCAAGGTCCGCATGGAGGGCAAGGAATACGTCATGGCCGACGGCGATGTGGTCGAATTTAGATTTAATGTATAAACCCTGACATTCCAGCGTCTTGTGAATCTGGCGGACGCAGCTCGCGTTCCTACCCTGGATTAGATTGCAAGCGACGTCGAGGCAAGTCTCCGGCAGACGTATCGTAGGTAAGCGCGGGGGCGCGGATTGCCGAGGTGAACTCTTCTGCTCGAGAATAGGAGTCCTCAGGAGCAATGATTCGCTTTATATATCGTCCTTGCGAACGAGATTCCTGACTCAAGTATCATCTTGTTTCAAATGCGAGAGCGTAATTCTTATGAGTCGAGTTCGGCCAGTATTCGGCTATCTCGTCCCGCTGAATGCTCGCAACGAGCAGACGGTGCCGACGAAACACCGTCTGCCACGATCCGAGCCCCGGTGGCAGGTCGCGCGATTGGATGTCGATGTCAGCGCGTTACACGATGGCGTTCACCAGGATTCGTGCATTGATGCGTGGTCCTCCGTGCCTGGGGATGCCGGCTCGTTGACGATGCGTTTGACGAGGTCTCCGGGGTAGGTCGCTTTGATGCGCCACTCTTCACCTTTCGCTAATACGTGCAGCATCGCAACATGGATATGGCCTCTCGGGCGGACTCTTTCGAATCTGCGTTTCTTGGTGCGCTCACGGGTGGAATCTTCGTGAACCTCTTCCCAGAAGTCTCGGGATGCACTAAATCAAAGGCGTTCGCTTCAGGTTCAATATCTCATCGATGCTTACCGGCGGCCGGAGGATTCTGGGGACCGGATTATCGTGACGCCGGACTAGGTTCGTGGGGCGGAGCTTGCGACATCAGACATAGTGCCTTGGGGTATCGGTGTGAGATTGCGATGGCTGAGCATGTCTTGTCGGAAGTTTCGACCAAAAGCGGTGGATCCCCATGGCCACTCATGGAAGCACTCCGTGCCAGCCTCAGGGACGAGCTGGAGTTCCGTTTTGACATATGAGCATTGCCCCGCGGGGGATTGCAGGCCTGCGGGCCGGGTGATCCCCCGCGGGCCGGGTAGCGTCGCAGTTACAGTGTGGAGTTTGTCGAGAGGACAAGGCTCGCTTGCCCACCTCTGAGGAGGGCGCGCTTTGCGATGGAACTGTTACCGGCTTGTGCCCCAGCCGAATCCCTCAGTACAGGTCAGATCTGAGTTCTGGGCCAAAGCTCAAGTGCTCGATGAATGATGGCACCATGCCGCTCGTTTGCCTGCTCGCTTTTCCAGACCTTGCTGTCGATAGCTTCGACCAACTGCTTGTCTTCGCCGTTAATCCAATTGCGTAATTCGTCGCACTTGTCGGGAAATGTCTTTGGGAGGTTGGAGTTGATTTCCGGCGGAACGAGGGCAAGGTTTCCGATCTTAAAGATCCATGAGTTCCGCGGTGTGACCTCGGAGCGGCCTTCCAAACCCTGAAGATGCTCCATAGATAGCTGTCGACTGAGATCCAGCTTGGTCTCTTGGTACGACTTCTCGATACGCGTCAGGATATGTCGAATTTTAAATGAGTCTTTCGACCGGGTGCGTGAATATGCGAGACGACTGATCCCGTCCCTGAATTGTGCGTCGGATGCATCGATCTTGGAAGCGCCGGTGACGAAAGATTTGATAGCGGATTCGAAGTCCGGCTTCGAAGTACTCGCTGAAACTAGTGAAGCAGATTGCCGGTATATACGGCGGATCGTCGATGTGGAAGATTTCTGCGCGATGCTCCATCGAAATTGGAAACTCTCCACAGCGTCGAGGAACTCAATGAGCGTCTTGCGAGGAATCGCGTTATGCTCGCTGAGATATGCGCGCATTAGGGATAGCAACAGCGGGAATGGTTGGCTTGATCCGGCGACTAGCACCCCATAAAGCCGATCACAGATATCTTCGTACTTGTCCCGCCGCCAGGTGGTATCGAGTCCACGCCACGGGTCGGGGGAACCGTTGCTCGACAGCGTTTGATTCAGACCAGCCAGAATCTTAGCGTCGGTCTGGAGGCCGATGATCAGATCTCTGGCTGCGGCATCGCGATCATTTGACGATTCGATTTGATCCGCTATTGATCTACGTAGTCGAGCTTGTTCAACTGTGTCGGCGCTTGAATTTCTGGCGTGATGCTTTGAATTCCATGCGTAGTACAAGAAAACGTCTGGTGTCATTCCCTCGAATGTCAGATCGTCGAGCATCTCAAGTATCTGTGACCACGCGCGCTCGGAACTGTCCTCATCGCTCGATGCGATCTCCGCGAACAGCAAATTCTTGACGAGATCGAGCACCGTCAGGCTTTTTCCGCGATCGTTCAGTGTCTCAAAGATAGTGAATGCGTTCTTGCGATCCTCCACGTTAATGTAGACGACCTCTGATTCGAGGATTGCGTCACGAATCTCGTCAAGCTGTTGGATCTTGTCTGGTGCGTTTTGCAGCAGATCGCGCGCGAGCCTCTCGAAGGTGTCATACGCTTGCGACTCCAGCGCGCCCGGATCATAGCCGGGCGCGACTGCACGGTGCTCTCTATCCAGAAGGATATTGTCATTGAGGCGGCCCGCTGCGCTTGCGTCCCTGTTCTTCAAGCGGTGATTTCGATGGCCGTCACGGTCGATGTACTCAAGATACTCCTTAATGCCGGTGACGCGCGCTGTGTTTCCGAACTCTTGATAAAGGTCGCGGAGCACGCACAAAGTGATAATCGTAGTGGTCAGTCGTTGTTGACCATCAATCACTTCTCGTGGAGCGGAAGTTGCGCCGCTCGTCACCATGCTGCCGAGGAAGTGCGGTTCGGTGGTGTCGGTGATGTCACTCCAGAAATCCTTGATGTTTTGCGATTCCCATGCGTATCGGCGTTGATACCGCGGCACGATGTGCTGCCCTTGCTGCAGAACCTGGCCTAACGTCCTTTTGTGCGCGTCAATCTGCAACTGCTCTGCTCCCTGCTCTGATTGGGGGCTTCCAAGGCGCTGCTGCCCTACGGCTGAAGCTGCAGAACATTGGTGCGCGAGGTCTCGCCATGGGCACCGACAAGTTGCGAGTGACCATACCCACTCCGGATCATAGCGACAGCAGCCGATCGACCTCGAGCAGCGTATCCAGATTGTTTATCCTTAACTGCGGACCCTGCGTATCAGATGCCGGCGTTGGCCGTGTGTCACTAGAAAAGCTTGTGCTGGACGAATGCTCGCTCGTGAAGTCGCCGCATACTCGGTGAATTTGCGTACGGTTGCCAACGGGCTGTCCGCGGAATGCTTACGCAGCTGAACAGAACGTACTGCTGATCAGGCTTTGATGACGGCGACGGGCCAATTGAACATAGGCTTTCGGCAGTGGGTTGGCGGTTCGGAATACTGGGAGGGCAACTCATCCGCATTCCGTAACCACAGCAGGTTGGTTGGAACGGCGACATCGTTGAATTCAGGTTCAACGCCTAAATGCCACCGCACCAGCTCATTTTGGATCATCCGTTCATAACCCGCGTAAACACGGAACAGTTCGTCTGCAGGCCTGCGAGTTTTGCCGTCCGCGTATGAGAATCTGTGGTGCCCGTTCACACCGGGAACAATCACGCCGCTTTATCGAAGGCGTCGGTGAATAGCTGAACGTTCTTCGCGAGTGTCCCGAGCAGTCCGGTCGCCGTCGATCCGCCAGCACGACTTCGCCTGGATGCCGGGACAGTGCACGACTCCAGGTGCTTGACGGCAGCGGGCGCTCAGCAGCCAGGCGAGGGCATCTCGCTGAGCGTCCGACGTGTCACAAACCGCCGCGCTCTCCCAGTCAACGGGTCGGTGAATTCGAGTTCCCTCGCGAGCAATTGGAGTGGGAGGGAATGATCGTCCGGGGCGTCGGGAAGCAGGTCGGGGTATCGCCGGTCGCCCAGGATCCCGGCGCCGAGAGCTGCCAGATGCACCCGCAACTGGTGCATCCGTCCGGAGCGCGGACGTAGAACCGTGTGCAGCACAGCACGTCCGGAGGCGCTCACGCCCGTCCCTCGCGCCTCGATCATGGTCTCGGAGTTGGGTTCACGGCTGTCGTCGACGACGACTCGCAACTCGCCGCGTCGAGCTTCGATGTGGTTGCGGTAAACGAGAGGGACGTCGAGCGCTGGCGCATCCTGGTCCCACCGGGACGGTCGCGCCGACACCGCCTCGTAGACCTTCGTGACCTGCCGCTTCTCGAACAGTGACTGGTACGCGCCGCGCGTCGCGGGGCGGGCCGAGAACATCACCACGCCTGCGGTGCCGCGGTCGAGTCTATGGATCGGGGTCAGATCTGGGTTGTCGAGGCGGACCCGCAGTCGGACGAGCGCCGACTCGCGCAGGTAACGCCCGCTGGGGGTGGTCGGGAGAAAATGTGGTTTGTCGATCACGACGAGATCGTCGTCGAGGTGCAGGATCTCCTCGCGGAACGGCACCGGGTCCTCCGCCGGTAACTCGCGGTAGTACCAGACGAACCGGTGCGCGCTGAGCTCGGTGCTCCGGCAGATCGGGTGGCCGTCGATACCCACGAACTCGCCGTCGTCGAACCGTCGATACAGGTTTTCGGCGTCCAGATGGTCGAACTTGGCTACGACGTAATCGGCGATCGTCGTCCACGGCCCAGAGAGCGGGATGCGTAGGCGCGTCGGGCCAACCCCGTTCTTGACGGGCAGCGGTGGGGACATGGACACACAGGTAATCATCCCATCGACTGCTGGTCAGCGGTGATTCGGTGCGGCCTTGCCGGAGACGTCCCCGCGGGGACGTGGGGGCCAACTCGGACCGGTGATCACCAGAGATCGTCGAGTCGGAAAATCAGTAGCGCGGACCACGGAAGGCTCCGTATGGTTTCGACACACACGATCGCGGTCGAAAAGCACTGCGGTCCATACCTTCTGTAGCTCAATTGGTGAGAGCACCCGACTGTGACTCGGGCGACGGCGGATCGTAACCGCCCAGGGGGACTCAGTTCAGATACGGCTGACGTGAGGACTCTAGGCGCAGAGACCGGCAGCCCTTTGCCTGCACAGTTGTCGAACGAGCCTCAGCCGGTATTCCCTGAATCGCCGAACAGCATTCCAGTCACCCGCCATTTCCGCGTCGGCAAGTAGGTATTCGCAGTTGTCCAACTGATCCTTCAAGGACATCATCAGAATTCACCTCCGATCACCCGAGCAAGTACCTGTCCAGGATGCGTCCGGCGACACCCCGCGGACATCGGCCGAAGTACCTGTTCAGGTACCTGCTTCGGTGCGCGGTGGAGGTTACTTCTTGACCGCAGGCGCTGGTAGCGGCGTACCGCGCTCGGACAGGACGGCGCGGAGACGGTCGGGGTAATCGGTGATGATTCCGTCGACACCCAGGTCTATGAGGGCGTGCATGGTGGCGGGATCATCGACGGTCCACGGGATGACCTTCATGCCACGCGCATGTGCGCTCGCGATCATGTCGGCTGTCGGGTACAAGGCGAAGCCGGGGTCGCCGACCTTTCCGCCCTGGGGAGTTCCTTGGACAGGGGAGTAGGCGAAGGCGCCGAAGGTTGCCACCGCCGCGATGCCGTCGCCACCGAAATCATCGATGTCCAGACCGCCGAGCCACGGTGACGCTCCGTCCTTGCCTACCTGGAGAAAGTCACCGTTGGTGAGCGCGACCACGGGCACACTCGGCGCGAGTTGACGGGTGAGCATGAGCGAGCCCCAGTCGAAGCTCTGAATGGTGACGCTGTCCAACAATCCGGCTGCCCGGATCGTATCGAGGACTACAGAGACGAACTGCTCACGCGGGGCGGTCTCGTGGGGCGCTCCCGCTTCCACCTTGGTCTCGATGTTCAGCTTGATTCCGGGTGCGTTGTACGACTTCACCAGAGCGAGCACTTCTTCGAGTGTCTGCATATTCGCTCCCGGAACATTTTGCTGCTCAGGGTATCCGGCAAGGGGGAGCGTGCCACAGTCCATGGTCTTGATCTGTTGCAGGTTCAGCGTGTTGACGAATTTGCCGACGTACGGGAACTCCGGGTCGCCGGTAGTGGCGGGCTCGGTGTCGAGGCATTTCTTGTTCGAGATCTTACGATCGTGCGTGACGACAGCGATCCCGTCTTCGGTGATCTGGGTATCGAGTTCCAGTGTGCTGACGCCCATTTCGAGAGCATTGGAGAACGCGGCCAGGCTGCTCTCCGTGTACAGGCCGAGCCCGCCGCGGTGGGCTTGGACGTCGAACGTCGAAACCGGCTGGGGTGCTGAACTACCGAACGAACCGGACCAGTCGAGACTGCCGGTTGGCGATGCGCCGGCCGGGGTCGCCAGGGCGGTGAGGGGGAGTGCGACGGTCACGGCGGCACACGACAATATTCTGCTCAGTTGCATGAAAGGGACGTAAGGGCGTCGAATGGCTCGCCGGGGTTCGTTAGGTAAACTAACGGTAAAGGTCAGGCTGCGTGAACGCGCTGCTCGACGCCGTTTGCCTGGACCTTCATCCACGACGCCAGAAGCTCGCACCCGGTCAGTCCGCTCTCGTCGAGAGGTTCGATCGCGTAGCTGATGTGTCTACCGCCGCGAGGGTTCTCCAGCTGAAAGCGGTTCAGGTTCAACCGCGTCGGCAGATAGCCGAGGACTTCGAGGAACGCGGTGCGAATGCGTCGTAGATCGGTGCGCCACTGTTTCGGACTGAAACGAGTCTTCTGCGCATTCTGGAAAGCATTGCTACGAAGTAGTTCCCAAACTTTTTGTGCCCACACGCGTGCCTGGGAGAAGGACATCCAGCGCGTCAAGTCTGCGATGTCGCGAATGTAGCTGTCGTCGCTGGCATTACAGATCATGTCCTGTGGGTGCCCGATCCACTTGACCGGAATCCACGGCTGGACTTCGGGTCCGTCGCCGGCAACTCCGTGTCCCTCGCAACCTTCGATGACGCCGGTCGGTTGTTGTGGATCGGAGATCAGTCCGACTCCGATGATGTTGGCGCCGTTCAGCGTCGGAGACGTAAATGTCGGAAGAGCCGCGCGGATCACGGTGCATCCCTGTGAGTATCCGATCAGCATGACTGGGCCGTCTGTCTCTGCGATTGCGGTCGAGAGGGCCTTCACACCCATCGCGGTGCTGTGCCGAAAGCTCAGGCCGCCGTCGGCGACCGGGCCATACGACGCGGGATAGGCGACCCAGCGAGAATCGAATCGACTGTCGAGTTCGTCGGTGACGGCACTGAGGAGTCCGCGCACACGCGTGCCGTGGTCGCCGACGTGGGATTCGCCGGTGCCGCCAACTGCAAGAACGGTTACCTCAGCCATGCCAGCGATGATCCACGTCGATTCTGAGAGGCCGGCATCCAAACCCTGAGAAGAGGCTGGCAATCCGTTGTGCTGCGAAATCGTTATCGAGCGAGCACCATTTACCCATGACGACGCCGAATCGTTCATCCAGGCGAAAAGTGTCCGTTGTCGGTGCGGGAAGCGTCGGCACTGCGATTGCGTACGCGTGCTTGATACGCGGATCAGCCGACGCGCTCGCCCTCTACGACACCAACAGTGCAAAGGTCCGCGCCGAAGTTCTCGATCTCAACCACGGAACCCAGTTCACACCGCCGTGCACCGTCGAGGGAGGTGATGACATCTCGGTCACCGCGGGATCCGACTTGGTCGTCGTCACCGCGGGCGCAAAACAGCATTCCGGCCAGTCGCGGCTCGAACTTGCCGCGGTGAACGTCAAGATTGCACAGACTCTGACCGAACAACTGTTGGCGGTGTCACCGGACGCGGTTCTACTCTTCGTCACCAACCCGGTCGACGTGGCGACCTACGCAGCGATCCAGGCTGCGGGACCGTCGTACCGCAGCCGAATTTTCGGATCGGGGACGGTGCTCGACACGGCCCGATTGCGATTCCTGCTGGCCACCGAACTCGGAGTCGCGGTCGAGAACGTCCATGCCTTCATCGTCGGCGAGCACGGGGACTCCGAGATTCCGCTCTGGTCGAGCGCAACCATCGGCGGGGTGCCGGCAACCTCGTTCGTGGGACCGTCGGGCGGCGTCCTCGGCCCCGACTTACGCGCGAATGTCGCGAAGTCTGTGGTCGAGAGTGCTTACGAGATCATCGAAGGAAAGGGTGCGACCAACCTCGCCATCGGATTGTCGAGCGCATTCATCGCGGAAGTCGTGTTGCGGGACGAACAACGGGTTCTTCCGGTATCGACCTTGCAGACCGGTGTCCACGGACTCGAGCGCGTTTGCCTGTCCCTTCCCACGATGGTTGGTCGTGCGGGTGCCGGTCGAGTCCTCGAAGTACCGCTTTCAGAAAAAGAGGCTTCGGGGCTCCGATCTTCGGCCCGTACATTGCGAGAGGTGCAGGAATCTCTGGGATTGTGAATATCTGTTCTGCTCGATTTCCGACATATAGGATCAACAAATGATCAGCTTCCTGATTCGCGCCGCGATCTTCCTGGGTTCTGCCGCTGTCGGGCTTCTTGTTGCGTCGTTGATTCTTTCGGGCTTCTCGGCGCCCACATCCGGATTCATCGTTGCGGTCGTGATCTTTGCGATAGCGCAGTCGGTCCTGGCGCCGTTCATCGCGACAGTGGCAAAGCGCCACGCACCAGCATTTCTCGGCGGAATCGGATTGGTGTCGACGTTTGTCGCTCTGTTGGTGGCGTCGCTCTTCTCCAATCTGTCGATCTCCGGTGTCTCGACGTGGATTCTGGGAACAGTCGTCGTGTGGCTGGTAACAGCACTTGCGACGCTGGTGCTTCCGTTGTTGTTCGTGCGTAAGAAAGTTCAGGAGAAGAAGGCTCAGTGACGCGTCCGAACATCGGTATGGACTACTCAGTCTTGGACTGCCCGGATCCGGCTGCATTGGCCAACTTCTACGTCCAGGTCCTCGACTGGAAAAGCGTTCGGGACGAAGATGATTGGCACGTGATCGAAGGACCCGCCGGCGAGCGGCTCGCGTTTCAGCTTGCTCCGGATTTTGTTCCGGTCGACTGGCCGACATCCGGCGTCGGAATCCATCTGGATCTGCTCGTCGATTCTCTCGACCCCGCGGAGGCTTGGGTGATCAGCCTGGGTGCGCAGCGGGTGACCGGCATCCCGGAGCATCAGACTTTCCGCGTCTACCGCGACCCGGTCGGTCACCACTTCTGCCTGTGTCTGCGCGACTGAGTGTCGACTCGCCCCGATCTCGTCGACCGTGGATAATTCCGAACACTTGTCACGCCCGAGAATTGGAGATCGACGATGGCTTCGCAGAATTCCGACGAATTCCTGGTAGAACGTACGACGATCGTCAAGGCAGAAGCATCGGTCGTCTTCGCGTTGATCAACGATTTCCACCAGTGGACGCAGTGGTCGCCCTGGGAAGGTCTCGACCCGGCAATGCAGCGCACGTACGCGGGTCCTGACGCGGGCGTCGGGGCTTCGTACGCCTGGGCCGGAAACAAGAAGGCAGGCTCCGGTTCGATGGTGATAACCGAATCCGTCCCAGACGAACGCGTAGTTTTGGACCTGGCCTTCCTCAAGCCGTTCAAGGCACAGAACGTCACCACCTTTCTCATCTCTCCGAATGCCGGTGCCTCTCCCAATGCCGGTGAAGTTCAGGTGACGTGGAAGATGACTGGAAAGAAGAATCTGTTCTTCAAGATCTTCGGTTTCATCTTCAGCATGGACAAGCTCGTCGGAAAGGATTTCGAGAAGGGCCTGTCCCAGCTGAAAGCTGCTGCCGAAAAGGGCTGACGAGCCGGTGGTACCGTCTCCCGGTGTTACGGATGACGCCCACCGATGCCCAAACCTTCTGGATTTCGGAGAAGATCCCCAACGATCAACTACTGCTCTACTGTTTCGACGGGCAGAGCCAGTCGATCGACGAGCTACGACGCTCGGTGGTGGAACGAGCGTCGCTCATTCCGGATCTCAATGTTCGGATTCGTGAATCACCGTGGCATCTCGACTATCCGCTCTGGGATCCCATGCCGGTCGATGCCTCGTTGGTGAGAGTGCATGAGCTGCCGGATGACTCGTGGCCATCGTGTATTCACGGAATCGAAAAGCTTCTCGAAAACCACGTCGACCCGCGTGAGTCCCCGTGGACGCTTCACCTGTTCCACGGCGTCACCGGCGCGCCGCGTTGTAGCGGCCCGGCGCTGATCGCAGTTCTGCAGGTCGCTCATTCTCTGGCGGACGGCAAACGCGCGTCGGCGATTGCTCGCCAGCTGTTCTCGCCGCAACCGCCCGCGCAGCAGAAGACGGACGTGCGGCGTAGCGGATCAGCCGAGATTCTGGGCCGCGCCGCCTTGCGCCTGCCGGGTCAGCTCGTTTCGCTGTTCCGCGACGGACGGGCTGGGCACCGAGCGCAGTTACAGCTGCAGTTGGACACCGAATCGGGAGTTGTTGCGCCGCAGGCGGCGAGCCGTCCCAAGGTGCGCTCCAACATCCCGCCTGGACCTCACCGACTGGTGCGCATGGTCGTGCGGGACAGCGCAGATTTCCGTGGCGACGGCGTATCCGTCACAGTCGGAGCGATGACAGCCATCTCGGTAGCGATGGCGAATTACCTCACCGAGCGAGACGGCTCGGTACCGCCGGAACTGGGAGCCGAGGTGACCATCGCCAAGGCGGGTACACCCACGGCGCGCAACCACTTCCGCAATGCAGGTGTCGGACTGTTCCCGGATATCGATGACCTCCGTGAGCGAGCTCAACGGATCAAGGCGTCGATGGACGAGCGTCGCGCACGGGCATCCCATCCGTCCAGCGCAGCTTCGGATCTCGCGCTGAACGCGGTTCCCGGCCCGCTGGTCCGTTGGGGCGTGCAGCAATACGATTTCACGGCAGTGCCCGACGAGGTCACCGGCAACACCGTGGTGTCGAGTGTCGCGCGCGGTGACGCGGATCTGGTGCTCGGAGGCGGCGTCGTTCGGTTCACAGCGGGCTTCCCGAGTTTGTCACCGGTCATGTCCTTGACCCACGGTGTACACGGGATCGGGGACACGGTGACGATCAGCATCACCAGCAGTCCGGCCTCGATCGCGGACATCGACGTGTACGAGCAGATGATGCACGACGCGATCGACGAGGTACGCGAAGCGCTGTCGTGACGGCCTGATGTACTGGCAGCATGGGATTCACGCGCGCCGAACTGGAATCGTTCCGAGACGCCGAGATCGAGGATCTGATCGGGCCGAATTGTCGTCTGTTGTTCGTCGGTATCAATCCGGGACTGTGGACGGCGGCGACCGGCGCGCATTTCGCCAGGCCGGGTAATCGGTTCTACCCGGCACTGCTGAGGGCAGGCATCATCGAGCGTCCGATCGATCCTTCCGCGGGTATGTCGGACGCCGATACGCAGCACCTGATCGATCGCGGCGTCGGTATCACCAATCTCGCCGTTCGCGCGACGGCCAGAGCCGACGAGTTGAATGCAGAGGAACTTGCCGCCGGAGGAGTGCGGGTGCGGGCAGTCGTGCGTTCGACCAAACCGAAAGTGGTTGCCTTCGCCGGAATCACCGCCTATCGCACTGCTTTCGCTGACAAACGAGCCAAAGCGGGGCGGCAAGATCAGCCTTTCGAAGATGCTGCTCTGTGGATCGTGCCCAATCCCAGTGGGCTGAACGCACACGAGACGGTGGATACGTTGGCCGCCAAATACCGTTCTGCTGCAGCCGAAGCCGGGATATTCTGACAGGAACTCTCAGTTCCGTTCGCCTGGAACGAAGTACGGGATAGAGTGATCGTATGTCTGTTCTTTACAACATCTTTGTAGTGATTCACCTACTCGGTATGGCTGCCCTGGTCGGTAGCTACTTCACCGTCCTCAAGGCTCCTTCGATCACCGAGGTCATGGTGTGGGGTGCCAGGATGCAGTTCGTGTCCGGCCTGATCATCGTCGGCTTGGGCGAAGGCGCGCTGGACAAGAACTACATTCACGCGAAAATCGCTGTGAAGCTGGTGCTTTCGCTGGTGATCGTGGCGCTGGCCGAGATCACCCGGGCGAAGCAGAAGAAGGGGCAACCCAATCCGAATCTGGTGCACGTCGTCGGCGGGTTGTCGATCGTAACCGTATTCGTGGCCGCGCTCTGGACCTGACAAAGACACAAAAGAGCCCCGGCGATCGAAACTCGCCGGGGCTCTTTGCTGTTGACGCGTCTACAGGCCCGGACGCTTGCCGATCGTCAGGGTCACTTCACCGGTGTGGGCGAAGAAGTCGTTGCCCTTGTCGTCGACGACGATGAACGCGGGGAAGTCCTCGACGTCGATCTTCCAGACGGCTTCCATACCCAGTTCGGCGTACTCGAGGATGTCGACCTTCTTGATGCAGTCGAGTGCCAGACGAGCCGCCGGTCCACCGATCGATCCGAGGTAGAAACCTCCGTGGGTGTTGCAGGCGTCGGTAACCTGCTTGGAACGGTTTCCCTTGGCCAGCATGATCATCGAGCCACCGGCGGCCTGGAACTGCTCGACGTACGAGTCCATACGGCCGGCCGTGGTCGGGCCGAACGAACCGGACGCCATACCGTCGGGCGTCTTGGCTGGGCCGGCGTAGTACACCGGGTGATCCTTGAGGTACTGCGGCATCTCTTCACCTGCGTCGAGACGCTCTTTGATCTTGGCGTGTGCGATGTCGCGTGCCACGACGAGCGGACCGGTGAGCGACAGACGCGTCTTCACCGGGTGCTTGGACAGCTCGGCGAGGATCTCGGCCATGGGCTTGGTGAGGTCGATCTTGACCGCAGCACCCTTGCCGGTACCCGAAATGCCATCGGTCTCTTCGTCGAGCTGAGCGTCCGTGACCTCGGGCAGGAAACGGCCCGGGTTGAATTCGAGCTGTTCCAGGAACACGCCCTCCGGCGTGATTTTGGCCTTCGCCTGTCGATCGGCCGAGCACGACACCGCAATGGCGACGGGCAATGAAGCGCCGTGGCGGGGGAGTCGAACGACGCGGACGTCGTGGCAGAAGTACTTACCGCCGAACTGTGCGCCGATGCCGATCTTCTGCGTGAGCTCGAAGACCTTCTTCTCGAGTTCGTGATCGCGGAAGCCGCGGCCCGTAATGGCGCCTTCGGTGGGGAGCTCGTCGAGGTAGTGCGCGGACGCGTACTTGGCTGTCTTCATCGCGAACTCGGCCGACGTGCCGCCGACGACGATTGCAAGGTGGTACGGCGGGCAGGCAGCGGTACCGAGCGAGCGGATCTTTGCCTCGAGGAACTGCATCATCGAGTCGGGGTTCAGGATCGCTTTGGTTTCCTGGTACAGGTAGGACTTGTTGGCGCTGCCGCCGCCCTTGGCCATGAAGAGGAACTTGTACGAGTTCTCATGTCCGGCAGCAGTATCGGCGTACAGCTCGATCTGCGCGGGCAAGTTATTGCCAGTGTTCTTCTCGTCCCACATCGTGATGGGGGCGTTCTGCGAGTAGCGCAGGTTCAGACGCGTGTATGCGTCGTAGACACCGCGGGCAATGGACTTCTCGTCGTCGCCGGGGGTGAGTACGTGCTGTCCACGCTTGCCCATGACGATGGCGGTTCCGGTGTCCTGGCACATCGGCAGAACGCCGGCAGCGGCGATATTGGCGTTCTTGAGCAGGTCGAGCGCGACGAACTTGTCGTTGTTCGACGCTTCGGGATCGTCGAGGATGCTCGCGAGCTGCGTCAGGTGATCCGTGCGCAGGTAATGAGAGATGTCGTGCAGCGCCGTTTCGGTCAGCAAGCGCATCGCTTCCGGCTCGACCTGAAGGAAGGTGCGGCCGTCCGGTCCCTCGACTGTCGACACCCCTTCGGTGGTGAGCAATCGGTACTCGGTGGTGTCATCACCGATCGGCAACAGGTCCTCATAGAGGAAGTCGGCCATCATCTCTCCTGAACAAGGGTGCGTGCGAAGGTCGCATTCAGGTTATCGTTGGGGGTTTCCTTCTCCGAATCGGGGCGGGTGTGAGCTGGAATTATCCGGATGCCACTGGCTCGATCAAGATACTTCGACCAGTTCGGAGAGCTCGACGCCGCGAAATTCGGCAAGTATTTCGGCCTGCTCGGCCACTGCTGCACGGGCCGATCGTGACCACGTTCCCCACGGGGTGATCGCGACCTTCAGCTTTTTTCCGGACGCCCGCGGTCGCCACAGTCCGGTGATCGTGCCGCCGACCACCACCGTGCCCGGTCGCCCGAGGGTCGGCCACACCGTCTTCTGAGCGGCCGGATCGGGCACCAGGGTCTCCCGATCCTTGAGCTGTACATACGGATCGAAAGGCCCGAGCAAGCGCGTACTCGAATCGGAGGGGGAGCCGAGCAAGTCTTCGCGGTCTTGTTCGAGAATCCACCGCTTCTCGCCGTTCACCTCGATCTCCTCGGCATCGACGGGCCAGTGGGCTGTGACGTCCTTGACCGGGGCATCGAGAAACGACGCGACGTGAGCAGGAGTGGCGGGGCCGTAGAAGCGCAGATACCCGCGAATCACGTCGAAGCGGGGATCGGCGTCTGAACCTGAGGCTGTGTACGGGCGTCGGCGCCAACCCGGAATGCGTTCGAGCACTGGGGGAGATGTGCCCGGCTGTAGCTCGAGGCCTGCCTGAAGTGCCGCGAGCCGGAACGGCATCTCGTACAGATGAGTGGCGTTGCACGGGCGGCAGAATCTCAGAAAGGGCTCGGTGACCCGCGTGGTCAATTGCGCGGACATCTCGCCCTTGACGGTTGGTTTCGAGACGATGTCCCGCATCGCAGTAGCAACTGTTTGCAGGGCACTCAGCGTCGGGATGCCAGCGGCCTTCAGGGGCCGATTCGCGTCGTAAATGCGCTTGGCTGCATCGGCTTCGCTGAACGGCGACGTGGCGACGGCGATGGCAGGCAGGTCGCCCCGACGGTAATAGTGGGGAGCGCCGCGCAACGTCCAGGCAAGAGCGAGCTCGGTGACGTCGCCGCGGACGCCGCGGATCCGCAGGGCCCAGGCGGCTCCGTCAGGTCCGGTGTTCTGAATCCCGAGATCGAGAATGCTGCAATCGCTGTGATCGGCGTCACCGGCAGCCGCTCGGTCGAGTTGATGGCGGTGCCACCGGAAATTAGCTACCTGCGTGAGTGAGGTTGCGCTAGACATGATTTCAGTTTACTGGTGGGTAACCGCAGGATTTGGGACAGTTGATCAATGCGACGACAGAATTGGTGAAATTCGACCGATTGTCCGGAATTTTTTCAGTAGCAGACCTTATTAGTCGAAATAATGACCCCATTGTCGGAATCCTTTGCCAACTGGTCGTTCGTATGATTACTGTTACCCACGTCACGGATACATTACAGATGTGACGCAGCTGTCACAGCACTGTCGGGTGCTTTTCGGCAGCTGACCTCTGACCTCTCAAGGAGATTCGCATGGGTTCAATGGAAGGAATTCTCGGCGCTGTTGTTCAGGGCCTGGGATCACTGTTCAGCGCTGACGGTCTGCTCAAGACCTTCATGGGATCGGTAGAGACCATCTCCAAAGACCCCACCCCCTAATTCAGCGCGACATTGCCACGCCCGCTCCGGGTGTAGTTACTTCAATTTCGACAAACTGCAGGAGGAAACTCATGGGATCTCTCGGTGAAGCCATCGGAAGCGTCAACAACCTCGGTCAGCGTCTCGTCGACGCACTGACCACGCTCAGCGGCGGCACGGTTACGCCCAAGTAAGCGTCGTCTGACGAGAAAGGCTCACGCACTCGGTGCGTGAGCCTTTCCGCGTCGATCGGAACTAGGTCGACCGGATCGAGTTTTTCCGATCACGTCGGGTTTGCCTCTTTCAGCCGGTACCGTTCGAAAGGTTCCGCTGCCGAAGAGAGTGACCCGGATGATCGAGACTCGTGCTTTGCGAACGGTTTTCCGCGTCTTCGTGGCGTTGGCCACGGCAGTATGTGGGCTCCAGGTCCTCACGGCACCGGGTCACGCTCAGTCGGTGGACAGCAGGCTGGTCGACATCTCGGTGTACTCACCGTCGATGGGGCGCGACATTCCGTTGCAGGTCTTGCGGCCGGCTGATACCTCGACGCCCGCTCCGACGCTCTACCTACTCAATGGAGTGGACGGAGGAAAAGACGACGCGACGTGGTCGGTGCGGACCGATGCACCGAAGTTCTTCGCGGACAAGCACGTCAACGTGGTCACCCCTCTCGGTGGAGCATTCAGCTACTACACCGATTGGGAGCGGCCGGACCCCGGCCTCGCGAAATCCGGCAACAACAACGGGGTCAACATGTGGACCACGTTCCTGACGGAAGAACTACCGCCAGTCATTGATTCGACGTTCGGAACGACCGGCGAGAACGCACTTGCCGGCTTGTCGATGGCAGGCACGTCGGTACTGGATCTGGCTATGGCGGCGCCCGCGCTGTACAACAGTGTCGGCTCCTTCAGCGGGTGTGCGATGACGAGTCCAGGCATCGGTCAGGACTTCGTGAAACTCGTGGTCGCAGTGGGTGGTGGCAACGCGGAGAACATGTGGGGTCCGTACGATGGCCCGGGTTGGCCGGCTCACGATCCGGTTGTCAACGCGGACAAGCTACCTCGAATCCCGATGTACATCACTACCGCAACCGGGATTCCGGGTCCGTACGACACGCTTGCCGATCCACGGATCGACAACGACGTCACAGATTTGGCGTTGCAGCTTGTACTCGGTGGCGGAATCGAGGCGGCAACTCACTACTGCACCACCCAGCTTGCGGACAGGACGAACGCATTGGGTATGAACAACATTCGCTACAACTTCAAGCCGGCAGGAACGCATTCATGGGGATACTGGGAAGACGACTTACACGACTCGTGGCCGATGATCGCCGCGTCGCTCGGCGTGTGAGGCCCAATCGAGCAAGCCTTCGAAGCGTCGTTCTCGTCGGCGCGCTCGCCTTGATTTCACTACTTGCGTTGCCCTCGACCGCGCTCGCCGACGAGACCCCGAAGATAACGAGTGTCACCGAACTGTCCTCGCGCTTGGTTCTTCTCGACGTTGCGAGTCCCGCCATGGGGCGCACCATGCAGGTGAAAGTACTGCTTCCTGCCGATCGCTCGGAACCGCGCGGGACGCTGTATCTCCTGGACGGCAATTCCGGGCAGATCGAAGAGAACAACTGGCTGGCTCCGGCTAACGGCGATATCGTCCCGTTCTTTGCCGACAAAAACGTGAACGTCGTACTCCCCATCGGTGGAACCGGCACCATGTACACCGATTGGCAGGAAGACCACCCGAAATTCGGTCGTCTGAAATGGGAGACGTTCCTGACGAAAGAGCTTCCCTCACTGATCGACACGAGGTTCGCAACCAACGGGCACAACGCAATCGGCGGGATCTCGATGGGTGCAGAGGCCGCGCTGATCCTGGCCCAACGCTCGGCCGGGTTGTACGACGCGGTCGCGGGCTACAGCGGCTGCTACACAACCGTCGGAGGATTCGGCAAGGCGTTGACCGATCTTGTGGTCATCAACGGAAATGCCCGTTCGGAGCAGATGTGGGGTCCGGCCGGCAGTGAGGCTTGGCAAGAGCACGACATTTTCGCCAATGCCGACAAGCTGCGCGGCACCAAGGTGTATCTCGCCTCGGGATCGGGACTACCAGGCCCGCACGAAACTCTCGATACTCCTGCCCTGGGCCGGGTACTGGTCGTTGGCGGGGTCATGGAACTGGGATCGAACCTGTGCACCGACCAGATCGCGCAGGTGTTGCGCGATCGCGGAGTCGATGTCACCCGCAGCGCTCAACCGGTGGGGACGCACGGTTGGCCGTACTGGCGCGACGAACTCGTTCGCTCCTGGCCGATGCTCGACTCTGCGTTGTCGGCTTGAGTAATTCCTTGCGATGAGTTTCCGCTTCGGGCCGGGTCTATAACCCTGTACACCTGATTCGTAACCTCATCGACAAGGACAGAACATGCCTTCCATCACTCCCTGTTTGTGGTTCGACAACCAAGCAGAAGAAGCAGCGAACTTCTACATCTCGGTGTTCGGTTCCGGGCAGATCCTGGGAATCGAAAGATACGTCGAGGGATCGCCTTCCGGAATGCCGGCGGGATCGGTGATGACCGTCAGCTTCGAGCTCGGCGGTCAGCGATTCACCGGATTGAACGGCGGACCGATGTTCACGTTCTCGGAAGCAGTGTCGTTCGAGATTCCGTGCGTCGATCAGGCTGAGGTCGATCACTACTGGTCCAGGCTGACCGAAGGTGGGGAAGAGGGCCCGTGCGGATGGGCCAAGGACAAGTTCGGATTGTCCTGGCAGGTAGTCCCGAATCGTCTTCTCGAACTGATGAAGGATCCGGATCGGGCCAAGGCACAACGCGCCACGGACGCGATGATGAAGATGAAGAAGATCGACATCGCGGAGCTCGAACGGGCCGCAGACGCGTCCTGAACACGATCTGGCCGATGGGCGACAGCCTTCGTTAGCTGATGCTAGCCTTCCCTAATTCTCGCTGGAGCGTTGGAGGAGTGCTGGTAACCATGCGAATCAAAGTCTCTCGAATGAAGATTGCAGTCACCGCCTTGGCGGCCTCGCTCGCCGTCGCCGGGCTTGCCGGCTGCAGCAGCGACAGCGCTGACGCACCCGCGGAGGCGGGAGCAACCGTCTCGACCATGTTCGGCGACGTCGAGGTCCCGGCCAACCCGCAGCGCGTCGTCGCGCTCGGTTGGTCGGACGCCGAGACGGCACTTGCCCTCGGAACACAGCCGGTCGGTGTCGCGGACTGGATGGCGTTCGGTGGCAAGGGTGTCGGACCCTGGATTGCGGACGAGTTCACCACGGACCCGAAGATCCTCGGAACCATGGACCTGAGCATCGAGGACGTCATTGCTCTCGACCCGGACCTGATTTTGTGGACGAGAACCGACAACACGCAGGCCACCTACGACAAGCTCAGCGCCATCGCGCCGACGGTCGGGCCGCCTCCGGGTCTGGCCACTGCGTACGGGACGACGGTCGAGCAGCAGACCGAACTCGTCGCGAAGGCTCTCGGCAAGGAAGCAGAAGGAAAGGCGCTACTGTCCGGCCTCGACGCCAAGTTCGATGCTGCAATTGCCGCCAATCCGAGCTTTGCGGGTAAGACAGCGGCCGTCGGCGCCTACAGTTCCGATGGTTACGGCGCGTACGTACCCGGCGACGCACGCGCAGACTTCATGACGCGCCTCGGCTTCACGATCCCGACGGCGATCACCGAAAAAGCCACCGGAAACTTCTACATCCCGGTCGCCAACGAGAACTTGAACTTGTTCGACGCGGATCTCACGGTTCTGTTTCCGATCTTCCTCGACAGCAGTGCGTTTGCGAACGATCCGCTGCTGCGCGCAATCCCGTCGGCCCAGGAGGGACATCTGTTGATCCTCGATGATCCGGCACTCGTCAATGCGTTCTCGAGTGGCTCGGTACCGGGGTTGACCTACGCAATCGACAACGCCGTTCCGAAGTTTGCGAGCACGCTCGGCGCCTGATCAGAGGTGTTTCGGGACCTGCCCGTCACTGTGAGCGTGTTCGCAAACAGTGGCGGGCAGTTCTCGTGCGTCAGTACACTGGAAAAAGTGAACTTTCAGCTAACGAGCGGCGGCCCAGTGGAGATCGCTCCAGTGGAGATCGAAGCGACCGCTCCTCGTTTTCCGCGGATGCATGCATACGTGGATATCGCTGTTGTGATCGTGGTGCTGGTGGGAACCAATCTGATCGCGCATTTCACCACCGCCTGGGCAAGCATCGCGACGGTACCCATCTCTGCTCTCGTCCTGTTGGCGCTCACCAAGCGCCGGGGAATGGGTTGGGCGGAATTGGGGCTGTCCCCTCGTGACCTGCGGCGAGGTTCGAAGTACGCGCTTGCTGCCGTCGGCCTGGTCCTGACCGTTGTCGCCGTCGGCGCTCTGCTTCCGCTCACACGTGCTTTCTTCATGGCGGATCGCTACGCCACTATTTCCGGCGCGATCATCGCGTCGATGATCGTGATCCCGCTGCAGACCGTCATTCCCGAAGAGTTGGCTTTCCGTGGCGTCCTGCACGGCACGTTGAACCGGGTCAGTGGATTCCGCGGCGTCGCCGCTGCCGGTTCTCTGATGTTCGGACTGTGGCACATCGCGTCGTCGATGGGTTTGACCAGCGGTAACGAAGGGCTGTCAGGCTTTCTCGGTACCGGAGTGGTCGGCCAGGTCGCCGGCATCCTCGGAGCCGTTCTCGCCACCGCTGCGGCCGGTCTCGTATTCACCTGGCTTCGTCATCGCAGCGGCAGCCTGATTGCGCCGATTGCTCTGCATTGGTCGTTGAATGGTGCAGGTGCACTGGCTGCTGCTCTTGTTTGGCATGCAACTCTTGCTTGATCCCAATATCTGACAAAAAGGACAGCATTCGCCGCGCGGCGCCGGGTAGTTTTGTGCTTTGCTCAGTAAGTGACGCACCTTCATCGAGGCCATGTCTTCCACATTTCAGGTCGTCCGACGGTTGAGGATGCGGCGCAGTCGCTCGTCTCGATCCCCGACGGCGTCTTGGCGATCGACGATGCCGGAACGATCGTCTACTGCGGAGAATTCGAATCGCTCCCCGGAGACCTCGCGGGCGGCGAAACTCACGATCATCGACCGGGTTTCCTGCTGCCCGGATTCGTCGATGCCCACATTCATTTCCCGCAGACCTACGCCGGCGATGCGTACGGCGGCGGCCAACTCCTCGAGTGGCTCGACCTGTGCGTCTTTCCCTCCGAATCGAGATTCGCTGATCCGGAGTTCGCCCAGCACGCTGCCGAGGCCTTCTGCGCTCGCCGAATCGCCACGGGAACGACGGCCGCGATGGTGTTCGGATCAGCCTTCCCGCACGCGCAGGACGCATTGTTCAGTGAAACTCTGAATCGCGGCCTTCGAGTGGTCAGCGGCCGCGGGATTCAGACCACCGGCCCGGCGTCCGCTGCCGCGCTGATCACCTCGGAAGAGGACGCGATCAGACTCACCCGCGAGGAGATCGACAAGTGGCACGCGGCCGACACCGGCGACGTGAACACCGCACTCATTCACGTTGCAGTGGTTCCCCGCTTCTCCCTCGCGGTGACAACACGGACGCTGAAAGACTTGGGGGAGTTGTACGACTCGATCCGTGACCGAGGCGTCTACTTCCACAGTCACCTCAATGAGAACAATCGGCCGGGAACCGGCGAGGTGGCAACCACACTCGCCGAGTACGAGGTCGAGACCTATCTCGACACGTACGACGGCAAGTTCCTCCCCGGCTCACAGGTCGGCGGAAAGAGCTTTCTGGGTCCGCGCGCGATACTCGCGCACTCGGTGCACTGCCAGGACTCCGAACTCGCACGCATGGCCGAGACCGGAACCTCGATCGCACATTGCCCGACGTCCCAGCAGTTTCTCGGCTCAGGCACCATGCCGTGGAAACGAACCGTTGCGTCAGGGGTCAACATCGCGATCGGATCGGACTTCGGCGGCGGCGACGAGTGCCTGCTCACCCGAGTCCTCGGCGACGCCTTCAAGGTTCATATCTCCGAAGCCGGCGACGACGGAGTGTCGATGCACCCCGCCGAACTGCTGTTCACCGGAACACTCGCCGGTGCTCGCGCGTTGGACATGGAGAACCGGATCGGCAACTTCGACGAGGGCAAAGAGGCCGACTTCCTGGTGATCGATCCCTCCGGGTGGCCGCCGCTCGCCGGGCTCGTCAACCACGGAACGCGTTCGGATGATCCGATACTCGCCCGCGACCAGACGCTCTTCGGCCTCCTGATGGCGATGCGCGAGCCCGCGATTGCACACGTATACGTGCAAGGGCGCCGGGTGTCGGGCTGACGTGTCGGCAACCGCCATCACCGGGTATCACCGAACGAGTTCGGGATTCCGGGCGTGGGTCGAGCGTGCGGCCGAGACCGCCGGTCGATTCGACGGCTACCTGAGCTGTGGCATCAGTGATCAACCGGAACCGGTGTCGCACGGCATGTCTGTCACATTCGACAGTGCCGACGATCTTCACCGTTGGCTGGAGTCGAGTGATCGCCGCGATCTCGAAAGAGCCGCTGCGGCAACGGGAATTCTGGCACAGACGAGTGATCTGGTCCTCGTCGACGGAGTTCTGCCGCCGCCCGGTATCGGCGTGTACGACCACGTCGTCGTCGTGGGTAAGGAGAACGAGTTTCTGCGAACGCAACGCCATCTCATCGATCTCAGTTTGCGATTCTCCGGCTACGAGTCGGTGATGTTGTTGCGGTCGGTCACCGACTCCACCCAGTGGAAGTCAGTCCTCAGGTTTCGGACCGAACAGCAGTTGGCGGTGTGGATGGGGTCGCCCGAAAGGGCCGCGGCACTGCCGAAACTGCGAGCCGAGTTGGCCGAGGACTTCACCGAGACCACGCGGTCGACACCGTTCGGCACCATTCTGCGCACGGAGAACGGGCAGACCCGTGCGACGCCGAATTGGAAAACGGCGATGATCATCCTGCTCGTTCTCTATCCGACAGTGATGACGCTGTCACGATTTCTCGGTCCGCTGCTCGACGGGATCGGAGCGCCTCCATGGCTGTCGATGTGGTTGAGCCAGATAGTCAGCGTCGGCGCGATGACGTGGTTCCTGATGCCGACGGTCACCAGGTGGTTCCGCCACTGGCTCGACCCGGTCGACGGCGCCGTTCCCCGCACCAACTGGCGCGGTGTCGCAGCGGTAATTGCGGTGTACGTCGTGACTCTGACGCTCTTCGCCTCCGTGAAGTGGCTGCAGTTCTGGGACTACTTCGACTGAATCCGGCCTCGGCGGAAGTAGGTGAGCGGTCCGAAGAAGTTGACGAAGATGATCGCCGCCCACTTCTTCTTACTGCCATTGACCGTATTGGCAGGGCGTCGCGCCAGGTCTGTCCACGCGGCGATTGCCAACAGAGACTGAATCGTTGCGAGCAGGGCGGCGACGCGGCGCTGCGCGGGTGACAGCTCACTCCAGGATTTCTTTTTTGTGAGGTTCATGAACTCCACTGTGCCCTCGAACGTCCGATTGGTGTCGAGATAGGGCTGCTATCGGTGCCTGGAGTTCCGCAAATCGGTGTGAATAGCGTCACCATGATGACCGCTAGGTACGGTCCCGCGGTCAGTCGGGATGGTCGTTTTCGGCGTAAAGATCTCGCTAACTCGAACTGTGGCTGAATGTTTGCGCCCGGACTAAGCTCGCGTGGCCACATTGCCGCGGGGGATTTGGCCAATCTGCTGGTACGCGCTCTAGCGGGAGCAACGCCCTCGCTGTTAAGTAAGGCTTGCCAATCTTGTGGTCCGCCTACAGGTTTGATGCTGCGAGATAGCTGTTATCGGGAACGATGTTCGGAATACGTCAATAAATCGTCCGTAGGTGACAGTTTGATCACTGCCGGTGGGCGTCACCTGTGTGTATGTCCGTGTCCCGAAGGGGTCGAAATGTAACGTCCCGGACACATTTGGTGTCGCGGAAGTAACGGAAGACCTCTACTCTTATCGCCAGCAGCCACTCACGTGGCGGCAATCCTCTGGACCGTATCTTCGACAGGAGCACATCGCATGAGCAGCGCAGAATTCTCGGATGCCTTCACCTTCCTCAACGACTTCTTCAGCAACGCGTCTGATCTCTTCAGCGCTCTGAGCTTCTTCACCTCGCTCAGCTGATAGCTTCCGGCCGCTAGGCCGACTCAGTGGCCCCCGAAGACGATGTCTTCGGGGGCCACTGTTGTCTGTCTGACTATCTGTCTAACGTCCAATTTGGTGACAATGTGAGCATTGTTGGCCAAGTGCATGGCGGGGTTGATGTGACTGTGGTGGAATGCGAGCGAAAGAAGATAGCTTGCCTGCCCGCCACTTCCAGCGGGACACGCCGATGATCGGAGCTTTGTGCACGTCTCGCGAAGAAACCTCTTCAAGTACGCAGCTGCTGGATCGGCAGCTGCCGGACTCGCTGCATTGAGCGGTACGACGTCGGTGGCCAATGCCGGTTCACTAGGGACCCTGCTCGATTACGCCGCCGGTGTGCCGTCCGCTCAGGCAATCAAGGCCGCCGGGTATGCAGGCGCCATTCGATATGTCTCGGACAGGCGCCCGGGAGCCGATTGGATGGTCGGTAAGCCCGTACTGGCGCGGGAAACCGACGCGTTGACGGCGGCCGGACTCCAAGTCGTTTCCTGCTATCAATTCGGCAAGGGCGGAACGGCGGACTGGCGCGGGGCTCGCGAGGCAGGCAAGCGTCATGCTTCCCGTGGCCTCGAACTACATGCTGCGGCCGGTGGGCCGTCCGGTCGGCCGATTTACGCGTCGATCGACGACAACCCGACCAGTACCGAAATCACCACCCTGATCGCGCCGTACCTCGAGGGGTGGGCCTCGGTCGTCGGCAACGGAGCACTCGGTATCTACGGAAACACTCGCGTGATCGACGCAATGATCAGCGCCGGCGTCGGAACCTGGTTCTGGCAGCACAACTGGGGGTCGCCCGCAGGATATGTGCACCCGAGGGCAAACCTGCACCAGTTCGAGATCGACAAGCGCAAGGTCGACGGCGTGGGCGTGGATCTGAACTCGATCCTCACTCGCGACTACGGCCAGTGGTCGTTGGCCGGTGCGGTCGGTCCGGTCCAGCCCGTCGGATCCTCGTTGCCGACAGGATCTATCGCACCATAGCGCCGAATTTGGCGAGCCAGGCTTTGGCGTCATCGGGGAGGGTGCCCGCCGCTTCGGCGGCGAGGCACCATGCTTTTGCCATCGACAGGAAGTTCATCGGGTTGTAGGCGTCTTCTTCGCGAGACCACAATCCGTTGCCGGCGTAATGCAGGATCGTGATGTTGGCGGCTCCGTGCTTGGATCCGTCGCCCGGATCCTCCATCGGGTTGTCGATCTCGCACACGATCCATCCGCGCTGCTCGTCGACGACGAACCAGTTGGCCGGGAATTCGGTCATGCGGTGCCCCGGGAACTCTGTCATTGTGCGAGTGACCCACTTGCGTACAGCCTCTCGGCCATTGAGGGTGCCGAAAGCGTGTTCCACGTAGACGACGTCCTCGGTGAACATGTCCGCGAAGGCGTTCCAATCGCCGGAACGAGTGCACTCGACAACGGTGTTCTGGTACCCCGCGAAGGCGTCTTCGAGTTCGGTACGCGTCCAGGTCATGAAAGGCTCCTCGGGTAGTGGTCGCCTCAAATTAGAACACGTTGCAGAATTGATTGTCGGCGATTCGATGCAGACGAGTTCTGCGGTACCGTCGTTGACGGGTCGGGGACCCAATATGTGAGAGGGCAACGCGTGGATACCATCATCAGTTTCATCTACACACTTTTGTCGAAGTTGCAGACTGGCAGCATCGAAGGCTCTTCGGAGAAGTGAGTCCTCTGCCGGGTTGATTCCCTTACGTGACTTTCTGTTTGGGAATCAATCCGGCGAACACCATCGTCACAACGGCGGCTGCGATGGAAATCAGGAACGTGGCACGAAACGCCTCGAACGAGGGGATCACTGCGGTGCCGACGGTGATGGTCATTCCGGCCAGAACGACGCTCACGATCGCGGCAGACGTCGACGTGCCGATCGATCGCATCAAGGAGTTCAGTCCATTTGCGGCCGCAGATTCCGTGATGGGCACAGCGCCCATGATGAGGGCGGGCATCGCCGAGTACGCCAGTCCGACGCCTGCGCCGATGATCATTCCGGCAGCGGAGACCTGCCACACGCTCGAAACCGTGAAATACGCAAAGGTGTAACCCAATCCGATTATCAGCGCGCCAAGCATCAGCGTGATTCGCGGGCCTTGCCACGCCGAAATTCGAGCGGACACAGGTGAGAGTGCCATCATGACGAGTCCACCGGGAGCCAGCGCGAGTCCTGCTGCGACCATGGACAATCCGAGTCCGTAGCCGGTGGATGTCGGTGCCATGAGGAGTTGGGGGAGCGTCAAAGAGTGGCCGTACATGGCAAATCCGACGGCGATCGACGCGAAGTTGGTGAAGAGAACCTGCGGCCGGGCCGATACTCGGAGGTCCACTAGAGGTGCGTTGCGTCGAAGCTCCCACCATCCCCAAACCAGGAAGCTGAGGGCGGATACGCCCAAGAGCCCGAGCGTTTTTGCGTCGCCCCATCCCCAAGTCCCGCCTTTGGTGATGGGCAGCAGCAGAGTGATCAGGCCGACTGTGAGGCCGAGGGCTCCGACGAAGTCGAAACGGCCCGGGCGTCGTACCGTTGATTCGGGAATGACGAACGCAACAAGTGCGACGCAGATCAATCCGAGTGCCGCCGCAGTGACGAAGAGGAAGTGCCAGTTGGCATGCTGAGCGATCACCGCGGCGATGGGCAATCCGATCGCACCACCGACGCCGAGGGTGGCGCTCATGACCGCCATTGCCCCGGCTACCTTTTTCGGCGGCAGTACATCGCGAATGATGGCTATGCCCAATGGAATCGCCCCGATAGATGCTCCTTGAAGTGCACGTCCGATAATGAGCACCACGAGTGAAGGTGCGATCGCGCAGATGGCCGAGCCCAGAACGACCAATCCGAGGCTGACGAGCAGCATTCGCTTCTTGCCGAACATGTCGCCGAGCCGCCCGCTGATCGGCGTGATCACCGCGGCAGCGAGGAGTGTTGCGGTGACCGCCCACGAGGTGTCGGTGGGGGTGGAATTCAGTAGGTGAGGCAACTGCGGGATGATCGGGACTACCAGTGTCTGCATCAGTGCGACGACGATTCCGCACAGTCCGAGGACTGTGAGCACGGGACCCGAAGGGGCGTAGTTCGTGACCGTGGTTTTCTTGTCCGGGGATTTCTCGTCGACGTTCGACGAATCTGCGTGCACGGACATGCGGCTCCCGCCATGGATTGTTTCTGATTTGGTGCGTTCGCCCCAATGTGCACGCTACACATCGTGTGTATTCTGCACAATATGAGTATGGATCGAGAACCCGAACTGGTGAACATCGAGTACGAGTTGACCCTGCTCTCGCGTTACCACGCGCTGGCTCAAAGAGCCGAACTTCTTCTGGACCGGTCCGCGTATCTGTTGCTCGGACGACTGGAATTGCAGCAGCCCATGAGCCTCAAGGAACTGTCTTGTGCTTTCTCGCTCGACATTTCGACCATCAACCGGCAGATCGGCGCTCTGAGGCGGCAGGGTCTGGTGGAGCGGGTGGAGGATCCGGACGGTGGGCTGGCTCGAAAAGTTCGGCCGACGGCGCAGGGTCTGGCGAAACTCCGTGCAGACCGCGCACATTCGACAGCAGGAGTCGCAAAGGCGCTGCGTGAGTGGACGCCGGAGCAGCGCTTCGCGCTCGGTGACCTACTGCGGCAATTCAATACCTCGGTCGAGTCCTTGGAAGGCCGCGAATGGCCGCGACCGAATCAGGTCTGAGAGTGCGAGACGGACCGCAGTGATCGGTCCGGATCGCTCGAATCCGATTCCGGCGCAATGACAACAAGTTTCGGATGTTCCTCGGGGGCGGTGTGATTTCCCCGCCAGGAAAGCAGTGACCAGCGTGAGAGTCCGGACAGTGCCGACCCGAGGCTGGCGAACGAGCCCGAACTCAGCACCGATGCCGTAGACCCGATGCTCCCGATCGAAAGGAAAGAGCCGACGCTACCGATCGAGAGAATCGAGTACGCCGATCCGATCGAGAGAATGGACCCCTCGGATCGGATGGACAGTATCGATCGACTCGACTTGTGAGACCGTATCGACTGGTCGTCTGGCCTTGACGTCTGCTCTGGACGGCCATGCGTGATGTCCACTCGTAGATGTCCCATCTATCGGGTCTATCACGGTGATCGGAGATGCAAAAGGGACCCGCCGGAATTCGGCGGGTCCCTTTCACAAGACTTCGATCAAGCGACCGCGAACATACCCACGGTCGGGAGGAAGCTGCAGGTGATGCGATCTGCGCCTTCCGGCTGGGTGGTCAGCGAACCGCTGATCACCGAGAGGACGCGTCCCGGACCCGTATCGGCAATAGCCGACAAGGTGGCGGGACCATCCGGGTTGATGCGCGACGCGTTGGTCAGGTTCTGGGTGGCGCTGCGCTGGTTGTCGATGTTGACCCACGTCACGGTCATCGGCACCGGCTGGTCGTCGACGGCGGGAGCCGTACCGAGAGCGGTGAAGACGAACCCGGCCTGACCGGCAGCGGGGCCGGGAGGGGGCAGGTGAGCCGGGCCCGGAACAGCAAGCGCGGTTCCGACCGAATCGGCGGTGGCCGAGATGCAGCCCTTGCCAAGCGTCGGGTAGAGGAACTGCGCGATGACGGGGGCGTTCTCGTTCGGGATTTCCGGTCCGCCGCCGCCGCTGCCGTCGAGGAAGGTGATGACCTTCTCGAGGGTGGCTTTGATCTCGGGCGGAATGCCGGGAGAGTTCAGGATCGCGCGAGCTTGGTCGAGCAACGCTTGCTGCGGGCCGCCGGCGACGTCAGCCGGACCTGCAGCGGCGCCGATGATGGCGGGCGCAAACGATGCGAGGAACTCGATCGGCACACTTTCGGGTGCGGGCGGTGCTGCCGGATCGGCCATTGCCTGTGCCGGCAATGCCAGTCCTGCTACTGCGGCAATAGCGACGGCGGTGAACGCCTTTCGCATACCTCGGGTTCGAAGCACTGTTTCCCCATCCTTAGTCATACCGCGCGGGCGCCTAGGCGAGCTCCGCGTTTGACGGCTCGAGGGGTCACTCTATGTACAGAGCCCCCGGGTTGTACAGCTGTTCAGTTGCTGAGCAGCTACGCACCGGGGGGAGTCTATGGCATGACCGGCCTCGATCGTGATTTACGGCGACCATACCTGTGACTGAAGTGATCTATGTGAAAGTTGATGCAACTGTTACGTCAGATTGCGAGGTTTGTTTACTCGGAGATCAGTCGAAACGGACCGAATCGTCGACGAGTACGTCAATTCGACGGGCAAGGTCGAAGTCCAGTTCCGTGAGACCGCCCGCCGAGTGTGTCGAAAGCGTGTACGTGACCTTTCGCCAGCGAACGTCGATGTCAGGATGATGATCTGCGGCCTCGGCGACAGCCGCGATGCGTTGAAGAAGCGCGATCGCATCCGGGAAAGTCGCGGAATCGACGGTACGAGTGATCGAGCCCGGCGACAGCTGCCAGGCCGGCAGTTCGTCGAGAGCGCTTTGGATCGCGGAGTCGGACAACAAAGTGGCCATACTCCATCATGGTGCGATGAGTGATGTGCCTGCAAGGGATCGCGAAGTTGTCGCCGGTGCGATCTTCCGTGGGGGAAGGCTGCTCCTCGCGCAGCGGACGAGTCCGCCGGCGTTGGCCGGTCGCTGGGAACTGCCGGGCGGGAAGGTCGAGGAGTTCGAAACGCCGCAGGCTGCGTTGGCCCGCGAGTTGCGCGAGGAGCTTGCGGTAGAGGTTCGATGCGGAACAAGAATCGGCGTCGACGTGCAACTGTCGGCCGGGTTGGTCCTGCGGGCGTACCGGGCGGAGTTGGTGTCCGGCGAACCGGTCGCGCTCGACCACGCTCAGTTGGCATGGGTCGATGCCGAAGAACTCTTGTCGATGGATCTGGTCGACAACGATCGAGCCTGGATCCCCGAATTGCTCGAGGAGTTGAGGGCGCTTACGCCGCGCGGGCCTTCTTGAGACCGGCTTTCAGTTCCTTCTTGGATGCGCCCTCGTTCTCGAGCTTCTTCATCCGCATGATGACGACGGGGCACTTGATGCACCGTGTCTTCTTCCGGCAGCACTTCTTTTTCGGCTTGAGCTTCGAGACCTTGCTTGCCTTGATTTTTCCCATGTGACGCTGCGGCTTTCCTGTTTCACTACGGCGGAGAGCCCGCTCTTGGAACGAGGTTAGCGTACCCTTAAACACCCTGTTTCTCCAGGTCGTAATCCTACTCGCTTCAGCGTGGTGCAGATCACTATTGGCTGGTGGGGGCGGTGATAGAGGCCGCACAATGCAGGAGTATCCGCTCGGAGCGAGTAGTATTTACTAGGCCGCGGTGCCTATTCAGGCGATTCGTGCCCTGATTCGGATCACACACTCGTGCAGCGGCCACCAGAAGAGCCGTGCGACTTGACTTTCGCGTGGCCGAATCAACTCAGCCAGGAGAGCCATCGCGTGACCACCACCAGCTTCCGTAACGTTGCCATCGTCGCACACGTCGACCACGGCAAGACCACCCTCGTCGACGCCATGCTTCGTCAGTCCGGCGCGTTCGAGGAGCGCGCCGAGCTGGTCGATCGCGTCATGGACTCCGGCGACCTCGAACGCGAGAAGGGCATCACGATCCTCGCGAAGAACACCTCGGTGCACAAGCGCAACGAGGATGGTTCGGTCACCGTCATCAACGTCATCGACACCCCGGGCCACGCCGATTTCGGTGGCGAGGTCGAGCGCGGTCTGTCCATGGTCGACGGCGTCGTCCTGCTCGTCGATGCGTCCGAGGGCCCGCTTCCGCAGACGCGTTTCGTGCTGCGTAAGGCACTTGCTGCCTCACTGCCCGTCATCTTGGTTGTCAACAAGACCGATCGTCCCGATGCTCGCATCGAAGAGGTTGTCTCCGAGGCTCAGGACTTGCTCCTGGACCTCGCGTCCGATCTCTCCGACGAGGCCGCCGAAGCCGCCGAGCTTGCGCTCGGGCTGCCGGTTCTCTACGCCTCCGGCCGCGAGGGCAAGGCTTCGACGGTGCAGCCCGAGAACGGTCAGGCGCCCGACGCCGAGGACCTTACCGCTCTGTTCCAGGTTCTGATGGAGTACGTCCCGGCCCCCAAGGGCACGGTCGACGCGCCGCTTCAGGCTCACGTCACCAACCTCGACGCGTCGGCATTCCTCGGTCGCCTCGCGCTGGTTCGCATCCACAACGGCGAGCTGCGCAAGGGCCAGACCGTGTCCTGGTGCCGCGAGGTCGACGGCGAGCCCGTCATCACCAAGACCAAGATCACCGAACTGCTCACCACCATCGGTGTCGAGCGTGTTCCCGCCGAGGTTGCGCTTGCCGGCGATATCTGCGCTGTTGCGGGCTTCCCGGACATCATGATCGGCGACACGCTTGCCGACCTCGACAACCCGGTTGCGCTGCCTCGCATCACTGTCGATCAGCCGGCTATCTCGGTCACGATCGGTACCAACACCTCACCGCTGGTCGGCCGCGTCAAGGGTCACAAGCTCACCTCGCGCATGGTCAAGGCTCGCCTGGACCAGGAGCTGGTCGGTAACGTCTCGCTCAAGGTCCTCGACATCGGACGTCCCGATGCGTGGGAGGTCCAGGGTCGTGGAGAGCTCGCGCTCGCCATCCTCGTCGAGCAGATGCGTCGCGAAGGCTTCGAACTGACCGTCGGAAAGCCGCAGGTGGTCACTCAGACTGTCGACGGTAAGATCCACGAGCCTTTCGAAGAGCTGACCATCGACAGCCCCGAGGAGTACCTCGGTGCCATCACTCAGCTTCTGGCAAACCGCAAGGGCAAGATGGTTCAGATGTCGAACCACGGTCAGGGCTGGGTTCGTATGGAGTTCATCGTTCCTTCGCGTGGTCTTATCGGCTTCCGTACGGAATTCCTCACGGATACCCGCGGAACCGGCATCGCCAACGCCGTCTTCGACGGGTACGGCCCCTGGGCCGGCGAGATTCGTGCACGCCACACCGGTTCTCTCGTGTCGGACCGTTCCGGCACGGTGACGCCGTTCGCCATGATCCAGCTGGCTGACCGCGGAACCTTCTTCGTCGAGCCCGGCGCAGACACCTACGAGGGTCACGTCGTCGGTATCAATCCCCGTCAGGAAGACCTCGACATCAACGTCACCCGCGAGAAGAAGCTGACCAACATGCGTCAGTCGTCCGCAGACGTGATGGAGACCCTCGCGAAGCCCATCAAGCTCGAGCTCGAAGCGGCCATGGAATTCTGCTCCGGCGACGAGTGCGTCGAGGTCACCCCCGAGGACGTCCGCGTCCGCAAGGTGCATCTCAATGCAACCGAGCGCGCTCGCGAGCGTTCGCGTAGCAAGTCTCGCGACAAGGCTGCTCTGTAGTCTTTCGTCGGTTACCACCTGACAGGCGGATGTGCCTTTCAGCCGAGTTTTCGGCGGAAAGGTACATTCGCCTTCATGGTTTCCGGGCGAAAGTTCTGCCCGGAAATCGAGTGCGAAGGGGCGACGCGGCCCCGTACGGAAGGAATTGTCTGTGGCCTCAGGACGTCGCTACCTGGCGTTGGCAGTGGCAGTGACGGCGTTGTCGCTGACTGCGTGTACGGCCGATCCGCCGCCTCCGGTCGAGAGCACCGAAACCGTCAAGCCCACACCGACTCCGGTCGTTCCGGCGATGAAGCAGGTCACTGTGGCGATCGACGAGGTGGGAGGCGGATTCAACCCGCACCTGCTCGCGGATCAGTCGCCGGTCAACTCCGCAGTCGGCAACCTCGTGTTGCCCAGTGCGTTTCGCCCGATCAATTCGCCGACGCAGCCTGGTGCGACGGAGTGGGCGATCGACGATTCTTTTCTCGTTTCGGCTGAAGTGACGTCAGAGGCTCCGTTCACTATTCGCTACCAACTGCGCAACGAAGCCCAATGGTCGGACGGCGCTCCCATTGCGGCAGAGGACTTTCGCTATCTCTGGCAGCAGATGATCTCGGTTCCCGGTGTGGTCAACCCCGCCGGCTATCAGATGATCGACGACGTGAACTCGTCCGGCGGTGGCAAGACGGTCAACGTCGTGATGCGTGCGCCGTATCCGGCGTGGCGAGAGTTATTCACCGATATTCTTCCGTCCCACCTGATCAAGGACACTCCCGGCGGTTTCAGCACCGGTTTGAGTGAGGGGATTCCGGTGTCTGGAGCCCACTTTCACGTGCGCTCGGTCGACCGTGGTCGAGACGAAATCGTGCTGGAACGCAACGACCGATTCTGGGGCAAGCCCTCAGATCCGGATCAGATAGTTCTGCGACGCGGAGGAACGGCTTCGCAGTTGGCGGATGCACTGCGTACCGACGATGCTCAAGTGGCGCAAGTTCATTCGGGTAGTGCCACGGATATTCAGCTTTCTGCAATCCCGGGTGTCAGTACGGCATTCTCCTACGTTCCGCGCACTCTCGACATCAACGTCAATGGGCGCAGTAAGAACTTCGCGGACGTTCGGGTGCGTAAAGGTGTTCTGGGACTGCTCGATCCGGACCTGCTCGCCGTAGTGGCGGCCGGGAGTGAATCGGCGTCGGCCCCGGTGAAAGCTCAGATCCTCGCTCCGTCGGATCCGGGATATGCGCCAACCGCGCCGCCGAAACCGACGAGAGAGCAGGCGCTGGGCGAGCTGACCGCAGCCGGCTACTTGACAGCGCCGCCCACCGGAATCGTCACTGGCACTGGAACGGTCGGATCGATCGTCCGGGACGGCGCTCAGTTGACGCTGCTGATCGGCGCTCCCGAAAACGACGACATCGCGATCGCCGTGGCAAACACCGCTGCCGACGAATTGCGTGACGTGGGGATCCTGGCGACCGTCGAATCGGTGCCGCCGGAGGAGCTCTACGGCGAGGATCTGACCACAGGACGCGTCGACATGATCGTCGGTTGGAGCCGAGCAGGCGCTGACACCGCAACTTCGCTGGCCTCCCGGTTCAGTTGCCCTACAGCGCCTTCCACTCGTGCGACAGGTTCGGCGGTGCCCACACCCACGCCGTCGCAGTCTCCGGAGCCTGTCCGAACGACAAGCGTCGAGGCTCCGAGCAACCTGTCCGGGCTGTGTGATCCGGCGTTGCAAGGTCGGATCGACGAAGCGCTCAGTGGCATCGGGGATCTCGGGTCGTTGATCGCCGATGCGGAACCCAAGCTGTGGGATCTTGCGGCGGTTTTGCCGATCGTGCAGAGCCGAGCGCTGGTTGCAGTCGGGACCGGAGTCGAGGGCGTGGTCCTCGACGGGCCGGTGCAGGTGGGGATATTCGGAAACGCTACGGACTGGGTGAGGGTGGCAAAGTGACCGCGTCGGCGAAGCGACTTTTGTTGGTGCACGCACATCCGGACGACGAAACGATCACCACCGGTGGCACTATCGCGCGTTACGCGTCCGAAGGCGCCGACGTCACGGTCCTCACCTGCACGTTGGGGGAGGAAGGCGAAGTGATCGGTGACGCGTGGGCAGGGCTCGTGGCTGCCGAGGCCGATCAACTCGGGGGCTACCGGATCGCCGAATTGAGCGCTGCTTTGTCGGCTTTGGGCAGTGCCGCTCCTCGCTTCCTCGCCGGTGCCGGTCGGTATCGCGATTCCGGAATGATCGGCACACCTTCGGCCTCCAATCCCCGTGCCTTTGTCAATGCTCGACTCGACGAGGCAGTCGGCGCGGTGGTCGCCGTCATTCGTGAGATTCGGCCGCACGTCGTGATCACGTACGACCCCAACGGAGGCTACGGGCACCCGGATCACATCCAGGCACACGCGATCACGACAGCGGCCGTGGAAGCTGCAGCAACGACCGCATATCCCGAGACCGGCGAGCCGTGGTCGACTCCGAAGTTCTACTGGACCGTGACCGAGCGCAGCGGACTAGAACGCGGCATCGCGGCGATTTCCGAGTTCCCGGAGAACTGGCGTCTGCCCGAGCCCGGTGAATCGCCGAGCGTCGAGGACGCAGACGTGACGACGGCAATCGATGTTCGAGGCGTCATCGATGCGAAGGCGAGGGCATTGAGCGCCCACGCCACTCAGGTGACGGTAGCCCCGAGTGGAGCCGAGTTCGCGTTGTCGAACAACGTGGTCCAACCGATCCTGACGGTCGAGCATTTCGTATTGGCCGCCGGCACGCTCGGTCCAGTGGGTGAGGACGGTCGCGAGCGCGATCTGTTCGGCGGGCTGCACAGCTGACCTGGGCGTCGGCTCACAGGCATTGCGATCGACGCCGTAGTGGTGTGTGATGCGTGTCACCGGATGGGTGGTCCTTTCGGTAACAGCAAAGCCTGGGGGCTGAAGAAATGTACAACTGGGACCTGCAGAACCAGATCGTCGCCTTCGTCGATTCGTTGCGTCCGATGGCCGGTTACTACCACGACATGTATTACGGATCGCTCTACGCATTTGCAGATCAGCAAAGTCATCTGCTGACGCTGCTCGGGTTCCCGCCGGTTCCCTGATCGACTTCGTACTTTTCGGGCGCGAGCCGGGGTGCTTGTCGGGAGGGACCCCGCGCTCGCGCGTTGGCCGTCGATAGACCACTATCAAAACCATGATCACGGCCGAGAACAACACAGACGCTTCGACAGAAACGTCGCTGTCGTGGCTCGACCCCATCATCCTCGGTGTCCTGATTTTCGACGGGTTCTTGTGCGCGGTGTTGTCTGTCCTGTTCTTGCCGACTCATCTCGGTACGACGGCATTTCCGATCAGCATTCTCGTTGCAGCGACCGCGAACCTCGTATTGGTGATTGCCGCCCGCACGGTTACGACGCCGGGTATGGCCGCATTGCCGCTCGCCGGTTGGATCGTCGGGTTCTTGGTGTGCATGGTCGGCGGTCCGGGCGGCGACGTGCTGGTGCTCTCGTCCCCTCTGACGTTCTTACTGCTGGTCGGCGCAATCGCTCCGGCCGCGGTTTTCCTCTTCAAAGTAGCGATCAACAGGCTTGCCACCCTCAGTTCGCAATAGTTCTCGGCGCGCGCGTAGGAAAGTAACCCATCCATAAGGGACACTCAGCCTGTGGCTGAAGATGATCTGGCGGGCGCGACTATCGCCTTGACCGCAGAACGGCGTGTCGAAGAATTTGCGACGCTCCTCGAACGTCGAGGCGCGGAGATCGTGCGGACACCGGTGATCCATGTGCTGCCGTTGGTGGACGATCGGGACCTGCGTACTCAGACGTCCGCGTTGATTGCCGATCCGCCGGAATTGGTCGTGATCAGCACCGGAATCGGCTTTCGGGGTTGGCTCGACGCCGTCGCGTCGTGGGGTTTGACCGACGAGTTCCTCGGAGCTCTGGCCCGCACGCGCATCATCGCCCGCGGCCCCAAGGCGACGGGCGCCATCCGGGGCGCCGGACTGCGTGAGGAATGGTCGCCTTCGGGTGAGTCGTCCGAGGAAGTTCTGGCGCACCTCGGAAGCGAGGGAGTGGCAGGCTTACGCGTCGCGGTCCAGTTGCACGGCACCATCACCGAATGGGAGCCGTTGACGGACCTGAGCGCATCCCTCGCCGACATCGGCGCGGTTGTCACCCCGGTGTCGGTCTATCGGTGGATCCGGCCGCCGGATCAGTCACCGGTCCGCGCGTTGGTCGCTGCAGTTCGTTCCGGTGCAATCGACGCACTGACCTTCACCAGTGCCCCCGCGGTCTCCTCGATGCTCAGCACGGCCAAAGAGATGGGCGAGCTGGAGCGGTTCGTCGCAGCTATGCGCGGACCGGTACCGACCTACTGCGTCGGACCGGTGACGGCCGCCCCGCTGGAGTTGCTCGGCGTTCCGACCATCCAGCCGGAGCGATCGCGTCTCGGTTCGCTGGCGAGGCTCATCATCGACGACCTGCCCAAACGTCGCCACCGCCCGGAGTGACGGCTTCGATCAATGCCCACGCGTTCTCGGCGGGGAGATCGATCACCTCGTAGCTTCCGGTGCCTGCTGGCGTCGCGGCGATGACGGTTGCCACGCCTGCGCGTCGCTGGAAGAACGTCTCGCGCACCGTCCATCCGATGACACCTTCGGATTCGAGGCTGTGGCGCTGGCGATCGAGCGAGCCGCTTCGGGTGATCAACCATCCCGGCAGGACTGCGTGGCCGAGGCCGTTGTATCGGTCGTAGGCGAGGGCAGCGCCAGCGATGGCGAGTACGGCGACCCCGAACCACGCGTAGATCGGTACATCCAGACCAGAAGCCGTGCACGCCACGCAGACCAGAAACGCCACTGTCGCGAGAAACAGTGCCCTGGTGTACCGGCGACGCCGCGCGGCCGGGCCGTGCGGGATCAGCGGGGCGGACGCCTGACGTGAATCACCGATGACGGTGGCCATCACTCGCTCGGCTTCCCTGCGTGGTCCCTGCGGGAGCAGCAGCGAAGATTCCTTCTTCTCGGCGCTGACCCCGGTCATGATGGCGTCGAGCCGCGCGCCGCGGGCCAATCGCAGTAGAAGCGGTTCCTTGAGCGTCGTGCCGCGGAGGCGGGCGCGGTCGAGTGTGGTTTGCCGAGTTTTCAACAGGCCGTGACTGACATGCAGGATGCGGCCGTTGTCGGTGAGTTTCATGTTGCCGAACGCGATCAGGTACTGGACGCAGGCGAGTGCACTCGACAGCACCAGCAGCACGACGAGTGCGATGACGACCATCAGCGCGATGCCCAGGCTCTCGAGTGAGTCGAAGCTGTCGCTTACTGCCGACGATTTCGCGACGGCAGTGCCGATGCCGTATTGGAACGAGATGCCGATGATCGCTGCGATGATGGCGATTCCGGTGAACGAAAAGGGAGCGTAGCGAACCCAACTGGGCTCCCAGTGACCGATCTCGGTGTCGACCGGTTCGGCGATGTTCTCGACCGGTGTGCCCGGGGTTTCCAGTCGCCGTGCCTGTTGCGCGCCGGCCAACAGTGCGGCACGTAGGTCCGGAACCAGGGCAGTCGAGAGGGCATTGAGTTCGAACTTGTTCGAATCGTGGCCGATCCCGGCGCGCTGGCCGGTCCCGATGCGCACGATCGACAGCCCGAGCAGTCGGTGCATGACCCCGGCCTCGACGTCGACGGATCGGATGCGGCTACGCGGGACGGAGAGCAGCTTTTTCTGGAATACCCCGGTGCGCAGTTGTACGTGAACGGGCCCGATTCGGTACGTGGTGGTGAAGTACCGCAACAGACCGAAGACGACGAGCAGAGTGACGACGCCGAGTCCCCACCAGTGGTTTCCGGATTGGCTGCCGAGAACTACGGAGACGAGCAGGACCGGGAGCAGTTTGACGACTTCGTTGACGGGGTGGACCAGAAGCATGCGGCGGTCGAGGCGGAGCCATGGCTGTTCCTCCTCGGCTGCCTCGGCAGCTGCCGTTTCCGCCTCGACCGGGATTTCGATCGCGGTCGGGTCGCCCAACTGCTTCTCGTTCACGTTGCGTCTCCCACGTTGGTGCCCGCGATCTCCGTCAGTTGGGCCACTGTGCGGTCGGCGATTTCCTGGTCGAGCGCGGAGATCTTCACAGCCCCGGCCGACGACGCCGTAGTGACGGTCACGGTTGCCAGACCCAACATGCGGTCGATCGGTCCGCGTTCGGTGTCCACGGTCTGCACGCGCGATATCGGTGCGATCCGTCGTTCCTGGGTGAACCACCCCGTGCGTGTGTACACCGCAGTGTCACTGATTTCCCATCTGTGGACGCGATACCGCCACGCCGGAACCATCAGAATGTAGGTGGCCGCGAATAGGACGGTGACTGCGAAGACCAGGCCCACCACCCAGGACGGGATTCCGGGTATCAAGACGGCACAGACGATTTCGGCGACGATGACGGGTACCCAGAACAGCGAGGCAGTGATTGCCCACAGCCTCGGGGCTTTGGCGCTGGGTCGCCATAACGGGTCGGCCATGGTCAGCGGTTGCGGGGCAGTCATGGGCACTACTTTGGTCGAGTGAGGGGCGATCTGTCGACATCGGCCCTATCGTGGAGTGTGGCGACTGCGAAGGGAGCACGTGATGACCGAACAAGATGCGACATTCGACCCGGAGGCTCCGGAATCAGATGCGCTCGAACAATCGACACCCGTAGATCCGAACGCCCCCGAAGAACCCGATCTGACCGACATTCCACTCGACGCGCCAGTGGCTGACGTGGTGGATCAACGAGTCGAGGTCGCGGTCGACGACGACTACCGGCCGTCGTGATCGAGGCCGTGTCGGGGCGGTAAGGCCTCCTACTTCTGGCACCGGGTGGCACTAGTCGTCCCACATGGCGCATGATCGCTAGGTGAACCGAACTGGTGATGACTCCGGCAAACCCACCATGCTTCCGATGCCAGGTATTTCCGCGTCCGCCTCGTCCAGTCCGTCGCCCGGCCCGTCAGCGTCGGCGATGCGGCGAGTTCTCCGTCGCGCACGCGATGGAGCAACCCTGAACGTCGACGAGGCGGCAACGCTGCTGCAGGCGCGGGGAACCGATCTGACCGATCTGTGTTCCTCGGCAGCCAAGGTTCGCGATGCCGGGCTGCTGGCAGCGGGTCGGCCGAACACCGTGACGTATTCGCGGAAGGTTTTCATTCCGCTGACCCGTCTGTGCCAGGACAAGTGCCACTACTGCACGTTCGTCACGGTGCCCGGGAAACTGCGTGCCGCTGGGCACGGCATGTTCCTGGAGCCGGACGAGGTTTTGGACATTGCCAGGGCAGGCGCCGAATTGGGCTGCAAGGAAGCGTTGTTCACGCTGGGTGATCGCCCCGAGGCACGCTGGCCGGAAGCAAAGCAGTGGCTGGACGAACGCGGCTACGACTCCACCCTCGACTACGTGCGGGCGATGTCGATCCGGGTACTCGAGGAGACCGGACTGCTCCCGCATCTGAATCCCGGTGTGATGAGCTGGCAGGAACTCTCGCGGCTCAAGCCCGTTGCGCCGTCGATGGGCATGATGCTCGAGACGACCGCAACCCGCCTGTTCACCGACAAGGGCGAATGCCACTACGGCAGCCCGGACAAGGACCCGGCGGTTCGGCTACGCACCCTGACCGACGCAGGCCGACTGAACATCCCGTTCACCACGGGAATTCTTGTGGGCATCGGGGAGAACTTCCTCGAGCGTGCCGAATCGATCATGGCGATACGCAAGTCGCAGAAGGCGTTCGGGCACATCCAGGAAGTGATCATCCAGAACTTCCTGGCCAAACCTGATACCGCGATGCGCGATACCCCTGATGCAGGACTCGACGAGTTTCTCGCGGCCATCGCCGTCGCACGCCTGCTGCTCGGGCCGACGATGCGGATTCAGAGTCCGCCGAATCTCGTCTCGAACAGCGAGTGCCTCGCGCTGCTCGGCGCCGGTGTGGACGACTGGGGCGGGGTGTCACCGTTGACCCCCGATCACGTCAACCCGGAGCGTCCGTGGCCGAATCTCGAGACCTTGGCGGAGATCAGCGCCGAAGGCGGCTTCACCCTGACCGAACGCACTGCGGCTCAGCCGGCATATGTCCTGGCCGGGGCTCCGTGGATCGATCCGCGCATTGCGGGCCACGTGCAGGCACTGGCGGACCCCAAAACCGGCCTCGCCCTGCCCGACACCAAGCCGGTGGGTCGGCCGTGGCAGGAACCGGACGAGTCGTGGGAATCGAGCGGACGCGTCGATCTCAATACCGAGATCGACACGGACGGGCGCAACACCGAGACCCGCAGTGACCTGGGCAGTGCGTTCGGCGACTGGGAGACCGTGCGCGAACAGGTCCTCGAGCTGAGTGCTCCGATTCGCGTCGACACCGATCTGCTGGCTGCGCTGCGCAGTGCCGAACGCGACCCGGCCGGATGCTCCGACGACGAGTACCTGGCCCTTGCCACGGCGGAGGGCCCGGGCCTGGAAGCTGTTGTGGCACTGGCGGATGCGCTACGCAAGGATGCCGTCGGCGAGGACGTCACCTACGTGGTGAACCGGAACATCAACTTCACCAACATTTGCTACACGGGCTGCCGGTTCTGTGCATTCGCGCAGCGCAAGGGCGACGCCGACGCCTTCACGCTGTCGGCAGAGCAGGTCGCCGACCGTGCGTGGGAAGCGCACGTCGCCGGCGCGACCGAGGTGTGCATGCAGGGCGGTATCGATCCGGAACTTCCCGTCACCGGTTACGCCGACCTGGTCCGGGCCGTCAAGAAGCGCGTGCCGTCGATGCACGTCCACGCGTTCTCGCCGATGGAGATCGTCAACGGTGCATCGCGCAGCGGTGAAAGCATCAGGGATTGGCTGACCGCTTTGCGTGAGGCGGGCCTGGACACCATTCCCGGTACGGCAGCGGAGATCCTCGACGACGAGGTGCGTTGGATCCTCACCAAGGGCAAACTGCCGACGGCGGAGTGGATCGAAGTGGTCACCACGGCCCACGAGGTGGGGCTGCGGTCGAGTTCGACGATGATGTACGGGCATGTCGATCAGCCGCACCACTGGGTCGGGCACCTGAATGTTCTTCGCGGAATTCAGGACCGTACAGGTGGATTCACGGAGTTCGTGCTGCTGCCGTTCGTTCACCAGAGCGCGCCGCTGTACCTGGCGGGCGCTTCACGGCCAGGGCCGACCAACCGGGACAACCGCGCTGCGCATGCACTGGCACGCATCATGCTGCACGGTCGTATCCCCAACATCCAGACCAGCTGGGTCAAGCTCGGGATCACCGGAACGCAGATGATGCTCAACGGCGGAGCCAACGACCTCGGTGGGACGCTGATGGAGGAGACGATCTCGCGGATGGCTGGCTCCGAACACGGGTCCGAGAAGACCGTCGCAGAACTGCGCGCCATCGCCGAGGGAATCGGACGTCCGGCACGCGAACGAACCACCACACATGCACGACGCGAAGGAGCGATTGCCTGATGGCCGATGTTCTGGGGGACCGCAAGGTCGTCGAGGTTCTCGATCGAGCGGTGTGGGGGATCAACCCGGTTCTCGATCTCGCCTACAGTGATCCGCTCGGTATCAAGCGTCGGACCTTCGAGCCGACCGATCCCGAGCGAAATGCCGCAGCGATGGTGTTGGACGCGGCGGCCTGGGTCCTCGACGTCGTCAAGTTCCCCGGGACGGCGGCGTGGTCGGTGATGACCGACGAGCAGCGCTCGAAGTGGTGGACGACTCGGTTGGGTGCACTCAACACCGTTGCCGTCGCGTTCCCCGGCATCTTCGGCGTCCTCCTCAATCGGCTGCCGATCCAGGACCTCTTGGCATTCGCGAATCAGGCCGTTGTGCTCGTTGCGGTTGCCCGTGAACACGGAGCGACGGAGCGGGATCAGCAGGTGGACCTCCTGGCGTCGGTGCTGTGCCGGCGTGAGACCAAGTCCCGAGATCTGCTCGCCGGTGAGGATTTCGCCGAAAAGTCGGTCAGCGGTGCCGACGAGACCTGGCGCCCGTTCGCGCTCATCGGCACCTTGTGGCGCACGTCGAAGACTTTTCGTGCCATCACGGACGAGCTGCACAAGCGGCCGTCGCGGACAAAACCGTACGAGATTTTCGGCAAGATTCCGGTGGTCGGCGTCGTGGCGGATTATCTCGGTGAGCGCGGCGCTTTGGTCCGCGCGGCTGCCGCGGGGGAGAAGTGGATCGCGATTCGGTCGAGGAACATCACCGCAGTAGGCTGAAATGTGTTACCCCCGCCTGCTCAGAGTCGGTTGGCAGGGGGATAATAGGCTGTTCCCGCGGTACGTGAGAGTCGTATCGGATTTTCGGCCCCTTGCAACTGCGTGTTGCGGCGGCGATGCACGACAGGAAGGCAGGGAGATCGGCAGTGACCTACACGATTGCTGAACCGTGTGTAGATGTGATGGACAAGGCGTGCATCGAAGAATGCCCTGTCGACTGCATCTACGAGGGTGGACGCATGCTTTACATCCACCCCGACGAGTGTGTCGACTGCGGCGCGTGTGAGCCTGTCTGTCCCGTCGAAGCCATCTTCTACGAAGACGACGTCCCGGACCAGTGGAACGCGTACATCAGCACGAACGTCGATTTCTTCGACGATCTCGGTTCGCCGGGTGGAGCGGCCAAGCTCGGCAAGGTCGACTACGACACGCCGTTCATCAAGGCGCTGCCTCCCATGGGTGAGGAATAGAGATCTTGTCTCGTACTCCGGTGGCCGCTGGGCTTCCTGATTTTCCGTGGGATTCGCTCGCCGACGTCACGGCGAAGGCGCACTCTCATCCCGACGGCATCGTGAACCTGTCCGTGGGAACGCCGGTTGATCCCGTTGATCCGGTGATACAGGAGGCTTTGTCTTCTGTTGCCGAGATACCCGGATATCCGACGACGCACGGCACGCTCGCACTTCGCGAGGCCGTAGCGGAGTCACTCGATCGCCGTTACAACATTCCCGACGTCGATCCGGCAGCGGTCCTGCCGGCGATCGGCACGAAGGAAATGATCGCGTGGCTGCCGACATTGCTCGGTCTCGGAGCCGACGATCTGGTGGTCATTCCGGAGTTGGCATATCCGACGTACGAGGTCGCGGCGAAGCTGGCAGGCGCTCGCGTCCTGCGCGCCGACGGCTTGAACAAGCTCGGTCCCGAGTCGGCGGCGATGATCTTCGTGAACTCGCCGTCGAACCCCACCGGCAAAGTGCTCGGCCTCGAGCACTTGCAGAAGGTCGTGGCCTGGGCGCGCGAGCGGGGCGCGATCGTCGTCTCCGACGAGTGCTACCTCGGATTGACGTGGGAATCGGATGCGCTCTCCATTCTCGATCCCCGGGTCAACGACGGCGATCTGACCGGTTTGCTTGCGGTCCACTCACTTTCGAAGACGTCCAATCTCGCGAGCTATCGCGCGGGGTTCGTCACCGGTGATCCGGCTTTGGTGTCGGAGCTGCTCGAGGTGCGTAAGCACGCGGGCATGATCCTGCCGCTGCCGATCCAGGCGGCGATGACCGCAGCTTTGGGCGACGACCAACACGAGAACATCCAGCGCGAGCGGTACCGCGAGCGTCGCAGCGTGTTGATCGAAGCTGTTCGAGGCGCCGGATTCACCGTCGACAATTCCGAGGCGGGTCTGTACCTCTGGGCGACGCGCGGCGAGGAATGTCGAGCGACGGTCAGTTGGTTCGCCGATCGTGGGATTCTCGTTGCCCCCGGTGAGTTCTACGGTCCGAGCGGGAGCAAGCACGTGCGGATCGCGCTCACTGCAACAGACGAACGAATCGCCGCGGCAGCAAAGCGCCTCTCCGCCTGAACTGTGTCCTTTCCCAGGTGTCAGGTTCCCTGATGTCGGTATCGGTCCGATGTAAGGTCGCGCTGTGACCACCTCAGGGACCGGCGGCTTGGACGCGGTACTGATTTTTGCTGTCGTTGTTGCCTCGGTTGCACTGATGCTCGTGTGGTTGAAAAGTCGTCGAGTTTTCGGAGAGTTCCCACTCTCGGCAGCTCTCCTCTGGCTGATGGTTGCAGTGCCGTCCATCCTGCAGGCGCTGATACCAGGACTACTCGAGATGTTTCGTCGTGATCCCGCATTGATTCGCGACGGTCAATGGTGGCGCATTCTGACCTCCGTGCTCGTCCAGGACGGAGGGGTCGCAGGAACCGTCACCAATCTCGTGACGCTGGCCGTGGTTGCACCGCCTGCGTTCCGGCTCTGGGGCGCCGCACGTGGCTGGGCTCTCTTCCTGTTCGGTCAACTGTTATTCGGTTTGCTCACCACCGCAGTCTTTCCGTCGACCGGCGCAGGTAACTCCGGTGCCACACTTGCTCTGGCAGCGGCGGCCGCGGGGATCGGTGTTCTGGTGCGCCCGCGAATGCCTGAGATTGTTCTGACGGCCGTGATTGTCGTCGGCGGCGCAACCCTGGTGACGGTCGACGATGCGCACGGATTCGCCGTTCTTTCCGGGGCGCTCTTGGGGGCGGCGCTGGTGACGCTGTTCCCTCCGCACTCGATAGACGCGCGTCGGGCAGGAGAAAGTTTGCGACCATCGGCCCTGTGAGATGCTGTCGTGGTGCTGCTGAGATCACTGAACCCCCTTGCTGTCGCCCGCGGTGACGACCTCGACGACGCCGTGACGATCGGTGACACGGTTCTCTCGCGGAGTGCCATTCTTGGTGCCGCGACCTCGGTCGCGGAACGAGTGGCGCAGGCCGATCGGGTTGCCGTATTGGCAACTCCCACAGCAAAAACGATTCTCGCCGTCGTCGGGGCATTGATTGCCGGTGTCACCGTTGTGCCGGTCCCGCCGGACTCGGGGAAGGCTGAGCGGGAGCACATTCTGCGTGACTCGGGTGCTCAAGCGTGGCTCGGTGAAACGGACGACCACTGCGACACTCTGCCGGTAGTTCCCGTCCGGTTGCACGCTCGCTCGTGGCACAGCTATCCCGAACCGGCACCGCAGTCCACAGCATTCGTCCTGTACACGTCCGGAACCACTGGCCCACCGAAGGGCGTTCTGCTCAGTCGCTCGGCCATCGCAGCCGGGATCGACGCGCTCGCCGAGGCCTGGGACTGGACGTGGCGAGACACGCTCGTCCACGGGCTTCCGCTCTTCCACGTGCACGGACTGATCCTCGGAATCCTCGGCCCCCTCCGGATCGGCAGCCGGGTGATCCACACCGTCAAGCCGACGCCGGAAAATTACGCCCGGGCGAAAGGCTCCCTCTACTTCGGTGTTCCCACTGTCTGGTCGCGTATCGCCGAGGACGAAGAAGCTGCCCGCGCGTTGTCCGGTGCCCGACTTCTGGTTTCCGGTAGTGCACCGCTTCCTGTGCCTGTCTTCGAAAAGCTGCGGGAGCGAACAGGATTGACGCCCATCGAGCGTTACGGCATGAGTGAGACGATGCTGACTCTGAGCACACGTTTCGACGGCGAGCGACGCCCAGGGTGGGTCGGCGTGCCACTGCGCGGAGTCGAGACTCGTCTTCGTGACGAGAAGGGCAACGACGTGCCACACGACGGCGAGAGTATCGGCGGTCTACAGGTACGTGGGCCGATGCTTTTCGACGGCTACTTGAACCGTCCAGACGCAACCGCCGAGTCCTGGACGGAGGACGGCTACTTCAAGACCGGTGATGTCGCCGTCATCGACGAGGGTGGGTTCCACCGAATCGTCGGCCGCGAATCCATCGACTTGATCAAAACCGGTGGATTCAGAGTCGGCGCCGGCGAGATCGAGACCGCCATCCTCGGGCACCCTTCGGTGTCCGAAGTTGCGGTGATCGGTGTCCCCGACGCCGATCTGGGTCAGCGGATCATCGCCGTCGTAGTCCGTAAGCCCGGGAGCCCCGAGGTCACCGAAGCTGAATTGGTCGAGTTGGTCGGGGCTGAGTTGTCGGCGCACAAGCGTCCCCGTGAGGTTCGCTTCGCCGAGACTCTGCCGCGTAACGCGATGGGCAAGGTCCAGAAGCGCGAGCTCTTCTGAGAAGAGCGGTTTGCTGAAAAGTCGCTGCGACGCTTGAAGGTTCGTGACTTCGGTCGGGCTGTCCCGGAATATGGGCTCGTCGGTTCTCCGACGATTCAGCGCTAGTTGGAATTTCTGTGTTCTTGGCTACACTACCGCCCGGTAGGGATAGCTCCAGTCGCACGCATGCCGTCGGTATGTCCTAGTGCGAGTGGCCTCGGAAGGGCAGATTTCATGGCGGGCGGACGGCATTCGAGTCCTGACAGCGGGCGATCGATCGGGTTCTACGCAGTGGGTGGGTTGGTTGCCGTCGCGGTAGTCGCTACCGGGGTGGTGGTCTTCAAGGCAACACAGTCCGATTCCTGCGAGAGCGTCGACGAGTACTCGCTGGCAGCAGATCCTGCGATCGCGCCTGCAGTCACGGAGATCCTCGCAGAATCGTCGCCGGAGCAGACAGGCTGTTCGCGGATCACGGTCACCTCCGCGTTGCCAGGCGACGTAGCGGGAACCCTGGGCAAAGGCGTGGACGCACCGGACATGTGGATACCGGATTCGACAGCGTGGGTTGGCAAAGCTGCACTGACGGCCAAGGGGCCGGTCGCTGCCGCCGGCGGTTCGATCGCCACCTCGCCTGTCGTCCTCGCGTCCGGCGGTGGCGAGCAGTTTGCCAGTTGGCTCACGGCGCTTCAGGTTCCCGATCTCGCGCTGGGCAATCCGTTGTTCACCGGGGTTGCGTCGGCGCCCATTCTCGGAGCCCTCGCGGAGACCGGGGCCACCTCCGAATCGGTTCGAGCGGCACTCGTACCCCATGCCCAAGCAGAGAGCGTTCGTACCGAAGATCAGCCGGTAGGGCAGAAGATGCTCACCGAATTGGTCAGCTCCGGGAAGGTCGGTGTTTCGACCGAGCAGCAGGTAGTCGAGTTCACGAAAGCCGAGTCGAAGATTTCCGCGACAGTACCGGCGACGGGAACCATGATCATGGATTACCCCCTGGTGGTCAGTGCGTCGGCACCGGATCGGCACTACGCGGCAGCGAAGAAGAGTGACGCCATCGCTGAGCTGTTGCACAGTGAATCTGCTCAGGAAGTGCTGACACGCAGCGGTTTCCGTACCTCCGCCGGTGGGGCTGTCGAAGGCGGAGTTGGTGACGTGACGGCCTTGACGGTCTCCGAACAGTCGGTGGCCGATCAAACGCTGGGCGCTTGGGCTCTGATGGCCAAGCCGATCCGGACACTCGTTGCGATCGACGTGTCTGCGTCGATGGACTACCCGGCGACAGGCGGCAAGACGCGCATGCAGTTGACCACTGCTGCTGCTCTCGCCGGCAATCAGGTCTTCCCGGACAGTGTCGCTGCCGGTCTCTGGGCGTTCTCCCAAGGTATGAACGGAACCCAGGACTTTCAGGAATTGGTGCCGATCAGGCGCTACGACACCATCGTCGACGGCATGACTCAGCGAAAGTTGATGGCTGATCAGGCGAACCGTCTCACCGAGCTCAAGCGTGGCGCCACCGGTTTGTATGACACGACTCTGGCCGCCTTCCGTAAGGTGCAGGAATCGTACGATCCGCGAGCGGTCAACAGCGTCATCATCTTGACCGACGGTGCCAACGAAGATCCCGACAGCATCAGCCGTGAACAGCTGCTCGATGTTCTTGCACGCGAGCAGGATCCGGCGCGTCCGGTCATCATCGTCACCATCGGCATCACCGATGACGCCGATGCGGCGGCACTCGCCGATATCTCCCGCGTGACGGGCGGTTCGACGTACATCGCTCGAGACCCCTCGGAGATTTCCGAGGTGTTTGTGAACGCACTTGCTCACCGAGGATCGTGAGCCACGCCGAGGACCTCAGGCCGCGTCGGGACCGGCCCAGGGCGTCGGAAGTGGCGGAGCCTCAGACGAATATCGGTGCCCGGTAGATGTCGTCGTGGTGAAGGTGTGCCGGGTACCTGGTACAGGTTCGGCAGACCAGTCCGAGCCCTGTTTCGCGTAGTTGCATGCCGCGCACAACCCGGCACCGTTGGCTGCGCTGGTGAGGCCACCCCTGGAGTGATCGCGGATGTGGTCGCGGTGGCGAACCGGCGCGTCGCACCACGGAGTGCGGCAGCTTCGATCCCGGAGTTCGATCAATCGTGCCAACCCCTTCGGGAAGGTTCTCGCGGTGGATTCCATTGCGGTCAGTGCGCCCGTATCGGGGCGTGCGTAGAGCTTTCGAACCGTTGTCATGGTTTCGGAGTCCTCGCCGGACAAGGTGATCCATTCACGTGCGATGGCTGCTGGAACAGGTCCGTACCCGTGGACGTGGGCAGGGTCGGAACCGTCGCCGAGTAGCGACTGGTCGGAGACAATCAGATTCACCGTGACGGGTGTCGGTGTGGCGCGGCCGATTCCGGTGACCCGCTCCACCAGGAGATCAGCCATGATCTGAGCTCGCGTGCGCTCGTCCCCGCCGGCAAGTACGGAATCTGCATCGCGGCCGAGCGTGGCATATACGACGGTACCCGCGGCAGCGGGAAGTAGGACATTGAGCCAGCACATCGTGTCGGGCGCAGGCCGAGACGTCACACGTCTGTCTCGTACGGCTTTGCGTGCTCGTCTCGCAACACTGTCTGCGTCTATTTCGGCAGTGCGTGCGCGGATTCTTTCTGTCAGTTGGTGGGTGCCACATCCGTCCAAGATCGCAGCGTCGCAGCAGAACTCGCGATCCAATGCAGCGCGATCCTGGACTGTGAGACACGCAGTTTCACGCATGAGAATTGTCGCTTGATGCTCACTGATGGAGCCACGGACGAGTAGTCGAAGTGTGTGCGGCATCTCGTCGTTCAGTGCGCGGGCCAGGTTGAGATGCTGAGTTCCGAACCATGCCGACTCTCGCCGTGCGAGGGCAATCTGCGCGTTGATTCCACGGCCCTGGTACGAGCGCGGAACTCCCCGTTCGCCGCGGTCCTTGCGGGTTACCGTGTCGAGATCGGCAGCCAGCAATGCCTGGGCCCCAGCGCAACTGGCCTTCAGCTCTTCCAGTGCGCGTAGTAGATCCACGCGAGCTGCGTTGTCGATGGAACGATCCATGCTGACGAGTGACGCTCGGAATTGTCCGATCGTCTCTTCGGATATCGTCTGTTTGGATATCGCCTGTTCAGATACTCTCGTCGTCACTTTTACCCCCCGGTAGTGTCGAACATACATTCGATACTAGCGCCGACGGTGAACGCACGCAACGGCTTTCTCTGTTGGCGTCCGAAAGTTCCGACAGTTCGGTTTTCATGGTTGACTGGTCCTCATGATCGAGTTGAGGGGATTGACCAAGGTTTACGGACCGACGAAAGCGGTGGACGATTTGTCGTTCACGGTCAAGCCGGGCATCGTGACGGGCTTTCTGGGCCCCAACGGTGCGGGTAAGTCGACGACGATGCGGATGATTCTGGGTTTGGATCAGCCGACGTCGGGTGCGGCGTTGATCGACGGCAAGCCGTACCGCGAGCTCAAGACACCGCTGCGGACGGTGGGCGCGTTGTTGGATGCGAAGTGGGTGCATCCCAATCGCAGTGCGCGGGCGCATCTGCAGTGGATGGCTGCTTCGAACGGGATCCCGAAGTCCCGCGTGGACGAGGTGCTCGGGTTGGTCGGATTGTCCGAGGTGGCGGGCAAGAAGGCCGGCGGGTTCTCGTTGGGTATGTCGCAGCGTCTCGGGTTGGCGGGTGCGTTGTTGGGGGATCCGAAGGTGTTGTTGTTCGACGAGCCGGTCAACGGTCTCGATCCGGAGGGCATCGTCTGGATTCGTAAGTTCATGCAGCGGTTGGCCGCCGAGGGCCGCACGGTGCTGGTGTCGAGTCACCTTCTCTCGGAGATGGCGTTGACGGCGGAGCAGTTGGTGGTGATCGGTCGGGGTCGGTTGATCTCGGATTCGACGGTGGCGGAGTTCGTGGATCGTTCGTCGGAGTCGACGGTGCGCGTGCGTAGTCCTCAGCTCGATGCGTTGCGCAGTGTGTTGCTCTCGCAGGGGTTGACGGTGCGTGAGGACGGTTCCGGTGTTGCGCCGGCGTTGGTGGTCGTGGATTCGACGACTGATGTGATCGGTGGTTTGGCTGGTTCGCAGGGAATCGTGTTGTACGAGTTGGCGTCTCAGCAGGGTTCGCTCGAGGATGCGTTCATGAAGTTGACCGGAGACGATGTCCAGTACCACGCATCCGGTATCGAAGCAGCCCCCGAAACTCAGAACGCATACACACAGCAGGCTATGGGAGGTGCACTGTAATGGCTGTTCTCAGTGCTGAACGTATCAAGATCACCACAACCAAATCACCGTTGTGGTGCTCGGTCATCATCATCGTGCTCGGGTTGGGACTCGCTACGGTTTTCGGACTGAGCGCCAAGTCGTCGCTCAGTAGCCCCAATGGTGCAATGATGCCGACAGTGTCGGGGGCGCTCAGTGGAGTGACCGGCTTCGGTGTGTTGGTTCTGATGATCATGGCGGCTCTCGCGATCACCAGCGAATATCGCTTCGGGACCATCCGCACCACCTTCCAGGCAGTTCCGAACCGCGCTTCGGTGCTCATCGCCAAAGCGGGCCTCATCGGTGGTTTCGGAGCGGTACTGACTCTCGTATTGTCATTCGGCGCTTTCGCTCTCACGAAGGCCACATCAGGTGACGCCGGAAGATTCCTGACTCTGTCTGGCGACGATAACTGGCGGGTCGTCTACGGAACACCGATCTACGCGTTCTTCTGCGTAGTTCTAGCCGTAGGAGTGGGCGCGTTGCTCCGGCAGTCTGCAGGTGCGATCGCATTACTGCTGTTGTGGCCCTTGCTGATCGAGAATCTTTTCAACCTGTTCGGAAGTATCGGCGAGAAGATCATGCCGTTCCTGCCGTTCATGAACGCCAACAACTTTCTCGGTTCCGGCGGTAGCGTCGACTTCCACTGGGGACCCTGGGGCAGCCTGGTCTACTTCGCCCTCTTCGTGCTCGTCGTATTCGGCCTCAGCATCGTCGTCGTGAACAGGCGGGATGCATAGGCACACGGATCAGGCGGGCTGATTCTGCTTACGCCAGCGGGCGTTCAGGAAACCCAATGCCGCGATCACCAGGAACAACACGGTGGTCGAGATCAACTGTGCACGGGCATCGGCGTCGAAGAGCATGAGGACGACGAAGACGCCGAGCATCGCGAGAGTCGCGTAGCTCAGATACGGGAACAGCCACATACGAACTGTCAGCTTGCCCGACGCTTCGAGTTGTTTGCGCAGTCGCAGATGCGAGACGACGATGAAGATCCAGATGACGAGCAGCGCGGCGCCGACTGCGTTGAGCAGGATGCCGAGCAGGTCGTCGGGGAGCAGCCAGTTGAGCAGGACGCTGACGAAGCCGAAGAACACCGACAGCAGAACGGCATTGGTCGGAACTCCGGTGCTCGACAGTTTCGCCATGAAAGCGGGTCCGTCGCCGCGGCGCGAAAGTGAGAACGCCATGCGAGAGGTGCCGTAGATGTTGGCGTTGAACGCGGAAAGCAACGCCACCACTACGACGAGTTCCATGAACCCGGCAACACCCGGAATGTTCGCCTTGTTCAAGACGGCCACAAACGGGCCGCTCTCGAGTTCGGGGTCGTTCCAGGGCAGCACCAGAACCATGATCGAGATGGCACCGATGTAGAAGACACTGATGCGCCACACCACGGAGCGGACAGCGACGGCGATGGAGCGTTCCGGATTCTCGGATTCGGCTGCGGCGATGGTGACGATCTCGATCCCACCAAAGGCGAACGCCACGACGAGCAGTCCTGCGGCAATGCCGGACAACCCATTGGGCATGAAGCCGCCCTGCCCGAACAGATTGCTCGTACCGACCGGATCGGTATCGGGGAGGATGCCGAACACCAGCAAGACGCCGATGACGAGGAAGGCGATGATGACGGTGACTTTGATTGCGGCGAACCAGAACTCGAACTCACCGAAGTTGCTGACCTTCGCCAGGTTCACCACGGCGAAGAACACCACGAAGACCAGGGCGACAACCCATTGCGGGATCGACGGCACCCAGTCGTTCACGATCGCCGAGGCTCCGGTGATCTCGGCGCCCAGCACCATGATCAGCATGAACCAGTAGAGCCAGCCCATCACGAAGCCGGCCCACTCGCCGATCCCCAGGCGCGCGTAGTGAGAGAAGGAACCGCTCGCCGGGATCGCAGCTCCCATCTCACCGAGCATGCGCATCACGAACACCACGACGGCGCCTGCAAGGATGTAGGAGATCAGGACGGCCGGGCCGGCCTTGGCGATACCGACGCCGGTTCCGAGGAACAGGCCGGCGCCGATGGCCGAGCCCAGGCCCATCATCGTCAGATGGCGGACCTTGAGACCGTGGCCGAGAGCAGTGGTTGTTCCGTCGGAGACGTCGGTGTCAGTCATCAGTCGTTGGCGTGCAAAGCAGCGTTCAGTTCGACGCCGGTGCCCTTCCACGGCACGACCTCGACGGCACCCGAGACCGAGTTACGACGGAAGAGAAGGTTCGACTTGCCGCTGAGTTCCTTGGCCTTGACGACGGTTCCGTCCGGGCCGGTGACCTTGGTGCCCGCGGTGACATAGAGGCCCGCTTCGAGGACGCAGTCGTCGCCGAGTGAAATGCCGAGGCCGGCGTTTGCGCCGAGGAGGCAGCGCTTGCCGAGGGAGATGGTTTCCTTGCCGCCGCCGGAGAGGGTGCCCATGATCGAGGCGCCGCCGCCAACATCGGATCCGTCGTCGACGACGACGCCCGCGGAGATGCGGCCTTCGACCATCGAGTTACCGAGGGTGCCGGCGTTGAAGTTGACGAAGCCTTCGTGCATGACGGTCGTTCCGCTGGCGAGGTGCGCACCGAGTCGGACACGGTCCGCGTCACCGATACGCACTCCGGACGGCACGACGTAGTCGACCATGCGGGGGAACTTGTCGACGCTGAACACGGTCACGACGCCGCGGATGCGCAGACGTGAGCGAACTTGCTCGAAGCCTTCGACGGCGCACGGGCCGAAGTTGGTCCACACGACGTTGCTGAGCAGGCCGAACTGGCCGTCGAGGTTGACGCCGTGGGGTGCGACGAGACGGTGCGAGAGGAGGTGGAGGCGCAGGTAGACGTCGTGTGCGTCGACCGGCGCCTTGGAGAGATCGGCGATGGTGGTGCGGACGACGACCTGCGAGACCTCGCGAGCGTCGTCAGTGCCTGCCAGCAGTGCAAGATCGGAAGGAATGTCTGTTCCCTCGACGTTCTCGGTACCGGTCTTGTCGAATGTTCCCAGCTCCGGTGCCGGGAACCAGGTGTCGAGGACGGTTCCGTCCGCGGTCACGTTGGCGATACCTACTGCTGTTGCTCCCTGTGCGCTCACGGGACTAGAGATTACTGGGTGGTGGGTGCACCGGCCTAGGCTGGTGCGTGTGAGCATCCTCGATCTTGCTTCGGACCCCATCGACTTGACGGCCGCCCTGGTCGACATCCCCAGCGTCTCGCACGACGAATCCGTCATCGCGCAGGCCGTCGAGGATGCGCTGCGTGAGCAGACTTCGGGCTTCGAGATCATCCGCAACGGCAACGCCGTGTTGGCGCGGACCTCGCGTGGTTTGCCCAGTCGCGTCATGCTTGCCGGACATCTGGATACGGTGCCCATCGCGGACAATGTTCCTTCGCGGCGTGACGGCGACATCCTGCACGGCTGCGGGACCGTGGACATGAAGTCGGGCGACGCGGTCTTTCTGCACCTGGCGGCAACCATCGAGAACCTGGCCCACGATCTGACCCTGGTTTTCTACGACTGCGAAGAGATCGCCGCAACCTTCAACGGCCTGGGACGGATCGAACGCGAGATCCCGGAATGGCTCGCGGCCGACGTCGCAATTCTCGGTGAGCCGACGGCCGGTTTCATCGAGGCCGGATGCCAGGGCACGATGCGGGTTCGGTTGACAGCTTCGGGAACTCGCGCACATTCGGCCAGGTCCTGGCTGGGGGACAACGCCATTCACAAGTTCGGCGGTGCGTTGGAGCGGTTGTCGAGTTACCAGCCGCGCTCGGTCGACATCGACGGTTGCGGCTACCGCGAAGGTTTGTCGGCGGTGCGGATTTCTGGCGGTGTCGCCGGAAACGTCGTCCCGGACGAAGCCGAGATGGACGTCAACTTCCGATTCGCGCCCGATCGCAGCGAGGCGCAAGCCGAGTCGCACGTGCGCGAAGTGTTCGACGGCCTGGGCCTCGGATTCGAGGTCACCGACTCCTCGCCCGGCGCGCTGCCTGGCTTGGCGAACCCGTCCGCTGCCGCCCTGATCGAGGCGGCCGGTGGTCAGTTCCGTGCGAAGTACGGGTGGACCGACGTGTCCAGGTTCTCGGCGCTCGGCATTCCTGCCGTGAACTACGGACCGGGTGATCCGAACCTCGCACACAAGCGCGACGAGCACGTTCCGGTGCAGCAGATCACCGACGTCGCGGCCGTGCTGAGGAAGTATCTGTCGGCCTGACCGTTAGCCTTGCCGCATGGCACCAGAGAAGAATTCGGCTTCGAAGAAGCAGAGCTCGTCGATCAAGCACCGCGGGCCCGTTCAGCTTCGACGCAAGCGCAAAGACGAGAAGACCACGACCGATCAGCGCTTGCTCGACAAGCGCGGACCCACGGACTGGGTACACACCGATCCGTGGCGTGTGCTGCGTATCCAGAGCGAATTCATCGAAGGTTTCGGCGCACTCGCCGAGGTCCCGCGTGCGGTGACGGTGTTCGGTTCGGCCCGCACCACGGTCGATCATCCCGAGTATCAATCCGGCCGTGAGCTGGGAACGGCGTTGGCCGAAGCCGGATACGCCGTCATCACCGGCGGTGGACCGGGAGTCATGGAAGCTGCCAACCGCGGTTGCAGCGAGGCCGGCGGATACTCGATCGGTCTCGGCATCGAGCTGCCGTTCGAGCAGGGTCTCAACGAGTGGGTGGATCTCGGAATCAACTTCCGGTACTTCTTCGCGCGCAAGACGATGTTCGTGAAGTACTCCCAGGCATTCATCTGCCTGCCCGGCGGCTTCGGAACACTCGACGAGCTGTTCGAGGCACTGACCCTGGTGCAGACCCACAAGGTCACGCGCTTCCCGATCGTCCTGTTCGGTACCGAGTACTGGTCCGGACTCGTCGACTGGATTCGCGGCACCCTCGAGCGTGACGGCAAGATTTCCGAGGGCGACGTGAATCTGCTGCACGTCACCGACAGCGTGGAAGAAGCAGTACGAATCGTCCTCAACGCCGACAAGGGCGTCGACGAGGCCGCAGATCTGGGGAAAGAAGAAGAATGGTGACCGATTCCGACAAGAAGTACTCGATCTGCGTCTACTGCGCGTCCGGTCCGGTGGACGAATCGTTCCTGGCATTGGCTGCCGAGGTGGGAACCGCGATCGGTCGACGCGGATGGCAGTTGGTCTCGGGCGGTGGCAACGTCTCGATGATGGGCGCTGTCGCCGAGTCCGCTCGCGCGGCGGGCGCCTGGACCGTCGGCGTCATTCCGAAGGCCCTGGTGCACAAGGAAGTAGCCGACGTCGATGCCGACGAACTGATCGTCACGGACACCATGCGCGAGCGCAAGAAGCTGATGGAAGATCACGCCGACGCGTTCATCACGCTGCCGGGCGGAATCGGGACGCTGGAAGAGCTGTTCGAGACGTGGACCGCCGGCTACCTCGGAATGCACGAGAAACCAGTGGTGATGCTCGATCCCGTCGGGCACTTCACCGGCCTGCTCGAGTGGTTGAACAAGCTCGACGGGACCGGCTTCGTCGGGCGTCAGGCGTTGGACACTCTGTTGGTGCGGACGGACGTCGAGGCTGCGCTCGACGCGTGCGTCAGATCCTGATCAGACGGCTGCGTGAAACCCTGACCTGGGGCATGGCGGGCTTTATTACCGTGCAGTAAGGTGGCCGCAGACTGGGCGGCCGAATGGGCGCCGGATACGTGTTAGGGGAGCCATGAGTTCGGAAGCCCGTTCGACCGTCGGCCTGCTGGATCTGGCGGCAAAACTGCCGTCGATGATCACCGAGGTGCCGATCCTGGCGCGGGGGGCCGCCGGGCTCACCCGCAAGCCTTCGGCCAAGGAATCGATCGGGTTGATCTTCCAGAAGGCCGCGCACGCGCACCCGTCGCGCCCGTTCATCCGGTTCGAGGGCCACGCGACCAGTTACGCGGAGGCCAACGAACTGGTGAACCGCTACGCCGACGTCCTCCGCGGACGAGGAGTCGATCGCGGAGACGTCGTCGGAGTGCTGGCAAAGAACACCCCCGAAGCCCTGCTGATCGCGTTGGCCGCCGTCAAACTCGGCGCGGCTGCGGGCATGTTGAACTACAACCAGCGCGACGACGTTCTGGCACACAGCCTTACGCTGCTCGACGCGCGCGTCCTGGTGGTCGCCGACGAGTGCGAAGAGGCCCTCGAATCCTTGCCGGCGGGGTTTACCGGACCGAAGCAACTTCTCGTCAGTGAACTCGCGGATCTGGCGAAGACGGCTGATGCCGCCAACCCGGCGGTCACCGCCGAGGTGCTCGCGAAGGAGAAGGCGTTCTACATCTTCACCTCGGGTACCACGGGAATGCCCAAGGCCAGCTTGATGACTCACTTCCGTTGGCTGAAGTCGATGTCGGGCCTCGGGTTGATGGGCGTGCGCTTGCGCGGCTCGGACACTCTGTACTGCTGCCTGCCGCTCTACCACAACAACGCGTTGACGGTCTCGTTGTCCTCGGTGCTCGCGTCCGGTGCGACAATCGCGATCGGACGTCAGTTCTCCGCCTCGCGGTTCTGGGACGACATCGCACTCAACAAGGCGACCGCGTTCACCTACATCGGCGAACTGTGCCGCTATCTGCTCAACCAACCGGTCAAGCCGACCGACGGCGACAATGCTGTTCGGCTGATGGTGGGTAACGGTCTGCGCCCGGAGATCTGGGCCGAATTCACCCAGCGCTTCGGCATTCCCCGCGTCGCCGAGTTCTACGGTGCGAGCGAATGCAACATCGCGTTCGTCAACGCACTCAACGTCGACAAGACGGCCGGGATCTGTCCGTTGCCGCACGCCGTCGTCGAGTTCGACGAGGACACCGGAAAAGCGTTGCGTGGAGCCGACGGTCGCCTTCGCAAGGTGTCCACGGGTCAGGTCGGGCTCCTGCTGTCGAAGGTCACCGACCGAGCGCCTTTCGACGGTTACACCGACGAAGCCGCGAGCAACAGCAAGCTGGTGCGCGGCGGATTCAAGGACGACGACACCTGGTTCGATACCGGAGACCTGGTGCGCAAGCAGGGATGGGGCCACGTCGCCTTCGTCGACCGTCTCGGCGACACCTTCCGTTGGAAGGGCGAGAACGTTGCCACCACGGAGGTCGAGGGCGCGCTGAGTTCGCACCCGGCCGTCGAGGAAGCAGTTGTCTACGGCGTCGAGATCCCGGGCACCGACGGTCGCGCGGGAATGGCGGCGGTCAAGCTGCGGGACGGGCAGAGCTTCGAGGGAAGCGAAGTTGCAGCTCACCTCTACGGCAAGCTTCCCAACTACGCGGTCCCGCTGTTCATCCGCATCGTCGACTCACTCGAACACACCAGCACTTTCAAGTCGCGCAAGGTGGAATTGCGCAACGAGGGTTACGACGTCGGCGCCGACACTCTGCACGTTCTCGAAGGCCGCGAGGGTGGTTATGTGGACTCGTACGACGAATACGTCGGAAAGGTCGCGGCGGGCTCGGTACCCAAGGGCTAGACCGAGTTCCGTCATGCCAGTATGAGTGGCATGTCTTCACTCTCCGGTTCTACCGCGCAGCCAGGTCCGGCGCCCACCCTGTGTGGGCGTCCGGTCGCGGTCGACCGTGCATTGGTGATGGCGATCGTCAACCGCACTCCCGATTCCTTCTACGACCAGGGCGCGACGTTCTCGGATTCGGCAGCGATGGCTGCCGTCGACAGGGCCGTCGACGAGGGCGCCGATCTGGTGGACATCGGGGGAGTGAAAGCCGGGCCAGGTGACCTCGTCGACGCCGACGAAGAGGTCAGGCGGGTGGTTCCGTTTGTCGCCGCGATCAGAGCCAAGTACCCCGAGCTGATCATCAGCGTCGACACCTGGCGGAGCGGCGTCGCGCGGTTGGCACGCGGCGAAGGCGCCGACCTGATCAACGACACGTGGGCGGGTGCGGATCCGGAACTCGTTGTGGTTGCCGCCGAGACTGGTGCCGGGATCGTCTGCTCGCACACGGGTGGTGCGGTTCCGCGCACCCGCCCGCACCGTGTCCGCTACGACGACGTCGTCGCAGATGTGGTCACCGAGGTCGTGCCGGCGGCAGAACGCGCCCTGGCACTCGGAGTGCCGCGTGACGCGATTCTGATCGATCCCACTCACGATTTCGGTAAGAACACCTTCCACGGGCTCGAGTTGTTGCGAAAAGTGGACGTTCTTGTAAACACCGGGTGGCCAGTGCTGATGGCGCTGAGCAATAAGGACTTCATCGGGGAGACTCTTGGTGTGGAGCTTTCCGAGAGGTTGGAGGGAACATTGGCAGCGACAGCAATGGCCGCGGCTGGCGGCGCCCGGGTGTTCCGTGTTCACGAGGTGGCGTCCACCCGTCGAGTAGTCGACATGGTGGCCGCGATCCAAGGACGCCGTGCCCCGGTACGTACGGTTCGAGGTCTGGCATGAGCATCACCGGTGCGGGCCCGACCCGCGTATGGGCAGAAGCCAACAGTTGGGACCATCCGAGTTGGACGGTCGCCGAACTCGAACGGGCGAAGGGTGGCCGAACCGTCTCGGTGGTGTTGCCCGCGCTCAATGAAGAGGACACCGTTGCTGCGGTGGTCGACACCATTCACCCGTTGCTCGGTGGTTTGGTCGACGAGTTGATCGTTCTCGATTCCGGTTCGACCGACCGTACCGCCGAGCGTGCTCGCGCGGCGGGGGCGACGGTGATCAGTCGTGAGAGCGCAGTCCCGTCCATCCCGCCGACCGCGGGCAAGGGTGAAGTGTTGTGGCGTTCGGTCGCCGCAACGACCGGCGATCTGATCGCATTCGTCGACTCCGATCTCATCAATCCCGATCCAGCGTTCGTGCCGAAACTGCTGGGGCCGCTGCTCACGGTGGACGGCATCCATCTGGTGAAGGGCTACTACCGCCGTCCGCTGCGCGTGAGCGGCACGGAGGACGCCAACGGCGGCGGACGAGTCACGGAATTGGTTGCGCGGCCCATGTTGGCTGCGCTGCGGCCCGAACTCACGTCGGTACTGCAACCATTGGGCGGTGAATACGCGGGCACCCGTGAGCTGCTGTCGGCTGTTCCGTTTGCGCCCGGCTACGGCGTCGAGATCGGCCTTCTGCTCGACACGTACGACACGTTGGGGCTGGCGGCGATCGGTCAGGTCAATCTCGGTGTGCGCAAGCATCGCAACCGGCCGCTCGCCGACCTCGGCGTGATGAGCCGGCAGATCATCGGAACGATGCTCCGGCGGTGCGGGATCGAGGATTCGGGTGCCGGGTTGACCCAATTCCTGGTCGACGGCGATTCTTTCGTGCCCGAGACCACTGAGGTTTCGCTACTCGATCGACCCCCGATGAATTCGATAGTGCGCACCGCGGGGGTCTGACCGCTCACACTCGGGTATGGGAGTATCGGTTCATGATGACGATCCTCCTGTACCTGATTGTCATGGCACTGGTCGGCGCGATGATCTTCCTCGCCGCCAGCGCTGTGTTCGGGCGCTCGGAAGAGCTGCCGCCGCTGCCTCCTGGCACGACGGCGACCGTACTCCCGGCAGAGGACGTCACCGGGGCGGATGTCGACGCTCTTCGTTTTCAGCAGGTGTTGCGTGGATACAAGGCGAGTGAAGTGGATTGGGCCCTGCATCGCCTCGGGTTGGAAATCGATTCTCTGCGTGCGCAACTGGGCCGTGACGAGAAGTCCGAGGTTCTGGTGAAGGCGGATGCTCCGGCCAAGGCCGAAGCAACGCGGGAGGCGCCTGAGACCGAATCCGAAGCGAAGGATTCCCAGGGCTGATGGCAGACGGACTGGTTCGGTGCGGCTGGGTGGTCGAGACGCCCGGTGACTCGCTGTACCGCGACTATCACGACGAGGAGTGGGGGCGTCCGCTGCACGGGCGCGACGAACTGTTCGAACGGCTCGCCCTCGAAGCATTCCAATCGGGGCTTTCTTGGATCACGATTCTGCGCAAACGCGAGGCGTTCCGCGAAGCCTTCGACGGGTTCGATCCGGACAAGGTCGCAGCGTACGGAGTTGCGGATGTGGAGAGATTGCTCTCCGATGCCGCGATCGTCCGCAATCGCGCGAAGATCGAGGCGACGATTTCCAACGCCCGAGTGCTCGTGAATTCACCCGATCTGGACCTCGATTCGTTACTCTGGTCGTTCTCGCCGCCTCGACGCACCAGACGACTGACATCAATTGCAGAGGTTCCGGCGGTCACTCCCGAGTCGACTGCCATGGCTAAGGAACTCAAGCGACGCGGGTTCAAGTTTGTGGGTCCTACCACGGCTTATGCGCTCATGCAGGCTACCGGAATGGTCGACGATCACGTGGCTGATTGCTGGGTTCCGGCGCAGGTGTGACGGTCGACTGAACACTCCTAAATGTGACTCAGATTCCCGGTTCCTGCATCCATAGGGAACAATGGAGGGTACGAGCCTCGCTGATTGTTGGCGGGGCGCACCGTTAGTCGAGGCGCAGAGCAATGCAGCGCAGATCTGGAGGGAGCAGAGGATGGCGGCCATGAAGCCCCGGACCGGGGACGGTCCCCTCGAAGCAACCAAAGAGGGACGAGGAATCGTCATGCGGGTTCCACTCGAGGGTGGCGGACGCCTCGTCGTCGAGCTGACCCCGGATGAAGCTGCAGCGCTCGGTGTGGAACTCACGAACGTCACCAGCTAGTCGGGTCCAGGTTGTAGCAGTACGAACAACAGCACGTGATTGCACGCAGGCTCCGTATCCGTTTCGGTACGGGGCCTGAAGTGTGCGCACCGCCGGTAGCCGAAAGGACGGATCAATGCTTGCCGCCGTGGTCGATCTACTGTCCTGTCCGCAGTGCGCCGCAGAGCTGGAATTGGTGGACGGCGCCGCCGAGTGCGATCGCGGACATCGATTCGACGTGGCTCGCCAGGGTTACGTGAGCCTGATCAGTGGCGGTGCCACGAAGTTCACCGGCGACAGTGCCGAGATGATCGCCGCGCGTGCACGACTTCTCGGCGCCGGCCACTTCGGCCCGCTGATGGATGCCGTTTCCCGGGCCTGCGCGACGACGGCAGGGGCGGATCCTGCGCGGATCGTCGAAATCGGTGCAGGCACAGGACAATACCTCGCACACGTCGTGGATTCGCTGCCTGATTCTCGGGCAATAGCCTTGGACGTGTCCAAGTTCGCGGCACGGCGAGCGGCGAAGATCCACGAAAGGATCGGCTCGATCGTCGCGGACGTCTGGCAACCACTTCCGATTCGAGACGGAGTGCTCTCCCACGTGCTCTGTGTGTTCGCTCCACGCAACGGTCCGCAGTCCCATCGAGTTCTCGCCGATGACGGCGTTCTGGTGGTCCTGACGCCCACCGACAGGCATCTGCGCGAGCTGATCGACATTCTCGAGATGGTCAAGGTCGACGATCGTAAGGTGGAACGTCTCGAATCGTCGATGGCCGGCTTGTTCGAGCGCGTGAGCAGCGACGAGGTCGAGTTCACGATGTCACTCTCACACCAGGACGTTCTCGACCTGGTGGGGATGGGGCCGTCGGCGAGGCACCTGACGCCGGCCGATCTGGCTGCCGCCGTGGCGAAGCTGCCGCAGCCGAGCACCGTCACCGCGTCGGCGACGGTCTCGACCTATCGCAAGATCTGACGCGGATCAGCGTCTCGTGACGGCGTCCGCGTAGACCTCGAGCGTCTGCTTGGCGATTTCGGCCCAGGAGAACTCGTCGATAGCACGGATTCTGCCCGCACGACCCATCGCGTCGGCGCCTTCTCGGTCGGCGACAACGGCATTGACGGTGGCAGCGAGTGATTCCTCGAATGCGTTCGGCTCGTAGGCGTTGTAGTGCACGAGTCGACCGGTGACGCCGTCGGCGACCACCTCGGGGATACCGCCGACATCGGAAGCGACCACGGCGGTCTCACACGCCATGGCTTCGAGATTGACGATTCCGAGGGGCTCGTACACCGAAGGGCAGACGAATACCGTTGCTGCCGAGAGTATTTCCCTGATCTGCTCGGTCGGGAGCATCTCGCGCACCCAGTAGACATTGCCCCGATGTCTGGCGAGTTCGGCCACTGCCTTCTCCGTTTCGGCGGCGATCTCCGGCGTATCGGGAGCGCCGGCGCACAGCACGAGCTGAATCTCCGGGTCGAAGTGGTGTGCTGCCGCGACGAGGTGCCCGACGCCCTTCTGCCTAGTGATCCGTCCGACAAAGGCCACGATGGGTTTTGCGGGGTCGACGCCGATCGACGCGAGTGCGGACGGCGCTCCCGGCGCAGATCCCCCGGGATGCCATACCTCGGTGTCGATTCCGTTGCGCACTACGTGAACGCGACTCGGATCGACGGCGGGGTACGCGTCGAGGACGTCGAGTCGCATACCGGAACTGACGGCGATGATCGCGTCTGCGTGCTCGACGGCGTTGCGTTCGGACCACGACGAGATCCGATAGCCGCCGCCTAGCTGTTCGGCCTTCCACGGGCGTCTGGGCTCGAGTGAGTGAGCGGTGAGGATGTGCGGCACGTCGTAGAGAGCCGACGCGAGATGCCCGGCCAGTCCGGTGTACCAGGTGTGGGAGTGGACGATGTCGACACCGGCCGCGGCGTCCGCCATCCGCAACTCGGTGGAGAGCGTCGTCAAGGCTGGGTTGGATCCGGCGAGAGCGGGGTCGGGAGAGTGGACGATCGCGCCTTCGCGCGGGGCGCCCATGCAGTGCACGTCGACCTCGCACAACCGCTTCATCTGAGCGACGAGCTCGGTTACGTGTACTCCTGCACCGCCGTAGATCTCCGGCGGGTATTCCTTGGTCATCATTGCGACTCGCACGCGCTAAACCTAACCGCCCGTGGTCGATCCGGCTACCGATCGCGTTATCCCCGACCGTTCGGAGGGGGACACGATCGGACCTCTCGGACTGCTTCGCTAGCGGGAGTTCACCAGTGCGGATAGGTTAGCGGTGTGAGAAGCCAGCCGCATGTGCTTGGAATCGTGCTCGCCGGGGGCGAGGGCAAACGCTTGTATCCGCTGACCGCGGACAGAGCGAAGCCCGCAGTGCCCTTCGGAGGTGCATATCGACTTATCGACTTCGTGTTGAGCAACCTTGTCAACGCGGGATATCTGCGTATTTGTGTGTTGACGCAATACAAGTCACATTCACTCGACCGTCACATTTCGCAGACGTGGCGATTGTCCGGGTTCGCGGGTGAGTACATCACTCCGGTCCCGGCCCAGCAGCGGCTCGGGCCGCGCTGGTACACCGGCAGTGCCGACGCAATCCTGCAGTCGCTCAATCTCGTTTACGACGAGGACCCCGAGTACATCGTGGTTTTCGGTGCCGACCACGTGTACCGGATGGATCCGGAACAGATGGTGCAGCACCACATCGAATCCGGGGCAGGCGTGACGGTCGCGGGTATTCGTGTACCGCGAAGTGAGGCTTTCGCTTTCGGCTGCATCGACAGTGACGAGTCCGGACGCATCACGCAGTTCCTGGAAAAGCCCGCCCATCCTCCCGGCACACCGGACGACCCAAATTCCACGTTCGCGTCCATGGGTAACTATGTGTTCACCACCAAGGTGCTCGTGGACGCCATCCGCGCCGATTCCGAGAACTCCGATTCCGACCACGACATGGGCGGAGACATCATTCCCGCCTTGGTCGCCGCGGGTGAGGCGTCGGTCTACGACTTCAAGGACAACGTCGTTCCCGGCGCCACCGATCGAGACCGCGGTTACTGGCGTGACGTCGGTACCCTCGACGCCTTCTACGACGCTCATATGGACCTCGTGTCGGTGCACCCGATCTTCAATCTCTACAACCGTCGCTGGCCCATCCGCGGCGCCACCGAGAATCTCGCGCCCGCCAAGTTCGTGAAGGGCGGACTCGCTCAGGAATCAGTGGTCGGTGCGGGGTCGATCCTGTCCGCGGCGACCGTGCGCAATTCGGTACTCAGTTCCAACGTGATGATCGAGGACGGTGCGACCGTCGAGGGCAGCGTGCTGATGCCGGGTGTGCGCATCGGCAAGGGCGCCGTCGTGCGGCGCGCGATCCTCGACAAGAACGTCGTGGTCGGTGACGGCGAAATCATCGGCGTCGATCTCGAACGTGACCGCGAACGATTTGCCGTCAGTCAGGGTGGCGTCGTCGCCATCGGTAAGGGCGTCTGGATCTAGAGCTTGCTCGCGCAGAGGAGGCCGTCGCCGAGGGGGAGGAGGACTCGAATGAGTCGCTCGTCCTCGGTCACGGCCTTTGCTGCTTCTCGGACCGCAACCGTTGTCGCGTCGCGAGCGGAGCTGTCGGCAACGCGGCCGTCGGCCAGGGCGTTGTGCAGAACGATGACACCGCCGGAGCGCAGCAGGCGGACACCTTCGCGGACGTAGTGGGGGTGGTCGATCGCGGCGCAGTCGACGAACACCAGGTCGTAGCCGCCGTCTGCGAGCCGGGGAAGTACGTCGAGAGCCCGTCCGTTGATCAGGCGAGTGCGTGCCGGAGCGATTCCGCTTTCGCGGAAGGTCAGCTTGGCCGCCCGCTGGTGTTCGGGCTCACTGTCGATCGTGGTCAGGACGCCGTCGTCGCGCATGCCGTGCAGAAGCCACAGGCTGCTCACGCCGGCTCCGGTACCCACCTCGACGGCCGTCTTCGCGTCGAGCATCCTCGCGAACATCGCGAGCGTCGCACCGACGGCGGGCGTCACCGGATGGGCTCCGAGATCCAGCGCTCGATCTCGCGCCGCGGTCAAAATCTCGTCCTCGGAAACTACGTCCTCGACGTGGCGGAGTATCTGTTCGGCGTGGGTCACGCTCATGAGGTTATCGGGCGGTTCGGATTGTCGCTGCAAGGCGCGCAGTCACCAGGATTCTCAGGAATCCCTCAGGCTCCTCATATGGCGTGCACACCGCGATGAGAAAAGGTGTATACATCGCCGGATCGAAGATCGCACGGCGGTATCGATTTTTACCAAGTTGGTCTTTCGCAGCTCGGTGATCGGGAACAAATCACAGCAACGGCTGGTTCTCCCGAATATCGCGCACTACGTGATTCGGACAACGCGGTGATCGAACTACGCGATCCCGAGCAGGAGGATCAACTTATTTACCAGGTCAACGACGAGCCTCGCCCTCGAGAGTCGGAAGTTTTGACGACGGAATCGGCTGTGGATTCCGAATTGATCGGCACTGCTGTGTTCGATGCAACTGGTGAGAAGTCCTCCATGCCGTCTTGGGACGAACTCGTGCGTCAGCACGGTGACCGGGTGTACCGCCTGGCCTACCGGTTGTCAGGCGATGCCCAGGACGCCGAGGACTTGACGCAGGACACCTTCATTCGGGTGTTCCGCTCGCTCTCCGATTATCAGCCCGGAACTTTCGAGGGCTGGTTGCACCGCATCACCACAAACCTGTTCCTCGACATGGTTCGCCGACGCAACCGTATCCGTATGGAAGCGCTGCCCGAGGACTACGACCGCGTTCCCTCACCCGGTCCGGACCCCGAGCAGATCTACCACGACGCGCGCCTCGACGCAGGTCTGCAGGCCGCACTCGACTCACTCGCACCTGAATTTCGCGCCGCTGTTGTGCTCTGTGACATCGAAGGTCTGTCGTACGAGGAAATCGGTGCCACACTGGGAGTGAAGCTCGGAACGGTTCGTAGCCGTATCCATCGTGGGCGACAGGCGATTCGTGATCATCTGGCAGCGCAGCGCGCAGCCGAATCCGAACTCGTCGGTTTCTGACGGTCGGGTTCGAGCTACAGAGCGGGACGTGGTCAATCACCTGGAGGGACGAATGACGGAGGCGCGGGCACATCGCCAGTTCGGTTCGACCGAACATCTGGCCAGCGAGGCAATCGCTGCCTACGTCGACGGAGAACTCCGAATGCAGGCCTACTTGCGGGCCTCGCATCACATCTCGATCTGCGCCGAGTGCGCTGCGGCCGTCGATGCTCAGCAGCAGGCACGTGGTGCGCTGCGTCGAAGCGGCGAGATGACGATGCCGTTGTCCCTGGTTGGACTTCTCAGTCAGATTCCCTCGTGCAACAGTCCGACCACCGGACCCAATTCGGAAAATGCCGACGGTTCCGTCGGCAATCAGCCCGCAGGCTTTTCCACCATCAGCAAGCGGTTGTCCCGTCGCTGGCGCAAATGACGCCGCGCGCGCTGGCGCAAATGACGCCGCGCGCCAGCTTCCCGGCACGGATCAGTGATACTGGACAACGTGACTGACGGAAAGAGGGGGCACTCCGGAGTGAGCGCGGATTCTTCGGCAAGCGGTTCTGCGGATCGACCGGCAGATGCGCCGGTGCTCGACCCCCGGCCGGTGTACCGACCTCAGATCGATCCGGCCTCGCGCCAGGTGTTCGGTCGGCCGAGTGGAGTCGAGGGCTCGTTCACTCCGATTGCCACGCGATCGACCCCGTCTTCCGATGTCGTGATCGGGAATCCGGACCCGGTTCTGGCCGAAGCGTTCGGTCGACCGGCAGACGCCACCGAGTCGATCGGTCGCGATCCCGAGGCGTCGGCGAACAACACACCCGACGAAGAACCCTCGCGTGATCCGTGGCGCGATCCTGAATCCGAGGTCTCGCTGGGCAAGCCTGCAGAGTCCGAGGCGCCGGTGCGGTTGCCTCCCGCCCAGAAGCTCGACGTGCGTGAGCTGTTGTTCGGTCGCAAGGTCGCCCCCTCCGCACTGGCCGCGCTTGCGGGCATGGCACTTGTCATCGCTCTTGTCGGTGGCTTGCTCGCCACTGTCATCACCGCCGACCGCAGTTCACTCACCAGCTCACGTGTCACGCTGGTTCAATCCGGCGGCGGGGAACAGCCGGAGTCGCAGGTGGCGAAGGTCGCCGACGCAGTGTTGCCTTCCGTGGTGTCGATTCAGGTCGCCGTCGGTGACCAGGGCAGTACGGGTTCCGGTGTGGTCATCGACGGCGCCGGATACATCGTCACCAACAACCACGTGATCTCCTCGGCCGTACCGCCTGCTCAGGACGCGAAGATCCAGGTGATCTTCTCCGACGGAACCAAGACCGACGCCCAGATCGTCGGACGTGACGTCAAGACAGACCTCGCGGTGCTCAAGGTGTCGGCCAACAATCTGACGGTCGCTCAGCTCGGAAAATCCGAGGATGTTCAGGTCGGCGACGACGTCGTCGCCGTCGGCTCACCGCTCGGATTGAGCAAGACCGTCACCCGCGGGATCGTCAGTGCGCTGAACCGGCCTCTGCGTTTGTCGGGTGAAGGCACCGACACCAACGCCGTCATCGACGCCGTCCAGACCGATGCGGCGATCAACCACGGCAACTCGGGTGGTGCACTCGTCGACGACGAAGCCCGCGTCATCGGTATCAACACGGCCATGCTCAGCGAGTCCGGTGGTTCGGTCGGGCTCGGCTTCGCGATCCCGATCGATACGGTCACCGAGGTGGCGCAGACCATCATTCGCGACGGCAAGGTTCATCACCCCGACATCGGCGTGAATGCCCGCACCGCGGTCAACGACGCGACCAGCGGTGCTGCGGTGGCCAACGTCCGCGACGGCAGCCCAGCTCAGCGTGCGGGGATCGTCGAGGGTGACGTCATCGTCAAGGTCGGTGACCGACCGGTGACGAGTGCCGACGAACTGGTGGTTGCGGTCAACGCGACGACCGTCGATCAGCCGGTCAACGTCCAGTTGATCCGCGACGGACGGCAGGTCGACATTTCGGTCACGCCTGTGTCCGACTGATCGGACCCTGCGATCTTCCTGTGAGGTTGATCCGGACATGCGCGCACCGAGCGAGCACACAGTAGGCTGACCCTGTGTTTGGCAACATCGGTTGGGGCGAGTTCATGATCCTCCTCGTAGCAGCTCTGGTCATCTTGGGACCTGAGCGGCTTCCTGGTGCGGTCTCCTGGGTCACGAAGTCCCTGAGGCAGGTGCGCGAATATGCTTCGGGCGCTTCCAATCAGCTCAAGGAAGAACTGGGCACCGATTTCGAGGATCTGCGTAAACCACTCGCAGATCTGAACAAGCTGCGCGGAATGACGCCGCGCGCTGTGATCACCCAGCACCTCCTCGACGGCGACGACTCCATCTTCACAGGCAACTTCGACAAAAAGCCGCAGAGCGGAGTGCAGGAGCCGAAGACGCTGTCGAAGGACAAGCCACTCACCGCGGGCGAACGTCCTCCTGTGGACTTCGACGCAACCTAGATTCGACATACGAAAGGGCGCCTCTCACCGATCGGTGACAGGCGCCCTTTCGCATGCGGGGTTCTACAAGTTGCGAACCGTATTGATACCGAGCGACATTCCGGCCAGCCCGCGCTGACGGACGGCCAACTTGTCGGCGATGTCCTTGAGTGCGATGGCCGCGGGTGAATCGGGAGCGCTGAGGACGATCGGCGTCCCGGCGTCGCCTGCCTCGCGGACGGACGGGTCCAGCGGAATCTGTCCGAGAAGCGGAACCTTGGCGCCGACGGCCTTCGTGAGGCGATCGGAGACGGTCTGCCCGCCGCCTTCGCCGAAGACGTCCATGCGGGTGCCGTCGGGAAGTTCGAGCCACGACATGTTCTCGACGACGCCGGCGACGCGCTGGCGGGTCTGCAGGGCGATGGCGCCCGCTCGCTCGGCGACCTCGGCAGCGGCCTGCTGCGGTGTGGTGACGACCAGGATCTCGGCGCTCGGGATGAGCTGAGCCACCGAGATGGCGATGTCACCGGTGCCGGGCGGCAGATCGAGCAGCAGCACGTCCAGATCGCCCCAGAACACGTCGGCGAGGAACTGCTGGAGTGCGCGGTGAAGCATCGGTCCGCGCCAGACGACAGGAGTGTTGCCCTGGGTGAACTGCGCGATGGAGATCATCTTCACGTCGTGTGCAACCGGCGGCATGATCATGCGCTCGACCTGAGTGGGCTTGGCGTCGGTGCCGAGCATGCGGGGGATCGAGTGACCGTAGATATCCGCGTCGAGTACGCCGACAGACAGTCCGCGCGCGGCCATTGCTGCCGCGAGATTGACTGTCACACTGGACTTTCCGACGCCACCCTTGCCGGAGGCTACGGCGTAGACGCGGGTGAGTGAACCCGGCTGGGCGAACGGGATGACGGGTTCGGCGGAATCGCCGCGAAGCGACTTGCGGAGCTCGGTCCGCTGGGCGTCGTCCATGACGTCGAGTTCGACGCGGATCGCACCGACCCCGGCGACGTCGGCGACGGCCTTGGTGACGCGTTCGGTGATCTCGGTGCGCATCGGGCAACCGGCGGTCGTGAGATAGATGCCGATGTCGACGCTGTTGTCACTGGAGAGGGAGATCCCCTTGACCATCCCCAGCTCGGTGATGGGTTTGCGGATCTCTGGGTCCAGAACTCGCGCGAGCGCGGAGCGAACGTCGGACTCGGTCAGTACAGACATGACTCCATGGTAAGTCCAGGTAGGTCAGTGGATGCGCGGCAGGTCCGATGCGGCGGGCACGATGCCGGTGGAGTACCCGAGCGACCAGGCCAGAACATTGGCAACGTAGGCGGCCGAGTTGTTGTAGCGGTGGATCGCGGAGGCAACCTGGGTGACGTCCTGCATGTTGAGTCCGCCGTCGCACAGGTACTTGCCGGTGGTCAGTGCGGAGTCGAAGAGGTTCTGGGGGTCGGCGATTCCGTCACCGTTGCCGTCGCCGGCGTACTGGTTCCAGGTGGACGGGATGAACTGCATCGGGCCGACTGCGCGGTCGTAGACGGTGTCGCCGTCGAGGGCGCCGCCGTCGGTGTCCATGATGACGGCCTGGCCGGGAAGGCTGCCGTTGAGTGGCAGGCCGATCACGGGCTTGTAGAGGTTGCCGTTCGCGTCGGCGTCCTTGCCGTCGTTGGCGTGGCCGGATTCGACGCGGCCGATACCGGCGAGGAGTGTCCAGTGCATGTTGCAGTTGGGCTTCTCGACGGCGAGGATCCGCTCGGCGTTCTGGTATGCGGCGACGCTCACGCTCGGGATTCCGAGTGCACCCTCGGCCATGGAGGCTGGGAGCGGGGGAGTCGCCTGCACGGGAGCCAACGGCGCGGGTTCCGGCGCGGGGGCGGGAGCGGGCTCGGCGATTGCTTCGACGGCGGGCAGAATCTGCGCTTGCGGTTCCTGCGTGGCTTGCGCGGCAGTGTCCACCGTTTCGGCGGAGCTGGTGTTGAAGAACGGAACCTTGGGAGCGGCGCCGGCCGTGTTGGCTGCGGTGACGAGTCCGATAGGGATGAGTCCGGTGAGCGCGATGACCGAATTTCGACGGATGTGCGAATCTGTCTTCTTGCTGTGCCGACCCACTGTGTATGCCTCCTGAACCTCCGCGAGGAGGTTTTCCGTTCAACTGACGGAGTCGAGGCTACCTGATTTGTTGCGCTTCCGTTATTCAACCGTGATCTGGAAGGGCAGTTTGGGGCATATGCACTGTTCTTTCGTGATTTTTTGGTTACAGAGCGGGCATGCCGGGAAGGCCCGGGAAGAACGGCGCGAATGCCGGAGCCGGGGCCGGTTCCGGTGCGGGGGCCGGTGCGGGTGACGGAGCGGGCTCAGGCGACGGGGCAGCCGGCGGCGAAGATTCCGCGGGCGCTGCGTCGGTGGTGGCGGGTGCCGTGGCGGCTACTGCCATTCCTGGGACCGTGCACGGCAGAAGGATGCCGTCCTGCAAGGCGTCGAGTGCTGCTGGATCCGGAAGGATCACGCACATGTCGTCGGGCCAGCGCCATCCCTCAGCCGTCAGAATCGGCCAGACGAGACCCCGTGAGGTGAGGACGGGGAGCGGGATGATCGGACCGGGAGCCGCGTTCCGGGCGGCGTTGGGTCCCGGAGTGGGGCTGGTCGGCGTTACTCCCGGCGGGATCAGTGCCTGGATCTCGGGTGAGAGCGCGGGCATGTCGGGCAGGCCTGGGAAGAGAGGGGTGGTGGTCGGAGTCGGCGTCGTCGACGCAGATTCCTTGTCACCTGCCGCCGGGTCGGTAGCTGCAGCAGCGGCGAGAACGGCCGAAGCGGCGGAGTCTGCCGAGGCGGCGGCGTTGATCGCCGAGCTGCCGGTGTTGATGCCGGTGGTGTACGGGAGCTGGCCGGAAGGAATGACACCGTTCTTGTATGCCGTCGACCACATGATCACGTTTGCCGCGTAGGCGGCCGAGTTGTTGTACCGCAGAACAGCTTTGGTTTCCTGAGCGACATCGCGCAGGTTGAGGCCGCCGCTGCAGAGGTACTTCGCTGCCGAGAGCGCCGCGTCGAAGACGTTGTTGGGGTCCTTGATTCCGTCCCCGTTGCCGTCGCTGGCATAACCGGCCCAGGTGGCCGGAATGAACTGCATCGGCCCGACAGCGCGGTCGTGGGTCGGGTCTCCGTCGATCGCTCCCTTGTCGGTGTCCCGAATGACTTCGTTGCCTGCCAGCCGTCCGTCGAGGACAGGGCCGAGGATCGGGGTGACCGTCGTACCCACCGACGTCGTCTTGCCGCCGTTGGCGTGACCGGATTCGATGCGTCCGATGCCGGCCAGGAGATGCCAGGGGATGCCGCAACCTGGCGCCTCGGTCATCATCACCAGTTCTGCGGAGCGGTACGCGTTCAGAACGATCTCGGGGATGCCCAGAGAGGTGAGGACGACGGCCGCAGCGTTGGGCGCTGCCGGAGCGCCGGCGACCGTATCGCTGGGTGGGGCAGATCGTTGCGTTCGGACGGTGCGGGGCGTCGGGAGGAAGTCGACAGAGTCCGGCTGCGCAACGGAGGCGGAGCCTGCGAGGGCGATGGGGACCTGCGACCCGCCGGATGGTGCGCTTCCGGCCGTGAGGGCTGCTGGACCTGTTACGACAAGCAGTCCCCCCACCAGTGTGGATGCTGCAATCATTCCGCGTACTCGCACGATTCCCCTTTGCTGGTGCTCCCGCCTCGGAGTACCCACCGTGATAATCCATCCTGCTGTGACTTACGTTACATATCGGTCACGGTGCGTGCAGCAAAACTCAGCGAACGCTCAGCTAGTTGTGACTTTGTTTCGCAGTATTCGAGTCACGGTGCTTCTTCTTCGGGGTCGGTTCGCCGTCGGCGGCAAGGATCGACTTGATCTCCTCGAGCTCCCGCCGCAGGTAGTCGCGGGTGGCGACCTCGCCGACGGCGATGCGCAGCGCTGCGAGTTCGCGAGCGAGGAATTCAGTGTCCGCTTTGGTTTGCTCGGCGCGTGAGCGGTCCTCCTCGAGCGAGACCCGGTCGCGATTCTCCTGACGATTCTGGGCCAGGAGGATCAGCGGCGCCGCGTAGGCGGCCTGGGTGGAGAAGGCGAGGTTGAGCAGGATGAACGGATACGGGTCCCACTGCAGCGCCACCGCGAACACGTTGATCAGGATCCAGACGATCACGATGATCGTCTGGATCGCGAGATAACGCCCGGTACCGAGGAAGCGGGCGATGCGTTCACTGACGCGCCCGACAGCTTCGACGTCGAAATCGAGATTGAACCGGCGGCTTCCGCGAGGCGTTTCCAGTCGTTGCCGTGCGGTCGTGCTCGACGCCCGTTCGCTCATCGGAGTAGTTCCTCGTCGTCGGAGTAATCCTCACGCCAGTCTTCCGGCAGGAGGTGATCGAGCACGTCGTCGACTGTCACGGCCCCGATCAGGTGGTTCTCGTCGTCCACGACCGGCCCGCATACCAAGTTGTAGGTCGCGAAGTATCGGGTGACCGACGCCAGCGAGTCGTCCGGCGCCAACCGGGGCATGTCGGTGTCGAGTATTCCGCCCACCAGGCTGGCGGGAGGCTCGCGGAGAAGCTTCTGCAAGTGGACGCAGCCGAGATACCGCCCGGTCGGAGTCGCCGTCGGCGGACGTACGACGAAGACCATGCTCGACAGCGCCGGGGTCACGTCGTAGTTGCGGGCGCGGGCAAGGGCCTCGGCGACGGTCGTCGAGGCCGTCAGTACCACCGGTTCGGGCGTCATCAGACCACCGGCAGTGTCCGGGGAGTGCTCGAGCAGGCGTCGAACAGGTTCGGAATCCTGCGGGTCCATCAACTGCAACAGTGATTCGGCTTCGGTCTCGGGCAGCTCGCCCAACAGGTCGGCGGCGTCGTCGGGATCCATCGCTTCGAGTAGATCGGCGGCACGTTCGACTTCCAGGTGCATCAGCAGATCGGTCTGGTCGTCCGCCGGCAGTTCCTGCACGACGTCGGCGAGGCGTTCGTCGTCGAGTGCCACGGCCAGTTCGTGGCGGCGCTTCTCCGGCAGTTCGCGCATGGCGTTGGCCACATCGGCGGGTCGCATCCCTTCGTACTGCAGAAGGAGGTGAGCTACGCCCTGGCCGGGGAGCGAGAGATCGCTCTGGGTGAGGCCGGCGACGTGCTGCCAGTCGACGATGTGAATCGCCGCGCGTCGACCGAGGCGTCCGCGATGGCCGCGAACGGCGACCTTCGAGACGACCCAGTCTCGCGTTCGCGTCGATTCGATCCCGAGGTCGACGACTATCGTGTCGACGCCGTGAAGCTCCTCGAGTTCCGGGTCGTCCACGCGCACATGCGAATCGAGTACCTGCGCCAGCGCGAGTACTTCACCCGGCCGCTGGTTGAAGCGCCGCAAACTGACGTTGCCCGTGGTCAGGGTGACCGCACTCGGCTCGATGGCTGTCACGCGGAGCATCGGAACGAAAATGCGTTTGCGCGTGAACATTTCGATCACCAGACCGAGAACCCGCGGTTGCTGGCGTCCGATACGGACCGTGATGACGACGTCGCGCACACGACCGATCGATTCGCCGTCCGGGCCGAGTACAACCAGGCCGGCAAGCCTGGCTGCAAATACCTTGCCTGCTGCTGCCATGATTGCAAGGCTAATTCGTCCAGCGTCAAAATCTGCAACGGCGCCACCGAAAATCGAGAAGGGCAGTCCGCAATGACTTCACGCAACCGTTCCCGTCGATCGGTATTGGCAGTTCCCGGCAGCAGTCGGAAGATGATCGACAAGGCGAAGGGATTGCCCGCCGACGAGATCTTCCTCGACCTCGAAGACGCGGTGGCGCCGTTGGCGAAGCAGGCGGCACGAGAGTCGATCGGCGACGCGCTGGCCGAGGACGGGTGGGGCAAACAGGTCAAGGTCGTCCGAGTCAACGACTGGACCACCGAATGGACGTATGCCGACGTCGTGGAGGTGGTCGGCCGCGCCGGAGCGCATCTGGACGCCATTCTGCTGCCCAAGGTTCCCGACGCGAGTCACGTCCAGGCACTCGATTTGTTGTTGACGCAGGTCGAGAAGGCCAACGGTCTCGAGGTCGGCAAGATCGGAATCGAGCCGCAGATCGAGAACGCGATCGGCTTGACCAACATCGACGCGATCGCCACCGCGAGCCCCCGCGTCGAGGCACTCGTGTTCGGCCCGGCCGACTTCATGGCGAGCTTGAACATGCGAACTCTGGTCGTCGGTGAGCAACCGGACGGCTACGACCGCGGTGACGCGTATCACCACATCTTGATGACCATCTTGATGGCCGCACGTGCACACGGCGTCCAGGCGATCGACGGTCCGTACCTCCAGATTCGCGACGTCGAGGCTTTCACTCGGTCGGCGGCGCGGACGGCAGCGCTCGGCTTCGACGGCAAGTGGGTTCTGCATCCCACGCAGATCGAGGCGGCCAACGAGGTGTTCAGTCCGCGCCAATCCGATTACGACCGTGCAGAACTCATCTTGGACGCGTACGCGTTCCACACCTCGGCCGCCGGAGGAGGGCGGGGCGCCGTCATGCTCGGCGACGAGATGATCGACGAGGCGAGTCGCAAGATGGCACTGGTGATTTCGGCCAAGGGCCGCGCCGCGGGGATGACGCGCACGTCGGAATTCACGCCGCCCGAACACGCCTGACGCTCGCATAGCCGAACGAATCAGGTCTGTAAAGGGCACAATAGGGGTAGATGTACTTGCGTCATCCGCGTGGATGACGTGCCCGAAAAGAGGAGCGCTGCCAGCCATGTCCAATCCGCTCGGTCAATCGTCGAATGGGTCGCGCCGTGGAGCGTTGCCGACACCGCCTTCGGGATGGCCCATCGGGTCGTATCCCACCTACGCCGAGGCGCAGCGCGCAGTCGATTATCTCTCCGATCAAGAATTCCCGGTTCAGGACGTCACGATCGTCGGCGTGAACCTGATGCAGGTCGAGCGCGTTCTCGGCCGGTTGACGTGGGCCAAGGTGATCGGTGGTGGCATCGTCTCCGGTGCCTGGCTCGGTGTCTTCTTCGGCCTGGTGCTCGGAATCGTCACCGGCGGGTTCCTCGCTCCGCTGATCGCGGGCATCGTGGGCGGCATCATCTTCGGTGTCATCTCCACGACCATCCCGTACGCCGCGACGCGTGGGCAGCGGGACTTCGCCTCGACGATGCAGTTGGTCGCCGGACGTTACGACGTACTGTGTGAGCCCAAGACGGCGGAGTCGGCGCGCGACCTGCTCGCCAAGCTCGCCATCTGACATTCTCGCTCGGGCTGCCAACTTGTGTGATCTCGGTTACTTTATGTACACGCGGGCGAGGCAGTACTCCTTCCCGTGACCGTTTGCCGGACAAGGAAATAGGTCCCTTCTCCGGCAAAAGTGCCGATGTGTGGTGCGTCGGCCAGCCGAATCGACTGCGCCGTCTCGCCGCCCGAGGAGGACGGCTGTGCAGAACAAGAGATTGCAGGCGGGGCAGAAGAAGAAATTGAGGGTGGGGCTGCTCGGCGCGGCGACATTGTTGTTGGCGCCCTTGCTCAGTGCGTGTGGATCAGACAATGACGACGGCGTGGTGCTGTCCTTCTACACCGCCGCCGACGGCGCCGAGCAGTATGCGGAGGCCGCCGCCAATTGCTCGGCGGCGTCGAACGGCGCGTACCGGGTCGAGCAGAAAACTCTGCCCAAGGGTGCCGACGACCAGCGACTTCAGTTGGCCCGGCGTCTGACCGGTAATGACAAGTCGCTCGATCTGATGACGCTCGACGTGGTGTGGACTGCCGAATTCGCCGAAGCCGGATGGGCATTGCCGCTTCCTGACGACGTGGCGTCCGAGGTCAGCAACGGGACTCTCGAGGGTCCGCTGGAGTCGGCGAAGTGGCAGGACCAGCTCTATGCGGCGCCATTGAACACCAACACCCAATTGCTCTGGTATCGAAAGGATTTGATGCCGGACGGGCAACCACCCCAAACCTGGGATCAGATGATCGACATCTCCGAAGGCCTGGCCGCGGAGGGGCGCCCCAGCTGGATCGGTGTGCAGGGCAAGCAATACGAAGGATTGATGGTCTGGTTCAACACCCTTCTCGCCAGTGCCGGCGGATCGGTGGTGGGGCCCGACGGAACAACCGTGACGGTGGCCGACGGTGATGCTGCCCAGCAGGCGCTGACCGTCATGAAACGCGTCGCCACCGCGAAGGGTGCGGATCCCTCGATCTCGCAGGGGGATGAAGCGTCGTCGCGACTGGGTATGGAGAGCGGCAAATCTGCCTTCCAGGTCAACTGGCCGTTCGTGCTGCCCGGCATCATGGAGAACGCCGAGAAGGGCGATCTGCCGTACATCGACGACAAGGGCAACGTCACCAGTGAGAACACCGGAAACACGGTGCTCACGGTGAACGGAGAACGGAATTTCCTTGCCGCTCCGTATCCCTCGGTGATCGAGGGTAAGCCGGCCGAGGTCACGATCGGCGGCTTCAACGTAGCGGTGGCCAAGACCAGCCAGCATCCGGACCTCGCGTTCGAGGCGCTCACCTGTCTGCGTAACGAGGAGAATCAGCGCAACAACGCGGTAGCTGGTGGCGTTCCGCCGACTCTCGAGAGCCTGTACGACGACCCGGCGTTCCAGGAGGCGTACCCGGCGTGGCGTGAGGTTCGCGACAGCCTGGACACCGCTTCGGTTCGTCCGGTTTCTCCTGCCTATCAGAGTATTTCGACGCTCATCACTGCCACGCTGAACCCTGTAGGAAACATCGATCCGGAATCGACCGTGAACGATCTTGCCGAGCAGGTACGCAAGGCAGTCAATTCCGAGGGGCTGATTCCGTGACGATCGACAGCGAAAATTCGGGAGCTGCACCAACAGTCGCGACGCCCTCGCCGGAGCCGAAGCACTCCGCGAAGTCGAAGATGTCGGACGGAAAGGCGGCCGAGCGTCGCCTCGGTCTCTGGCTGGTGGCCCCGGCCGCGATTCTCATGATCGCGGTGACCGCATATCCGGTGGTCTACGCCGTTTGGCTGAGTTTGCAGCGCTACGACCTGCGCTTCCCGGATCAACGAAAGTTCGTGTGGTTCGACAACTACGTGTCGGTGCTGACCGACGGTTACTGGTGGCAAGCGTTCGCGGTGACGACGTCGATCACTGTCGTCTCGGTCGTCATCGAGTTCGTTCTCGGACTGACCATCGCACTGGTGATGCACCGAACGATCGTGGGCAAGGGGCTCGTCCGCACCGTTGTGCTCATCCCGTACGGCATCGTCACCGTCGCGGCGGCATACAGCTGGTACTACGCGTGGACGCCGGGGACCGGCTACCTCGCCAATCTCCTGCCCGACGGCAGTGCGCCGCTCACCGACCAGATCCCGTCGCTCGCGATCATCGTCCTTGCCGAGGTCTGGAAGACGACGCCGTTCATGGCGCTGCTCCTGCTGGCCGGCTTGGCGCTCGTGCCCGATGACCTTCTCAAGGCGGCTCAGGTGGACGGCGCTGGCGCGTGGACCCGGTTGGTACGCATCATCCTTCCGCTGATGAAGCCCGCCATCCTCGTCGCTCTGCTGTTCCGCACACTCGACGCGTTCCGCATCTTCGACAACATCTACGTGCTGACGAAGGGAGCGAACGACACCGGGTCGGTGTCGATTCTGGGTTACGACAATCTGTTCAAAGCGTTCAACCTGGGCATCGGATCCGCGATCAGCGTGCTGATCTTCGTGTGTGTGGCCGTGATCGCGTTCATCTTCATCAAACTTTTCGGTGCTTCGGCTCCCGGATCCGATACGGAAGGACGCTGACATGACCGTGACTCCCAGACTCAAGATCAGCTGGTCCGTCGTCAACCTTCTGGTCTTGCTGTACGCGCTGGTTCCCGTCCTGTGGATCGCCAGCCTGTCCTTCAAACCGGCCGGAACGATCAAGGACGGCAAGTTCATTCCGGAGAAGTGGACCCTGGACAACTACCGAGGAATCTTCGACACCAGCGCCTTCACCAGTGCTCTGATCAACTCCATCGGTATCGGACTCATCTCGACGGTCATCGCCGTGGTGATCGGGACCATGGCGGCGTACGCCATTGCGCGCCTGGATTTTCCGGGCAAGAAGCTGCTGGTGGGTGTTGCACTGCTGATCGCGATGTTCCCGCAGATTTCATTGGTGAGCCCGTTGTTCGACATCGAACGACGGCTCGGACTCTTCGACACCTGGGCCGGACTCATTTTGCCGTACATCACCTTTGCGTTGCCGTTGGCGATCTATACGCTCTCGGCGTTCTTCAAAGAGATTCCGTGGGAACTCGAGAAGGCGGCTCAGATGGACGGCGCGACGCCGGGTCAGGCGTTCCGGAAGGTGGTGGCTCCACTGGCCGCGCCCGGTATCGTCACTGCGGGTATCTTGGTTTTCATCTTCTGCTGGAACGATCTGTTGTTCGCGATCTCGTTGACGTCGACTGAACGCTCCATCACCGCCCCTGCGGCCATCGCGAACTTCACCGGCGCTTCACAATTCGAGGAGCCCACCGGGTCGATCGCCGCGGCCGCCATGGTCATCACCATTCCGATCATCATCTTTGTTCTGTTCTTCCAACGTCGTATCGTGGCCGGGCTTACTTCCGGCGCAGTGAAGGGATAAGCCTGTGGCCGAGATCGTGCTGGACAAGGTGACCAAGCTGTACCCGGACGGAGCCAAGGCGGTCAGTGATGTCGACATCACCATCGCCGACGGAGAATTCATCATTCTCGTGGGCCCGTCCGGTTGTGGAAAATCCACGACCCTCAACATGATTGCCGGGCTGGAAGACATTTCGACCGGCGAGCTGAGGATTGCGGGTGAACGCGTCAACGAACGCGCCCCCAAGGACCGCGACATCGCGATGGTGTTCCAGTCGTATGCTCTGTATCCGCACATGACGGTGCGCCAGAACATCGCGTTCCCACTGACATTGGCGAAGATGTCCAAGGACGAGATCAACGCCAAGGTCGACGACGCAGCGCGGGTGCTCGACCTCACCCAGCATCTCGATCGCAAACCGGCGAACCTGTCGGGCGGTCAGCGTCAGCGTGTCGCGATGGGACGCGCAATCGTGCGCAGCCCGAAGGCGTTTCTCATGGACGAGCCGCTTTCCAACCTGGACGCCAAACTGCGCGTGCAGATGAGGACGGAGATCGCCCGTCTGCAGCAGCGACTGGGTACGACAACGATTTACGTGACCCACGACCAGACCGAGGCGATGACGCTCGGCGATCGGGTAGTCGTGCTGCGCGGCGGAATCGTGCAACAGATCGGTGCGCCGCAGGAACTCTACGATCGTCCGAACAATCTGTTCGTGGCGGGGTTCATCGGGTCCCCGTCCATGAACTTCTTCCCCGGACAGTTGACGGCGGACGGCGTCAGCACGCCGATCGGCGATGTTCGCCTGCCCGCGGCGGCGCAGTCGAAGATCTCGGGCAGCGGCTCGGGCAAGGACGTCGTGGTCGGTATCAGGCCGGAACATTTCGAGGACGTGGCGCTGGTCGATGCATCGCAGAAGCCACACGGTGGGACGTTCACAGTCGACGTCGACGTGCTGGAATCGATGGGTTCCGACAAGTACGCGTATTTCCTCGCTGGTGGCCCCGCCGTCAATTCTCGTGAACTCGAGGAACTCGCCGCCGATTCGGGAACGGCCGTCGCTGGTGGCGGTCAACTGGTTGCCAGGCTCTCGTCCGAGTCCACCGTGGCCCAGGGCAGGTCTATCGATCTGTGGTTCGATCCCGCCAAGATCGCAGTGTTCGACGGCGGTACGGGAGCCAATCTGCTGCTGTGACCGTTACCCGGGCAAGGTGACCGAATACGTCGCGCCCCAGGGGAGCGGTACCTGTTCGGGGCCGGGCGCTGCGTCGGCCGGCTCGGGTAGGGGGATCAGGCGGCCGAATTGTTCGTGATGGGTGGAGGCCGGGGCGGCTTGCGCTGTCCCGGCCACCACGGCGATCGGCGCCGCTGCCAGGGCGCCGGCGACGGCAAATCGAGTGGCGATGCGGCGCTTGCTTGCTCGGGTCGAGATCATGAGCACTCCTGCGTGGTTTCGAGGTTCGGTGAATGCTGTGCCATTCACGGTATTGCGGGTTGATTGTGAAATCTCGTGTGCGAAGCTCATTCACAGGGAACTGGGATGGGCGGCACAGGAGGACAGATGAACGAATCCTCGGTACGAACCGAGCACCTGCCCGGCGGCCCGGACCTCGAACGGATCATGCGCGAACACGCCTACCGCGGTGCGTACCTCCAACTGACGGTGCGCGGCGCTCTGGTGCTGTTCATCGCCCTGACGCTGATCTTCGTCCCGCCGATGAACGACGCGGGATGGTGTTTCGCGATTCTGGGCGCCTATGCCCTCTGGTCGGCAGCCGTGGCGCTGTGGATCCGCAGAGGCGGCACCGGCCCGGTGACGATGATCTGGCTCGGCTTGTTCGTCGACCTCGCCGTGCTCGCAACTCTGACATTGCTGACCGGTCTCGCAGCCGAGCAGAGTTGGACCGCCGACATCTTGAGCAACGGGCTCTTCGTGATTCCGGTTCTTGCGTGTACGCAACTGCGGACGGACGTGTGTGTCGGCGTCGTTGCCTGCACGATCGGTGTGTTTTTTGCTTCCAGTTGGGCAACGATGACTTCGAATTCCGAGCCGTGGCCGTCGATCCTGCTGAGTACCATGGCCTTGGCCGGGGTGGGTGCGGGCGCAATCGGATTGACTCGGATTCAAAGATCACGAGTGTTGACCATCGGGCACCTCGTCGGCCACCGCACGAGTCTTCTGGCCGAACTCATGGGGCTCGAGCAGCGTGAGCGCACAGAACTGTCCGAGCAACTGCACGACGGGGCGCTCCAGTACGTTCTCGCGGCGCGGATGGATCTCGACGAATTGGCAGGCAGTGCGGAACCCGTCGCATTGGCGCGAGCTGGGAAAGCGCTTGGTGAAGCGACAACGCTGCTGAGGTCGTCCGTCTCGGAACTGCATCCCACAGTTCTCGTCCACGTTGGCCTTGCCCGCGCGATCGGGGACCTCGCGCGCTCGGCGCAGGGACGCGGCGGAGTGGTGGTCGACGTCGACACTTCGGGCTGGAACGACGATTTACGCACGTCTGCCGACGAGGTCTTGTTCGGCGCCACCCGAGAACTTCTGGGCAACGTCGTCAAACATGCCGGCGCGCAGAATGTCCGGATCGAGCTTGCACGACTGGACCACCGTGCGGTGCTCGTGGTCTCGGACGACGGTCGGGGGATCAGCGCCGATCGGATTGCCCAACGACGGGCCGCCGGGCACATCGGACTGCTCTCGCACGAACTGCGTGTGGTTGCCGCTGGTGGCTCGTTCTCGGTCGGACCGGGTGAAGAGTCCGGAACGCTCGCGCGAGTCGAGATACCGTTCGAGATCGTCACCGCCCCTGACCACGATCGTTGAGGAGTTGTCGATGTCTGCACTGATCACCGATCGCGAGCTCAACCTGGCGACTCTGGCGCGGCAGTTCCTGCTGCGGCGGGCCGAGGTCAGCGCGTTGGATGCGATCGAGCATCTGGCAGGTCTGCAGGCCCAGGCGCCGAATCCGCCCTACCTGGCACTGTGGGCGCGGCTGAAGAACTTTGCGGCAGAAGACCTCTCCACCCTTGTCGAGAAGCGCCAGGTGGTGCGGCTGGTTGCCATGCGGGGCACGGTCTTTGCCCTCTCGGCCGCCGATGCGGGTCCCTTCCGTGCCACGGTTCAGACGATCATGGAACGCGACCTCCACACCAACAGCACTCAGCGTGCGGCGCTCACCGGGTTGGATCTCGACGCGCTGGCGCAGGCGGGGCGTGACCTGGTAGCGGACGGGCCGCTTACTCAGATGCAGATGAGACCGATACTGGCAGAGCGCTTTCCCGGCCACGCGGCCGAGGGACTGGCGCACGGAGTTCGAGGGCTACTGCCGATGGTGCAGGTCCCACCGCGAGGTTTGTGGGGACGATCCGGAGCGCCGGCACTGACGACCTTGGAGAATTGGCTTGGCGCAGAGGTGAGTTCAACTCCAGATCCCGACGCGATGGTGCTGCGCTATCTGGCTGCCTTCGGGCCCGCGAGCGTGAAGGATGCGCAAGCGTGGTCGGGGCTCACGAGACTCGCCGAAGTCTTCGAGAGGCTACGTCCCGGCTTGATCACCTTTGTCAACGCGAAAGGGGCCGAGGTTTTCGACCTGCCGGATGCGCCACGACCGACCTCCGGAACACCGCCGGTCAGAATCCTTGCTCCGTTCGACAACATCCTGCTCTCGCACGCCGACCGCTCGCGAATCATGGACGAGCAGTATCGAACTCGCGTCTTCACCGTCAACGGCATCATCAGGCCCGCCATCCTGGTGCGCGGAAAGGTGGTGGGATTCGCGACGGTGACGCCGGCCAAGGAGACCGTCGAGTTGAGCGCGACTCTGTTTGCGCAGCAACCGAAGACCGCGCTCGCGTCCATCGAGAAAGAAGCGCGTTCGTTGCTGAAGTTCATGCACCCGAAGATCCCGACCCGAGAGGTGCGGTTCGCTGTCGCTACGTAGCGGGCTTGTGCTTTCGCGGTGCTCGATCGCGTAGTTCGGCCACGATCTCGTCATTCCACATGTGCCGCCGCACCAGTCGGTACCGCTCCCGGGCGATCCACAAGTACGCCTCGGCGTCGGTGTGCTCGGGCAACATGTCGGCGCCCCTCAGCATTCGCACGACGGGGAGAAACTCCTCGCCGAACCAGCGCCGGGCGACCGTGTCTCGGCCGAGGAACTCACCCTTTTCCTGCATGAGCCGAAAACCCCACGCCTCCACGCACTCACTGAGTTCGGCGTACTCCCACGGGTCGGTGACCTGGACAGCTTCGCGTTGCGAGCCCTGCAGCGGAACGCGAGTGAGGAAGAGTCGGCGATGGTCCTTGATGAGCAGATCGGCGCGCTGAGTGATGCCTTCCGGCGAGATGCGCGTGATGATCTCGGTGACGTACGCGTCGATTGTCTTCTGGTGCATCGCACACGCAATGGACACTCGGTGGTGTCCGTCGATCACGAAATGCATGGAGCCGACACGGTACAACTGAACGGGTGGCACCGATTCGCCGCGTCGTTGCGCCACCGCAAGTCGCTCCCAACGAGCGCGCGAGTGAGTGGACGTCGGACGGAAGTACCTGTCGAAATCACCTGTGCGGTCGACACTTCCGACTATCGATTCGATGGTGACAACCTGTAGACCCAGAGACTTCTCACCAACCTTGCCGAGTGCTGCGACAACCTCGTCGAACGGCAGGATCGCGTTGACGTCGTCCGGTTCGCGTCGTAGCCAACTGACCAGACGGGCAACGTCGGCGCGTCGACGCTGACGAGCGAAGTCGTTTTCCGCGTCGGCTGTGGGAAATCCGGTGTCACGAGCCATGTCGGCGCCTCACGATCGTCGGCGGAGTACCTGGGGAAATCTCCATCAGCGTGAAGCCGACGGTATTGAGCACGATAGTCCGGCCTACCTCCAGATCGAGAGGTGTTCGCCCGTGCGGGTGGATGTGTCCGTGAATCATGACCGTCGGATCGAGGGTGCGGATCAAGGGGGTGAAGCATTCGAACCCACGATGTGGCCGATCCTCGGCGTCGCCGACACCGCGGGCGGGGCTGTGGGTGAGCAGCACATCCACGCCCGCCCGGCCGCCGGGAAGCCTCGATTGCCAGGCGTTTCGCCAGGTGAGCGAGCGGGCGCGTCGGCTCTGCTGGCGCTCGGACCACTGATTGGGACCCGTGTTGTATCGGATGGAACCACCGAGGCCCGCGATCCGCAGACCGGCGACGGTCACGATGCGTCCGTCGGCGTTGACTGCTCCGGTCGGGCCGGGCCACTGCGCCGGCATACCTGCCCGCATCCAACCGGATCTCTTGTTCGAATATCCGGACAGATCGACGTCGTGGTTTCCGGGAACGAACACGCACGGCGCATTCAGTTGGTCAGACAGGTACTCCAGATACGCAAACGGCAGATCGCCCGCGCCCAGGATCACGTCGACTCCGAGTGAACGAACTTGACTGCTCCACAGGAATTCGACGGTCTCGTCGCTGACAGCGAGAACGGAGACCATTTCGACGACGCTACCGCCACCGCGAGGTATCTGCGCTGCGAACCTCGCGGGCACGGTGTTTAGATGGACGAGTGTCAGACAGCGTCGTATCTTCCGTCCGGGCCCATCTCGTCAGCAGCATCGAGGGGCCGGACCCCACCGCGGCCTCAGTGACGTTCCTCGGTGTCGAACCGCTGGACGTGCTGCGTTTCGAATCACCCGACGGCCTGGTCCGCTACGTCACACTGGGGTGCTCGCGTCATCCGATGGGCGACCCCAACGAACTGGTCGCAGACCCCACACGCGGTCCTCGCGCCGAGTTGGTGCTCACCCTGCGCGGTGGCACGGGTGTCGCGTCGGGTGTGGCCAGGACGCTCGCGGTGCTGGCTGCGGCGCCGTCCGTCGAAGGGGTCGTGCTGCTCGAGGACGCACTGTTGGACCTGGGCGAGCCGCTGTGGAAGGACACTGCGTTCACGGCGGTGCTTCTCGGTGACAGCGGGATCGCCGACCTGACGCTGCCGGAGCCGTTCGATCCGGTGCGCTTCCTTGGCGTGGTCCCCCTGACCGGTACCGAAGCCGCCTGGGTGCGTCTGCGCGGCGCGGAGGCGCTGCGGGAAGCGTGGACCGAGGCGGGGATCGACATTCGCGATCCGCACCGTTCCGCTGCCTCGCTCTAGCTGCGCCGGCGCTTTGTCCGTCAGATCATTCGGCGTGCACGAGGATGTCCGCCAAGTTCTCGAGACTTACCCGAACGGTCCGTGAAAATGCTTTCGTCACGATCGGGTCTGCCATCTTGCCGAATACGCCGCCGAGTCCGCTTTCGCTGTCGAGTCGGTAGGTGACCCGAGTGCCGTCACCGACTTCTTCGCAGGTCGTGGTCTGCGAGAAGCTGACCGGACTTTCGACGGACGTCGATTTCGACGATCTCGGTGGGTCGTACTCGGTGAATTCGGATGTCCACTCGAGACGCTTGCCCAGGATTCTCGAGACACCGTGCCAACGGCTTCCCACGCCCATCGGGCCGTCGGTGATCTGTTTGCACTCGACCATCGAATTCTCCCAGTTGGGCCAGTTCTCGGCGACGGCGATGTACTCCCAGACGTCCTTGGGTGGCAACGCGATCTCTACAGACTGCTCGACTGTAGGCATGGTTGTTCCTCCATCTCTCCTGGATCTGAATTTGCTTGTCGCAAAATGAATTTCGGGAACGGAATGAAAATGCGTACCCATATCCATTGTCCGCCTGCGACGGTGGCAAGTACAGGGAGTCAGCGTGCGAGGTTCACAGCCAGTTGTTGCGACGGAAGAGAAAGAACAAGCCGACACACACCGACGCGATGAGGAACAGGATGGACTGATAGCCGTACTTGTAACCGAGTTCCGGCATGTTCTCGAAGTTCATTCCGTAGATACCGGCAACGCCCGTCGGCACGGCGGCGATAGCGACCCAAGCCGAGATCTTGCGCATGTCGGTGTTCTGTTGCACCGCGATCTTCGCGAGTGCGGCATCGACCAGAGAACTCAACACCTCGTCGTATTCCGAGATACGTTCGGCCACGATCGTGTGGTGATCCCTTACGTCACGGAAGTATCGCCGGATCTCCTTCGGGACGAGGCCGCCCGCGGGCTGGGTCAGCTGGAGCAGTGGCAATCCGAGTGGAGTGACCGAGCGTCGTAGTTCGACGATTTCACGTTTGAGCAGGTAGATATGCTCGACGGCAACGGTGTTCCGCGGGTTGAACACCAACTCTTCCATGCTGTCGACGTCCTGCTCGACGAGTTGAATGACGGAGAGATAGCTGTCGACGACGTGGTCGGTGATCGCGTGCAACACCGCGAACGGGCCCATGGCGAGACGCTCGGGATTCTGCTCGAGTGACTTGCGCACGCTTGCCAGTTCGGAGTGATCCCCGTGACGGACGGTCACCACGAAGTCGGGACCGACGAACACCATGATCTCGCCGGTTTCGACGATCTCGCTCGCCGTCGCGACGGACTCGTGCGGTACGTAGACGACCGTGCGCAGCACCAGGAACATGACGTCGTCGTAGCGTTCGAGTTTCGGGCGCTCGTGTGCATGGACGGCATCCTCGACCATCAACTCGTGGAGTCCGAAAGTTGCTGCGACATCTTGCATCTGGCCTTCGTCGGGTGCATGCATGCCCACCCAGACGAACGCGTTGTCTCGACTACGGACCTCGGCCAACGCGGCGCGGTGCGTGTACTTGCCCGGCAACCGCACGCCGTCAACGTAGACCGCGCAGTCGACGATCGCGCGGGCTGCCGGAACGGGGATCTTGGGCGCATCGGCTTGCGTCGATTTGCCGTTCGACCAATTCGGCAGTGACGGCATGGTTGGCACGCTCGCTCCTTCTCGGTCTGTAGTGCAGGGGAACGGCACTGCGGCGACACGTGATCGAATTGCGCTGCCGCTGCGGCGTAATCGTACGTCAGCTTCCGGCTCGCCCACCGGAGCGCGATGAAGTTGCCGATTGCTGACACACTGGAACAGTGCGAATAGACCTTCACACCCACTCCAACGCATCGGACGGCACCGATACCCCGGCTGCCCTCATGCGCGCCGCAGCCGACGCCGGACTCGACGTCGTCGCCATCACCGATCACGACACGACTTCGGGCTGGGCCGAGGCGGCGCACGCCTTGCCGGCCGGCGTCAGCCTGGTTCGTGGGATGGAGATGTCGTGCGAAGGTCGAGGTGAGCGTGGTTGGCCGGTCGCTGTTCATCTTCTGGCGTACCTGTTCGATCCGACGCATCCCGAATTCGCCAAAGAACGTGAGCGACTGCGCGCCGAACGCGTCGAACGTATCCGGGTGATGACGACCATGATGGCGCGCGACGGTCTGCCCGTCGATCCCGATCAGATCCTGGCTGACGCCGGTCCGTCCGTCGGACGCCCGCACGTCGCAGCGGCCCTGATGCGAGCGGGAGTGGTGTCGAGCATCAGTGAGGCTTTCTCCGACCTGTTGTCCAGTCGAGGGCGATACGACGTTCCCAAGTACGACACTCCGCTCGAGTACGCCGTCGAACTGGTGGCAGCGGCCGGGGGAGTAACTGTCCTTGCGCATGGACGGGCCCGTTCGCGCGGCGGATTGCTTGCGCTCGACCACATCCGTGATCTGGCCGATCTGGGTCTCGGGGGTCTCGAAGTCGATCACCCGGACCATCGCAGCGACGATCGTGACGTCCTGCGCAGCCTGGCCGTCGACCTGGGCTTGGCAGTCACCGGATCCTCGGACTACCACGGCGAGAACAAGACGATCGGACTCGGCGACGAGCTGACGGACGAGGCCGAGTTCGACAAACTCGTCTCGGCTGCCACCGGCGTGGAGGTACTTGGGCGCTGATGCTCGACACCACGCTCTACCTCACCGTGTTCATCACGCTGTTCGTGATCATGGACCCGCCCGGAGTCATCCCGGTGTTCTTGTCACTGGTCGGCCGCAAGAGCCGTGAAGATCGCAACCGAGCGGCATGGCAGGCCCCCGCCGTCTCCCTTGCGGTCATCTCGGTCTTTGCCATCGGCGGTCAGGCGATACTCAACTACCTTCACATCGGCATTCCGGCGTTGCAGGGCGCAGGCGGATTACTGCTGCTTCTCATCGCACTCGAACTGCTGACCGGGAAGGCCTCCAACCGTCCGCAGGGAGCCGACGACGTCAACGTCGCACTCGTTCCGCTGGGAACGCCGATGATGGCCGGTCCCGGTGCAATTGCGGCTGTCATCGTCTTTGTCGCCCAGGCCGATGGTGAAGCGGCGTCGTATCTGGCGATCGCGTTGGCGATTCTGTCCATCCACCTCGTGCTGTTCGTGGTCCTGCGCTTCTCGACGGCACTGATCCGGATACTGGGTGAGGGTGGCATCAGCCTGCTGGCACGCATCGCCGGTCTTTTGCTCGCCGCCATCGCAGTTCAACTCATTGCGGAATCAGTCCGCGGATTCGTCGCGGGAGCGTAAGAGATGACATACGACGACAGGTACGAGGACGACTACCGGTACCAGGATTATCAGGACTATCAGTACGAAGACGATTACGACTATCCCGCCGACAAACGACAATGGCTGCTGGTTCGCGCTCTACGCGCCCTGAGCGGCACCGTGGCGGCCGGAATCGTGGTCTTGACACTCGTCATCATCGGTTCGGCATATCTGGGCGGCAACCGCGGATTCCCGGGTCCGGGAACAACGTCGATCACCGCGCACATTGCGGCCTCGGTGGTTGCTTTGGCCGCGCAGATCTGGTGCGACCGCAGGCGGGGTATCGCGGCGGTTGCCGGGTCGGTGGTCGTGCTCGTGGTGGCGGGGCTGTTGTTGGTGACGCAGTGGTGGGGATGACACGGTGGGGATGACGCGGTGGGGATGACTGGGTGGGATGACACGGTGGGATGACACGGTGGGGATGACGGCTCGGGTTCGAGTGTGGTGAGGAATCCGACCGCTTGGAGGATTTGATTGTGATCCGACTCTGGTGGCAAACTGGAGTTACTTCGAGGCGGCGCCACAGCCCGGCCCCGAAGTGCAGGTTTCGTCAGAATTTCTCCCGAAACCTAGATTGCATGGATACGCCAGGGCTCACCCGCCCCACACCATGACGCTTCGGATGTATTGCGGCCCACTTTCTCGCGCACGCCGAATGCTCTTCTTCTCAGTAGTCGTTCGCGGAAGAAATGATCTCTGACCGTTGTGAACGTAGTTTCGCAGCGGTCCGAAGGATTACTTCCCAGTAACCCAGCCCCGCTTGAGGCTGGACTAATCAGGAGTGTCATCGTGTCCCTCGTGACTGAAGCCATCAACGTACCCAAGGTCGAGTTGACCGACGAAGAAATCTTTGCCGCTCACGTCGGTGGCAAGCTCTCGGTCGAGACCACCGCGCCGCTCGATACGCAGCGGGCCCTCTCGATCGCCTACACGCCGGGTGTTGCTCAGGTGAGCCGCGCCATCGCTGCAGACGAAACCCTCGCCGATCGATACACGTGGACCAACCGACTCGTCGTCGTGGTCAGCGACGGCACCGCGGTTCTCGGACTCGGCGATATCGGCCCCCGCGCGTCGCTGCCCGTCATGGAGGGCAAGTCGGCACTGTTCAAGAACTTCGCCGGACTGAACTCCATTCCGCTGGTTCTCGACACCAAGGATCCCGACGAGATCGTCGAGACGCTCATCCGTCTGCGCCCGAGCTTCGGCGCGGTCAACCTCGAGGACATTTCGGCGCCGCGTTGCTTCGAGATCGAAAAGCGCGTCATCGAAGCCCTCGACTGCCCCGTCATGCACGACGATCAGCACGGAACCGCCATCGTGGTCCTCGCTGCCCTCAAGGGCGCCGTGAAGGTCCAGAGCCGCGACATCACCACACTCAAGGTCGTCATCTCCGGCGCCGGTGCTGCGGGTGTTGCCTGCGCGAACATCCTGCTCGCCGCCGGAATCAGCGACGTCATCGTGCTGGACTCGAAGGGCATCATCTCGGGCGAGCGCAGCGACCTCAACGACGTGAAGGCAGAACTCGCGGCCCGCACCAATCCCCGCGACCTGCACGGTGGTGCCATCGAGGCTCTCGAAGGTGCCGACGTGTTCCTCGGTGTCTCGGCGGGCAAGATCCCCGAGGAGCTCATCGCTTCGATGGCTCCCGAGTCGATCGTGTTCGCGCTCTCCAACCCGGACCCGGAGATTCACCCCGAAACCGCGTCGAAGTACGCGGCGATCGTGGCTACGGGTCGCAGTGATTTCCCGAACCAGATCAACAATGTTCTCGCCTTCCCCGGTGTGTTCAAGGGCGCGCTCGACGCCGGCGCCCGTCGCATCACCGAAGGTATGAAGCTCGCTGCCGCCGAGGCAATCCTGTCGGTGGTCGGCGACGAGTTGGCGGCGGACAAAATCGTCCCCAGCCCACTCGACCCTCGCGTGGCACCCGCAGTAGCGGAAGCCGTCGCGGCCGCAGCGCATGCTGAGGGCGTGACCAGCTAAGAGGGACTACGAAAGCCCCGATCGGGACCCGCACACAAGGTTCCGATCGGGGCTTTTCGTATGTACCGATCTACAGACGAGTGAGGTCGGGTGTTCGGCGCAGCCTGCCGGTCCCGGGAACCGATGCCCAGACCACCAGCGCCAGTAAGCCGTCCACGACCAGAGCCACAACCGCGACCAGAATTGCGCCGACGACCACTCGGTCGTACTTGTAGAGCGCGAGACCGTCGAAGATGTACCGGCCGAGGCCGCCGAGGTTGACGTAGGCGGCGACCGTTGCCGTGGCAATCACCTGCAGTGTCGCGTTACGCAGTCCGCCGAGAATCAATGGCAGCGCATTGGGTATCTCGACGCGGAAGAGCACTTGGAGTTCGGTCATACCCATCGCCCGCGCGGCCTCGACGACGCCGCGGTCGACGCTGGCAATTCCGGCGTACGTGCCGGCGAGTAGTGGGGGAATGCCGAGGATGACGAGGGCGAGAATCGGCGGCATCACCCCGAGTCCCATGAGAAGAACGAGGAAGGTCAGCAGGCCGAGAGTGGGCAGCGACCGCAGTGCGTTGACGAGACTGACGACCACGATCTCACCGCGACGCAGATGGCCGATGAGTAATCCGATGGGCACCGCGATCACAGCCGAAAGCGCCACGGCCAGAACGCTGTACCAGAGGTGCTGGAGGATGCGGGTGCCGATTCCGGTGTCGCCGCTCCAATTTCCGGGATCGACGATGAAGTCCCAGGCTCCGGTGAAGATGCTCATACGGGTTCCCCCTCGGCAGCCACGACGGCGGGGACCTTCGACGAGGTCGATGTTCTGGTCCACGGGGTCAGGAATCGGCCGATCAGATACAGGATCAGGTCGAGCGCCAGGGCCAGCACGACAATCGCGATGATGCCGGCAACGATCTGGTCCGGGTAGTCGCGGTCGTAGCCCTGTTTGAACAGAACTCCCAGCCCGCCGATTCCGATCAGCGATCCGACCGAAACCAGCGAAATATTGGTAACGGCAATAACTCTGATGTTCGCGATCATCACCGGCAGTGCCAACGGCAACTCGACCGTCAGGGCGCGTCGTAGCGGTGTGAACCCGACGGCGGTGGAAGCGTCGATGACGTTGTCCGGCACCGAATCGAGTGCTTCGGGCACGGCCCGGATGAGCAGTGCTGTCGCATAGACGCTCAGTGCGATCACGACGTTGAGCGGATCAAGGGTCTTGAGTCCGAACAGCTGGGGGATGGTGACGAACAGCGCGAGCGACGGAATCGTGAACGCAATGCTCGCCAGGGTCAACGTGATTCGGCGCAGCCATCTGACGTTGCGGATCGCTGTTCCGACCGGAACGGCAATCAGGAGACCGATCAGCAAGGGCAGCAGCGCCAGATACAGATGGGTCTTCGAGTAGTCCACGACCGTCGAGAAATTGTCGATGAGCCAGCGCATGCCGCTACGCCCCGAATCCCTCGGTGAAGGCGACTCGGTTGCGTTCCTCGTCCTCGCGTCGACGCTGATCTGCCAATTTCGCCACGACTTCGGACCCGAGGATCCCGCCGATGACCGCTCCCTCGCCGTCGACGGCAACGCCGATACCGGAAGGGGACGAGATTGCCGCATCGAGTGCTTGGCGTAGATCACCGCCGGGGGAGAACAACGAACCACCGGCCGACGTCGACTGCGCGATAGTGCGTCCCGAGCGCAGGCCTTCGACGCCGGTCACGTCGATCCATCCCTGTGGACTTCCGCTGTCCGTGACCACGAGAACCCACTCGCCCAATTCGAGACGCAGAGCCTTCAATTCGTTCTCGACGGCCGTGCGTACGGGGTGTAACGGAACCTCGTCGGCAGCGCGGAACGACAATCCCCGATATCCGCGATCGCGTCCGACAAATCCGGCGACAAAATCCGTTGCCGGTGCGGCCAACACGTCGCGAGGTGCCGCAACCTGCTGAAGCCGCCCGCCGGGACCGAAGACGGCAATGTGATCACCGAGTTTGACTGCCTCGTCGATGTCGTGGGTGACAAAGACGATCGTCTTCTTCAGTTCGCTTTGAAGACGGAGCATTTCGGTCTGCAGATCCTCACGCACCACCGGGTCGACGGCGCTGAAGGGCTCGTCCATCAACAGGATCGGCGGATCGGCAGCCAATGCTCGCGCAACTCCCACACGTTGTTGCTGCCCACCCGAGAGTTGCCCGGGATAGCGGGTGGCAAGGGAGATGTCCAGACCGACTCGTTCGAGTACCCCCAACGCGGCTTTGCGCGCTGCGCGGCGGGACTCACCGCGCAGTACCGGAACTGTTGCGACGTTGTCGATCACGGTGCGATGCGGAAGCAAGCCGGCGTTCTGGATGACGTACCCGATGCCGAGACGCAGCTTCACCGCGTCGGTCTGGGCGATGTCACGACCGTCGACGAAGATCTTGCCCGACGTCGGTGTGATCATCCGGTTGATCATGCGCATCGACGTCGTCTTGCCGCACCCGGACGGCCCCACGAACACCGTGAACGACTCGGCCTCGATGGTGAGATCGAGACGGTCGACGGCGGTGGTGCCGTCCGGATACTGCTTGGTGACGCCCTCGAATGTGATCACGTGACTACGAGACCGGCTTGTCGAGGCCCTGCGCCGTCACCCACGCCTTGGCCGCCGCTGCCGGCTCCGTCTTGGTGTCGCCGGACACCTGGACGTTGAGTGCCAACAACTCTTCGGTGGTGAGCTTGGCGGACACCGCATCGAGGACTGTCTTCAACTTGTCGGAAGACTTCGACGCGCGCAGCACCGGCGCCACGTTCTGAGCCGGGAAATTGTTCTTCGGGTCTTCGAGAACCACGAAGTTGTTTGCCGGGATGGAGGCAGACGTCGTGAAGATGTTTGCCGCCGTGATGTCGCCGGACGAGAGAGCCTTCACTGTTGCCGGTCCACCGCCGTCGGCGATCGGGACGAAGTTGGCTGCCGAGATGTCGAGACCGTAATTGGACTTCAAACCGGGCAATCCGGCTGGACGTTCCTGGAACTCGGCCGGAGCGCCGAACTTGACCTCGGCGGAATGCGGAGCCAGATCGGCGATCGTCTTCAGGTTCCACTTGTCAGCGGTTTCCTTCGTGACGACGACGGCGTCCTTGTCCTCGGCGGATGCAGGCGTCGCAATGGCCAATTCCGACCCGAGAGCTGCGGGAAGAGCAGCGAGGACGTCAGCGGAGCTGGTGGCCGTGCTGTCGGGATCCAAGTACTGCAGGAGATTTCCCGTGTAATCCGGAATGACGCTGATCGACCCGTCCTTGAGCGCCGGAATGTACGCCTCACGGCTGCCGACGTTGAACGACGTGGACACATCGAACCCGTTGACACGCAGTGCTTCGGCGTAGATGTTGGCGATAGTCTCGGATTCGGTGAAGTTGGCGGAGCCGACGACGATCGCGTTGGGATCGCTGTTGGAGTCACCGTCACTGCTACCGCACGCTGTCAGTGCAGTGAGAGAGACAACGGTTGCCGCGGCTACGAGCCAACGGTTGGAACGAAATCGTGAGGTGCGCATGAGCGTCCTTCCGGTTTTTCGGGCGTCCCGTGTTTCGGGCGTCGGAAACCATCCCCTTGTGGCGAAGCCACCCGAGTGGCTTCGACGGCGCCGCCACCGAGTGGCTGCGTCAGGACTGGTTACCGCGCATCGCCCGACAAGTGTAACGATAGGTACCGACATGGCACGGTTTTCGATCCATGGGATTGGATGTGAGGATTTCGGTGAAGAGCACACGCACGAAGTATTCGACTGTTGTTGCAGCACTGATGGTCCTGCCAATTCTCAGCGGATGCGCAAACGGTGATTCGGTGGTAGAGAGCGCCGGAGCGGAGTCTCGTGACCAGATCGTGGTGGCTGCTGACGCATCAGTGGAGAGTTCGGTGTTGGCCGAGGTGTATTCGACGGTGCTCTCATCCTCCGGTCTGTCGGCTCGCGTCGAATCGGTGGGTGGAGGCAGAACCCAATCACTCGAGGCTCTGGACGCAGCGCGAGTCACCTTGGTGCCCGAGTTCACCGGTGCGCTGCTCGATCACTACGACCCGTCATCCCCGGCCCGCAAGGCCGACGACGTCTTCGAAGCCTTGAGTCGCTCTCTGCCGGAGGGTCTTTCGGTCTCCGACTATGCGATGGCCGAAGATCGTGCGGTCCTCGCACTCGACACCGGATACGCACAGTCGTTGGGAGCGAAGACGATAGAAGCCTTTGCTCCTTCGTGTGCCGCGGCGACGCCGCTCGTCTCCGCGAGATTCGTCGAGGACGGGGCAGTGGAACAGTTGGCCGAGGGCGCCGAGTGTGTCTTCGCCGGTGTCGATCAGGCAACGCCGGCAGACGTACCCGGTGCACAGGTATTCGGAACCACGACGCTGTCAGCGCTGGCACAATCCGATGCCGTCACAGTGCTCGCTGATTCGAATCACGTTCTGGCTGCGCAGAATGTCGTTCCGCTCTTTCGAGCGGGCGCACTGGGAGATTCGGCTGTCAAGGCGCTCAGCGTCGTTGCGGGTGAACTGTCCACCACCGATCTCGCCGCAATGATCGAGCAGGTGCGGACCGGCAAGGCGTCAGCCTCGGAAGTGGCACGAACCTGGTGGGACACCCGTCAGTGACATGGACGGAGTGGGCCACCCGTCAGTGACATGGACGGAGTGGGCCACCCGTCAGTGACTGTTCGATCCCACTGCTGAACTCGAATCATCCTTGGCACGAATCAGTTTCGATGCGATGAACTGGCCGAGGTCGGCAACGGCGTCTGCTGCTTCCTTCACCAGTGACGCCTGTGCGTGAGCCACATGCCACAGTCGTGCGTACTCCACCAGGGACACGTCGACGCCGGCAGCGGAGAGCTTGTCGGTGAACGTCATGATCTGCGGGTAGAGGACCTCCTCGGAACCGACGTGAATCCTGGTGGGCGGCAACCCGTCGAGCTTGCCGTGCATCGGCGCGTAGCCAGGATCAGTACGGTCGCCGCCGGCAAGGTAAGCGTCGGCGGCATCGAAGGACCAAGCTGTGTTGACCACCAGGTCGGCCTTTTTGGTAGCACCCCGATCGCCGGGATCGACCCACGGCGAGATCAGTGCGAGCGCGCCGGGGGTCACGCCGTGACGCTCGATCAGACGCAGAGCGGTCGCCGCGGCCAGACCGCCACCGGCCGAATCGCCGGCAATGGCAACGCGGTCTTCCGAATAGTCGAACTCGGTGACCAACTGCATGAAGGCTGAGACCGCGTCGTCGAGAGCGGCGGGATACGGATTCTCCGGCGCGAGACGGTAGTCCAAGGTGAAGACCGCACTGGACGACTCACGGGCGAGATGAGCTGCGAGAGAACGGTGTGTGGCAAGCGAACCCAGCGTGTACGCCCCGCCATGCAGGTAGAGAACTGCGGTGGGGCGCTCGGTTGCGCCGACGGTGATCTTCTCAGCCGGTCGGCAAGCCAGCTCCAGCGGGCGCACGACGGCGCCCGCTGGAACCTGCTGTAGCGGTGCCCCGGCCTCGAGCAACAGACGTTGAATCCGATACGGCAGCCGCGAGTTGAAAGCCAGACGGAAGTACGGCTTCAACAAGAATGCGACCACGGGCAGCGGAAGGGTGAACGTGCTCACCGGCAGGGCTCCTGACTCTTTATGCGAACTGCGCTGTGAAACGAACGACGCTGTGAAACGAACTCAGCTGGACTTGGGCATCATTCGGCCGGCGACGATCGCGACGATGCGCTGGTAGCCCGATCCTACGAGGCGAACCCAGGCGTCGAGTGCGATTGCGTCCATCCCGATGAGAACTCGCGGCTTGCTCTTGCGAACACCGTTGACGATCGTCTTGGCGGCGTCCTCCGGAGTGGTGCGCGCGAGCTTGCGGTCGAAGAACTCGGAGAAGACCGCAAGATCTTCGCCCGGACCTGCGGTGGCGTTGCGTGCGATGGCGGTCTTGATTCCGCCCGGGTGCACACAGGTCACCTTCACCGGGTGCTTGGCGATCAGCATTTCCTGGCGAAGCGACTCGGTGAAACCGCGAACGGCGAACTTGGCCGAGTTGTAGGCGCTCTGACCCGGCATCGACAGCAGACCGAAGAGGCTCGACACGTTCACGATGTGCCCGTCACCGGAGGCGATGACGTGGGGAAGGAATGCCTTGGTGCCGTTGACAACTCCCCAGAAGTCTACGTCCATGACACGTTCGAAGTCCTTGAACTCGGACTTCTCGAAGGTGCCGTGGTACGCGATTCCGGCGTTGTTGTAGATCTGGTTGACCTTGCCGAAATGGGCGACAACCGCGTCGGCGTACTCGAGAACCGCTTCACGCTGGGTGACGTCGAGATGGTCCGACTTCACCTCGGCGCCGATGGCCTCCACCAGACGGGCTGTCTCGGCGAGCCCGACGGTGTCCACGTCGGAGATCGCCAACTTGGCGCCCTGGCCGGCCAGGTTCAGTGCGAGTGCGCGACCGATGCCCGATCCCGCTCCGGTGATGACTACGACCTTGCCTGCAAAATCACTCATTGTGCTACTGCCTTCTCGTCGTCGAGGTCGATCTGTGAAGTGGTCGCGGTGCCGACGGCGCCGAGATCCGAGGTGGCGACGCTACGGTATGCCGCGAGGTCGAAATGCTTGGTGGCATTGCGGAACTGGAAGGTGAAGCCAGGCCACAGGGTGGTGTTGTTTCCGTGCTTGTCCATGTACCAGCTGGCGCAACCGCCGTTGTTCCACACGCTCTTGGACATAGCTGCCTGCAGGTCCTTGTTGTACTTGTCCTGCTTGTCCTTGCGCACCTCGATGGTGCCGATGTCGTACTTGTCGATGGTGGCGATCGCGTCGACCAGGTAGTTGATCTGCGACTCGATCATGAAGACCATCGACGAATGTCCGAGGCCGGTGTTGGGGCCGACCAGGAAGAACATGTTGGGGAAGTTGGCAACTGCCGCGCCCTTGTATCCCTGCATGCCGGTCTCTTCGAAGACCTCGGCGAGCGAGCGTCCGTCCTTGCCGAAGATTCCCGCGAAGGTGGGGGAGTCGGTGACGTGGAATCCGGTCGCAACGACGATGGCATCGATCTCACGGGTGGTGCCGGTCTTCGAGACGATCCCGTTGGCGGTGACCTCCTCGATGCCTTCGGTCACCAGGTCGACATTGTCCTGGGCGAGGGTGGGGAAGTAGTTGTTCGAGATCAGCATGCGCTTGCAGCCGATCTGGAAGTTGGGCATGACCTTCTTACGAAGATCCTTGTCCTTGATCTGAGCCTTCAGGTGACGCTCGGCGGCGAACTGCAGCGGCTTCATGAAGACCGGCGCCTTGGCCAGGCCGACGACCTGCGTCTCTCGCATCCAGTAGATACCGGTGCGGCACAACTTCTGGAAGCCGGGGAGGTACTTGAACGCGAGATGCTCGATCTTGGTGTACTCGCGGTCTGCGCGGGGCAGGATCCACGGCGCCGTGCGCTGGTACACGTCGAGGTGTGAGACCTTCTTGCCGATAGCGGGCACGATCTGGATGGCGGAGGCGCCGGTTCCGATGACGGCCACGCGCTTGCCCGTCAGATCGGCATCGTGGTTCCAGCGCGAGGAGTGGAAGATTTCGCCCTTGAATCCGTCGATGCCCTTGATGTCCGGAAGTGAAGGCTCACACAGTGCGCCGACGGCCGAGACGACGATCTTTGCGACGAATTCACCCTTGTTGGTGCTGACGTGCCAATGAGCCGACGACTCGTCCCAGCGGGCTGAGAGAACGTCGCAGTCGAAGATGTGCTTGTCGAGCACCTTGTGGCGGTTGGCCACCGACTGGATGTACTTGTAGATCTCGGGCTGGGTGGAGAAGGAGCGCGTCCACTCCGGATTGAGTGCAAAAGAGTACGAGTACAAATGCGACGGCACGTCACACGCGGCGCCCGGGTAGCTGTTGTCACGCCAGGTTCCACCGACGTCGTTGCCGCGCTCGAGAACGACATAGTCGGTGATGCCGGCCTGTGCCAGTTTGATCGCCGCACCGAGACCGGCGAAACCGCTGCCGATGATCAGTGTGCCGACGTGGCGAGTATCCGCGGCAGGTGCTGAGGTATCTGTAACTGGAAGACTCATGTAGGGAACGATATGCCTTTATTGAGTCACGGTCAATAGCTTATTGACGGATATTCAGTAGTCTATTGGGCATGGACGCAGTAAAGCGAACGCGGCTCGACCCTGCGCAACGCCGAGCGCAACTCATCGATCTCGGGGCGCGCATGCTGGCCGAACGGCCGCTCGAGCAGATTTCCGTCGAGGACATCGCCGATCAAGCGGGGGTGTCGCGTGGGCTTCTGTTCCACTACTTCGCGTCGAAAAGCGAGTTCCATCTCGCCATCGTCCGACACAGCAGTGAACAGATGCTCCAGCGCACGGAGCCGAGCGAGTCGGACGATCCGATGCTCACCCTCCGATCGGTGCTGGCGTCGTACGTCGACTACGTGACCGAGAACCGCAATACCTACGTCTCGCTGCTCCGGGGGACCGCCAGCGGGGATCCGCAGATGCGTGAGGTGTTCGAGCAGACTCGCGACATCATGGCCAAGAGAACCCTCGATCAGCTCCCCAAGATCGGCCTGACTCGAACGCCTCAGGTGGAGTTGGCCGTTCGAGGTTGGATCGCGTTTGTCGAGGAAGCCACCATCAGTTGGCTCCGCGCGCCCGCAATCACCCGCGAGGAACTGATCGACCTGACGGTTCAGTCGTTGCCCGCGTTGGCACTGGCCGCCGTCGGCTTCGATGCCGGGCCGGATCTGGGTCTGCTGCAATCGAATTGACGTGAACGCAGAAAGGCCGGGCCCCACACTCCTTGCGGAATGTGGGGCCCGGCCTTTGGGTACTGCCACTGCTTACTTGGTCGGCAGGAACGCCACTGCTCAGTTGGTCGGCAGGAACGCCTCGTCCAAGATCTCCTGCTGCTCCACCGCGTGCACCTTGCTCGATCCCGAAGAGGGAGCGGACATCGGACGACGCGAGATGCGCTTGATGCCGGTCAAGGTCTCCGGCAGAAGATCCGGCAGAGCCAGTCCGAGGAACGGCCACGCACCCTGGTTTGCGGGCTCTTCCTGAACCCAACGGAACTGATCCGCATTCGGGTAACGGTCCAGGGTCTCCTTGAGACGACGCTTCGGCACGGGGTAGAGCTGCTCCATGCGCACGATTGCGATGTCGTCACGCTCGTCCTTGTGCTTCTTCGCCAGAAGCTCCCAGTACAGCTTGCCGCTGACCAGCAGAACCCGCTTGACCGATTCGCGGGCGCTTTCGCCGCTCTCGAATGCAGGCTCCTCGAAGACGGAACGGAACTTGCCCGTCGTGAAGTCCTCGACGTTGCTGACTGCAGCCTTGTTACGCAGCATCGACTTGGGCGTGAAGACCACCAGCGGACGGCGGATGCCGTCGAGGTGATGGCGACGCAGCAGGTGGAAGTAGCTGGCCGGAGTCGACGGAACCGCGACGGTCATCGAGCCTTCTGCACACAGCTGAAGGAAACGCTCGATGCGACCGGAGGTGTGGTCCGGACCCTGACCCTCGTGACCGTGTGGCAGGAGCAGCACGACGTCGGAGAGCTGACCCCACTTGGCCTCACCCGAAGAGATGAACTCGTCGATGATGGTCTGCGCGCCGTTGACGAAGTCACCGAACTGCGCTTCCCACAGGACCAGAGCGTCGGGGTTACCCACCGAGTATCCGTACTCGAAGCCCAGACCTGCGTACTCGGTGAGTGCGGAGTCGTAGACCATGAACTTGCCGCCGTTTTCGGCGTCGGCAGCGATCTTGGCGATCGGGCTGTACTCGTTGCCGGTCTTGCGGTCGATGAGGACCGAGTGACGCTGCGTGAACGTTCCACGCTTGGAGTCCTGACCGGCGAGGCGGATCAAGGCACCCTGCTCGGCCAACGAGCCGAACGCGAGCAATTCTGCGAACGCCCAGTCGACATGTCCCTCACGGGCCATTTCGCGGCGCTTCTCGGCAACCGGCTTGACGCGCGGGTGAACGGTGAAGCCGTCGGGGACGTTGACGAACGCATCACCGATGCGCTCGAGGACCTCGGGAGCGACAGCCGTGGTCAGGCGAGCCGGGGGAGTCTGGTCGAGTTCGACGGACTCGGACGGTTCGGGCTGGAACTTCTCGAGTTCACGGACCTCGTTGAAGACCCGTTCGAGCTGGCCCTGGTAGTCGCGAAGTGCGTCTTCGGCTTCCTTGAGCGAGATGTCACCGCGGCCGATGAGGGACTCGGTGTAGCTCTTACGAACGCTGCGCTTGGTGTCGATGACGTCGTACATCGCCGGCTGGGTCATCGACGGATCGTCGCCCTCGTTGTGACCGCGGCGGCGGTAGCAGATGAGGTCGATGACGACGTCCTTGCCGAACTTCTCACGGAAGTCGACGGCCAGCTGAGCAACCCAGACGCACGCCTCGGGGTCGTCGCCGTTGACGTGGAAGACCGGCGCGGCGATCATCTTCGCGACGTCGGTGCAGTACTCGGACGAGCGTGAATGTTCCGGCGCGGTGGTGAAGCCGACCTGGTTGTTCACGACGATGTGTACGGTGCCGCCGGTGCGGTAGCCGCGAAGCAGCGAGAGGTTCAGCGTCTCGGCGACAACGCCCTGACCGGCGAATGCAGCGTCACCGTGCAGCATGAGCGGCAGGACGGTGAAGCCTTCTTCGCCCTTGTCGAGGATGTCCTGCTTTGCGCGGACCAGGCCTTCGAGAACCGGGTCGACGGCCTCGAGGTGAGACGGGTTGGCGGTCAAGGAGACAGCGATGTCGTTGTCACCGAACATCTGGATGTACGTTCCGCTGGCGCCCAGGTGGTACTTCACGTCGCCGGAGCCGTGAGCGGCTGCCGGGTTCATGTTGCCCTCGAACTCCGTGAAGATCTTGGAGTACGGCTTGCCGACGATGTTGGCAAGCACGTTGAGACGGCCACGGTGCGGCATTCCGATGACGACCTCGTCGAGCTGGTGCTCGGCGGCCTGGTCGATCACGGCGTCCATCATCGGGATGACGGCTTCGGCGCCTTCGAGCGAGAAGCGCTTCTGGCCGACGTACTTGGTCTGCAGGAACGTCTCGAAGGCCTCGGCGGCGTTGAGCTTGCTCAGGATGTACTTCTGCTGAGCGACCGAAGGCTTGGCGTGATGGCCCTCGACGCGGTCCTGGATCCACTGACGCTGATCCGTCTCGAGGATGTGCGTGTACTCGACGCCGACGTGGCGGCAGTACGCGTCGCGCAGCACGCTCAACACGTCGCGCAGCTTCATCTTCTCTTGGCCGTGGAAGCCGCCGACCTTGAACTCGCGGTCCAGATCCCACAACGTCAGGCCGTGGCTGATGACGTCGAGGTCGGGGTGGCTGTGGAACTTGTCCTTGACGAACTGCAACGGGTCCGTGTCGGCCATGAGGTGGCCGCGGTCACGGTATGCAGCGATCAGTTCGAGAACACGGGTGTTCTTGTCGACAGCGCCTTCCGGCACGTCCTTGCGCCAACGCACCGGCTCGTACGGGTTGCCGAGCGCGTGGAAGATCTCGTCGTAGAACTCGTCGCTGATCAGCAGGTTGTGGATCGTGCGCAGGAAATCGCCCGACTCGGCACCCTGGATGATGCGGTGATCGTAGGTCGAGGTGAGGGTCATCAACTTGCCGACGCCCATCTCGGCCAGCTTCTCGTCGCTGGCGCCCTGGAACTCGGCGGGGTATTCCATCGCGCCGGCACCGATGATGGCGCCCTGGCCCTTCATCAGGCGAGGAACGGAGTGAACCGTGCCGATGCCGCCCGGGTTGGTCAGCGAAATGGTGACGCCGGTGAAGTCTTCGCCGGTGAGCTTGCCTTCACGGGCGCGTCGGACGATGTCCTCGTACGCCGCGTGGAACTGGACGAAGTTCATCGACTCGGTGTTCCGGATGGCGGCAACAACCAGTGAGCGGTTGCCGTCCTTGCCGGGAAGGTCGATCGCGAGTCCGAGATTGGTGTGCTCGGGGGTGACCGCGTTCGGCTTGCCGTCGATTTCGGCGAAGTGCCGGTTCATGTTGGGGAACGCGTTGACTGCCTGGACGATCGCGTAACCCAGGAGGTGGGTGAACGAGATCTTGCCGCCGCGGGTACGGGCGAGGTGGTTGTTGATGACGATGCGGTTGTCGAACATCAGCTTCGCGGGGATGGCACGCACGCTGGTTGCTGTCGGAATCTCGAGCGAGAGCGACATGTTCTTGACGACCGCTGCTGCGGCGCCGCGGAGAACCTTGGTTTCCTCGGCTCCGCCGGCGGGAGCGGGCTTCGCGGGAGCGGCCGCGGGCTTGGCTGCTGCAGGCTTGGCCGGGGCGGCCTTCGCGGCGGGCGCTGCCGTCTTCGCGGGGGCCGGTGCGGCAGCCTTGGCAGGCGGCGCAGGAGGTGCGGTCTTGGGGGCGGGAGGCGTGGCTTTGGGAGCAGCAGGCGGAGCTACAACAGCGGCGGGTGCAGCCGCGTTGCCGTTCGAGGCAGTCCCGTTTCCACCTCCCGTGTTCGCCGAGTCCGGCGAGTAATCGGTCAAGAATTCGTGCCAACTGGGATCCACGGACGACGGATCGTCCTGGAAGCGTTGGTACATCTCGTCAACCAGCCACTGGTTCTGTCCGAATTGGGATGTAGAACTGCTGCTCACGGCAGGTGTTCGCCTCGTTTCTATTTCGGTACCCGATCAGAGCGCCTATATACATGAGATTAGCCCGAGCTTGTGACGAGCAATTGTGCGGCACACAATTTGTGAGCTGTCTCACGGAAGTCCGTGATCTTGCGATCGCGCACTACCTCTCGGCGGTACAAATCCGTGCCGACTGTCACGCGACGGGGTTGCCTTCGATGACAGTTCTCGACGTCAGATTATTCCCCTCACGCGCCTGCGATGCATCCCAGAGTCCCGAGTAGTGACCACCGGCATACCGCAGAACATCGTGCGGGCCGTATTCAACGATACGTCCCCGGTCAACTACGACAACGAGGTCCGCTCGGGCAGCTGTCGCGAGGCGGTGAGCTACGACGACGGAAGTCCGTTTCCGGGTGACCGACCGACTTGCTTCGAGCACCATTCGTTCGGTCGCGGGATCGAGCGTCGCGGTCGCCTCGTCGAGGAGCAGAAGGTCCGGGTCGACCAGTTCGGCACGGGCCAATGCGATCAGTTGGCGTTGGCCCGCCGAGAGCCCCTGGCCGCGCTCGCCGACGGGATGATTCATGCCTCCACGCATGTCGGCTATCGAATTCAGTGCGCCGACGGAACGCGCCGCTTCCTCGATCTCCGCGTGCGACGCCGACGGCCTCCCGTACGCGATGTTGTCGGCGACCGTGCCGGTGAACAGATGCGCCTCTTGCGGGACCACGCCGAGGCGGCGTCGGTACTGCGAGAGGTGGAAGTTCCGGATGTCGGTTCCGTCCACGTCGACGGATCCGGACGTCGGGTCGTAGAAGCGGGCGAGCAACTTCACCACCGTCGACTTCCCGGCACCGGTTCTGCCGACGAGGGCAACCGTCGTGCCCGGCGGAATCTGCAGATCGAAATCGGAGAGGGCGTCGACGTCCGCACCCGAGTACCGGAACCCGACCCCGTCGAGATGGACGGCGCCGTCGAGCCGTCCGGAGATCGCGATCAGATCCTCGCTGTCGGCTGTTTCGATCGAACTCCGAGTACGCAGAAGGTCACCGATTCGTTGCAATCCGACGTTTGCCTGTTGGTAACCATCGAACACTTGTGAGAGTTGCTGAATCGGTCCGAACAGCAGTCCCAGGTAGAGCACGAAAGCGATCAGTACGCCGGGTGACGTCGACCCGTTGGCGATCTGGTGCGCGCCGACGAACACCACTGCGGCCAACGCGAGGTCGGACAGGAACGAGATGAACGGGAAGTAGATCGAAATGGCTCGCTGCGACCGCATCCGCGATCGGCGGTAGCTTTCGGAGCGTTCTGCGAACCTACGCGCCGCACCTTCTTCGCGGCGGTAGGCCTGAGCCGCTCGCAGACCGGCGATGTTCTCCTGGAAGTCGGCATTGACGAGCGAGATCCGTTCGCGGGACTGGCTGTAGGCAACCGAGGAGATCTTGCGGAAGATCACGGTCGCAACCACGAGCGGTGGGATGACGGCCAGCGCCACCAGTCCGAGCGTCACGTCGGTCGCCAGGAGTGCGATCGAAATTCCGCCGACGGTCAGAACGCTCACGATCGCCGTCGACATGCCGGTTTGGATGAACGACGACAGCGCGTCGACGTCGGTGGTCATGCGCGTCATGATGCGCCCGGACAATTCACGTTCGTAGTAGTCCAGGCCCAGGCGCTGCAGGTGTGCATAGCTGCGTACGCGGAGCCCGAACAACACGCGTTCGCCGGCCCGGGCGGTGAGCACCGTCATGACCGCGACGACGACCCAGTCCGCGGCGACCAGGAGCGCGCCGAATGCCGTCGCTATCCAGAGCGTGCTGCTGTCCGCGGTCACGACTCCGTGGTCGATCGCGTATCTGACGAGGGAGGGAAATGCGATCGCCGCTGCGGAGTCCAGCGCAAGGCACACGACAACCGCCAGTAGAACCCAGCGGACCGGCGTCAAGATCTGTCGGAGTGAGAACTGTGGATTCGATTCGCGCAGGCTCTCAGGAGCGATTCCGGGGTCTTCGCGTGCGGGTGGGAGAGCGTCGACTGCTGCCCGCAGGGACGGCGTCACCGCGATTCCGCTGAGCGCTCCGGCCATCGGTCCGCCCGCACCCTGCGTCGTAGCGGCTGTGCTGTCGGCTTCGGATTCCGGTGCCTGCGGCCACAACTGCTCGGTTGTCGGCTCGCTGCGGTCACGTCCGAAAGCATCGGAGTCGACGTCGTCGAGTTCGGCCGGTAGTTCCGGCGGCGAGGAGAACAGGGCACGAAAGAGCGGACATCGCGCTTCCAGTTCGTCCACGGTTCCGGAGTCGATGATCCGTCCGCCGTCGAGAACCGCGACCCGGTCTGCGAGCGTCAGGGTGGACCGCCGGTGAGCGAGGATGAGCGTGGTCTGGCGCCGTCTGGCCCGGAACGCGTCGAAGATCGCGGCTTCGGTAGCCGCATCGACTGCGGAGGTCGCGTCGTCGAGGACTAGAATCCGTGGGTCGACGAGCAGTGCCCTGGCAAGTGCGATGCGCTGACGCTGGCCGCCCGACAGCGTCAGACCTCGTTCACCGACAACGGTGTCGTATCCGTCCGGGAGTGCCTCGATGAACGAATCTGCCTGTGCCAGTGCTGCTGCGTCGCGGATGTCCTCGTCGGAGGCGTCCTCGCGGCCAAGTGCGATGTTGGCGGCAATGGTGTCCGAGAACAGGAACGGTTCGTCGAAGACGAGGCTGACGGCGGCACGAAGCTGCTCACTGCGCAGTTCGCCGATGGGGAACGTCTCGCCGGCGGTATCGACTGTCACCGCACCCGAAGTCGGTGCGTAGAACCGCGGGAGAAGCAAGGACAACGCGGTCTTGCCCGACGCGGCCGGACCCACGACGGCGACGGTCTCGCCCGGTTCTATGCGGAGGTTCAGCCCGGTCAGGACGTCGCGTTCGGTGTCGAATCCGAATGCCACGTCGTCGAAGGTGACTCCGAGAGGACCGTCGGGCAGGTCCACCGGATGGTCTGGATCGGCGATGTCCGGCTGAGCGTTGATGACGTCGTAGACACGCTCTACAGCGGCGCGCGCCAGCTGCGCCATGACGATGACCGACGACAGAGTTCGGGTGACTCCGGTCATCGTCACGATGTAGGTGGCGAACGCGAGAAACGTTCCCACGGTGATCTTGTCGTGCAGTGCGAGATACCCGCCGAGAGCGATCACTCCCACCTGCCCGAGCTGGGGCAAGGCGGCCATGGTTGGCGCGAATTTCGCGTTCAACCACGCGGCGCGAAGGCGCTCGGAGTACAGCGTGCGGCTATGTTCCTCCAGCTGGTCGACGGCTCGTTGTTCCTGCCCGAATCCCTTGACGACGCGAACGCCGGTGACGGTTTCCTCGACGTGTTGGGCGAGGTCGGCGGCACGCTGCTGCGCGGACCATGTTGCGGCGAAGAGCATCGGTCGCATCAGGAACACCACCAGCCCTACTGCTGGGATGACGGCGACAGCGACGAGAGTCAACAGCGGCGAGAGCCACGCCATGATGCCGATCGCCAGCACGAATTGCAGGAGCGCTCCCGCGGACATCGGCACCATCGCGAGCAAACCCTGGACGAGCTGCAGATCCGTGATGGACCGGGAGACCACCTGGCCTGTGCGGATCTGATCCTGCCCTCGTCCGTCGAGGCGTTGCAGCGAACCGAGCAGGGCGAGCCGCAAGTCGTGTTGAACGTCGAGCGAGAGTCGGCCGGCAAGCATCCGTCGGCCGTACTGGCACGCGAAGCGGACGATCGCGAGTAACGCGATCGCCAACGCGACGAACCCGATCACCTTGCCCGGGTTCTCCTGGCTTGCGGCGTCGAGCGCATAGCGGGTCAGGAGAGGAAACGAGATGTCGATCGCAGAGGCGATGACCGTAACGAGTAGCGCGCCGATCGCAACTCTTCGGTGCAACCAGCATGCGTGGGCCAAGCGTCGGATCCAGCCCGGAGCTCGATCCACCTCTCCAGCTACCGGACTGTCCGTGTTGATCGTGTTCATCGAGATCCACGGTAGACCCGGCCCCAGACAGCTTTTTCAGGTGATGTCGCGGGTCCTGGTCCGTAGCCAACCGAGCCCACAGAACAGAACTACCCAAGCGGCCAGCATCATCGGGCCGCTCGGCCAGGACGCAAACGCGTCGACGTCGATCGACGGGGCCGCATTGACGATCGTGCCGATCGTGGCCGATACCGGAAGCGCGGCCCCGATCCCACCGAGATCCATCGCGAGCAGCACGGCGCGGACGATCCATTCACCGAAGACGAACCACAGGATGACCGAGAGGGCACCGGCCATCGACGAACCGGTGAGCAGGGCCACCCCGGCGCCGAGTAGTGCCCACAGCGCACACGCCAGAATGCCTGCGGCGCAGATGGCGAAGAGATCGGTGGTGAAGCTGAAGTCCCGGCCGAAGAGCAACATCGCGCCGATGCTGACTACTTCGACCGCCAGTGCGTAGCCGACGGCGAATACCGCGACGACGGCAAGCTTTGCGCCGAGAACTCCGTCGCGGCCGCGAGCTGTGAGGAACGTTGTGGTGAGAGTCTTGTAGCCGAATTCGGATCCGGCGGTGAGCGCTCCGAAGACGGCCGCGAACACCAGGACAAGCGTGTTGGAGACACCGAGGCTGACGCCGGTGGACACGACATCGACGTCGAAAGTGGTGTCGGCCGAATCGGCCACAACTTCGACGAACGTCCGAGTCGAGGCAGCAATCAGCACGGCCACGACCACCGGTGCGATGGCCAGTGCCCACCAGTAGCGCAAGGTGAGAACTTTGAGTGTCTCCGCGCGCACGAGCGTGGTCATCTGTGTCCTCCGGAAGGTCCGTATGCGGCAGGGCCGTAATAGCCCGGTCCGGAACCGGGACCGGGTGGGCGGTGGTATCCGACCTGGGGAACCGCGTACTGCGGTGTTGTCATCGCGAGGAACAGTTGCTCGAGATCTGCGCCTTCGGTCGCGACACCGAAGATCGTGACACCGGCCGCCGACGCCACCGGTGGGAGCACCGACGTGTCGGTGCCGCCCACGGCGAGCCGTCCGTCCTGCGTGATCTGGGCGTCGATGATTCCCCGAGCGGCCAGTGCCGTGGCGAGGAGCGCTGGGTTGGAACACGAGACGAGCAGTCGACTGCGCTGGGAGCGACGAAGTTCGTCCATGGTCCCTTGGTAGACGAGTGAGCCGGCGCTGACGATGACCACGCTGTCGACGGTCGCTTCCACTTCACGAAGCGCGTGACTCGAGATCAGAACCGTTCGGCCGGAACCGGCGAAGGTCTGCAGGAACTGACGTAGCCACGCCATGCCCTCGGGGTCGAGTCCGTTCGCGGGTTCGTCGAGCACGAGGATCTCGGGATCACCGAGCATCGCGGTGGCAAGGATCAGGCGTTGGCGCATCCCGAGCGAGAAGGTGCCGGTCTTGTGGGCTCCGACCGAACTCAGACCGACCATGTCCAGCACCTGCGCCGCGCGCTGAGTCGGCATGCCGATAGCGGCCGCGTAGATCTCGAGGTGTCCGAGCGCCGTTCGTTTCGGATGGAGACTGCCGACGTCGAGTACTGCGCCGACGGTCCGGGCCGGGTTGGGCAGCAAACGCATCGGGGTGCCGTTGATCGTGGCCGATCCCGACGTCGGTGACACCAGTCCGAGGAGCATCCGCAACGTGGTCGTCTTGCCCGAACCGTTCGGGCCGAGAAACCCGGTGATCGAGCCCGCCTGAACGTCGAAGCTCAGGTCGTTGACCGCGCGCGCCGCTTTGAACGTCTTCGTCAACCCACGAATTTCGATGGGGGCAGAGAAGGATCCCATTGCGGTGTTCGTCAATGCTGCTCCCGGGTCGGCGGCGAATACGTGATGCGAGCCTACGGCCCGGACGGCTATCTGCGGATGGCCCGGCGTGTCTCCGTCTGGGGAAGCACTGCGGCATCGTCGGCAGGCATCACGATCAGGTGATCGGTCCACCTGGCCGGTGCCGGTCCGAAGGCTTCGCGCGCATTCTTGACGACGCCCTTGCCGATGGCACGGTTACCCGCACCGCCGATGACCGCACCGATTCCGGCGGGAACGAGCTTGCCGAGGATCAGTGCGCTGCGCTTGGCGGCGTACTTGGTCACGAATTTCCGCACGAGGGTGCTGTTCATTCCCCTCATCGTGGGTCCGGGAATCTTGCTCGTGATTGCCGTTCCCCAGTTCTTGGCCGTGATCCCGGTGGCCTTCTGGACGATCTCCATGCCGGATTCGCCGAGTGCGACTGCCAGGACCAGGGCGCGTCGTTGCTGATGATCCTGCACGGAGATTCCGTGCACAGACGCGATTGCCAATGTGAGCAGCGCCGACGCTTCGAGGAAGAAAGCCGATTCCGCACCGACTGCAGCGATGGACGCGACTGTTCCGACGCCCGGCACCGCGGCCGTGGCGCCGACGGCACTGCCGCTTCCGGTCACGGCGAGAATGAACATCTTCTCCATCCGCTCGACGATCTGAGCAGGTGACTCGTCGGGGTGCGCCTTACGGACGTGGTTGACGTATTTGGCCACTGCGGGCGCTTGCAGGCGGCTTCCGTTGTCGAGAACGGAAACGAGGACCTTCTCGATACGCCCGCTGTCGTTGTTCGTCGACTTGCTCATTGCTGCCCCTCCACAGTTGTCCTCCTCTGAAGCGAGGTGGACCGTATCTCGAGAATAGGTGAAGTTTTCGGTAGCGGCGGTGATCGCAGGGGCCATAGGCTCGTACGAGACTCGGTTTTCTTCGTGAGTTTTCCCAGGCAGGAGTTCGAGTGTTATGACCGCCACTTCGGAATCTCGTTCGACGACCATCTGGCCGACACTGCGCTACCTCGACGCCCGGGCTGCAATCCACTTTCTGGTGAGCACCTTCGGTTTCGTGGAGAAGGTCGTCTACGGCGAGGGAGACGTGGTGGACCACGCCCAACTCGACTGGCCGGGCGGTGGCGGCATCATGCTGGGTTCGCCGCGCACCGATTCGGCGATCGCCGGCCTGCCGCCTGGAATCGGTTCGGTGTACATCGTCGTGGACGACGCGGACGCAGCTGATGCACTCCACGAACGCGCTGTCGCGGCGGGCGCCACGATCACGCAGGGATTGCGCGACGAGGACTACGGTTCGCGGGGGTTCACCTGCCGTGATCCCGAAGGTGTGTACTGGAGTTTCGGCACGTACGCAGGGGAGTAGCCGCCGCGACCTATCTGGTGGCCCAGTGCTCTGCTGGAACCACTTCCGAGGGGATGGGCGGGTGAGGCGGTGTGCCGTCCCCGAACGGTCGGCCACCCAACTGTTCGCGGCCGTGCGGTTCGAGCCAGTGCGTCAATTCCGGTCCCTTGGGCACGATTCCGGAGGGATTGATCTCGGAATGCACGATGTAGTAGTGCGCTTTGATCTGTGTGAAGTCGATGGTGTCACCGAATCCGGGAGTCTGGAACAGATCGCGTGCGTAGTCCCACAGCACCGGCATCTCGCTGAGTTTGCTTCTGTTGCACTTGAAGTGGCCGTGATAGACGGGATCGAATCGCGCCAGCGTGGTGAACAGGCGCACATCGGCCTCGGTGATGGTGTCTCCCACCAGGAAGCGTTGCCGGGCAAGACGTTCGGTGAGCCAGTCGAGGCGGGCGAACAGCGTGTCGTATGCCTCGTCGTACGCCTGCTGTGAACCGGCGAAACCGCAGCGGTAGACGCCGTTGTTGACGTCGCGGAACACGTACTCGGCCACTTCGTCGATTTCGTTTCGCAGAGGCTCCGGGTACAGATCCGGTGCGCCTTCGCGGTGGTACTTCTTCCATTGCGTCGAGAAGTCGAGGGTGATCTGTGGGTAGTCGTTCGTGACCACCTTGCCCGTCGCGATCTCCACCATGGCGGGCACCGTGATTCCCCTGGGGTATTCGGGATCTCGGGCGAAGTACGCGTCCTGTAGTCGCGGGATCTTCAGTACGGGATCGACGCCGCCCGGGTCGAGATCGAAAGTCCAGCTTCGCTTGTCGTGAACCGGACCGCAGATGCCCATCGACAGTACGTCTTCGAGGCCGAGTAGACGGCGGACGATGATGGCGCGGTTTGCCCACGGGCAGGCACGTGCCACGATCAACCGGTATCGCCCCGGTTCGACGGGGTAACCGTCGCGACCGTCCTCGGTGATCCGGGTCGGGATGTAGTTGGTGTCGCGTTTGAATTCACGACCCTCTTCGACGAATGTCGGTTCGCTCGCGCCGTCTTCCGTACTCATCTGCGGTCCCTCTCGTTCGAGTGTCATTTCGAGTGTCAACTGGGCAGGTGCACGTGTACCCGAGCGTATGCCCCCAGAACGTCGAATTTGGCTTTACGTGGAAGCGTCGCGGCGATCGCGCTGCCGCGACCCGTGCGTAGCTGCGGGATCAACCCGGAATCGAGAGCGTCCTCCGCAGCGAGACGCGTTACTGCGCAGCCGATTCCGTGACGGCGATGCGCAGGAGCAGTCAGGGTCGTGAGATCTGCCACGAATCCCTGAAATTCGGAGTACGCCGCGCATCCGAGCACCTCGGTGGAATCGGTGACGGCGGTGAACCATCGCGTCCGGTTCCCGAGGTCGGCCGTGGTGCTGTCGTCGGGTGGGCACAGCGCAGCGACGGCGAGGGCGTCGTCGACCTCGTGGGAAATCAGCAGTTGCTCGTCGGGTGGCGCGTCCGTGTAGTCGCCGAGGAAAGCGAGATCGACGGGACCGGTGATTCGGCCGCCGTGATCGCCGGCGATCTCGAGGAGACGCGCCGGTTGCAGTAGTGCGTCGACGGAGATGTCCTCTGCGCGCTCGATGAACCACTGTGGCCCGACGATCGCACCGGAGCCTGCCAGATCGAGAACGTGGATGTCGTCCCCGACGACCCGGGCCGTGTGCGCCGGACGCAGTGCCGAGTCGCCGAGTCCCAGCTCACGCGCCCAGGCAAGTCGGATGATGTCGAGGTGATGATCGTCCACTCGCTACAGGCTAGTCCGATTCGAACGGGTTGATCGAGACGGACGGAGGTCGTATATTCCATGTGGACTATTTCGGGTGGAATAGTCAAGAAATGGTCAATTAGGCTTCGTCAGGCAACTGCGGCTTGTCAGGGAGGGGGACTCATGGGTGACGTGTCACTGACGCCTTTGGGAATCACCGTGCTGGGCCTGCTGTCCGAGCGTTCGATGCACCCGTACGAGATGTACCAACTCGCCTCGGTGCGGCGGGGCGATCAGCTGGTGAAAATCAAGCCGGGATCGCTCTATCACACGGTTTCCCGGTTGGAGAAGCAGGAACTTCTGGCTTCGATCGGGACCGATCGTGAGGGCAACCGCCCGGAGCGGACGACGTACGAGATCACTGCCCGCGGCCGTGATGCCCTCGAACATCAACTACGCGAGATGTTGGCGGTTCCGGTGCGGGAGTATCCGCGGTTGCCGCTCGCTCTTGCCGAGATGCACAACCTCTCCGCATCGACTGCGTGTCAGATGCTTCGGATCCGTCTCGCGCACCTCGACAAGACGATTGCGAAATTCGAGGTCGACTACGAAGCGGTGAAGGCCGCGGAGAAACCACGAATCTTCACGGTGGGCGCGGACTACGCCCACGCACTGACCGTCGCCGAAAGAGAGTGGATCGGCGCGTTGGTGACAGACATCGAGAGCGGCGAAATGCCCTGGCTCTCACAAGAACTTCTCGACCGGCTGGCCGGCTCCGCAGGCTCGTCCGCACTACCTAAGGACTGAAGATGGAAAAGCAGGTCAATCCCTGGCACGCGCTGTGGGCGCTGTGTATCGGGTTCTTCATGATTCTGGTGGACAGCACCATCGTCGCTGTCGCCAACCCCGCGATCATGGAGGACCTCGGCACCGACATCAACAAGGTCGTCTGGGTCACCAGCGCGTACCTGCTGGCGTACGCGGTGCCGCTGCTCGTCACGGGCCGACTCGGTGACAGGTTCGGTCCGAAGAACCTGTACATGATCGGCCTCGTACTGTTCACCGGCGCATCACTGTGGTGCGGTCTGTCCGGCAGCGTCGAGATGCTCATCGTCGCAAGGGCTTTCCAGGGTCTTGGTGCTGCAATGATGACGCCTCAGACGATGGCCGTCATCACACGCACGTTCGCGCCGAACAAGCGTGGCGCCGCAATGGGTCTGTGGGGCGCCGTTGCCGGTGTTGCCACCCTGGTGGGTCCGCTTGCCGGTGGCGTCCTGGTGGACAATCTCGGCTGGGAATGGATCTTCATCGTCAACGTCCCGGTTGGTGTCATCGCCTTCCTGCTCGCGTGGAAGCTCGTTCCGTCGTTGCCGACCAGCGAGCACAAGTTCGACATCCCCGGCGTGATTCTCAGTGCCGCAGGCATGTTCCTTCTGGTGTTCGGAATCCAGGAAGGCAGTTCGTACGACTGGAACGGATTCGTCTGGAGCCTGATCGGCGCCGGTGTGGTGTTGCTCGCGGTGTTCGTGTTCTACCAGTCGCGCAACAAGAACGAACCCTTGCTTCCCTTGGAGCTCTTCAAGGATCGCAACTTCTCACTCGCCAATGTCGCCATCACCGCGATGGGCTTTGCGATCACGTCGATGGTCCTTCCGCTGATGTTCTACACACAGGCAGTTCGTGCCCTCTCCCCGACGCAGTCGGCGTTGCTGCTCGTTCCGATGGCAGTGCTGACCGGTATCTTCGCCCCGATCATCGGCAAGCTCGTCGACAAGACACATCCGCGCTACATCGCCGGCACCGGCTTCCTGCTGTTCGCCGTCGCCTTGGGTTGGCTGGCACTGGTGATGTCTCCCGACGTCGCGATCTGGGAACTGCTCCTGCCGATCGGCCTGATCGGCTTCGCCAACGCGTGCATCTGGTCTCCGCTCGCGGCCACCGCCACACACAACCTGCCTCCGATGCAGGCGGGCGCGGGCGCCGGCGTCTACAACACCACCCGGCAGGTGGGTGCAGTTCTCGGCAGCGCTGCGATCGGCGCTCTGATCACTGCACGATTGGCGGCTCAGGGACTGACCGGCGGCAGTTCGGAAGCCGGCGTGGGTCACCTCCCCGAGTTCGTCCGTGAACCGTTCAGCACGGCGATGTCGGAGTCGATCTGGCTACCTGCGGGTGTGCTGCTCATCGGTTTCGTCGCGTCGGTGTGCTTCGCCCGGCCTTTACGCGGGGACGCGCACGACGACGCGATGGCCGTCAGTGCCGAAGCGCGTCGGGAAACATCACTGCGCGATTGAGATAGTCGCTCGGGTCAAGGGCTCGCTTGATCGCCCACATCGTGGCTATGTCCTGCGCCGAGAGGGCCAGGTCCAGATAGTTGCGTTTGAGCGAGCCCACCCCGTGCTCGGAACTGACGTTTCCGCCGTGATCGCGAACCAGCTCGAGGACACTGCGATACACGGTGTCGGCGTTCGGACAGTTCAGGACGTTGAGGTGGATGTTTCCCTCGGCGACGTGTCCGAACAGGATCGGAATTGCCTCGGGCGCTCGGCTCGCGATCACCGCCGTTGCGTCCTCGGTGAAGGTGGCAAGCGAGTCCAGCGGTAGCGCCGCGTCGAATTTCAGTGGGGGACCGAACAATCCGACCACCTCGGCGAAGCATTCGCGTGCCGCCCACAAGCGCGTCGAGCCGGGGGCGTCGACCGCCACGGCCGGGGTCTGCGGTGGGCCGATGCGTTCGAGCAGCTCGGCCAGGTCTTCCAGCGGATCGTGGGCCGCGGACACCTCGGCGAGGAGGTACCACGGTCGCCCCGTCGGAACCGCGGCGTTCAAATGGCGTGCGGCCAGTTCGAGACCGCGCCCGTCCAACAATTCGAGTGCGTCGACGCCGTCGAGAGCGCGCAACACTCGCCCCGCCTCGACGACGTCCTGGAGTGCGTCGAAACCGATCAGCGACGTCACGCGGTAGGTCGGTATCTTCCGTAATTTCAGGTCGACGGAAGTGACCACCCCTAGAGTTCCTTCGCTACCGACCCACAGCGCGGGCAGGTTGTATCCGGAGTTGTCCGACAGCACTTTCGGTGACCGGCGCACAGTAGTTCCGTCGGGGAGTACCACCTCGAGTCCGAGCACCTGTTCGGCCATGTTCCCGTATCGAACCGTGTGCAGGCCACCGGCATTGGTGGACACCATGCCGCCGATCGTCGCAGTGTCCCGCGAGGCTATGTCGACACCGAACTTCAAACCGGCGGCGGCCGCCGCGGAATGTACCTGCGCGAGTGTCACTCCCGCCCCGACGGTGATCCGCCCGGCGGCAAGATCGACGTCGCCGATCGCCGCGAGGCGTTCGGTGGAGAGCAGGACGTCGTCGTGTTCGGGCACCGTGCCGGCGACCAGGCCCGTTCGCCCGCCCTGAACGGTGACCGGTACACCGCGGGAGCGGCACACGTTCAGCAGTGCAGCGATTTCGGCTGTATCGGCCGGTCGGACCAGGGCGCAGGCACGGCCCGTGTACCGCCCTGTCTGATCGGTGGAACGGGTCGTCAACACGTCGGCGTCGGTGACGACGAACCGGTGTCCCACAACGTCCGCGAGCGCATTTCTCAGACCGTCCACCCGACGATCGTAGGCCGGTTCGATGTGGCAGTGTGGCGGCATGACTGCTCCCGAATCGCATCCCACCCGTCTCGAGCGCTTCACCACCGATGGTGGTGCCGAGGTGGCTGTCCTGACGTTCGCGCACGGACCACTCAATCTGTTCGATCAGGCCATGTTCGACGCGGTCATCGCCGATGTTGCGGCGCTGACCGAAAACCCACCGCGCGCGGTGCTTCTGCGCGCCGAGGGCAAGGTCAACTCGGCCGGCGTCGACGTCCATGTGTTCGACGGCCTCGACCCGGAGCAGGGCGCGGAGTTGTGGCGCCAACTGTTCGCCCAGATCTGCCATCCGCTCGAGGCATTGCCGTGCCCGGTGATCTATGCGGCGCACGGGTTGACGCTGACTGCTGCATTCGAGATCTCCTTGGCTTGCGACATCATCCTCGCGGCGCCCAAGGCGAAGTTCGGACTGGTCGAGACAGTGGTCGGTCTGACGCCGTCCATGGGTGGACCGCAGCGTTTGGCCGAGCGTGCCGGTTCCGGACGGGCTCGGGAGTTGGTCATGACCGGCGATCTCTACGACGCCGTAACCCTGCACTCGTGGGGCGTCGTCAATGCAGTTCACGACGATGTCGATGCTGCGGCGCGTGCCCTGGCGACCAGGTTGGCGGACGGACCCACGCGAGCCCACGACGCCACCAAACAGATCGTCGCGGCCTGGCGTTCCGGCGGGATCGCCCACGCGGATTCGGTGACCCCCGGGGTGTCCGGTGCGCTGTTCGCCACCGATGACCTACGCGGCGCTGTCCGCAGTTTCCTCGACGTCGGACCGGGCAAAGCGGTCTACTCCGGAAAGTAAGTTTGCGACGATTATCGCCAGAGACCTCCACGAACTGTGATCCACGTCATATAGTCGAATGGCCGGTGGGTTGTCAGTGACGTGGAGGTATCGATGCGGTCGACGCTTGTGGAATACCCGTGTTCGAATCAGCTCCTCGCCGACGCCCGCGTCACCCGCGCCGGTGACGGGGTGCTTCGGTACAGCCAACTGGACCCGTCGTTGTCCGAACTACTGGACATCGCCGTCCATCGGTTCTCCTCGCGCGTCGCGGTCGAGGAGGTCGACGGCGAGCAGGTCACCTTCGCGGAGCTGTGGGCCGAGGCGTCGCGGGTCGCGGGAGGGCTGAAGTCGCGAGGCGTCGAGATCGGTGACCGTGTGGCCATTCGTGTCGCCGCTGGGGTGAGATGGATGGAGGCGTGCCTCGGCGTCATCCTCGCCGGCGGCGTTCCGGTCTCCGTCGGTGTGCACTTGAGTGATGACGCGGCGGACTTCGTCATCGCGGACAGTGGTTCGGTGTTGGTGCTCGACGGGGAACTCCCGCACGGTGTTCCGTTCATCGACGACGGCGCCGCCCCGGACGAGATGGCGATCCTCGCGTACACCGCGGATTCTTCGGGCGAGATGCTTGGCGTCGAGTTGAGTAACGAGAACGTGCTTTCTGCCATCGTCGGAATTCTGCACTCGCGTGACTACGGCGTCGAAGGTGTGCGGAATCTGCTGGTGGACAACGACTTCAAGTCGGTGCGGCAGTTCGTGCACGTGCTCGCGACGTTGGTGGTCGGTGGAACGGTGGTCCTCGCCGGGGACTTCTGGCGTGAGAGTGTGCATACCGTCGACATCGTGACCGGGCGGCCCGAGGACTTGCTCGAGCCACGGTTGCTCACGCTCGGACCGGCGGCACGTGCCGGTTCGAGGTCGGTGCAGTGGATCGATTGCAGCGGGTCGCCGATCACGGCCGAACAGGAATCCAAGCTGCTGACTCTGTTCCCGGCCGCTCGGCATGTGATCGGGTGGGGTAAAACCGAAACCTGTGGGGCTGGTCTCATTCTGCCAACCGAGTCGGCGCCCACCCACCTCGGAAGCGTCGGAATCGCTTTCGGTGGAATGGAAGTGGCGTTGTACGGCCCGGATGCGCCAGGTGGTTTCGGCGAGTTGTTGTGCCGTGGACCGAGTGTCACGCGTCGGTATTGGAACTCGCCGCAAGCGACCTCGACGAGGTTCACCCAGGGGTGGTTCTGCACTCACGACACCGCGCAGATCGACCCCGATGGCTTCGTCCGTATTGTCGAACGCAACGTCGCGTAGTCACGCGAGCGTGGTCGACAAACGAGAGGGACATCATGGCGGACGAGGTTCTCACCGAGCGGCGCGGGCGGACACTGATCATCACCATCAACCGGCCCGAGGCGCGTAACGCCATCAACTCGGCGGTCAGTCACGCGTTGGCCGCCGCGGTCGAAGAGCTCGATGCGGACGACGATCTGTCCTTGGCCGTGCTGACAGGAGCCGGCGGAAACTTCTGTGCCGGTATGGATCTGAAGGCATTCGTGGCCGGCGAGAACGTCCTCGTGCCGGGACGCGGTCTCGGATTCACGGAAGGGCCACCGCGTAAGCCGATCATTTCGGCGGTCGAGGGCTTCGCGTTGGCAGGCGGCACGGAACTCGTGCTTGCCACCGACCTGGTGGTGGCGTCGTCCGAAGCGAAGTTCGGTATCCCGGAGGTCAAGCGAGGACTGGTTGCAGGTGGCGGCGGATTGTTGCGCCTGCCCAAGCGGATTCCGTACCAGAAGGCTCTGGAACTGGCGCTGACCGGCGACAGTTTCACCGCCGAGGAGGCATACCGCTACGGCTTCGTGAACACGTTGACCGAACCGGGCAAGGCGCTCGACGGCGCACTGGAGCTGGCTGATCGAGTCACCCGCAACGGACCGCTCGCGGTAGCGGTCACCAAGGAGATCATCGTCAAGGCCGGCGGTTGGTCCGACGATGAAGCTTTCGCGAAGCAGTTGCAGGTCATGGCGCCGGTATTCGCATCCGAAGATGCACGCGAGGGTGCGACGGCGTTCGCCGAGAAGCGCGCCCCGGTCTGGAAGGGGCGGTAACACCGACATGGCTACACCTGTCGCAGAACTGCACATGCACATCGAGGGTTCTCTGGAGCCCGAACAGATTTACCGACTTGCCGAGCGCAATCGAATGGATCTGCCGTACAAGGACATCGACGATCTGAAGTCGAGGTACGAGTTCACCGACTTGCAGTCGTTCCTCGATCTCTACTTCGCCAACATGGCCGTCCTGCGCACCGCGGAGGATTTTGCCGACCTGACGCGAGCGTACTTCCGCCGGGCGGCTGCGGCCGGCGTCGCGCATGCCGAGTTCTTCTTCAATCCACAGGCGCACGTAGTCCGTGGTGTTCCGCTGACCGAGGTCCTGGACGGGATCATGGATGCGGTGGCATCGAGCGAGCGCGAGTTCGGGCTCAGCAGCGCGGCAATCGCCGCCATCCTCCGAGATCAGCCCGTCAAGGACGCCGAGGAGATCTTCTCCGAGATAATTCGCCTGCAGGCTCCGATCGTCGGGCTCGGACTCGACTCCGCGGAGGTCGGCAACCCGCCGTCACTGTTCGAGGACGTGTTCGCCCGCGCGCGTGCCGAGGGTTTGCACGTCGTCGCTCACGCCGGCGAGGAGGGACCGCCCGAGTACATCTGGCAGGCGCTCGACATTCTCGGCGCCGAGCGGATCGACCACGGAGTCCGGGCACTCGAGGATCCTGCCCTGATCGAGCGTCTGGTCGACGAGGAGATTCCACTGACGGTCTGCCCATTGTCGAACGTTCGTCTGCGGGTGTTCGATTCGCTGTCGGATCACCCGCTTCGATCGATGCTCGAGATGGGTTTGATCGTCACGGTCAACTCCGACGACCCGGCCTACTTCGGGGGATACGTCGACGACAATTTCACCGAACTGGGCCGAGCCTTGGGTCTGACCGAGGCCGAGCGAGACACCCTCGCCCGGAACTCGATCAAAGCCTCGTTTGCGAGCGATGCGCGAAAAGCGGAACTGCTGCGGCGCTGACCGTCAGTCGCCCAGCACCTGACGCAAGTATTCGTTGTCGAACACACGATTCGCGTCGTACTTGTCTCTCACAGCGACAAAGTCGTCGAGTCGGTCGTACGTAGGACGCAGGTCGTCGACGGTCCGGTTGTGCATTTTTCCCCAATGCGGCCGGCCGTCGACGGCGCGCGCGATGGCTTCCACTGCGGCGAAGTATTCGGTTTCGGGTCGTCGGTGGTACTGGTGTACAGCGATGTATGCGGTGTCGCGGCCGTGAGCAGTCGAGAGCCAGAGGTCGTCGGCGGCAGCAAAACGTACTTCGACGGGGAATGCGACGTTTGTTCCGGACTTCTTCATCCAGCGATCGATTTCGTGGAGTGTCTCGGTGACGTGTTCGCGGGGAATCGCGTATTCCATCTCCTTGAACTTCACCCGGCGCGAAGACGCGAATACTCGGTAGCTGCGATCGGTGAACTCCCGGGCGCCGAGCAATCGAGACGACACGTTGTTGATTCTCGGGATCGCGGCCGGTGCCAGGGTGGCAACGCGGTTGACACCTTCGAAGAGTGTGTTCGAGAGGAGTTCGTCGTCGACGAACGCGCGAACCTTGCCCACTGGATCGGGTTCGGTATCTCCGGGCAGTCGCGTATTGCTCTTCGTCAGGACACGGTCGGTGTGCGGAAACCAGTAGAACTCGAAGTGGTCCAAGCCCAGACGATCGCTCTCGAGGGTGTCCAGTATGTGAGACAGCGTGTCGGGTTCCTCGATTGCGCGAAGTGTGAATCGCGGGACGCAGGCGAGAGTGATCTTCGAAATGATGCCGATTGCGCCCAATCCGAGGCGGCCTGCTTCGAACAATTCGACGTTTTCGTCTGCGCTTGCGGTAACGACGGATCCGTCGGCGAGAACGATCTCGATTCCGCGAATCTGTGTGGCGATACCGCCGAATCGTGCGCCGGTGCCGTGTGTGCCGGTGGACGTCGCGCCGGCCAGTGACTGGACGTCGATGTCGCCGAGATTGGCCATCGCATATCCGCGTTGCCACAAGGCGTCGTTGAGAGCATGAAGGCGAGTGCCTGCAAAAACAGTGACCAGCGCACCGTCGTCGGTCGGCGTGATCGAGTCGATTCCGCTCAAGTTGTCCAGGCTGACGAGGACACCGTCGGTGACCGCGACACCGGTGAACGAATGGCCGGCGCCGACGGCCTTCACGCGTTGGCCGCGCGCCGCGGCCTCGGCGACCAACGACGAAAGTTCACGGGTATTTGTCGGCGTCGCAAAGCGACGCGGCGCGGCACTTTGAGTGCCCGCCCAGTTCTGCCAAGTGTCCGAAGCCATTACGCAATAATGTACTTGGACGGTCGTCCAGGCAAGTATTGCGCGAAGATTTTGTCATTTGCGTTCTACGATCATTGGATGCTGAACAGGCTTCCGGCGGACGAACGCCGCACACAATTGGTCGAGTCCGCTTTGTCTATTGCGGAACAGCGCGGTGTCAGTTCTGTGACGGTAAGGGCGGTGGCAGAGGAGGCCGGCGTATCGCTCGGCGTCGTTCATTACTGCTTCGAGAGCAAGGAAGCGCTGATCGCGGCAATGGGTGAAACGCTCATTCTGCAGCTCAGTGCGTCGATGCAGTATGCGTTCGCGCAGGTCCGCCATGCGCCGGATCTCAGTGGCGTGCAGGGGCTCAGGGAATTGCTGCATATCGGCCTGACCGGAATGTGGCCGACCATCGAAGCAACCCCGGATCGCCAGTTGTTGACCTACGAAATTACCGCGCAGGCACTGCGTAGTCGCAATCTCGGAGCCGAACGTGCTGGGGCAGTTGCATTTGAGCAGTACCGAATCATGGATGAGCTCGCGGTGTCGTTTCTCGAAGAGTGCGCCAAGATATCGGGCACGGTGTGGACGGAGCCGTTGAGTTCGATTGCGCGACTGAGTCTTGCAATGATCGACGGCCTTGTTCTGCGATGGCTGGTCGATCGCGACTCCGACGCGACCATTGCCGAGTTCGGAGAAATGGTTCAGGTAATCGCCAATAAAGCAGTGGTTGCGCTTCAGTAGAACCGCCATCCTGGACATACGTCCAGGATTGGTGATTGACTGGTCGCACGCCGCGACGATTGGATCATCTGTGACCAGGACCCTCGATCGACTCACTGCTGCCACGCGAGAACTCGACCCGCCTCTGGCTGCTCTGGATCTGACCACACTGCGCAGTAATGCAGCCGACCTGGTGCGCCGCGCCGGTGGAACCCCGGTGCGAGTGGCGAGCAAATCGGTTCGTTGTCGTACGGTTCTGACTGAAACTCTCGGTGACACACTGACTGCATCCGGCGGGTTCCGCGGAATCATGGCGTACTCACTGCGCGAGGCTCTGTGGCTGGTCGGGCTCGGCGCACGGGACATCCTGATGGGATACCCGACCGCCGATCGTGGCGCCATCGCGGATCTCGCTGCCGATGACACCGCCCTCCAATCGATCACCTTGATGGTCGACGACGATGCGCAGTTGGATCTCATTCGTTCGGCGTCGACGGGAGATGCGCCTGTCCGGGTGTGTCTCGACGTCGATGCGTCACTTCGGATCGGTCCGATCCATCTGGGTGTACGACGCTCGCCGCTGCGCGAACCTGCCGCGGTCGCCGCACTCGCGGCCCGTGCTCGCCAGCGCGGATTCTCAGTTGTCGGAGTGATGTTCTACGAGGCCCAGATCGCCGGCCTCCCGGACACCAGCGCTCCGATCGGTTGGGTCAAGAAGGCCTCTGCACGCGAACTGGCGTCCAGAAGGGGCGCTGTGGTCGCGGCCGTCACCGATGCCGTGGGTGCACTCGAGATCGTCAACAGCGGCGGTACGGGGTCGCTGGAGGTCAGCTCGGCCGATCCTGTGGTGACCGAGGTAACAGCAGGCTCCGGACTGTACGTACCGACCCTGTTCGACCGCTACCGAGCCTTCCGTCCCGATCCGGCGCTGTTCTTCGCGCTGTCGGCCGTGCGCAAGCCGACGCCGTCGGTCACGACCCTTTTCGGCGGCGGATACATCGCGTCGGGACCTGCCGGAGCCACCCGCGTTCCGTCACCGGTCTGGCCCGCTGGTCTCAAACTGCTCCGCAACGAAGGAGCCGGCGAAGTCCAGACGCCGGTCACCGGGAAGGAAGCCGGAAACATCGCGATCGGCGACCGCGTATGGTTCCGTCACGCCAAAGCCGGCGAGCTGTGCGAGCGCTTCGACCGCGTGTATGTGGTCGAAGCCGACGGCACCCGAACCTCGGTTCCCACCTACCGCGGCGAAGGGCAGTGTTTCGGGTAGGACAGTGTTTCGGGTAGGACAGGCTTTGGGTGTGAAAACATTCGGCTAGCTCGTCAACCTCATGAACGCGCCCAGCTCCACCAATCCTGCGGGCGTGCTCGGCATGTACTGCGTCAACGCGTGTGATCGGACGATGATCGCGCACCACTTGCCGCGGGAGACAGCAACATTGAGGCGGTTCCGCGACAGGAGGAACGACATTCCTCGCGGGACGTCCTCGACGGCAGATGCGGCCATCGACACGATTGCCACCGCGGCCTCGCGGCCCTGGAACTTGTCGACGGTCCCGACCTCGACCTCCGTGAGACCGGCTTCGGTGAGATCGCGCTCGACGGTGCCGACCTGGGCGTTGTATGCCGCGACCACGAGGATGTCCGACTGCTCCAGGGGCCGGGTTCCCTCGAACTCGCTCGGATCGGTCCATGGCGTACCGAGAAGGCCCTGGATCTGGCGAACGATTTCCTGGGACTCTTCCGGGGAGTACGTGGAATTGCCGCGGTGATCGACGAACACCGTGTGCACTCCGGCAGCGAGTCCGTCGAGTTTTCTTGCCGCACTCACGGTTTCCTGAGAATGGAGCTTGCCCTCGTACGACAGTGCGGACACGGGCGCACACAGATCCGGGTGCATCCGCCAAGTCTTCTCGAGGAAATAGCCGAGTTCGGGTGGCAGTGCGCCGTGTCCCTCGGCGAGCCAACCGAGCGCCGATTCGTCGACAGGTTCGGGGTGAGTACCTTGGCTCACCTGCGGCAACTGCTGCGGATCGCCCAGCAGCAACAGGTTTCGCGCGGAAATCGCGACGGCAATGGTGTTGGCGAGCGCGAACTGGCCCGCCTCGTCGACCACGAGCAGGTCCAAGCTGCCCGCCGGAACACGATCGGTGTTCGCGAAGTCCCACGCAGTGCCGCCGATGACGCAGCCGACGCCTTCGGCCTCGGCGATGAATCCCGCATATTCTTCGGATGCGATGTCCTGCCATTCTGCGGTCTTGCTGCGGCTGCCCTTCTTCGCGACCAGTGCAGGGTCCACGCCGGCCTTCAGAATGCCGCCGAGCATGTTCTCGACCACCGAATGTGACTGAGCCACGACTCCGATTCGCCACTGATGTTGTTCGATTAGTGTCTTGACGACACGAGCACCCGTGTAGGTCTTGCCCGTACCAGGGGGACCCTGTACTGCCACGTAGGAATCATCGAGGTCGAGAAGTGCGGCGGTGATGGCGTCCGCGTAGTTGTTGTCGGTGCCGACGGGCGGGAGCGGTGAACCCGAGCGTGTCCTCGGGGTGCTGCGCCGGAGAATGTCGACCGCTGCTACGGGTGGCAGTTCGGGCAGGATCTCGCTGGCGCCGGATGCGGCAGCGGCGATGGACTTCTCCATGCGTCCGGTGGGAATCGGACGACCAGGTGCCAATGCGACTGGAGCATCGAGGTATTCGTCACCGCCGAGCAGTTCTTCGACGGTGACCACGTCGAGTCCTTCGGACTTGACCACGGCCGTGACCTTGACGCTGCTGGTGCCGCGTTGGGTGGGGTTCTCGCTGGCAACAGCATCGGGGGAGGGGGTTGCGTAGAGAGCGAACAGATCACTGCCCGGGCTCAAAGACGTTCCGGTGCCGAAACTTCCGGTCAGCTGAATGTGTCGACGGAACTTCTTCTGACGTGGGGTGCTCTTGTGCCAGTCCGCCTCGATTTCGGACTGTTCGACCACCATGACGTCGCGGATGTCCACCAGGTCTTCGATCGGTGTGACCAATCGGTCGAAGTGGGCCCACCAGTACGGCTTCCGCTCACGATTGTGGTACCCCACCGCAGCAGCCAGTAGAGCAGCTGCCTGCTGATCGGGGGTACGCGCCGAACCTGCCTTGTGTCCTGCGAATTCGCGGAGCGCGATCTCCGATTCGGTGAGCTCCTCGAGTGGAATCTTGATCTGCCCGGTCGGCTCACGAAGTTCGACGCCGTGTTCTGCGGCGCGCTCGGCAAGCCAATCGCGCAGGCGCAGAGTGGATTCGCAGTCGTACTCGTTGTAGTCGGAGATGCCCTGAAGAAGTTCCCTGGCCTGGTCGGCTTGTCCGCCGTCGCGCAATTGGCAGTAGTCGGCATAAGCGACAACCGAAGCGGCGGCATTGGTCACGTCGCCGTCGCGGCCGTGCTCACCCATGTAGAGCGGCTCGAGTTTCTTGATGCTGTACGAGCGTTGTCCGATCCGCAGGCAGGCACGGACGATCGGGTACAGGTCCACGAGCACGTTCTCGCTGAGCAGCGTGTCCACCGTTTGCTCGCCGACACCGTGACGTGCGGCCAAGCGCAACAGCGCCGATTTCTCGTACGCGGCGTAGTGATAGATGTGCATGCCGGGGTGAGCTTCTCGGCGCGCGGTGACGTAGTCGAGGAAGTCGAGGAGTGCTTGGCGTTCACCGTCGCGATCGTGTGCCCAGAACGGCTTGAACACGTAGTCGTCCGCCGGTCCTTCGACCACACCGAAAAGGTATTCCAACCCCCAGTCGGTGGATCCGTCCTCGGCCCAGAGGGGATCGCCCTCGAAGTCGAAGAAGATGTCGCCGTCGTCGGGGACGGGTAGTCCGCCGAGCGCCGAGGGTTCGTAGACCTCGAATTCGGCGTCGCCGGATTGTTCCTGACGAAGTTGAACCGCGGCCTGTGCACGGAGTTTGTCGAGTGTTTCCCGTCGAATTCCCTCGACAGGGCCGGTGCTCGCGGCGAGTTCGTCAATTGTCGTGATCCCCGAGACGATCAGTTGTTCACGCTGATGGCCGCGGACGCCCGCAACCAGCAGCAGGTCCCGATGGCTTTCGACTTCGACGCTGCAGGTGTTGCACCGACCACAACGCAGGTACCGATCGTCGAGCCACTGTGTCGGTTTCCCCTCAGCACGGTGCTCGTCGAGGACTCGTTCGAGTTCAGCTCTGCGTGCTGCGAATACCGGCGCGATGTCTCCGATGTCGTGCGACGACGTGCTGCCGTCGCCGAGCAGTAGATGAACCTGATCGGAGGCGGCAATTGCATTGCGCTCCAACGCATCCGCGTATGCGGCGAGTTGTAGAAGTGCCGACACCTTGGCGTGCCGGGAGAGCTTGCTGTCGTAGACCGCGTAGGTGTCGCCTTCGCGGACGAGGAAATCGCAGAACCCGAGGAATCGGCCGTCGAAAAAGGTTCCCTGATAGATGACTGGCGCGCCCGATCGGGCTGCCTCGACGGTGGCCAACGTGGCGGCGGTCAGGCCTGCGCGTGAGTGTTCCGGTCGCGGCATGACGACGACGCCGTCTCCGTGTTGATCGATGAACTTCTGAAGCTGTTCGCGCTCGTGCGAGTCGCCGAGGCTCGACGTCCGCTCGAGCATCGGATCCGCCTCGGCCGCCTCGGCTGAGATCAGACCGGTTCGGGCGTCGAGTTGCCGCAACAGTGCGAACTCGCACGAGGCCGCGGCCGAGAGGTCACTGGCGCTGTAGACGATCTGATCATCGAGTAGGAACACACGGAGATTGTGCCATCGCTCACCGACAAGGCAACCCACCAGTAATCGCCCACCGCCCGCGGATACCCGTAGGAGAGTGCAGAATGACGAGCATGCCCTTCTTCGACGGACGAACCGGTCAGGTGCACTTTCGGCATTGGCCGGCGGCAGGGGGCGCAGTGCCCACTGTGTCTTTGGTCTTTCTGCACGGCCTCGGTCAGCACAGCGGGCAGTATCACCGTTTCGCGAGCGCAATGACGGCGTCGGGGATTGACGTGTGGGCGATCGATCACACCGGGCACGGTTTGTCGGAGGGTGATCCGGGAGTCGGGGCTCCGCTCTCCGATCTTGCTGCCGATGCAGCCGCGCTGGCTGACATCGCCTTGGCGGAACTGCCCGACGTTCCGCAGGCGGTGATGGGTCATTCGTTAGGTGCTGTGACTGCGCTGACGGTGCTGGCTCATCGCGATCACGAATTCGCGTCCGCGGTGTTGTGCGGCATTCCGCGCAGCGCGGTGGAGCAACACGGGTGGGCGGAACTCTCCGACGCGGGCATCCCAGTCCTGGTCGTTCACGGTACCGACGACCGGATCGCCCCGGTCGATCCCGTCCGAGACTGGGCGCGGACGCTGCGCAACGTCGAAATGCGCGAGTTCGAGGACGCCGGTCACGACCTGCTGCACGAGAAGGTTCACGCCAGTGTCACCAACGTCAGCCGTGAATTCCTTCTCGCGCATTCCAGGTAGTCCTCTCAGGAGAGCGCGCCGAGCACCTCTTTCGACGTGACGGGGTGCGAGAACATCGGGTAGTCGTAGGTGATCGCGTTCTCGTGTTCGGCGACCGAGGTGCCTGCCACGCAATCGGTGAGTGTGATGACCCGGTAACCGTTCTCGTATCCGGTGCGCATGGTCGATTCGACGCAGCAGTTGGTCAGGAAGCCGCCGAGAACGATCGTGCGAATTCCTTTGCTGCGCAGAATGAAATCGAGGTTGGTGCTGGCAAAAGTGTCGAGTCCGCGCTTGCCCTCGATGACGATGTCGCCGTTTTTCGGGGCGAGTTCGTCGACGATCGCAGCTCCCCAGGAACCCTTCACGAAAGCCTTGCCGTCGACGACGCCCTTGAGGATGCCGTACGGATGCGAGGTGATTTCGTTGTATCCCTCGGCGAAGGTGATCGGTGCGTGCATCACGGTGACACCTGCCGCCCGAGCCGCATCGACCAGCGCAGTGGTGTTCGCGAGGAGTCCGTTCGATTCCATGACCGGAGCGACGGCCTCGTGAAGAACACCGCCCTCGGTGGTGAAGTCGTTCTGGTACTCGATGAGCACGACGGCTGTGGTTGCTGGATCCAATTCGAGCTTGTCGGTCATGGTCGACACCTTGTCTGTTGTGGTCCGGGTCACGAATCTCCTCAATTAAACAGTTTGTCAGACAAGCAGGCAAGGGGTGGTAGCGTCGCGGTATGGATACGACTCCGTTGTCGCGCATGCCGCTCAGCCTTGCCGTGTCGGGAAGAATCCGTGCTGCCATACTCGACGGCTCGCTTCCCGTCGGCGAGGCGTTGCCGACCGAACAGGAACTCGCGCAGACGTTTTCGGTGGGACGATCGACGGTCCGCGAGGCACTTCGTGTCCTGCAAGCACAGGGATTGTTGACCGGCGCGGACACCACCTCTACTGCCAGGCCTCGGGTGACGCACGAGCACACCGCCGATTCTGCGGCCACCGCTCTCAGTACGGCACTGCAAGTGGGCGCGGTTCCGCTCGGCGATCTTGTCGAATTGCGAGTGCTGCTCGAAGCTGCTGCGCTACGAACCGTCGCCGCCGTGCCAGAGGACGCCCGGGCTGCGATCGAGCGAATGCGCATCGCAACCCGGGCCGACGACTCGGTCGCATTCCACGACGCCGACGTCGACTTTCACGTTGCGCTCGCCGGAGCGGGCGGAAACAAGGCGTTCGGGTTGGTCATGACGGTTCTCCGCGACAGCATCGCCGGCTACCTGCTGAGCGAACTCGACTCGCGCGAGAACTCGGCGGCCACGCTTGGCTCACTGCTGGCCGAGCACGAGGGTATCGCCGACGCGATCGAGCGCGGCGCAGCTGACGAGGCCGCCGATTTGGTCGAGCGCCATGTGCGCGGATTCTACGAAGGACGAACGGAATGACCACGAGTATCGATCTGTTGGGCGAACGCTTGCAGAAAGCGGTGGGGGACAGGGCGACAACCGATCCCGACCGGATGGGCGCGTACGTCCGGGATCAATCACTGCTCACTGCAGCCGGAAGGCCCGCCGCGCTGGTCAAGGCGAAGACGGTCGACGACGTCGTCGCGGTTATGACAGTGGCGCACGAACTCTCCGTTCCGGTGGTGACACGAGGGGCAGGTACCGGGTTGGCCGGCGCTGCCAATGCGCTCGACGGGTGCATCGTCTTGAGCGTCGCGGGCATGGATCGCATTCTCGAGATCGATCCTGCCGCGCGCACCGCCACGGTGGAGCCCGGAGTGATCAATGGTGACCTGGCGGAAGCTGCTGCACAGCAGGGTCTTTGGTACGTACCGGATCCGGGAAGTCGGGCCATCTCGAGTATCGGCGGCAATCTGGCGACAAATGCAGGCGGCATCTGTTGCGCCAAGTACGGCGTCACCGGTGATCACGTCGCGGCCCTGACGGCGGTACTCGCCGACGGGCGTGTGGTCCGTACCGGTGCACGGACGCGCAAAAATGTTGCGGGGCTGGACCTGACACATCTGCTCGTGGGCTCGGAGGGAACGCTCGCGGTCATCGTCGAAGCCACGATGCGATTGCGTACGGCGCCCACTGCGGCGACCACCGTCGTCGCCTTCTTCGATTCCGCGGAGTCCGCGATCGATGCCGTCCTCGCCGTGTCGGCAGTGGCCGAACCGTGTCAGATGGAGTTGATGGACGACGTCACCATCGGCGCGGTCAATCGGCTGACGAAGATGGGGTTGGACGAATCGGCCGGGGCGATGCTGCTCATCCAGTGCGACGGTAGGTCGGCGGCCGCCGAGGCAGCGGACTGCGCCGCGGCGTGCGAAAGTGCCGGGGCTCGAGAGGTTTTCCACACCGACGATCCCGTGGAAGGTGAAGAGTTCACTGCCGCCCGCCGGATGGCGTTGCCAGCTCTCGAGGCGTTGGGCACGGTACTTCTCGACGACGTCGCGGTGCCGGTGCCGGCGTTGCCGTCCATGTTGGAATGCATTCGTGAAGCGGCCGATCGCCACGGTGTCACGATCGGAACCTTCGGCCACGCCGCCGACGGCAATCTCCACCCGACCATCGTGTTCGACGCTGCCGAAACGGGAGCGCAGGATCGTGCACGCGGAGCTTTCGACGACATCGTTGCCGGCGCACTGGCGTTGGGCGGAACGATCAGCGGTGAACACGGTATCGGGGTTCTCAAAGCGCCGTACATGGCAGATATGGTCGGCCAGACCGAACGCCAGTTGATGCTTGCGGTGAAGGCCGCATTCGATCCGAAGAGCATTCTCAATCCCGGACGGGGTATCTGAGCGCTTCGTCCGACCCTCACTCGTCGGAAATTGCGCTACCAGACGAACTTGTTGCTGCACGACGCTTTTCGAGTGACGATGGCCGTCATGAAGCTGCTGATGCTCGGAGGAACACGGTTCCTCGGCCGTGCCCTCGTCGACGACGCCCTGGCGCGGGGCTGGGAAGTGACAGTGCTCCATCGGGGGCTCACCGGAGCGCCACCACCTACCGCGGAGGTTCTGTTCGCGGATCGTACCGATCAGCGAGCGATGGTTGAGGCGCTCGGTGATCGTCGATGGGATTTTGTCGTCGACACCTGGTCGGGTAGCCCCCGAGTGGTCGGTGAGAATGCACGCGTCTTGCACGGTCACGTCGACCGGTACGCATACATCTCCAGTGGATCCGTCTACCAATGGGGCTTGCACGTGGACGAGGGCTCGCCGGTGGTTGCCGCATCTGCGACGTCCGATGACAACAGCGATTACGCGTCCGCCAAACGCGGGGCCGAACTCGCTGTCCTGGAATCCTTCCCGGACGCGCTGCTCGCGAGGGCAGGGTTGATCCTCGGTCCGCACGAGGACATCGGGCGGTTGCCGTGGTGGTTGCAGCGCATCGCTGAGGGCGGACGCGTCGTTGCTCCCGGAGCGCCGACCAGACCGTTGCAGTACGTCGATGCCCGCGACATCGCATCGTTTGTCCTGTCCGGACTGGCGGCCGAAATCAGCGGGACGTACGACGTCATCAGTGCGTCCGGGCACACCACTACCTCCGGGCTCCTCGAGGCGTGCGTGGACGCCACCGGTTCGGGTGCGGAGTTGGTGTGGATCGACGAGGACCGACTTGCAGTAGCGGGAGCGCAACCGTGGACACAACTGCCGTGTTGGGTCCCGCAAGAGGGCGAGTTCGCGGGTTTCCTCGAAGCCGACACTGCCAAGGCGGCGCGGGCAGGGTTGCGGTGCCGTCCCGTCGAAGACACCGTGCGCGATACCTGGGAGTGGATGCAGCGGGAAACTCTGCCGACCCAGCGGGAGGATCGTGCGGTGCACGGCCTTCCATCCGAGATCGAAAAGGAACTACTCTCCGCCGGGGAGTGAAACGAGTCTGGCCCGGTTCGCATTCGAACCGGGCCAGACTCGTGAAAGACGATCGATCAGGCGTACAGGTCGCTGATCTTGGTCTTGTGAGCTTCGTGAATGATGTTGCGCTTGAGCTTGAGCGTCGGCGTCAATTCACCGGTCTCCTGGGTGAAGTCGACCTCGAGGATCGTGTACTTCTTGATCTGCTCGGGGTTGGAGACCTTCTTGTTCGCGTCGGCAACGGCCGAGTCGATCTCGGCGATCAGGTCGGCGTTCTTCACCAGATCCGCGATCGCGGTGCCGGCGGGCAGGCCGTTGCGCTCGACCCAACCGGGCAGAGTCTCCGGATCGAGGGTGATCAGTGCACCGATGAACGGCTGACCGTCGCCGACGACGAGGCACTGGCTGATCAGAGCGTGCGCACGCAGGGAATCCTCGAGGCCTGCCGGTGCGACGTTCTTGCCTCCGGCCGTGACGATGATTTCCTTCTTGCGCCCGGTGATGGAGACGTAGCCCTCGTTGTCGATCGATCCGAGGTCGCCGGTGTGGAACCAGCCGTCGACGATCGATTCGGCCGTCGCCTTGTCGTTGTGCCAGTAGCCGGCGAAGACGACCGGGCCCTGCAGGAGGAGTTCGCCGTCCTCGGCGATCCGTGCTGCATGGCCGTTGATCGGCTTGCCGACGGTGCCGACGCGCTGCGCGCTCGAGGTGTTGACGGTGATTGCGGCGCTGGTCTCGGTGAGTCCGTAGCCCTCGTAGATCGGGATGCCGACGCCGCGGAAGTAGTGGCCGAGACGCGCGCCGAGGGCGGCGCCACCGGAGACTGCACGCTCGCACTCGCCGCCCAGAGCTGCGCGCAACTTCGAGTAGACGAGCTTGTCGAATACCGCATGCTTGAGCTTGAGTGCCAGCCCGGGGCCACCCTTTTCGAGGGACTCGCTGTATTCGATGGCAGTGGCGGCAGCCTTGTCGAAGATGCTGCCCTTACCGCCGTCGACTGCCTTCTGGCGAGCCGAGTTGTACACCTTCTCGAACACGCGCGGTACCGAGAGGATGAAGTTGGGCTTGAAACCGGCGAACTGCTCGAGGAGCGTCGTCAGATCCGACGTGTGGGCGACGGTGACCTTGGCGTCGAAAGCGCCGAAGGAGATAGCTCGCGCGAATACGTGGGCGAGCGGCAGGAACATCAGCGTCTTCTTGCCGGGGACCATCGACTCCGGCATCGCCAGGCGGCAGGCGTTGGACTCGGCGTAGAAGTTGGAGTGCGTCAGCTGGACACCCTTGGGGCGTCCGGTGGTTCCGGAGGTGTAGATCAGGGTCGCGGGCGAGGCAGCGGTGACCTGGTGACGACGAGTGTGCAGTTCTTCGTCGGTGATTGCCGATCCGCGACTGGACAGCTCGTCGATAGCACCTGACTCGATGACCAGAACCTCGCGGAGGGCTTCTGCACCGTCGGTGACTTCCTTGTGAGTTTCCGCGTGCTTGGCCGTTTCGACGACCAGAAGTGTTGTCGCCGAATCCTCGAGGATCCACTGCGCCTGATCAGGGGAGGAGGTCTCGTAGATCGCGACGGTGCATCCGCCGGCAGTCCAGATGGCGTAGTCGAGAACGACCCACTCGTAGCGAGTTGCTGACAGGATAGCGACGCGGTCGCCGAGCTCGACGCCCGAAGCGATCAGGCCCTTGGCAACTGCGGAGACCTGCTTCGCGAATTCAGCTGCAGTGACGTCGACCCATCCACCGTTCGACGGCCTCTTGAACGGCACGAATGTGGGGTCTTCTTCGGCGTGACGGAACACGGAGTCGGCCATGGATACGTTCTCCGGAATTGAGAACGACTGTGGAACTGAGAACTCGCGCACTATTGACCCCTCCAGTGACTACTGACATTTCTGATGTGCATTGCATCACATTAGTCGTCATTTTGCACTGTCGTTACTATTCGGTAGAACTGGTCGGGCGCTGACCTGCAGTTTAGTGTGACCGCCTGTTTACAGGTACTCAGGCGACGTGTTGGAGCATGCGGCCGTGCACGGACAACCACCGGCGAATTGCGTAGTCCAATCGGTCCGGATCCACTCCGAGTTGCTCTGCAGTAGCTGCAAGGATCTCCGAGGTGTCTCCTGGTAACTCGGTGGTGCCGAGTGTTGCGCTGATGAACGTGTCGGCAGCGGTACCCAGATCGGTGTGTGGAATTCCGGCCAACATCAACAGGTGTGCCCAGGTCACTTCGGAACCGTCTCCGCAGGCGTCCACCCAGGCAAGGTGAACCGCATCGAGAGCGTTGTCGGAATCGGCAGCAGAGAGCAGGTCCTCGACGCTGTTGATCCGCAAGTGATGGAGTTTCTCGGCGACCTGTTGGATGTGACGCGCCTCGATCGGGACACCCGTCGCCGTGTAGCGACGCTTGTACGAGCCGATCTTGCCTGCCCACTGGTCCGAACTCCCGGCTTCCTCGAAGGTGCGGAGTAGTTCGCGTGCGCCGTCCGTGACGGGTTTGTCTTCGCGGGCTTTCCGGTAGGCCAGGTAGCGATCTACGACGGTCACTTCGCTGTGACCCGACGTGGACTGAACGGATTCGATGATGCACAGGGCGAGGCTCTGTCGATAAGCGTCTGACGCAACCCAGGCGGAAGGGTCGCCCAGGCGGTCACGGCACGCAGCTGCGACGGCGTCGACGGTATCGGTCGAGATGGTCACGGTTCCTCCAGAAAGCCGAATTCTTTTTGTTCCATTTGGGCTATCGGCACCGAGGAGCGAAATGTTGCACACATCACAAATTCTCAGAGATCTCTTGGACTGCGCTCAGGCTGGAGGGGTGTCCTCTCAGGCGAGGAAGGTCAGCACTTCGTCGTCGCTGAGTTGATGAAAGTCCTCGAATGCAGCACCGACGCCGCCCAGCAGGGCAGGAACGAAGGGGCAGACGACCCGATCGGCTGAGCACGCGATCACTCTCATTGCTTCAGGGGAGGCAACTGGGACAGCGACGATGACGGAGGCAGCACCCGCGGTGCGCGCGCAGCGGCAGGCAACGGCGGCACTCGCACCCGTGGCCATTCCGTCGTCGACGATCACTGCTGTGCGTCCGTGGAGGGAAACCGGGGTCCGTCCCTCGCGCAGGAGCCGCGCTCGCCGTTCCAATTCGGTTCGTTCGTCGCGTTCGACGGCGGCGAGTTCACTTTTCGAGACGCGAACCGCTGCGATGACGTCGTGATTGAGGACCCGCACGCCACCCTCACCGATGGCGCCCATCGCCAGTTCCGGGTTGTACGGACTGCCGAGCTTGCGCACCACCACGATGTCCAGCGGAGCGTTCAGTGCCGCAGCCACCTCGGCTGCGACCGGTACTCCGCCGCGTGGGAGTCCGAGAACGACAGGCTTGTCGAGACGCAAAGACTCGAGCCGCCCGGCCAGAAATTTGCCGGCGGAAGATCGATCCCGATACTGGGTCACTGCGTTGTCCTCGAGAAGCTCGAACCCCGACCTGTTCGACGCTACCCGCTGCAGGTCACCGCGACGAGACAGTGAACCTCCGCAGCGCGAGAGCTGGATTCTTCTCGCGTACTTCGGCGATGCGAGCGGCCGAAACAGTCGCGGCGGCAACCCCGACCTGCTCGCCCAGTGAACACATCACGACGCCCATCGGGTCGACGATCATGCTGGCACCCGCGCCGCCGCGCGCGCTCTGGTCAGCCGCTGCGATGTACATCGTGTTCTCGATGGCCCGGGCGCGTACGAGAGTGGTCCAGTGGTCTTCCTTGAGTGGCCCGGGCACCCACTGGGCGGGCAGGAGCAGGATGTCCGCGCCGACGTCGACGATGCGCCGGGTGACTTCCGGGAAGCGCAGGTCGTAGCAGGTCTGGAGGCCGAAGGTCAGGCCGTCGCACCCGAAAGTCTGCGGTTCCGTGATGTTGCCGGCACGGATCACGGCCGACTCCTGGTAACCGAATGCGTCGTAGAGATGCAGCTTCCGGTAGGTCGCCACCAGTTCGCCGTTCGGGTCCATCGCGACGAGGGTGTTGGAGATTCTGCTCACGTCGTCGATCCGCTCGTTCATTCCCGCTACGAGGAAGATTCCGAACTCCGCGGCGACCGCCGCCAATGCCGAACCGAATTCGCCGTCCAGGTCCTCCGCGGACTCGATCAGTCGTTCATCCGTCTTCGGTGCGGTGAACATCGAGTATTCCGGCGCCACGACAACTTTCGCGCCCCGTGCTGCTGCATCGGAAGCCAGTGATCGCAGTGATTCGAGGTTGGCTTTCTTGTCCGTCCCCGGGGCGAATTGGGCAATCGCGACAACGGTCTGGGCGGGGGTGGCAACGGTGGCTTCGGTCATGCTCCATACGCTAGGCGAAACCCGCTGGGAGGGTGGATCTGTCGTAAATGCACCCCCGGTATGTCGTCGTGTCTATACTCTATCCGCTAAACTGCTGGTCAAATGAGTGATATTGAGCGTGACCCCGAACCCCCAACATTTGCCGACCTCGACATCGATGATCGGGTACTGAAGGCACTGTCAGACGTGGGCTACGAGTCGCCCTCGCCCATTCAGGCTGCCACCATTCCGCCGCTGCTCGAAGGCAAGGACGTCGTCGGTCTCGCACAGACCGGTACCGGCAAGACCGCAGCTTTCGCAGTTCCAGTCCTGTCGCGGATCGACACGTCGATCAAGCAGACCCAGGCGCTGGTGCTTGCTCCCACGCGTGAGCTGGCGCTTCAGGTTGCCGAGGCATTCGGCAAGTACTCCGCGCACATCCCCGGACTCAACGTGCTGCCGATCTACGGTGGCCAGAGCTACGGCGTCCAGCTGTCCGGCCTGCGCCGCGGCGCACACGTCGTCGTCGGTACCCCGGGTCGTGTCATCGACCATCTCGAAAAGGGCACCCTGGATCTGACCAATCTCAAGTACCTCGTTCTCGACGAGGCCGACGAGATGCTCAAGATGGGGTTCCAGGAGGACGTCGAGCGCATCCTCCGCGACACCCCCGGCGACAAGCAGGTTGCCCTGTTCTCCGCAACGATGCCCGGCTCGATTCGCCGGATCTCGAAGCAGTACCTGAACAATCCGGTCGAGATCACCGTCAAGTCCAAGACGTCGACCGCTTCGAACATCACGCAGCGCTACATTCAGGTTGCTCATCAGCGCAAGCTCGATGCACTGACCCGAGTCCTCGAGGTCGAGGCATTCGAGGCGATGATCATCTTCGTCCGTACCAAGCAGGCCACCGAAGACCTGGCGGAGAAGCTGCGGGCCCGCGGGCACTCGGCTGCCGCGATCAACGGCGACATCGTCCAGGCACAGCGTGAGCGGACCATCGGTCAGCTCAAGAACGGCGCCCTCGACATCCTTGTCGCGACCGACGTTGCCGCTCGAGGCCTCGACGTCGATCGAATCTCCCACGTCGTCAACTACGACATCCCGCATGACACGGAGTCGTACGTTCACCGCATCGGTCGTACCGGCCGCGCCGGTCGTCAGGGTGACGCGTTGCTGTTCGTCGCTCCGCGTGAGCGTCATCTGCTCAAGTCCATCGAGAAGGCGACGCGTCAGCCGCTTGCGGAGATGCAGCTTCCCAGTGTCGACGACGTCAACGCCCAGCGCGTGGCCAAGTTCGGTGACTCCATCACCGAGAGCCTGGCCTCGGAGAATCTCGCGATGTTCCGCAAGATGATCGAGGACTACGACCAGGAACACGATGTTCCGCTCATCGACATCGCTGCCGCTCTGGCATTGCAGTCGCGCGACGGCGAAGCATTCTTACTTTCTCCCGAGCCGCCGGCACCGCCGCGCCGTGAGCGCGAGCCGCGTGAACCGCGTCCCCCTCGTCGTTTCGACGACGGCCCGGCTCCTCGCTCGCGTGGACCCGAGGGCCAGGAGTTGGCTGCATACCGCATTGCAGTCGGCAAGCGTCACCGCGTCGTTCCGGGTGCCATCGTCGGTGCCATCGCCAACGAGGGTGGACTTCGTCGAAGCGACTTCGGGCACATCAGCATTCGCCCGGATCACAGCATCGTCGAGCTGCCGGCCGACCTCTCCAACGAGACTCTCGAAGCTTTGCGTCGCACACGCATCTCCGGCGTCCTGATCCAGCTGCAGCCTGATTTCGGCCCGCCGCAGGGACGTCCGAGTGGCCGTGGCGACCGTGGTGGCCGGGACGATCGCGGTGGACGTGACGACCGCCGCGGTGGCGGACGCGATCGCTACAACGACTGACCTACAGCTTCAACGACTGACATAAAGACTGAAACAGGCGCTGCCCTCCGCGAGGAGGACAGCGCCTGTTTTCTGTGTGGAGGGCAAGGCGCTGCGCGGTATCAGATCGGCGTCGGTGCGAGGGCGCCGTTCTTCCGGGCGTTGGTGTCGAACTGCGTGCGGTACAACTCGGCGTAGCGGCCACCGTGCGCGAGCAGTTCCTCATGGTTGCCGCGCTCGACGATCTGGCCTGCTTCGACGACGAGGATCAGGTCGGCGGAACGGATCGTCGACAACCGGTGAGCGATCACCACCGCAGTCCGCCCGGCGAGTGCTTCGCCGAGTGCTTCCTGAACCGCGGCTTCCGACGTCGAGTCGAGATGCGCGGTGGCCTCGTCCAGGATGACGACGCGAGGCTGGGCCAGGAGCAGTCGTGCGATGGTCAGGCGTTGGCGCTCGCCGCCCGAGAGGCGGTAACCGCGTTCACCCACCACGGTCTCCAGTCCGTCGGGCAGCGACGCAACCAGGTCGGTGAGCCGTGCTCGCTCCAGAACCTCGCGCAGATCTTCTTCGGTGGCATCCGGTCGCGCAAGGAGCAGGTTGGATCGAAGGCTCTCGTGGAACAGGTGCCCGTCCTGCGTGACCATGCCGACGGTCTCGCGGATGGAATCGGCACTGAGGTCGCGGACGTCGACGCCGCCCAACTCGACCGATCCGGAATCGATGTCGTAGAGACGCGGAATCATCTGGGCAACGGTCGACTTTCCGGCGCCGGACGTGCCGACCAGGGCGACCATCTGTCCTGCTTCGGTGCGGAAAGACAGGTTGTGCAACACGTCCTCGCCGCCGCGAGTGTCGAGGATCGCGACTTCCTCCAGAGAGGCGAGAGACACCTTGTCCGCTGACGGGTACGCGAAAGTGACGTTCTTGAACTCGACCGACACCGGGCCCTGCGGCACCGTGCGTGCATCGGGCTTCTCGGTGATGAGCGGTGCCAGATCGAGAATCTCGAATACCCGCTCGAAGCTGACCAGAGCGCTCATGACGTCCACCCGCGCGCTGGCCAGTGCGGTCAGCGGCGAGTACAGGCGCGTCAACAACAACGCCATCGCAACGACGGCGCCTGCGTCCAACTGTCCGCGCAGCGCGTAGAAGCCGCCGAGTCCGTAGACGAGGGCAAGAGCCAGGGCCGAGACCAGTGTCAGCGCTGTGACGAAGACGGACTGCAGCATTGCGGTCCGGACTCCGATGTTGCGCACACGCCTGGCACGAACCGCGAACTCCGCAGACTCTTGCGACGGGCGACCGAACAGCTTGACCAGAGTCGCTCCGGGAGCGGAGAACCGTTCCGTCATCTGGGTGCTCATAAGCGAATTATGGTTGGCTGCTTCACGATTGAGTGCTGCAAGTTTTGCACCCATCCGCCGAGCGGGGATGACGAAGATGGGGAGAAGCAACAACGCGAGGACGGTGATCTGCCAAGAGATCCCGAGCATGACGATCAGCGTGATCACCAGGGTGACCAGGTTGCTGACCACTCCGGACAAGGTGTCGCTGAAGGCGCGCTGTGCGCCGATGACGTCGTTGTTGAGCCGGCTGACCAGTGCTCCGGTTCGAGTTCTGGTGAAGAACGCGATGGGCATCTTCTGGACGTGATCGAAGACGGTGGTGCGCAGATGCAGGATCAGATCTTCACCGATGCTGGCCGAAAGCCACCGGGTCAACAGGCCCAGAGCGGCTTCGAGAAGTGCAACCAGTGCGATCAGTGCGGCAAGTTTGACGACCACGTCGACGGCGTCGCCGCCGACTATCGCGTTGACCACGCGCCCGGCCAGGACGGGGGTTGCCACGGCAAGTGCAGCGGTGACGACGCTCAGTACGAGGTACCAGCTGAGGTTACGTTTCTGCGGAACCGCGAACGTCGCGATCCGCTTCAGTGTCGCCTTCGAGAACGGGCGCCGATCTTCTTGCGCGTGCATCGCGTTGTACATCGCGTTCCACGCGGTGACTTCCATACTCATGACTTCGCCCCTCCAGTCGCCGGCCACGAAGATTACGTGGCCGGTACGACACGAAGGTAGAACCTCAACCAAACTTCAGGTCAAGTGCGGCCTCAGCGGGCCACGTCGACCACCACTCGCGGAGGGTCGCTGAGCGTCGTGACCGTGAACGGCTGCTTCTCAGTCACGCCGATGAACGACTGGGTGACTCCCTCGAAGACGTTGGACCCGTTGACCTCGGTCACGACTCCGCCGACGCCGGGGACCGGGTTGGGGCCGGAGTACTGCTCGACTCCGCTGTCGAAGGGATAGGCGGAACCGTCGATCAGGACCTGGATCACTGCGGCACCCTTGATGTCCACGGGCTTACCGCTGCCTTCCTGTGTCGCCGCGTCGACGTACTTGACGCGCCATCCGGGTGTGCCGGTTCCGCCCATTTCGTAGACGACACGATCGAATCCGTCGTGCTCGCCCACTCGGATGTCGACGACGGTGAGCTTGGATTCGGTGCCCGCAGCCGACGTCTTGTCGGAGCTGTCCGTCGGGACTGGTTCTGTGGTCGACGCTGCTGCACTCGAGGTCGAGGTGACGGCCGAGGTGGCTGCCGTGGGAGTGGTCTCCGCGTCCTGCGAACAGGCAGTCAGGCTCACGCCCACTGCGATGGCAGCGACAGCGGCAAATGATCTCGTCCGGTTCGTTGTCATGACTCGATCGTAGGGCTCGCGTTATCGGGATCCGCGGCGGCGGTGCCCGGAGTTACCTAACCGATATCGCCGTCGACGTAGAGCCACTTACCCTCTGTTCGCGCAAATCGACTGCGTTCGTGGAGCATTCCCCGCTCGCGCCCGAATGTGTAGTGAGCGCGAAATTCCACGACGCCGTCGGAATCGAACAGCCCGCCCCGTTCGGTGTCCAGGATCTCCAACCGGAGCCATGTCTGGTCGGGGTCGAGATCGAGTTCGGTGGGCCGATGGGCGGGATGCCAAGTCTGCGTGAGATATTCGTCGTCCATCACAGCGAAGGCCGTGTAACGCGAACGCATCAGGGTTTCGGCAGTCGGTGCGTGCGCTTCGCCGCTGATGTACTTTCCGCAGCATTCGGCCAACGCGTTGCCGCTGCCGCACGGGCACGGATCGGTCGGATTGGGTGTGGTGGGGCGGCGCGAAGTCACCGCCCCATTACAGCACGCGAACTCAGACCAGTTTGTGTTCGCGGTTGTCCCAGTACGGTTTGCGGAGGTCGCGCTTGAGGATCTTTCCGGTGGGATTGCGGGGAAGGATCTCGACGACGTCGATACTGGTCGGGCACTTGAACTTTGCGAGGCGTTCCTGTGTGTAGGTGATCAGTTCGGCTTCGTCGATCTGCGCTTCGGCAGTGAGAACCACGACTGCCTTGACGGTTTCACCCCAACGGTCGTCGGGAACGCCGATGACCGCGACCTCGGCGATTGCCGGATGCTCCACCAGTACTCGTTCGATCTCGGGGGAGTAGACGTTCTCGCCGCCGGTGATGATCATGTCCTTGAGGCGGTCCTCGATGAAGACGAAGCCGTCGGAGTCGGCGCGGCCCATGTCGCCGCTTCGCAGCCACCCATCTGCGGTAATCGTTTCGGCCGTCGCCTCGGGCTTGCCCAGGTATCCGGGGGTGCACTGTTCGGATCGCCACCACAGTTCGCCGGTCGTTCCGGTGGGCACGTCCTCGAGCGTGACGGGGTCCACCACACGCATCTCGACGCCGGGGATCGCCGTGCCTGCTGATGCCATGCGCTCGACCTGCGACTCGTCGCGGTGAACGTCCGGCATCAACGCGGTAATGACACCTGCCATTTCGGTCATGCCGTAGACCTGGACGAATTCGGTGTCCGGCCAAGCCGCGAGTGCTGCTCGCAACAACGGAAGGGGCATGGGGGCGGCGCCGTAGGTAATGCGTTTGAATGCCTTGAAGGCGGCGACGGCCTGCTCGCCTGCGGCCAGGACTCCGGCAATGACCGGTGGGACGAGAAAGGCGATGTTGGCTCCGGCGGCGAGACCGGCGAAGATCGACGGTCCGTCGGCTTCTCTCGTGAAGTAACAGCGCCCTCCCGTGTGAATTGCCATGATGGCGTAGCACGTTCCGCCGACGTGGAACATCGGCATCGCGATCAAGAATCGGTGATCCTCGTGGGCCGGCAGGATTTCGAGCACATTGTTGCTGTGCGCGAACAGGTTTCGATGCGTGAGCTGTACGCCTTTGGGGCGACCGGTCGTCCCGGAACTGTAGAGAACCAGAGCGGTGGCATCGGGGCTCACCTCGGGGCGGGAGTGCAGCGGTGCGACCTCGTCGATCCACGGTTCGAACTCGTCGTGTTCCCCGCCGACGGCGAAGATCGATTCGACGGCCGTCAAGCGGTCGCGCATGGCGACGATCTGGGGGAGTAGTTCGCTGCCGACAAACAGAATGCGAGCGCCACAGTCCGCGAGGACGTAATCCAGCTCTTCGCCCGAAAGTCGCCAGTTGGGAATGACATTCGCGGCGCCGAGCAGTGAGGCGGCGTAGGTGACTTCGAGGCAGGACAGATGATTCTTGTCGACGAACGCGACAGTGTCGCCGGCGCCGATGCCGGATTCGGCGAGGGCGGCGGCGATACGCAAGATGCGGTCTCGCCACTGGGCCCACGTGTATTCGGTCCCTTGGAAGGTCATCGCTGCTTGATCAGGCTTGACCGTCGCCCAGTGCTCTAGCCGATCGAAAATGATTCCAGCGGTGGCGTCGGACATTCGGCCGCCTCTCTCGTGTGATTGGTGTCACAAGGTTAATGTGCGCCCGGTCTTCGTATCGCTGTTTCTCGTCAATGCGCACAAGCAGAGAGAGCACATTCCCGCGACCCTGACCGGCTCGGCTGCAGATATCAGGGTGGTCCCCGATGGCGAGCGCGCCCGACACCCGACAGGATGGAACCAACCATTGCGGGCGTCCGTGTTTTCACGGGCGCCCGTCACGCCCACAAGTAGTACCGAAGTGAACAGGAAAGGCGATCATGAGTTCGCACGCCCAGGATGTCGCGGCCCGCGCAGTCGGCCTGTCCAAGACCTACGGCACCGGAGATACCCAGGTGCACGCACTCAGTTCGGTGTCCGCAGATTTCGCCCGCGGTGAGTTCACGGCGATCATGGGGCCGTCCGGTTCCGGTAAGTCGACGCTGATGCATTGCCTCGCCGGTCTGGATTCCGCAAGTTCGGGTTCCGTTCTCATCGGCGACACGGAACTCACGACGCTTTCCGACAAACAGATGACCCAATTGCGACGCGATCGCATCGGTTTCGTTTTCCAGGCGTTCAACCTGGTGCCGACGCTGACGGCGCTCGAGAACATCACGTTGCCGCTCGACATCGCGGGACGCAAAGCGGACCCGACCTGGCTGAACAGCGTCCTGACCAAGCTGGGTCTCGGGGATCGCCTCGATCACCGGCCGGGAGAGCTCTCGGGTGGTCAGCAGCAGCGTGTGGCGTGTGCGCGTGCGCTGGCGGGTCAGCCGGAGATCATCTTCGGCGACGAGCCGACCGGAAACCTCGATTCGAAGTCCTCCGGGGAGGTGCTCTCGATCCTGCGGGCGGCCGTCGACGAGTTCAACCAGACCGTGGTGATCGTGACGCACGATCCGCGGGCAGCGGCGTATGCCGACCGAGTGGTGTTCCTCGCGGACGGCAAGATCGTCGACGAATTGCGCGAACCTACGGCGGATTCGGTCCTCGACCGGATGAAGCGTCTGGACGCTCCGCAGGCGGTCGTGAACGTGGAAGCCGGGGCTTGAGCACATGGCTTCGGTAAGCAACTCGCCGATGCGCAAGGTTTCCCTGCGCAACTTGGCGGCACACAAGGTGCGACTTGCGCTGACGGTTCTGTCCGTGGTGCTTGGCACGGCTTTTGTCGCGGGGTCGTTCGTTTTCACCGACACCCTCCAGAAGACTTTCGATTCGATCTTCGAGAACACCGCCCAGGGCGTCGACGTCCGGGTATCGATGGAAGAGCGCAACACCAGTGGCGTTCCGGTCGAGGATGTCGACAAACTTGCCGCAGTCGACGGTGTCCGAGCGGTAGCCCCGGCCGTCAGCGGACAGATCGTCCTGATCAACGCAGACGGCGGCGCTGTTCAGACCGGCGGCGCGCCGAGTATCGGGCAGTCCTACCTACCGCCGGGCCAGGCGATTGCCGAACCCGACACCTTCGTCGAGGGCGCGCCTCCGACGCAGACCGGTCAGGTCGCGCTGAACACCAGCGCCGCCGAGCGAGCCGGACTGAAGGTGGGGGACTCCGCCAAGGTTCTGGCACCGGCCCGCGGAATCGTGGACGTGACGTTGTCCGGCATCTACGAGGGGGCGGGCAGTGACACCGGCGGGTTCATCGGCGCGCTCTTCACCGACGAGCAGGCCCGTGGACTCTTCACCGACGGCCAACACGTCGAGTACATCGACGTCGCGGGCGACGGGGTGTCGCAGACGGAACTGCAGCAACGCGTCGAGCAGGTTTTCCCCGATCTCAAGGTGCAGACCGGCGACCAGGTTCGTGAGGAGACCAAGGCCGAGGTCGACTCGGCGCTGAGCTTCATCAACTACTTCCTGTTGGCGTTCGGCGCGATTGCTCTGCTCGTCGGAACGTTCATCATCTACAACACCTTCTCGATGATCGTGGCGCAGCGACTTCGTGAGCTGGCGCTGCTGCGCGCGATCGGTGCGAGCCGAGCGCAGGTCGGCCGTTCGGTGGTCACCGAGGCGCTCGTGGTCGGACTCATCGGCAGCATCATCGGTCTGCTCGGCGGTATCGGTCTCGCCTACGGATTGCGCAGTCTGCTCAACACATTCGACGTCGGTCTGCCGGAAGGCCCGCTCCAGGTGGGTGCCCGCACGATCATCGTCGCGTTGGTGGTCGGCGTCGTCGTCACGACGCTCAGCGCTTACGCCCCGGCTCGTCGTGCGTCGAAGATCCCGCCGGTAGCGGCCATGCGTGAGGAGTTCGCCTCTACCGGTGACTCACTGCGAGTGCGGACGTTGATCGGTGCGATTCTCGGCGTGATCGGTGTGGCACTGCTCGTGTTCGGCTCTCGCGGTACCGGTGGTGGGGCTGCGTTGATAGTCGGACTCGGTGCGTTCTCGTTGATCATCGCGGTTCTTCTCGGGGCTCCGGCGCTGTCGCGACCGATCGTCGGTGCGCTCGGTGCCGTGTTCGCCAAGCCGTTCGGCGCCATCGGGCGATTGGCCCGTACCAATGCGGTGCGTAATCCTCGCCGTACGGCCGCAACGGCATTCGCGCTGACTCTCGGTCTGATGCTGGTGACGGTCATCGGAGTGTTCGGTTCCTCGGCCAAGGCGAGCATCAATGCTCTTGTGGACGTGGGTGTCTCGGCCGACTGCATCCTGACCGGTCCCAACGCGATCGGTGTGCCGCGAGGTGCGGCCGACGCGGTCCGGCAGGTACCCGACGTACAGAGCGCGACGTCCTTGCACGGGGTGCGCGCGAAGGTCGACGGTGAGGACGAGCAAGGCGCTTCGTTCGACGGACCGATCGAAGGCGTGCTCGAGTACAAGATCCTCGAGGGCACGGTCGATCTGACCGGCAACAACATGCTCGTCTCGAAGTCGACTGCGGATGACAAGGGCTGGACTGTCGGCTCGACCCAGACGTTGACCGGTCCTGGCGGCGTCGAGTACCAGACCGTTGTCGCGGGAGTGTTCGAGGACAACCAGCTGATCGGCTCGTGGATCGTCTCGGACGAGGCGTACCGGAAACTGATGCCGGCCGAGAGTCTCCCGGACTTCGTGGTGCTGGTGAAGGCGAAGCCGGGTGCGGATCTGACCATGCTGCGATCCGAGCTGGAAACGGCCACGGAGAAGTACGTCGTCGTCCAGGTGCAGGATCGTGAGGAGTTCAAGGGAACTCAGGGCCAGCAGATCAACACCTTGTTGGCGATCCTCTACGGACTGCTTGCACTCGCGGTCGTGATCGCAATCCTGGGCATCATCAACACCTTGGCACTGTCGGTGGTCGAGCGGCGACGAGAAATCGGAATGCTGCGAGCTGTCGGCATGCAGCGCGGACAGATGCGACGCACGATCTACCTCGAGTCGGTGCTCATCGCGGTGTACGGCGCGGCGGTCGGAGTTGTTCTCGGCATCGCGTTCGGTTGGGCCTTCGTGAGCACTCTCGCGGATCAGGGCCTCGACAAGATCACGATCCCGTGGGGTCAGGTGGTCGGAATGCTGATCGGCTCGGGTGTGGTCGGTGTCTTGGCGGCGCTGTGGCCGGCCAACCGAGCGGCCAAGACGAAGCCGCTGGAGGCGATTGCAGACATGTAGGGCCTTCGGCCCCGTGCGCACTTTTGGTAGCGGAAGCAGCCGAAAGTGCGCACGGTACCGTTGCCACATGAGCACCCTTCAAGAAGTCGGCGAACGTGAATCCTGGCGCTGCTGGCTGTGTGACGAACCGGTCGATCCCGACATGTCCGTCAACGATCCGCGCGGCCCGAGTATCGACAGCATCAACACCGCGAAAAAGGGTGGCAAGACCAAAGGTGGCGTCGAACGCTTGGCGCACCGCGCGTGCAACACCAAGAAGGGTGCGGTCAAACCTGTTGTGGAGTGGCCGGATCGGCTGTTCGTCGTGGATCCCGCCCCGATCATCGGGGTCGTGGAGCAACTCGAGCGCAAGGGTGGCCGCGTCGCCGTCGCTCGCTGTCCCGGCAAGGACGACGCCCAGGAAGCGTCGGACTGGCTGATCGACCGGTTGTCACGTTTGGCTCCGTCGCTGAACGTGGAAACGAGCATCGACGCCGCGGGTGGGGGTTACCTGTTGGTCCTCAAAACCGTGTAGTAGCTCGGTTCCGAGTGCCGTCTTTCGCGGTACCTGTTCCGCCTCCAGGGTCGTCGGGGTACGGTCGAACCGAACATGAATCCGGTTTCGAGTGCGAAGGAATCCCGATGAACCTGGCATTGACCGACGAGGAACTAGCGTTCCGCGACGAGATGCGGACGTTCTTCCGTACGCAAATCCCCGCGGACATCAGGGAGGCGTACGCCCACGGCGAGGAATTGGGGCGCGACCGTATGGTCGAGGCGCAGCAGATCCTCAATGCTCACGGTCTGGCGGTACCGCACTGGCCGGTCGAGTGGGGCGGCAAGGACTGGACCCCGGTCCAGCACAACATCTGGCTCGACGAACTTCAGCTAGCGTCGGTCCCCGAACCGTTGGCGTTCAACGCCAACATGGTCGGTCCGGTCATCGCAGCCTTCGGCTCGCAGGAGCAGAAGGAGAAGTTCCTTCCCGCGACCGCGAACCTCGACATCTGGTGGTGCCAGGGATTCTCCGAACCCGAGGCCGGCTCCGACCTCGCTTCGCTCAAGACCCGCGCGGTCCGCGACGGCGACGACTGGGTCATCAACGGTCAGAAGACCTGGACGACGCTGGGACAGTACGCCGACTGGATCTTCTGCCTCGTGCGTACCAATCCCGATGCGCCCAAGCGCCAGGCAGGTATCTCGTTCATTCTGGTCGACCTGAAGACGCCTGGAGTCACGGTCCGCCCGATCAAGCTGATCGACGGCGGCTACGAGGTCAACGAAGTGTTCTTCGAGGACGTCCGCGTTCCGGGAGAGAACCTGGTCGGTGAAGAGAACCAGGGCTGGGGCTACGCCAAGTTCCTGCTCGGCAACGAGCGCACCGGTGTCACCCGCGTCGGTTTCTCGAAGGTTCGTCTGGCCCAGGCCAAGGCCCGCGCTGCCGAGGTCAAGGTCGGTAACGGGACCCTGCTCGAAGATCCGCTCTTCGCTGCTCGCCTCGCCGAACTCGAAAACGAATTGCTTGCCCTCGAGCTCACTCAGCTCCGGGTGGTCGCCAGTTCCGCTGACGGCCAGCCGAACCCGGCGTCGTCTCTGCTCAAGCTTCGTGGCTCCGAATTGCAGCAGGCGAGCGTCGAATTGCTGATGGACGTGGCCGGCCCTGATTCACTGCCGTACGACGCGGGCAGCGACATCGCCTCCGCGAGCTGGGCACAGCACACTGCCCCGACGTACCTGAACTACCGCAAGGTATCCATCTACAGCGGATCGAGCGAAGTGCAGCGCAGCATCATCGCCTCCTCGATCCTCGGATTGTGAGGCGTGGCATGGACTTCGAACTGAACGACGAACAGAAGCTTCTCCGCGACACCACCAAGGACCTCCTCTCGCGTAGCTACGACGCCGAAAAGCGCAACGCGATCATCGACTCCGATCCAGGGTGGAGTCCGCAGGTCTGGAAGCAGTTGGCCGAGGTCGGCTTGCTCGGCCTGACGTTCTCCGAGGACGACGGCGGCATGGACGCGGGCCCGGTGGAAATCGGTGCGGTCATGACCGAGATCGGTCGACGCTTGGCCCCCGAACCGTTACTCGACGCGGTCGTGACGCCGGGCGGGCTTATCTCCGAAGGCGGCAGCGCAGAGCAGCGCTCGTCGATTCTTCCCGGAGTGGCCGAGGGCACCACGTTCCTCGCGTTCGCCGATCAGGAACCCGGAATCCGTTGGCCGGCAACAGAACGGGCCACCGCGGCGGCGCAGGTCGACGGCGGCTGGACCATCACCGGTATCAAGAATCCCGTTGGCCACGGTGCGACTGCGGACATCCTGGTCGTGAGCGCTGCACTCCCCGGCGGTGGCGTCGGACTGTTCCTCGTCAAGAGCGATGCCTCCGGCTTGGTATGCAAGTCCTACGCCACTCACGACGGTTTGCGCGGGGCGCAGATCGAGTTCACCGATACTCCCGCCGAAGCGCTCGGTGAGGGCGGAGACGCTTCTGCTCTGATCCAGGCCGCACAGATCCGTGAGCAGGCCGCGCTGTGCGCCGAGGCTGTCGGAGCAATGGAAGAGGCGCTGCGTCTGACCACCGAATACCTCAAGACGCGTAAGCAATTCGGTGTTCCGCTCGCGAAGTTCCAGACGCTGACGCACCGCGCCGCCGACCTGTACGTCTCGCTCGAGTTGGCACGCAGCATGAGTCTGTACGCAACGATGTCCCTTGCCGACGGCGTCGTCGATCCGGTGATCGCTTCGCGGGTGAAGTTGCAGATCGGGCGTTCGGCTCGGCTCATCGGCCAGGAAGCGATCCAGATGCACGGTGGCATCGGTATGACCGCGGAGTACCCGGTGGGTCACTACGTGAGCCGACTCGTCGCCATCGAGCACACCCTCGGCAGCACCGAAGACCATCTCCGGGTGTTGGCCGCCGGCGTGGCTGATCACGAGATGGTCAGCGTCGTCTGATCTTTCACGATCAACCGAAGGGTCGCATTCCGTTCGCGGAGTGCGACCCTTCGTCGTTCAGCGGTGAGAGCGTAAGACGTCCAAGCGGAGTTGACGCTGCTCGATGTTGACGGCGCTGTCGGTGAATGCTTGTTGCCACCCGGGGTCACTCGTTCGTGCCGCCGCGTCCTGCAGAAGCGGTACGGCATCGAAAGGGAAGCGCGCCTGCACGCTTCGCAGAGTGGAAAAGTGACTGTGCCGCGAGTGAATGCCCAAGTCCTCACCCGTCGCAGCATGCTCCATCGCTTCGTTCTCCAAGGCGTTCAACAACTTTTCGGCGACGGCGAGGGGCCATGGACGGTCGATGCCGTCGAGTAGTGCGCTGCCGTCGACGCCCAGAAGGTATTCGTCCGCGTGGCCGGCAACGATGTATTCGACGCGCTCGCGTGGGTCTGCGATGGCGACGATTCTCCGGTCGGTCGTGCGCCCGTCCCGCTCCAGAAATGCCGACGCCCACGCTGTGTTCTTCTGAAGAACTGTTGCAGCAGTCCATGATTCGATCATCACGGTGCGCCATTGCTTCTCGATGGGGATGGTGAGGGCCTCGCGTGGCGAACCGGCCATCGATTCCCACAGCGTCAGTGGAGTGGCGGTCACGACTTGCCGTAACCACCAGCGCCGGATGCCTTTGTTCTTGTAGTGGACGTCTTCGATGCCGTCACGAAATGCGAGGTCGTCGAGCGAGCCCGGCAATCGGACGGCAAGGCGCGGTCGCAACGGCTTCGTCTCGAGCCGGACCCACGACTTAGCCCGAGTGACCATGCGAGAGGCAAAAGGAGATCGGGGGAGTTGCCGTAGTAGTTGAATTGCACGCTCACGAACCCGCACGGCTGGATCGTCGAGTGCACGCTCGAGGAGGGTGTGATCGTGTTCACCCAGTCCGACCTCGAGGTGATCGAGGAAGTGCAGGCGGTTTGCGGTGGGCTCGTCGTCCCAGGCGATCTCGAGCTCCTCGCTCGCCAGTTCCGGGTCGACCGTACGTATGTAATCGAACCAGGCCGTACGGTCGTTCGGATCGGGCGATAGCCACAGTTCGTCCCGGCGTGACCCGATCCGCCGCAATTGGGCCCAATCGGGATTCTGCTCCGCCAGGTACTGCCCGCGTCGGCCGGCGAGGCGAAGGAGCGCCTCGCGGTGCTCGGGATACTTCAGCGCGGCTTCCATGAAGAGCGGAACACTGGCCGCGGGCGCGAGGAATCCGCGTTGGTCGGCCATCGCGAACCATTCCGCGAGAGTCCAGGAACGTACCTGCAACAACGACTGGAGTTGTTCGATCGCGAGATCGGGAAGTAGTGGTTGAACCGCTGGAGGAGTCCGCGGTGCGCGCGAGTGACCTGCTTGCGCGTCTGATCGCAGGGAGGTCACCCGCCTACGGTATGGCAGAGGTGCGTCGGCTTCGGGAGCAGGGGTCGGGCGCGTGTCGGCAGATTCTGGAACAGTGGTAACCGGCACCCAGCAGGAGGCGTGAGATGACGGATGGCCGTGAGATGGCAGACGGAAATGGCGACGTCTTTGTCGTGGCGTCGGTGACCGAACGGCGAACGCTCATCTCCACCCGAGTCAGGGAGTGGTGTGCGGCGGGGACCGTCGAGTCGAACCGGCCGGAGTTGTCCGACGATGTCGCATTGCTGATCGCCGGCGGCTATGCGGACGAGTCGACGCGGTCGATCCTGGCGAACCGGCGCACTGTCGGACGTTCGTTCCCGGAGATCGGCGGATTTTCCGAGTTGAGGTATCTCACCGACGAGCTGGCCCGCACCAGGCGTCGACTGCTCGCGACACGCATCGGTCCCGTTCAGGTTGTCCTCGAACGGCGGGTGCAGACGCTGGACAAGCGCGTTCAGTCGATGCGATCGGCGATCGTGCATTCCAATCGTCATTTCGCGAGCAGCGTCCGTGCCATCCGCAAGGACCGCCGCGACGGTCTCCATCTCGACGTCGAGCAGCGCGAGGCTCTCTTTGCCGGGCTCACCCGCACGCCGGTTCCGGCCAAGCTGCCGGTGGGTCTCGGTGTCGTGGCCAGCAGTGGAAACGCAGCACTCGACAAACTCGCCGCCCAGTTCGGGAAGGTCCAGGGAACCGGTGTCGTCGCCGATGCCGGAAGACGTATCGCGGAAGTCCTCGACGGACTGGTCGATTCCGAACCCGAAGGACGCGCCGGTGAGTACGACGCACTGCTTTACCTCGCCGGGAATCTTTTCGACCGGATCGAGAGTTCCAGCGCGTGGCATTCCGATCACTTCGTCATTCAACGTAATCAACTGGACTTGGCAGACGAGATCACGCAGATCGCGGTCGATACCGTAGCGCTGCGTTCGATACTCGCAGAGCTGGACGACGCGGCTGCGCTGGCACGCGACGAGGGAACGCGAGCCGGAATCGCTTCGCGAAGGGAAGCGCTCGGCACGGTCTGGGACCAGCTGGTCGAGCGCGTCGCGGCGCTCGCGCGGATCGGTGACCTGGTCGCACGGGCCGAGGATCAGTTGAGTTCGCAGCGTGCGGTTGCGCATGCAGCGAGCCTCGACAGCCGGATCGACGACCTCCTCGCGCGCTCTGGTTCACGTGAACTTTCGGCTGCCAACACGCACTACGTCGGGGATCAATTCGACGGTGTGGAAGAACTGATGTTCGCTCACCGGGCGGCTCTTTACGGGGACATTGCACTGCTGACCTCCGGGAACGAGCGTCGGGCGCCGTAGTCAGGCTGTCGCCGGAGCTGTAAGGTCGAAGGTACTGACCGGCCGCACGATCGAAGAACAGGCCGAGAATTCGCTCTTTGCTCGACCCCGATGCCGATCCGGTGATGCGGGCGTACCCGCTCGAGACAGGTCGATCATGGAAGACACCGCAAGCCGCGGCATCAATGCGTTCATTTCCGAAGCTACGCAGCGTGGGGGCAAGGCTGTCCGCCTCACGCACTCACGTCGTAATCCCGTCGAGGTGACGGGCGCAGACGGCATCAGCCGAATCGTCCGAGTGCGTTCCAAGCTCGACGGTGACTGGCAGGCCAGGCGTCAGGACGAGTCGCTCGAGAGCGACGACACGCGCTCCGAGTTCTGGGTGTTCGTCGACCTGGCTGCAGACCCGCACGAGTTCTTCATGCTGCCCTCCAACGAGGTCGCGGACGACATCCGTGCCGAGGTCGACCTGTGGATCATGGACAGCCCCGGACGCAATCGCACCGGACATCACGCGATTCCGCGCGGACGCGTCGTACACGGTCACGATCGTTGGGATGCGCTGGGACTGGCTGCGGTCAAGGATCCGAGCATTTACGTGGAGGCCCCGGTTGCGACCAAGCGCAAGACGTCGCCGGTCGCCGCGAAGAAGCGTCGCGCCAGCGGTGTCGAGGAGATCGAAGTTGTCGACAATCGCCTCGAGATGACGGCTGATTGCCATGGATACCGCTGGGTCGGACGCTTCGACGAAAGTACCGAGGTCGTCGAGATCATGCGCGGACCGATGGAAGGCCGCCGATTCCCTGATCCGACCGCGGCCGCCAATGCCGTGACCGGTCACATTTCAGGCGACACCGAGAGCCATGACGGCTGGTCGTTCTGGACGATCAACAACACGGCCCTCGGCGCTCATCTCAAAACTGCCTGATTTCAGGCGCCGACTGCCGCCGACACCCGTTCGAGAGTGTCCAGTTCATTCGACGACAGCACCAGATTCGGGGCGTCCAGTAGCGCCGGGAGTTGCTCCGGCCGGCTGACGCTCGCGATCGGTGCGGTGATGCCCGGTCGAGTCAGCAGCCAGGCCAGCGCGACGGTCGAGATCTCGCTTTCGTGTGCCTGCGCGATTGTTGCCAGTTCCGCGACGACGTCGAGTCCGGCGTCGCTGAAGTATCCGGCGGTCAGCCGTTCGCGGGAGCTGCCTTCGATGTCCGCGCGGGTCTTGTACTTTCCCGTCAGGAAGCCGGAAGCGAGAGCGAAGTACGGGAAGACGCTGATGTTGTTGTCGGTGGCGATCTGCGCGAGTTCGGGTTCGTACGACTTGCGGTGCACCAGGTTGTAGTGCGGTTGCAGCGCGATGGGCGCGGCGTAACCGTTCTCCTCGGTGATCCGCAGCCACTCCCGGACGCGGTCGGGGCTGTAGTTGGAGATTCCGAGATAGCGAACCTTGCCCGCGACGACCAACGCATTGAAGGCTTCGAGAGTTTCCTCGAGCGGAGTCTGCGGGTCGTCGAAATGTGCGTAGTACAGATCGATGCAGTCCGTCTGCAGGCGCTGCAGCGACGCCTCAGCTGCGGCCGCGATGTTGTCGGCCTTCAGTCCCTTGAAATCGGGATGGCTACCCACCTTGGTGGCGACGACGATGTCGTTCTGCAGTCCCCGATCGGTGATCCATTTCCCGATGATCGTTTCGGATTCCCCGCCGGAATTGCCGGGAGCCGACGCCGTGTACGAGTCGGAGGTGTCGATGAAGTTTGCACCGGCTTCGGCGAACGAGTCGAGGATCTCGAAGGACGTCTTCTCGTCTGCTGTCCATCCGAAAGGGTTGCCGCCCAAGCTAAGTCGGAAGATGTCGAGGTCCGAATTTCCGATGATCGCCACTGTGTGGAACTCCCGTCGATGAAGGTGGTCGCTGCATCCCGCACCGTACCCTCTCACGGCGCTGACGATGGCGCGCCCTCGCCAGGTTCGCCGAAAAATGTATCGGATCGTGATTGCCGCCGTCGGTGTTGGGTATGGCCTCAAATACTGAATTCTTCGATGGACTGCTGATAGGAGCGTCCGATGATGATTGTCGACGAAGCCACCCGCGTCGTTCGTGGTGTGGCAGACGCAACGACGACGGTGGCTGGAGCCGTCGGTGGCGGAGTGATCGGTGGAGTGACGGGCGGGATACGCGGAACGGCGGAGGGCGTCCGAGACGGAATTCGTGCGGGTAGTTCCTCGACGCCGACCGCGGTTCTCACGATGGCCGCCGTCGGCGCGGCGGGATTGGTGGAGTGGCCGGTGCTCTTGGCGGTCGGCGGCACGGCCCTGGTACTTCACGAATGGGATCGCAAGAGCGCGCGGCCCGATCGTGCGGTCAAGGCGGTTGGGCGCGCGACCAAGACGGAACCGGCCAAGAAGGAATCGAGCGGAAACTCCCACAAGGCGGCCAGTCGGTCGCAGGATCGAACTCACAGTTCTTCGCACACTCGATCCACTTCCTGATGTTCTCAGCGATGGCCCGGCGTGCGGTGTCGGTGGCAACTTTGCCGCCGCGCCTGGCGTTGTCGGGTCTGGCGTTGGTCGGTGGTTCGACGATTCCGCGAACCGCTGTCAGTGACGTGGCGCTGCGGACCGGCACTCTTGCGCTGGCGGGCGTCGGGATGATTCCTGCAGCAGCGGGATCGATTCTTCGTGCCCCGCGAATGCCGGGTTCCGCCTATGTCTCGGCGGCGGCGTCGGCGATCAATTATCAACCCCGGGTGCGTCGGCGAATCGAACAGCGCCTTGGCCGTTCGCTCACCGACTTCGCATTGGAGTCGGCGACGTCGTTCGCGGATGTTCTGACCTACGCGCCTGCGTCATTGGGCGTGGATTTCGGGCTGCGGACGATGCTGCTACGCGAAACTCTGGCGGCGCGAAACTCTCGGCGGGTGCGGCCATTCGAATCTGGCGGTCGCGGTGCTTCCACGAGGCGTGACCCGAGTGGTCCGGGGGAGCGTTATGCCGACAGGATCGCTGGGGTTCAGCTGGCGGCTGGGGCTGCACTGGCTACCGTGTCTGCCGGCGGTGACACCGTTGCGACGAGCATCAAGGTTTCGGCGCCGCGGCCGCTTCGGATGTCACGCGAATCGTTCGCTGCTGGTTTGTCATACGGTCTGTGGCGGACGCACCACGTCGCCGTTTCGGACCCCGCGGCTCTACGCATGCTCGATCGTGTCGATACCGTCCTCGTCGATCCGAGTGTCCTCTTCGAAGACGCGCTCCGGGTTTCCGACATACGAGAGGTGTCCGAGTCGGACCGCGTCGTGGTGTGGGCACATGCCAGGGAAGCGCTTGACGCCGGCTCACTCGGGGTCGGAAGACACCGCATCGACGGCGCCGAAGTTGTCGTAAGACCGGTGCGAAAAGGGTTGGCGGAATCACTGATAGGTGAGATACGCGCGAGCGGAGTCGCAGCGGCCACGATCGACGACGACGGGCTCGGATCACTGCGAAGCGGATTCGACGAGCTCTATCCGGCGCCATCGACTCCCGAAGCCGGCCTGCGCGAAGCTCTCTCGGCACTGGTGGCCGAGGGTCGGACAGTTGCGATCGTGTCGAGTAGGGCGATAGCGGGGCAGGCAGTGCTGCGCATCGGGATTTCACCACCGAGTGGCGAGCACGTGAGTGCCGACATCCACACCGACTTGGCCGGGGCGTGGCGGGTCGTCCATGCGCTCTCGGCTGCCCGAACAGCGACGAGGCGCGGCGTCGAACTCTCCTCGGGTTCTTCGGCATTGGGCGCCTTGATTATGCTTCCGGGAATTCGAGGGGCTGGGCCGGGGCCGGTCACGGCTGGTTCGGCCGCGGGACTGTGGACCGGATACACCCTGTCCCGATCTGTGATTCAGGCTCCCGCCCCTGTCGGTACTCCGAGCGATACCTGGCATGAGATGGACGGTGATTCTGTCGTTCGCGAACTCGCCGAATCCGTCCGGCATACACCGCGCCGCGCCGACGCTCGTGTGCGAGCGCCCGCACGCTTCAGGTTGATCCGTGACGGATTATCGGCGTTGCGAACAGAATTGGCGGATCCACTCACGCCGGTGTTGGCAACCGGCTCGGCGGCCAGTGCAGTCCTCGGTTCACCGGTAGACGCCGTCCTGGTCGGTTCGGTTTTGGTCGGCAATGCCGCGATGTCCGCTGTTCAACGACTTCATTCGGAACGGGCAGTGCAGCGACTTTTGCGGACTCAGGAACCGGTAGCTCGGCGAGTAACCAACGCCGGCACGGTCGAGACTGCGGCAGACGCGCTCGAACTCGGTGACGTCGTGGCCCTCGAGTCCGGGGACATCGTGCCCGCCGATTGTCGACTGTTGAGCGCCGAATCGCTGGAAGTCGACGAGTCGTCGTTGACGGGGGAGTCCATGCCCGTCGACAAGCAGACCGACCCGACCCCTGGGATGCCCCTGGCCGAGCGAAGGTGCATGGCCTATACCGGGACAACAGTGCTTGCCGGCTCCGGTCGTGGCGTGGTCACGGCCACCGGAGCTCGAACGGTGACCAGGCGCGCCGATGTCGGTGTATCCCGATCCGGACCTGCTGTGGGCCTGACCAACAGACTGCGCGAACTCACCAGGGCGACTCTGCCGGCCAGTATCGGAGGCGGAGCGTTGGTGACAGTCGCGGGTCTGATTCGTGGTACCGGTCTGCGCCGCGCCGTCACCGGAGGCGTGGCCGTTGCCGTGGCCGCCGTGCCGGAGGGATTGCCTCTGGTTGCGACCCTGGCTCAGCAGGCGGCAGCTCGAAGGCTCACTGCAGCAGGAGTGTTGGTGCGTGCTCCACGTTCGATCGAAGCGCTCGGCCGTGTCGACGTGGTCTGCTTCGACAAGACCGGAACCCTCAGCGAGAACAAGCTACGGGTGGCCGCGGTCGAACGCGTCGACGGTTGGGGCGAAAGTGAGATTTTGGAAGTTGCGGCGCGCAGTGCTCTGGGAAGTCGCGACGATCGCGTCTTTCATTCGACGGACGCCGCCGTCGTCGATGCAGCCGAACAAGCTCTGGACGAGGCTCGGGTTTTCGGTGATGCCGACGCGCTCAACCTCGTTCCGTTCAGGTCTGGGCGGCCGTACTCGGCAGCCCTACTGGGCAGACGGATCGCACTGAAGGGTTCACCGGAATTCGTGGCGGAGGCAGGGCGGGATCCGAATGCTGTGTCGGCGAGCCACGTTCAGAGCATGGCCGGACGCGGACTGCGGGTGGTTGCCGTCGCACAGCGCGAGTTGTCGGAACACGATGCGCGACGCGCTGCGGAGGACTCGGAATTTCTCGAACAGTGTTGCTCCGAGGGGTTGGAAGCGGTCGGCCTTCTCGGACTCTCGGACACGCTCAGACCCGAAGCAACGCAACTTGTTCGAGAACTTCAAGGCAACGGACAGCAAGTGCGCGTGCTGACCGGGGATCATCCGACAACAGCGGCGGCGGTCGCCACCGAACTGGGGATGGATGTGGCGCGCGAGGACGTGGTCACCGGTCCGGACTGGGAGAACTTCTCTCGCGCAGAACGACGGAACGCCGTCCGCGGCAGCAGCGTCTTTGCGCGCGTGACACCCGAGCAGAAGGTCGAGATCGTGCAAGCGTTGGAGACTGACGGGCGCGTGTGCGCCATGGTCGGTGACGGCGCGAACGATGCTGCGGCGATCCGAGTTTCCAGCGTGGGAATCGGGGTGGCGTCGACTGACAGCGATCCGGCGCGCGGCGCCGCAGACATCGTGCTCCTCGACGGCCGTGTCGGCGGATTGACCGACGCATTGGACGAGGGCAGTCAATTGTGGCGGCGGGTCAGATCAGCGGTGGGGGTTTTGCTCGGAGGCAACGCGGGTGAAGTCGCATTCGCTCTGATCGGTTCTGCGCTGTCCGGCGAATCACCGCTCAACGCAAGGCAGTTGCTACTGGTCAATCTGATGACGGACGCCTTGCCCGCTGCTGCGCTTGCGGTGAGCACCCCGTCCGAGAACGGATCCGAGAAGTCCGAACAGATGGACACTCATGCGTTGTGGCAGACGATCGCTGTCCGCGGCACTGCCACGGCAATCGGTGCGCTGGCAGCGTGGCTTATGGCCCGGACGAGCGGCAGGCGGCGGCGAGCGTCGACGGTGGCGTTGGTTGCCCTGGTGGGCACCCAACTGGGGCAGACGCTGCTCGAATCGCGCAGTCCGCTGGTGGTCGCAACAGTTGCCGGGTCCGCTGCGGCGCTGGCGACGCTCGTCAGCACACCGGTGGTGAGCCAATTTCTCGGTTGCACGCCGCTCGGTCCGATTGGGTGGGGTCAAGCAGTGGGCTGTGCGTCGGCAGCGACGCTGCTGGCGGCGCTGGCTCCGCGGGTGTCGGAGCGGATCGCCGCAACTGAGGAGACTGGAACTGAGGAGAGCGCGGAAGGTCAGTCGACGATTCGCAAGATCCCGACGCGGACGAGCACCGCGTACACCTCCCGAACCGGGGGAGTCAGCGCTCGCGACAGCGTGGAAATCAGCGAAGCGGAAATCAAAGAAGCGGAAACCGGTGAATCGGACACGCTTGTGAGCGTCGCTGCTGGAAGTGACACGTCGCCGAACTCCCGGGCGACCCGAGATGAATCCTGAGGAATCGTGACATGTCCCAGAACACCGTCGACCACACGAACCCCGTCGATCACCGCGCGGTAGTGGAATCCGTCCGTTCGGCTCGGAGCTTCGAGTTGGAGCTACCGATCGTCGGTGCCATTCCGGTTCCGAGACCCGAGCAGATCGCCTATTTTGCGGTGATGGGACTGATGGTTGCGTTCGAGATCATCGAGTGGCCCGTGGCAGTCACCATCGCGGCGGGGCATCTGCTCGCAACAGAGCAGCACAATCACGTCCTCGAAGAGATCGGATAGGCGCTCGAGGGCGTCTGAAGCCGGCGCGGTCCGGACACAAATCGAGCGGCCCCGCATTTCGCGGGACCGCTCGACGTGCGGAGAAACTTACTGCGCGAGTGCGCGCTTCATGCCGCGTTCGACTGCTGCGATGATCTGCGGACGCAGTTCTGCGGCAGGGACGATCTCATCCACCGAGCCGACCTCTCGGGCCCGCTGGATGTTGTGGATCGCTTCGAATTCGGATGCCACTTCGCCGAGCTTGTCGGAGCGGACGGCGATGCGCTGAGCGTTCAGTTCGACGCGCAGGTGTGCTTTCTCCGTGTCGTCCTTGGCTGCTGCCAAGTCTGCTTCCAGTTGCTGCACCTTCGGGTCGTTGTTGGTGCGGGTGTTCACCTCACGGGTGAAGACCACTGCGGCGGCGGGGGCGCCGCCGAGTACCGAGGCGAACGAACCTTCGACAGCAAGAACTTCCATGTTGTCGTTGAGCGCACCGGAGAATACGACGAACGCGCCGCCGTGGTAGCGGGAAACGACGCAGAACACGATCGGTCCGTCGAAGTTGACGATGGCGCGGCCGATCTCGGCGCCGTACTCGAGCTGGATGTTGCGCAGTGACTCCGGTGAACCGTCGAAGCCGGACAGGTTGGCCAGCACCACGATCGGACGGTTGCCGCTCGCAGCATTGATCGCGCGGGCCGTCTTCTTCGACGAGTTCGGGAACAGCGTTCCCGACGTCCAGGTGTCGGGACCGTCGGCGGGGAAGTGACCCTTACGCGGGATCGCGCGGGATTCGATGCCCACCACTGTGACCGGATGTCCGGCGAGGTGCGCGTCCAGAACGACAGAGGTGTCGGCGCCGGCCATGTCGGCCCAACGCTCGAGAACCGAGTGGTCCTGGTCGACCACCGAACGCATCACGGTGCGAATGTCGAAGGGCTTCTTGCGATCCGGGTTCTTCGCCGAGGAGAAGATGTCGCCGACCGTCTCGAAGTCGCTCGACGGGTGGGTGTGCGGGAAGCTACGCACGTCGCGATCGACTGGGTCCGTGGTCGCTGCGCGACGCGGGAACCTTTCGCCGGGAGCGAGGTACGAGTGTGCGTAGTGACGGAACAGGATCTCGCACGCCGCAGTGAGGTCGGGGGCCCAGTACTGCGCCTGGCCGTTGGGGCCCATGACGCGGTCGTAGCCACCGATACCGAAGTTGTCCTCGGCCGACACGCCACCGGAGTAGTCGAGAGACTGCTTGCCGGTCAGCACCATCGCGCTGTCCGGGGTCATCACCAGAATGCCCTTGGTGTGCATCAACATGGTGGCTTCGGCGTTCCAGTAGGGCTGAGCGCCGACGTTGATTCCCGTGACGACGATGTTGATCTCGCCACCGTTCTGGGTGAAGGTGATGATCCGGCGCAGGCCACGGGAGACCCAGTCCATGTTCTCGGTGCCGCTCTCCATCGAGATGGTGGCACCCGAGGACAGCGCAAACCACTCGACCGGAGCGTTCAACTTCTCGGCCAGGTCGATGGCAGCGACCACACGTGAGCATTCGGCCTCGGCCACGGTACCGAGCGCCTTGGTGGGGTCACCGAAGAGCGCGACACGGGTCATTCCCTCGGGATAGCGCGGCGTCGGAGTGTTCACGAGGCCGACGACGATGCCGGCCTTGTTGAGCCCGTACGGACGCTCGACAGGTGAGAGGACGCCCGCTTCGTCGAAGTCGTGCTCGACGAAGGTGCCCTTGGTGCCGGTCAGGAGCGGAATCAGCTCGTACGGGTACACCGTGCCGCGTGCCCGCGAACTCTGGACCTTCTGGGCGTACGCGTCGAGGGGGAGCAGCGGTTCAGTGGGAGGCGTGGTCTTGTTGATGACCACACCGGCACCTGCGCGGTAGGAGAATCGCAGCGCAACTTCCTTGGGCGCGCCGCCCTTTCGGTCCTTCAGGCGGGTGATGAGTGTGATCTCTTCGAGCCCGGCGCCGACGGTCAGTCGGGCTGCGTTCTGAGCGATCACGGAGAAGCGTTCGCTGGGAACGTCGGCGACCGGCCACACGTAGAGCACGACGCGGTTGGCTGCCAGTCGACGCTTGTCTCCGCGCTGGGACTGCGCACGGCGGATGCCGTCGAGGCAGGCGGCAAGAGTGCGCTCGATGGCCGGCAGCGCAACCATCTGACCTTCGTCGTCGAGCTGCGGTGTCACGTCACGGATTTCCGCGAGAGCGATCAGGCGCTCGTCCTTCGGGTTCTCCTTGGCGGAGAGGTGGAACAGGTAGGTGTTCTCCGGAGCCGGCAGACGCTTGCCGTTGAAGTTCTTCAGGCGCCACATGTCCAGACGCTGACCCGTGAGCGGATGCATGTCGCGGATGATGTTGTCCTCGACCAGTTCACCGTCGATCGGGCGGAAGGTGACCCAGCGGACCGGCTCCCCATTCGGATTGCAGATGATCACAGTCGCGCGGCGGGACCGGGTGATCGTCTCGTTGCGCGAGAGTTCGGTGCGCAGCGTCTCGACGAGCGTGTCGCCGTCGGCGGGCTGATTCGGCCAGTCGAGGTAGATGTCGACTACCAGGCCGCGACCGGATGGAGCATCCTGCGCGATCGTAGCGACATCGTCGAGAGCCGTTCCGAGAGCGTCGAATTCGGCCACCGTCGAGACGAGATGCAGCCCGTCGCCCTTGAGGTCGAAGTTACCGGTCACGAAACGGCGGTCGACGTGCTCGAAAACGCGGACGTCTTCGAAGGAGTGAATCTTGTAGTAGCGACGCGTGATGACCTCGAGTAGAGGGCCGCCATCGCGGTTGCCAAGGCCGATCTTTCGACCCAACAGGTCCAGGAGCGGTTCGGGAGTGGCGACGAGGTTGGCGATTCGCTCGTCGAAATCGGCAGCGTCCGGCTGCTCTTCGAGGTAGGCGAGGTTGCCGCGTACTCCGTCGTAAACGTCTTCGCGAACCTTGCGGATGCGCGGCTCGTCGAAGAACCGGAAGCGAAGGTTGCGGGCGACGTCGCCGATGACGGGGTAGCGGACCTGCGTCGCGACGATGAGTCGATCGAGAACCTCGTTGAGCTCCTGAGCCGAGCAACCGGGAGCCTTGTCGCCGACGAGCCAGCCTTCGAGAAGTGCTGCAATGACCGGGATCTGGGCTTCCATGCGCTGCAGAGCCAGGAAGAGTCGGTACACCGCTTCCTCTACGGCCTGGCGATCTTCCAGATCGGTGACGTCGTAGTGGCGAAGTGCCCGTTCGAGTCTCGTGCGGAACGACGCCGGCAAACCTTCGCGCTCGGAGTCGAGTGAGTGCAGGAAGGTGTGGAAGTGCTCGCGGGGGCTGTGGACGGATTCGTCCTTCGCGGACTCACCCGAGGTGGGCTTGTTGCGCGAGAGTTCGCAGATGTCGGCGAAGGTGGTCAGCACAGCCAGTTCGGCCTGTACCAGTTCGCGGTCCTCGGATTCGAGTGCGCTGCGAAGTGCGTCGTACTCGGCCAGAACAGCGTTTGCGTGCTTACCGCTGACGTCGTAGCCACTGATCATCGCGGTCAGTGCTTCGAGCTGTGCCAACGCGTCGTCACGGGCGTCGGAACCGGAAGTTGCTGCCGGAAGATCGAATTGGACTCGCGGAGCCTTCTCCGTGACAGCTTCCTCGCTGACCTGGTCGACGCGCAGGAGCGGCGCGCCGGCATCGACCTGAGAGTTGACGGTAGCGAGAACTTCACGCACCTTGCCCGCGTACGGTGCGCGAACTGCGGTCTCCATCTTCATGGATTCGAGTACGACCAGGGTGGAGCCGGCTTCGACGTCGTCGCCGACCGCGACCGGTACAGCCACCACGACGGCGGGAGCCGGCGCGCGGACCACTCCGGCGTCGTCCTGGCTGATCTGGTGGCTGATGCCGTCGACCTCGACGAGATAGCGAGCCGGGCTCACGACGGAAACGACGTGGAAGCGCCGATCACCGATCACCAGCCGTGACTCGAAGTCGCCGAGACGATCGACGTCGACCTCGATGTCGCCGGCGTCTCCGTCGACGCGGTAGCGGTGCGGGCCGATACGCCCGACGGTCAGTTTGTATGCCTGACCTTGGTAGTTGAGCTCGACACTACGGCCGATCGCGTGATTGGCGCGGGGACGGCCGCCACGTGCCGAGGCGAGGAAGGCCGCACGCTCGAGGGACTCCTCGGCGTCGTAAGCATCGATGGCGGTGGCGATCAGTGCGACGTCCGCGCGGCGCGTGGTTCCGGTGAGGGCGCCCGTGCGGTCGAGCCAGCCGGTATCCGCGGATGCCGAGATGACCTCGTCGCGATCGAGTAGATCGAGGAGGAACGACTTGGTGGTGGTGCCGCCGTCGAGTACGACTGTGGTTTCACGAAGGGCGGTACGCAGGCGCGCAAGTGCCTCGGAGCGGTTGCGGCCCCAGGCGATGACCTTCGCGACCATCGAGTCGTAGTCGGGCGGAATGACGTCCCCGGCAGCGATGCCGGTGTCGACCCGGATGCCGGAGCCGAGCGGGAACTTGAGGAGCTGAACCGTGCCGGGTGCCGGCGCGAAATCGTTGTCCGCGTCCTCGGCGTTGAGACGGGCTTCGACGGCGTGGCCGAATGCGGGCGGGCAGTCACCGACCAATTCGTCACCACTGGCGACCAGAATCTGCAGTTTGACGAGGTCGATTCCGGTGGTGACCTCGGTGATCGGGTGCTCGACCTGCAGGCGGGTGTTGACCTCGAGGAACGTGAAGAGCTTGTTCTCGGGCTGGTAGAGGTATTCGACCGTGCCTGCGCCCTGGTATCCGGCTGCCTTGACCAGTTCGGCGGACACCTTCTTGAGGTGGTCAGACTGTTCTTCGGTCAGGACGGGGGAGGAGGATTCTTCGATGACCTTCTGGTTGCGACGCTGAATCGAGCAGTCGCGAACGCCCGGAGCCCAGACATTGCCGTGGTTGTCGGCGATGACCTGTACCTCGACGTGGCGTGCATCGGTGACAAGGCGTTCGAGGAAGACGACGGGGTCGCCGAAGGACCGCTCTGCTTCGCCCTGCGTGCGCTCGAGTGCAACTTCGAGTTCGTCTTCGGCCCAGACTTTGCGGATACCGCGTCCACCGCCGCCGCTTCGGGCCTTGATGATCAGGGGGTATCCGATGGACTGAGCATGACGACGAGCGTCGGCGCGCGTTTCGACCGGTCCGCCGCTCCACGGGGCGACAGGTACGCCGACCTTCTCGGCCAGGATCTTGGCGGCAACCTTGTCTCCGAGCAGGCGCATCGCGTCGGCGCTCGGGCCGATGAACGTGATGCCCAGTTTCGCGACGATCTCGGCGAAGGCGGGATCCTCGGCCACGAAGCCCCAGCCGACCCAGACTGCGTCGGCCTTGGCTGCGAGGAGTGCTCGCTCGAGTTCGGCGTAGTCGAGATACGGGCTGCCGGTGCCGGTGCCGCGCAGGGTCACACCCTCGTCGGCCTGGCGGACGAACATGGCGCGGCGCTCGGCCTCGGTGTGCAGTGCAATGACGCGAATGCCGTAGTCGTGTTCGGCGTTCAGTTCGCGTACAGCCCTGATCAGCCGGACCGCGGCCTCACCTCGATTGACCACTGCGATTCGTTTGAACATTGTCACTGCCACCGTCCTTGATGAGATTCTTCGTCACGTACGTTGCGATATGAGCCGACCGTGTCCCACATACCCGGATTACCTGGTTCGTGAACTACGCCGCGATGCGCTGTGTTTCCCCCGGTTGCGCGTCGGCAAGTGATTGCCCTTCCGGTTCGTAGAGTCCCCTGCGCTCAGGCACGGCGTGCCTTGTACGCCACCCTGCAGGCGTGGACTCAGAACCGCTCCAATCACGAATCAGCAACATATTGTGTCTGCTTCCAGGGAATCCCTGGTTTATCTAAGAATGCAGTATGTCGACGCTCATGTCACCTGGGCGAATTGAAGAATATTAGTCAACGTGAACCACGGTTACACTTATAGCGTTAAATCATTGCAGTGCAATGGAATTCGACCCTGTGACACGGATCACGATGGTAATGAAATTGGCAAGAAAGTGAATACTCACTGGTAACAAAATCGCGTATTCGGAGAATTCGCCCGATTGCTCGATTATTACTGATCGGTACTACTGGCGAGTATTTTCTATGTCCCCTCGGACTGTATTCGAGAAATCGCCTTCGATGGTTGCAATGTGCTGTGCGATCGCGTCGAGTCCTGCGGGAGGGAGCTGCAATGCGTTGGCGAGAGCAAGCGAAGCCCGCTTGAAGTGCTCCACGAGTGGTTCGTACTTCGTGACCAGCCTCAGCCTGTCGGTCTCGCTCAGGTACTTCACGCTTCCCGCGTTGTCGACGAAGTCGCTGAACTTCACGAGGAACACTGCGGGATCCGCGATCGCGCGGATGACGTGATCCTGGTAGCCGGTGGTGTTGTCGTGCGGGTAGTCGATTGGATTGGTCACTGCCTCAACAAGTTCGGAGATTCTGTGGCCGAAGTGCGAGGCGATGAGTGTTGACGCACGTTCTTGCGCTTCGGATGCAGACATGTCGTCCGCAGTCCGGCCACCGAGGAGTGCGATGACGGCGTGTGGTCGGTCCTCGACCGTGTCGTGAAGCGCGGTTGCGCTCAGGATCTCGACATCAGAGCACCCGTACCGAAGCAGCCGCAACACATTTCGTAGGGGATGAACGATGTAGGGATCCTCGTTTGACTTGATCCCGTTCTTTCTGAACTGATCGAGGTGCGCGAGGGTCGCGACCTCCATGGCGAGCCGCAAGGTTTCACCCGGGAGAGCCATCTCGTCGACGGCGCTCTCGATCGCGAAGACCAGCGTCGCTGCGTCCATTTCCTTCAGAGGTAGCTGGTCGAATGCAGATCTGATCGGGTCGGAGTGGCTCATGGCGAACAGCCTTTCGTTTGGTGTAGATGTCGCGACGAAAGTCTTTGTGAGAATCTGCCCTCGAACCGTGGTCGTGACTGGGCGTGGGGCGGAAGTCAGAATCATCTTGATTCTATCCGGCGACTACGACAGCAAGTGTTCCTAGCGTTGTGATCGAGGTGGGCGGGGAGTTTCGGTCGCCTCCATCACTGGAAGACTTGGATAGGAAGAGGTTCGATGACCACGGAGGCGACCCTGGCGTCGTTTGTCGAGACTGTTGACACGGATGTCGACATCCATCCACTGGACGATCCTGTGCGACAAGGTCTTCGCGGACATCATGCGCAATTCGCTCGCTGGGCAGGGAGAGTTGCGCGATACGACCCGACAGTCGCTCCGTTTGTCGGTCATCCGCCCGAGTTGGACGCCGAAGACTGGGAGAACCTACGCACACTCGTAGGTCCAGGCGGCACAGTAGGTTTACGAGGATTTGATCATCAGCCGCCGGAAGGGTGGCGCGTTGTGGATCAGTTCGGCTCGGTGCAAATGGACGGTTCCGCACTCGAAGTCTCCGTTGATCCGTCGGTCGAACTTCTCGGAAGGGGCGACGTTCCCGAAATTCTGGCGTTGATCGAGCGCACCAAGCCCGGACCGTTTCTTCCTCGTACCGTCGAGATGGGGAGCTACTACGGCATTCGCGTCGACGGAAGACTTGTTGCCATGGCGGGGGAGCGGTTGCACCCTCCGGGATGGACGGAAATCAGTGCGGTGTGCACCGACAGCGACTTCCGAGGTCGAGGCCTGGGTACGACGCTGATCCGTGCCGTCGCTGCCGGGATTCGCGAACGCGGCGAGCTGCCGTTTCTCCATGCAGTGCAATCGAATACGAATGCAATCAGACTCTACGAATCACTGGGGTTCGTTCTTAGGAAGAGATCCCGGTTGACCGCGGTGCAGGCGCCGGCCTGATCGAATTCTCGCCGACGCCTGTGTTTCGGGCGCTCGGCCACTAGTCTGAACAAATGACAGTCGATCAGGCGTTGGACAGTGATTTCCTCACTCTTGCCGATCCGTACCGCCGCGAGTTGCTGGCGCACTGCTATCGCATGATGGGGTCGATTCACGACGCCGAAGACCAGGTCCAGGAGACGTTCATCCGGGCTTGGCGCGGGTTCGAAGGTTACAAAGGCCAGTCGTCGCTCAGGACCTGGCTCTATCGCATCGCGACGAATACGTGCCTGACCGCGCTGGAGGGGAGATCGAGGCGTCCACTCCCGACCGGCCTCGGTGCACCTAGTTCGGACCCGGCCGACGATTTGATCGAGCGCAACGAGATTGCCTGGTTGGAACCGATCGCGGATTCTGCGTTGGGCGACGTCAATGATCCCGCCGTCATGGTCGTCAATCGCGATTCGGTCAGGCTCGCGCTTGTTGCCGCGCTGCAGCACTTGTCCGCGCGCCAACGTGCGGTTCTGGTTCTGCGTGACGTTCTGCAGTGGAAGGCATCGGAAGTTGCGGAGGCGCTGGACACCACAACCACTGCGGTGAACAGCCTGCTGCAGCGGGCTCGCGCGCAGATCAATCACATCGGGCCCACTGAGGACGATCTCGTGGAACCGACTACCGAGGCTGCCCGGAAGTTGCTCCGCGACTACGTGCACAGCTTCGAAAGCTACGACGTCGAGGCAATCGTTGAGCTGTTCACGCGGGAAGCCATCTGGGAGATGCCTCCGTTCGAGGGTTGGTACCAGGGCCCCGAGGCAATCGGGCAGCTCATCGGAACCAAATGCCCGGCCGACGGACCAGGCGCTATGCGGCTGCTACCGACCGCCGCCAACGGCCAGCCGGCGTTCGGCCTTTATATGCGCGAGCCCGATGGGGTTCACCGTGCTTTCCAGTTGCACGTTCTCGATGTCACCGAGTCCGGGATCTCGCACGTCACGTGTTTCTTCGATCTGAGTCTGTTCGCACGGTTCGGATTGCCTGCCGAGCTGTAGGGGCCCTGCCGAGTTGTAGGGGCAAGGAGTTGCGCGAGCCCTCCGGTATGGAGGGACCCGCGCGGCTACTCGTTACTGCTGTTGCTCTGCGTTACTGCTGGGGAACAGTCGCAGCCGGGTCCATCCACATGACCTCCCAGACGTGATTGTCGAGGTCGCGGAACGCGCGTCCGTACATGAAGCCGTGATCCTGGGGCTCCATCCACTTGCTACCGCCGGCAGCGATCGCCGCGTCGACGAAGGTGTCGACTTCTTCCCTGCTGTCGGCTGACACGCACATCAATGCTTCTCGAGCTTTCGACGTGTCACAGATGTCGTCGGCGATGAAGTCCCCGAAACGGGGTTCGTTCAGGAACATGACGGTGGCGGAATCACTGACGATCATCGAGGCAGTGTTCTCGTCACTGAACATGTCGTTGAACTCGAAGCCGAGGCCGCTGAAGAACGCCCGGGTAGCGGCGACGTCCTTGACCGGCATGTTGACGAAGAGAAGACGAGACATTGGGTGCTCCTTGAAGTCGGTTGACTTATTACTGAACGCTTCGGTTCCTGTTGGTTCCTGCTCATACAGACCGCAGTGGGCGCGGAAAGTCATCGCGAGAGGCAAAAATTCGAGGAAACTATCGGCTGTTAACCCGCTTCAGTGCTCTGACCTGGCGATTTGGTGTTGTGTTGATCTTCGCGTAACTTTGTCCAGGTCAGAGCGACACGGACACCGACTCCCACCTGCGAGGGTGAGTGACACGAGGTTGTACGAAGTGCCTGGCGAACACAATCCAGTTTTTCTTCACGGGTTCCGGTTTGCGCCGGTGACCTGGTTGGGATAGGCTGGAAAAGTTGC